>NZ_JBNEQE010000012.1:0-121463 GCF_049894025.1 Enterococcus sp. LJL51
CAGAATGCAAGAAGAAGCTTTCAGATGAAAAAACAGGTTCGATTTATCGACAACGGAAAATCGATGTAGAACCAGTGTTTGGGCATCTAAAGGCTCATTTGGCGTTCCATCGTTTCCATTTACGTGGAAAACAAGGAGCGAAGATTGATGTTGGTTTGGCTCTCATGGCACTAAATCTAAGAAAATTAGGAAAATATATGGAGAGAAAGAGAAGGGAAGAAAAAAAACAAGCCCGATTTTGACATTCATCATCAAAATCGAGCTTATTTTCTTTTTGAGAGTGGATTATGTCCCACTCCCACTCACTTTTTTGCCTATTTTTCATTCGTTTATTTAATAGAATTATATATGTTAGAATAGTTTTAATTAGTGGGAGATATAAATGCTGCTTTTAGCATAGATAATCGAGTTTATTACTGATTTATTTGGTTGGTTTTTCCGTTGCTTGCAAAAAAACTATCGGTATATACACTGTAAGGGAACTGAAAGAAAAAGTGAAAACATGAGTGTCTACTATTGAATTATCAAGCTGCTAATATTTTATTGAATTGTAATTATTGAAACAGGAAAGAAGGAATTGTATGGACGATAAACGACCGCAAATAAACGTGGAGATTGACCATGTGAAGCACTATCCCTTTGTACGTGAACAGCTGAAAAAGGAGCTGGAAAATCATTATCCGGATAATCCTGAAAGAGTAGCGGATGAGCTTCACGTTGCAGATGAGCTTCACAAAATTGAAGTCGAGATGCAGAAACTCATGCACATTGTGGATCAAAAAATGCTGGAGGCAGAAAAACGAGCGTTAGGTTTGTTAAAAAATACTCCTGAACGGATTCCTTTTTATATTCAGCAATTGAATGATGCATATACAGAATGGCGTGAAGAACAACAAAAGGGTACAGAATAAGGCTCAATCAAGAAGCGGATTTTTAGGTGTGGTTCGGCTATTGGTTGTAGTATCGTTGATTGCTCTGCTTATTTCATATAAAAGATTTAGGGTGCTTCCCTCGCCCTTTTTGCTGACACAAACAGTAAAATCAGCGGGAAACCTGTAATTTTTGTTATAATTATGTGTAAGAGTTATAGAAAACTTCTCAGATTGGAGCGGACTCAATGAAGGTGCTAAGATTATTTCCCTCGGATAGCTACGATTTCTCACTAGACATCAGTCAGTCACTGAGTGTTTTGCCTTTATACGGCACTCATTCTGAAGCACAGCAGGATTTCTTTGAACAGCTGCTTGATTATAAAACGAAGACCTATGTTATTTTTAAAGATAATACCCCGACAGTGTTTCTCAGTATTAAAGATGGGCAGCTGCTGAATCTTTTGACGCCCCGTCTATTAACGATCGGCTGGCAGTTTGTTTTTGACTGCATCGAGAATATAAGCAAGCGCAGTTTTGAGCGGATAATCATAATAAAATTCTATCGCTTACTGACAGAACCGGAAACATATAGATTGTTTAAACAAGGGTATCAGATTCAAGGAAACCGTGTCGCAAGTAAAGAACTAACTTATCATACCGCATTAGTTTTAGGCGGAGGAGGTGCACGGGGCGCTTATCAGATTGGTGTCTGGCAGGCGCTAAAGGAACAGGAGATTTCCATTCGTTTGATTACAGGAACTTCTGTTGGCGCGCTCAATGGCGCGTTGATTATTCAAGATGATTTGGAAGAAGCTAGAACGATGTGGGAAAGAATTGAAACCAATCAAATTCTCTCATTTCCGATGAAAGAGCGTTCAAGTAATACATTTTCCGATATGCTTAGCCAAATTGCTTCATTTACTATAGCAGCTATTCAGACTAGAGGTGTTTCTACACAGCCTCTGCAGCAGCTGTTGAAAGATACCTTTTCACAAGAAAAACTAAATAATGCTGTACAGGATTTCTATCTTGTGACGACCGAGCTTCCGGGAGTAACGGAGAAAGTCATTCATTTCAATACCTGTAAAGATCAGCAGTGGCAGCAATGGCTGTTAGCCTCATCTTCCTTTTTTCCGGCAATGGCAGCTGCTAACATTGATGGAAAATACTATGTTGACGGAGGCTATAAAAATAATATACCAGCAGATGTGGCCCTGGCAAATGGCGGGACAGAATCGATAATTGTTGATGTTAAGGGTCCTGGCTATACTAAACGGATTAGTTTCCCTGATGCCCATCCGGTACTCTATTTAAAAACACCTTGGTCTTTAGGCACTGTATTACTTTTTGATGGTGCACGCTCTGCTGTCAACATTCAGCTTGGGTATTTTGAAATGATGAAAGCCTTAGAAAAATACAGCGGATACTGGTACACGTTTAGTGACTCGGTGGAGGTGTCTGAACAGCTGCAAGAAAAATTTTTCAAGTATCTCCGAAAAAATTATCAGCTGTCGTTATGGAAAAACAGAGAGCAGCGAAAAAAGTTCTACCAAAAACTGCGTAAATATTATAAAGACAGGGTGTACGAAGAAAACATCAGTATGGCATTGCTGGAGCTGTTGGGTAAATCAGCTGATTTACTGCCTAACCGGTTATATACATTCGCTGAGTTTATCCAGTCGATTAAGAACCAGACCGAAAAAACCGCTGAAAATGATTTTCTGGGAATGGTTTCTGTACAGGAATGGATGGGAAGATATTACGAGGAGTTTTTCTTATTGTCTGAGCGAAGACAGCTGCAGCTGCTGACTGATTTCCTTAGCGTGGAAAAAGTAGAAAAAAACCAACGATTAAAATTATTGTTTGACCGTTTTCCAGTAATGGTTTTACTGGTATTACTTAAAGAATTTATACGAGAAGAAGGAGAAGATAACTAGTGGCTCAAGAATTTTCATACGAAATTGTAGAAGAAATAGCTGTACTTTCAGAAAATGCAAAAGGCTGGCGTAAGGAATTGAATCTAGTCAGCTGGAACGACCGTCCGCCAAAATTTGATTTAAGAGACTGGGCACCTGATCATGAAAAAATGGGAAAAGGGATTACCTTAACCAATGAAGAATTTGAGACATTGCGTGAAACACTAAAATCCATGTAGAAAGGACACCCTGTCAATGAAAAGTATGACCGGCTTTGGAAAAGAAACACTACAAAACGAGCAGTATCAGATTGATGTAGAAATAAAAACAGTCAATCATCGGTTTCTGGACATACAGCTAAGAATGCCTAAAGAAACAAATGCTTATGAGCTGGATGTCCGTCAGCTGATTAAAGAAAAGCTTCAGCGGGGCCGTGTAGAGGTCTATGTAAATATTCAAAAAAACAGCGACAGCAGCAAAGAGGTTCAGGTTCACTGGCACTTGATTCATCAGCTGCTGGAAGACATTCAGACAGAGCTTCAGAACTGCTATTCTATTGGAGAATTTAATCCAGCTGCTAGTGTTAATCAATTGTTGAACAACTCGGAATATGTGGAAATTATAGAGAGTAAGGAAACGGATGAACACTTTGCACAGCTTTTCCTGGCAGCTGTTGAGGCTGGCGTTCAAAAAGCGGATCAGAGCCGTTGCCGGGAAGGCGAGAAAATCCAACAGGTTCTGCAGGAATATACGAATGATTTTTCCGGACTAGTGACAGAGCTAACGACGTTCACTGCTGCTTATGAAACAGATTATAGAGAGCGTTTTGAAACGAAGCTCAAGGAATGGTTGGGTGCTCATGTGGATGAAAGTCGTCTGTTGACGGAGATGGCACTGCTTTTAGAAAAAGGCGATATTCATGAGGAGCTGGATCGGCTGGTTATTCATATTGAAAAACTGGAAGAGCTGCTGCTGCAAACTGCGCCTGTTGGTCGGGAGCTGGATTTCATGATTCAGGAAATGAATCGTGAAGTCAATACAATCGGATCTAAGTCAAGCCCGATTGAAATTAAGAATTTTGTTGTTCAGCTCAAGACCATATTGGAAAAAATCCGTGAACAAATCCAGAACGTAGAATAAGGGTTATTCGTTTATGATTCTGCCTTTTCAAGCTATAATAATAGAGATAGAAAAACTGAACTGAGGTGGCAGTAATGATAAAATACTACGATGTAACATTTCATGAATTAAGCGGAAAGTCAGTTGTGAAAAGAGAGATTTCTTCCGAGAAAGAGGTCTTTGACGTCTGGCAGGATGCCTGTGATTCATACACAGAAGAGGCGTTTAACCTGCGAATTAACGAAGACACTTTTGTAACGTTGAACCGCCGCTTTGTCGTTCGGATTGATACCGAAGAAGTCGATGGACCAGCGGAAAAGCAGATTCGTCGTCATGATGAGCTTATGGGTGTTGTTAATACATTGTCAAACATGGGCTTTTAGAGAAGCTTGGAAAATATTAAAAAAACCGTTGAGGCTATTGCAGGGAATGCTGCAGCCTCAACGGTTTTCTTTTTTCAGCCATTCAGCAGCCAGAGAGGGTAAAGTTGGGAAAGCCATTCAGAAGGCTTTCTGCGGCTCTCGAAGCTAACATAGCCTTTATAGGAATATATATATTCAAGCTTCCATTGATTATTGCCAATCTGCTTTTTTTGAAGCAGTTCAAGCAAGGGTTGTGCGTGAGAGTCATTCGTTACACTGCCTTTTCCCATGATATAGACTAAATCAGTCAGGCTTAAAAAATAGCTTTGGGGAAAAGCTGAAGCAGTGATATGTTTGCTTATTGGTCGTTCTTCTGACAAACGTAGGAAAAAACGATGCTTCAGCATATAAGCTAAGCCTTGTTTGATAAGCTCAGCTACTTCTAAATCAGGTTCCTGTTGGTATTCCCGATAGGTCAGCAGCGCCCGCATGGTTTTTCCAATACCAATATAACAGGGTACAGTATTTAGACAACCGCCGTGTTTAAAAATACCTGTTCCATTCCAAGTACTTTGTTGTTCCCGTTCAAATAGCTGATACTTCTTAATCCAGTTTAACGCATTCTGTGCGGAAGCGGATTGACTCAGACCTAAACGGGTATAAGCCTCCAGCAGCATAGCATTATAGCATGGAACAATATCATTTCCAGCACCTGTATAGGAAAACCCCTCAGGTGTAGCCAAGGTCTGTTCTATTTTATTCAGTAGTTCTTTCGTATGTTCTAAATGACCGGCAAAGGGAATTTCTGCTAAGGCTACCAAGTTGAACAGGTTAGACAAATTATTTTCAGAGGTTGGCTGTTCAGTCAATTTGCTGACCAAAGAAGATGTCTCTAAGAGCTGCAACGCTGTTTTGTCATCAACTGGCTGATTTTTTTCACAAGCCAGCCGTAATGTTAAGGCTGTATCCATGATTTTCACCTCGCGTATTTTTTTGGCTAATGGTATGCCGAAAGCTAGACTATCAGCTCGACTTTTTAAATGCTTCCAGGTTCTATTTTACAAGAGAGATAGTCATTACTTTTGGTTGATTCCTAAAACTATCATAACAGGTGTAAGTTTTCTTGTTCAATCTTTATTCGTTTTTTTTAGCAGTTAAGCTGTTAGAAATTTAGTGATTTTTTCATTTCAATTTGTGAGATGGGAGATAAGCTATAGGACCTTGAAATAATTCCTCGTTTTAATTTATACTCAAAAATATGCATAGGAAAACAATAAATTTCCCTTATTTCTCGCTTTTTGTTCCTGTATTTTTGGTTTTAAGTCGTTTTTTTTGAAAAAAATATCATTTAGTTTTAATCTTATTTTTAAGAAAGGGGAGATCTTATATGCAATTTGAAAAAATACCTGTTGTGAGTGCTTCCGATGAACATTATGCACCATTCTTGTGTGTAATGATCACTTCTTTATTGGAAAACACTTCTCCGAATGAAGCCATCGATTTTTATATACTGGATGATAAAATATCCAGGACAAGTAAAAATTATTTGAAGCAAACTGTCAAAATCCATTCTAATCAAGCCTCAATCAGCTTCTTACCAGTTGATAACAGCCTGTATGCCGATTTCCTAGTCAGCGACCACATTACAACAACAGCTTACTTTAGAATTTCTCTACCTAAACTCCTAAAGGATTATGAGTATACTAAGGTTCTCTACATTGATGCTGATACGTTAATATTGGATGATGTCAGAAAATTGTACGATTGCCCGCTGCAGGATAAAGTGATTGGTGCAGTGATTGATCCAGGACAAACAAAAGCGCTGGCGCGTCTAGGGATTGAATCGCAGGATTACTATTTTAATTCAGGTGTCTTACTGGTAGACCTAAAAAAATGGAATGAAAAAAGGATTACAGAAAAGACTCTGGCATTTTTGACTGAACATGGAGATAAAATCATTTATCATGATCAGGATGCCTTGAATGCTGTTCTTTATGAGCAATGGGCGCCGCTGCATCCCCGCTGGAATATGCAGACTTCGTTGGTTTTTGAAAGACATCCGGCGCCAAATGAGCATTATCAGATGTTGTATAAAGAAGGCAATGATGATCCTGCAATCATTCATTTTACTGGCCATGACAAGCCGTGGAATACCCTGGTGGATCATCCATATCAGCAGCTGTACATGGAGAAACTGGGAGCAAGCATTTTTAAAAATACTAAAAAGGAAGTGGTTTCTAATGAATAAAGAAAAAATCACTATTGTCTCCTGCTGTAACGATGCTTTTGTCCCTCATCTAACCACTTTGTTTATATCGATTTTGGAAAATACCTGTGAACCATTTTCTAATTTTGCATTCTATGTTGTTGAAGACAATATTAGCTATAAGAATAAGGAACTCCTTCAGCAAAGTCTAGCGCCCTACCATGTGCAGGCTATTTTTTTAAACGTAAACGAGGAGTACTTTTCAAATGCGGTGGAAAGTGACCGAATACCGAAAACCGCTTATTTCCGGATTGTTATTCCTGAACTATTTCGAGACAAAGGGGTAGAGAGACTGCTTTATTTGGATTGCGATATGGTTGCTGCAGCAGACATTACCAATCTCTGGTCCGTTGACCTATCCGACTATTTATTGGCTGCGGTAGAGGATGCAGGCTTCCATCATCGTTTAGAAAAAATGGAGCTTCCCGTTGTATCCACCTGCTACTTCAATTCAGGCTTGATGCTGATTAATGTTGATGCATGGCTGAAAAATGATATTTCCCAAAAAGTCCTGAACTTTATCGACAAATACCCAGAAAAACTGCGTTTTCATGACCAGGACGCATTGAATGCTGTTTTGCATGATCGTTGGCTGCGGCTGCATCCCAGCTGGAATGCACAAAGCTATATAATGGAAAGGAGCAAACAGCATCCAACTGCCCAAGGTGAACAGGAATATAGAGAAACCAGAAAGCAGCCTAAAATTATCCATTATTCAGGACACATTAAACCATGGCACGAGGAGTTTGATTCCCCAACTGTGAAGTATTATGAAAGATATTACAACTTAACCGCATTTCCTCCTCATAAGCAATTTCTGATCAAGAAGTACAACCATGCACAGATTATCCGCAGTAAGAGCTCGCTAGAAGGCTAAATGCATTTCAATGCTGTCTGCAGGCAAAAAGCAGCGGATGAGTAAGAGATATTTGTACTAAGGAGAAAATCGAACAAATAATCAGCTGTTTAGAGAAGGGATGTTTATTCGTCCTGTATCTGGACAGCTTTCTTGTTTCTATGCTTTTTATTAATAAAAAAAGAGATTCACTTCATTTCCTGGTTCATTGTCGTAAAATCAGCGGTTTTCAATAGGTTTTTATGCTAGAATGGAAAGCAATGGTATTGATTAGGAGAAGTATGTATGTTTGGGTTTAAGATTGGTCTGCGGACCATAAAAACTGGAGTTAGTGTGTTTATCTGTATTTTATTAAGTATATTGCTTCGTAGAGAAACGTATGTGGTATCGGCTATTACCGCGGTATTTACCCTTAGAGAGGATATGAGCAACACCCTTTCTTTTGGCAAGCATCGAGTAGCAGGCAATACAATCGGTGCGCTTACGTCAGTTTTTGTGATTTTCATCTTTAATCTGTTTGGGGATTCAGAACTCGTCCAGCTGATTGCTGTTCCGCTGACAATTGTAGCGATGATTACGATTCTGGTAAGGTTTCAATTTCAAGAGGGCGTAGTCGGTGCAACTGCCACATTATTGACCATTGTATTTATGATTCCTGCCCATTCTTCTTATGTTTATGCGCTTAATAGAGTAGTAGACAGCTTTATTGGGTTGGGTGTGGCGATTCTTGTCAATTATCTGCTTCCAACAAAATTTGAACCGGTATTGGCAACGTTTATGGACAAGCTTAGTAGAAAAAAACAGCAGGAAACAAAATAGTGCAGGTCTTCTTTAACGCTTTTGACAGCTCTGCAAACAGTAAGAGTATTGTTTAAGAGAGAAAGAGCAACTTAGGTGGAGGCTTTTTTCATTGAAAAATAGTGGAAATCAAGCGCAGCTATCTATTTTGTGTGTAAGAAGTGATTTTCTTAGAAAACCTTAATGATAAAGTCTTGAAAATTGCTGAAAAAAAGTGCATTATAGAAATAATGACAAAGACATATAATTGAAAGGAAGTCATCATGGCAGATCGCGGTTTACTAATAGTATTGTCAGGTCCTTCTGGCGTTGGCAAAGGTACAGTTCGCAAAGCAATCTTTGAAAGCGAAGAACATGAATTTCAATATTCTGTTTCTATGACGACTCGTAAAAAGCGCGAGGGCGAAGTAGAGGGCGTCGATTATTACTTCCGCAGCAGGGAAGAATTCGAAGCAATGATTGAAGCAGGGGAAATGTTGGAGTATGCAGAATACGTAGGCAATTACTATGGGACCCCTCTTTCTTATGTAAACCAGACACTGGATGAAGGAAAAGATGTTTTTCTGGAAATTGAGGTGCAGGGAGCGCAGCAGGTTAAAGAAAAAGTTCCTGACGGCGTCTTCATCTTTCTGACACCGCCGGATTTGGCTGAGCTGAAATCCCGGATAGTCAATCGGGGAACAGATGATATGGCTGTGATTGAGCAGCGGATGCAGGTCGCAAAAGAAGAGATTGAAATGATGGCACTATACGATTACGCTGTGGTGAATGATAAAGTATCATTAGCAGTAGAACGAATCAAGCGGATTATAGCAAGCGAACATTTCCGTGTTGATCGAGTGATTGGAAAATATATTAAAATGTTAAAGGAGATGTAGCCAAATGATGTTGAAACCGTCTATTGACTCATTATTAAAAGAAGTTCCTTCAAAGTATTCACTAGTTATTCTGGCAAGTAAACGTGCCCATGAATTAGAAGCTGGCGCACAGCCGACAATCGAAAGCTTTGAGTCTGTTAAAAGTGTTGGACAAGCACTGGAAGAAATTGATGCTGCAATGGTTATCAATGATCCGAATCCAGAAGATAAGCGTGAACGTCTGCGGATGGCTAAGGAAGAGCAGAAAATGCTTAAAGAACAGGAACAAAAGGAACTGGAAGAACGTATTCGGGAAGAAAGCAATTTATAGAAATGAACAAGGTGAAATCAGGCATAGAGGGCGGCAGTCCTTCTCATTAATTCATGAGCTTAAGGAGAATAGCCTCAGCTTGTTCAATGATTATTGATAGTTAGAAGCGGGGGCAAAGATAACGAATCTGCGTCCCGGCTTTTTTTCGTCTAATATTGTCCGACAGAGGTACAAGACAAACAGCCGATTCTTTAGTACAATAGGCAAAGAGATTTTCAGTACATAGAAAGGAAGGATCGATATGGAAAAAGTTGCACAAGTCATTGTTGATGTACCAACCATGCAGACAGATCAGCCGTTTACCTATCTGGTTCCTTCAAAGCTGAGAGAACAGATTAGAGTAGGTATGCGGGTAGAAGTCCCTTTTGGGATGGGCAATAGACACGTTCAGGGCTTTATCGTTGCTCTTGATGATCGAGAAGCAGCAGAGGATTCTGCCTATGAACTAAAGGAGATTACGTCAGTTTTAGATTTGAAGCCTGTGTTGAATCAGGAAATGCTGGCATTGGCTGATTATATGAAAGAAAAGGTCTTTGCCTTTAAAATCACCTGTCTTCAAACGATGCTTCCCAGTGTAATGCGTTCTGCCTATCATAAATATATTTATTTAACGGATGAAATTGATGAAGCCCTTCAAGATGAGTTGTTTTACGGACTGGAGGAGATATCCTGGGAGGAGGCGGAAGCCAGAAATATTCTGCCTCAGTTGATGAAGCTCCGTACACAGCAGAAGGTCGATATTCGTTATGAGGTTCAGACGAAAAATAGAGTTAAAATGACCCGTTATGTGCAGACAGCAATGTCCTTTGAACGACTGGAAGAAGAAAAAGAGTCATTGCGAAAAGGGTCAAGAAAAAAGGAACAGCTGCTGCAGTTTCTCCAAAAATTAAATGAAGAGCAGCTGATTGCTGTTAAAGACATGAAGGAGAAAGGCTTTAGCACAGCTGTTTTGAATGATGGCACAGCAAAAGGCTGGCTTCGTTTTATCGAAAAAGAAACCTATCGAGATCCTTTTGCAGACCAGGAGTTTGCGAAGACGGAAGCACTGCAGTTGAATGCAGAGCAACAGATAGCTGTTGAGGATATTCTCCACTCGATGGAAACAGAACAGCCAGACACTTATTTGCTGGAAGGGATAACCGGCAGTGGTAAGACAGAGGTCTATCTCCAAGTTATCGCAGAAGTAATGGCTCAAGAGAAAACAGCAATCATGCTAGTACCAGAAATTTCATTAACACCACAGATGGTTCAGCGTTTCAAAAGCCGTTTTGGCGAACAAGTTGCGGTTCTCCATAGTGGTTTGTCCCAAGGAGAAAAATATGATGAATGGCGTAAAATCGAACGTGGAGAAGCACAAGTTGTGGTTGGTGCCCGTTCTGCTATTTTTGCTCCGCTGTCTCGTCTAGGTGTAATTATTATTGATGAGGAGCATGAAGCAAGCTATAAACAGGAGGAAACACCGCGTTATCATGCCAGAGACCTTGCTATCTGGCGGGGAGCGTTTCATGGATGTCCCATTGTACTGGGAAGTGCTACACCATCATTGGAATCCAGAGCACGGGCGCAAAAGAAGGTCTACAAGCATCTGCTTTTGACTCAGCGGGCGAATACTTCAGCAAGCTTACCTGCCATCGATGTGGTTGATATGCGTGCGGAAGTTCAACAGAAAAATGTTTCTTCATTTTCACGGCTGCTGCAGGAGAAAATCAGGGAACGTCTGGAGCGGAAAGAACAAAGTGTACTGATGCTGAACCGGCGCGGCTACTCTTCGTTTGTCATGTGTCGGGATTGCGGTTATGTATTGCCTTGTCCGAACTGTGATATCTCATTAACGCTGCATATGGATAGTAAAACGATGAAATGTCATTACTGTGGTCATGAAGAAGGGATTCCTTACAAATGTCCTAATTGTGCAAGCGATAAAATTCGTTACTATGGAACAGGAACGCAAAAAGTAGAGGAAGAATTAAAGGCGCTTTTTCCTGATAGCCGGGTTTTACGGATGGATGTGGATACCACTAGACGCAAAGGGTCCCATGAAAAAATCCTTTCAGCGTTCGAACGTCAGGAAGCAGACATTCTTCTAGGTACTCAGATGATTGCTAAAGGCTTGGATTTCCCTAATGTTACATTAGTTGGGGTGTTGAATGCTGATACAGCGTTGAATCTGCCGGATTTTCGTTCTAGTGAGCGCACCTTCCAGCTGCTGACGCAGGTAAGCGGCCGGGCTGGCCGGGCTGAAAAACCGGGTGAAGTGGTAATTCAGTCCTTTAATCCAGAGCACTATGCTATTCAGCTGGCGAAGGAGCAGGGATACGAAGCCTTTTATCAGCAGGAGATGCAGATTCGCCATAGAGGAGATTATCCGCCGTTTTACTTCACTGTACAAATTACAGCCAGTCATCCGGAAGAAAGCTATGCTGCTAAGCAGATGTTTTCTATTATGAAAGAGCTGCAGCAGGGTTTGTCAGATCAGAGTATACTGCTGGGTCCAACACCTAATGCAATTATGCGGGTGAACAACCGGTATTACTACCAAATGATTATTAAGTATAAAAAAGAAGAGCAGCTGCACGGGATTCTGAAAAAAATTCTATCAGACACGCAGGCGGCAACCGCAAAAGGGATGAAACTATCAATTGATGCAGAGCCGATGAACTTTATTTAACCGAAATGCTGCAAAATTATTGAAAGCGATACTATAGAAAGTTTCAAAAAGAATGTTTGCCATTTTCAAAAATAAACCAATTTAAAATGACTGTTGATGGAACGATTATGCTGTTCAGTACTCAGAATGGTGAACAGTAGTTAATAAACAAAAGGAGGTACGCATGCGCTATCCAATAGTAATCTATCCGGATGCTAAGCTGACGAAAAAAACGAAGCCAGTAACGCTAATTACGGATGAAATCGTTCAATTACTGGACGATATGTATGAAACAATGACTGCTCATGACGGAATCGGAATTGCTGCGCCCCAGATTGGTAAAAATTTACAGCTGGCGGTAGTTGAAATTGATGAAGAAAGCGGTTTGTTTGAACTAATCAATCCGGAAATTATTGAGCGTGTCGGTAAGGATGTTGACGTGGAAGGCTGTCTTAGTGTACCCAACCGGTATGGGACAGTACAGCGTGCTGAGGAAATAACTGTCCGCTATTTTGACCGGGAAGGGGAAGAAATAGAGGTAACTGCCTATGGCTATTTAGCACGGGCGTTTCAGCATGAAATCGATCATTTGAACGGAGAACTGTTCATTGATAAAATTATCGAAGAGATTGCTCCGGAAGATTTAGAAGCTTATATGGAGGAACAGTTAGATGACTAAAATTATTTTTATGGGAACACCGGCTTTTTCAGTTCCAATATTAGAAGGACTGATTGAAGCGGGGTATGATATACAGGCTGTGGTTACACAGCCGGATCGACCAGTTGGGAGAAAACGCATCATGACGCCTCCTCCTGTTAAGGAGGCAGCGGTGAAGCATGGTCTGCAGGTTCTGCAGCCGGAGAAAATCTCCGGATCAGAGGAAATGGAAACAATCATCGCATTGGCTCCAGATGTAATTGTTACAGCAGCCTTTGGCCAGTTTTTACCGGAACGTCTGCTGCAGGTTCCAGCGTTTGGTGCAGTGAATGTTCACGCTTCTTTACTGCCGAAATACCGTGGCGGAGCACCTGTTCATTATTCCATTATGAATGGAGAAAAGGAAACAGGCGTAACCATTATGGAAATGATTAAAAAAATGGATGCAGGCGGCATCTATGCGCAAAAGAGCATACCGATTTCACAACTAGATGATGTGGGAACGATGTTTGATAAACTCAGCTTAGTTGGAAAAGAGCTGTTGCTGGTAACTCTGCCGGGGATTCTGTCTGGGGAAACCAAGCCAGTTCCTCAGGATGAATCACAGGTGACCTTCTCGCCGAATATCACGCGGGAACAGGAACGGATTGACTGGCAGAAAACCGCCGCTGAGATTGATTGTCAGGTTCGCGGGCTGCGTCCTTGGCCGACAGCCTTTGCTGTTTATCAGGGAACGAATTGGAAAATCTGGGAAACAACGCCGTTGCTGGAAACAACCACCGCTGAACCCGGCACAATTATTAAACGAAGCAAAAAAGAATTATGGATCGCCTGTGGAGCTGGAACCGTTCTTTCAGTGAATCGTTTGCAGCCTTCAGGTAAAGGAAAATTATCTATTCAGGAGTTTTTGAACGGTTCCGGCCAAGGGGTTAAGGAATCAGAAAAGGTGGACTAGTATGGGAAAACGAATGTCGGCAAAGGTCAAAAAGTCTGTACGGTTCGCTGCACTGCAGACTATTGAACGAATTGATAAGGGCGGAGCGTATTCAAATCTGCTTTTGAGTGAAATGATTGAAAAATCCAATTTACAGGAAAATGATATTCGGCTTTTTACAGAGCTTGTTTATGGAACAGTCAGCCGCAAGCTGCTGTTGGAATACTTTCTGACGCCTTTTATCAAGAAGCCACAGAAAGTGGACAGCTGGGTGAAGAATCTGCTGATTTTATCCTTGTATCAGTCACAGTATCTGGATAAAATTCCAGATCACGCTATTATCAATGAAGCAGTAGAAATTGCTAAACAAAGAGGAAATGTAGGGGCGGGCAAGTTTGTTAATGGTGTATTGAGAAGTATTCAGCGACAAGGAGTTCCTTCAATAGAAAAAATTGCTGATCCATTAGAGCGTCTGTCTGTAGAAATCAGTATGCCTCTTTGGCTGACCCAAAAACTTGTTAATCAGATTGGCTTGGAGGAGACTCGAAAATTAGGGCTGTCCCTTTTTGAACGCAGCCATGCCAGTGCACGGGTAGATGTACGTCATCTAACTTGTGCAGAGGCCATTGAGCATCTTGAACAAGAAGAAATTCAAGCAGTCCCAAGTGTGGTTTCCCCGTATGGAATTATCGCTGAAAAAGGCTTTCTAGCTGGAAGTACATTGTTTAAAGAAGGACAAATTACTGTTCAGGATGAAAGCTCTATGCTGGTTGCTCCAGCTCTGCAGATAGAAAAAAATCACCAGGTTCTAGATGCTTGTGCAGCACCAGGTGGAAAAACAACCCATATAGCTGCGTTTTTAGAAGCTTCAGCAGGAGGCCGGGTTACAGCATTAGACATTCACCAGCATAAGGTGAAGCTGATAGAGGAAAATGCAGTTCGGCTGCGTGTTGAAGACGTGGTCATTCCAGAAAAGATGGACGCACGTTCAGTGAAAGATAATTTTCCGGCGGAAACCTTCGACCGCATTCTAGTAGATGCACCTTGTTCAGGTTTAGGTTTGATGAGAAGAAAGCCGGATATCAAATACCATAAAACAGAGCAGGACTTTGAGCAATTGCCTAAGATTCAGTTAGAAATTCTTGAAAGTACTGCACATACATTAAAGCAATGGGGTATAATGGTCTATAGCACATGCACGATTGCGAAAGAAGAAAATCAGGAGGTCGTTGCAGCATTTCTAGCAAAACATCCTGAATTTAAAAAAATCGATATAGCAGGTAATGAGCTGATTCAACAGGCAGTCACAGATCAAATGCTGACGATTTATCCCCATCAGTTTTTAACAGATGGATTCTTTATTTGCTGTATGCAGAAAGTTTCTTAAATGAGGTGAAACAAGTGGAAATCAATTTTCAAACAGATGTTGGGCGTAAACGTAATACCAACCAGGATTACGCTGGCGTATTCGAGAATCAGGCGGGTATCCCGCTGGCTATCTTAGCTGATGGGATGGGCGGCCATCTTGCCGGAGATGTGGCAAGTGAAATGGCTGTCAATCATCTTGGCGAGCGCTGGACAGCAGCTGATATCAGCAGTGCCGATAAAGCAGCACAGTGGCTGATTCAGCTGATTCAGGAAGAAAACGAAGCGATTTATGAAAAAGGACAATCCGTACCAGAGTATGCCGGGATGGGAACAACCATCGTTGGTGCAGTTTTACTGGAGCAGTCCTTTGTGCTGGCAAATATTGGCGATAGCCGAGCTTATTTAGTCCGCAACGGACAACTGGTCCAGCTGACAGAAGACCATTCGCTCGTCAACGCACTGGTGAAATCCGGTGAAATTACAGAGGAGATGGCAGCAAATCACCCTCGAAAAAACGTTTTGACCCGTTCGCTGGGTATGCCGAATACTGTAGAAGTTGATGTAGCTAGTCATTTAAGAGTAGATGATGATTATATATTGTTGTGTTCTGATGGATTAACCAACATGGTTCCTGAAGCGCTGATTTTGGAAACACTGCTTTCCGAACACTCTTTAGAGGAAAAAGTGAACTTGCTGATTTCTCTAGCTAATGAGGCTGGAGGTATGGATAATATTACGGTATTAGTCATACACTTTGATAAGGATAAGGAGGGGAACCAATGATAGAAATCGGCAGAAAACTAAATGGCCGTTATCAGATTATTGGAAATATTGGCAGCGGCGGTATGGCCAATGTATTCTTAGCTCATGATTTGATTCTCGATCGGGATGTAGCAGTAAAGGTACTGCGTTTTGACTTCCAAAACGATCAGGCAGCTATTCGGCGCTTCCAGCGTGAAGCTCTTGCCGCTACTGAGTTGGTCCATCCGAATATCGTTAGTGTCTATGATGTGGGTGAGGAAGACGGCTTACAATATCTGGTAATGGAGTACGTTAAAGGCATGGATTTGAAGCGTTATATTCAAACCCGTTACCCAATGATGTATGGTACAGTTGTAGATATTATGGAGCAGATTTTATCTGCAGTTGCACTGGCTCATGAACATCGGATTATTCACCGTGACTTAAAGCCTCAAAATATTCTGATAGACGAAGATGGCGTAGTAAAGATTACGGATTTCGGGATTGCAATTGCTCTTTCTGAAACATCGATTACTCAGACTAATACAATGCTGGGGTCTGTACACTATCTGTCTCCAGAGCAGGCTAGAGGAAGCATGGCAACCAATCAGTCAGATATTTATGCCGTGGGTGTAATACTTTATGAGATGCTGACAGGAAACGTTCCGTTTGATGGAGAGTCTGCGGTGACGATTGCATTGAAGCATTTTCAAGAGGAAATCCCTTCTGTTCGGGCATTTGATGCAAATGTTCCCCAATCACTGGAAAACGTTGTTTTACATGCGACAGCTAAAGATCCTGCTGACCGGTATAAGACAGCGGAGGAAATGTCTGAAGATTTATATACGGTATTAGCCGCTAATCGTCTAAATGAACCAAGGTGGGAGCCAACAGCACTTATGGGAGAGACCAAGGTACTGACGCCGTTGCCAGAGGAGATGCCAGAGGCCTTCGCAGCGATGGAAGAACCTAAAGAAGCCGCTATAGAAGCAGAAACACCAGAAGAAGTAACTGTTGGGAAACCAAAAAAGAAGAAAAAACAGATTATCATAATCGTTGGTCTCCTGCTGCTGGCACTTGTAGCGATAGGGGTAGGCTTATTTTATGCAGGCAGCAGTAAAGGCGAAGTGAAGGTTCCTGATGTTCGGGACAAAACAGAAGCGGAGGCCCGCAAATTGTTGGAAGATGCTGAGTTGACTGTAGTTGACGATGTGAAGCAACTGCCTGATGATACAATCGCCGAGGGAAACGTTGTTAAAACAGACCCTGAAGCAAAATCATCGGTTAAAAAAGGCCGGGAAGTGACGCTGTACATCAGCACTGGAAATAAGAAAATCAATATGGCAGACTATACGGGCGATAACTATAAGGATGCCATTGAAGCAATGAAGAAATTAGGCTTCCCTGAAAGCAATATCAAGATTGAAAAGGAAAACAGCTCTGAAGTTAGTGCGGATAAGATCATCCGTCAAACACCTGAAGCGAATACAGAGGTCGATCCAAAGACCGATCAGGCGACACTAGTGGTCAGCATGGGACCTGAAAATGTTACGTTGGATAACTATGTGGGCTATAGCTATGATAATGCGGTAGCAGCTTTGCTGACTTTAGGTATCAAGGAAGGTAATATCAATTATGCCGAAGAAGCCAGTGACACAGTAGGTCCAGGGCTGGTTATTTCTCAAAATCCAGGAGCAGGAACATCGTTTGATCCATCAAATGATAAGATTACCCTGACTGTTAGTACTGGCTCAGATAAGATTACCCTGGGCAATTATGCTGGCTACAGCTATGATAATGCAGTAAATGCTTTGGCAGCAGAGGGAATTAGTGCCGACCGGATTACTAAGGAAGAACAAGCCAGTGATTCTGTAGAGAGCGGTTCTGTTATTTCCCAAGAACCTGCTGCTGGCTCTACGTTCGACCCTAAGACCGGTCGTATCAAGCTGATTGTAAGTAAGGGCGCAGAATTAGTTAAGGTTCCTAATGTAGGAACAATGACTAGACAGGCTGCAAAATCTGAGTTGGAAAAAGAAGGTTTTGTGGTCGTTGAGCAAGTGGAAAATTCAACACAGACCAAGGATACGGTGATACGAACAGACCCGGCTGCTGGTTCAAGCATCAAGAAGGGATCCACAGTGACAATTATCTATTCAAGTGGTCCAGCTGACCCTACGCCTCAGAATGATCAAAATAAAGAAGAGACAGATCAGTAATTTGTTTATTGGATGTTTCGTTTAATAAAAGAGTTTGGAGTGATATACTTCAAGCTCTTTTATGTTTTTTTGAGTGAAGAACCGTGGAGCTGTTTCAGTGCTGTTCTTGCTTTTTCTTTTTTTTTCTTGTATATTCGGAGTGGTTAGGAGTGATAGATTGAACGGTCAAATCAGAAAAGCACTAAGTGGTTTTTATTATGTATATGCAGAAGGTGAAACATATCAAACCAGAGCCAGAGGGAATTTTAGAAACCGAAAAATTACACCTTTGGTAGGGGATGATGTGATTTTTGAAAGCGATAACCTGACAGATGGCTACTTGCTGGAAATTCTTCCCAGAGAAAACGAACTGGTCCGTCCATCTGTAGCGAATGTTGATATTGGTGTTGTAGTTATGAGTATGATCGAACCGAATTTTTCGTATAATTTACTTGATCGTTTTTTAGTTGCCTTGGAACACAAAAGAATTCAGCCAGTTATTTATTTGACAAAAATTGATTTACTAGAGGAAGCAGGACTTAAGCAGCTGGATAATATCCGGCAGGTTTATCAATCGTCGTATCCAATAATTATTGGCGACCGCTCTGATGAAGATCAGCGCTCAATTCGTGAACTGGAACAATATTTCCCTGATCGGCTGACTGTATTTATGGGACAGTCTGGTGCAGGAAAATCGACACTCTTGAATAAGATATCACCTGAACTTCAGCTGACGACTGGAGAAATCTCCGAAGCACTGGGCCGTGGGAAACATACAACGCGTCACGTGGAATTAATTCCCTTGTACGATGGCTTGGTGGCGGATACACCAGGCTTTAGTTCGATTGAATTTTTGGAGATGGATGCAGTTGAACTGCCAAAACAGTTTCCCGAATTTGTTAAAGCCTCAACAGGCTGTAAATTTAGAGAGTGCATGCATCGAAAAGAGCCGGGCTGTGAAGTCAAAAAAGAAGTAGCAGAAGGAACTATTGCTCAAGTCAGATATGACAACTATCTACAATTTTTATCTGAAATAGAGGATCGTAGACCTGTGTATAAGAAAAAAAGTAAAGGAAATTAGCTGCTGCGTTTACCCTTCGTGTGGGAGAAAGGAACGCTGCAATTTAGGAGGAGAGCAAGAATGAAAATAGCACCATCGATTTTAAGTGCAGATTTTGCGAATTTAGAAAGAGACATCCAGTTAGTAGAAAAACTGGGGGCAGACTACATTCACGTAGATGTCATGGACGGTCAATTTGTTCCGAATATTACGCTGGGTCCTAATGTAGTCTCAGCGATTCGTCCAGTAACAAAGCTGCCGCTGGATGTTCATTTAATGATTCAGCAGCCGGAAAAATTCATTGATGCATTTGCTGAGGCAGGAGCAGATATTATTACCGTTCATCAGGAGGCTACGCCTCATATTCATCGGGCGATGCAGATGATTAAAGCAGCTGGTGTAAAGGCTGGTGTAGTCATTAATCCAGGGACTCCTTTGAGCACTATTGAGCATGTTTTGGATATGGCTGATTTAGTATTGATTATGACGGTGAATCCGGGCTTTGGAGGTCAAAGCTTTATCGAGAGTCAGTTGGATAAAATTGCTCAACTGAAGGAATGGAAGGAAACGAAAGGCTATACGTATGAGATTGAAGTAGATGGCGGTATCGTACCTGAAACAGCTGCGAAGTGTAAGGAAGCTGGTGCCGATGTTTTTGTCGCCGGTTCCTATATCTATAATGCGGAAAATCCAAAGGAACGTATCGATGCGTTAAGAGATGTGTTGAATAAATGAAGGTTTTGATTGTCGCCGGAGGCTCATCTGCTGACTGGCCTCCGCTTGAGAAAACAGATTATGACTTTTTTACAGGAGTAGACCGGGGCAGCTTGTTTATATTGGAGAATAATTGGCCATTGGATCTAGCTGTAGGAGATTTTGATTCTTTGTCCAATCAGGAGAAGCAGCTTGTGAAAAAGGAAGCGAAAGAATTCTATCCGGCCCAAGTGGAAAAAGATGACACTGACACCCAATTAGCGCTGGCAAAGGTGCTGGAACAGATGCCAAATGCTGAGATTACAATAATTGGAGCTGCCGGCGGGCGGCTGGATCACTTTTTAGCCAATTTATGGCTGCCGCTGGAGCCTCGTTTTCAGCCGTTTATTCGACAGATTCACTTGAAGAATCAGCAGAATACAATCAGCTATTACTTACCAGGAGAGTATACTGTTTATCGTGAACCTGAGATGTCTTATCTAGCTTATTGTTGTTTAACAGCTGTTAGTGATCTTACATTAAAAGACAGCAGGTATTTACTTCATGAGCAGCAAGTACCTGTGCCTACCTCGTACGCCAGTAATGAGTTTATTGGAGATACTGCAAGCTTTACCTTTACAGCGGGTGTGATTGCAGTGATCCAGAGCAAAGACTAGCATTAATAAAAATAGTCAAATTTTTTCATTTAAACCGATTTCTGAAAGCTAGACCCAAATCTAGCTTTCGGAGATCGGTAATTTTTTTAGAAAAATGTCAATTTTGTACAATACACTAAAGTCATTTTAAGTATAATAGGGCAAAGGGGAGGGGTAGTATGGAAAAACGACTTGTCGTATTTGATTCAGATTTATCTATAGAAGCTTATCAGTTTCAAGGCGTTAAACAGAAATTCCCTAATCATTTTCATGAATTTTACGTTATTGGATTTATTGAAAAGGGGCGGCGCTTTTTGTCGTGTAAGCAACAGGAATATATAGTTGAAGCTGGCGATTTGCTGTTGATTAATCCTTACGATAATCATTTTTGCGAACAGCTAGGTGAAGAGACATTGGATTATCGAAGTATTCACATTAGTCCGCTGGTTATGCTGGAGCTGACGGAACGAATTATTGGGTTGAGAAAACGGCTCTTGTTTTCTCAAAATGTCATCCCAGCCTATACAAATCTAACAGCGTTAAAAGAGCTGCATTCTCTCATGGTGACATCAGCTGATAGTCATAGGAAAACAGAGGCTCTTGATCAATGTTTAAAAAGAATACTTATTGAATACTCTGACTATGAGGGGACACAAGCATATGAATATTCAGACGTGGTTGAGCAGGTGTGCAGCTATATTAACAAGTACTATGCTGAAGCAATCGTGATGGAGGAGCTTAGTGAACAGTTCGGAGTTAATCAGTTTACATTGATACGCCAATTTGTAAAGGATAAAGGGGTTACCCCTCATCAGTACTTGCGGACAGTTCGTATTAGTAAAGCACAAAAACTGTTGGAACAAGGAATTCCGCCTGCCCAGGCAGCAACAGACAGCGGTTTTTCAGATCAGAGTCATTTTTCAAGATATTTTAAGCATTTGATTGGTGTGACACCAAAACAGTATATGGATATTTTTCATCAGGAGGGATTAAATGCATAAAGGGATAAATGGAAAAGTAAGAGGACACATTGGAGCGATTTTTACAGTAGGCGTATGGGGGACAACGTTTATCTCCTCCAAGCTTTTACTCGCGGAATTTACTCCGTTTCAGTTATTATTCTCCAGATTTTTATTAGGGTATCTTTTTCTATGGCTGATTTGCCCCAAAGTATTGAAGCCTCAAGGGAAAAAAGAGGAAGGGATTTTTGCTTTGGCCGGACTGCTGGGGATTACATCGTATTATTTTGTGGAAAACATTGCGTTGACTTATACAAATGCTTCTAACGTAGGCGTAGTTGTTTCGTTGGCCCCTTTTTTCACAGTATTACTTGCAAAATGGCTGACTGCGGAAAAGCAAGTGAATGGTTATTTTTATGTGGGCTTAGTAGTGGCTTTATCAGGTATTGCTATTATTAGCTTTGGTAGCTTTTCCGAGTTGAAAATACACCCTGTTGGCGATTTTTTAGGAATTTTAGCAGCATTTATCTGGGCAGCATATTCGCTCTTATCCAGAAAAATCAGTGAATTTGGACATAACTTATTGTTGGCGACACGCCGGACTCTTTTTTACGGACTTCTTTTTATGCTGCCGATTCTTCTTTTTTCAAAAGAATCTTTTCCTCGGATTTCTGAATGGTCTAGCGATGCGGTACTCAATATCCTATTTCTGGGGATTGGTGCTTCTGCAATATGCTTTGTCACATGGAACTACAGCGTCAGTGTGTTGGGTGCAGTGCAGGCAAGTATGTATATCTATGCTGTTCCAGCCATTACAGTGATAACTTCTGTTCTGTTTCTAAAAGAAAGCTTTACACCGGCAGTGGCACTGGGTACGTTTTTGACAACAGCAGGATTGTTTCTTTCCGAGAAGTCATCCAGCAAAGAAATCGAGTATGATTAAAATCGGGCTGTATACGCCTCGTAACGAAATTCTACTGGGTTCTGTTCCAGTTGCTTATGCTGTTAGGAGATACTATTCTTTGTGCTCAGCGAGGCTCCTTAGAGAAAGTGATTTTAACAATTTCAGTTCTATTTCAGTTGCAGCTGGTAGTTAAAAGTTCCCGTAGAAGTCAACCCAGCCCAAACAAAAAAACCTGTTTCCGTATCGGAAACAGGTTTTGAATTATAATCTATTAAACACGCTCGATTTTACCAGATTTCAAAGCACGAGTTGACACCCAAACTTTTTTAGGTTTACCATCTACTAATACACGAACTTTTTGTAGATTTGGTTTAATAGTACGTTTTGTTGCGTTCAAAGCATGAGAACGGTTATTTCCGCTGCTTGTTTTACGACCAGTAAAGTAACATACTTTTGCCATTGTTAATTTCCTCCTTTGCTTTGATCTTGGAGCGATAGTCTTCTGCTCATACCAGACTAATTTATCATATTCAGATTAATTTTGCAAGAAAATTTTTGTTTTTACAGGTCTTTCCTGAAAATTTCCATGAGAACAACTGATGTACACTGAGGTAAAAGCATCCTATTTTGAGAAACAAGGTTGAAATCACAGGGGTTAGCGGCGGGCGTACTTGACTCTATTAGATGGTATCCTGTTTTAATGTGTTTCCTGATAGGTGAATGTGCCATAGGCCGTCTAAAATAATAGTGACATATTGACTTATTTATTCTAATGACGAATGTTTATTTTTGTATAAAGCCGAGCGCTTTCCCTCGATTCTTGGATTTCCTTTCTTTTCATTAACCTTCAGCTATGTTAGAATGTTAAGGAAGAAAATAGGGCAAGTATGCTCTTATAAGGAGGCTTTTCATCAATGGCTGTAAAAATCAAAACATCAGCAGGTACCATTGAGATTACCAATGAGGTGATTGCCACTGTGGTTGGTGGTGCCGCTACAGATATTTACGGAATCGTCGGCATGGCTAGTAAAAATCAAATTAAAGATAATCTGAATGAGATTTTACGTAGAGAAAACTATTCGAAGGGCGTTGTGGTCCGTCAGGAAGAAAATGGCGTGGCTGTCGATGTTTATACAATCGTAAGCTACGGTACGAAAATTTCTGAGGTTTCCCGCAATGTGCAGGAAAAAGTAATGTATAATCTTGAAACATTACTGGGAGTTACTGCAAATTCTGTCAATGTGTTTGTGCAAGGGGTTCGTGTGCTGCCAGACTAGGACAGCCTGCTGCCGGAAATGAGCAGCAGCTCAATAGACCTGCAGTGATCTAAAGGAGGATATTTTAGGTGAATGTAACAGAAATCAGCGCAAGTCAGTTCCAAGAAATGGTTCAGGCAGGTGCTTCTCGTCTGCACGTAAATGCAGAGTATGTCAACTCGTTGAATGTTTTCCCTGTGCCGGACGGCGATACAGGAACAAATATGAATTTATCGATGACCAGCGGTGCAAAGGCAGTGTCCGATTCTCCCTCTGAGAAAGTTGGGGAATTAGCAACTGCGTTATCTAAAGGTTTGCTGATGGGAGCCCGGGGAAATTCCGGTGTTATTCTGTCGCAATTATTCAGAGGCTTTTCAAAGCATATTCCAGATGTTGTAACCTTGAATGCCAAGGACTTGGCAGCAGCTCTTACACATGGAGTGGAAACAGCCTATAAAGCGGTAATGAAGCCAGTCGAAGGAACTATTCTGACGGTTTCCCGTGAAGCAGCGCGTTCTGGTGAACGCAAAGCAAAGGAATCAGATGA
Organism: Enterococcus sp. LJL51; assembly: GCF_049894025.1. Classification (GTDB taxonomy): domain Bacteria; phylum Bacillota; class Bacilli; order Lactobacillales; family Enterococcaceae; genus Enterococcus_L. Next base: position 23,996 of record NZ_JBNEQE010000012.1, read on the forward strand.
CTGTATTGAAGTAATGGAGGCTGTAGTTAAGGGAGCCAAGCGTGCCCTTGATAAGACGCCGGATTTACTTCCTGTACTAAAAGAGGTCGGTGTAGTCGACAGCGGCGGCCAAGGTCTACTGTTTATTTATGAAGGTTTTTTAGACGCTCTTTCCGGTAATTATGACCCAGCAGCAGTTTATGAACCGACACCAGGTGAAATGGATGAGATGGTGAATGCAGAGCATCACCGCAGTGTGCAAGGACAGCTGTCAACAGAGGATATTACGTTTGGTTATTGTACCGAAATCATGGTTCAGATTGGTGAAGGACCAACTGTAGACAGCAACTTTGACTACGATACATTTAGAAATTATCTGGATGGTCTGGGAGACTCGCTGTTAGTAGTCAACGATGATGAAATCATCAAGGTTCATGTTCACACGGAACACCCTGGTGAAGTAATGAATTACGGACAAAAATTTGGTTCTCTGGTAAAAGTAAAGGTTGACAACATGCGCCTGCAACATGAAACAATTCTTGAGCATGACCAGCAGGGAACTGCTGCTCCTGTGAAAAAAGCCCGTGTTCCATACGCAGTGATTGCAATTGCTGCTGGATCAGGTGTACAAGAGTTATTCAGAAGTTTAGGTGCCAGCTACATTATCAGCGGCGGACAGACAATGAATCCAAGTACAGAAGATATCCTTAAAGCGGTGAAAGAAGTCAATGCCGACAAGGTAGTCATTCTGCCAAACAATAAAAACATCTTCATGGCTGCAGACCAGGCAGCTGAGGTGGCAGATATTCCAGTCGTTGTTGTACCATCTAAAACAATCTCTCAAGGCATGACTGCGATGCTGGCCTTTAATGAACAGCAAACACTTGAGGAAAACAAAGCAAGCATGACTGCGATGCTGGATAGTGTTGTCAGCGGACAAGTAACGACAGCAGTTCGTGATACAACAATAGATCATGTTGAAATCAAAAAAGATGATTATCTGGGAATGGTTGACGGCAAGATAGTGATTTCTGAGCCGGATATGTATACTGCCTCTTTAGATACATTGAAGCGTATGGTGGATGAGGATACAGAAATTGTAACAATCATCATCGGTGAAGGCGGAACTGCCGCAGAAGCTGAAAAACTTGCTGCCGACTTGACCACTGAGTATGAAGATTTAGAAACAGAAATTCACGAAGGAAATCAGCCGGTTTATCCGTACCTGTTTTCAGCTGAATGATTGAGTACATCTGTGAGTAAAAATTGTTTAAAATAACCGTTTTACTCGTACAATTATAAAGAGCCTGCGATTGGGACAGAAGTGATTCGCTTCAGGAGACAAGAAGAATTCTACAAGACTTCTTGTCTTAGCGGCTGCTTCTGTCCTATTCTTTATTTTATTGGTAAAGGGAGTATAAACTACTTATAGTTATAAAATCGGTAATATCAAGGAGAAATAAGGGAGTATTTAGCGAATATCCAGCTTCATGAGCAAGCACTTTTCGGCAATGAGCCGAGCTGGTAGCATGCATGGTAAGGAGTATTATGGAACTGGATCCTGCCAATTGCTCAAGAGCTGAACAAACTCCTGCAGATTTTCTAGTTGATTCAAGTAGTGTACGGACAGTTGGGGTTAATGACAGTAGCTGTCGTTTTTACTGATATTTAAGAAGAGTAAATGAGTGATACATAGAGAGACAAACATAATGAGAAAGGAGGCGTGATGATGAAGCTAACAGATCCTCTTCATACTCTTTCAGGCGTAGGGCCGAAAAGAGCTGAGGCATTTAGTGAGCTGGGCATTTATACGGTGCTGGATTTGCTTACCTACTATCCCTTCCGATATGAAGATATTCAGGAGAAGGAAATAGAAGAAATACAAGATCAGGAAAAAGTTACATTAAAAGGGTTAGTTGTTTCAGAGCCTGTTCTCAGTCGCTACGGCTATAAAAAAAGCCGGCTGAATTTTCGAATCATGCAGGATCATGCGGTGATTAATGTGTCCTTCTTTAATCAGCCCTATTTAAAAGACAAAATCATTTTGTCAGAGGAAATTGCTGTTTACGGGAAGTGGGATGCCAAAAGAAAAGCGCTAAATGGCATGAAGATTCTTGCTTCTAAAAATGAAGGCGAAGATTTTGCGCCTATTTATCATGTGAATAAACGTGTTCGCCAAAGCAGTCTGATTCAGCTGATACGCACTGGATTTGATACATATGGTCATCTAGTGGAAGAGACTCTGCCGCTGGAGCTGATGCAGAAATATCGTTTGATGGATCGTCAGGAAGCAATGTTTGCTATGCATTTTCCGAAAAATCCGGAAGAAAGTCATTTAGCCAAGCGGCGGATGGTCTTTGAAGAATTTTTGCTTTTTCAGCTGAAGATGCAGGGGCTGAAGAAGCAGGAGAAGGCAGAAAAAAACGGTTTAGCTATTCAATATGACGTGCAGCGGTTAAAGGCTTTTACTAAAAGGCTGCCTTTTGAGTTGACGCAGGCGCAGAAGAAAGTAACCAATGAAATCTGTCGGGATTTGATGAGTCCTCAACATATGCAGCGGCTGCTGCAAGGGGATGTTGGGAGCGGGAAAACCGTTGTTGCAGCTATTGCGCTGTATGCTGTGATGACGGCTGGTTTCCAAGGTGCCCTGATGGTTCCAACAGAAATTTTAGCTCAGCAGCATATGGAAAGCCTTCAGCAGCTCTTTGACCCATTAGAGGTTCGTACAGCACTTCTGACAGGTTCGACCCGGGCGAAGGAACGTCGGGAGATTTTAGAGCAGCTGGCTTCTGGAGAAATTGATGTGATTATTGGTACTCATGCCTTGATTCAGGATGATGTGGTTTTTCGACGTCTTGGACTTGTTATTACAGATGAACAGCACCGCTTTGGTGTGAATCAGCGGAAAATTTTAAGGGAAAAAGGACAAAAGCCGGATGTTCTGTTTATGACAGCTACGCCAATCCCAAGAACGTTAGCAATTACTGCTTACGGAGAAATGGATGTTTCGATTATTGATGAGATGCCGGCTGGCCGGATTCCCATAGAGACCCGCTGGATACGTCCGCCTCAGCTGGATACAGTGTTGGAATGGACGACAAAAGAGCTGGCCCGTGGACATCAGGCATATGTAATTTGTCCGCTAATTGAGGAATCTGAGGCATTAGACGTTAAAAATGCAACAGAAATTTTTGAACATATGTCGGAATTTTTTAGCCCTGACTATCAAGTAGGACTGCTTCACGGAAAAATGAAAAATCAGGAAAAAGATGAGATTATGCAGCAGTTTAAAGAGAATAAGCTGCAACTGCTCGTGTCCACAACCGTAATTGAAGTGGGAGTCAATGTTCCAAACGCAACAATTATGCTGATTATGGATGCGGACCGTTTTGGATTGGCTCAGCTTCATCAGCTTAGAGGTCGTGTTGGTCGTGGCTCAGAAGCCTCTTATTGTATTTTGGTTGCCAATCCTAAAAATGAGATGGGAATTGAGCGAATGAAGATTATGACGGAAACAAACAATGGATTTGTTCTTAGTGAGAAAGATTTGGAGCTTAGAGGGCCTGGAGAAGTCTTTGGTGCCCGCCAATCAGGCTTGCCCGAGTTTGCAATTGGCGATATCGTGACAGACTTTAATATTCTGGAAGCAGCCCGTCAGGAAGCCAGCTTAATCTGGAAGAAAAAGCAATGGTGGCTGCTTCCCGACTATAGGGATTTGGCTGAGGAGGTTCAGCCCGCTGAAGGAGAGCATCAGTATTTTGATTAGCAGAAAATATGCTATACTTAATTAGATTGAGCAAAGAAATAGGAGGAATCATTTATGAGAATCGCCGTTGATGCGATGGGTGGAGATAATGCACCTCAAGCAATCGTTGAAGGTGTGATGCTGGCAAAGAAAGATTTTCCAGATATTGAGTTTTTACTTTATGGTAAAGAAGAAGCAATCAGAGAATATGTAACAGATGAAAAAAATATTACGATTATTCATACAGATGAAAAAATAGCGAGTGATGACGAACCAGTCAAAGCAATTCGCCGTAAAAAAACGGCTTCTATGGTTCTAGCGGCTCAGGCAGTAAAAGAAGGTCAAGCAGATGCAGTATTCTCAGCAGGAAATACAGGTGCCTTGCTGGCGGCAGGCTTGTTTATTGTCGGACGGATTAAAAATGTGGAGCGTCCGGGCTTGATGTCTACGCTACCTGTATTAGGTCAGCCAAATGGCGGTTTTGATATGCTGGATTTAGGTGCGAATGCCGATAATAAGCCGGAGCATCTTGTGCAGTATGCAGTGCTGGGCTCATTTTATGCAAGTCGAGTTCGTGGAATTCAAAGTCCTAAAGTTGGTCTGTTGAATAATGGAACAGAAGAAAATAAGGGGAGTGAGCTAACTAAGAAATCATTTGAGCTGCTGTCTGAAAATAAAACGATTAATTTTATTGGTAATGTAGAAGCTAGAGATTTACTGAATGGACCTGCGGATGTTGTTGTGACAGACGGGTTTACCGGGAATGCAGTACTGAAGTCAATAGAAGGCACAGCGCTGAACATGATGTCGTTGTTAAAAACTTCAATTTTAGCAGAAGGTGTTAAGGGTAAGATGGGTGCCTTGATGCTGAAAAATGCCTTAAAGGGTATGAAAGAAGAGATGGATTATTCCAAGCATGGGGGTGCGGTTCTTTTTGGACTGAAAGCTCCAGTTGTTAAAACGCATGGTGCTACAGGGCCGGAAGCGGTTCGTTATACGATTCGCCAAATTCGGACAATGCTGATTACGGATGTTGTTGCTCAGCTAGTGGAATATTACGAAGGCAAGTAGGTAAAAACAGCGTTCTAATGCTGATTTTTGCAGTTGAATTGCAACTCAACTGTAATAAAATTGAAAAAAATGTAGACAAATGATAAATTTCTGAGTAAAATGTACCATAGTGCTTAAGACTTTTAAAGATTAATGTTTGTTAAAGCAGTGGAGGTGAAAGCAGTTGACTCGTGAAGAAGTATTAAAAAAAGTAGCGACGATTATCTCAAATCACTTTGATGTTGATGCAGAGAATGTGACAGATCAACTGAATATTAAAGATGACCTGAATGCAGATTCAATCAGTGTGATGGAATTTGTTTTAGAGTTGGAAGATGAATTCGGAACAGAAATTTCTGATGAAGATGCAGAGCAAATTGAAACCGTGGGTGCCGCTGTAGATTATATTGTCAATCATCTATAATTGATAAAATAGAGCAGGCTGGAAATAGGTTAAGAATTTCGCAAATACTGAGCTTTGCTGAGTGCTTCTTGTCAAATGGTTAGTATGGGATACTTGGCTTACCCAGTTATGTATTCGTGAATAAAGAGCAGGACGTAATCCTTTGTGGTTACAGTCCTGCTCTTTGCTTTTTTAGTTAGAACGATTCAGCAGCTGTTTTTTCATAAGTATTGCGGACAGTTTAAGTGACAACCTTTCAATATTCCATCAAAAAAAGTATAATAGAGAAGGTTGCAAATAATTTTAAAGGAATGTGGAGAATGAACAATCAGTTAACAGTTGAATTGAAAGAGCGTTACGGCATTGTTTTCCATGATGTCAATTTATTAGAGCAGGCTTTTACCCATTCATCCTATGTGAATGAGCATCGATATATGAAGCTTTCCGACAACGAACGTCTGGAATTCCTAGGGGACGCAGTCCTTGAGTTATTGGTCTCACAATATTTGTACAATAGCTTTCCAGAGCTTTCTGAAGGGAAACTAACAAAAATGCGGGCAGCAATTGTCCGTGAAGATAGCTTATCCAAATTCGCAAAGGAATGTCACTTTGATACCTATGTTCTTTTAGGTAAAGGTGAAGAAAATTCAAGCGGCAGAGAGCGCCCGGCATTGCTTTGTGATGTATTCGAAGCATTTTTAGGTGCGTTATATCTGGATCAGGATTTGGAAGCAGTTAGGGAATTTGCAGCCAAAGTTATCTTCCCGAAAATCGATGCAGGTGCTTTTTCACATGAGATGGATCATAAAACCCGGCTGCAGGAGGTTTTGCAGCGTCAGGGAGATGTGACGATTGACTATCGTCTAGTGAAGGAGGAGGGCCCGGCTCATGAACGTGTCTTCCATATCGAGGTTTTCCTAAATGATCAACTGATTGGAACAGGTCAAGGGAAATCGAAAAAACTAGCGGAGCAGGATGCGGCCGAAAGAGCATTGAAGGAATACTCTGAATAACAGAAGCAGCTGTAAAATATGAATCAATGAATTTTAAATGAGCTGACTGCCAGCGGCTTACTTAAAATTTATTGATTTGTTCAAAGTTTGACAGCTTGCTCAGCTTTTACATTATCCAGCTTCAAAAGTCAGCCCACTGCGGCAATAAGAGAAACTCTATCTGATGCTGAAGGGCATCATCGTCTAGTTTCCTACATTGCTCGTGGACTACCCGACTTTTTTAGCTTTTACTACTTGGAAGGAGCATGTACTCTTGTTTTTAAAACGAATCGAGATCGCGGGATTCAAATCCTTTGCCGATCGGACAGTAATAGAATTTGAAAACGGCGTGACAGCAGTTGTCGGACCGAACGGCAGCGGCAAGAGCAACATCACGGAAGCTGTCCGGTGGGTTTTGGGTGAGCAGTCAGCCAAGAGTCTGCGGGGCGGTAAGATGCCGGATATTATTTTTGCCGGTTCGGAAGGCAGAAAGCCGTTAAACATTGCAGAAGTAACAGTGGTTCTTGATAATAGAGACCATTATTTACCCTTGGATTTTTCTGAAATAAGCGTAACGCGACGTTATCGCCGGACGGGGGAAAGTGATTTCTTTATCAATAAGCAGGCATGCCGCTTAAAAGACATTCAGGACTTATTTATGGACTCCGGTTTAGGAAAGGAATCTTTCTCGATTATTTCTCAAGGGAAGGTCGAAGCGATTTTCAACAGTAAGCCAGAAGACCGCCGCGGTATTTTTGAAGAGGCTGCTGGCGTGTTGAAGTACAAGCAGCGGAAAAAAAAGGCTGAACAAAAATTATTTGAAACAGAAGATAATCTAAATCGTGTTCAGGATATTATTTATGAATTGGAAGATCAGCTGACTCCTCTTGCTGCGCAAAGCGAAGCAGCTAAGGAGTTTTTAGCGCTGAAAAAAACACTGACGGAAATTGATGTCAGCTTAACTGTCTCTGAAATTGAAGAAACCAAGGCTGTCTGGGAAGGCAAAGCCAAAGAGCTGGCAGATGTAGAAGCCGGATTAGCTGAAATCAGTCAGCGGATTCATCATTCAGAAGGGAAACTGCTTCAATTGAGAAGTCAGAGAAACCGTCTGGACGAACAGCTGGAACAACAACAGCAGCAGCTTTTAAAAATTACCGAAGCTTTGAAGCAGACAGAAGGTCAGAAACAGGTACTGATTGAACGGTCTAAGCATACATTGAAGACCACTAGTGAGTACCAGGAGTCCTTGGAAGAAACGGCAGAAAAGATTCAGCAGTTTCGTGAAGAGCTCCAAAAGTTGAAAGAAAAAAGAAATATAAAACAGCAGGAGCAGCAGGAGCTGACTATCGAAATAGAAAAAGCGGAGCAGGAAGTCGAGAAGTACAGCAAATCTTCAAAAGAATTGCTGGAAGAATTGCGTAGCGAATATGTAGAGGTCATGCAGTCCCAGGCAAACACAACGAATGACTTGAAGTATTTGGAGCGCCAGTATCAGCAGGAAACAGCTAAAAATCAGCAAGCTGTGGAAAAACATGAATCACTGGAAGCACAGCTTACCGCAGCTTCTAATGAGCAGGAAGTACTTATTGAACAGTTGGCAGAATCAGAAGCACAGCTGGAGCAGCAGCGTTCAGAATATACAGCTGCGAGAAAGCAGCAGGAGCAGGAACAGCAGGAGCTGGGAACCAGACAGAAGCAAATGTATCAGATGATGAATCAGGTGCAGCAGGTGAAGGCTCGCCGAAAGAGTCTACAGGAAATTCAGGAGAATTATGCTGGCTTTTATCAAGGCGTTCGAGCAGTTCTGAAGCAAAAGAATCAGCTGAATGGGATTGTCGGGGCTGTAGCTGAGCTGATTGAAGTACCTAAAGAGTACGCACTAGCAGTGGAAACTGCTCTGGGGGGGGCTGCCCAAAACGTTATTGTTGAAAATGAAACCGATGGCCGGGCTGCGATTACCTTTTTGAAGCAGCAGCATAGCGGACGTGCCACTTTTTTGCCGCTGACAACAATTAAACCGAGACAAATGTCTGCAGCAGTCCGCGAAAAAATAGATAGTATAGAAGGATTTCTAGGAATTGCCAGTGAACGTGTTCAATATCCAGAGAAGATTAGTCCAGTTATTCAAAATTTGCTAGGTGTTACTATTCTTGCCGCAAATTTGGAAAGTGCCAATCGCTTAGCTAAGCTGGTTCATTATCAGTATCGTGTAGTTTCACTTGACGGAGATGTTATGAACCCCGGCGGTTCAATGACTGGAGGAGCAACCAAAAAGGGAAATCAGGGAAGTCTGTTTTCTCAAACTCAAGAGCTTCAGGCGTTAACTGAGCAGCAGAAGCGCTTAGAACAGCAGCTTGCTGATAGTGAAGCATTGGTTCAGCAGTTGACAGAAAAAGTCAAAGGAACGACAGAGCGATTGGAACTGCTGCGTTCAGCTGGAGAAAAAAGCCGATTGAACCAGCAGGAGCTGGAAAACAAACGGGCGAATAAAGAAGAAACAGTCAACCGCCTGACTAAGGAAAAACGACTGTTTGAGTTTGAAAGCCGGGAGTTGCACCAGTTCTTAGAGGAATATCAGGAAAAACATCAAGAGCTTGAACAGCGGCAGCAGGAGCTGACAGGTGAAAAAGAACGCCTTGATCAGGAAATGAAGCAGATTGATCAGGAAGCCAGTCAGATGGAAACCTATAAGGCTAATGCTCAGGAACGTCTAAATCGGATTCAGGCAGAACAGGCAGTTGTCGGTGAACAGCTGACGCATTTGCAGGAACAAACATCGGACAAGCAGGCACAGCTGGATGAAATGCTTTTGCGGGAAAGCGGCTTGAAACAGCAGCTGCAGCAGCTGAGTAATCATTCTACTGACCATCAGGTAACCGAAGGCAGTTTAGAAGTGCAGTTGGAACAGCTGGCAGCGAAAAGAGCTGATCTGGAAACAAGTATTCAGGACGGGAAAATAAAACGTCAGGGACTGCAGGATCAGGTAGACGCTTTGGACAATAGTTTAACAGAAGAACACAAGCTGCAGCAGCAGACCTTAACGAATCAAACACAGATAGAAGTTACTAAGAATCGTTCTGAGATTAAGCTGGATAATGCTCTGCAGTATCTACAGGAAGAATATAATATGACCTATGAAAAGGCTGTAATGGACTACCAGCTGACAATGGCTGCTGAAATGGCTAAAACTGAGGTTCGACGGTTGAAGCAGGCAATTGATCGACTAGGACCAGTCAATTTGAATGCGATTGAGCAGTATGAGCAAGTAAACGAACGTCATGAGTTCCTGGCAACACAGCGGGACGATTTACTGGATGCGAAGGATCAGCTCTTTGAAACAATGGAGGAGATGGATCAGGAAGTGAAGCTTCGTTTCAGTGAAGTTTTTGAAGCAATTCGTGCTCAGTTTAAGGTTGTCTTTCCGAATATGTTTGGTGGTGGACGAGCCGAGCTGGTTTTGACCAATCCAGATGATTTGTTAAATACAGGGATTGAAATTGAAGCGCAGCCGCCAGGTAAAAAACTGCAAAGCCTGAGTTTACTTTCCGGCGGTGAGCGGGCGTTGACAGCCATTGCGCTGCTGTTCTCAATTATTCGTGTTCGACCAGTTCCCTTCTGTATTCTGGATGAGGTTGAGGCAGCATTGGATGATGCCAATGTTTCCCGCTTTGGTCATTACCTTAGTGATTTTGAAGACGAAACACAGTTTATAGTGGTTACCCACCGAAAAGGAACAATGGAGGCTGCGGATGTACTGTATGGTGTAACAATGCAGGAGTCAGGTGTCTCTAAGATAGTTTCGGTTCGTTTGGAGGATGTAAAAGAAGGCGGAGCAATCTCCACCAGTGCATAGAAAGCAGGAGGAAATGAAATGATCAAACTGATTGCCATTGATTTGGATGGAACACTGCTGAATAGCCAAAAGCAAATTAGCGCAGAAGATAAAAAAATCCTGCAGCAGGCAAAAGCACAAGGGATAAAGGTTGTCCTTTGCACAGGCCGTCCTTTGGCTGGTATTGAAATTTATTTGGAAGAGCTGGCTTTAACAGAGCCGGGAGATTATAGTATTACCTTTAACGGAGGATTAGTTCAAAAGAATGATACGGGTGAAATCATTGAAAAGGCATTGATGCCTTTGGAGAATATTCATGAGCTTCATGAATTGGCAGTAGCATTAAATGTCCCATTAGACGTTCTGTCTGACGGAACAGTTCTTCAACTGCCTACGTCATCTGAGTACACGTCTATTTACGGACAGTTGAACAATTTATTGACTTTTGAACCGACGAAGCTGGAACAAATGACTACAGATCGGATTTATAATAAGGCAGTTGTGGCAATTGATGCAGATTATCTGGATGAACGGATTAAAGAAATTCCAGCGGCATTTTACGAGCGGTATGAAGTGATTAAAACCCGTAGTAATTTATTGGAATTTATGCCAAAAGGCATTACAAAGGCGTATGGAATTTCACTGCTAGCTAGAGATTTGACTATTTCCCAAGAAGAAGTTATGGCAATTGGTGATGAAGAAAACGATTTGCCAATGATTGAATATGCCGGAATTGGCGTGGCAATGGAAAATGCTGTACCAATGGTTAAAGCTGCAGCAGATGTAGTAACCAAAACAAACGATCAGGCCGGTGTAGCCTATGCCGTGCAGAAATATGTGCTGGATGCACTGAAGGGAGCAGAGTGATGGGATTTTTTGATAAGATAAAAAACGCTTTTAAAGCGGATAAAAAGGCCGAGCAGGAGCAAGAAGAGCTAAAAGAAGAAGTTCAGGCCGAACCAGAACAACCAGAATCAGTGGAAACTGTCCCGACGGCGGATGGACATACTGAAAATACAGCTGATCATCAGTTATCTGAACCCGATGAATCTGTTGCACAGCCGATATCAGAAGAGCCTGCGCCTTTTACTGAACCAGTAGCTGAAGTAGAGGAAAAAGAAGAAATTCAGGTTCAGAAGAAATATGAAAAAGGACTGGAAAAAACCAGAAAAACTTTTTCTCAGCGCTTCAATGAGCTGATGGCAAATTTCCGTAGTGTGGATGAAGATTTCTTTGAAGAATTGGAAGAGACACTAATCGGTGCTGATGTCGGTTTTGAGACAGCGATTAAAATTACTGAAGAGCTGCGTCAGGAAGTAAAACTGCGCAATGCGAAGAAAACGGCAGAAGTACAAAATACAATCATTGAAAAAATGGTAAACCTGTATGAAGCTGAGGGTGTCGATGAGAACAATGCCCTGAATATTCAGGCAGGCGGGCTAACTGTTATTCTTTTTGTAGGAGTGAATGGTGTTGGTAAGACAACCAGTATTGGTAAGCTGGCCCATGAATTTAAGGAAGACGGTAAAAAAGTTCTGTTGGCAGCTGCCGATACTTTTCGGGCCGGCGCCATTGATCAACTTGTTGTTTGGGGCGAACGGGCCGGAGTAGAAGTCGTTCGCGGCAATGCCGGCGGCGATCCAGCGGCAGTTGTCTTTGATGCAGTCGCCCGAGCAAAAGCAGAAAACGCCGATATCCTACTGGTTGATACAGCGGGTCGCTTGCAGAACAAAGTTAATCTGATGAACGAGCTGGAAAAAATCAAGCGGGTCATTCAGCGGGAAATCCCTAATGCCCCTCATGAAGTTTTATTAGTAGTCGATGCAACAACTGGACAGAACGCAATGGCACAAGCCAAACAGTTCAAAGAAACAACAGATGTTACTGGACTGGTGCTGACCAAGCTGGACGGTACCGCCAAGGGTGGGATTGTTCTGGCAATCCGTAACGAACTTCATCTACCAGTAAAACTGGTCGGTTTAGGAGAAGGCATCAACGACCTAGAACCATTTGATGCTAATGATTTTGCCTTAGGTTTGTTTAAGGGCTTGTTGAAGGAAGAATAGAAGAGAGATGGAAAGGGAGTGGGACAATAATCAGATTTTCTTCTGACTATTGTCCCGCTCTCTTTTTAGTACAAAAAAATTTTCATATTATGAAAACTGCAGACTGTAGACAACGGCCTAAAAGGGATGACGTCAACAATTTCTTCTTTTAAGCAATGTTAACAGCAAGTTATTTTACATGTGAACTTAGTAAATAACCAGCCCTAACAAGCCTGAAATCACCATCAGAGTAATGGGGTTGAGCTTGTATTTTCGGATGCAGAATAGGGAGCCGCAAAACAAAATGACTGCCGCGAAATCAATATCCTTTAGCCAATCAATCTCCTGATAAGTAGAGGTGCCGAAAAAAGTCAGTAAAGCAATTGTGGCGGCTGCAGCGATAATGAGACCTAGCGAGGATGCCTTCAAGCCGTTCAATATGCTGAGGACATAGGAGGAGCTGCCGTATTTTTTGAAAAATTCATAAAGGACAAGAGAGATTACGATTCCTGAAATGACTGTACTAACAGTGGCAATGATGGCTCCGGGAATGCCGGCAATCTGAATGCCGACAAAGGTTGAGGTATTAACTGCCAGTGGCCCCGGCGTCATTTGTGAAATAGTAATAATATCAGTAAATACACGCTCACTAATCCAGCCTTGTTGAAAAACCACTTGTTCCTGAATAAGCGGGATAATAGCATAACCGCCGCCAATACTGAAAAGACCGATGTTAAAGAAAATCCAAAATAATTGAGCAAGCATCAGAAATCCTCCTTTTTAGTTCTATTGCTGCGGATGAAGAGGTTTATTACACAGAGGATACAGCTGACAATCAGTATCAAAATAACGTTGCTGTTGAAAAAGAATGAGGCGATAAAAGCCCCTGGAACTAGTAAAGTCAAAAGTGTCGAACGTTCCTTTCGAATCATCTGATACATATCAATAACTAAATCAATGATCAAGGCAGTAACACAAGCCTGCATGCCCTTTAAAACTGCTGCAACGTATAGATTAGCAGAAAATTCGATGTACCATCCGGAAATAAAGCTTAAGATGACGATAGGTGGAATCAATGCAGCTACGGCACTAATAAGCACACCGAAAAAACCGGCTGTTCGTTTTCCAGCCAAAATACTTAAATTTACAGCGATAGCTCCGGGAGAGGATTGAGCAATGGCTGCCATTTCCATCAGCTCTTCTTCTGTAAATAACTGTTTTTCTTTTACAAAGTATTTTTTTATCATGGGAACAACAACATAGCCTCCTCCGAAAGTGAAGGTACTGATAAATAAATTGACATAACAGAGCCATAGATATAACTTCAAATTTTTAGTCATAGAATGCCCCTTTCTTTAAAACGTATACCCTTTATTATATTGATTGAATAGACATTTGTGAAATGCTAAAATATGATAGTTGGCATGAATTTTATTCATGTTTTAAAAAGGAGCTGATCGTATGAATTTAAGAAAGTATCTTATTTTTCAGGAAGTAGCTAAGACTGAAAATTTTACTAAAGCTGCCGGCAATTTATTTATTACTCAGTCGGCGGTTTCTCATGCAGTGAAGGAATTGGAAGAACAGGCTGGGACACAGCTATTTGAACGGCTTCATAAGAGTGTGAGGCTGACTAGTGCGGGCGAACTGCTGCTAAGTGAGGTTCTGCCGGTTTTAGAAGAATATAAAAAGCTTGAGCGACGGGTGCAGACTATTGAAAAAGAGGCTCCGATTCAGATTGCTTCGTGTATTACGATTGCCCAAATATGGCTGCCGGCAATTATTCAAGACTTTCAAAGAAAGTATCCTAAAACTCCGGTAAAAGTCATGGTTAACAGTGCGGAAAAATCACTAGCGCTATTAAAGCAGGGGAAAGCAGATATCGCTTTTTTAGAAGGAGATGTGTTGGAGCCGAATATTCTGACCAAGAAATTTGCTTCTTATGACATCTGGGCAGTGCGGGCGCCTGATGGTCAAAAAGTACGCAGCATGACTATAAAACAATTGCTGGAAGAGAAACTGTTGTTGAGAGAGCGGGGAAGTGCTGTCAGAGAGATATTAGAATCAACAGTTACTCTAGCCGGCTATCAAGTAATTCCACAGTGGACAAGCGTGGATTCTCAGACATTGATTGAAGCCGCCAAAGCTGGTTTGGGCATTAGTATTCTGCCAAAGGTTTTAGTAGAGTCAGAGCTTGCTGCTGGCAGACTGGAACAAATTAAACTATCTGACGTACACTTAACAAACGATTTAACAGTTGCCTTGAATAAAAATAAGTATCGAAACCAAGCACTGCAGTATTTGTGGACGATAGCTAGTCAGTCAGAAAAGCATAAATCACTTTTATAGATGAAAATAATAACAGCCCTGAAAGCGGAAGGCTTTCAGGGCTGTTGTTTGATTACTTTACTTTAGCTTAACTGTACCAATTTCTGAACCTTCAGAAGCCGTACCAGTTTTACTTAGTGTGACGGTGTTAACGACTTCCATATTTGTGACAGCAACAATAATATCTGTTTCTTTTCCTGCTGCTTTGATTTGATCGAAATCAACATCTGCCAACAGCGTTTGTGGTGTCACCTGCTGATCAACAGCAACTTTAACTGTAAATGGTGCGCCATTTAACTCTACAGTATCCAAACCGATATGAACCAAGACCTCTAATCCAGTATCAGTTAAAATACCAATCGCATGTTTTGTATCAAAGATATTTGTAATTTTTCCGTTGACTGGAGAATACACTTTTCCATTAACTGGCTTGACTGCGAAACCGTCACCCATCATTTTCTGAGAAAATACCGGATCATTAACCGCAGTGATTGGAAGGACCTCTCCTTGTGCTGGTGCAAATAGAGCTTCTGCTTTTGCAGCTGTTGAAGCAGTAGTTTCTGTAGTTGTTCCAGCAAAGCTTTGAGGAACGTTTCCAGCCATCGCCATTTCATCGGCATAAAGCTCGCCAGTTGCTTCGTCTACTGGATCAACTTTATTGAAGATACCCTGACGACGGAAGACAACTGTTAGAACAAACGGGATGACGATTGCCATCAGCATTGCTGCTGCAAATGCCAGCCAGTCCTGTGCTCGAATAGCTAAAATACCCGGCAGTCCGCCGACGCCAATTGCATTTGCTCGTACACCCATTAATGTTGCAAACATACCAGCTAAGCCGGAACCAATCATCGCGGCAACAAATGGGTAGACATATTTTAGGTTAATACCAAACATTGCTGGTTCTGTGACTCCAAGATAACAAGAGATCATAGAAGGAATAGAGACCTGTTCTTCTTTTTTATTGCCGCGGTGCAGGAAGATAATTCCCAAAACGGCAGATCCTTGTGCGATATTAGAAAGAGCAATCATCGGCCATAGATTTGTAGATTGAAAATCTGCAATCAGCTGAGTATCGATTGCGTTGGTCATATGATGAAGACCAGTTATAACCAATGGTGCATATAGGAAGCCGAAGACCGCGCCAAACAGCCAGTTTAGGGCAGAAGTCAGACCTGTATTCACAATATTGGAGATAAAATTACCAATGGTCCAGCCAATAGGGCCTAAAATGACATGAGCGGCAAAAATAGTAGGCAACAGAGCGAAAAACGGTACAAAAATCATTGAGATTGCCTGTGGTATGTGCTTACGGAAGAATATCTCTAGATAAGCCAGCATGAATCCGGCCAGCATAGCTGGAATAACTTGAGCCTGATAACCAATCATGTCTATTTGTGCAAAACCAAAATCCCAAAACTTGGTACCATGATTTGCTAAATCATAAGCATTGATTAGCTGAGGAGAGACAAGCGTTATCCCTAATACAATTCCCAAAATCTGTGTGGTTCCCATTTTTTTCGAGATACTCCACGTGATGCCGACTGGCAGGAAGTGGAAAATTGCTTCACCTGGCAGCCATAAGAAATGATTGACTCCACTCCAGAATTGAGAAACTTCGACGATGGTTTTGCCATCCAGGAAGCCCATCCCAATACCTTCCAATACGTTTCTAAAGCCTAAGATAAGTCCGCCGACAATAATTGCTGGAATAATCGGTGTGAAAATCTCTGCTAAAACTCCAATTGCCCGCTGGACAGGATTCAGATTTTGTTTTGCAGCTGCTTTCCCCTGTTCTTTAGAAACACCGTCAATCCCTGAAACTGCTGAAAAATCGTTAAAGAATAATGGCACATCGTTTCCGATAATGACTTGAAATTGACCGGCATTTGTAAACATACCCTTTACACTTGGAATGTCTTCAATTGCTTTTTCATCCGCTAAAGACGGATCGTTTAGTACAAAACGCATACGGGTGGCACAATGACTGACAGCTGCGACATTTTCTTTCCCGCCGATATCCTTTAACAGCTGTTCTGCATCTGCTTTGTATTTACCCATCAGAAAAACTCCTTTCGTAACTTGTATAAGCAAGTTGTTTATTTCGCTTTAATCATAACTGCTTAGAAATAAAAATGCAAGCGTTTTACAGCAAAAAAATTATTTAATCGTATTTTTTTATTAAATAACTTTTGATGACTATACACTTTATTGATAGTAAGTATTTCAATCTTTATTATCATGTTTGTTAAAGAATTTCCACTATTTCTACTAACATAAAAAAACGAAAGACTTCAGAAATATTCCGTATGATAACGCTTGAAAAAAAAGATGGAGGGTTGTATAATGTTTTTGAACATGTATAGACAAGTGGAGGGGTGGCGCATAATGTATATAGAAATTTTTGAAGGAACCAATCAATTGACTGTGAAAGCTGCTGATAGTCAATATACGTTCCCGCATGTATTTACAGAGGAAACGGTTCACAGTATAAGGGAGCATTTAGAAGGTGAATGTTTTGAAGGTGTTATCATTTACTTAGAAAAAGAGACTGTTTCAAAAGAACTACAAAAAGCTGACAATTTTCGGCTTTTACTGGAAGAAAGCTTGAATATACCTGCGGTCTTTGCTCATCAGTCTAACGGGTCTTTCGAATCAGCATTGGCAGAAGAACGGAAATCCTGCAGCTGGAACCTCGTTTACTATAGCTATAAAGAAGGTAAAGACGAATATGCAGCGGAATCTTTGCTGACTACGGGAAATGGATTTATCGGTTTAAGAGGAACTTCTCCGGAAATGTGTATTACAGAAGATACCTATCCAGCAACTTATTTAGCTGGACTTTATAATACAGCGACCTCAATTGTTGAAGGACAGGAAATAAAGAACGAGGATTTTGTCAATGCACCAAATCTTCAATATATCTCTTTAGAAATCGATGGAGAACTACTGACTTGGTCAAAGGAGACGGTTAAGTTCTTCAAGCGAACACTGAATATGTATACGGGGTTATTCGAAGCTGTCAGTATCTTGGAAACGCAGACAGGTAAACAAGTTAAAATAAGAGCTAAGCGTATAGTCAGCATGGCAAATATGCATGAGTATAGTCTGCATTATGAAGTAACGCCGTTAAACTTTAGCGGACAGGTTAAATTTGTAACAGAAGCCGACGGAACAGTTTTTAATTATAATGTTGCTCGCTACCGGAGCCTAACCAAGGAGCATTTACAGGTGCTGGATACAGTTGTGGAGGGACAGAAAAGTCTGTTAACAGCTAAAACACTGGATTCAGGAATGACAATTGTACAGGAAGCCTGTTTGTTTAGTCCAGAACTGAATTTGGCTCAAATTGAATCCGAACGGACGTCTGAAAAGGTTATTCAGACAGTTGCAGCTGAACTGCAGGAAGGACACCGCTATACACTGGAGAAGAGTGTAGCAGTACATTTATATCGGGCTGATGAACTGCAGAAGTCACATTCTCTCACCACTTTTGAAATTCCAGCGTTTAAGGAAATGTATGCAGCGTCTTCAGCGGTTTGGAAGACTTACTGGGAGGAAGCAGCAATCATGGTCGACGGAGATATGATGTCGGAAAAGATGCTTCATTTGCATACCTATCATATGCTGGTATCTGGTTCGCCAACAGCTAATCCTTCTCTGGATGTTTCTATAACAGCCCGCGGACTTCATGGGGAAGCCTATCGGGGACATATCTTCTGGGATGAGCTGTTCATTTTGCCATTCTATATTATCCATTTTCCTGAAACAGCCCGTCAGCTGTTGATGTACCGTTATCAGCGGCTGGCTGCGGCCAAAGCCGGGGCAGCGAAAGCCGGCTATCAAGGAGCTATGTTCCCTTGGCAGTCTGGTCTGGATGGAACAGAGCAATCTCAGGAGCTTCACTTGAATCCGATTAGCGGGGAGTGGGGAGAGGACCATAGTAGTTTGCAGCGGCATGTATCATTGGCAGTTGCTTATAATGTTTGGCTGTATAATAATAATACAGAGGATCAGGAATTTATGATTCAATACGGTATTGAATTGTTAATGGAAATTGCCCGCTTTTGGCTGAGTGCAGCTGAATACAACGAAACCAATGGACGTTATTCGATTAGCGGTGTGATGGGACCAGATGAGTTTCACGAAGCATATCCTAACAGTACGCATGGCGGTTTAACCGATAATGCGTATACCAATATGATGATAGTCTGGTTATTTGAAGAGATTGAAAAGCTGTATATTGACTATCCAGCTGAGGCAATTGAAACGGTGCAGAAAAAAGTCGGGATTACTCGTGAAGACTTGGCTCAGATGAATCAAATTCGTCAAGAACTACACCTTGAAATTGATGAAGACGGGATTATCGCCCAATATGCTGGATACTTTGATTTGAAAGAAGTAGACTGGGATTACTATAAAGAAAAGTATGGCAATATCTATCGAATGGACCGAATCCTTAGTGCAGAAGGTCACTCAGCAGATGAATATAAGGTAGCCAAGCAAGCAGACAGCTTGATGATATTTTATAATTTCCGCAAAGATACAGTGGATCGGATTTTGACCGATTTGGGTTATCAGCTGCCGACAGATTACGTGGATAAGAATTTGAACTATTATTTAGCTAGAACCTCTCATGGCTCTACTCTGTCGCGGATTGTTCATTCTCAACTGGCTTCCATCGTCGGGGATCGAGAACTTGCCTGGCAGATGTATCAGGAAGCACTTTATTCTGATTATCAGGATATACAAGGCGGGACAACTGCTGAGGGGATTCATGCAGGAGTAATGGCAGCTACATTATTCATCACACTGACCACGTTTGGGGGAATCGATATCCGCCAAAAGGAGGTTGAAATTAATCCACATTTACCAGAACAATGGGAGAATATTTATTTCCGTTTAAATATCCGTGGTGTTCATTACAAGGTTAAAATCAGTAAGAGAGCTGTTCAGGTTGAGGCAGATCAGGATGCACTGTTAACAATAGCCGGTAGAGAAATTGCTTTGCAGAAAAATAAAGTACAGGAAGTCTTTTATGAAGGGATCAACGTGTGATGAGAAAAGGATTTATTTTTGATTTAGATGGTGTAATTACAGATACAGCAAAATATCACTATATTGCTTGGAAAGAGCTGTCAGCTTCTTTAGGAATAACTATTGATTTAGCTTTTAATGAGCAGCTGAAAGGGATCAGCCGTATGGACTCACTAGATAGAATTCTGGCATATGGCGGCAAAGCAAAAGAGTTCTCTGCTGAAGAAAAGGAAGAGTTAGCGAAAAAGAAAAATGACCACTATGTTCAGTTGCTGGCATCTTTAACACCAGCGGACTTACTTCCCGGCGTGAGTGAGTTCATGGCCCAAGCGAAGGACAAACAAATCCCTTGTGCACTGGCTTCAGCTTCAAAAAATGCACCGGTCATCTTAGAAAAATTGGGTGTTATCGCTGATTTTGTTGCTATTGTTGATCCGGACAGCCTAGACAAAGGAAAGCCGGATCCGGAAATTTTTCTGAAGGCTGCTGAGGCACTGCAGATTACACCACAGGAAGCTGTTGGCTTTGAAGATGCACAAGCTGGAATTGATGCCGTCAAGGCTGCAGGGATGTATGCAGTAGGCGTCATTGAAAAGGAGAAGCTGATTGGTGCAGATGAGCAGGTACACAGACTGGACGAATTGGACATTGAACAGCTGCTGAAAAGATAATTAAACAGTCACCCTTTTCTGTAAAGATATCTCAGAAGAGGGTGACTTTTTATTTTCAGAGTGCCAAGGGATCATTTTTTTATGCTAAAATGGGAGATAATCAAAAAGGTGAAATAATGAAGTAATAAAAAAGTTGGAGGTGTTGGTATGAAATTGAAAAATCAGTATAGTCCGCAGAAAAATAGAAAAAGAGTTGGGATTATTCTATTATTTACAACATTGCTGGTTTTTGTAGTATTTGCAGTTAGGCTATCTGTTATTATAGGAAGCGGCAAGGTTGCAGGAGTATCCTTAAAAGAAAAAACCAATGATTTATATAATGGTATGGACACGGTTCGGGCAAGTAGGGGCAGTATTTTAGACCGCACGGGCAATATTTTGGCGGAGGATTCAGTCTCCTTTTCTTTGTATGCGGTTTTAGACGAAGAATATGTACAGGTAGATGGTACAAAATTATACGTACAGGAAAAGCACAGACAGTCAATTGCAGATATACTCCATCGCCACGTCGGCATCGAAAAGGATTTGATTATAAAGCAGCTGACCCCTCAAAAAAATGAAGCGGGTGAAGCAATTACGACTGTGGAGTTCGGTAAAAAAGGAAAAGGACTCAGCTTTGAAGTAAAGCGGAAGGTTGAGGATGAACTGAAAAAAGGAAAGATTTCTGGTATTTACTTTAGAGAAAGTAAAAAACGTTTGTATCTGAATGGTGAATTTGCCTCTTACTTTTTAGGCTATACGAATATAGTAGATGAAGAAGAGATAGGTGTCATGGGGATCGAAGCAGCCTATGATGAGATACTGAAGGGGACGGAAGGCTCCATCACCTATGAAAAAGATAAAAATCAAAAGAGTGTTCCAGGAACGGAGCAGGTCATTGAACCTGCTCAGAACGGCGCTCAGATTGTGACAACACTAGATAGCGTGCTGCAGATTAATCTGGAAGAGCTGCTGCGGGAAACAGCTGAGAAGTATAAGCCTCAGCTAATCACGGCCAGCTTAATGGAGGCGGAAACCGGCAAACTGTTGGCATTGTCCCAGCGTCCTACCTTTGAGCCGGAAACACTGAAAGGGTTGGATGAGGAGGATGCCGTCTGGCTCAATCTATTAACCGAGGATGTTTATGAACCCGGTTCAACGATGAAGCCATTCACAGTTGCAGCAGCAATGTCAGAAGGTGTCTTTGAGGAGAATGAACAATTTCTTTCTGGAAGCCTAGAGTTCTATGACAGTGTAATCAATGATTGGAATAACGGTGAAGGGAAAGGCGCCATGACTTTTCGTCAGGCGATTGCCTGGTCAAGTAATGTGGGCATGGTCAATCTCCATGAACGAATGCCGGAAAAATGGCAGGAATACATTAAGGCCTTTGGTTTTTTAGAGCCAACCGGCATTGGCATATCTAATGAGCTTCCAGGTACGATTCAAAATGAAACAACAGTTGACCGGGCGATGACTTCTTACGGTCAGGCAATTTCAGTCACCCATTTGCAGATGCAGCAGGCGTATACCGCAGTAGCAAATGAAGGAAACATGATGAAGCCGTATCTGATTGATAAGATTATTTATCCAGACGGCAGCGAAAAAATCACTGAGCCGGAAAAAGTAGGCACCCCGATTTCAAAAGAGGTTGCCGGCAGAGTGCTGGAATACATGGGAGATGTAGTAAACGATCCAGAGTACGGGACAGGAAAACAATATGCCATCGATGGCATAAATGTTGCCGCTAAAACCGGTACAGCTGAGTTTTTTGAAGATGGTGCGTATAATAAGCAGAAGTATCTCCATTCAGTGGTACAGATTGTTCCGAGAGAAGACCCTAAATACATTTTCTACATGACGATTAAAGCGCCGAATCTAGATGGTACAACCGCAAATGATATCATTTCAAGTGTCTCCAACCATATGTTGACACGGGCAATGACAATTAGAGAAAAGACTGAATAAGGTTTTGGTATTAGTACAGCATACTAGAATAACCCAAATCAGTCTGTAGACTACTTAAAGAAGAACTTACAATAATTACCCTATGGAAGTAGGAGGATCATGATGAATAAGTTTAATGAGATTTTTTTGGATCTGGAAAAGAAAATACTAGCTAATGAATATCCTGCGCATACCCTGTTGCCTAGCGAGAATCAGCTAATACAGATTTACGGTGTTTCAAGAGAAACGATTCGTAAAGCACTGAGCCTGCTGCTGAATGCCGGCTACATTCAGAAGAAACAAGGGAAAGGCTCGATTGTTTTAGATATGAATCGTTTTGACTTTCCAATTGCTGGACTAACCAGCTATAAAGAACTTCAAGAAGCTCAGCGTATTCCCAGTGAAACCATTGTCCGAGTGCTGGAGGAGGTTCCTGTGACAGAAAAGCTGAATGAAAAAACTGGCTGGACAGTGGGGCAGCCAGCCTGGAAGCTTATTCGTCAACGTAAAATTGATGGAGAAATCGTTATTTTGGATAAGGACTATCTGTTGAAATCGGTGATACCGGAATTGCCTGAGGAGCGGGCGCAGGACTCAATCTATGACTACTTTGAAAATGACTTGCAGCTGGCCATCTCTTATGCACAAAAAGAGATTACTGTCGAACCGGTTACTCAAGAGATGCAGGAGCTGATGACGCTCCACGGTGACAGTCATGTCGTTGTTGTCCGCAGTCTGGTTTACTTGGAAGATACGAATTGCTTTGAATACACTGAGTCGATTCACCGGCTAGACAAGTTTCGTTTTATTGAATTTGCCCGACGTCGTAAAGGCTAAGAGAGAGACTGGTGTAAATGCGATAAAAAGCTGTTAGCCATGTGGCGGCAATACCCAATTGAATAACTTAATCAGATATATACCCAAAAATTATATCTACTAAAAAACACAGAAGCAGTTATAGGTTGACCGCTTCTGTGTTTTTTAGTTAGTAAAATATAAACCATCAAAAAATTAGCGACTGCCTCATCTTCTATGCCCGATGAGTATGAAATCTAACAACTGCCGCTATAATTGTTGGTAATAAAGTTCTTCAAGTAACTTTTTGATTTTATTTAATTCTAAAATATGAGGTCGGACCCCAATTCTAATAACTTTAACAGAAAAATCTAAATCAGTATGGTAGTCAGAAATAACTAACTGGATATCTTCAAAGAAATTATTGGTAATTTTAATAGGGACGGTACTGATAGATTCAATTAAGTTGCGTATGTAAAAATTATGACCTGGCTTATGTTTTGAAAGGATTGATACTTTCAACGGAGGTATTAATTGAGGCAATACGGATAAGAGTAGTTCGCCATACCAAACTTTGCTGGTTTGGTCATAGTCTTTTTCAAACCACTGACGAGTAGTTAGAAAATCTAAAAAGGCAGTAATTTTCTGTTTGAGCATAGATACAGGTCGATGTAAAAGCGCAATATTAATATCTCTAAAAAACCAGTGCATGTCTTCTTTATTAATATAATATTCAGTTGTTTGTTTGGCTAAAATCAAAAAAAATAAATAAGAAAATTGTTGGTTATTGAGGTTTAGACCAAAAAACTCAGAAAATAGATCAATCCAGGATACACAATTTTTTTCAATCAGGCTGAGATAATCGTCAGCATTACGGCTAAGAGCTGTGGCGGACAGAGTGTGGTAGTCGGAGGTAATAAGAAAGTAATAGCCAAAAAAGTTATACATTACCCGAAGTTCAATAGTTAAGATTGATTTAGTAAGACTAAATTCTTCAAAAAAAGTATGTAGGGATGCAGCATATTTCAGAGTAAATTGCTCATAAGAAACAGGAAATGTACTTATTTTATCAATCTCATCCTTTATTTTAACAAAGTGATTTCCTTTCAATCGATGATAAGTAATAAATAACCAAAGTTTTTCCGTGGAAAGAAAGACTGAATTATTCATCATCAACGATTCGCAATCAAAGTCAAGATAGTTAAATATATCAATAAGAAGATAGTAATAGAACAGGCGGATTTGACGTTCCTCTCCAATCAACTTCTCAGAGGTTTTCCAATTTATGGAGATGTTCATTTTTGCCAGTTCTTTTTTTAGAATCGGTAGCTTGCGGTAAAGAGTCAGCGGATTAATGTAATGCTCTTCGGAAAAACGTTCTATAGTAGTGAATTCACCCTTCAATAATTGAAGACTTAAAATAAATAGAACAGATCTCTGGGAATAAAAAGCTAATACCTTACACTCATCAAAATCACTTGAAAAGTAAACTGTTAATTGCCCGCCTGAAATAGAATATTCAGCATGACCGGATTTACTGTTTACAATGTCTTCAAAAAGTTCTTCCACTCGAGAAATGATACTACGTTTATCCATATGAATAGCTTGTGCCAGTTCTTTTAAAGAAATTTCTTCATGAGGTTCATAGGTAAATAAAGAGTGCAGCAATTTCAATTTTCTGCGGTCTTGTATATCTAATAGCATAACTAATCTCCCTAGTTTAAAATATCAGTGATTATAACCGTAAATAAAAAGAAAAACAAGTCTTTTTAGTGTAACATCAGTTATATTTAGTTATTATCAGTTTCTGTTTTATCTTTTACAAAAAATGTAAGTGAAAAAAATAACAAAAACTATCATACTAATTTCAGAAAAAGAAGTATAACAAATCAGGTTGATGTGTGGAATGAGGATGGAGAAGCGGCGTTTTTAAATAATAACTATATAGAAAATAAAAAAAGTTCTTGTTTTTTATACAAACAAGAACTGAATAGCAAAGCATCAAAAAAGCAATTATATCAAAAAAATGATTTTTTGATAGGTAAAATAATAGGAAACAGAGAAAAAATTCTAATTTTTTACTTCGAAAATCATTATACAACATTCTTTCGGAAAAGTTTTATCAATTTTTTTACAAAAAAAATAAAAAAATGAGAGAAAACAAATTTTTTTTATTTAGAATTTTTTTTTCGCCGTCAAAATCTCCGTCAATTATATAGGAAAGAAGGAAGAGTTATGAGTCGAAAAGGGGAGAACATTTATAAACGTAAAGATGGTCGCTGGGAAGGTCGATTTATTAAAGGAAGAAAAAATAATGGTCGTATATACTATGGGTATGTCTATGATTCGACTTATCGAGGAGTAAAAGAAAAATTACTTGAAAAGAAATTGCTCCTTCGCCAAACAGATCCGACTACTAAAGATTTTTGTGGGACTACAGGTGTATGGTTTGATTATTGGTTGGAAGAAATTGCTAAAAAAGAAATTAAACAAAGTACTTACAGCAGTTATAAAAGTAAAATTGAAAAGCATATCAAGCCTTTTTTAGGGAAAAAAAGACTTAATGAGCTAACTAGTATTGATTTAAACAATTTTGTAAAAGAAGTAGGCCGAAAAATCTCTTCAAGTTCTGTGCAGTCTGTCTTTCAAGTGGTGAAAACTGGACTATATGAAGCAGAAAAGCAAAGCCTTGTGAAAAGAGGGCTTCTTCAGTTTGTTTCATTACCAAAAATTCATAAAAAAAGAATTCGAACATTAACAACAGAAGATGAAAAAAAAATTCGTCATTTAGCAAACGAAGACGAAAAAGGTTTACCAATTTTACTAGCGTTGGAGACTGGTTTGCGCATTGGAGAGATAGCTGGTTTGAAATGGCAGGATATCAATTTCATTAGCAAAACTTTGGTTGTTAATAGGACCCGTCAAAGAATACAAAATTATGAAATGAATCAAACAATCATTATAGAGAATACGCCTAAAACTTTTCTGTCTCAAAGAGAAATTCCTTTGTCAGAAAAAATGGTAAAGCTTCTTAAAAAGAGGGCAGCAGTTAGTGCGGGTGACTATGTCATTTCAATTAATAATAAACCGACAGAACCTCGAACGATAACAAATTATTTTAAAAAAATAATGAAAAAAATAAATATGAGCTGGATGAATTTCCACTCTCTACGTCATTCCTTTGCTAGTAAATGTTTAGAAAAAGGTGTAAGTGCTGCTGTTATCGCAACTTTGTTAGGACATTCATCAGTAAAAACTACATTAGATATTTATGCGAACTCAAATAGAAACAATGAACGAAGAGCAATTGAACTAGTTTCTGAATAATTAGATAAAATTGAATTAGTTAAAAAAAGTTAGTTTTTGTAAGAAATATTATATAGACTAGCTTTTTTGTTGTGTCTTTTTTTGAATAGAAATAAAAAAATATAGGCAATCTATTGATTATCTTAAAAATATGTTTTTTTTTTAAGATATGAAAAAAATAATCCAAGATACATCGTCAAAATCGCCGTCAGCAAATGAAAAACTATAATTGCATTAAAGGTTTTTAAGAGAGTTTCTTGTTTGTATAAAAAACAAGAAACTGAAGCATTACGTTAATACCGACTTTTTATTTTGGAGGGATAGACATGTTTAACATAGGAGTAATTCCAGTTTCAGGTAGTATTCGCGACAATTACATAAATGCACTAAAAACCAACGAAACCCAAGTCATCGAAGTTCTCCCATCTGAAATTAATAAAAAAATGGAGCAGGTCGATGCAGTCATTATTAATGATGACACTCAGGAAAATGTTGCGCAAATTTGCAGTATTCTATTGGAGCTGAAAGCAGATAGGAATCCCTTGGTATGGGTTATGACAAAGGAACCAAATCCAGTTAACCGTCTGATTTTTTTGCAGCTGGGCGCAGACGGAAATTTGAATTCTCAAGTAGATCCAAATGAATTTAAACTGATTATTAATAATGCCATCAATCGTCAAGCGAATAATGTACCATCCAATCAATTAAAGAAAACGCCTGTTGTTGAAAAGCAAAGTAGCTTCGAACTGATAGATCAGAATGTTAGTGTCGTCATCGACAACGAACGGGAAATACCATTAACCAAATTAGAATACCAACTTTTAAAAATTTTGTATAGTAAACCAAATGTGGCTTTCACCTATGAAGAGTTGTTTAAGAGGCTTTGGAAAAAGCCGGATAAAAATTATAAGTTCAGAGTATCAAATCTGGTTTTCCATTTAAGAAAAAAAATGGAGAATAATCCTGATCAGCCCCAGTTCATTATTACAGTGCGGTCAAAAGGCTACTTTCTTAATTTGACTTAGTCTGAGCTTCGGTGGTGTGAGAATTTTTCTACTATATCCAATAGTAGAAATAAAATTTGGATAGCTTACATTGACTAACAAGTATAACAAAATCTAGTAAATTAGGTTTCATTTTTTCATCAGTCACTCTAGTAGTAGAGATGAAGGATTGAAAAATTGAAATATAGTGTGTTTTCAAAGACACACAACTATCTATATAAGGGAGGAGTTGAGAAAAATAATGAAAATCGGAAAAAAAAGTTATCTTATAGGGATAGTATCAGTAGGATTACTGCTAACAGCTTTTTGGAGTATTTCTGAACCAATCAAGGCAAACGAGGAGACGAATACTTCTTCCACGATGAGCTCTGAGGAGGCTTCTGTAGAAAGTGAGACTTCTGAAGAATCAGTTGAACTGGAACCATTGGAGTCGCCAATTCAGACACTAGATGCAGTTGCGCCAATGGCTGCGGCAGGATGGGGGACAGAAGCTGCAGCGACAAATGTTGTTGAGGTTAGTACTTGGGATGAACTGAATAAAGCCATTATGAACACCTATACAGGAGCAGAGGCTTACAAAAATGATGCGGATTATATCAAAATAACTGCGGATATCGAAAATCCTGGGAACCTTGGTACAGGTGATACGAGAAGGAATGCACCAGCGACTCGTGTGGATTATGTTATTGATGGACAAAATCATATCGTTGATTTCAATACAGTTAGATATACATGGGCAGCAAGTACATCTAGAGATAGAAACATCTATATCAAAGATATTAAGATGTATGGACAAAGTGCCTATGGACCATTTGCGATTGGTGATACATCAACAATTACTTCAACAATTACTTATGACAATGTGTATTACAGAGGGTCTCAGTTGAGTGCTTCATGGCAGGCTACAATGTACTTTAAAGGTACCAACGAATTTCATTCAGTGAACTCTTATGAGGCGCCATTGAATCCTGGAACTACTAAAAATACTTGGGCGAATCAGTCTGGATTAGAAGCTTTCCGCGCTATCTATGAAGAAGGCAGCAACACCACAGTTACTGTACAAAACGGTAACGGCTTTATTTTGGCAAGTTACCTTGGAAACACAGGGTCAACAAGTGGTCAGCTAGGATATGCTCAAGTAAAAAAAGGTGCAGTATTGGATATTACCACAAATGGAAATAGCGGAGAAGCTGTTTCAACGGGTGATAATGCAATGGGTCTTTATAAAGGAAGTCTAACTTTGGAAGAAGATGCCAAAGTAAAGGTTACTACTGGAGACGGAACGACTCGTGGCGGTGTGTGGCTTCGTTCGGATACGTCCATCTCTATTGCCGACCGTGCAGAGTTCAATATTGCGATTAATGGACCAATGGATGGTGAAAATGCCATTACATTGGGAAGTGACTCCAAGTTTAACGTTTCTGATGAAGGAAAGCTAACAATTGATTTGAAAAATCAGGGAACAAATACACGTGATGTTATCACAGCAGGTGCAGATAGTGAGTTTGTTGTTGGTAAGAAATCAACCTTCAATATTAAACTTCATGACGGTACTGGTGTGAGGAATCTAATTAATGTTGGCGCTCGGGGGATCTTCCGCTTCGCGGATGCCTACTCTATTGATTTGGATGCTCGTGCGAACACTAATGCTCATCTAATTAATATGACTAATCCTGGTCACTTTATTGCAGATGTTCAAAAGGTATCTGCTTGGGTGAAAACACCAGTAAGCGACGATCCATTTAAAATATGGAACCCGATTTACGGAGTAGATGTAACCTATAGTGGAAGAAATACTACAAATGTTCTTGGACAAAGTGTTACGACGCTAGTTACAAATGATTTCTTAGCAAACTACAGAACAACTGCGACAGGCACACCACATGCTGGGTTTTCAAGGGTACTTTATGAGTATATTCCGGATGTTATTATCGGTTTGAATCAACCAACAGATAATCCAGCGGAAACATCCAGCAAAGTTCTTTCGGGGGTTGTGAATCCCGATCCAGACTATATGAACGGAACAGCGATTTTGTTCTATCTGGTTGTGGATGAAAATGATCCGAGCAAGGATGTGCTGTTAACACCAGCAACAACAGATTCACCAATTGAAGGAGATTCAAGAAAGTTCCATACAATTGCTGATCCAACAACTGGTAGCTTTTCTTATACATTACCTGCAGGCGTTACTCTGGAAGCAGGTCAGAAAATTAAAGCTGTTGGTTGGTTAAACGGGAAAGAAGCATTTGATATCAAGACGGTTTTGGATACAACGCCACCTGCAGGAGATCCCCGGACTGTTCATTCAGCGGTGGGAGAAACAGCTCCAGCACCAAGTGAGTTTGTTCAAAATCCAACAGATACTAACCCTGTAACACCAAACTTTGGCTATGAATTTGCTGAAGAAAATACGCCAGCTCAGGTTGCTGCAATGATGGCAACTCAGGGAGAGTATGATGTGTATGTTTATCTTTTGGATGAAGCAGTAGATGCCACTGGCGCTCCTGCTCCAAACAAAACAAAGATTAAATCGAAGCTGATTGTTCATGAAACATTAAATGCACTTACAGCGAAAGATGTCGAAGCTAGCGCAACAATCTTGAATGGTATGACAGAAGCACAGCTTAAGGCATATATTATTCAAGAAAGTGAAGCAGCATCTTACAAGATTGTGGATGGGGTTCAAACGGATCTAACCGATAAAATTCAAGTAACAGATTTGGGTGGTTTAACAACCAGCTCAACGGGTGGTTCCTACAAAGTAACTCTAACTGTTACAGCAGCAGATTCTGGTTTGGCGACGGACTTAACGAAGGAAATCACAGTGACTTTCTTAGATGAGACAGCGCCAACAGGAACGGGAAAACTAACACTGGCGCCGAAAGGAAATGCTGCATATATTCGGGATGAAACAGACTTAACTAAATTCCTGCTTGACTGGAATGATGATGTAACACCGAAAGATCAAGTTACTGTGCGTTTTGCAGATAACACTGATTTTGATGCCATTGTTGCTAATACTGGTGATAGCGAGTTCTTCGTTATTCTTACCGACTTGGCTGGCAATGACAGTGCACCAATCAGAGTGCCGGTTTATGTAGTGGATAGTATGCCTAATGGTTCAGTAGCAGTCGAGGGTAACGACTTTAGAGTTGATTATTCAGATTGGACGACGAATACGGCAACTGCGGATACCTTGAGAGCTTATGTGATTGCCCAAGGGAATGTTCGAGCCTGGGAAGTTATTAACAATGCTTTGGAAAATGTCACAGATGACAAGGCTAAATTGACTATTGATGCTTCTGCTGTAGGAACAGATGAAGAGCAAGCCTATCCGATTGTATTGACTGTCACGTCAAATGGTGATACAGCAACCCATACTATTTACGTAACGTTCAATGATAAGACCAAACCGACTGGAACAGGTAAATTTACAATTATTGATTTAGGTGACAAAGCTGCAATTGAAAATGCCGCTGATTACAAAGCATTCTTAAATGCATACTCAGATAACATTTCAGCGAACGATAAGATTACGGCTTCTTTGAAACCTGGGCAGGATATTGCAAATATTGTATCTAAACAAGGCAATGCATCATTTATTGTCAACCTGACAGATGAAGCCGGAAATGTTGGAGAAGTGGTTGTTCCAATCTTTGTGAAGGATAAAGCTGTTTCAAGTGATAAATATATTTTGGATGGTTCAGACTTCGCCGTAGCAGCGAAGGATTACCCAACCAGTGATGCGGATATTTTAACGATGATTCGTGATAAAGGAAAGCTGGAGCTTTGGGAATTTGATGCTACATCAAATACTAAACTTGATCCAACATTAATTTCCATCGATAAAGGTACATTGCCTGGACCGGCAACTGGCGGCGGTGTTGTACCAGATGGCGCCTATAAAGTAACTCTTTCGTATGGAAGTGGTACTTCGAAGGTTGAAAAAGAAATTACAGTTACAATCAATAAGAGTATTTCTACAGTAAATGTGGAATTTATCGATGACAAAGGTCAAAAGCTCCGTGATCCAATTGCTGTCAGCGGTAATATTGGCGGTACAGTTGATTTGACTACGAATACAGCTGTTCAAGATGTGATAACTGCATTACTTGGAGAGAATTATCAAGTGAAGACAAGCCCATCTCCAGAAGATGCCATTCCGGTAACGGAAAATGCGTCAACTGTTCAGTATGTATTTAACGGTACTTTATTCATCTATTCTTATCCGACATCAATCGATTTCGGTACAAGAAATGCGGGAATCTTTGGTGTTCGTGTGGATAATCCAAGCTTTGATGACAAACTCGTTGTTTGGGATAACCGAACAACACCAACTAGCTGGACTCTAAAAGCACGGTTAGATGATTATCTGACAAGCGGCAGCGGTACAGGCACAAAAGTCTTACCAGATGCTATTCGCTATCGAGTTGGTGACGGGAAAGACAGTGAAATTATCTTGAACGATACGGATCAAGATATTACGGTGGACACCCATTCAACACCAGGTCAATATGATGTCAGTGAAAAATGGGCGACAGGCGAACGCGGCTTCAAGCTGGATGTTCCTGCCGGAGCTGTTCGTGAGCTAGGCGAATACAAAGCAACCATCGTCTGGACATTAGGAGAAACGAAATAACGCAATGGAGGAAAGAAACATGAAACGATTTAAGCTATTCTCATCGCTCTTTATTTCTGTTGTCGTCATGGCGTTTATCTTTATGGGCAGACCAGCAATTAGCCTGGCAGCAGAAAACGGCGGTGCAGTACAAACGAACGGTGTTGTCTCTTTCTATGAAGAGACAACCGAACCAAGTAGTTCAACAGAACCCAGCACTACAACAGAGCCAACCACTACGCCAACAAAGCCTTCCGGCTCTAAGCCGGCTGGAAAATACCCTTCAACCGGTGAACTGGTGAAGAAAAGTTTAGGTATTAGCGGAGCGGCATTAGTACTGATTGCGCTAATTCTGTTCTACGTCAAACGGAGAAAAGAACAGGCATCTGGAGAAGGAAAGGGGTCTTAACAACATGAAGCAAGTCAAACTGGCAACGTTGTTGTTGCTGCCGCTATTCTCTGCAGCCCTGTTTGGTTTTTCTGAAACGGCCAGAGCAGAATCATGGTCTGGCAACGGAAAGGTCGGTTTTGAAGGGTCGTATGAAAAAGAAATTAGAGACCCGGAACATCCTGATCAAGCTGCTGATCCAGGCGACAGCCCGTCAACAGACGGCGATCTACGTATCGATTTTGTCCCGCAATTCAACTTCTGGGCAAATGCCAAGGTGGATGAAGATGTAATGATTTACGGCAATGCGCAGCTGTTTCACGGAGATACAGGTGCTCGAGGCAACTTTGTCCAAGTATCGGATTTTCGCGGAACTGGTAAAGGCTGGCTGCTGCAGGTTCGCCAAGAAACGCAGCTCAAAAATGATACAGCAGAGAGTAAAGAACTGGATGGTGCGGTGATTTCGCTTGGGGATTCCTGGGCAAATTCAACGAGAAGTGCTGATGAGGCACCCATCGTCCAAAAAGATGTGATTCGTATCGATAATATTGGACAGACCTACAATTTGGCTGAGGCAAAGACTGGAACTGGAGAAGGTTCATGGGCAATCATTTTCGGGGCATCAATTGAAAATGAAAATGGCATGACAGATACCCTAATTCCACGCTTGGATGCTGAAGGCAATCCTGTGACTGATCCTACGTTCGATAACAAAGCGATTTATCAAAATAAAGCATTAAGCTTGTCTATACCGGGGGCAACCAAAAAAGATCCGGTAGCTTACTCAACGGTGATAACTTGGATTTTGTCCGAGCTACCATAAATAACACACACATATTAGGAGGAAAACACAAATGAAAACTTCACACAAATTAGCTGGAGCTGCACTATTAGCAGCACTAGGACTAGGACTTGCAGCACCATCAATGACAAAAGCAGCACCAGGATATCCAGATGCAAAAACAGGCGTTGGCGAAGGTAAAATCAAATTTACTACAGACGATTCAACAAACCCAACGAACCTGCCGCCAGGTCAATCTACTGGAACACCAATGACTGAACCAACACAAAACCCAAATCCAGGACCATTGAAAATCGTTTCTGTAACAAACATGGACTTCGATACACATAAAATCGTAGCAAATGATACAGATAAGTCTTATGATGCACTACCATTTACTGATCCAGGTACTGGTCAAACGACTGCTCACTTCATCCGTTTCCAAGATATTCGTGCGGATGCAGCAACAACAAACAACTGGTGGACAGTAAAAGCTAAAATGACTAAACAGTTCACAAACGCTAATAACCAAGAGTTAACTGGTGCAACTTTGGATTACAAAGACATCACATTAGTAACAGGTACAAATGCAGCAACTAAACCATTAGCTCCAGCAACTTCGACTCAAACATTAGCACTAAATGCAGAAAAAGAATTTTACACTAACAGAGAAGCTGGTAAAGGTTTCGGTGTTTTTGAGTTAATGTTTGATGATAATGCAAATGCACAAGCTGGCACATACGATGGGATTACATTGAATGTACCAGGAACTAACGTATTGAAAGCTAGTGAATATAAAGCTGAAATTACTTGGACAATTGC
Organism: Enterococcus sp. LJL51; assembly: GCF_049894025.1. Taxonomy (GTDB): domain Bacteria; phylum Bacillota; class Bacilli; order Lactobacillales; family Enterococcaceae; genus Enterococcus_L. The sequence continues at coordinate 57,718 of NZ_JBNEQE010000012.1, forward strand.
AGAAGTTATCTAATCTATGATTCATTTAGCAATTGATTGAAAGGTCACCGATTCTTCGGAATCGGTGCCTTATTTTCAAGAAAAGAGAGGAACAATGAATGATTAAAAAAGCAGCAATTAAGCTAGTAAGCTTAGTGTACATAATCAGTATGCTTGCCGGGTTTTCAACAACGGCTAGCGCAGCGGAAACTCAGCAGGAATTAAAAGGATTTTCCTACAAAGTAGTTTTACCGGAAAACCAACATAATCCTGACGTAGGCTATTACGATTTACGTATGACGCCTAGTCAGCAGCAAACGATTCAAATGCAGCTAAACAACAGCTCAGATAAAGAAATAACTATTATGGTTAGTTTAAATGGGGCAAAAACCAACAGTAACGGTGTAATTGAATATGGCGAAAATGAGATTGAAAATGATGCATCATTGAAATATGACTTTGCGGATATAGTGAAAGCACCAGAAGAAGTGGTTGTTCCAGCCAACAGCTCGGAAATGTTAAACATGGAGATTACCATGCCGGAGGCTTCCTTTGAGGGGTATATTTCAGGTGCAGTAACCATTCAAGAAAAAGACGGAGAGGGACAGGAGACCAATACAGATCAAGGAATGATTGTGAACAAACTAGCCTATCAGACAGGAATCCTGCTAAGTGAAGCTGATTCTAATGAACTCAGTCCAGATATGAAATTAAATCGAGTATATCCAGAGCTAAATAATTTCCGTAATGCTATTTTTGTTAATTTCTCCAATGTTCAGCCAGTATATACAGACGATATGACCGTGGATGTGCAAATCATGGGCAAGGATTCCGATGAAGTTTTGTATGACACGAAAAAAGCCAATATGCGGATGGCTCCTAATTCGATGATTGATTTTCCAGTTTCCATGAACGGAGAACGGATGACACCAGGTGATTACCGCGCGAAAATCCTCGTAACAACCAAAGCCGGAGGCAAGTGGCAATGGGAAGAAAACTTCAAGATTACAGACGAAGAAGCAGACAAGTTCAACGAACAAGATTTGACCTTGGTTCAGGATGCCGGCATCAACTGGCAGCTAATCATCATGATTGTTGGTGGACTACTACTATTGATTTTGATCATCTTCTTAGTGATACGTTTACTTAAAAAGAAGAACAAGCAAAACAAAAGAAAAAAAGCCTCTTCAAAACGCAAAAAGAAAAAGTAGAGTGATAGAGGAGGCTTACTAATGGAAATACTTGATTGGCTGTTTATTGGCGCACTTTCTGCTGCCATTCTCTTTCTGGTTCTTGCACTGGTCTACTTTGTTCTAATTTTTGTAAACAGTTCTAAAGTAAAGAAAATGAAGCAGACAAAACCGAAGAAAAAGAAAAAGCGGAAACGCTGGCGTCGTGCCTGCCGGATGCTTGAGAAGAAAAAGAGTGCTTCGATTCGTTCTTTTGTCCTGTTTTTTGTGTTGGCCTCTCTAGGAGGAGGGACGGCTTTTTATGCCCGTTATTATCAAGCAACAAATCTGGGAAAAGAAGACTCAGAAGCGCTGATTCAAGGCTATTACCTCATCGCCAACATTGAAGAGCAGCTGAATCAAATTCCAGGAACCGATAATCCTAAAAAAATCCAGGGGAATATTTATGACCTGTCTGCTCGGTTGGCGAATTATGGTGTGCGGACAGCCGATGGCCGATTGAGTGCAGAAGGGCAAAAAGACTTAAACCGCCTCTATGCAAACATGAAGGAGCTAGGGTTGAACTTAGGGAGTCAAACGATTGAAACGTTAAGTGACCAGACAACGCTGGAAGCATATCAGGCTGATTTAGAGAAAACAAAAACGAATCAAAAGAAAGTGTTTGAACACTTCCGTATCAACGAAGACTCACTGAAGAAAAATAAGTGAGGATGAAATAAAGGAGTTTGTCTGATGACTCAATCTTCAAAAAAAAATAGTAGACGGACATCATCAAAATCAGAGCAGCAAGGGAAACAAAAAAAACAACAGAAAAAAATTTTAGTTCAACAGTCCCAAAAACGGCAAACTCAAAAGAGTTCAGTTAAAAGTAAGAAGAATGTTAGTAGGAAGCGAAAAAGTGATTCTCGTATTTTTCCTTTTGAATTTGGACGCGGTTCGTTTTTTTCAGGACCTCAGTCTTCAAAAAAAAGAAAAAAGCGCGGTAGAAATTATAAGAAACTGCTGACAGAATTACTCTTAAGCAGTGTAATTGTGGTTATCCTTGTTTATGCTATTTCGTTGTTTACCTTTGCACTCCCCAAAGTATCTGGCTACGGTATGATGACTGTGCTTGAAGAGGGAGACCGCTTATTTGTCAATCGCCTAGGGAAAATCGATCGATTTTCCCTTGTTTACTTTCGAGTACCTGGACGTAAGGAAGAAGTCTCGATTCGGCGTGTGGTTGGGCTTCCCGGTGAAGAGATAGCATACAAGGAAGACCGATTATGGGTGAATGGTGAAGAAAAAGTGGAGCGGTTCTTGATTGCGCAGGTTCAGACTGCAAAAAAAGCAGGGTATCAGCTGACAGAGGATTTTACAAGTCAGGATATTTCTGGAGCTGAACGGGGTGTTATTCCAGAAGGAAAGTACCTTGTTTTAGGAGATAACCGAACTTTTGCTTCAGATAGCCGTTTTTATGGATTGGTTGATGAACAGGATATTATTGGAGTGGCTACAATGAAGCTGTTTCCTCTCCATGAAATGATGAAACTGTAAGAAAGACAGGATGAATGATGGATAATGAAAAGAAAAACAGTCGCTCGTCTGAAATCAGTAAAATACGCAGGAAACGGAAGCCAGTTCCGCAGAAGCGGCGGCGAAAACGAACGGCGGTAAAAAAAAGAGAGACTGAGCAACAGAAAAAGCTGCGGTTGTGGAAGCAACGAGTAAAAAAGGCTGCAGAAATAATGGAAACAGTGATTTTTCTTCTTTTTGTCTGCCTGTGTCTCTATTTTATGATTAATTTTAGGTCTCATGAAGTAGATGGACAATCGATGCTGCCGACTTTTCAGGATGGCGACCGCTTGTTAACGCATAAGGGGCAGGATATCCAGCGTTATGACATTGTGACCTTTGAACCAACAGATGAGCCGGGCAGCTCTTATGTGAAGCGGGTATACGGGTTGCCCGGCGACACCATCTATGTGAAGGAAAACCGCCTGTATCTTTTTAGAAATGGGCTTAGTCAAGCTGATATTGCCAAGCAGATAGAAGCTGGACAGCTGCCTGACAGTACAACAGTTGTTGCCCTTTCAGAAGAAAGTCAAGCAGCACTGGAAAATAAGGTAGAGATACCTGAGAAGCAATACTTTGTCTTAGGCGATAACCGGGGCAATTCTAAGGATAGTCGCTCTATCGGGCTGATTAATCAAGAGCAAATAGAAGGTGTAGTTAATTTTCGCTTCTATCCATTTGACCGTTTTGGTTTTGTCCACTAACGAATGGAGGGTATTATGAAGAAAAAAATAGGATCATTTATTAAAACACAAGGGATATTTATCAGCTTAAGTGTTGTGCTGCCAGTTATTATTATGGTGGTTGTTTATGCAAAAATTGGTGTTTATCCAGGAAGCGAACATCGAACGATTTTAGCCAGCGATGCTTTCTCACAATATTCCAATTTCTTTGCCAGCTTGAATAATGTGTTCAAGGGAGAGCAGAGTATTTTCTATATTTGGAATAGTTCAATGGGCTTAAATTACTGGGCATTTATGGCCTATTATTTAGGAGGAATTTTTAGTCCGCTGGTTGTTTTTTTCAATAACCTGCAAATGCCGGACTTTCTATACTATCTGACATTGCTGAAAATAGGCTGTATTGGCGGAGCGTTCTGGGTCTTTTCAGCGCAGACCTTCCGTTTACCAAAATGGAGTCACGTGATATTGAGTGTTTCTTATGCCTTAATGTCCTTTACGCTGGCGTATTCAGAAATCATTATGTGGCTGGATGCTTTGATGTATCTTCCTTTGATTACTTTAGGCATTCACCGAGTGATGGATAAGAAAAAACCGGCCTTATTATTTATCAGCTACTTTTTATTATTTATCTCGAATTTCTACATGGCGTTTATGGTAGGAATCTTTTCTTTCTTCTATTATTTCACCAGACTATTCACTGATCGCGAGCGCTATGGAAAAAGCATTACCATGTATTTTATTACCTCCTTATTAGCAGGCGGGGCTTCCATGGTCATGATTTTACCAACGATTCTTGATTTAAGAAATAATGGAGAAGCTCTTAGCACAATTACACGACTGAAAACACAAACAACTGGTCCATGGGATTTAGTGATTAAGAATATGATTGGTGTTTATGATAGTACAAAATTGTATTCTACCCCATTCATTTATGTGGGCTTACTTGGATTACTATTTTGTCTTTTCTTCTTTCTGACAAAAAAAATTCCGCGTCAAACAAAACTTTGTTTTGCCGGTCTCCTTATTGTGTTGATTGTCAGTTTCTATATAGAACCATTGAATTTATTGTGGCAAGGACTACATGTACCGAACATGTTTAATTTCCGTTTTAGTTTTCTTTTTTCATTTTTAGTATTGACGCTAGCTGGATATGGCTGGGAAAAGTATGAAAAGGAAGACTTTGATCAGCTTGTTACCCTGGTACTGGGTCTTTTGGGTGCCTACTTAGTCGTAAGGCTATTAACAAACAACGACGGGAAATATAGCTACTTAAGCTGGTTTAGTTTTGTCTTAACTCTGGTTTTTCTGATGTTCTATTTATTCAGCTTCTTTTTTATTAAAAAAATCAAAGGACAAAAATGGCTAGGTGCTCTGTTGGTTCTAATTGTTTGTTTAGAGGCTGGGTTGAACGGTTATGGCATTATTAATGGGATTGCTGTGGAATGGCATTATCCAAGCCGCAGCTATTACGCAGATCCATATGAATCAATTGAAACACTGGTAAATCAAACAAAAGAAGACAATACATCCTTTTATCGAATGGAAAACTTGAATCCTGTTTCTGCTAATGATGGGTTTAATTACGGCTATAGCGGGATAAATATGTTTTCTTCTATTCGAAATCGACATTCTTCCTATTATCTGAATGCGTTAGGCTATCGTTCATTAGGAACCAACCTGAATGTACGATATGCGAACAATACACTGTTAATGGATTCGTTGACGGCAATCAAATATAACATGGCACGGGAAGATGTTTTAAAATTTGGTTATCAAAAAATTGGCGAGCATGGCGACTTTAGTCTTTATGAGAACAAAAACGCGCTTCCTCTAGGTATTTTGACAGATGATGGTATTTATGAGGACGGAGCTGTGGAAACGCAGGCAACGCTTTTGAATCATTTAGCTGAAACAAATGAGGATTTCTTTACCTTTGATGATCTTGAACTAGTTTCTGCTAAAAATGTGGACATAGAAAAAGATAAAATAAATGTGACAGATGTTGTGACTTATACGCCTCAGAATTGGGATGAGCCGATTGAACTAGAATGGGCTGTAGATGTACCAGCGAAAAAGCAAGCTTACGTCAGTATCTATCCAGTAGACTATTTTACTTTTGGAATACCAGTAATAAAATTAGAGGTAGATGGTGTAGGATATGAAAGCTCTGTGGCGGAAACTGGTCAATATTACTCATTGGGCTACCATGAGCAAGCCAAAAAAGTAACCTTTAAAATGACGATTTCTAATCTTAGAGAAGACGAAAAGGATGTTTTTCAAATTGTTCAGCCGGATGCTGCCTTTTTAGATACAGATAAATTTGTAAATGCTGTAGAAAAAGCAAAGGAAAAGGGCGTGGATTTAGAGGTGACCGGTCGTCGAGCGACTGCCGAGGTTGACTTAGACGAAGATCAGGTATTATTTACCAGTATTCCTTATGACAAAGGCTGGAAAGCATATATTGACGGAAAACGTGTGGATATCCCAACCTTTAAACAAGCGCTGTTGACGCTGCCGATTAGTGCCGGAAAACATACGGTTGAATTTGTCTTCTTGCCAGAAGGGCTAATTATTGGTGTTGTATTATTAATTCTCTGTATAGCTGGATTTATTGGCTATTTGTGGTGGTTAAAGCAAAAAGCAAAAGACCCTTACTGGAAAGATTCTACTGAAGAATAAAATAATGAAAATAAGTCCTTGAAGGTGGTGAGTAAAGCAGCTTTCAAGGGCTTATTTTAATCTGCGGACGACTTCATATTATTTAATTAAACAGAAAGATTCTCTTTCAGAAGGTTTTTCTATATAATAGTAAGTAATGTAAACAGTTCTATGAACAGAAAGGCGATAAGATGAAGTTAAAAGAGCTATTAATAAAAGATACTGTGCGTCCTTATGCAATGGCTGCACGTTTTGGTATTGAGAAAGAAAGTCAGCGTGTGACTCTGGATGGTCAGCTGGCGCAGACAGATCATCCTGAGGTATTAGGTAATAGATCCTATCATCCATATATTCAGACCGATTTTAGTGAAACGCAAATGGAGCTGATAACCCCTGTTGCAGATTCTGTCACAGGCGTTTTACGCTATTTAGCCGCAGTTCACGATGTCGCACTCCGTTCGATGAGTCATCAGGAAATGCTCTGGCCGTTAAGCATGCCGCCGAAGCTGCCGAATGACAATAAAGAAATTAAAATTGCTAAATTAGATAAGTACGAGGATGTTCTCTATCGTCGTTATCTTGCCAGAGAATACGGAAAAAGAAAACAAATGGTTAGCGGTATTCATTTCAATTTTGAATATGCTGAAAGCCTAGTTGTTCAAATGTATCAGGCTCAGGAAGAGTATAAAACGATTGAACAGTTTAAAAATATGCTGTATATGAAAGCTTCACGAAATTACTTGCGTTATCGCTGGCTGATTACTTATTTATTTGGTGCGTCTCCAGTGAGTGAGGAAGGCTTTTTTGATGAGAATGAAGAACAGCCGGAAATGCCTGTTAGAAGCATCCGCAATAGCTCGTTCGGCTATCGAAACCGGGAAAATGTCAAGGTTTCTTATGCTTCTCTTGAAGGGTATATTGAGGATATTCAGACGATGGTTGAGAACGGTATTCTATCGGAGGAAAAGGAATTTTATGCATCAGTCAGACTTCGAGGCGGCAAGAGCATGGCAGACTTACCGGGTAAAGGTATTCGCTATATTGAATTGAGAAATATTGATTTGAATCCGTTCGCTATTTTTGGTATTGATGAGGAAACGTTGGATTTTCTTCAATTGTTTATGCTGTTTCTTTTATGGACAGAGGAAAAGGAAAGTGCGGATGAATGGGTAGCAACAGGAGAATTCCTTAATGAGCAGGTAGCAATGGGACATCCATACTCGATGATTAATTTACTTTCAGAGGGCGACCGTATCTTTACAGAAATGAGTGAAATGGTTACTGAGTTGGGGATTTACGGCAGAAAAGAGCTGTTGACAACTTATCAGGAGCAGCTGAGAGCACCGCACATGACAGTTTCCGGAAAAATGTGGACAATTATTGAAGCAAATTCCAACAATGAGCTGGGAATTGTTTATGGAAAAGAATATCAGCTAAAAGCCTTTGAGCGTCCTTATCAGCTAGCTGGCTTTAGAAATATGGAGTTATCCACTCAGCTCTTTTTATTCGATGCCATTCAAAAGGGATTGGAAATTGAGATTTTAGATGAGGAGGAGCAATTTCTGAAGCTGAAGCATAAAAAACATGTAGAATATGTTAAAAATGCGAATATGACTAGTAAAGATAGTTATATTGTTCCGTTGATTATGGAAAATAAAACAGTGACTAAAAAAGTTTTGGCAAAGGCAGGGTTCAGAGTCCCTCGGGGTGATGAGTTTGCTTCACAAGCGGAAGCGGAACGGGCATATCTGCGGTATGAAAAACAAGCTTTTGTAGTTAAGCCAAAGTCAACAAATTATGGATTAGGCATTTCTATTTTTAAAGAGGGCGCTTCTGGAAAAGACTATCAGGAAGCATTGAAATTAGCTTTTAGAGAGGATAAGTCGGTGCTGGTGGAAGAGTTTATTGAAGGAACAGAATACCGCTTCTTTGTATTAGATAATCAGGTCAAAGCTATCCTGCAGAGAATTCCTGCCAATGTTGTGGGAGACGGTATCCGTTCAGTGGAGGAACTGGTAGCAGAAAAGAATCTTCATCCGCTTAGAGGAACAAATCACCGTGCACCGCTGGAATTGATCCAGTTAGGTGAGCTGGAACAGCTAATGCTTAAGGAGCAGGACTTGATTATTCATTCGGTTCCTGAAAAAGACAGGATTGTCTATTTAAGAGAAAATTCAAATATTAGTACTGGCGGGGATTCCATTGATGTAACAGATCAGATTGATGACAGCTACAAGCAGATAGCTGTTGCTGCAGTCAAAGAGCTGGGAGCGAAAATCTGCGGGATTGATTTAATCATACCGGACAAGTCTATTCCAGCTAATCAGGGGAAAAATACGTATGGTATCATTGAAGCAAATTTTAATCCAGCGATGCATATGCATGCGTATACTTATGCTGGTACTGGTCGAAGACTCACTATGGATGTATTAAAATTGTTGTATCCGGAAGTGTTTGAACAATGAGTGAAAAGAGCTGATTTAAATAAATCTTTAAGGTAAAACGAATTTAAAAGAAGTGTTTTATCCCGAGAGTCCGCTGAAATGTACGAAAATGAAAGGAAGCACGAAGGTAAGCGAGTCTTTGTTGGCTATATCCTGTTCGCCGCTCTTCAATTTTTTGAGCATTTCAGCTTGTTTGTTAAGAAGAGATTTTTGCTCCCCCTCGTTTGTTCGGTTTCCTATGAGTAAGAGCCTCTCTCTACTGGCCGCTGGGAAAAGCCAATCCGTTTCTGTAAATTTTCACGAAGATACCATTAGATTTTTGGGCCAGCTTGAACATAAAAATTTGAATAATAGCATAAAAAAACAAATTTATTTCAAATTAAATAGAGCAGTTTATAAAATTTATGTTATAATTTTTTTGTAAAAAGAAAGGATGGTAAAAATGAAAAGATGGCAAAAACTTGTTGGAACTATTGGGTTAGGTTTGGTGTTTGCTTCTCCTATGGGAGTAAATGCAGAAGGAGAAGAATATATTCATGTTCCAGGATATACATTAAAGGATCGTTTGATTCGTGAAACAACTGATAAATCTTCAGAGAAGTGGTATGAAAAAATGGAGGTACTTTCAGAACGGTTTGGTAATGGGGAGCTGACATCTGAAGAATTTAATGAGCAATATGAGCAGCTGGAGCAGGCAAGAATTGAAGAAGAAGAATTGATTAATCAGTTTAGTTTGATAAAAAAAGATACAGTAAAAGAAATGAGAGAAATCGATTATGATTGGGAAGATGCTCATTTGCATGGTCTTGAATATGCTGAAAATTTAGAATCCTTGGGGGGAGAATTTATCAATGGGATTGTTGATTTTAGACCGATTCAAAACTTGACTACGCTGAAAGAAATCTGGGTTCAATACGCAGATCAAGCCACGTTGAGAGAGTTTAAAAAATTAACTAATCTAGAAGTTTTGCGTTTATCTGGTGAAGGTTTTGCTTCTGAAGAAGAGAGGGAAGAAGCGGAGCAGCACGCACGAGAGCAAGACAAAAGCATGCCGCTTTACACTCAAGCTGCATTGACTGATATTTCTGCATTGTCAAATGCAACCAATTTGAGTTCAGTTCGAGTATATAGTAAAGGTGTCTTGCCTACGATTACCTTGAAGCGAGGAACAACAAGCTATCAACTGTATGATCCGATTATTTCATCTAGTCAGTTTGATGGTGCAACAATGAATTATGTATCCCAGATTGTGGATAATTATGATTTTGAACCTTATGAAAGCAGCGAAGAGTTGAAGTGGGAAGGACTAACTGGAACTGAAGAATTCTTACTATTTAACTGGTCAATTAAAAAAGGAAATAACGAATTTTCAGGTGAAGCACAAATCCCTATTCGTTGGAGATAGTGCTGTAAATCTTTTAAGTAGAATCAGAACTTAGTATTCAAATAAATATAGATTTTGGAACACCTGTCGATTTCGGCAGGTGTTTTTAAGGCTCTTTAACTGCTAAAAGATGTCAATTTGTCACAAACAGCGCAGTAATCATCTTGATTTTCTAAATAGCTGTCTCTATAAAATTTAAATATGGTACACTGAAAAAGAAGCAGTTTCGTGTGGAGAGGAGAGTCATTAGATGAAAAAAATATATATAGTAGAAGATGATCGGCACATTGTTGAGACAGTAGCAGATTTTCTAAGAAAATGGAATTTTGAGGTGCAGTCTACACAGAATTTTCAAGCAGTATTAGAAGAATTTCGCACCTGTCAGCCGGATTTGGTGATAATGGATATTTCACTGCCTTTTTATAATGGGTATCATTGGTGTACAGAAATTCGTAAAGAATCCCAGGTGCCGATCGTGTTTCTATCCTCAGCAGGGGATAATATGAATATTGTAATGGCGATGAACATGGGCGGCGATGATTTTATTGTAAAGCCCTTTGACTTGGAGGTGCTTGTCGCAAAAATTCAGGCAATTCTCAGAAGAAATCCCGGATTCACAGAAGCAAGGGTACTGAGCTATGAGAATTATGTGTTGAATTTAGAGGCCTTTGAAGTCTGTCATCGGGAACAGTGCGTGCCAGTTACAATGAATGAAACTAAGATTTTGGATTTGTTGTTTCAGCAGCCGGAAAAACTTGTACCTAAAGAGCAAATTATGGAGAAGCTTTGGGAGAACGAGGCATTTATCGACAGCAATACTTTATCGGTGAATATGACTCGTTTGAGAAAGAAGGTCAGTGATATTGGTTTGGATCAGTACATTCAGACGAAGAAAGGGAAAGGCTACCTTTTAGGAAAGGAAGACTAAGATGAAATTATTTTTCCGCTACTTATCAGATAGAAGAATAACAATTCTTACCTATATAGGGATGGTTCTGCTGTTTTGCACAACCTTCTTTTTATATGATGTCCCTTTTGTTGTCTATAGTGATGCGTTGCTGTTTTCACTATTTTTTCTGGTTATCATGATGAGTCTTCAGTTTTACTGTTATGTTAGAAAATATAAGCAGCTGGAGCTTGGTAAGAAGTCGGTTAAGCTTTATGTTCAAAGTAAAAAGAGCAGCCGATATTTACTTGAAGAAGAATACGAAGAACTGCTTAAGTCGCTTGATCAGGATTATCGAAAGGATATTGATGAAACGAAAAATGCCAACTATCAGCTGATGAATTACTATAGTCTGTGGAGCCATCAAATTAAAACACCGCTGGCGGTTTTAAATTTGAAGATGCAGGAGAACAAACTGGATCATACCGTATTAAAGCAGGAGCTGTTCAAAATTGATCAGTATCTGGAGATGATGCTGCAGTATCTGCGCTTGCGTCATACAGAAACGGATTTTGTTTTTGAAGAAGTAGATGTGGATCGGCTCATCAAGGAAACGATTAAAAAGTACGCCACCTTTTTTATTTATCAAGAGCTGTCTTTTTCAATGGAAGATACGGGTCAAAAGGTAATCAGCGACAAAAAATGGCTGCAGTTTGTAGTTGAGCAAATCTTAATTAATGCGATTAAATATACAGAAAGCGGCGGTATTCGTATTTACAGTAATCCGCTCAAACCAAAGGAAATTGTCATTGAAGATACAGGTATTGGCATTTTGCCGGAAGATATTTCCCGAGTATTTGATAGAGGCTATACCGGGTATAATGGACACAATCATCAGAAAGCCTCTGGTTTGGGACTATCAATGAGCAAAGAAGTCATGAGAAATCTAGGGCATCAGATTCAGTTGACCTCAGAGGTTGGTGTGGGTACCAAGGTCTGGCTGGACCTTAGTCAATACCGATACCAAATAGAATAAAGCTTACAGCAATGTAAGAACAGCGGTCAAAGTGTAAGTGGTCTTTGGCGGCTGTTTTGTTTTAATATAAAGAAGAGGAAATCAGCCAGTTTAAAAGGCCGATTTATTTTGATAACTGAAGGAGGAGCAGCAATGACGATGTTGGAGGTTACACATTTACAAAAAATATATCAGACCCGTTTTGGCGGAAATCAGGTAATAGCCTTGAAGGATATTTCTTTTCAAGTAGAAGAAGGAGAATACATAGCCATAATGGGAGAATCGGGATCAGGCAAGAGTACACTATTGAATATTCTGGCAACTTTAGATATCCCTACACAAGGAGCTGTACAGCTAAAAGGAATGAATATCACTGAAATTCCAGAAGGACGGCTGGCAGCTTTTAGAAGGGAGAACCTGGGATTTGTATTTCAGGACTTCAATTTATTGGACAATTTTTCTGTTAAGGACAATATCTTTCTGCCGCTGGTTCTTTCTAAGACAGCAGTTGGTGAGATGAAGCGCCGTCTACAGCCTCTGGCAGAAATATTGGGAATTAGTGATCTTCTGGAAAAATATCCCTATGAAATTTCCGGCGGACAAAAGCAAAGGGTAGCAGTTGCCCGTGCGTTAATCATGAAGCCTCAGATTATTTTAGCCGATGAGCCGACAGGTGCCCTGGATTCGAAGAGTTCGGAAAATCTGTTGGGATTATTTCAAGAAATCAATCAGCAAAATCAAACGATTTTGATGGTTACACACAGTGCGCTGGCTGCTAGCCGGGCCAATCGAATTTTGTTCATTAAAGATGGTCAAGTGTTTCATCAGTTGTATCGGGGGCAGCGGACGAATGAAGAGCTGCTGGCAGATATTTCCAAGACAATGACGACATTGCTGGCGAAGGGGTGAGAATAGATGCTGTATATGCGTTTAGCTTATAATAATCTGAAGAAAAATCGGACAGTTTATATTCCATTTGTCCTAGCAACAATATTTACTGTTGTTTTAAATATTATTATGCAGGTGATGCTTTACAACAAAGGGATGGATAATTTGCCTCAGGCAGATTCGGTTAAGATGATGTTTGGTTTTGGTAGTATAGTCATCATGATTTTTTCATTTGTCTTTACGTTCTATACTCACAGCTTCCTTATCAAGCGGAGAAAAAAGGAGCTGGGATTATATAACATTTTAGGGATGGATAAAAGCAATTTAACGGTAATGATGCTCTTTGAAAACATCTATGCACTGGTAATTACGCTGATTCTGGGTATTATTTCAGGTGTGATTTTTTCTAAGCTAATGTTTTTGGTATTAAAAAAACTGATGGGAATTGGAACGGATTTTACGTATCTGCTATCCTTTGAATCAGTAGTAAGAGTCATCGTCTTGTTCGCTGGAATCTTTCTCTGTACATTTTTATACGATATGTGGGAGGTTCGTAAGACGAAACCGATAGAGCTTCTAGGACAGTCAAAAGCTGGTGAAAAAGAGCCTAAAGCCAAATGGTTGTTTGCCTTAGTCGGACTGGTCTGTCTAGGTACCGGCTACGGTATATCCTTGACCATTCAGTCGCCAGTAGAAGCCTTGACGCTGTTCTTTGTAGCGGTAGTCTTAGTGATTATTGGAACATATAGTCTATTTATTGCTGGAAGTATTACCTTGCTGAAGCTATTGAAGAAAAGAGAAAGCTTCTATTATAAACCGTCAAATTTTATTTCTGTTTCGGGTATGATTTTTCGAATGAAACAGAACGGTGCTGGCTTAGCAACGATTTGCATCCTGTGTACAATGGCACTAGTGACAATTTCCTCCACAGTCTCTTTATATGTTGGGCGTGAGGACATTGTTCGTAATAGAAATCCATTTCAAAATACAATCAAGACTGCCGATATACCAGAAGCCGAAGTAGAGGAGCTGCTTCAGCAGACTGCAGTTGATAATAATCTAACTGTGAAAAACCTGCAGACGCTTCGTACGTCAACAGCAGTGGTCACAATCAAAGCAAAAGAGAACCGCTTCGAAGCTGCCAAAGAAGCCATGAGTGATTTTAAGAATATGACCGGCTTTCAGTTTATCCCATTAAGCGAATACAATCGAATTGAGCAGACCGAGAAAAAGTTAACAGAAAATGAAGTACTTGTCTATCCGATTTATGGCAGCTATGAATCAAAGGACATTCATATTGGCTCACAAGATTTCTCAGTGAAAGAAGTTCTGGAGGAGTTCAGTCTATCGCCTAAAAAAGAGGATGAAACAATTAGTTCTTTTCTGCTGGTAGTCTCTGATGGGCAGTTTCAGCAGATTTTAGATCAGGTAAAAGCAGACTTTAAAACTGGAGCTTACTCAGTCCAAAATCTGGTTGAGAATAACTTCATGTTTGAAACAGAGGGCTCTCTTAAAGACCGTATAAACCTGCCAAGTATGCTTCGGGAAAGACTGAGTATACTCGCCCAGCAAAATGACGGTAGTACGTATCTTGTCTCATCTTTGGATGAGGATCGTGAAGATAATAAGGCGTTGATGGGAGGCTTCCTGTTTATTGGGGTAATTTTCGGTTTAAGCTTCATTATCGCAACTACGCTGATTATTTTCTATAAACAGGTATCCGAAGGAAATGATGATCATGATCGGTTTGAAATAATGCAGAAGGTAGGTCTGAGTCACAAGGAAGTTCATCAAACGATTCAGCATCAGATTCTCCTGGTATTTTTCCTGCCGATTGCGGTGGCTGTGCTCCATCTGACAATTGCTTTTCCAATTATTAAAAAGCTGTTAGTATTATTTGGACTCATTAACAGCAGCCTGCTCTTAATGACAACAACCTTATGTGTAGGTGCCTTTGCACTCTGCTACTTCATCATTTACTGGCGCACATCCAGAATTTATTATCAGTTAGTTGAGCGGTAGAAATGCTCCGTTCCATTGTGAAGGTATTCATTTTTAGCTATGGATGAATTTTCAGATTGAAAATCGTCCATGGCTTTTTGAGTTTCCTAAAGTTAAATTTTTTCTTGCGAGTAAAGGAAATAGATGCTATTTATGGTTGTAAACTCAGTAACAGCAAAGGCTGGAGAGAGGTATATAGTTCATGTCCAGCTTCATGGATTCATCCAGTTTTTCCTATTGACATGGGAATGTTCCCACATTTTATAATAGAAAAAATAGCTACTATAGAATGGAGTGTTTAAATGAAAATCATTATTGAAAGCGATTTCGAAGCAATGAGCGAAACAACTAAAAATATTCTATTAGGCCATATGTCACAAGCTAAGCGTGTCAATCTGTCCATTACAGGTGGAAATACACCAGTCAAGGTCTATGAAAAACTGGTAAATATTATGAAAGGCAACTCTAGCTATACGAACGTTCATTACTACAATTTTGATGAGATTCCAGTGGAAGGGCAAGCTGAAGGGGTAACAATTAGTGACTTAAGACGCTTATATTTAACCCCAGCAGGAATTGATGAAAAAAATATTCATCCATTAACAGTAGAAAACTATGCTGAGCAAGACCAGTCTCTGGAGAATGTCGGCGGCTTGGATGGGATGCTGATTGGTCTAGGAAAAGATGGGCATTTTTGTGGAAATATGCCTGGAACAACAAAGTTTAATAATCTAACCTACAAGCTTACTGTAACGGGAGACGAGTCTTGGTTTGTTCCTGAGATGATGGAAAAAGGCCTGGAGTTTGTTACAATGGGACCTGCCAGTGTGATGAAAGTAAGACATCTGATTTTGATTGTTAACGGCTCTGAAAAAGCAGAAATGGTTCGCAGAGTATTAACTGGTCCTGTTAGCGAAGATGTCCCAGCATCCGTTTTGCAGCTGCATCCTAATTTAACTGTGATATTAGATAAAGAGGCAGCTAGTGCCTTGAATTAAGTTTTTAAATAGAAAATAAGAGGCAGTATCAAAGTGATTTGCTTTAAGAAATAAGCCTTACTATACGAAAATGATTACACATTTTCAATATAGTAAGGCTTATTTCCGAGAAAGCTGCTTTTGGAATACCGCTTATTCAGTTTTAAGGATATTAAAAGTCTGGGAATTTATTTATATCCCAGACTTATTTTTTGATACAGAAAATCAAATTTTAATAATCCAATTCCTTAATAGCAATCGTCTGTTTTGTTTCCTCTACCTCCAGACCAGTCATGCGCTCCCACCATTCCTTCATCTCACGTTCGTAAGCAACAGGGAAATCATTGACCACCGCCATAATTTCTCTACCTTGTAAACGAGCATAAGGGAAGTTCAGCATCAAATTATATTTTAGCTCAGTTAACAAACTATAGTACTGAAACATCATATAATACAGGGCTTCTTCATCTTCGGTAACCAGAATTTCCGGCGCCCCGTCCAGCATAAAGCCAAAGCTGCGCATCATAAAAGCCAGTGCGTCGCTATGCTCCATTTCGATTTCATCTACATCCTTTAGTAAGCGAATATGGGTGGTTAAAGCATCAGCCAGTTCCCTTTTCAATAAATGTTGTTCAATCATTTCTGTACTCCTCCATTCTTATCATCAGAATAAACTTCGCCAAAAACTTTTTTTCTCCGTAGATTTTGATTCATCTGTTGTGTGAGGATATTTTTTTTCAATATCGATTTCGTCTTCATTTACTGCTTGATCTGCAGCTAGAATTAAGCCAATAGCATCGGGATCACTGTTTTTAGCCTCATTTACAATCGTAAAACGACCATTGTGCTCATTAATCAGCTTAATATAAGCAGCTTGTAAAGGTGTATCCATTTTTCCGTTAAGCAAAACTGTACCAGCCGGGTGAGCAGCTAGTTCCTTTAAGAAGTTCTTTTTATCCTCTTCATTTTTCATTTGAGCCAGAGTCATTGTTACATAGCAGCGCTCTTTGAAAGTACCTAAGTATTTTCTTTGCTCATCAGGCTTTAGCTGTGGTGTGCCATAACGGGAGTTGTCTAAATGTTTTTGCAGTTCGTCACCCATGCGGGACCTCCTTTACTAGATTTAGTTGTCTAAATTATAGCATAAATAAAAAGCTAAATTCAGTAAAACCAGCTTTTTTGAAGCCGCAAGCTTTGACAATAATAGTAATAAAACTTCTGAAAACAGTTGCATTTACTCAGAAATTCGCCTAAACTATAAACTAAGAATGAAAATCATTCTCAATTAGAAAGAGGAGCATATGCGTGAAAAAAATAGGCCTATTTTTGTTTTTACTCCTTTTAGCATTCATATCGATATTTGTTGGAGTGAAAGACATTTCTTTTACTCAGCTTTTTCAATGGGATTCCGAGCAGCAGCTGGTACTGTTGACTACTCGAGTTCCCAGAACGGTCAGCTTGATGATTGCCGGCAGTACAATCAGTATTTCCGGTCTAATCATGCAGCACCTGACACAGAATAAATTTGTTTCGCCCAGTACAGCTGGAACGATGGACAGCGCCCGTTTGGGTATTTTAGTTGTGATGGTCTTTTTCCCTACAGCTCCGCTGTTGTTCCGTTCGTTTATTGCCTTTATTTTCGCTTTGGCGGGAACTTTGGTTTTTCTAACGCTGACTCGTTTTTTGCCAGCTAAAAATCAGGTGATGATTCCTTTGATTGGTGTGATGTTCGGAAATATCGTTGGATCAATCGCTACCTTTTTTGCCTACCAGTTTCAGCTGGTTCAGAACATGTCCAGCTGGCTTCAGGGAAATTTTTCAACAGTGATGAAGGGCAGCTATGAGCTGCTTTACCTGACAATTCCCTTGTTAATTCTGGTTTATGCTTTTGCCTACCGTTTTACGATTGCGGGTATGGGTGAAGATATGGCAACAAGTGTTGGGCTGAACTATCAGCGGACGCAGCTTCTAGGGTTAAGCATCGTGGCCTTAGCTAGTGCAGTTGTGCTGATAATGGTCGGCAGTATTCCTTTTTTAGGAGTGATTGTGCCGAATCTGGTCGCAATGCGTTATGGGGATCATATGAAAAATACACTGGGAATTACTGCAATAGCCGGCAGCATCTTTTTACTGTTGTGTGATATTTTGGCTCGTGTGGTCATAGCGCCGTATGAAATTCCTGTTAGTGTGGTTGTCGGTGTATTGGGCAGTATCATCTTTATCGCACTTCTGTTAAGGAGGCGTTCAGTATGAGAAAATTAGCCGGACGTTCAAGTACAAAGATTGCTTTACTGCTGCTGGCAGTGATTGCAGTTTGTTTTCTTTATCTTACGTATAAAACATACGGAAATTGGTCATTTGCTTTGGCTTTGAGAGGGAAGAAGCTGGCAGCTTTTATTCTGGTAGGGATTGGCTCCGCTTTTGGAACCATCAGCTTTCAGACTATGACACAGAATCATTTTCTGACACCGAATATTCTAGGCTTAGATTCCCTCTATGTTTTTATTCAAACCGTTTTATTTTTCTTTTTAGGCGGACAAGTAATTTTAGGACAGGAATCGCTTCTTCAGTTTCTGGGGAATATTCTGCTGATGATGGGAATCAGCATCCTGCTCTCCAAATTTTTATTGGGTAGAGGAAAAAATGATTTATTTTTATTATTGATGATAGGAATGATATTAGGGACATTTTTTAATAGTATCAGTACCTTTTTACAGGTTGTAATGGACCCGAACGAGTATGACTTACTACAAGGGAAACTATTTGCCAGCTTTGGCAACGTCAACAGTCATTATCTGCTGCTGGCTGGTCTTTTACTGGCGGTTTTTGCCGGATATCTTTGGCATCAAAGTCATGCACTGGATGTCCTTCATCTAGGACATGATCAAGCGATGAATCTGGGGATTGAAGTTTCAGGCTTTCAGCTGCTTGTGTTGATAGCGGTCAGCGGGATTGTCGGAATTTCAACTGCATTAGTAGGTCCGGTAACGTTTTTAGGTTTTATCGTGGCAAATATGAGCTATCAGCTGATGGGCACTTACCGTCACCGGGAATTATTTATCGGCGGTAGTTTGCTGGCAATTTTACTGCTAGTCTCCGGTCAATTTCTGGTAGAGCAAATCTTTGCTTTGAACACAACCTTGAGTATTGTGATAGAGTTTGGCGGCGGTGTCTATTTTGTCGGAAAAATCATCAGTGAAAGGAAGCAGAAAAAATGATCGAAATCAAAAATGTTTCAAAACGTTATGGAGAAAAGGTCGTTGTTTCAGAGGTTCAACTGCCGGTTGCCGAGCAAAAGCTGACTGCTTTTATCGGGCCAAATGGTGCAGGGAAAAGTACACTGCTTTCAATGATGAGCCGCTTAATACCTAAAGATACCGGAGAAATCTATTTAGATCATAGTGAAGTAAAATCCTGGAAGCAGAGCGAGCTGTCAAAAAAGCTGTCGATTCTAAAGCAGGCAAATAATATTGATTTAAAAATTTCTGTCAGAGAACTTGTTAGCTTTGGCCGCTTTCCTTATACTAAAGGCCGTCTAAAAAAAGAAGATTATGAAAAAATAGAAGAAGCGATGGCTCATCTTGGCTTAACAGAGCTGGCAGACGCCATGATTGATACCTTATCCGGCGGACAGCTTCAACGGGTGTATATTGCAATGGTCATTGCACAAGACACCAATTACATTCTGCTGGATGAACCTTTGAACAACCTGGACATGAATTATGCAGTTCAGATGATGCAGATTCTGCGTCGGCTGGTGGATGATTTCGGTAAGACGGTAGTGATTGTTCTTCATGACATCAACTTTGCTGCCAGCTATGCCGATGAGATTGTTGCAATGAAAGACGGCAAGATGTTCGCTCATGGCACTACTGATGAAATTATTCAATCGAAAACACTGAATAAGCTCTATGATATGAATATCCGAATTTGTGAAATTGAAGGAAAACGTTTCTGTATGTATTTTAGTTGAGAAACGAGGCAATAGAAGCTTGAAAAAAGTCAGATAGAAAACAAGTGGATTAACTAGGGGATTATCTGGCTAAATAACTATTTTGGAGGAAGAAGATGAAGAAAAAATTATTAGCATTCGCAGTCTGCTCAATGGCTGTCGTTTTATTACTAGGTGCCTGCGGCAGCGGAGAAAAAGCAGCAACAGGTGATTCCTCTACTGCGGCTAGCAGTGGGGAAGCTAAAACAATTACAGTAGAGGATTCAGACGGCTCTGTTGAGGTACCAAAAAATCCTGAAAAAGTCGTTGTATTCGACAATGGCTCACTAGATACATTAGATGCCTTAGGTGTTGGGGAAACAGTAATTGGTGCGCCAACAGCCAATCTACCTGCTTATCTAGATAAATATGCAGAGGTAGAATCTGCTGGAGGAATCAAAGAACCTGATTTGGAAAAAATCAATCAGCTTCAGCCTGACTTGATTATTATTTCGGGCCGTCAAAGCGATTTTAAAGAAGACTTAAGCGGGATTGCACCAACGATTTATTTATCTGTGGATGCAGCTGATACATGGAACTCTACAAAGAAAAATATTGAGACCTTGGCAGAAATCTTCGACAAACAAGAAGAAGCAAAAGAAAAAATTGCTTCTTTGGAAGAGGAAATTGCTGAGGTAAAAGCAAAGGCTGAGGCTACTGACGAAAAGGCACTCGTTGTCTTATTAAATGAAGGACAGCTCTCTGCTTATGGGGAAGGCTCACGCTTTGGTATTGTCCATGATACATTTGGTTTTAAACAAGCCGATGAAAACATTGAAGCATCAACTCATGGACAGAGTGTTTCATTTGAGTATGTTTTAGAAAACAACCCAGATATTTTGTTTGTTGTTGACCGGACGCAGGCAATCGGTGGTGATACAACCAATGACAACATCACAGATAATGAATTAATCAAGCAGACAAACGCTGGTAAGAACGGTAAAGTTATTACCCTGCAGCCGGATGTTTGGTATTTGAGCGGGGGCGGACTGGAATCAACCCACTTGATGATTGAAGATGCAATGAAAGCGTTGGACTAATTTTTAGACAATTAAGCTTAGAAAATACTAGCTACTTTCAATTTTTTGAAAAAAGTAAGAAAAAGTTATTGACAAAATACAGGAACTGGCATAAACTGAGTAACAATATTAAAGCTTCGAGAAAGAGGAGTAGCAATTTCCGGTACTTTACAGAGAGCTGATGGCGGTGGGAATCAGCAAGGAAGGGATTGTGAATGGACTTTCGAGCGAAGTGCCGAATCAGAGTAGGCATTTCCGGGAACTCCCGTTATAGAGAAAAGTCGTTGTTGGACGACTGACAGAGAGGAAAGAAGGATTCTTTCAAATTGAGGTGGCACCGTGACTTTTCACCCTCAAACCATAGTTTTTTATGGTTTGGGGGTTTTTTGTTTTTTTCGGGACAGTTCAGAAGTGATTGAATAATCTTTTCAATGAGGTGGTACCGTGGATAAACGAATTATTCGCCCTCAAGAAATAGCTGGATAGCCAGGCTGTTTCTTGAGGGCTATTTGCTGTGAATCACTGCGATTGCCGAAGGCAGAGCAGATGATGAACAGCACTAGGCGAACGAAGCGAGCGTAGTCACCCGAGCGGAATCACTGAGATTGCCGAAGGCAGAGTAGATGATGAACAGCACTAGGCGAACGAAGCGAGCGTAGTTACCGGAACCATAGCTAAGCAAGCTTCTGATGGACAAAGGAAACGGAGCGTATCAAATAGAGAAATGGAGGGAAACGATTATGCAGAAAACAAAAGAAATACAAGCCGATTTTTTAACAGCTGTTTCAGCATTCTTAAGAGTACAAGGAAAAAACAAGTGCATGTTGGAAAGTATACCTAGAGATAAAAGCCAGGGAAGGTACACAATTATTGCCTGGAGTCCGGTCAAAGAAATTACCGTAAAAGAAAAGACCTTTACGGTTTCCGGTGTTGGATCTTATCAAATCGATGATCCGTTAAAGGAGCTGGAAAAACAGATTCTTGTATCAGAGACACCTATCAAAGGCTTGCCTTTCCAGGGCGGAGCAATCGGCTATGTTGGCTATGATGTGATTGGCAGTTATGAAGAGCTGGGACCGATTCCCCATGATGAGACGGGGCTTCCCGATATCCATTTTTATTTATTCGATTCATTTCTATTATTTGACCATCTGAAAGAAACCATTTTGCTGGTAGAGGCTGACAGCTATTCCCAACGAACAGAAGCAGAGTTGGAACAGGCGTTAACTCAAACTGCTGAACAATTAAGAACTCCTGTACCTGAGGAGCAAAAAGTAATCGAGCTAAATCCGCTTGACTACCGCAGTAATTTTTCGAAACATCAATTTGAAGAGACGGTTAAGAAAATCAAACGCTATATTGCTGAAGGTGATATGTTCCAGATGGTACCTTCCCAACGCTTAAGTGCTGATTGTACGGATAATCCTTTTGATTATTATCGAAGACTTCGAGTGGAGAATCCATCTTCTTACTTATATTTTCTGGATTTTACTGATACTTATGTAGTTGGTTCTTCTCCAGAACGTTTAGTGAGTGTGAAAAATCAGACAGTGACAACCAACCCGATTGCTGGAACGAGGAAAAGAGGAGCGACGCCAGAAGAAGACAACCGACTAGCGAAGGAGCTGCTTGCCGATGAAAAGGAACGGGCCGAGCATCTGATGTTAATTGATTTAGGCCGGAATGATATTGGAAAAATTAGCGAAATTGGTTCGGTAGAAGTTCCTCTGTATATG
The DNA here is from genome assembly GCF_049894025.1 of Enterococcus sp. LJL51. Classification (GTDB taxonomy): domain Bacteria; phylum Bacillota; class Bacilli; order Lactobacillales; family Enterococcaceae; genus Enterococcus_L. The sequence continues at coordinate 80,123 of NZ_JBNEQE010000012.1, forward strand.
ACGATTGAAAAATACCGCTTTGTTATGCATATTGTTTCTGTTGTTACGGGTAAGCTGAAAAAGAACTGCACAGCGATGGATGCGTTAAAAGCCACTCTACCGGCAGGAACAGTCAGCGGAGCCCCGAAAATTCGAGCAATGCAGCGTATTTATGAACTGGAGCCGGTTAAACGGGGAATATACGCCGGAGCGGTTGGTTATTTATCTAAAGATGATCAGGCGGATTTTGCCATAGCCATACGGACAATGGTCATCCATCAGAAAAAAGCATATGTACAGGCAGGTGCGGGGATTGTTTATGATTCCGATCCGAAAAAAGAGTACGAAGAAACCCTACAAAAAGCAAAAGCATTATTGGAGGTAGGACAATGATTTTACTAATTGATAATTATGATTCATTTACACATAATCTTGCTCAGCTGGCTGGACAATTTGCTGATATTTGTATTCTGCGGAATGATGCGCCTGAATTGCTGAGAAAAGCTGAAGAGGCTGACGGAATAATTATTTCTCCCGGACCGGGTAAGCCAGAAGAGACTGGACAAGTATTTTCAATTATTGAACGCTTTTACAAAGAAAAGCCGATTTTGGGCATTTGTCTGGGACATCAGGCAATTGGTGCAGTTTTCGGCGGACAAGTTCAGCAGGCAAATCGTATTTATCACGGAAAGGCATCGACAGTCAGGCAAACAGCAGGCTATTTATTTCAGCAGCTGCCGGCGGCATTTGAGGTTATTCGCTATCACTCATTGGTTATTAAGCAGCAGTCAGTACCAGAAGGATTTTGCATTACCGGCTATTCAGAAGAAGACAATGAAGTGATGGGCGTTGAACATAAAAAATATCCTGTTTTTGGTCTGCAGTTCCATCCGGAATCTATTGGGACCGCCGATGGAGCAAGTATGATACAGAGATTTATTCAGTTATGTGGAGGGGAAAAGTATGAAAGAGCTATTTGAAAAAATATATCAAAAACAACATTTATCTAAACTAGAGACCACAGGTATTGCTGAAGAGATTTTTGAGGGGCGTTTAACAGATAGTCAGCTGGCAGCTTTTCTGACCGCATTGAAATGTAAGGGAGAAACCGCAGAGGAGATGGCAGGCATAGCTGAGACTATCCAGCGCAAGGCGTTAAAAATCAATTGTCAGGCTGAAGAAGTGATGGACAATTGTGGTACGGGAGGAGATCAGTCAGGGAGCTTCAATATCAGCACTACAGCAGCATTTGTTCTGGCTGCCGGCGGAGTAACAGTAGCAAAGCACGGAAACCGCAGTATTTCCAGCCGTTCCGGCAGTGCTGACCTGTTTGAATGCTTAGGCGTGGATATTCGACTGTCTCCTGAAAGAATCGGTACACTGCTGGACGAGGTAGGATTGGCCTTTCTCTTTGCCCCTGCTATGCATCCGAATATGAAGCATGTGATGAAGGTTCGTAAAGAGCTAGGCGTTCCGACCGTCTTGAATTTGATTGGTCCGCTGACCAATCCGGTTCCATTGACTTCTCAGCTGATGGGAACCTATCGTCTGGACTTGTTGGAAGAAACGGCGGCTACACTAAAAAGCTTAGGCCGCCAGCGGGCAGTCGTTGTCAATGGCGGCGGCCGCTTGGATGAAGCTTCGTTGGCTGGAACCACTCATTATGCACTACTGGAAAATGGCAGGATTACCTTAAACTCCATAGAACCAGAGGAACTAGGCTTTCAGCGGCTGCCGTTAACTGCCATTCGGGGCGGCGATGCTCAGCAGAATACTGAAATCTTATATTCTGTCTTGAAAAATGAAGCAGGACCTTATCTGGATACGGTTCTGTTGAATGCAGGTCTAGGCTTCTTCAGCAGCGGAAAAGCGCAGACAATTGAAGAAGGTATTTCGATTGCAGGACACTGCATTAAAGATGGGGCAGCGATGGACAAGCTGCAGGAATTTATTCGTATCCAAAAGGAGGTAGCCTGATGACGGATTTTTTAGAAAAGATACTTCAGGAAAAAGCACAGGAAACCGCAAAGATGTCTAGAGAAAAGCTGAAGACACTGCGTCAGACTCCTTCGTTTTGTGAACGGGTCAGAAATGAACCAGAGTATGTTCATATCATTGGAGAAATCAAGCGGGCATCACCTTCAAAAGGACAGATAAATATGGAAGTAGATGCAGTCAAGCAGGCAAAGCTATACGAAGCAGCGGGGGTGTCGGCTATATCTGTTTTGACAGATGAAGTGTTTTTTAAAGGCTCGATAGAAACCTTAAAAGAGGTTGCAGCGGCTGTGGCTATTCCAGTTTTGTGCAAAGACTTTATTATTGACGAAAAACAACTGATTCGAGCACGAAATGCCGGGGCCACAATGATTCTGTTGATTGTTGCGGCATTATCTCCAGAAAAGCTGGCAGAACTGTTCCAAGCAGCACAGGATCTGGGATTAGAGGTTTTGATGGAAGTCCATAATCGAGAGGAATTGACGATTGCAGAAGCTTTAGCGGCTCCCCTGATTGGCGTAAACAATCGAAATTTAAAGACCTTTGAGGTGACGATTGAAACAAGTATTGAACTAGGGAAGCATCAGAAAACCAACGCAGTATACATTAGCGAATCGGGCTTTGAAACCGGTGCTCAGGCAGCAGCAATCAGTGACCGTTATCAGGGAGTTTTGGTAGGGGAAACATTAATGCGGGCTGCTTCACCAGAAGCAAAGGTTAGAGAGCTGAGGGCGGCAAGATGAAGGTGAAGATTTGCGGATTGAAAACAAAGGGAGATGTGGAGACCGCAGTCAGGAATGGTGCAGACTACATTGGTTTTGTGTTTGCTGAGAGCAGGCGGCGGATTACACCCAAACATGCACGTCGAATCAGCAAAATGATTCCTAAGAGTGTGAAGAAAGTCGGCGTTTTTGTTTCCCCCACTCTAGATGAATTGGAAGCAATCATTACTGCCGCTGATTTAGATCTTGTTCAAATCCATGGAGAGCGACCAGCAAACCGCTTTTCCGTTCCGCATATTCGGGCAGTGGCTGTTAAGGATACGCTTGACTTGGCTGTACTGGCTAATGATCCAGCAGAGTATCTGTTGTTTGATGCCCCGCCTCAAAAATACGTGGGAGGCAACGGTCAGACCTTTGACTGGGAAAAGCTGCAGCTTAATGATTTGAGCGATAAAAAAGTATTTATTGCTGGTGGATTAACTGTGGATAACGTTCAGACTGCCAGACAATTGTTTAACCCCTATGCTGTGGATATCTCCAGCGGAGTAGAGACGAACGGCGAAAAGGATTGCGAGAAGATTGCCGAATTTTTAAAAAAAGCGAAGGAGGAAATGTGATGTATAGTCAACCAACTAAAGGATTTTATGGTTCTTACGGCGGGCAGTTTGTCCCGGAAACGCTGATGAAAGCAGTGAAGGAACTGGAGGAAGTATATGAAGCATCCAAAACAGATGCCTCGTTTCAAGAAGAGCTTGCCTATTATTTAAAACAGTATGTGGGACGAGAAAATCCCCTTTATTATGCAGAAAGATTAACGAAAGAAATCGGCGGGGCAAAAATCTATTTGAAGCGTGAGGATCTCAATCATACAGGAGCCCATAAAATCAACAATACCATCGGGCAGATTCTGCTAGCTAAAAAAATGGGCAAAAGCAAAGTAGTGGCTGAGACAGGTGCAGGACAGCATGGTGTAGCTACTGCTACTGTGGCGGCGCTGTTCGGTATGGAATGTACCATTTTTATGGGCGCAGTCGATGTAGAGCGTCAGGCGCTGAACGTTTTTCGAATGGAGCTTTTAGGCGCTACGGTAGAGAGTGTGGAATCGGGAAGTAAAACCCTAAAGGATGCCGTCAATGAGGCTTTGCGGTTTTGGGTTGCTAATGTAGAGGACACCCATTACGTAATGGGTTCGGTTCTGGGACCGCATCCGTTTCCGGAAATTGTTCGGGATTATCAAAGTATTATTGGGGAAGAGGCTCGTCGTCAATTTTTAGAAGCAGAAGCAAAGCTGCCGGATGCAGTCGTTGCCTGCGTAGGCGGCGGCAGCAATGCGATGGGGATTTTTTATCCTTTTGTTAACGATCAGGAGGTTGCGCTAATTGGAGTGGAGGCCGCTGGTTTAGGTTTGGAAACTGGGGCTCATGCAGCTTCTATTAATAAAGGCAGAGTAGGCATTCTTCATGGGGCAATGATGAAGCTGCTGCAGGATGATGCCGGACAGGTACAGGAAGCTTTTTCGATTTCAGCCGGCTTAGATTATCCAGGACTAGGACCAGAGCATTGTCATTTAAATGAAAGCGGTCGGGCGCAATATGCCTTTGCTACAGATGATGAAGCGTTGGCTGCCTTTCAGCTGTTGTGTCGAACAGAAGGAATTATTCCAGCATTGGAAAGCTCTCATGCAATTAGTCATGCCGTGAAGGTCGCCCAAGAGCTAGGACCTGAAAAACAACTGATTATTTGCCTTTCAGGTAGAGGAGACAAGGATGTTCAGCAAATTAAAACATTACTGGAAAAGAGGGAATACAATGAAGACATTAACGAAACAGCTGACTAAAAAACAGAAAAATGGCGAAACGATTATCGTTCCGTATATCATGGCGGGGGCTCAAGGACTGGAGAATCTGGCAAATGAAATTCACCAGCTTGCAGCTGCCGGAGCAGGAGCGATTGAACTGGGCATTCCTTTTTCAGATCCAGTAGCTGATGGTCCAGTGATTCAAGCGGCTGGACTAGCTGCGCTAAAGCAGGAGGTAACGCTGGCTAAAATCATTGAGACATTGAAAGAAATAAAAACAGACATTCCCTTGGTATTGATGACCTATTTCAACCCGATTTACTCGTTTGGTTTGGAAAGGCTTATTGCTGAGCTAAAGGAGACACCAGTAAAAGGATTAATCATTCCAGATCTTCCCTATGAACATCGTGGCTACTTGACGCCGCTGCTGAAAAATACGGACATTGCGTTAGTCCCGTTAATTGCACTGACGACACCACAGGAGCGGATTAAGACACTCGTGACTGACGGGGAAGGATTTATTTACGCAGTAGCTGTAAACGGAGTAACAGGCATTGGCAGAGACTATCAGGCAGAATTGGATGACCACTTGCGGTTTATTCAAGAAATTAGCGACAAGCCGGTTTTAGCCGGGTTTGGTGTTTCAACAAAGGAGCATGCCCAACGATTTAGAAGAAGCTGTGCTGGAGTTGTTGTAGGTAGTAAAATCGTTCAGCTATTAAGCGAAGGCAGCGGTGAGCAGGCCGCTCAATTTGTCAGTGAAATAGCTGGAATCTAATGAAACTTGCCGGAGCAAGTCGACAAACTGCTCCAGATGGAAAATAAACTGTTAAAAATCAAATGAACTGAAAAATTCTGTAAAATCCCCTATTTTATAAATAAGAAAAGGTTTTCATTTTGGTGATAAAAAGTTATAATGAAATCAGTTGAATATGCAGGATAGTGATTGTTTTCGGCAAGCTAAACCTAATTATGCGGATTCCTTGAATCGGCATAATTAGGTTTTTTATTTTTTTAAAGGGAGGTATGTAAAGAAATCATTGTCCGCTTTCAATAAATTAATGAGGAGGAGTTTAAGAATGAGCATGAAAAAATTTTTAGTAGGACTAGCCGCAGCAGCATTAGTTGTGACAGGCTGTGCTGGGGGAACTGAGAAGGCGGATAAAACGGTAGGCAGCGAAAAAGCAGAGAGCGGGGAAATAACCATTTATTTTGCCAGACATGGGAAGACGATGTTAAATACAGTGGACCGTTCGCAGGGCTGGATTGATGCGCCGCTGACGCCGGCTGGCGTAGAGGTAGCAGAATATCTAGGAAAAGGGCTGGAAGACGTTACGTTTGATAAGGTTTACAGCAGCAATAGTGGACGAGCTATTGAAACAGCTGAGCTGGTCTTAGCCAATAATGGTCAGAATGGTATGGAAATCAACAAGGACAAACGTCTGCGGGAATATAACTTTGGAACCTACGAAGGGATGATGAATGAAGAGATGCAGACGGCTGTGGCAGAAGCCGATGGTCAAACATATGAAGAGTTCATGGAGGGGATGCAGAAAGACGGTTTTTATAAATCAATTCTGCATTTTGCCGATGTTTTAGCTGAATTGGATAAAGACAATGTAGAAGAGGGCGTTAACTGGCCGGCAGAAGATAGCCAGACGATTATTGACCGCCTGACCGCTTCTCTGGATGATATTGTGAAGGATGCAGAAAAAGAAGGACATAAGAATATCCTGGTTGTTTCTCATGGCATGAGCATTATTACCTTACTAGGACAACTGGACAGCAATGCAGAACTGCCGCCAACTGGATTAAGCAATGCCAGTATTTCTACTGTGACTTATAAGGATGGAAAATTCACAGTAAACTCTGTAAATGATATGAGCTACGTAGAGAACGGGCAGAAATAATAGAAGAAAGGAACAGGTCGTTAAACAGCCTGTTCCTTTTCTTATAGTTGGTGTCAAAGAGCGTGTTACATCAATAAGCAGTTTGGCTGAAATCTAAAGCAACATCTTCAACACTTTGTTTGTCCAAAATTGAATTAGAATAGTTAATTATTGGAGCTGAAATTAAGTTTAAATTTTTCTTCCAGTTTTATTGATTGAGTCAAAATCAACGTTTTCTATTCACTTACTTGACCGTTATAGTAATATTCACTCGGTTGTTACGGAAGAAGCTAGAAGTTACTTCAATATATGTGACTCCCTTTCCAACAGCTTTAATATTTCCCTGATTGTCTATTTCCACAACTTTAGGATTGTTTGATTTAAAATTTAATAAGGCAGCGGGCAGCTGCTCGGGTACATTTACTTCATAGGACAACAACTTTTCTTCCCCTAAGTTAAGAGCTAAGGTTTTTTCTTCCGGCACAATCTCAACAGAATGATCTAGTTTGACCATGCTGACTTCTCCTTCAGAACCTTCTGGTATAGACGATGATCGGTATGTTACCGCACCAGCAACACGCTCACCCTTTTTCAGAGAGTAAACAATCCAGTCTTCATTGTTTTCTGTATCAAACCAATTTCCAATGTTGCTGCCTTTGAGCCGAATTTCCGGCTGTATTCCTTTAGTAACCAGTAACGTTAGCTTTGTGGCATAATACCCATCTACTGGAGCAGTAAAGCTGAAATAGTCATAATCGCTTTCAAAGTCTGCAGTATAGTGCGCAGGCGTATTGAGCTGAAGCTCTGTTGCTTCACTGGAGTTATTTCCATGATCATCCCGAACTGTCACATTGATAGTTACTCGGTTGTTGCGGAAGAAGCTGGAAGTTATCTCAATCAAAGCTTGCCCTTTCCCAACAGCCTTAAGATTTCCCTGATTGTCTATCTCTACAACTTTAGGATTGTTTGATTTAAAACTTAATAAGGCAGCGGGCAGCTGCTCGGGTACATTTACTTCATAGGACAACAACTTTTCTTCCCCTAAGTTAAGAGCTAAGGTTTTTTCTTCCGGCACAATCTCAACAGAATGATCTAGTTTGACCATGCTGACTTCTCCTTCAGAACCTTCTGGTATAGACGATGATCGGTATGTTACCGCACCAGCAACACGCTCACCCTTTTTCAGAGAGTAAACAATCCAGTCTTCATTGTTTTCTGTATCAAACCAATTTCCAATGTTGCTGCCTTTGAGCCGAATTTCCGGCTGTATCCCTTTGGTAACTAACAATGTTAGTTTTGTGGCATAATACCCATCTACTGGAGCAGTAAAGCTGAAATAGTCATAATCGCTTTCAAAGTCTGCAGTATAGTGCACAGGCGTATTGAGCTGAAGCTCTGTGGCTTCACTGGAGTTATTTCCGTGATCATCTATCGCTTTATTAATTTTTAGATTAAAACTTGCTTCTTTATTTCCATCTTGACTAGTTGCTAAAATAGTTACAGTTCCTTCTTTATGGGCAGTCACCTGACCATTTTCATTTATTGTGGCAATCGATGTGTCAGAAGTTTTCCAAAAAACAGTTTTGTTCGTCGCGTTTTCTGGACTGAATAACGGTGCTACAGTTAGCGTTTGTCTCACAGCAATTTCTTTTTCTGAAAAATTAAATGAGATATTTTCAACAGGACGATGTTTCGTAATTTTTACATCCATAGCTGCTGAAGGTTTTGATAAAACCTCAAGCTCAAAGTTTGAATAACTTCCATCACTAAGCTGATTTGCAGGTATTGTACTTTTATTAAAGCTTGTAGGCTGAGGTTTACCATGGGTTCCAGTTCCTATGAAGTAGAATGGATCACTTTTATCGTTTGACTGTTTAAGAGCTTTATCAGCTGAAAGCAGCATGGCTTCTTGGGGGTGGCCAAAAGAAGTAAACTGTTCGTTTACTTTGTAAAGACCAATACCAGGATGGGCAACACTTAATGTTTCCATTCCTTGGTCGTAGCCGTCAAATTGCCTATTATCAATTAAAAAATATTCATAAGGATTTTCTGTAGATATTTTATAGATTAAATTTTCACTAGCATTACTAGAATCAATTTCGAGCATGCTATCTTCGCTCAAATCGACTTCTTGTACAGGGACACCTAGTTTCATTTTTGAATAGCCATCTAATCCAACAGGAGTCGCCCCGGCTAGTTCGCCATTCTTTGCACCAGAACTTCCAGCCCCCATTAAACTAGTTCGACCAAAACTACCGTCTGAAGAATGGTATAAATCGGGCAGGCCAAGGCTATGTCCAAATTCATGACAAATTACGCCTAAATTAACTGGACTTTCAATTGGAAAATAGTGTCCTTGGTAATAATTGTAATCGCGTTCTCCTACTTGAGTGTAGGATTTAAAAGAAACACCATCAAGTTTAAGCGCAGTCTGACCCTGTAAGTATGCAAAATGAGCCCAAACCGCTGGCGCTAGAAAGCTGCTAGTGCTTTCATAGCCGGCAATAATCGTCATGATATGCAATTCATTTGCTTCTAATTGACCATTTCCATTTGTATCATATGTTGAGAAATCAATGCTTCCATCTAGTGCTTCTAATGCTTTTTTTACCATCATCGGATTATCGATACTAAATTCAGTATTTGGATGTTTCATATCCAGCTTTACTTTTACTATCCCTGCTTCTCCTGTATTTGTTTCCGATGCAGGAATAATATGAGTTCTTCCGCCAGTTTCGTCCTCATAATAATGTGCTAAACTTTGCTTATTTTTATTAAAAATTTTTTCGGTCCATACATCTGGAGAATATTTCAACTCCATATCCTCTAACTCAACTAGAATGACTAAAAGCTTTTGGGCTCCCTGTGAAGAAACGCGTACTTCAGAACCTGTCAGTTGTTTCATTGTTGCCAGCAAAGGAGCAGCCTCTGTTTTATTTGTTAATTCTTCTTGATGCTCATGAATTGTTTCTGCAGTCAACGTGTTGAATGGACGGAGGTCAACTCCATATTTTGCTGAAGACAGAGAAGCTTCTTTAGCTCGTATCGAATCGGATGTTACATAATACCAATAGTTATCCGTGCTTTTTTTTACAATATCCCCTGAATCAGAAACAACATAGTTGAAATGCTCATCCCCATATTCTGTAATTGTCAATTGTTCTCCAGTCGGCTGTTGAACGATTAAAGGCTGCTCTCGAGCAGGAGCAGCTTCCGCTTTTAAACCAAATGTAAAGAAAAGGACTCCGAGCACTCCTATTTTTAACCCATTTAACCTAACCTTCTTTTTCATAATTTCCTCCTTTAAAATAAATATTTTTTTATATACCAACAAAACAACACTTTACTGTTAAGTATAGCAACTTCTGTTTCCTTTGTAACGATATAATTTTTTCTGAGTCTAGTTATGTTATTAATCGTTGAAAGCTATAAATGGGCTATTGGCTATTTTCTCCTCTCTAAAAAATAGTTATTTCAAAAAAACAGCTAATCACTCCAATTTTTTGAAGTAATTAGCTGTTTATTTTTATTTTCTTATGGTAATTATCTACCAGTCTCCTCATTTTCTTGAGCAAGATATTCTTTCATTCCATCTAAGATCCCCTCAGCTACTTGCTGCTGATAATTTTCAGTAGTGAAAGCGGCTAAGTCATAATCATTGTTCATATACCCAAGCTCTAACAAAAGTGCAGGACGGGTGTTTTCCCTCAGGACATGGAAGTTGCCGACTTCAACGCCGCGGTTGTCCAAGGGCAGCATATATTTTAAAGAATCATTGACTGCTTCAGCTAGTGCTTCGTATTTCTCATAATAATAGTATGTAGTGGTGCCAGAGGCTTCGTTCATATATTCAGTGGAATCATAGTGAAGACTGATAAAGAAATCTGCCTGATTCTGCATACTGATACTGCATATATCTTCCAAATCTATAGTAGCATCTGTATTTCTGGTTAATAATACGGTACAGCCAGCAGCTTCCAGCGTGTTTTTGATAATTTTCGCAGTAGCTAAGGTAATATCTTTTTCATAGAAAGAGCCGTTGTTGCTAATAGCTCCAGTATCCTGTCCGCCATGTCCCGGATCTAAAACGACAGTTGTATTCTTTAGTGAAGTAGCGGGAGCTGCAACATCAATTACTGCTTTTTCACTATAAAGACTTGAAATATATCCCTCGTACTGATCGTTGACAACCACGTGGTACCAGCTATTAATCTCATCAATATACTCAAGATATTCACCATGTGTCACCGTCGTAATCACATCACTACCGGTATCCGGCTGACTGTATAAAACTATATCTTCTTCTCCAACCTGCACAACAGTTAGGGTCTGGCTATCTAGGTTAACCTCAGAGACTTCACTCTCTGCAGCGGTTAAAGTCAATTGAGCAGCTGATGTATTTGTCTCTGCATTTTCAGTACCGTTGCCAATGATTGCCAGAAATAAATCGAAATAGAAAATAGCCGCGAAGCCTATCAATAATAAAACTGTCAGGGTGAATTTTCGGGAACGAATGCTCATACGATGCAGACCTCTTCATTCTTTGGGATGATTCAACGATAATGATTGAAGCTTAAACCTGACTTAAATTAAAAAATTCTGTAAAACGCTGTTGAACTTTCAGCGATCCTTCGTTAAAGTAGTATAAAAAGCAGGTGATGTAGATGGAAGTAATGGTGAATTATAATTTGATATTAGCTGAAAATCAACGTTTGGAGACAGAGCGGCTAGTTCTGCGCCCAGTAACTTTAGCCGACGCTTCTGATATGTTTGAATATGCCTCTGATGAAGAAACAGTTGTATATGTTTTTCCACTTCATCAACGAGTGGAAGATACAGAAGCGGCGATTGCTGATTATTTTATGAGTAACCCGTTAGGAAAGTATGGTATTGAACTAAAGGAAAATAAAAAGCTGATTGGGGCGATTGATTTACGCGTTGAACCAGCAAATAAAATTGCCGAAATCGGCTATAGCTTAAGTAGAAAATATTGGGGATATGGTCTGGTGCCAGAGGCCTGTGAAGCTTTGTTGGAGCTGGGCTTTGAAAAGCTGCAGCTGATACGGATATTTGCCAAACACGATGAAGAAAATCCAAATTCAGGTCGAGTGATGGATAAAATCGGCATGAAGGAAGAAGGGCGCATTCCCAACGCTCGTCTAGCCAAAGGAAAGGCAGTAACAGACGTCATCAAAGGACTGACGATTGAAGACTGGAAGAAAAATCGACAATAGATGAAGGAGGGATAACATGGACTGGAATGAGACATTTAATAGAGAAACAAAACCAGAGCTTGAGGACGTAACTGCGTTTATCCACACAAAAGAATGGGAACAGCTGTTACATGAGCTGACGGAAGAGCTCAAAATCAAACCAAAGCTGGAGCACAGCCGTTGCTCGATCCCCGGCTGGAACCTGAAATTTAAAAAAAGAGGAAAAAGCATATGTACCATTTATCCCAAAAAGGGAACGTTTCGGATATTGATTATTGCCAATAAAGAGTATCAGGCTGAGATTGAAGCCTTAATTGAGAAAAGCGATGAACAGATTCAAGAAGCCTACGAAACCTATGAGTATATGAACGGCGGCAAATGGCTGCTCTTCGATGTAGATAACGAAAAAATTCTACAGGATGCACGAAAGCTGATGGCATTTAGGCTACAGTAAAATAAAAAAGAGAAAAGAATGAATGGCTCTGTTGTTCTTTTCTTTTTATTTTTCAAAAGATAAAGGGAAAAGAGCGCAGGAAAGTAAACTGAAATACATTTGCAGAAAATGGTGAAAAAAAGCCGTTGTAATCGAAAAAATAATCAGAAATTCATTGACTTTACAAGGGATACGGGGTATTATGTTAAATGGTATTGTTTGCCCCACGATGAGCCCCGGAAACTCAAGTGTATGTCAAACATCGAAACGAAAATTGGAGGAAAGAACTGTGCGTACAACATATATGGCCAAAGCTGGCGAAGTAGAACGTAAATGGTACGTAGTAGATGCAACTGATGTTCCTTTGGGACGCCTTTCAACAGTTGTAGCATCTATACTACGTGGAAAAAATAAACCAACATTCACACCACATGTGGATACTGGAGATTTTGTAATTGTAATCAATGCTGACAAAGTGAAATTAACTGGTAAAAAAGCTACTGACAAGATTTACTACCGTCACAGCCAATACCCAGGTGGTTTGAAATCTGTTACTGCTGGTGAATTGCGTGAGAAAAATTCTCGCCGTCTAATCGAAAATTCTGTAAAGGGTATGCTTCCTAAAAATACTTTAGGCCGCAAACAATTTACTAAATTGAACGTATATGGTGAAGCAGAGCATCCACATGCTGCACAACAACCAGAAGTATTAGACATTACTAACCTAATTTAAGGAGGGAAATTCATTGGCTCAAGTACAATATATCGGCACTGGCCGTCGTAAAAATGCAGTTGCCCGCGTACGTTTAGTACCAGGAACTGGTAAAATTACTGTAAACAAAAAAGATGTTGAAGAATATATTCCACACGCTGACTTGCGTGAAGTTATCAATCAGCCTTTCGGCGTGACTGAAACAAAAGGCGCTTACGATGTAATGGTAAACGTAAACGGTGGAGGCTACGCTGGACAATCAGGAGCTATCCGTCACGGAATCGCTCGTGCATTGCTGGAAGTAGATCCTGATTTCCGTTCTGCATTAAAACGCGCTGGTTTGCTTACACGTGATGCCCGTATGGTTGAACGTAAAAAACCAGGTCTTAAGAAAGCCCGTAAAGCTTCACAGTTCTCAAAACGTTAAGACTTGTATTATCAAGACTTTCGAGACACTTTCCATATTTTGGAGGGTGTCTTTTTTATGCGTTTTATTAAATTCTCAATGTATTCATACGAAGTTGCAAATTTTTAAATAATAAACACTTTATAAAAATTGTAATTTCTAAAGTACATATTTCAAATCTATCTGGTATTATTGATTATTTTATGATCTAATAAAAGTGAATGAATGTAAAAGGAGGATTTTTATGGACGCAATCGGCTCAAAATATAAAATTGAAAAATATGGCTTTAATGAGTTAGATAGGACAGTAGTATTGCCTTCATTTCAGCGCAAACTGGTTTGGTCAAAAACAGAAAAGAAAAATTTTATTGAAACACTACATAACGGCTACCCGTTCGGTGCAATTTTAGTTTACCAGTATCCAAATGAAGATAAAATTTCGTTAATTGATGGATTACAGCGTTTTACTACTATTAGAGATTATAGGGATAATCCTCAAGAATATATTCCTATAAATGAGTTTATTGAGCGTACTTTAAATCTGTTTGTAACTGAGAATACACCGGCTACAACTACGGCAAACTGTAAAGCAGTAATTGAGAGAGTCTTCAAAAAGTATATCAACGATTTAGATAAGTATACACAATCACTTGATTTGTTTAATCTGCTTGAAGAAGAATTATTGAGTAGTTTCCCACAAATTTCTGATCATCTAAGAGAAATAATTCAAATTAAAGATGATCTTACTAAATCAATTACAAATTATTTAGATATTAGACGGATTGATATTCCTACGATTGTTTTTACTGGTTCAGACACAGAATTAGCTATAGTTTTTGAGAATCTAAATCGTGGAGGTAAGAAATTATCCAAATATCAAGTATTTGCTGCCCAATGGTATAAGTATGATGTGAAACTATCAGATGAAAAATATAACAAAAGACTTCTAGAGAAGACAATTAACTGGTATGAGATGCTTGAAAATGAGCGTGGAATTGAAATCGAAAATTTTGAACCAGATACAATGCGAGAAAAGTCTGAAATAAATATTGCAGAGCTTTGTTTTGCATTTGGACAAATGATTCTCGAAAAAACGCCTGTTTTTTGGGAGGGTAGTGGGAGCGATACTGCAAACGAAATTGGCTATTCCTCAATGGCCATTATATTTGGTGTTAAAAATAAAGAGTTGAGCACAATTATTGCAGAAGAAAATAGAGCTTTGTTTAGTAAATCAGATTTAATCGAAGAAATTTTAGAAGCAGCACTAGTCATTTATAAAGACATAAATATGTTGTTTCAACAATATCTACATACACCAGGCAACTTATCAAATTTCAAATATGCTTTGGGAACAAATTTTCAAATTTTGTCATATTTCGCTGCACTTTGGAATATCAGATATGAATTAAATAAAGAACGTTTAACATTACAATCAAGAAAAGGTTCTAGTAAGGAGTATGAGTGTGTTAAAAAGAACTTATTGAAATGGTATCTTTATGATATTGTAGAAAGTAATTGGTCCGGTTCAGGAGATACTAAGCTGGATCAAATTGCTATTGATCATAATAACAAGTATTTGAATGAAATTCTATCAGAAAATCTTAATAATGCTTTAATGAAATGGTATGATGAACAATTACAAAAACGTTCAATCAATTTCGAACCAATTGCTAAAATGCTTTACACTGTAAATGCTTCTTTTGATAGCAATGCATATACTAGCTCAAAATATGATCTTGAACATGTAATTTCTCGCAAACTAATAGCTAAAACTCCAAATCGAGCAGTGATTTCTGGTGGAACTTTAGGGAATTTGATGTTTCTAGATCAAATTACTAATAGAGGTAAGAAAGAACAATTTATGTATCAATATGTAGATGATGATGCTTTTGAGGTTAAGCAAAGTTTTATTGATTTGCATTTTTATCCATCAAAGAAAAATCTTCAATCGATTAAAAGAGAAATTGAAGCAAAAGGTAGTGATTACTCGAACACACAATCTGTTATCAAAAATCGAGGGAGCGAAATTATAAATTCTCTTGTTAAAAATCTTGAATAAATTTACTCGAATATCTTTGGTTGTACAGCAATATTGTTTTTATTAGTAGTCTAAGTAATCATCGAATTTCTGCCTTTCGTATTTTGAAAGGTATTTTTTACATCATGGATGTTCCTCTGTTTGAAGTGATAATAGCTATTCCATATAATGGTCAAACACATTTGTAAATCCAAGTTTTTCTCCGTATAATTATTAAGGGTGTTATGATAGTCATTGCGCTTTTTATTTGCTGCTTAATTAAATAAAAAAGCTGATTTTATCGGAAAATGAGCTTCAATAGTCATTAACACTCATTTTTTATTAATAAAAGTAAAGATAGTTCTTGTAGTACATAAATAGAAAAGGAGGATATGTATGAAGGATAAAAATAATATCTTGCGTCCGCTGGGCTCTGGTTTGGCGATGGCAGTTCCTTTAGCGATAGGTATCCTGACGAAGGATTTGCGGATAAGTTCAGTGGGAACGATGGGAGCTTTTTCTTATTTGGCGTTTCAGCATCGTTCATTTGCGTATAACATGAAGGCTATTTCTATTCATGGTCTGGCTCTACTGGCTGCATTTATATTAGGTGCAGGCACTGCTATGTTTCCTTGGAGTGCCCCTTTTATTATTAGCACCTTGTCTTTTGCTGCGTTTATTACTTCGAAGGTCTTCCGCATTCCAAAACCGGATTATTTTTTTGTCATTATGCTTTATGCGACGGGTTTTAATTTTCAGGCGGCTTCTTTTGGTGAGATTTTTCATCATAGTACCTATTTATTATATGGAATCGGCGGTTCTTTGTTGTCTGGTTGTTTGATTTCATTGCTGGAAAAGCTGCCGTATCGAATTCCTAAAGATCATTTTCAGCGCTTGTCTATGATGGATAAATATTATCTGACGATGTATGAACACCCTAATACGCTGTTGAAGGCTCTGCACTATTCAATGATTCTGTTTATTGCGGCTTACATTGCCTATTTGTTGAGAGAAAGCAACGGTTATTGGATATTGATTTCAGCTGCAGCTGTGTTGGCGGGTGAGCATATGAACAAAATTAAAGATCGAACGGTTGGCCGGGTAGTGGGCGGTGTTGTTGGGATTATGTTGGGTTTTTTCTTAGTCTCCTTAGGGCTGCCGCTGGTGTTCAAAGCACTGATACTGGTTGCTTTGAATATTTTGACTGAGTTCTTTATGCCTGTCAATTACATGGTAGCGAACTTCTTCACCAATCCACAGGTTCTGCTGTTAATGACAATCGGTACGAATTTTACACCGCTAGGACTGATCCCGATGCGTTTGTCCGGTGCAATCATTGGCAGTCTACTGGCGCTGCTATTGATTTTCGTGATGGAGTATTGTTTACAGCAGCTACAGCCGGATAAAGCTTCGGCAGATGAGTGACAATTTTTTTGCCTATAGGATTGATCTTCTGGATTGCAGGAGCATGCCTATAGGCTGGACATGTAAAAGTCTACTGGTCTACATTTACCTATAAGCAGCACAAACGTTTCCTATTCATATTGTGAAGCGTTTTTTTGTGGAATGATTTTATTTTAGGCATGATATAATAAACCTGATAATTAATCACAGATGAAGTGAACAATAAGAGAAACAGTAATTATTTTACAGAGGTGAGGTGATTTGGTGAAATCAGATAAAAGTAATGATTCGCTAGCTGTACAAAAGCAGCCTTCTGATATGCCTTTGGCATCAAAGGCTGTGTTGCCGCCGGAGCTGGGGGCTCGTTTGGCGCTTTATCCGGAAAATACACGGCGGCCGGTGAACAAGACCTTGTTTAGAAATGACTACTTTCAATTGACGTATAATGTGAGAGAACAGTCAATGAGTGTTTCATCTAGAGGAGATATTGTCTATTCTGCCATTCCTTATGATACGGCCCGAAGCTATATTCAACGTGCAGCGATTCAGTACCTGCTTCATCCGGAGGAGGTACGCCATTATCTGGAGCTGCATAAAACAAATATTGAACAGTATTTAGTGCTGAGTATTTTTCAAGTCACAGAAAAGCGAGTGGCGAAGGATTCTATCGAGGTACAGCGGGCGTACAATGCCATTCTGCAAAATCCGCTGCTTGAAATTCAAATTTTAGGTCGGATGCTGCAACATGATGAGACGGGACCTCTATCCGCAAATCTGGCTGGGAAGTTTTTATTTAGTGAAAATGCCAAAACAGGTATAGCAGGCTATGTCTCTGAATATCTTAATTTTGTTGTTCAGCTTACTCAGTCTTTGCCAATCACAACCGATGGAAAAAATCTGCAGCTGTTAGAATCGATGACTCCGGATACCTCCTTAGAGGATAAAGAGATGTATAAACAGCTCACCTTTGAATCAGATATTACGCCGGCTTTGGAGCTGCTTCCTCAGGAAATTAAACAAACGATTAATCATTCAATCATCAATACCACTCAGCCCATGCTTACGAATAATCGGCCGCTTTTGCGCTCAGAATTTGGCAGCGAACTGTCTGAGGTTCGAAAAAATTACGTTGCACATAGCGTTGATCCGCAAGAGCTAAAACAGTATTTTGAAAATGTCCTGCCAACAGAGAGCACCAACTTGGTGAATGTTGTTTCGGATATTCATATACTGGATGGTAAATTTCCTTTCAGTAATCAACATTTTAATATACTAGCTGGCGATGTTCAGAATTCTAAAGTGACCAACGAGAAAATCAGTGGAGTCTATGTTATAGGAAATCATGAATTGGTCGCTGTTTTACCAGAGAATCCTGATACAAAGGCTGAAGAGTGGGAGAAGTGGCGTCCTTTCCTTAACTATGAATGGTTTAAATTAATTCGGGAAAATCCTGATGACGCATGGCCGCTGCTGCCGACAGGAGATCATGATTATTATGAAGCTGTGAAAGGTGAGCTTGAAAAAAGGTTCCCTAAAATGAAGGTGTTAAATAATGATAGTGTGGTTCATGGCGGAATTCGCTACATAGGATTGACGATTCCGGTAGCACTGGTTAGGCGTAAAAAGGAGCTGCAGCGCTTTATTTTGAAGGCTTTAAAGCCGCTGCTTGCTAAGGATCAGAGTATACCGACAGTGATTGTTTCCCATGCCCCTTTATTTAACGAGCTAAGCAGGCTTTTTCCTAGAAGCAAGTCGTATAATAAGGACTATACTTGCTCAGAGCCGGCAATTGAACAGCTGTTTGAGCAGTATAATATCATTGGCGTGATTCATGGGCATCATCATATTCCAGCTGCCTTTGGCCGATATAAGCTAGTGGAATTTGCAGGGAAAGAGCGGTTTGTTGTTTGTTCTATTTATTCTGAAATGAACACTGGCTTTGAATTGACAAGTCTGTTTAATCCTAGCATATAAAGCATTTTGAATGGAGCGATAAAAGGGTAATGGCAATCTATATGTTAATGACAAAAGAGTATGAAGATGATGAAAAAGTGGTATATTTGTTTGGTCCAAATGAATTAACCTATGGAACGATAGAATATGATAAGGTGTTGAAAAAGTTAAATGTTATTGAAGAAGTAGAAGGTGATGCTATTTCCAATGAAGCTTATGTGAAGTGGGCTGCTTAAAGAATTGGCCGTATCCTTTATAATGAAGGAGGAGAATTTCCTCAACAAACCTCTGTTGAGGGATAAAAAATTTCTTTTAAAAAGCGTATTGAAATTAGCTGAAATGAGTGCCTGTAAAGTTCGACTGTCCTTTAGGGTTGATAGAATGATAGATAGCCCAGCTATTTCCCAATCTAGCCGATCAAACGTTTTTCTTACAGTTTCAGAAAATTAATTGTATCTTTCAATGCGGTTTTGAGTGTATAATGATACTGTTAAAGGCGGTGTAGAAAATGAATTCAAAAGAAAAAATGTTAGAGCTAATTAAAAAGAAACAGGCAGGCGGCCGCTCTAAGAAAATGGCTAATCCTAAAAATGATCTTAAAAACATGCGCAAAGGTCCGAAGATTTTTAATAAATAGACGAACTTTTTTTGCATTTGCTAGACAGCCGGTTTAGCCAGACCTATTGAGAACCAATCAATATCAGAATGTATATGTATCAAGAGTTTATTCGTAACGGTAACTATAGAGTTTGCGCTAGAACGGTTAACGTCAAACACCAAGTAGGTACTTTTCAGCAGCTCTACTTACATAGTAAGTAATCACAGTGATTCAAAGCAATGAGAAGGAATTTACGAAAATGACAGGAAACACGAAGTAAACCATTCGATGTTGACTGATTCCTACCTGGTGCTTTCCCAATTTTTGTTCAAATTCGGCTTATTGCTGAAGAAGTTGCTCCTGCGATTACTCGTCGCAGTTAAGTGCTTTGCGAGTGCTCCTGCGGTTACTCGTCGCAGTTAAGTGCCCATATGTGTTATTGTCTCACCGTTTATTCGAGTTTCGACATACTAAACGTTCGGGATTTTATTTATTATACGCAGGTTCTATGACCGAATGATTGGTACAAATAAGTAGAATGGTCTAGTTTGTCCCTCAAGGTCAACTTGGAGAAGAACCTCAATCAGTAATCGACCTACAAGCTACTCCTGTTCTCTTTAGTATGACAGGAAATAGCGTGTAGGTCGATTATTTTCATTCTGTTTGGTGGCGGTAACCCACCATGGGTGTTTGTTCTACTCACTTTTTGTAATAATAGGCGAAGAGATGATTAGGTCTGGTATGTTGCTGAATCATATTTTAATGTTGAGATAGAGACTTTTTCGTCCTTATCATATTTTCTCTTATTTGGTAACTGTTGCATAAGCTGATATTATCTTTTTTCGCAAGGCACTTTTTGTCTGCTCATCGGTAAAAGCATGGTTAACGGCATGGAGATTCAGCTGTTCCATTTCGAGATAGGTTAACTTGCAATGTTCAAATAAAAGCTGATATTCTCTGGTTAATGTTGTTTGAGATATTGTACGGTTATCTGTATTGATGCAGCACGCAATATCTTCTTTTAAAAAATGACGAAGGGGGTATTCCGCCCAGTTTTTCACTGCATTTGTTTGTAGGTTGCTCGAAGGGCAAAGTTCTAAAAGTACACCAGAGGTTCGGCATAGCTGTTGAGCAATAAGGTTGTCTTTGATTGCCACCCCATGACCGATACGTAAAGCACCTAAGTGAACTGCCTCAATTACATTTTGAGCACAACCGCA
This sequence comes from Enterococcus sp. LJL51, assembly GCF_049894025.1. Lineage (GTDB taxonomy): Bacteria > Bacillota > Bacilli > Lactobacillales > Enterococcaceae > Enterococcus_L. The sequence continues at coordinate 100,462 of NZ_JBNEQE010000012.1, forward strand.
TTCCCCAGAATGAATGGTTAGATTCAAACCGGAGGATTGGGCATGTTCAGCGGATAATTTAAGCTTGACGGTCGTCAGCTGCTCTTCATCACCAGCGAAATCAAATCCAGCAATGGGGCATTGATTTAGTTCAACAAGAGTATCTATTAGCTGCTTGTGTTCTTCTTCTGTATGATGGCGTAAGGCAGTAATTAATAGACTAACGTGGACAGCAAAGTCCTGTTTTGCTTGATTTATTCCCGAGTATACAGCGGTTATGATTTCTTTAAGGGATAAGCCTTTTTGTTGATGAAGTAAAGGGGCGAAGCGAATTTCAAGATAGCAGATATTTTCTGCAGCAGCCTGTCTAATAACATCATATGCGGCAGTGAACAGGCTCTCTTTTGTTTGAAGCAAGGGGAGGATTATATCAAAGCTTTCTAAATATTCTTTTAAGTTCAGACACTTTTTAGGCGCAGCAGCTTTTTCAAGGTTTGCTGTTGGCAGACCCTCTTTTTTAGCCAGCTTCTTCAAGGTATCTATTGAAACTGAGCCGTCTAAATGACAATGAAGTTCGACTTTTGGTAAATGAAGAATGGTTTTCTTTTGAGCAGTTGAATTCATATTTTCTCCTTGTATTTAATAAATCTGTCATGGGTAATTTAATATGGACTGGAACGAAAATGTATAGTCCCGAGCCATAAGCTGAGCTTAACAAAAAATATGTTTTTAGTTTGTGTTAAGCTCAGCTTATTTTCGAAGGGATTGCTTCTGTGGATACTTGCTGCAGTTAAGTCCAGTTATGTGCTGCTAATGCTCTACTATTTATCTGGGTTCTCTTGAGCGAGTTGTAAGGTTGGGATAAACACTTATTTTACATTGAGCAACGATTATAAACAGAGGGCAGTAAAATCATGAATAACTTTTTGGATGGAGAGTTTGGGATTTGCTTGCTCCATTTTTCTAATATATCTTTTTGGGATAGAGTCTATACCGTTTAATCCGCCTGTGATACCTCCCAACATTGATGCGATGGTATCAGTATCTCCTCCAACATTTACAGCTGCATAAATTCCAGACATGGTTTGGCCTTTTGTCCCAGCTAGTAAACTGAAAACAGCAGGTATAGATTCTTGAACCCAAAAGTTAGTCCCGACTTTATCCGCAGTATTTTGTAATAAGTCAGCAAAATCCTTGGACTGTCTACCTATGTAAACAGCTTTTCTAATTTTATATTCAATATCTGGTCCAACCGAGATGTGCTGTTGTTCTTCTCCATATTTACGCCCTTCTAGTGCCCCCCATAATGCTGCTTCAATGATTGTTTTGAGAGTCGCTTCGTTAGTCAATGCCTCCGTTGCACCACAGCAGATAGCAGCGGCGGCAGAGATAGCATTGCTGTTAAAGTGGGTAGATTGACACATTGCGATGGTGTACTCAAGAGCTCTTTTTTTATTTCCTTTGGCTAGAACGGCCAGAGGAATGGTTTTCATGGCTCCGCCATTTGTAGCAAGCCCGCTATAGTTAATTAGCCCAAATGGATCAACATCTGTTGGCAAATCTAATCGCATCTTTTCAATGGCTGTTCTAGTTGTTGGCCCGGCAAACTTATCAAAATAATATCCGTCGTTCCCCCAAGCAATGATGGCTTCTTTTGCGATTTTTTCATTGAACATTCCTTGATGCTGAAGGATTGCCTGCATAAGGTAATAGGACATACTAAAGTCATCTGTGATAGTTCCAGCAGGATATTCCCTAGCAAAAGTATCATTGGGAGCTTCTTGATATTCTTTTACATAGCCCCCAAAGTGTTCAATAATTTGCCGTGTATTTCGTAGTTCTGTTGGGGCACCTAAGGCATCGCCGACAGCAGCGCCATAAAGAGCTCCAAGTATTTTTTCTTTAGTCATTAATTTGCTCCTTTTTTAATCTAGTTTGTCCATCTAATACTTTCAAGAAGATATACCACATAAATGTTAGAACAACCAGTAATAAAAGTTGTAAAAGTGCACCGCGGATAGAGTTTGTCACAATAGCACCACTAATAATTAAGGGCATGGTATAAGGTAGTGCTACTCCAGTGGTGAGGGGAACTAACCCGACACTCATTGCAAAATAAGAAGTAACGGTCGTAATAATCGGTGTTGCTACTAACGGAATGAATAATATTGGGTTCAGCATGACTGGTAGCCCGAAGATTAACGGTTCGTAGACACCGAAAATTCCTGGAGCTAATGAAATCTTTCCGAGGTCATTCCAATCGGATCTTTTTTTAAAGAAAAACAACAATGAAATGAGTACTGGTATGGATAAATAGCCGCCGTTCAGTACAAAGAAATCTGTAAATTGTCCAGTTACTATATGAGGAAGTTCTTTTCCAGCTTGAAAAGCTGTCAGATTGTCAAAGGATTGGGTATTCCAGATTGGTACCATCACACTTCCAACAATAACATGTCCATGAAGACCAAAAAACCAAAAGAGATTTACTAATACCCCAACAATGATGGTTGCCGGTAGTGAGGTACCTAGAGAGGTTAATGGTTTTTGTAGCAGCTGATAAATCAGATTATTGACTGTCTCAAAAGGAGTGAGTTCAAATAAACTTCTTACTGTAAAGGCAGCGATTAAAGCGACAGCTATTGGCACAAAAGAAAAAAATGAATCTGAGACAAGTTTTGGTACGCTACTGGGCATTTTGATAGTCCAGTTATGCTGAATAGCGTAACGATAAATTTCCGTAGCAATAATTGACATAATAATGGCGGAAAACATGCCTACTGCCCCAATTTCTGATAAAGGGAGGACGCTTACTACTAGTTCTCCGGATTCTGTAACAGTGGTAGTAGGTGTGATCATGATGAAAGACAGCAATCCCACCAAAGCACCGTAAATTCCGTTTATTTTATAATGATTGGATAGACTATGGCCTATCCCTGCAGCAACAATAAAAGATATAACACCCATTGTTAAAGAAAAAGTAGGGGACACAAAAGTCTGGAATTGTGTAATATTTTCTTCACCAAATAGATTTGGCAAAAATGGGATATTAGCAATTGCGGTAAAAATAGAGCTGAAAACAGTAAAAGGCAGGGAAATCAAAAAGGCATCTTTAATTGCGACTAAATAGCGGTTTTTACTAAAAACATCAGCAAAAGGCAGTAGATATTTTTCCAATACAGCTGTTAACTTTTTCATAGTAGTTCTCCTTTTGTTTTTTTAGAAAGCACTTTCAAAAATATTAAACCATATGTTTTTTCTGGAGTCAACCAAATTATTTTTTGGAACGTACCAATTTGATTGAAAAAAGAAAAATACTTAGCTATAATAGAATAAACAGTAAAGTTGCAGTTAAGGAGGGCGAAATGGATTCTCTCAGTTTATATGAAAAAATAGCTGACCAGTTAAAAAGAAATATTCTAAATGATCAGTATGCAACAGGAAAACTCCCAAATGAAAGGGTTTTAAGTGAAGAATTTGAAGTAAGCAGAAGCACAATGAAAAAAGCAATTGATTCATTAGTAGAAGAAGGCTTACTCTTACGAAAAGCACGCTCTGGAACATTTGTAAATTTACTTTTTAAAAAGAATTATGAAGATTACAGCCATCAGCGTAAAGGACCGATTGGGTTAACTAAGTCTTTTTCAGAACAAGGGAGAGAGATTCGGTCAACTATCTTATTATTTGAAGTGATTTTACCGCCTGAAGAGGTGCGAAAAGCTTTGCTTTTGAATGAAAGTGATTTTACGTATCATTTTAAGCGAGTTAGATACATCGATAATAGCCCAGTATCCATCGAGACAGATTATATTCCTATCCAACTGTTTCCCCGTTTGACAAAGGAGATGATCAAGGACTCTATTTATGATTTTGCAGTTAAGGAACTAGGGATTTTATTAACAAACTCTTATGTTTCAATTTTTTCTATGCCGTCAAATCAAGAAGATCAAAAGGAATTAGGCCTTGAAATACATGAACCTGTAACAGTAACAGAAGAAGTTGTGTTCACTGAAACAGGGATTCCGTTTGAGTACTCTATAGTGAGAAATCATTATCAGAAATTTACCTACAACACATCCGTAAATACTGCGAAGTAGCAGTTCTGTCCTTATCATTTTTTTGAGTTGTTAGTTGAAATTTAAGATTAGTTATTTTGTTTTAGTGAAGGGGTAATTTCTTTTAGAGCAAAGAGTAAAGGAAATGAAACTAGGTAACTGAAAATCTGCATTATTGACTTGCTTCCTCTATGAAAAAGACCTATTATAAAAAATGACCGTACAAATTTTATGTGGAGGAAAAATATGGTATCTAAATATCAGCAGATTGCTGACGAACTACGTGCTAAAATATTAAGCGGCGAGTATCCTGACGGTTCTGTGATTCCGCCGGAGCTTAAGCTGCAGGAAATCTGTCAGGTGAGCAGACATACTATTAGACAGGCGATTGCTTTATTAGTTAATGAGGGATTTCTTCGTAAAGAAAAAGGTTCTGGCACCTATGTGGATGACCGTTACAAGGAAGTAGGAGAATCAGTAAAACGGACGAAAACAATTGGAGTGATTACCACCTACCTATCTGATTATATTTTTCCTTCGATTATTCGTGGTATTGAAGAAGAGCTTCGTACGAGGGGATATTCACTCCTACTGGCCAGTACCAGTAATGATCCAGAACAAGAACGTAAGTGTTTGGAAAATATGCTGGCTCAGCAGGTTGATGGGCTTATCGTTGAACCGACTAAGAGTAATCAGTACAACCCGAATTTATCCTACTACCTTTCTTTTAAAGAAAGGGGGATACCTGTGGTGATGATTAATTCCTGTTATGAAGAAATTGATTTGCCTTTCATCAGTCTGGATGACGTGAAAGCGGGCTTTTTAGCGACTTCCTACCTGCTTGAACAGGGACTGAAAGAACTGGCTCTGATTGTAAAAATTGATGATTTACAAGGGAAGCTTCGGATGAAAGGGTTTATCGAAGCTTTTGAAGAGGAGAACCTCACCTTTAAATCCAGTAATATTTTCACCTATGCTACTGGAGAAAAGGCAGCTGTGGTTGAACGTGTAGTCGCTTGTTTAGAAAAGGACACCGCTATACAAGGGGTGGTCTGCTATAATGATGAGATTGCCAATCAACTGGTACAGCAGCTGGCGGCTGCCGGTAAGCGGGTGCCGGAGGATTTTTCTGTGATTGGACAAGACGACTCTTACTTAAGCACGGCAGGAGAAGTAGCACTGACAACGATTACTCATCCAAAAGAACAGCTGGGAAAAGATGCAGCAAGCTGGATGGTTACAGCGATTGAGAAAAAAATGATTGGGGAGAGTATCCTGTATACTCCTCAAGTTGTTGAACGAAAATCTGTAAAAATAAGTAGATAGAAAAACATTCTCTTTAATTGAAAAAAAGGTTGTGACAAAAGTGTTCAGCTCCGAGAAATAAGAAGAATAATTCGAAAATAGCTTCTCATATTTTTGAGATGATTCGGCTTATTTCCGAGAAAGCTGCTTTTGGAATACCGTTTATTCGGTTTTAGGGATGTCAAAAGTCTGGGATTTTGTTTATGTCCCAGACTCTTTTCTGTGTTTTAAAATGGACTAAACAGGGTTGATTTTTATCTGTTTCGAGAATCAAAAAAAGCCTGTAGGAACCTGACGATTTGTCTCGAAAATCATTAGACATGCAGAGGTAACTACTCAATCAGAAATAAACCGTAAAATACTGAAAATGTTGGTAGCCATTTTCGTATCTTGCGGTTTATTTTTTGAAGCAAAGCCAAAAGAGCTCTGCTTTTTTTCTATGCTGCTTAGCTGTAATAGACTTTAATTTTAATATCCTGATCGTAGTTGCCGAAGCCCCGACCGAATAGAGTACAGCCGCCGATGTTTTTGGCATTTTCTTTTACCTCGACCCTTAGATGCCAGGTATCTTCGTGGTTGGGAATATCTGCAATAGTAATATCGGATAAAGGAACACCATCCATATTTGTTAAATGCTTGGTAATACGAATCGTTTTCAATAGACCATACTGATTCAAATTATCCGGGTACCACTCTGGTGTATATTTTCCACGTATATCTGCGAAGTCGCCGGGACTTGTCCAGGTCCCTAATTCAATGCCGTTTAAGCTAAAGGTAATATCTGACGGCCAATTGTCATTGGAAAATGGAAATTCAGAAGAAATCTCCATTGAAATTTCCAGCATTTCCAACTTCTCCTGCTCCGATAAAAAATTAGGTGTTTGGTACTCTACAAAGCCTTGAGTAAACCACAGGATTCGTGCATCCATTCTTCTAGTATCCATAAAGTATTTCGGTTCATCGACATCGCCGATAAATTCATTAATCGTAGCCAAACCACAGGTGGGCTCGACCAGATAATTCGTATAATGTCCGACAGGGATAAAGGTTTCTTTGAAATCAAAGGCATTAAAGATTTTTTCGGGAAAATTAATATCGATTTTATCTACCCGAAGGCTGGATATTTTCTTTTGCCCTATTTTTTCTGTTTTGATAATATTCGCTTCTTCCAGCTTTTTGATATGCATGGTTACAATTGCACTGCTCAGTCCAAGCGCAGTTGCCAGCTCCTTCACGCTCATCTTGTTTTTTGACAGCAACTGAATGATTTTAATTCGCACATTACTTGCTAAAGCTTCATAAACCGGCAGGGCTTCTTCATTGATTTCCAACTGCATGGGAATCACCTCACGTTGATTATTCTTTCTTAGTAACTATATTAGCATATATGTTAATTATGTGAAACAAGATTATTCTATATGCTTGATTATTAATATAAATGTTAATTTAATCATTAAATAAAATATTTAATTTAACAATATTATTATTGACAGCGTTTTCAAATTGATTTATTATTTAGTTAAATATTAAAGGAGGCTAGATTTTGAAGGCGAAATTGATGATTAATAAGTATTTTTCGATTTCTGAAGTGGATCCAAGACTCTATGGTTCGTTTATTGAGCATATGGGACGGGCAGTGTATGAGGGAATTTACCAGCCGAATCATCCGTCAGCGGATGAACAGGGCTTCCGTCAGGATGTCCTTGCTTTGGTAAAGGAATTGAAGGTACCTCTTGTTCGTTATCCTGGGGGGAATTTTTTATCTGGTTATAACTGGGAAGATGGTATTGGGCCTGTCGCGGAACGGCCCAAGCGCCTGGATTTAGCGTGGCGGACGACGGAGACTAACGAAGTTGGACTCCATGAGTTTTACGAATGGGCGAAAAAAGCTGAGACAGAAATCAATATGGCGGTGAATCTAGGAACACGGGGAATTGATGCTGCAAGAAATTTAGTAGAATACTGCAATTATAAAGAAGGCAGCTATTGGAGTGACCTGAGAAAGAAAAATGGCTTGAAAGATCCGTTGAATATTAAAACCTGGTGCTTGGGTAATGAGATGGACGGTCCTTGGCAAATCGGTCATAAGACAGCAGAAGAGTACGGACGGCTGGCTGCGGAAACAGCGAAAGCGATGAAGCTGGTAGATGATTCAATTGAACTGGTCGTTTGCGGCAGCTCACACAGTCATATGCCTACCTTTGGTGATTGGGAGCTGGAGGTGCTGGAACACACCTATGATTATGTCGACTATCTTTCCCTCCATCAATATTATGGTAATCAAGAGGATGATTTAGACAATTATCTCGCTCGTTCGTTGGATATGGATGCTTTTATTACAGGAGTTACGGCAATGTGTGATGCAGTGAAGGCGAAGAAACACAGCAAGAAGCAGCTGAATTTATCCTTTGATGAATGGAATATCTGGTATCACAGCAATGAGCACGATGAAACGGTTAAGCCGTGGCAGGTTGCACCGCCATTATTGGAGGACCACTACAATTTTGAAGATGCCTTGCTGTTAGGCTGCTTGCTTATCACCTTGCTGAAGCACAGTGATCGAGTAAAGATTGCTTGCCTGGCTCAGCTGGTAAATGTGATTGCACCGATTATGACTGAAAAAGATGGCGAAGCATGGAGACAAACCATTTTCTATCCCTTTATGCAGGTATCCAACTTTGGTCGAGGCACTGTTTTAAAGCCTTTGATTGAATCAGAAAGCTATCAAACAAAGGATTTCGAAGCAGTACCCTATTTGGAATCAATTGCTGTATTGAATGAAGAAGCCAACGAGCTGGTGGTATTTGCTGTTAACCGTAGTCGGGAGCTTATGGATTTTGCGATAGGCACCAATGGCTTAGCTATAAAGGAAGTAATAGAATTTTCGCAGTTAAGCGGCTTTAAAATCAAAGAAGTCAATACGAAAGGAGTAGAAAAAATCAAACCAGTACAGTCAGATAGCTACACACTGGAAGAAGCCGAAATCAACTGTCAGTTGCAGCCGTTGTCGTGGAATATGGTTCGTTGCTTATTAAAATAGTAGAACAAAATTTAAGGGGGATGTCAAAATGAGATTCAAGAAGTTTTTATTAGGATCAATGGCAGTTTTAGCAGCAGGAGTGCTGGCAGCATGCGGTGGAGGTTCTTCTTCTGATGGAGGCTCAGAGGATGGTGTAACGTTAACCTTCTGGAATGGCTTTACTGCTTCGGATGGTGAAATTTTACAAAACATTGTTGATGACTTTAATAAAACCAATGATAAAAATATCAAAATTGAGATGGATGTTATGACTTGGGCAAACTTGAACGAAAAGCTGCCGCCAGCTATTTCTTCAAAAACAGCACCTGATTTTATTGCATTAAATTATCCTGATTTTGCTCAGTATGTTGAAAATGGCGCTGTTCAGTCCTTGGATGATTTTTGGGATTATGACGGGGTAGATAAAGCGGACTTTACCGAAACAGCTGTAGATTTAGGAAAAGTAGAAGACAAGCAATACTTCATTCCTATGCAGGTTCAGGGTATGTACATGTATTGGAACAAGGATTTATTTAAAGCGGCTGGCTTAGATACTGAAACACCGCCGAAAACCTGGACTGAATTGACTGAGATGGCACCGAAGCTGACAGACAGCAGTAAGAATGTTTCAGGATTTGTATTTAACAAGGATGGTACGGCTCCTCTTTACAATTGGATTCTTGCCAACGGCGGCAAACTGATTAACGATGACTATACGAAATCTGAGTTTGCTTCTCCAGAAAATTTAAAAACCTTAAAGGCCATTCAGCAAATGATTCATGTTGATAAGGCAGGTCCGGAATCAATTTCTGGTGCTGAGATGGATAACTTGATGAATGCAGGGCAGCTTTCCATCGAAATTAACGGTCCATGGCTGAATAACGGACTAAAGGCAAACGAAATCAACTACGGTGTGACTACATTGCCTCAAGCAAGTGAGAGTGGTGAACAAACGGCTATTCTTGATGGTGTAGGCTATGCTATTCCAGCAAGTACGGACAGTAAGAAAAAAGAAGCAATCTATGAATTCCTGAAATATTGGAATACAACAGAAATTGGTAAAAAATGGAGTATCGAAAATGGTTTCCCGGCATACTTAAATTCTGTAGCTGAAGACGATGAAGTGAAGAACAATGAGATTGTTTCTGAGCTTTCTAAGCAAATGGATTACGCAGAGCCGTTTCTACCTGGATTTACTAAAATTTCAGCAATCAATAACGATATTATCAATCCGATGATTGAAAAGCTATTGGCTGGAGAAGATCCAGAAAAACTAATGAATGATGCAGACAAAGCAATCAATGACTTACTAAGCCAGTAAGCTAGTCGTTCTGAATCGTTCCCTATTTTAAATAAATGCCGGAACAGAGGTGCGGGCAGAAAACTACTGCACGAAACACAATCAAAAATGGTCGATGGAACGGGCAGGTATAGTGTTTGCCTATTTTAAAAGAAAATTAGAATAGTAGACCGGATTAAATTTTTGACTGCTCCCCTCTGTTCCAGCTGTGTTTAAATCTTTTATGAAAATGAGGTGTATTAGTTGAAATCATTAGCCAGATATTGGAATCAGCCCAAACGGGCAGCCTATCTATTTTTACTACCATCTTTTCTGGTACTGCTGCTGTTCACAGTCGTTCCTTTGCTGGGAACCTTTGCTATCAGCTTTACGGACTTGAATATCTTCTTTACTTCAAGAAATATAGTGGGTCTGGATAATTTTATGCGGATTTTTAGTGACGAGCGGGCGGTTAATTCCCTGCTGCATACTTTATATTTTACGATTTTGGAAACACCCGCTCAAATTATTATCGGATTATTAGCTGCTGTTGTTCTTTCTAAGAATACAAAGTTCAATAAATTCTGTCGTTCCACCTTCTACATTCCTGTAATTTGCTCGCTGACATCAATTGCTATTATTTTCTCTATGCTGCTGGATCCAAATGTCGGAGCAATTCCTTATCTGTTTTCTCAGCTTAACTTGCCGATTCCTCAATTTTTCCGTGATCCTACTTTAGCTATGCCCACAGTGGCAGTTATGACCGTTTGGAAGAATTTCGGAGTAACAATGACTATCCTGTTGACGGCAATCCAAGGAATTTCGCCTTCATTGTATGAATCAGCACAAATGGATGGAGCTACTCAAAGACAGCAATTTTTCAACATTACATTGCCGCAGATTGTTCCTTCATTAGGTTTTTGTATCTTAACCAATCTGATTGGTTCTATGCAAGTCTTCGATCAGGTGTATGTTGCAACTGCCGGCGGACCGCAATTTAAGACAGAAACAGCTGTTCAATACATATACAGCCGCGGCTTTACCGCTCCTTATGAGCTGGGGTATGCATCGGCGCTCTCCTCTGTTCTGTTCGTGATTATTGCGGCAATCGCCATTTCCACTAACTTGTATATGTCCCGTAAAGAAAAACAAATGAAATAGGAGGTAGCCAAAATGACAACAGAAAGTACCCTTGTTCCCGCTAATGTAAAAAAGCGGAAGAAAGCAACACCTAAAAAGATACTTAGTACGATTGGAATGATTTTGGTTCTGTGTATTATTGCTTTTCCGTTTCTGTGGCTGATTATTTCCTCGTTTAAGTATGAGAAGGACATCATTTCCTTTCCTCCGAAAATTTTTGCGGATAAGTATACGCTGGATAACTATATTAAGGTCTGGTCAACCATTCCTCTTTTAGACTACATCAAAAATACAGTTATTTTTGCTGGTGGTACGGTTATTACTTCCGTGTTTTTCGATTCGTTGGCAGGCTACGCTTTTGCCCGCATGAATTTTAAGGGCAAGTCGGCACTATTCTATTTTGTTTTACTGACCATGATGATTCCTTTTCAAGTATTTATGATTCCATTATTTATTGAAGTTAATCTTATGGGCTTGCTGGATACGTATGCCGGACTGATTATTCCAAGGATGACGACTGCTTTCGGTATCTTCATGATGCGTTCTTTCTTTATTACGCTGCCAAATTCACTGGAAGAAGCCGCTAGAATTGATGGCTTAAATGAGTTTAAAATCTTCTGGAAAATCATGCTGCCTTTGAGTAAACCAACGCTGCTGTCCTTAGGAATCTTTACACTGATGAATAGCTGGAATGACTTACTTTATCCGCTGATTCTAACCAGCAGTTCTAAAATGCGGACATTGCCTGCAGGGTTAGCATTATTTACAGGTCAGAATATTTCCTTCTATGGACCGGTTATGGCAGGAACAGTCATTTCTATGCTGCCGTTGTTGATTATTTACATTTTTGCACAGAAATACTTCGTTCAAGGAACAGCAATGTCTGGTATGAAAGAGTAGGTGAAGGAAAATGAAGCTGGTAGAAACCAGAATTTATTCACAGTTAATGATGATTTCCGACTACCTGCTGTTAGGGCTGTTATGGGTAATTTTATCCCTGCCTCTAATAACTGTGATTCCTGCATCTGTCGGGGTATTGTATGTGATTAGACAATGGGAAGGCAGCTCAACAGGAAGTATTCTTCGCTACTTCTTTCAGGGAATCAAAAGGTATCTTCCGCTGAACTTATTAGTAAGTGGATTAACAATCGGAATTTTTGCCATAGTAAATAACCTGATGTCGGAAAGTAGTCAGCTATTAATTATCAGCGGCTATGTTATTTCTATTGTTTATTTAATGTTTCTATTTTCCTGGATGTATCAGTGTGTCTGGTTGGAAAAACAAACGGTTTTCCAGCTGTTTGAACAGAGTGCATTAGAGCTGATTCTATATTTCTTAAGAAACTTATTATGCTGCGGCTTAACCGTTTCATTTACAGTGCTGGTCTTTCTGTTTCCGCCATTCATTTTTATTTTTGCCGGCGGCTTCTGGAAGGTAATTGCGCTTATACTATTTAGAAAACGTCAGGTGATGAAATGAACGAATCAATAATTAAGGTACGTAAAGACTTTTTAGTAGGAGAAATCAGTCCTCGGCTTTTTGGTTCTTTTGTGGAGCATATGGGCAGTGTTGTCTATACTGGGATTTTTGAGCCGGGGCATCCACAAGCGGATGAAAACGGCTTTCGTCAGGATGTTTTAGCCTTAATCAAAGAGCTGAATCTGGGAGTTATCCGCTATCCAGGCGGTAATTTTACTTCTGGTTATGATTGGCAGGATACGATTGGTCCTGTAGCAAATCGCCCGAAAAAAATTGACTTGGCTTGGCGGGGAATTGAGCCTAACACTTTTGGACTGCATGAATTTTTTAACTGGCTGAGTCACACAGAGGCAGAGCCGATTTTTACAGTGAATCTAGGTACAAAAGGAATTGATGATGCCCGCAATATTGTAGAATACTGCAACTATCCAAGGGATTCTTACTGGAGTGATATGCGTAGAAAAAACGGTCAGGAAGCACCGTTTAACATCAAGCTATGGTGTTTGGGAAATGAATTGGACGGTCCTTGGCAAATCGGGGCTAAAAGTGCCTACGAGTACGGGCGAATTGCCAATGAAGCGGCTAAGGTAATGAAGCTGGTAGATGAATCGATTGAAACAATTCTTGTGGGAAGTTCAACGCCAAGACTTGCCAGCTATCCGGAATGGGATCGAATTGCTCTGGAGCAGGCGTATGAAAACGTTGATTATCTTGCCCTGCATAACTATATCGATAAATATGATGAGGATGATCTGACAAAACCGCCGAAGAATGAGCGGGATGATACACCCACTTATTTGGCTAAATCCTATCGGTTTGACCGGCAAATAGAAGAGGTAGTTGCTGCTTGTGACTATGTGAAGGGTCTTTTAAGAAGTGAAAAAACGATGTACCTAGCTTTTGATGAATGGAATGTTCATGCTCAGCCGGAAAAACAGCATCAGGATTTTGAAATCGGCAGTCCGATTGACTGGTGCTATTTCACGATGGAAGATGCTTTGTTGTTTGGTTCTTTAGGACTTGCTATTTTGAGGCACGCAGATCGGGTAAAAATTGCCTGTCAATCTCTGCTGGTAAACACCATTCCGTTAATTTTAACTGATAGGGAAGGAAAAGCTTGGTGTAATCCAACCTACTATATCATGGCGCATTTATCAAATTACGCCAAGGGACGGGTACTATCTCAGAACACGACAGGTCCAACCTATGATTGTGAAAAAATTAAAAATGTTCCCTTTGTCGATAGTGTGGTTGTTGAGAATGAAAAAGAACTGGTCATTTTTGCCGTTAACCGGACAGACCAAAAGCAGACAATAATCGTCGATCATGATTTTTCACTGGCAGAAAATGGGGAACACATCCAGCTGCAAAGTGAAGAACTGCTGGACAAAAATCGGCGGGAAACACCAGATAAAATTCAGCCAAAAAAACAGACTGTTTCGATTGATAAAGAACAGACTGTGACAGTGGAAGTCGGCAAGTATTCATGGAATGTATTTAAAATAAAAAAAGTATGAGGGATTGTTATGACAGTAAAAACGACGTATAAAAATCCGATTGTGATTGAACGAGCGGACCCTTGGGTCTATAAGCATACAGACGGCTACTATTATTTTACAGGCTCAGTGCCAGGGTATCAGTCAATAGAGCTTCGCCGTTCTAAAACACTAGAGGGTCTTGAAAGTAGTGAACGGCTAGCTGTCTGGCAGGCGCCGGCAACAGGAAAAATGAGCCAGCTAATTTGGGCGCCGGAAATTCATTTTCTTAATGGCTGCTGGTATATCTACTTTGCGGCAAGTGATGATGCTGAAATTAGAGACCGAACCCATCACCATCGGATGTTTGTAATTGAGAATAAACATGAGGACCCGATGAATACCGACTGGACTGTGAAGGGGCAGCTGGAAACAAAATTTGACAGCTTTAGTTTGGATGGTACAGCTTTTGTTCATCGAGAGCGTCTTTACTACGTTTGGGCACAGCAGGACCCGCGGATTCCCGGGAATTCGAATCTATATATTTCAGAGATGGAAAATCCCTGGACGCTTAAAGGAGAGCAGGTACTATTATCTATACCGGAATATGATTGGGAAAAAATAGGCTTTTCCGTCAATGAAGGAGCCGCTGTTATTAGCAGAAACGGCAAAGTATTTATTGCGTATTCGGGTAGTGCGACGGATGAAAATTATGCAATGGGTCTGCTGTGGGCGGATGAGGCGGCGGACTTACTGGATGGCTATTCTTGGCATAAGCTGCCGGAACCGGTGTTTGTTTCGTCAGAGAAACATAGTCAATTTGGTCCAGGCCATAATTCTTTTACCCGCAGTGAAGATGATACAGAAGATGTCTTGATTTATCATGCCCGTCCGGAAAAAAACAAGGCTGGAGATCCATTGGATAATCCAAACAGACATGCAAATGCACAAGTGTTTACCTGGAATGAGGAGGGCTTTCCAGTGTTTGGCGAGCCAGAACCGTATACAAGAGAGCTATAGTCTTGATGAATGGGTAGTCCAGCATAAATAATTATTTCATAAAATCAATAGAAGTCCTGTTAAATGATCCAGTGTACAAGAAAAAGCTTTTATCTGTAAGGTAAGTCAGAGAAAGAGAAGTATAACTGATTTATTTAACAGGGCTTCTATAGTTAAAGGAGAAATAGATGATAAAAATTTTAAACCAAAAATCAGGAGTGGAAATTAGTAAATACATTTACGGACATTTTGCTGAGCATCTGGGACGGTGTATTTATGAAGGCCTGTATGTTGGAGCAGAGTCAGAGATTCCGAATAAAAACGGTATGCGGCTAGATGTAATAGAGGCTCTGAAAGCTATTGAAATTCCTGTTCTTCGCTGGCCAGGCGGCTGTTTTGCAGATGAGTATCATTGGAAGGATGGGATTGGACCAAAAGCAGAACGGAAAAAAATGGTGAACACTCATTGGGGCGGTCTTACTGAGAACAATCACTTCGGCACCCATGAATTTTTTGAACTGGCAGAACAATTAAACTGTGAGGTTTATGTCAACGGTAACGTAGGCAGCGGGACAGTTCAGGAAATGCAGGAATGGGTTGAATACATGACCATGGCAGGAGAATCGCCAATGGCAGAGCTGCGGAGAAAAAACGGCAGAGAGACTCCGTGGAAGGTAAAGTTTTTTGGTGTAGGGAATGAGTCCTGGGGCTGTGGCGGTAATATGCGGCCGTCCTATTATGCGGATCTTTACCGTCAATATCAGACCTATGTTCGCCAGTATGGAGCAGAAGAAATCTATAAAATTGCCTGTGGTCCTAACGTTGACGATTACCAATGGATGGAGGAGGTCCTCCGGATTAGCGGGCCTTATATGGATGGCATTAGTCTGCATCACTATGCCTTAACTGGTGCTTGGGAGGACAAAGGACCTGCCTTAGGATTTACGGAAGCCCACTGGTGGTCGCTGCTGGAAAGTGCTAAAAAGATGGACAAGTTAATCACCAAACATACAACAATTATGGATAAATACGATCCGGATCGCCGAATCGGTTTGATTGTGGACGAATGGGGCTCCTGGCTGGCACCGGAAGCGGGAACCAACCCCGGTTTTCTTTACCAGCAGAATACGATTCGCGATGCTATGGTTGCCGCGCTGACTTTGAATATCTTTCATAAACATGCAGAGAGAGTTCAGATGGCGAATATTGCTCAGACAGTGAATGTATTGCAGGCGATGCTGTTGACGGAAGGGGATAAGCTGGTAAAAACACCAAGTTACTATGTATTTGAGCTGTATAAGGTTCACCAAGGTGCCCAACGGCTGGATTGCTATGGGCAGACACCTGAACACGTATCGTATACTGTTTCCCGAAAAAAGAGCATTGTTAGTCTATCTATATGTAATTACTCATTAACTAAGACAACAGCGGTGAAATTTGAGCTGGAAACACCGATTAAAGAAGTATGCTCCAGCCGCTTCATTCAAGGGATGACAATGGATAGCCATAATGATTTTGCGCATCCGGATACAATTGTTCTTCAGGATTTTACAGAATACAATAGTCAAAATCAGCATTTGGAACTCTCACTTTCACCAAAATCGATTCTAACGATTCAGCTGGAGCTAAGTGAATGAGTTGTAAAAACTGTAATCCACAGTCTTTTTTGCTGAACAATCAAACAGTAGCAGAGTTAATAGTAGAGCAGTTAGCGATGGAAAGAGAGCTTGCATCTAAGGAAATAGCGCAGCGGCGAACGTTAATTTGTGAAGAGTGCTGTTTTCGCTCTACCCATACCTGTACAGCGTGCGGCTGTTTTTATCAGTTTCGGGCATCTTTGAAAAATAAATATTGCCCTAAAGGCTACTGGTCGTAATCTGAAAATAAAGTACGTACAAATGCCGAATAAATTATTTACATGTACGTACATAAATGCTATAATTCTTCTTGAAAGATGGAATACTTCTTTTGAGAAGGATTTTTTATGTCGTTAGTTGTTAACTAGGGCGTGTCTGAATAATAAAAAGGAAACCAGTTTTTCAGACACGCTTGAAAATGAAAACGTATACAGGAGGATTGAGATGAACGCAGAGAGTGTAAAGCAATCGATTGTTCTTGGGAAAACGTCTCTTGGAATAGAACTGGGATCAACCCGTATTAAGGCGGTGCTAATCGATGAGCACCAGGAGCCTGTTGCATCCGGCAGTCACACTTGGGAAAATCAACTGGCAGATGGCCTGTGGACATACAGCTTGGAGGATATCTGGTCAGGGCTGCAGGATAGCTATCAGAATCTAAAAAAAGATGTTTTTCAGAAGTTCGGTGTCAAGCTAACCAAAATTGGTGCAATGGGTTTTAGTGCGATGATGCATGGTTATATGGCTTTTGATAAAGAGAATCAGCTACTCGTCCCTTTTCGAACTTGGCGTAATTCAAACACTGCAGCGGCTGAAAAGGAATTGACAAAGCTGTTTAACTACAACATTCCACAGCGTTGGAGTATAGCCCATTTGTATCAGGCGATCTTAAATCAGGAAGCTCATGTGGAAACTATTCATTATTTTACTACACTAGCTGGTTATGTTCATTGGCAGCTGACAGGAGAAAAGGTTTTAGGAATTGGCGATGCTTCTGGAATGTTCCCAATAGATCCTGCTGTAAAAAATTATGACCAACGTATGATTACAGCCTTCGATAAGCAAACTGCTAAGCATAATTACTCTTGGCAGCTGCAGGATATTTTGCCTAAGGTGCTGGTCGCAGGTGAGCCGGCTGGTCTGTTAACAGAAGCTGGTGCGAAACTGCTTGATCCAACAGGTGATTTAATCGCTGGAATGCCGCTGTGCCCGCCGGAAGGCGATGCTGGAACAGGCATGACAGCTACCAATAGTGTAGCAAAAAGAACGGGTAATGTATCCGCCGGTACCTCTGTTTTTGCGATGATTGTACTGGAAAAGGAATTGAAAAAAGTTCATCCAGAGCTGGACTTGGTTACAACACCTGCTGGCGACTTAGTTGCTATGGTCCATGCCAATAATTGCTCATCTGATATTAATGCCTGGGTGAAGCTGTTTGAAGAATTTATTAAGGTCTGTGGTTTCGAGCTGTCGACAGAAAAGCTGTATGAACTGCTGTTCAATCAGGCGCTGCAAGGAGATAAGGAATGTGGCGGTTTGTTATCCTATGGCTACTTTTCAGGGGAAAATATTACTCATATTCCAGAAGGGCGGCCGCTATTTGTACGGACACCTGACAGTCGTTTCAATCTGGCAAACTTCATGCGGGTTCATCTGTTCACTGCTTTTGGTGCGTTAAATATCGGTATGAAGATTTTAGTAGAAGAAGAGCAGGTTCAAATTGATAAGGTCCTTGGACACGGCGGAATCTTTAAAACAGAAGGCGTTGCACAAAAAGTACTGGCGGCGGCCATCAATACGCCGGTTTCACTAATGGAAACAGCTGGAGAAGGCGGAGCTTGGGGGATTGCCTTGTTGGCGGATTATCTGGGCTATGCGAAGGAAAATCAGTCACTAGCCACATATTTGGAGCAGCAGGTATTTGCCGGAGAAGCAGGCAGCGAGCTTGCTCCTGATCCAGAAGATACCGCTGGTTTCGAACAGTTTGCACAACGTTATAAAGAAGGCCTGCCGATTGAAGAGGCAGCAGCAGCTTATTTAAATCAATGAGCCGGCAGTCATGACGAATGAACAACTATTTTAGGGAATAAGGCTAGTTGAAGACAGGAGGACAACGATGTGTTGGAAGCATTAAAAGAAGAAGTATACTATGCGAATTTGGAACTGCCCAAGCAGGGGCTAATTAAATACACATGGGGAAATGTTAGCGGAGTTGATCGTGAACAGGGCTTGTTTGTAATTAAGCCTTCTGGTGTTGATTATGAAACACTGAAGCCCTCTGATATGGTCGTTTGTGATTTGAAGGGAAACGTGGTTGAGGGGACATTGAATCCTTCCTCCGATACGCCAACCCACGCAGTTTTATATCAATCGTATCAAGATATCGGCGGGATTGTCCATACGCATTCGCCATGGGCCACTATTTGGTCACAGGCGGGCTTAGATGTGCCAGCTATGGGGACGACTCATGCGGATACCTTTTATGGAACGATTCCTTGTGCCCGTTTTTTAAGTCAGGAAGAAATCGATCGAGGCTATGAAGAAGAGACCGGCCGTGTAATTGTTGAGACGTTTAAAAAGCGGGAAATTGATCCGATGGCAGTGCCGGGAGTACTACTTCATGGACATGGTCCCTTCACTTGGGGGAAAAATGCAGATAGTGCGGTAATGAATGCAGTAGTCTTAGATGAGGTCTGTAAAATGAATTTATATGCCCGTCAGCTGAATCATTTTTCTGAAGAACTGCCTCAAAGAATTTTAGACAAGCATTATTTACGAAAACATGGCAAAGACGCTTATTATGGACAAAAATAAAAACGAATCAGAAGGAGAGAGAAGTATGTCAGCAATGGATAAAAAAGAATTTTGGTTTGTCGTAGGCTCTCAGCATTTATATGGAGAAGAAGCATTACAGGAGGTTCGGGCTCATGCAGAGGAAATGGTCCGTGAACTAAATAGCAGCGGTACTCTACCTTACCCAGTGGTCTTACAGGAGCTGGCAGTGAAGCCGGAAGTTATTACAAAAATTATGAAGGAAGTCAATTATCGGGATGAGGTTGCCGGAGTAATCACTTGGATGCATACATTCTCGCCGGCAAAAATGTGGATTCGAGGAACGAAGCTGCTGCAGAAGCCGTTGCTTCATTTAGCTACGCAGTATAATGAAAGTATTCCTTGGGAAACGATTGATATGGACTTTATGAACTTGAACCAGGCGGCTCACGGCGACCGGGAATACGGCTTTATCAATGCTCGTCTGAAGAAAAATAATAAGGTAGTTGTCGGATACTGGAAGCGCCCTGAGATTCAAAAGCAGATTGCTGAATGGATGGATGTTGCAGCAGCCTACAACGACAGCTTTAAAATCAAGGTTGCCCGTTTCGGCGATAACATGCGAAATGTTGCAGTAACTGAAGGAGACAAGGTTGAGGCTCAAATTCAATTTGGCTGGACTGTTGACTATTATGGTATTGGCGACTTGGTTCAGTACGTCAATGCAGTTAAGGAAGAAGAAGTAGAAGCTCTGTTTACGGAGTATAAAGAACTGTATGATTTTGACTATGGTGAATATGACCATGATAAATGGGAAGCGCATGTGAAGGTACAGGCTCGTCAGGAAATTGGTTTGCGCCGCTTCTTGGAAGCTGGGAGCTACAATGCGTTCAGTACAAACTTCGAAGATTTGTACGGCATGCAGCAGCTGCCTGGTTTAGCAGTTCAGCGTTTGATGGCAGAGGGCTACGGGTTTGCCGGCGAAGGAGACTGGAAGACAGCAGCAATTGACCGTTTAATGAAGGTAATGGCACATAATAAAAACACAGGGTTTATGGAGGATTATACCTATGAACTGGCGGCTGGATATGAAGCGATTCTGCAATCCCATATGATGGAAGTTGATCCAACTTTAGCGGTGAACAAGCCTAAAATCGTTGTTTCTCCGTTATCTATGGGTGACAGAGAAGATCCGGCACGTCTGGTCTTTGATGGGAAAGCTGGCTCTGGCGTCGTCGTTTCCATGGCTGATTACGGAACACACTACAAGCTGCTGATTAATGAGGTAGAATTGTTTGAACCAACGGAAGCGGCACCTAACTTGCCGGTTGCCCGTATCCTTTGGGAGGTTAAACCCAACTTCCAGGATGGTGTGAAAGCTTGGATTGAAGCTGGGGGCGGACACCATACAGTAGTTTCGCTGAATTTGACCACAGACCAGATTGTTACCTGGGCGAAGATGGTTGATTTGGACTATGTGCTGATTAAATAAGAGAAGCAGTTACATTTGAAGGGAATATGTAAGGGGAGTGGGACAATAGTCAGAAGAAAATCTGATTATTGTCCTACTTTTTTGATTTTAGGGTACACAAAAAGCACGCAACCGTGTAAGATTAAAGTGACTAAACCAAATCAAAAGGAGCGTGCTTTTATGTTTAAAGATTATACCATCAATCAAACGATTTTACCATTAGAGTTGGAACAGTTTATTCCTGAAACGGATGTCGCTTTTGCGGTCAATGCCTTAGTCGAAGCCATGCCGCAAACACTCTTTAATAAATTAGAAGAACAATTAGGCCGACCGGCCTACCACCCGAAGATGCTATTAAAAATTATTCTGTATGCGTATACTCAGCGTGTCTTTT
>NZ_JBNEQE010000013.1:0-115878 GCF_049894025.1 Enterococcus sp. LJL51
AATTACATTAAGAATTATAATACCCATAGAATTCAACGGAAGTTGGGTTATCTATCACCGATAGCCTATCGAAAACAGACCGTTTAATCGCCTCTCTTTTGCCCTCTCACTTTTGGGGGTCAGTGCCCTTCTGTCACAACCTCATTTCCTACGATTAGTCAAGAGGAAAATAGAAAAATAATTTTTGTAGATCATCGTTAAACGAGAACTAGTCCAATGAAGAGTAAACTAAATAACCTAGGTGAATCGCTAAAATTTTTACCTAGGCTGTGATATAATTATGGTATAAGGATTCGTCCTTATTGGTCGTTGGAGACCGTATACGCATACGCGTATCTTGTATGGTTCCTAACCATGGAATGCATACACTTCAGGAGCTTGTTTATACAGGCAACTGTGGCAACCTTTTCCTTTTTTAGGAGGGGTTGTTTTTTAGTTTGTAATAATAATCAACGATGTGATTGGAGGCTGCGTGCTGCTGACGAATCATGTTTCGAATGGTGAAGTAGAGAATCTTGCGTCCCTTTGGGTTTCCTCTTTTATTAATGTGATCCTTCCCCCTATACTTTCCAGACTGAAAACGCCGAATATCAATCCCGACAAATGCATTCAGTTTGTTGGAAGTAGAGAACCGTCGAATATCTCCTAGCTCTCCAAGTAGAAGAGCCGCCGTTGGCGCGCCGATACCCGGAATACTCTGAAATAATTCAAACGCTTCAAGAGACTGAGCGACTTCAATCATCTGCGCCATTATTTGTTCCTTTTGTTCTAATAGGTCTTGAAGAAGTTTGGCATAGTAAGCAACTTTCTGACAATGGATACTGTCCGCTTCTACGGCAGGATAAGAGTTGGTCGCATAGTCTAAAATCTGGTCGGCTTTCTGCCAAGCCCTGTTTTCGGAGATTCGTTTTCTGGTCGTTTTCATTAAACGGTTCTTGATTTTCGTTCGACTGGAAGCGAGAACGAACACCGGATGAGGAAACAGTTCAATCAACGATAGAGCGTAAGGTGTGATACGACTAGAAAAAAACAGCTCCAGTTCAGGGAATGTCGATTGAAGTCCGTTGTGAAGATCCATACGAACTTGGCTGATTTTTCCTTCTATCTCTTGATAAAAGCGTGAAAGATCACGTAGTTTAAGATAAGGCACCTGCTGGTGCTGTTTTACTTCTCGTTGATTTTTTTGGTGTGTTTGAGCGAGTTTGTGTGCATCGATTTTATCGGTTTTCCAGCTACGTAGGGAACCTTCCTCCATCTGTTTTTTTGCTTCCAAAGGATTCAAGAGGCAGTAGGACAACTGATTGTCCTGACAGAATTTTTCTAAAGGACGAGAGTAGACACCCGTCGCTTCAAAAACAATTTCGGGTGTTTCGGACAGCGCATTGATTTCTTGAAGCAACTGTTGGAAACCAACTTGATTATGTTGGATTTTCCCTTCCGATAAACAACGAGTCCCATGATAGAGCACTTTGTAGCTTTCTCCTTTTGATACATCAAGAGCTAGAATAACTGTCATTGTTTTCTTCTCCTTTTCTTTTTTATTGAAAGACCTTCACTGATTCCTTCCGATTCTACTTTCCTTTACACGGACTCGAAGTCCCAACATACTTAAACCTGATTCTAAAAGGATAGTGAAGGAGCTCGGTTTATATTTCGGACTCGTGGTCCTTGAGGTTTTGTTCGAGCTTCCTTTCACCCTCACTATACGCTATAAATAGAAAATAGTGGGTAAGATATTCCGTCGAATACCTTACCCACTAATCTTAGTATGTTTTTCAGTTTAATAATTCAGAAAGTCCAGGTCGTATGAGATTCCAAACATTTTCAAATCGTTCGTGTAGATTTATGTCCCATGTATTTGCAAAGGAAGGTGCGGAGAAGACCGCAAAAACTTCTAAAACACTTTTGAGGACTTCTATATTGGAATAACCCAGTAACTCTGAGACCGTAGCTACTAATTCAGAAGTATGTTCACTTAAAGTAGCCGGATTGTTGTCAATATAGGTCGTATAAAGAGTAAACATTTTTTTATTGGAATCATATGCTCGTTTTTTACTAATTGTTAGTATCCAGAGCCAATCATGTAATAAATCTAATTTTGATTCGTAGCCATTAGAATCAAATTGGAGTACGTCTGCCAAAATATCACGTAACCATCCAAAAGCTAAGGAAGTCCATAAATCTTCTTTGTTTTCAAAATATTTATATAGTGCTGCGTGGCTAACTCCTAACTGTTTAGCTACTTGAGAGAGAGATGTTTTCTTCATCCCATGTTTTTCAATCAACTGCTCAGCAGTCTTTAGTATGAGTGCTTGATTAATTGTTTTCATAAGAACAGTATAACATATGAGTTACATAATTTGATTTATATAACTTTTTTGTTTATTCTTAAATAGTTACAAAAAATAAAAAGTGTAACTGGAAGGATCTGTGTTTCATGAATATGACCCAAAATAGTATCTTGATTACCGGTGGGACATCTGGTATAGGATTAGCATTAGCAAAAAAATTAACAGAAAAGGGAAACAATGTAGCAGTCCTAGGTCGAAGCGAAGAAAAATTAACAATGGTACAAGAAAAATATCCTGATATTTTGACGTTTAAAGGAGATGTAACAAACCTCTCATCATTGATTAAGCTAAAAGAATGGTTAATGAACTATTTACCAAACTTAAACATTATAATCAATTCTGCTGGAGTTATGAACAGTCATAACTTATTAAATCCTGATTTGCCATTAGAGAATTTGCTAAGCGATATTGAAATCAATCTTATTGGAACAATCGCTGTTAACCAACTTTTTTTATCTCAATTAATGAAGCAAGAAGAGGCAATGATTGTAAACATATCATCTGGGTTAGCATATTTAAGTTCAGCGGCGCACCCCACTTATTCTGCTTCCAAGTCAGGGGTTCAAATGTATACGAGTGCTTTACGTAATCAGTTGAATTACGCAAAAAAAGAGTTTATACATGTAATGGAACTTGTTCCACCATTGGTTGCGGAAATAGGTTTACAGGACGGAAATCTTTCAGGGACATTTGGGAATATGAGCTTAGATGCATTAGTCAAAGCTGCCCTTAAAGGGATGGAAAAAAATAAGAAACGAGTCAATGCCGGTGCAGCAAAACAACTACATCTAATGGGACAGGTTAGTCAAAATAAAATGGAGACAATAATGGCGAAAGAATCACTTAAGCAAGCATTTCCAAAAGGCTTGTGAAAAGAACTCATAGAAAAATCCAAGAAATAGCCATTATACAGATATGCTCTGTTCACTGAACGTGATACTGTTAAAATGGGTATACTGACAACAAAAGACTTAAAATCTTATGTAATCGAATATAAAGAATACACCAATTTAAAAGATATTAATTATTTTGCAAAAGGATACTTTGATGGAAAGTTAATAATAAAAGGTGGAGCAAGAGAATGAGGAAATTAGGGAGGTATTTGTAAGTCAAATACTAATTCGTGGCATAACACAGATGGAAAAATAACTATTCATGACATTCGTCTAGTTGAAGAACAAGTTAAAGTGATATTTCCAAAAGACTATGTTGAAGTAGTTCTAGACAATAATGGAGGTTATCCCGACTTACATATATTCACATGAAATGCTGGAAAAAATGTTTAACAAACTTTTTTGTTTTAATCCAGATCCCTAGAATAACATTGTAGATAACTTAGTGGATGTTTCGGATAGACTTGTTCCAGGTATTTTACCATTTGGAAGAGATCCAGGCGGAAATATGATTTGTTTTGATTATCGTTCTGGAGATAATCAAATCGTCGTTTTTGGGGATTATGAAGTGGCAGGTGGAGGAGAGCTTGAAAGAGCTATTTCCCCTATCTGTAATACTTTTACTAATTTATTTGAGTAGATATCATATTATAAAAGAATGCCGATGATTCCAGAAAAGAAAGGTGTCGATTCTTGAATGAAGATAAAGGATTTGCTGAAGAATGCTCCAAAAAATAACTTTATCAATGTACTGTAAACATATCTTTATGTGATGTGATGGCTAGGTAGAAAAGTTTGTGGCGGTGGCTGCTTCTGAAGGAGGTGGTGCTTATGAATGTAAGTACTAAATCTATGAAAGGAGAAAGCCGTTTTGTCAGCGCTTGAGACAATTCAGCTACTAATTAGCTTTAGTATGTTTACTATTGCATTAGTACGTTTGGTTGTTGATTTGCTTAAAAAGACAAAAAGAAAAACCGCAGACAGACTTTAGCGAGTTCTGCGGTTTCTTTAACCCAAATATCTTGCTGCCGCCTTAAGCGGTTCTACTAAAGAGAGAGATGTTAGCGCATATCTCTCTTTTCATTTGTATTATAGCATAGATAATCATTGGTTGTACAAATTTTTATACAGCTGTTAAAGAGATTCTTTCTTTAAAACCTGCTCTTTGTCCTATTATTGCCGATGAAGACTGTGGTTAAAAAGTGATGCATCAAAAAAGCTAACTACTAAAAAGGTTAACGATGGTTTAGAACAATTAGCTCTTATAAAAGTTTGTTGATAGATAGTCTGCTCGTTATCCCTTGCAGGTATCAGCTAACATTGTTAATGATTTGTGGTTAATCAAACGCAATTATCACAGATTATTCTTTTTCCCGCTTAACCTGTAGCGAAACCGTAGTCTCTGATATGTTTTTTCAGTGTATCAAGATAGTGTTCGCCTAAGGTTGACAGTTGACTGCGCTGGCTTTTAATCCAGCCGATTTCAATGCGGTCGGGAATATCCAGTGGGATAGCAACGATACTATCATCGTTGAGCTCCCAACTGATGATTCCAGAGCTGAAGGTATAGCCGTTTAGCCCGACCATTAGATTGAAAATCGTAGCCCGGTCGCTGACTTTAATGTGCTTTTTATAGGAGCGGGTGCTCAGGATTTCTTCCGCAAAATAAAAGGAATTGCTGTTGCCCTGTTCAAAGGAGAGGTAGGGCAGATCATCCAGTTCTTCCAAAGCAACCGAGGTTTTCGAGGCCAATGGATTGTCTTTGCTGATAAAGATATGAGGTTTAGCATAAAACAGTGAAGAAAAAACCAGATTTTTTTCTTCAAATAGATTTTCCAGCACGCGCCGGTTAAAATCAGTCAAAAATAATATGCCAATCTCGCTGCGAAAACCGGCGACATCCTCAAGAATATTTTGTGTTTCTGTTTCCCGTAATGTAAATTGATAGCTGTTGTCTTCGTAAGCTTGAATGAATTCAACAAAAGCATGAACTGAAAAGGCGTAATGCTGAGAGGAAATCGACAGGCGAGAAACCCGTTTAGCTGTCTGCTTGTATCGTTTTTCCAATAAGTCCACCTGATCAATAATCTGCTTGGCATAAGAAAGGAATTCTCGTCCTTCTTCAGTTAAAGAGACACCCAGTTTGCTACGATGAAGGAGACAAATACCCATCTCGCTTTCCAACTCCTTGATTGCATTTGACAGCGTTGGCTGTGATAAAAATAAGCTTTTCGCTGCTTCGTTGATTGATCCTGTTTCAGCAATTTTTTCCAGATATTCTAGTTGTTGTATGCGCATGGTCTGCTCCTTTCTTGGGGAATTGACTGAATACTTTGGTAAAATCTGATGCATTCAGCCCTCTCTTTAAGTAAATAAAAAACACCCTTTTTCTATAGAGAAAAAGGACGAATAATTTCGTGTTACCACCTTTGATTATCATTACCTCACAATAATGACCTTAGCCAGTACAAGCATGAATGCAGATACTGCGTTGCGATAACGGGCACCACCGTCAGCTGCTTGCACTTAGGCTCACTACTGAATGCTCAAAGACCATCTTCCAATCGAATCCCGCACCCCTTTTCACCTGCCGGAGCTCTCTGCCGCTGTTCTTCTGATTGTACTTTTCTTTTCTGCGCATTGTATATTGTTCTATACTATAACCAAGATTTTTCCTTCTGTCAAACGATTTCCTAATAATTTTCTCATTATTTTGTTATAGTTTAATTTTATAAGCTCTTATAGAAATTAACAGTTAGTCAATTCCTTTTATTCTGTGGTAAAGTTTCTCTCATAACTACTTAGGAGGCGATTCCATGAAAACAACGGTCGTTGGATTTCCAAGAATTGGAGAGAACCGTGAATTAAAAGCTGCAACAGAAAGCTATTTCCGAGGAGACAGCACACAGGAAGCATTAGTGGGAAAAGGAAAGCAGCTGAAGCGAATGCATTGGAATCTGCTGAAAGAAACAGGAATACACTTGATTCCGAGTAATGATTTTTCTTTTTATGATACAACGCTGGACACTGCTGTTCTGTTGAATATTATTCCCAAGAGATATCAGGAGTTAAAGCTTTCTCCATTAGATACGTATTTCGCATTGGCTAGAGGTTATCAGGGAGACGCAGGAGATGTGACTGCTCTGCCAATGAAAAAATGGTTTAACACCAACTATCATTATTTGACGCCGGAATTTGAAAAAGATACCGAAGTTAAGCTTGCCGGAACAAAGATTTTTGATGAATATACAGAAGCCAAGGAGCTTGGTATTGAAACAAGACCTGTTATTTTAGGGCCATTCACCTTAATTAAACTGGCAGAATTTAAAGATACAACAGAACAGGAGCATCTGGCAGCGCTGATTGCCGCATACAAAGAGATAATTAGGACACTGAATGAGCATACTGCACAATGGCTGCAGCTGGATGAACCTTATCTAGTAAAAGATTTATCTGAAGCAGACCGTGAGCTATTCTTGCATATCTACCATGAGTTAACCTTAGAGCCAAGGACTATCAAGCTTTTACTGCAAACTTATTTTGGTGATGTCCGTGATATTTATGGAGATATATTAGCTTTGAATGTTGAAGGGATTGGACTGGATTTTGTGGAAGGAAAACAGACAGCTGATTTAATTGCAGCTTTAGGGTTTCCGCAGAATAAGCAGTTGTTTGCCGGGGTTGTGAACGGAAAAAATATTTGGCGAAATGACTATCAGCAAACAGCTGATTTACTGAACGTTTTGCCGAAGGAGCAAGTTGTTCTTTCGACTTCCTGTTCCTTGCTTCATGTGCCTTTTTCAGTGGAGCAGGAAGAATTTCCGCTTGAAGTAGCCCAGCATTTTTCATTTGCCAAGGAAAAACTGACCGAGCTAACTGATTTGGCAGTGATTTCTAGTCTATCAGCGGATGCTTCTGCGAATGAACGTTATAAAAATAATCAAGTGCTTTTCCAAAAGAAGAGAGTGATAGAAAACCAGCTGCTGACACATAAAATAGCTGGCTTGGCAGCGGAGGATTTTCAGCGACAGCCGTTATTTGAGGAGCGGGCAGTTGTTCAGAAACAGGCGTTGAGCTTACCTGTTTTACCAACAACAACAATCGGCTCTTTTCCCCAGACTAGAGAGGTTAAAGCAACACGGGCACGATTTAAGAAAAATCAAATTAGTCAGTCGGATTATCGTGAGTTCTTGAAGGAAAAAATTGCCGACTGTGTGGCTTTTCAAGAAGAGATTGGACTGGACGTTTTGGTTCATGGAGAATTTGAACGAAATGACATGGTAGAATACTTTGGTGAAAATTTGGAAGGCTTTCTCTTTTCTAAAAATGCCTGGGTACAATCCTATGGTACTCGTTGTGTGAAACCGCCGATTATCTGGGGAGATGTTTCCCGTAAACGTCCGATTACTGTTGACTGGTCTGTGTTCGCTCAGGGTTTGACAACTAAGCCTGTGAAGGGAATGCTGACAGGACCTGTGACGATTCTGAATTGGTCGTTTCCAAGAGAAGATATTTCCATCAAAGAATCCACGCTGCAGATTGCTTTGGCGATTCAAGAGGAAGTGCTGGATTTAGAGGCTAATGGCATTAAGATTATTCAGATTGATGAAGCTGCTTTGAGAGAAAAGCTGCCCCTTAGAAAAAGCGACTGGTATCAGGAATATTTGGATTGGGCCATACCAGCATTTCGACTGGTTCATAGCAAGGTTGCCCCGCAGACGCAGATTCATACGCATATGTGCTATAGCGAATTTGCAGATATTTTACCTGCCATCGATCAGATGGATGCCGATGTAATTTCCTTTGAAGCTTCTCGTTCAAATTTATCATTATTAGATGCCTTGAATGCTCATCATTTTCAGACAGCTGTCGGACCAGGGGTTTATGATATTCATTCACCAAGAGTTCCGTCTGTAGCTGAGTTGGAAAAGACAATTAAAATCCTGTTGGAAAAGATTTCTGTAGAGAAGCTATGGATTAATCCCGACTGCGGACTAAAGACAAGAGGAGAAAAAGAAACTTTTGCAAGCTTGGAAAATCTGACTCGTGCAGCAGTTCAAGTGAGGGAGGCTCTTGTCTATGAAACGGTTAGAGAATAAAAAAGCCAGCCTATCCTTTGAAGTGTTTCCGCCGTCGTCTAAAGCAACGATGGCGGGATTATATACTTCCCTGAGCCAGATGGAGGATTTGCGTCCCGATTTTATTAGTGTAACCTGTAGCAATAAACAGCTTTCTTTAAAGGAAAGCACCGTGAAAATAGCTACTCATATTCAAAAAAAGCATCAAGTACCTAGTATTGTACATTTAAGTGCAGCCTATTCGAGTAAAGCAGAAGTCAATCAGATTTTAGGGGATCTTCATCAAAAAGGGATTCAGAGTATCTTAGCCTTGCGTGGGGATCTTTATCCGGAAATTCCCAGAAGTACTGATTTTCGTTATGCTGGGGATTTGATTGCTTATATCAAAGAGTGGGATCAGAGCTTCTCTATATCGGCTGCTTGTTACCCGGAAAGGCATCCGGAATCGTCAAATACCCTTGAAGACATCCAGCATTTGAGAGAAAAAGTAAATGCGGGTGCAGACCAACTGATTACGCAACTGTTTTTTGACAATGAGCTGTTTTATCAGTTTCAGGAGAAGTGTTGGCTGGCGGGGATTGAGGTACCAATCTTGGCAGGGATTATGCCTGTGGTCAATAAGCGTCAGGCAGAACGTATCGTACGGACTGCAAGCGTTCAGCTGCCCCAAAAATTTCTGGCGATTTTAGAAAAATATGCAGATAATCCAGTGGCTTTGAGAGATGCTGGTCTAGCCTATGCGATTGATCAGATTGTTGACTTGGTCACTCAGGGAGTGTCGGGCATTCATCTTTATACAATGAATCAGGCTGGAATTGCCCGCAGTATTTATACGGCTACCCATTCCTTATTTGAGTCAACAACAAATCAGGAAAAGGTGTCTATCTTATAACTAGCAATTTGATTGCTGGACATTACTAAAGCTGGCTTCTTTCAGCTTTAGTAATGTTTTTTATGCTGGCGTTGTATAATTGAATTAGTTATTCCGTAAAATGAATAAATCATTGATAAAGAGCCATCTAAAAAGACAGGGGTGTTGATTGTGGTCAAGGAGCTTTCAGAAATGAGCTTAGAGGAATTGTGGCAGTTGTTCCCAATTTCGCTGGTCGAACAAAATACAGCATGGTCAAAGTGGTATACCGAGATTGAAGAAGAGCTGTTACAGCTGATTCCCAGTCAAAATCTTTATGCGATTACCCACATAGGGAGCACTGCAATAAAAAATATTCAGGCGAAGAACATTATAGATGTGGTAGTAGAATTAACGCCGGAAAGCGATATTAAAGAAATTGCAGAAGGGTTGGCGGAGAATAATTTTATTATTATGTCAGAAGCTGAACGTAGGATTTCCTTAAATAGAGGCTATACAAATAAGGGGGTTGAGGAAAAGGCTTATCATGTCCATTTGCGCTATCAGGGAGATAACGATGAAGTTTTCTTCAGGGATTATCTAAACAACCATCAAAAGATTGCTCTAGAGTATGAAAGGTTAAAAACGGAATTAAGTAAAAAATATAAATACGACCGGAATACCTATTCCGATAAAAAGGGCGAGTTTGTCAAAAAATGGACTGAGATTGCTAAAGCTGAAAAAAACGATGAGGTTTCTGATTAAATAGAGGATAACATCGGGAAATACCCATGTTTAATCAGGATTGTCTGAAAACGTGTCTCTTCGATAGTTTTCAAATAGTTTCTAGTGAAAGAAGCCGTTTTTTTATAAAATGAGATTTTTTTCATTTTTCGACGGCTACTTATAGTATAATTTTAAGAAATGATGGTTAGGAGTGAATAGGAATGATTAGAGTGGCGATTATTGGTTATGGGAATTTGGGACGGGGAGTTGAACGTTCGTTAAAACAAAATCCGGATATGAAACTAGTCGGGATTTTTACTAGAAGAGCACCTGAAGCTGTTCCGGCGGAAGGGGCAGCAGTTTATCCGATGGATGAGCTGCAGAAGAAAAAAGATGAAATAGATGTTTGTATTCTATGCGGCGGTTCAGCTACTGATTTGCCTGAGCAAACGCCGGAAATTACTAAGCGCTTCAATACAGTGGACAGCTTTGACACACATGCTAAAATTCCTGAGCACTTTGAAAAAGTGAATCAGGCAGCAAAAGAGAATCAGACTGTTTCAGTTATTTCCACCGGTTGGGACCCAGGATTATTTAGTCTGAATCGGCTTTACGCCCAAAGTATCCTACCTGTTGGTCAGACCTATACATTTTGGGGAAAAGGTGTTAGTCAGGGGCATTCTGATGCATTAAGAAGAATCTCAGGTGTTGTAGATGCGACACAGTATACGATTCCCAATAGTGAAGTTATTGAAAAATTAAAGGCTGGAGAAACGCTGGAGCTGACGACCAGAGACAAGCATTTTAGAGAATGCTTTGTTGTGCTGGAGGAAGGGGCGGATAGTGAAGGGATTCGAGCTGAAATTGTAGCAATGCCAAACTATTTTGCTGATTATAATACAGAGGTTCATTTCGTTTCTCAGGAAGAGCTAAACCAAAACCATAAAGCAATGCCTCACGGTGGTACGGTGCTTCATACAGGAAGCACTCACGAGGGAACCAAGCAAGTCGTTGAGTATAATCTGCATTTAGATAGTAATCCTGAATTTACAGCCAGTGTTCTTGTTGCGTATGCCAGAGCCTGCGTTCGTTTAGCCAAAGAGCAGCAGTTTGGTGCCTTTACGGTACTGGATATTGCACCGAAATATCTTTCGCCGATTGCCGCTGATATTTTGCGGAAAGAGCTGTTGTAGACTAGGGGTAAAAAAGTTTAATTATGAATTAGAACAAATACTTGAAGTGTTCATTTCTTCGAGTATTTGTTTTTTTTATCCAAAGCAAGTCATTGAACGCTTATCAATGATACTTATTGAGGTAAGGCTTTAAAAAATTTTGAAAAAGATTTTTTTCAAAACCAGTTACTCGCTTAAGCAACAAAAATATGATAAATTGCAGATGAATTTTAAGAGATAGTACAGACCCTTTCCAAGAGGAACCCTGTCTTTTCTTTTAAATGATTAGTGTATCAAAACTAGCTTGGAGGAGGGATTGAGATGGAAGCTTCTCAAGAAGAGCTAATCAGTGATATCTACAATCTCATAGTGAACCCGGGGACACGGGAGTGGGAACGTTCGCTGCTGGTTGCTGCTAAAAATTCGATAGAAGATACAGCTAATTTAAAAAATCAATTAGACAAGCTGGAGGGAGAGCTGCGCCCTCTTGCGCTCAGAAATAATCTGACGCCGGATGTCGCGGATTTCTATTTGAAAATTACTGGTGAATCAGTAATCCACGAGAATGGGATACCTTTAAAACATTTGGAAGTAGATCAAGCGTATCAGGAACGGGCAATTTTTGCAGGAGGCTGTTTCTGGTGTATGGTAGAGCCATTTGAAAAGAAACCTGGCGTTATATCTATTTTGTCTGGCTATACAGGCGGAACGGTTTCCCACCCTACTTACGATCAAGTTCACGGCGGCTACACTGGACATGTTGAAGCCGTGGAAATTATTTTTGATACACGGCTAATCAGCTATCAAAGTTTAATTGATTTATATTGGCAAATTACAGACCCAACCGATGCGCTGGGACAGTTTCAGGATCGGGGAAGTCAGTATCGGCCAGTTATTTTTGTGCAAGATGAAGCGCAAAGAAAAATTGCAGAGCAATCAAAGCAATCATTGAGCGATTCTGGCAGGTACCAAAAACCAATTATTACTGAAATTAAGCCAGCCGCTACCTTTTGGCCAGCGGAAAATTATCATCAGGAATTCTATAAGAAACAACCGAAGAGGTATAAACGAATCAAGCGTGCCCGGAATCAGTTTTTACGCTATCAGCAGTTGAAGAGTAGGCTTCGAATAAGGAGAGAAGCAAAAAATAAAACAGGTCATGACTGAGGAAAATCTATTTGCAAAGCTGATTTGATGGCAAGGTAGACGATCAGTAATGACTTAATAATAGATTGGACTTAAAGAATATTGCGGACAGAAAGAAACTGTTAATAGTGAGGTTGGAAAGTTGAATACGCCAAACTTGCTTATTTTTCATTCATTTATGAACAGCAGGATAATTGTTTAAGCATTAAAATGATGAGATAAAAATATAAGTCGTTAAAGTTATTTTAGGGGGAACAAGGATTGAGGCATTTTCTTTTAAACAGATTAGAATTGAATATTGTGTAAGACGTATGAATTGATGAAACAGCCTCGCAATGCTTATAATGAAGCTAAGAATAGCTTTTAGTATGGGGGAGATTACAATGAAAAAAATACTTCATGGTTTGATGGTACTGAGTCTGATGGTGCCTTTTTTCGTGCCGGTTGCAAGCTTAGCCGTAGAATCTAGTGAAGAGGTTGCCGTGGAATCGTCACAGACAGCTGTTTCCACAAGCTCTGATGAGGAACCGCCAGTTTCAACCTCAGCTACAACAGCTATTAGTTCGGAAAGTGAAAGCTCTACATCAAGCAGCAGTTCAGAGCCTGCTAAAGCAAATGAATTACGTGTTATTGCAAAAACATCTATCAACAAGAGCTTAGAACAGTCTGAGAATAAAACGCAGCAGCTTCTAACATTGAAAATAGCTGGTGAGTTATTGATTAACGACCTTGACGGCAGGATTCCAACTATAACTGTAGCTGCGGATTTTATCCCGCAGCCTTTTGAAAATGGACTGCTGCGAGGTGCTGTACACAATGCTGCTGGCGAAGTAATCGGCACGTATCAGCTGCAGAAAGACGAACAAAATCAGGAGTCTGTTATCCAGCTGATAATAACGAATCCCACTCTAGGAGAAACAGGATTTTACTTGGAGTTCACGGGAGTATACACTGAAAATGAGAATCAGGTATTATCGATTATTAGTGAAGGACAAGAACCGTTTCAGTTGAACATTCCTGAAAATTTATTGGAACAGCCTGAAGCGTCCACGACAACCAGTTCTTCAGAGGCAAATTCTTCTGTGGCAGAAGAGACAAAGACAGAAACAACAGAAGATACCAGTGTTAATCAGTTACCCAATGAGATGAAAGCCAAGGATACTCGTCGTGCAGCGGTCAATGTCGCAGAGCTGTTCAGTCAGCTGGCACCGGGTGAAAACTTTGTTCGTTCCATCGATACAGCCTTTGAGCCGGATCCGGCAACGATTGACTCGGATATTCATTTTCAGCTAAACTTTCAGCTGCCGCCGATTATTCAGGATGAGCTTCAGGCCGGTGATTATTATGAACTGCCGTTGCCGGCAGGCATTGATGTAACTAGTTTGCAGTCAGGAGATTTAACGGATCCGGATAATGGAAATGAAAAGTATGGCGAGTATCAAATTGATCCAGTAACCAATACACTAAAGATTACTTTTACACAAAATACGAATGGTGATTTTTTACCAGCATCAGCTGGTCAAGTGAATTATACAGCTCATTTTGATTCCCAGGTTATCACTACACCGGGGACAAAGACATTCCATTATCCAATTGAAAGTCAAATCCCACCTTTTACAGTGGTCATCCATCCAAAGAATACTGATTCTATCAGTAAAAGCGGAAATAGTGACCGGGCGAAAAACCCTTCAAAAATCACTTGGAATGTAGACATTAACAAAGACCTTTCAGCTTTAAAAAATGCCTCAGTTACGGAAGCATTTCCTAGTCAGGTTACTTATCAATCTGTAGCAATCTATCCAATTCAGCTGAACTTTGACGGCACAGTGGCTTCTGTAGGAACAATGCCTTTAAGCAGCTCTGATTATTCTGTAGATTCGGCTGGAAATGTAACTTTTCTATCAGATATCAGCAGTGCTTACCGACTGGTATACGAAACGACTATTAACGATGCTGCCAAGCCTGTGAATGGCGGTAGTCTGACAGTGACCAACAAAGCGACATTGAAGGCAGAAGGATTGGCTGATACACCAGCATCGGCTTCTGTGAGCTTGAATTATGGAAAATTTCTTGAGAAAAAAATGACTGCTTATCATAATGTCGGACAGACTTATGATTGGACAGTTCAATACAATTATGGTCAAAAGGATATTCCTATAGGGGTACCGATAACAGATACCTATTCTGGAAATATGGTGCTAACATCCGGAAACCCTAACAATTTAACGAGTGGTTCCAGTGATCCTGTCCTTTATTATGTGAACTTTGATAAAAACGGCAATCCTCAGAAAGGCAATCCAGTGCCGGAAAATGCGTATACGATTGCTAGAGATGAAGCAAACCATACGTTTTCCATTACTTTTAATGATAATGTTCAAAAAAATCAGGCAGTCAATATTTACTATACAACAAAGGTAACAGATGTTGTGTCAGATAATGGAAGCACCAAGATAACGAATAATATTTCATCAAATGGCATCACTCCCCCAGCACCCATTACTGAGACTCCTAAACAACAGACAATTATCAAGAATAAACCGGTTGTTGATAGAGGACCAAAGGTTGCCCATTGGACAATAGATATTAACAAAAATAGGTATCAAATTGAGAACGCGGTAATCCGGGATACCGTTAACGGGGCAACCGAAGGCTATATTTCGTTGCCGTATACAACTGTAGGCGTGCCGACAAGCTATGGCGTAAGACTGGTAAATCAAAATGGGGAAGTTCTGGTGAGCGGCGTTGATTATGATTTCACGACACACTCATCTGGGGCGAACTATGATTACTTTACAGTGACACTGAAAGGAAAGTATGCCTCCACCACAGATTCCTTTAAAATGAGCTACTATACTTGGTATGACGTTTCAAAAGGGGTTGAAACCCCTACCTATACGTTCTCCAATAGAGTAGGCATTGACTGGACAACTGACGGTAAAAACTATCACAGCGACAGCACGAATGGTTTTACAGCTAGTACGGAAGAGGCCAATCAGGGCACGAAGTCCGGCAGCTATAATCCGCTGACTAAAGAGATTACTTGGACGGTTGTAGCTAATTACAACAATGTGGGTGTTGCCGCGTTTGGCTTTTTGGATTCAATCACGGGGAATCAGCAGTTTGTTGATGGTTCATTGTCGATTGTTCGAGGAAATATTAATCCTCAAGGCAGATTTTCAGCTACAACAAATCCTCTTTATTCTGGAGAGCAGGTTGAAAAGCCATATATTTCGTATACATCGCCGAGTGCGAATGTCCCATTAACAGTTGATTTTGGCAAAAGCATCCCAATTCCAGGCTGGGATCAAAGCCAGCTGCCGGGAGATACACCTATGGTTTTTCAGCTGACGTTTAAAACTAGTCTAAAAGGGCAAATTGTTAATAATGCGGCAACTTACCATAATATTGGGAAAGTATTTATTGGTGATAAAGAAGAGAATCTGCCAGCGGATGTCTCTATTGCATACGCAGGAGAAGAAGTAAATAAATCCGCTGCGTATGATGCAGCGTCCGGGCTGATAACCTGGGATATCTGGGTCAATAGAAGCCAGTCAGCCTTGCTGCGTCCAACATTAGTTGATAACCCCTCTTCTAATCAGACTGTTAATGAACAATCTGTTCGGGTCTACAGAGGAAACGTTGCAGCGAATGGTTCGATAACTAAAGGGGCTTTGGTGCCAAGCAGTCAATATACAATCAGGCTTGAAACAGATAATACGACTGGGAGTGAAGAACTGGCAGTTGTTTTTGATAATATCGAGGAAGGAAATGGAGCCGCTGCGGGTGTCATCGAGCAGCCCTATCTTGTAGAATACACCACTACGCCTAATTTTTCTGCTCAAACTGAAACAGTATCTAAT
This sequence comes from Enterococcus sp. LJL51, assembly GCF_049894025.1. Lineage (GTDB taxonomy): Bacteria > Bacillota > Bacilli > Lactobacillales > Enterococcaceae > Enterococcus_L. The sequence continues at coordinate 16,077 of NZ_JBNEQE010000013.1, forward strand.
ACAGCGAAATTAGTTAGTGAAGGGGGAGAAACGGTCGGACCTCCTTCAACCTCGAATAAACAGGTCAAGATTGAAACCAGTACCGGTGTTGCCTGGGGAGTGAAAGGCAGCTTGACCATTCAGAAAACAGACACTTTCGGTAGTGTTTTACCAGGAGCCAAATTACAATTAATTCGACACTATTTAACAAGTAATGGGCCGGCAGATAAAGTTCTTTATGAGGTAACAACCGATGAGAGCGGAAAAGCAGTATTTTCCAATCTGGTTTATACACAGAAAACCGGAAATAATCCATTTGTTTATTTATTAAAAGAAGTGGAAGCACCAGACGGCTATACTATTAGTGAGGAGCTTCTCAATGGACAAGAAATTACAGTAGATGCTGCTACATCTGCTTTGGGTGCTGTTACACCAGTTCTTAATGAGCGGGTAACGCTTCATGTAAATAAGAAGAATGAACTTGGGTTACCAGTTGTCGGCGCTCTTTTCCGCTTGAATCATGAAGTTAATGGACAAATGGTTCCTTTTAATGAATATCCCCCAGTACGTTCAACAGATGCCGGATTTTTCCTGTCCGGATTGAAAGACGGGAATTATGAGTTGGCTGAAGTAGTACCAGGAGATAACTATTTACTAAATAATAAACCCCTGCCATTTACAGTGGCTAAAAAAGCCAATGGACAGCGGGGCGTATTTATTAATAACGGTATGACTGAGGTTAACTCACTTGATTTTGTTAACTACCAAGCCTCAGCTCAGCTGCTGAAAACAAATGAAGATGGTCAAGGATTAAATGGTGCTGAATTTAAGCTGCAGCGTGCTGATTACGGCAGCTCCGAATATAGCGATGTTCGTTCAGCTATCGTGAGTACGACTCGTAACGGGCAAGATGGCGTTGTTTTTGTAGACTATTTAGGTCCAGGCTTATATCGGTTGATTGAGACAGCTCCTGCTGAAGGTTATTATCTAAATACAACCCCTGTTGATTTTACTGTAGGGCTTTTTGCTAGTGAGCGGCCTGAAACGATTCAGACATCAGTAAATGGAGCTTCAGGATTAGTAAACTATAAGGGAACTGCTTCCTTTATGAAAACTGATAATAAAGATACGCCGCTGCCAAATGCCGAATTTGAATTACTGGATGGGCAAAATCAGCCTGTTTTGGATGATTCAGATTCTCCAATCACTATTATTTCTGGAGCCGACGGGAAGCTTATTGTTGAAAATCTTTCCCCTGGAACACAATATGGACTAAAAGAAATTGAGGCGCCTCAGGGATATGTTTTGAACGATACAATTCTAAAATTCACCATGCCGGTGAGTACCGCTGGATCTTCTAACGACAACGCAGTAATTAACCAGCCGGAAGATAAGCTGGTTTATGAAGAGGCAGTTCCGTTTAAAAACTATAAAGGGATTGTGCGCTTCACTAAACTTGGTCAGGATAAACTTTCGGACAGTAGCGATCAGGTGCCTTTAGCTAATGCACGTTATCATTTGTTCGAGGTTGAAAACGGAGTTGAGCAGCAGATTACTTCTCCTGATTACGGTGCAGATGAAGAAGGCTATTTCAGCTCGAATGAAGAGGGCTATATTCAGGCAGGAGATTTAGAGCCAGGCAGTTATTATTTTAAGGAGGCTGTTGCACCCGCTGGCTACATTTTGGACACAAAGACAATCCCATTCACGATTCCAGCTGAAGGGATTGGCGATCCGGGAATCATGGAGCTTAATCAGAATGGCATTAATTACAAAGGAGCTGCTTTTTTCGTCAAGCATAATGAAAAAGGAGCAGCAGTAGCAGATGCCGAATTTGATGTTCTGCTGAAAAAGCAAAATGGTACAGAAGTTGTTAATCATGTGGTTAGCGATGAACAGGGTAGGGTCTATGTCGAAGGACTGGCTCCCGGAGATTATGAGTTTTTAGAAACTGGAACGAAGAACAGCGAATATATTACCAACACGGAAGCAATATCCTTTAGTATCTCTCAAGAATCAGACGGCCAGCCTCAAGTAGTATCGGCTCGTGAAAATGATGAACCATTTATCAACTATCTGGGCAGTGCGCAATTAATAAAAACCAATAATACTGGCCAACCGTTAGCAGGTGCGCAATTTAAGGTGATTAAATCCGGTGACAATCCTGACACTGGAAGTCCTGTGGGAGGGAATGAGGCTCTGGAATCTGATGAGCAGGGCCGGGTAACCGCAATAAATCTAGCGCCGGGAAGCTACGAATTTGTCGAAACTAAAGCGCCGTCAGGCTATCTTTTAAACAGCACATCGGTACCTTTTGTTATCAGCAGTTCAGCAGCTGGTCATCCGGAAACAGTAACTGAAAATCAATCTGGTCTGTTAACGCAAATTAATTACAAAGGGACAGCTAAACTGCTTAAAACCGACAGCAACGAGCAACCGCTTGGCGGAGCTCATTTCAAACTAATAGATGGACTGAGCGGAGAAACGGTGCAAACTGACTTAGTTAGTCAGCCAGACGGCTTCGTCACAGCAGAGAACTTAGCACCAGGAACCTATCGCTTTGTTGAAACCCAAGCGCCAGACGGCTACTTGTTGAATACGCAGGAATTAAAAAACTTCGTTATTCCTGAGACTGCTCAAGGTCAGCCGGAAGCTATAACATTGGATGTGAATGAAGATACTTTGACAGCTGTCAATTATCAGGGCAGTGCCAGGATTACCAAGATGGATGAAGCGGGTAAACCGATAGCAGGAGCCTTCTTCAAGGTAGTGAATCAAGAAGGAAAGACTATTTCTGGTCAGGAAGCTATCAAATCGGATAGCTTGGGACAAGCAACTGCAAAAAATCTGGCGCCGGGTATGTACCGATTTGTTGAAACTAAAGCACCTTCCGGTTATGTCCTAAATACAAACCCGTCGGATACATTTGAAATACCTGATGAAGCAGAAGGACAGCCGTTGATAATAGTTGTTGGCAGCAATGGCAAACAATTAGAGCTGACTAATTTTAAAGGAACGGTTCAGTTTAAAAAAGTAGACGAACAAGGGCAGCCGTTGAAAGATGCGGTTTTCGAAATTCGAAACGAACAGACAAACAGTGTTGTGCCTGGCTATGATTTTCTAGTTTCGGATCAAGATGGAATGGTCAAAGCGACTGGCTTGAGTCCTGGTGAATATCGATTGGTTGAAACAAAGGCACCAAACGGTTTTGCAATTAATACAGAGGCTTTGTCCTTTACAATTGAATCAGAGGCTGATAAACAGCCAGTGAAAAATTTAGGTAGTTTTATCAATTATGAGGGATCAGTTGTACTGACAAAACGCGAACGTGAAAATGAAAAAAATGTTTTGTCAGGAGCAGTTTTTGAACTGAGAGACGGAACTGGCAAGGTTCTTCAAGAAGGATTAGTGTCTAATGCTGCTGGTCAGATTATGGTGGCAAACTTGGCACCAGGAAGCTACACATTTGTAGAAACCCATGCACCAAACGGCTATCTTAAAGATAGTTCACCGGTTGGCTTTACAATTGCGGCTGCTTCTCAAGGAAAACCTAAAGCAGTTCAAGTAAGTAAGAAGAACAGCGTGTCGCCATTGCCTCATGCTGGTGACAGTCAGAGCTTTACGCTTATCTTTATGGGATTAAGTGTGATTGTTGGAGCGCTGTACTTGTTCTTTCGCAGAAAAAGAGCATAAATAGGAAATGCAGGTCATCGTTCTATAAGGGAATCCATGACCTGCATTTTCTATTTTTCATGGTATAAAAACAGCAGGTATGGCTTGAATGTGAATTAGTACTCCCATAGGATTGTTAGAACAACTTCTGCATTACTTCTGGAGTGATGAATGAAAACATTCTTAACGGAGATAGAAGATTCACTGGTATAATAGGCAGGTGTAAGAGTATAGTGTTTGGGTTTATTGAGGAAAGCCGCTATACGGGAATTATATTGCTAAATGAAGAGGAGAGATATAAAAATGAATGCTTTTATCCTAATGCTTCCGTTGTTAATCATCCGCTTCGCTATTTTAGGTGTTCTAAATCCTAAAGCAGTCAAAGAAGCAGCTTATTTTGCGCCTCTATCAGGTAATGAAAGAATAGCCTACTATATTTATCAGGTAGCCAATCTGGTATTATTAATTTTCCCATTGTTCTTGAAACTGACATTCAAGTTTCCTAACAGCTTGCTAGGGCTAGTCGTTTATCTGCTGGGGATTCTACTTTTGCTGATTACTACAATTAATTTTGCCCGACCTAAAAATTCGGGACTTAGAACACACGGACTGTATCATTATTCGAGAAATCCTATGTATGTTGGCTACTTTTTTTCTATTTAGGCTGTGCCACCCTAACCGAGTCACTGGTGCTGCTTATTAGCCTAGTTTGCTTTCAGATATCCGCCCATTGGATTATTTTGTCTGAGGAACGATGGTGCAAAAAAGAGTTTGGTGAGGCGTATTTGAATTATTGTCAGCAGGTTCGACGTTATTTATAGATTGTCTATATCGAAATAATTTATACATATTTCTCAATTCTATGAGTAATAGAGGTGGAAAGAAAAATAACGGAGTGCGCTTTTTTTTGTAAATAAAACCATTGCTTTAGTTTTATGTAATAGCTACCTTTATTCTTTTTAGTTAAATTATTAATTTTTGTGGTATTATTTTTATATCTATAAGAAATATAAAAGCCTGCTTATTTTATCTATTCTTTTACGAAAATGCTGCTAACTTGAAGAATATAATAATTTAAAAGGATGGGATTTTAATGAAAACGATATTTATTGGAAACTACAAAGGTGGCGTAGGAAAAACTACGAGCGTACTTCTATTAGGAAAACATTTGGAATCGAAAGGAAAGAAAGTACTACTCATGGATTTAGATCCACAAAGCTCATTAAGTGAAATTTGTGTTAGGAAATGCGGGCGTTCCTTAACTGATTTAAACCCAAATCAAACATTAAATTATGTATTTGATTTATCAATAGAAAATATTCGTAAAGGATATAATCTAGATATTGAGTTTAATTTAACACATCTGATTAATGAATATGAGCCAAATTTAGATTATATTGCATCCAGTCTATATTATGAACATGATTTGGGCTTAGATGAGATTAATATGAACATGGAAAAGGATATAAGGTTTTTTTCTATATTGGCAAAATTGATAGATAAAATAAAAAGAGTTAAGGATTATGATTATATTTTAATTGACTGTCCTCCAAATAGTAGTATTATTACTCAAAGTGCTTTTATGCTGTCTGATTATTATTTAATACCTACAATCGTTGACTCGATTAGTTCTCAAGGTATCATGCACTACATTGGAACTATTTCAAAAGTTTATAGCAGGTACTGTGAAAAACATGAAGATCGTTTATTATTTCAACATTGCTTTGGAAACGAACCACAATTACTGGGTATTTTTTATACTCTTATTAGAGGGCAGGTTGATTATGGGGATATTGTTCAAAAAATGCAGACTGAACTTCAAGCTATGGATAGAGTGCAGGATATTTACATATTCGAAAACTTTACAAATAACTATGTAGATATTACGAGAGGAATTGCGGCAGATGACCCAGATAGTATTCCAGCATCGAAAGATACGTATGATGAAATAGCTGGAGAGTTGTTAGCTAGAATTGCCGAGTTGTAAAATTGTTGTTTTTTGTGTAAAATGGATAATCAAATAGAAATAGGAGGAAGGATCTCATGATTGAAAAAAATCAAAGGATGGTTGAAGAGTTGATTTCTGAAATAGCTACTCTAAAAACAGATGAATCGATAACTGAACAGATTATTGAAATTCAAAAGAAGTTTGATTTAGATGATATCATCCAGATACTAACTCTGTTAAATAAAGTGAATAAAACTACATTGAAAAAAATTGTATCAATACAGGAACCAAAAGAAAGCTCAAAAACAAAGTCAAAAAAAAGTCTACCACAAAAGTTATATACAGTGGATGAAGTTCGCTATTTATTTAAAAATAAGTCTATTAATGAGATACTTCAAAGCTATACAAAAAAAGAATTAGAAAATATGTACGTAACAGTAGCTGAAAGAAACCCTCTGAGCAGTGATTCGAAAGCAAGAATCGCTAAAAGCGTGGAGCAGCATTTTAGAGCTGAAGCCAGAGGTCAGGCAATTTATAAAAATTATATTGCCCATTAGTCCTGACAATTAGCGAGAAAATATTCAGTATTAAAATGATGAAACAGCCGTCAAGCCTATACCAGGCTTGACGGCTGTTTTGTCTAAAATATAGTCACAAGACAGTCTCTGCTCTTTGATCCAGCAGCTTTCTAAACTTTAGCGGAGAGCAGCCCACACGCTGCTTAAAAACATGATGAAAGGTTTTAGGGCTGGTGAAGCCTGCTTTATCCGCGACCTCATTCATCGACAAGCTTTCTGTTGCCAGTATGTATTTTGCTTGGTTTAAGCGGTAATCGGTTAGATAGCTGGAAAATGATTGGCCAACGCTTTTCTTAAAAAAGCGGGAAAAGTAGCTGGGACTAAAGCCAATCTCTCCAGCAATCGATTCCAATGTTAATTCGCGGCTGTAATTTTTCTCAATATATTCAAACGCCAAATTTAATTGCTCCAAGGTCTCTTTACTGCGAAGTGATTTTTTTGATGTTGTCTTTTGTGCATGAACGATAGGCAAACTAAAAAAGAGACGATTGATTTGATAAAGTGCACCAACGATACCGTGCTGCCAGCCTTCTTCTGTTTTATTGAATTCCTCGAAAACCTGTAAAAACAGCTGAATAATTTCTTTGCGGGTTGCTGTCGGCCACTCATTGCTATGATTAGCAACTTGTTCATAGAGCTGAAAAAGAGAGCGTTCATTTGTTTGGCGGCTGGTATTTTCCTGAAAGATTTTCAAATCATACTGAAAAACAATACGCTCACTGTCAGGAGAAGCTAGAAAAAAATGAGGCTGGGCACTGGGGAAAAAGTAAAGCTCTCCTTCTTGTAATGTGATGATTTTTTCATCGGCGCCAAGGTTAACTGTTCCCTTGAGGCAATAGATAAATTCTATTTCTTTATGCCAATGGGGGTAGGTAATTTCCCAGCCGTAATTAATAAAGGTACGGAATAAAAGAGTGGAATCAAATTCCGGGATTTCTAAATATAGGCTCATAAGCACCTCCTGTTCTTAGTATAAACTAAATAAATTTAAATAGAACAAAATTCGGGAATTTTTTGACGGTTAAGAGGGAAGAATCTTTAAAATAGTTTGTTTATACTAGGTATATAAAAACAATAAAAGCGGTTACAGGAGGACTGGTTATGACTTTAAAAGTTGGAATTATTGGCTGTGGCGGAATTGCCAATGGCAAGCATATGCCTGCATTAGCGGAGATTGAGAGCGTAGAGATGACAGCATTTTGTGATCTTCAATTTGAGCGTGCTGAACAAGCAAAAACTGGATTTGGCTCCCCTTCAGCAGGTGTCTATACTGATTATAAAGAAATGCTGGAGAAAGAAGAACTGGATGTAGTTCATGTGTGTACTCCAAACAGCTCTCATGAAGAAATCACAATTGCTGCTCTGAAAGCGGACAATCATGTGATGTGTGAAAAACCGATGGCAAAGACTTCCGAGCAAGCACGTAATATGCTGGAAGCAGCTAAAAAAACAGGAAAAAAATTAACGATTGGTTATCAAAACCGCTTCCGTACGGATTCACGCTATCTTCAGGAAGTTTGTCGGGAAGGAGCTTTGGGAGATATTTATTTTGGGAAGGCTCACGCTATTCGCCGCAGGGCTGTTCCCACATGGGGCGTATTTCTTGATGAAGAAGCACAGGGGGGTGGACCATTGATTGATATCGGTACCCATGCGTTGGATTTGACCCTCTGGATGATGAATAACTACCAACCCAAATATGTAGTTGGTAAAGCCTACCATAAATTGGCTGAGACTAGAGATGCCGCTAATGCTTGGGGCGCATGGGATCCAGAGCAATTTTCAGTAGAAGATTCTGCTTTTGGCTTCATAACGATGGAAAACGGTGCAACAATCTTTTTAGAAGCCAGCTGGGCATTGAACTCTTTAGATGTAAAAGAAGCAAAAACGACACTTTGTGGTACTAAAGCTGGCGCAGATATGAATGACGGATTGACCATTAACGGAGAAGATCACAGCCTTTTGTATGAGAAGAAAATTGAGCTGCAGACCGGTGGCGTCGACTTTTATGACGGGACAGAGGATCGGCCGGAGGTCGCCGAGGCACGCTCGTGGATTGAAGCAATTCTGAATGATACGGAACCTGTGGTGAAACCAGAGGAAGCACTTGTGGTAACTGAAATTTTGGAAGCTATCTACGAATCATCGAAAACGGGTCAGCCTGTTTATTTATAGACATGCGGTTCAGCTGATTCTCGTACTATATTTGTTGGATTAAGGAAAACATTTACCCGTAAGGCGATGAAATAACCAACTAAGTTAACAAAGAAAGGAATGTACAACTATGAAATTAGGTGTTTTTACTCCGTTGTTTAATCAATTAAGCTTTGAGGAAATGATTAAAAAGGTGGCTGACTATGGGTTAGAAACGGTAGAAATAGGAACAGGCGGCTCACCGGGAGCTGCTCATCTGGACATAGATAAACTGTTGGCCAGCAGTCAGGAGCGGAAAGAATATTTAACTAAACTAAAGGACAAAGGCTTAGAAATTTCTGCGTTGAGCTGTCATCATAACCCTATATCACCAGTAAAAGCAGTGGCAGTAGAAGCTGATGAGCTGTTGAGAAAAACCATCAAATTGGCTAGTCTAATGAACGTTCCAGTAGTAAACGGATTTTCCGGTGTCTCTGGGGGGAATCCGACAGATACGCAGGTAAACTGGCCTGTTTTGCCTTGGCCAACGGAATATGACGATAATTATAATTATCAATGGGAAAAAAAACTGATCCCTTACTGGAAAGACATTAATCAGGAAGCGGAAACAGCTGGTATTAAAATCGGAATTGAGCTTCATGGAGGCTTTCTAGCTCATACTCCGTATACAATGCTGAAACTGCGTGATGCTGCTGGAAAAGCCATTGGCTGTAATTTAGATCCTAGTCATTTGTGGTGGCAGGGGATTGATCCAGTAGCAGCCATCAAGATTTTGGGTAAAGAAAAGGCAATTCATCATTTCCATGCAAAAGATACCTATTTGGATCAAGACAATATTAACATGTATGGCTTAACAGATATGCAGCCGTATAGTAGTGTGGCAACCCGTGCGTGGACGTTTCGTTCCGTAGGCTGTGGACACGATTTAAAAGTTTGGTCCGATATTATTTCAGCATTGCGGATTTATGGCTATGACTATGTATTGAGTATTGAACATGAAGATCCAATCATGTCTATCGATGAAGGATTGAGCCGGGCCGTAACAAATTTGAAATCGATTATGATTAAAGAACAGCCAACCGATTTGTGGTGGGCGTAAGGAGGGAGAAAATGACTGGGATAAAATTAGCAGTAATCGGTTATGGCGGTATGGGTTCCTATCATGTTGAAACAATTCTTAAAAATGAAACAGCAATTGAGGTTGTCGGCATATACGACATTTTAACGGATCGGAAAGAAGCTGCAGCAGAAAAAGGCTGGTACTGCTTTTCAGATCTCGAAGAATTGCTGGCTGATGAAGCTGTTGAAGCTGTCTTGATTGCTACACCGAATGACAGTCATAAAGATTTAGCGGTTACGGCTTTGAGGGCAGGAAAACATGTGGTTTGTGAAAAGCCGGTAACATTAAATGTTGCAGAGCTTGACGAGATATTATCTGTTGCTGAAGAAACTGGGAATATCTTTATGGTTCATCAAAATCGACGGTGGGACCCGGATTTTTTGATTATTCGTGAATTGTACAAAAAACAGCAGATTGGCGAGCTATTTCAAATTGAATCACGGGTTCATGGCGGAAACGGGATTCCAGGTGATTGGCGCCATTTAAAGAAACATGGAGGAGGCATGGTTTTAGATTGGGGTGTCCATTTGTTTGACCAGCTTCTTTGGCTGATTGATAGTCCGATTAAAGCCTGCTACAGCGATTTGAGTTATATTCTTGGGGATGAGGTAGATGACGGGTTTATGGTGCATCTAATCTTTGAGAACGGTGTGCGGGCTCTTATAGAGGTAGGTACAACAAATTACGTGAATTTACCTCGCTGGTACGTTAAAGGAACCGCAGGAACAGCGAAAATCGAGGACTGGGATTTGTCTGGTGAGGTGATTCGGGCAACCGGTAAGGAGCAGCAGACGCCGAAGCCGATACAAGCTGGCGTGGGGCTGACTAAAACGATGGCCCCGCCTTCAAAAGAGGCAACTGAAGCTTTAACGATGCCGGAAGTTTTGGAGACATTCCCATCTTTTTATCAAAATTTTTATGAAGTAGTTCGCCAGGGGGCAGAGCCAATTGTAAAAAATGAAGAGGTACGCTATGTACTGGAATTAATTGAAAGTATTTTGTCCAAGGGTGAGCAGAGTAGCGTTGACAATTGTCAGGAAAAGCTGCTTAGAGACATAGACGCAGCGGAAATGAAACGAGAGACTTCGAAAGCGCTAGTATAAGTAAAAAGGAATGCTAGAGCGTGTCAAAAGTAAATTGAAAAGCACGATGCAGTCGTGGAACAAGTAGTTCTTTAAAAAGAGGAACAACTGAAGGGGAAAAATAAAGAAGCTGCACGAAACTATTGTTTTTTCGGATACAATGGTTTCGTGCAGCTTTATTTTATAGAGGAGTCATTATTTATACAAAGGGCTATAAAGAATCGATGTAGCTGTTAATGCGTTCACCGAATAGTGCCCAAATTATAATACTAAACATCGCCTTCATTCCTTTCTATAAAAATTTTTGGAAGTGTTTATTCCTCGCCGTCAACAGGGGCATCTGGGAAGCCCTCAAAAGGCCGGCGATGATCGCCGTGCTGATGGAATGAGCCGTGAGCAGGTCCAAACCCTGGAAAGCCTTTACCGCCAGGTCTGAAATCTTCCATCCCGTTTGGACCAAAACCACCGCGGTGGCCTCTAAAGCCACCGAAACCGCGCATATCTGGACGACGTCCTGCGTCTTCCGGCATCTCTGCTTCAACAGCAGCTGTCAGCTTGTCAATAATCGCTGTGAACTGCTCCTGTTCTTCTTCTGTTAGCACATCAAAAATAGTTTCTTCCTCAGCAGCATTCATTTTTTCTGCTTCCTCAGCACCGGCATCGGTGAGTTTCACTACCATTACCCGGCGATCCTCCGCAGCAGGTTCCCGAGTAACGAAGCCGGCTTTTTCCAGCTTATTCAGTAATTCTCCCAAGGATTGTGGGCGCATATCCAATAAAAAAGTCATTTCTTTTTGGGTAATTTCCGGTTGAAGCTTTAGAATGCTCAAAATCCGTCCCTGTCCTTTATGCGGATTGGCATGAGGTCCTTGTTCTCTACGTTTCCATCCAAAGTAGCGGTGCAGTAATCCTTCTAAGTATAGATATTTTTCTAAAAAATTCGATTCGTATTCAGTCATCGAGAATTCCTCCTAGTAGTATAAGTTATGTGTTTTAAGATACCTGTCAGGTACCTTATGAATTATATTATAAAGGTACCTTCGATAAAAGTCAAGTACCTTACTAATTTTAACTATGTGTTTCCAAGTGTATTAAGCAGCTCCTTGATACTGACTGTTGTAGATATCGCCATAAACACCATCTAATGCCAGGAGCTCTGCATGCGTGCCGGTTTCTACTACGTCTCCGTGATCCATGACAATAATTTCATCTGCATCATAAATCGTAGATAGTCGATGAGCGATAACAAAGCTGGTTCTTCCTTTCAACAGCTTGCGCATGGCTTTTTGAATCAACAGCTCTGTACGTGTATCGACATTTGATGTTGCCTCGTCGAGAATCAGAATCTCAGGATTAGAAAGGAAGGCACGGGCGATGGTAATCAGCTGCCGCTGGCCCTGAGAAATATTGCTGATTTCTTCATTCAAAACGGTTTGGTAGCCTTCCGGCAGCTTGCGGACAAAATCATCAACAAAAGCCGCTTGGGCTGCTTCATAAATTTGTTCGTCAGTTGCTCCCGGATTGCCGTAACGGATATTGTCATAAATCGTACCAGAAAACAGCCAGGTTTCCTGCAGCACCATACCGATTTTTTTATGCAGCTCTTCATGGCTCAGATTGCGGATATCTTTACCCTTGATGCGGATACTACCGTTGGATATTTCATAAAAGCGCTGCAGCAGATGAACGAGTGTTGTTTTTCCTGCACCCGTATGTCCGACAATGGCAACCATTTCACCCTTATCGACGGCTAGAGAGAAGTCCTTCATAACTAAGTGATCCGGAGTATAGCCGAACTGTACATGTTCAAAATGAACTTCTGCAGTATCCATTGGCTGATCTGGAAAAGCTTGCTGGTCATAAATAGCCCGTTCTTCTGCATCCATCACGGCGAAAACCCGTTCAGCGGAGGCAACGGTAGACAATAGTCCATTCCAAATTTGCGAAAACTGACTGATTGGCTGTGAGAATTGTGAAGAATATTGTAAGAATGCCTGCAAATTCCCGATTAAAATAGCACCAGCAGCGACCTGCCAGGCACCGGCCGAAGCGATGATAACATAAACAAAATTTTTCAAGAAAATCATCGCCGGCATCATGGAACCGCCGAAAAATTTAGATTTCCAGCCGGTTTCGTACATAGAATCATTTAATTTTTTGAAGTCTGCAATTGATTCCTGCTGATTACTGAAGCTTTTGATGACTTCGTGACCGTTAAAGGCTTCTTCAATCTGACCATTGAGTGAACCTTGTGTTTTGAGATAGGCCCGGAAATTTTTCTGTGTTCGAGGGGTTAGCACCTTAGCAACTAGGATGCTCGCCGGTAAAGTCAGACAAGCAACCAACGTTAGCTGCCAACTGATTGTTAACATCATCCAAATGGTCCCCGCGACTAAAATTACGCTGGCAATCAACTGTGTGATGCTTTGTTGAAGCATTGTAGCAATATTATCCATATCATTAGTCGCAATTGACATTAGATTGCCGTTGGAATGCTTGTCAAAGTAGCCGCTGGATAGTGTATTGATTTTCCTTTTTAAATCGTTCCGCAAGCGCTGTGTTGTTTTTTGGGAAACAACGGTCATAGCTGTTGACTGCAGAAAATCTATGATGAATTTCCCAATATATAATGCAGTGACAGTTAATAAAATCTGGCTTAATCGTATAAATTGAATCTGGTTTCCAGCACTGACATTTGCAAAAATCAAAGTTGTCGCTTGTCCCAAAATTTGAGGACTAAGCACCTGCATAATGGTTCCGCTGACTGCAAGAACGACAACTAGCAGTAAGAGCCAGGTACTGCCTTTAACATAGCTCATGAGGCGTTTAATTGTCTGCCAGGGTTTCTTTGGCTTCTCAATTAACCCTCCGTGTCTCATTCCGCCTCTACCCATTTCTTTTTTTGTCATTAGGCTGCCGCCCCTTTCTCTTCTGTTTGTGACTGCATAATTTCCTGATAAACAGGATTTCCAGCAGCTAGCTCCTCATGACTGCCATAGCCGACAACCTGACCTTCATTTAAAACCAAAATTCGAGTAGCGTGTTTAGCTGTTGCAATCCGCTGAGCAACAATTATTTTGACTGACTGCTGGAAGTTTTCTTTAAGCTTCTGCTGAATCAAAGCATCCGTCTTGAAATCCAGAGCAGAAAAAGAATCATCGAAGATATAAATGGCTGCTTCCTTTAGAAAAGCGCGTGCTAGACAAAGCCGCTGCTTTTGTCCGCCGGAGAAGTTGTCGCCGTTTTTTTCTACAGGGGTATCTAATCCGCTTCCGGCACGAACAAAATCCGCTGCCTGTGCCTGTTCCAAAGCCTGCCACATCTGTTCATCTGTTGCATCATTTTTGGCAATCCGCAGATTTTCACGAATCGATCCAAAAAATAAGGTATTTCGTTGAGGGACCAAGCTGATTTTCTCTCGAAGCTGTTCTTCTTTTAAGTCTTTCAAGTCTTGTCCGGATAAACGAATTTGACCATTGTCTATTGGATAAAAACGGGAAAGTAAATTTACTAGGGTTGTTTTTCCAGAGCCAGTGCTGCCGATAATTGCCAAACTTTCTCCTTGATCTACTGTTAAAGAAAGATGGTGGAAAACTTCTTTTTCGGCACCGCTATATTTGAATGAAACCTGGTCAAATACAAGGGTAGGTTCTTTAACTGCTGCTTGGATATTTTCTGTTCCATCTTTGATTGTTAACGGCAAATCCAAAATTTCATTAATGCGCCTAGCTGAAACCTGTCCTCGTGGAATAGAAGAAACGATATTTGTCAGTAAAGCAACACCCATCAAAATTTGAGTTGTATAAGCAGTTACACCAATCAATGTCCCGATTTCCATTGAGCCGCCATCAATAAGACCTGCACCCAGCCAGGTAATTGCAAGAGTCACAAGACTCATGATTAGTGACATGAACGGCATTAAGAAATTCAACACACTATTTGATTGAATCGAGACTTTTGTATAGCTGTTGTTCTCTGCTTCATAACGCTCATACTCTGCTTCCTCTTTATTGAAGGCATGGATAACCTTAATTCCGGTGACTCCTTCTTTAAAAATCCGGTTCAGATTATCAATACTTTTCTGCATTTTTTCAAAGAGTGGATTTGTAAAATGAAAAATTAGAAAAGCAATTCCCAAAAGAATTGGCACGACTAGCAGATAGGGAGCAGTTAGCGCTGCACTCAACCGAAAAGAAAGGTAAAGCCCGCCAACTAGATAAATGGGTGTTAAAATCAAAAACTTTAAGCCCATTTCCACCAAGTTTTGTACCTGAGTTACATCGTTGGTATTTCTGGTAATTAGGGAGGAGGCGCTAAAACGATCAAATTCTACATTGGAGAAAGCGATGATCTTTTTATAAATTGCCTCCCTTAAATCATTCCCTAATCGATAAGATACTTGTGCAGAAAGATAGGTATTTAAAAGTGCTGCAGCAAAGCTGGCTAGAGAAAAGCTCAGCATAATTCCGCCGATACGCAAGATGGCGTTCATATCTGAAGCAACCACGCCTTGGTTGATCATATTGGCAGTCAGTGTAGGGATGTACAAGTCGCAGCCAGCCTGGATTAATAAAAAGACAATAGCTACAACGGCCTTACTGATTGACATTTTTTTAATTATTTTAAGCATTGTTCTTCCTCCGTCATTTTCTATAAAACTTGAATTACTACAAATTTTCTTCTTTATTCGAATTTGATAAGGTACCTTACTCAAAATAATATACAGGTACCTTCGGAAAAAGTCAAGTACCTTACTAAAAATATTTAGGTACCTTTCTAAAATTAGAGAAAGATTTAAAAATTAGAGCATTTTTTTTAAAATCATTTATGTATCTCTTCTGGCAGAGGATGTGATATTCTAATGGAGAAATAAAAAGGAAATTATCTAATTGAAAAAGGAATGAAGTCATGAAAGAAGTAGATGCGTACTTATTGAATGTAGATGATAAACGGCGTGAGGATTTTCTGCACTTGTTTAACGTTGTTAAAGAAAATATCCCTGAAGGATTTGAACTGGGATTCAGCTATGGAATGATTGGCTATGATGTTCCCTTGTCTGTGTATCCTGATGGTTATCTGAACAGAAAAGATGAACCAGTTCCTTTTATTGGTCTTGCCGCTCAGAAACGGCATATTGCCCTTTATCACATGGGAATCATGGGGAATAAACCACTGCTGGAATGGTTTCAAAAACGGTACGCAGAGGAAATGCCGACAAAACTGAATATGGGGAAAAGCTGTATTCGATTTACTAATTCAAAAAAAATCCCCTATGATTTAATCGGTGAACTAGTCACTAAAATGTCAATGGAGGAATGGATTGCTTCCTACGAAAAGTTTGTGACTAATAGAAATGGCTAAGGGAATAAATGCGTTTTTTCGATTGGCGGATTAATCCGCCAATCCAATATAGTAAAAGGAGATTCAGTGCAGATAAAACTGTATTAGCTAATTGACTCTATCAATTTTCCTTGCCTGAAATTATATGCGAGTAGAATCCACAG
This sequence comes from Enterococcus sp. LJL51, assembly GCF_049894025.1. GTDB lineage: Bacteria > Bacillota > Bacilli > Lactobacillales > Enterococcaceae > Enterococcus_L. The sequence continues at coordinate 32,114 of NZ_JBNEQE010000013.1, forward strand.
ACATAATAGTATAATTATTGCCTCCAACTTGGACTGAATGATAGAAAGTCTGATATGGAGGTATTTGTGGTTCCTAGACCTGAAAAGCTGCTTTTATTTTGTCAGTAAAGACTTGCTTTCCTTTTTATTTGGGCTATGATAGTAGTGAACTATTTATTTTTTAGAAATCGTAATTTCTTATTAGGAAATAATGCAAATGGAGCTATTATCTGAAAAGTAAGTTATTCGAAAAAATATCATAGGATTAGGCAGGGTTTGTTAGTATGTTAAAAAATTCATTTTATCAGGAGTTAAGCGAAACAAACAAGTATATAATTAAATGTTGTTTTTTTATCTTTTTTATTAATGGTCTATATGCGATGATTTTCGGTTCAATTTTACCGCTGCTAAGTGATGCGTATGATTTAAGCGATACGGTCAGCGGGATGCTGATTTCCAGCCATCAGGCGGGAAATTTGTTGGCAGGGCTTGTAGCTGGAATATTGCCTGTTTATCTAGGGCGTAAAAATGCGATTCTCTTTTTAAGCAGCTTTGTGGTTGTCGGTTTTTTACTGATTATTTTGACAGATCAATCATGGCTGTTGTTGCTGGCGTTCTTTTTTACAGGGATTAGCCGCGGCAGTATCTCTAATTTTAATAATAAGACAGTGAATGATGTTTCCAATAGTAGTCCGGCCGCCTTGAATTTTCTACACAGCTTGTTTGCGATAGGCGCATTACTGGCACCGTTTCTGGTGATTCTAACGACATCTTTGTTTGGGACCAAGGGCTGGCAGATTAGCTGTCTGATTATTATTCTACTGATTTTAGTTTCTCAGTGGATGTTTTCAAGGATGCCGCTTGAAAATGATAAGCCGCAGGCTAAGACGGCTTCAAAAGCAAAAGGGTATGGTTTTTTCAAAGATAAATTATTTTGGAATACCGTTCTGATTCTTTTCTTTTATTTATGTGCAGAAGCCGCAATTACCGGCTGGCTGGTTAAATATTTTGTAGATGCTAATATCATGAATGTTCAACAGGGACAAATGCTGGCCTCTTTACTCTGGTTGGCTATTTTAGTTGGACGCTTGTTCTGTACCTTTTACGGAGACCGTTTGAAGCGCAGTCGTCTACTGTTGATGATTAGTATTGGCGCCAGCGTGTTTTATTTTCTATTGCTGTCCACACAAAATTATTATGTAATCATCTTGGCAATATTTGGTTTAGGGGCTTCTATGGGCGGAATCTATCCAACCGCAATGACCATTGCTGGTCCAGCGATACGCAAGTATCCAATGGCGATGGGCTGGCTGTTGATTATTGGCGGAGTCGGCGGCATTACAATGCCAATCGTTACGGGAATTTTATCAACAAACTATGGAATATTCGCTGGCATGGCGGCGATTATTGTAGCAATTGTCATTATGCTGGCAGGAGTTATTTTATATATTTTTCTCGGCGGTAAAGAAAAAATCTAGTTGAATATGATCTGAAGAAGAGTTATATATGTTATAAAAAGAGGTGAAATGATGTCTGAACGCTTTGATTTTAGTAAAAGAAAAATAAGAGGGTGGAAAAGAAAGGTTAAAGAGATTGAGACTTGGAAAAACTATTATATCCAGTTGGATTTAGCTGTTTTAGAGAAGAATCATAGGGAGTATGTAAAAACTTGGATTCATCCGTTCTACTCTTTAAGGCGTTACTCAATACCCTTTTGGTATAAACGGTTAATTATTGAAGCCCTGCTGGAAATTTATGATTCATGGCAGCAGACAATGGAAACCTACAAGACACCTTATTATTTAAAGGTATGGCTATTTGAAAAGGATTTTATTCGTTCACAGATTGTGGTTAGTTTTAAAGAAATGTATCACTCCTATGATGAGACATTTGAAGAATTGAAGAACAGACAGACGCTCCCGGAGACATTGTTTGTTGAAAAGGCGGCTGAGTTCTCATGGGAAGAAGGTATCCGTGCAGATGTTTGGTATGGGAGCGAATTGCTGGAAGACGTAGCTAGCGGACTTTATTCTGAAGCAGAAGTAGAGTCAATTAAACAGTCAGCGTATCGAATTGAACAAAGAAAAGATGATCGATTGTATCTAGTGAATGGTGATACTGTTTGGGTTGGTACAAAGAAGTGGAAGAAAAAATGAACCAATGTGGTGTAGTAGCGTAAAGATTTATAAATAAGAGCGGCTATAAAAATTAGGGTGTCAGTCAAGTCTCTCCATAAATAAAAGAAACGTCCAAGAGCATAAAAATGTCGGACGTTTCTTTTATTTTAAAGTTTAATTCTGCGGTTCTTTGTAATATTTTAAACCCTGCTTGAAGCAAAAATATGCAACGGCTGAAGTTAACAGCAGCATGGGTACAGTTGAAATCAACTCTCTAAAAATATCTTCATTGGTCCTATAGCTGTCCGGTGATGGCACAATCAGGTATGAGATACTGCTCCAAAAAGATTGGAAGCTAAATAAAAAAGCAATAAAAGAAATTAGAACCACTACCAAAAAAAATACAACAACAAAATTTGCCTTTTTCATTTTTCGTACTCCTTTCTAAAAAATATAAGTTATTCTATCATACTCTGTGAGTGATAGAAAGGATAATTTGACGTGTTGATTCAAATGAGCTGTATAGAAGAAACGGGCTAGAAAAAGAATTAATCCGGCAACGGGGTAAAGATTCGTTCTTTTCCTTGGAAGACCACCAGCTGTTCCACATTGTGTTTTTTCAATAGTGCAGACATTGGGTCAAAGCCTAAACGATAGTCTTCTGCAACATGGGCATCAGACCCCAATGTGAAAAGTTCTCCGCCTAAGGAACGATACAAAGGAATGGCATATTCGTAAAGGTGAGCATTGTTGTATTTAACAAAGCTTTTTGCATTCAGCTCGACAGCCATCTCCAAATCGATAACCTTTTTGAAAATTTCGCTTAGCAAAGTCTCAAACTGCATCAATTCTTCGACAGAAAAGTCAAATTTCCTCAAGCCGTACTCAAAATGGGTGAGAATATCCCCTTCATGGAACCGATCCAGAACCTGATTCATCTGAGTAAAATATTCTTCAGCAACGATAAATTTGTCCTTTGTCAAAACCACATCATCCATATAGTCAAACTGACCATTTTGATGAATACTCATCAATTTTAAATCGTGAGAATGCTGGTTTAGATAGTTCTTAATCGTTTCTTCCTGTCCTGGAACTACACCAATTTCGATTCCCTTTAAAAATACAGTTTCAACCTGATTGCTTAATTCAGCAATTTTTTTTGTATAGGCAGGGTAATCAGGAATGTCGTCTTTGAATTGGGAACAGGGGTTTTTAAGATCAAAATGATCGGTAGAAACGAAAAACTCCGGCTGGTAGGTCAAATAGTTTTCGAAGTGCTCCTCAGAATCAAAAGAAAAGTATGTGTGTAAATGCTGATCATAATAGTTCATAGCTGCTCCTCCTTTTTTTTCTACCTTATCACAGATGAGGCAAAAGGGCGATTTTTTTCTAATGGATGTTTAGAAAAGCCAAAATCTGTCTAGGCTATCAAATGGAGCTTAACATAAACCTTTCAAACTCAATACGATTTTTACAATGTTTACTGGAAATTTTCTTAAAGTTGAATTTCTTTTAACAGTGCTTTGTTAAAGTGAAGTCACTGAGGCTGAATCAAACAGGAATAGCCTCATAGTAAATATCATTGGTTGGCTTTTTTCAAACAAAACAGCAAAAAGAAATGGAGCGAGCAAAAAAATGAAAAACAACAAGAGAAAAGTAATTGGACTGGTTGCTTTAGCTGGGCTAGGGATTGCATTGTCGGGCTGTGGGTCAAAGGACAGTAGTGCGGCAAATCTTTCCTCAGAAGAGGACACTTTGGAAACGATTATTGAAAAGGCAAAAAAAGAAGGTGAGGTTGCCAGTGTGGGGATGCCGGATACTTGGGCAAACTGGATTGGTACCTGGCAGGATATAGAAAAGGCATACGGCTTAACCCATGTAGATACGGATATGTCCAGTGCAGAAGAACTGGCTAAGTTTGAATCTGAAGGGACTAGCGGTACAGCCGATATTGGCGACGTGGGTATTAGCTTTGGCCCGTTGGCAGAAAGCAAAGAACTGACATTACCCTACAAAACCAGCTATTGGGATGAGATTCCCGATTGGGCGAAAGATGATAATGGCGATTGGCTGCTAAGCTATACTGGAACGATTTCCTTTCTAACCGACACGAACAATGTAAAAAAAGCGCCTGAAAGCTGGGCTGATTTACTGAGTGGAGACTATAAAGTTAGTGTTGGCGATGTGACAACTGCCAATCAAGCTCAGTTTGCGGTTTTAGCAGCAGCCGTCGCGAACAATGGCGATGAAAAGAAAATAGAGCCTGGTTTGGCTTATTTTAAAAAGCTTGCGGAGCAGGGCAGACTCTCATCTGTAGACGCAAGTGTAGCAAATTTGGAGAAGGGTGAAGTAGATGTTGCGATTGTCTGGGACTTTAACGGCTTGAATTACCGAGATCAAATTGATGCTAAAAGATTTACGGTAAATGTTCCCAACGATGGTTCTGTAACTAGCGGCTATACAACTATCATCAATAAAAATGCACCCCATCCTAATGCTGCTAAGCTGACTAGAGAGTATATTCTTTCTGATGAAGGCCAAATCAATCTGGCGAGAGGGTATGCCCGGCCAATACGAGAGGTAGAGCTGCCTGCAGAGGTTGCTGAAAAGCTGCTGCCGGATTCTGCGTATCAAGCAGCAGTGCCAGTCAAAGATAATGCAGCATGGGATAAAACATCTGTTGATTTACCTGAGCTGTGGCAATCAGAGGTGTTGGCCTATGCCAAATAAAGACAAACTGATTCTGATTATTCTGGATGGCTGCCGGTATGATACCGCAGCCGCCCAGTGCGGTTTTCTGAATCATTTAGTAGAACACAACCAAGCTGTATTAACGAAGGTACAGGCGGAAATGCCCAGCAATTCCCGACCCCTGTATGAAGTATTAATGACCGGTGTGCCTACCTATAAAAATGGTATCTATACAAATGCCTATAGTCAGCGGTCAACACAGACCTCCATTTTCCAGTTGGTAAAAAACAGTGGTGGAACAACTGGAGCTGCGGCCTATTATTGGTACAGTGAGCTGTATAATCGAGCGCCGTATAATATTCGGGAAGACCGAATTCAACAGGATGCAGACCAGCAGATACAGCACGGGATTTTTTATAGCGAGGATACCTATCCAGATTCTCATTTATTTGCTGACGCCAATTATATTATTAACAGTGATTCACCTGATTTTTTACTCGTTCATTCAATGAATATTGATGATATCGGTCATAAGTACACGGCTGCTTCAAAAGAGTATCAGTGGGCGGTTAATCAGGCAGATAATCTTTTAGGTGAATTTATACCAGCCTGGCTTGAGAAGGGGTATCAGATTATTGTCACTGCCGATCATGGCATGGATGAGTTCGGACTGCATGGCGGCAATCTAGCTGCTCATCGCGAGGTTCCGCTGTATATCTATTCGAAAAAAATCAGCAGAGAGCTACCAGAAATTGTGAAGCAGCTGGAAATAGCGCCGTTAATCTGTTCTTTGTTAGGGATTAAACCTTCTGCTGAAATGGTTGGTTTAGAAATAGCTGTGGAGGGATAAGAATGAATAAGAAGCTGGTTTTACTACCGATGGGTTTTATCTTTGCCGCCTTTCTGATTATCCCATTGTTTTCCATGATTATCGGCAGCTTCCATTCGGACCTGACAGGGCAATGGACACTGTCCAACTACACCACCATTTTCGCAAACGCCTACTATACACAGGCCTTTTGGAACAGCCTGCTTATTGCTTGCCTCTCTAGTGTACTGGGAATTATTGGTGCAGTCATTTTGTGTTTATGTTTAATTAACCTATCCGCAAAGACACAGGAAAAAATCACCTTTGTTTCTAATCTGGCGGCAAACTTTGCCGGAATCCCTTTAGCTTTTTCTTTTATTATTTTACTGGGAAATGTTGGTGTGCTGAAATTGCTGCTGCCGATTTTAGCTGATTTTGAGTTGTACTCATGGTGGGGCTTAACGATTACGTATGTTTATTTTCAGATTCCTTTAGGACTTTTGTTTCTATATCCAAGTATACGGGAAGTAAAAAGAGAATGGCTGGAATCTGTCGAGCTTTTAGGCGCCTCTAAGCTTTACGCCTGGCGAAAGGTAGCTGTGCCTTTTCTGCGTCCGTCCCTTGCCAGCACCTTTGTCATATTGTTTGCCAATGGTATGGGGACTTACGAGACAGCTTATGCCCTGACCAGCAGCAATGTAAACCTCTTAACGATTCGTATCGCTGCTCTGGTGCCCGGCGATGTATTTGCCAAACCAAATCTCGGTAGCGCATTAGCAGTGCTATTTGGATTAATTTTAGTTGGCGGGATGATTCTGATTCAACGAAAAGGGCGGGTGCTGTGGTAATGAAAAAAAGACTTTCAACCGGTATTCTAGTATTGTTTGCCATCTACTATTTCCTGCCGTTGATTGGTACAATTCTTTACGCCAGTTCAACAACTTGGACTAAAACGGTTTTGCCTGATGATTTTACCCTTCACTGGTTTGGACAGCTGTTTTCTGATCAGAAGTTTATTGAAGCAGCAGGCCGTTCACTGCTGTTGGCAGGCTTAGTCTTGGCTGCAATTCTTTTGATTATGATTCCAACCATTATCTGGATTCATTTGTTTTTTCCAAAAATCAGCCGCATGATGGAAAAGTTTGTGCTGCTGCCTTATGCAATTCCCGGGGTTATTCTTATTACAGCTTTGTTAAGAACCTATGCCAAAACCAGTGTGCCGATGTTCATCATCTTGATTGGTGCCCTTTTTATCAGCGCTCTGCCAGTTGTCTTTCTCGGGATTAACAATCAGCTGCGTTTAATTAATATGAAAGAGCTAGTTGATGCTGCGGCAACTTTGGGCGCACCGATGTCGACTATTATTTTTAAAGTTCTATTCCCTAATCTGCGAATCGGCACTACATTAGTATCTTTAATGGTTTTTTCTTCCGTTTTTGGCGAGTACATGCTGACCAATCTTTTGATTGGCGGACGTTTCGAAACTATCCGCATTTATATGATACGGCGAATGAATGAAAACGGTCATTTGGCTAGTGCGGTCATGGTGCTGTATTTAGGCTTTCTTGTAGGGATTGCCCTGTTGACCTTTACGATTACTAATCGTCAGAAAAAGCTGGTAAGACAGCGGCAGACAGCAGCGAAAGAAGAAAAAGCAGTGATGAGAGGAGCCGTGGAAAATGTACTTGAGCATTCGTAATTTGACTTTATTTTTTGGAGAAAAGCAGATTTTGGCAGTTGATGAGATGACTATTGAACAAGGTGAATTAGTCACTCTATTGGGACCCAGCGGTTGTGGAAAATCTACACTGCTGCGTTGTATCACAGGATTAGAGCAGCCAAAAACCGGTACGATTCATTTAGATGGGGAAGAGCTTCAAACAAAGCCGACCAAAGATCGGAATATCGGATTTGTTTTCCAGAATTATGCGTTGTTCCCAACGATGAGTGTGTTTGAAAATGTAGCGTTTGGTTTAAGGGTGAAGAAGCTAAGTAAGGAGGAAATTGACGAACGGGTTTTCAAAATTCTTGATTTGGTAGATATGACAGAGTTTGCTGAAAAGAATGTTCAGCTGCTTTCCGGAGGTCAAAAACAGCGGGTGGCGCTAGCCCGCTCTTTAGTGACGGAGCCCAAGGTTTTATTGTTGGATGAACCGTTAAGTGCTTTGGACGCCCGTATCAGAAAGCAGCTACAACAGGATTTGCGAAGAATTCAACAGGAGCTTCAAATCACCATGATTTTTGTGACCCATGATCAGGAAGAGGCCATGCGGATTAGTGACCGTGTGTTTGTTCTTGATGCTGGAAAGATTGCTCAAAGCTCTTCAGCCGAAGCACTTTATCAGGAACCGGAAAAACCATTTGTCGCCGAATTTATCGGTAACTATAATCGGTTTGAATGGTTTGAACTGACCCGCTATGAAGAAGAACAGGGCAGCTTTGATAATCAGTTTATCTATTATCTGCGTCCGGAACTAATTCAGTTTGAACAGCAAAAAGACTGTTTAAAAATTCCCGTTAAGTTAAAAGAAACATTTATTTTAGGGAACATTCAACGCTATATCTTTGTGACAAAGGATCAAAAAGAAGTCGTGGTCGATCGGCTGAATGACAAATCAGAGAGAAGCATTTCAAAAGCACTCTATGTAAAGCGGGATGATATTCTTAGTGTGCCTATTGAGTTTCAGCCGGAAAGCTTGGCAGAATACAGTTGATTTTCTAGTCAAATACTACAAGCACATCTTCCCCAGTTGTGTGGATTCCCCTAAACATATAAAAGCAAAGTTCAGAAAATCTCTGTATTGTAGAGTTCCTAAAACGATAGAATGTTTTGGATAACTATGAATAAAAGAGGATTCTGACCTGTTTTTTTATCAGAATAGTCGGTGAGTAGTGATAGGCTGCAAAAATAAAATACATAAAAAGGCTTGACCTATAGTCAACTTCAGGGTGTAGGATAAACAATAAGAGCTGAACCCTTAAATCGACTGCAATTGCGTTTATTAAGTAAAAAAATAGGAGGCTTTATTATGGAATATGTAAAATTTGGTAATACAGGTATGGATGTTTCAAAGCTTTGTTTAGGTACGATGGGATTTGGTGATCCAGCCAGTGGCTTTCATGAGTGGGTACTGGAAGAAAAAGAAAGTCTGCCGGTCATAAAAAAAGCATTGGATTTGGGGATTAACTTTTTCGATACAGCGAATATTTATTCCTACGGAGCTAGTGAAGAAATTCTTGGGAAAGGGTTAAAAGATTATGCGAACCGAGATGAAATCGTAGTAGCAACGAAGGCTTACATGAAAATGAAGCAAACACCAAACAGCGGAGGACTTTCCAGAAAAGCACTGTTTCATCAGATTGATCAAAGCTTAAAACGACTGGGTATGGATTATGTAGATTTGTATATCATTCATCGCTGGGATTACCATACACCGATTGAAGAAACGATGGAGGCTCTTCACGACCTTGTGAAATCTGGTAAAGTACGTTATATCGGAGCCTCAGCAATGTATGCTTGGCAATTCGCTAAGGCACAGGCAACAGCAGAGAGAAACGGTTGGACAAAATTTGTTTCCATGCAAAACCATTTGAATTTATTGTATCGGGAAGAAGAAAGAGAAATGCTGCCGCTGTGTGCAGATCAAAAAATCGCAGTAACACCTTACAGCCCGCTGGCAGCCGGACGCTTGACCAGAGACTGGGAAGCGACGACTAAACGCTTTCTAACAGATGAAACGGCGAAATCGAAATACGATACGACTGAAGCTCAGGATAAAGTGATTGTGAAGCGGGTAGCTGAACTTGCTGAAAATCGCGGAGTACTTCGAGCACAGCTTGCATTAGCTTGGCTGCTTCAAAAAGAAGCAGTCGTTGCACCGATTATCGGCGCAACTAAGGAAAGTCATTTGCTGGATGCGTTGCCGGCAATTGACTTGACACTCACTGCGGATGAGGTTGCTTATCTGGAAGAAGCCTATATTCCTCACAGAGTTGTTGGTGCTATCTAACCAGGAAAGAAGTTTTTAGAGATAAAGCTAGCTAAAGCATGTTTCGTGTGTTTTAGCTAGCTTTATTTTTTTACACATTATCTAGTGGAAACAACGTAATAAGCTCTACACCCAAAATCATTTGTGAACACTGATTTTGGTGTAGCGCTTAGAAATTTCAATCATATCTGTACTCACTCTTGGTAAGAAACAACTGTTTTATGTTGAAGGTAAAAAAATTATTAGGAGAAGCATCTGGAAGATACAGAATCTGTAGTAGGATTAACGATAATTTTAGCTCTATCTTTAAAGATTGTGGTCTTTACTCAAACAGGTATCTGCCATAGGTAACATCATCAGGTTCTACATTTTCTAATGGGATGCCTTTTAAGGGAATCCTTAAGTCATCTGGATTGACTCTATCAAATTTTTCATCAAGACATAGTAAAAGATTTTCAAATTTTTCTTCCATACGATTATTTTTAAATTGATCGAGAAGGGTAATTTTTAATTTTTTTCCTTCTGGTACATACACTGCTTTATCAGTGTAAAAGAAAGAATCTATTGCATAAATTTTTAGGCTGATAGAGAGGCTTTTAAATAATTCAATTTCATCGTTTATTTTTTGTCTGATTTTTAAAGATATTCTTTATCCAGTTAGAGAGCATATGTTCATCAGAATTATTAGTAGTTGTCATAATAATTAATCGTCATTATTTCTTAAAATATGTTCCCGGATCTGCATATATTCTGAATAAGCTTCCGCAATCTTTTTTTGACTAATACGTGTCCACTCATCAAGGAGCTTTTTTCTGAGTGCTTCGTAATTTTTATTATCTAAGTCAACATCCATCTCTCCTCCGAAGCCAACGAAATCCTCTAACTTCTCAACAATGCCGTCTTTTCCTGCGTAGGCTAGTTCGTAATCTGCTACAGTAAATGATACCCCTTTGGCAACTAACTCTTCCCAGCCGGTTTCATCACTGAATAGTTTGTTTAAATCTAATCCATCTTGATAATAAATTTCTAATAAAACATGTTTAATTCTAGTTTCCATAGTTAAGTTCCTCTCATTTCAACGGCATTGGAGATAATGAACTAGTTGTATTAAAAAAGAAGAGTAACACTGTAAATATTCGTTTAATCGTAAATAACCTCATTATCCCAGGGTTCATCAACAAACTGGAAATGTTTGGCTTCCTTCAGGCTTATTTCATTTGCTTCTTCAAAGGGGATTGTGAGTAAATTTTTATGTTTTTTCTGAAACTCCTCTAAAGTTAACCAAGTCTTCATTCCATCCTCACTTATCAATCCTTCGACTGTCTTTGCCAATTCTTGAACCATGATGTATAATGCTCGTTTATCTACAGTCAGTATATCAATATGATCTGTTTCAAAATATAAATATTTTTTATCTCTTATTGGGTTTAAAGAAATGTGTTCATCTGGAGTACCTTTTAAGTTTTCTTCACTTGCCCATCTACTATCATTATCCCATTTGTCCCATTTTAAACTAAGAGTATAATTATCCTTCAACCATTCAGAATTTCCTTCGTGGGATAGTTCTAATTCTTTACCAAGAAAGCTATGAAACCACATTTTTTCAGCTAACTCTCTGTAGTCCAAATCAATAACTGGTTGATGTATTTTAATCCATACACGCATTTATCCACACCTTTATTTCTCAGTTTTAGCTTTAAGAATTTGTCTCTTCACTTGCATGTATTCTTCATAGGCTTCATCAATCTTTTTTTGGCTGATTTTATGCCATTCATTAATAAGAATTTTGTTCATCTCTTCATAATCTGTTAAGCTTGATTCAGCATCCATATCTCCCCCAAAGCCGATAGAGTCTTCAATATCCCAAACAATGCCATTCTTGCCTGCGTAGGATAATTCATGTTCAGCAATGGCATATTTTACTGTCCCTTCATGTAATTCATCAATTAGCTTGTGAGATGCCACTAGTTCTTCAACATCTATTTCATCATTAGTAAATAGCTCCAAAAGGACATGTTCTATTTTCATTTTCACTCATCCTTCATTTTTAACGTTTCAAAGTTCTTTTATTAATTAGAGGTGAAGAAAACAAAATTAAACGATTAATAATAAGTGGAAGATTCTTCAAATATTTCCATGCCACTGTTCATTACCTGTCTAATTTTTTCAAGTTCTTCCTTATCCCATTATGGAGTATATTTTTTCCCAGAAGTATTAAAAGCTGGCAGATTATTACCATGAAAAAGTTTGGAATAACAACTACTGTCTTAAGTTATTGGGTATGAAGTATTCAGCTATTTAAAATTTTGAACCTGTGACGATAATGCTACACCTAAATGATTATTAATAAATGCGGTTCTACCTTTTTCGGAAAATTCAATTGTTTCATCTTTTAAAAGGTTGTTCCATGAGAGGGCTGGAATGATTTCAATATAATCAAAGTCTTTAGATGGTTGCTTATAAACAGCAAAGACAAAATGATTATTCAATAAGAACTGTATCATCTTTCTTAGAGTCGTCTTGCTATAAATAGCAAGCCAGTCACTTAAATAAATATCTCCTTGCGCAATCTCTCCTAAAAAGTGTTGAATCTCAGGGTTTACTTGCCTTGTTAAATAAACTGCTTTTGACATAATTGTTAATTTGGCCTCATCTTCACTTGAGTAGCTGGCTACCAAGTTTTCTGATAACGAAGGAATATTAAGTAATCGATTATTTTTATCAGTAAAGCAAATTAGCTGAGAACCAATTTCTATTCTTGGAATTTCCCATTCAGTATCTATTTCTAGAGCAAGAAAGTTATCTAAGTTAGTTGTATCCATCTCTATTTCAGAGCTTATAGAACATTTTAAAAATAACGTATCATCTAATTCTATTTCTATAGCATTAATTAGGGTTAGAATGTCTTTATATGTGTATCTTTGTGTTTGAAGGAGGTCAGAGACAGGAACAGTTAAAGAAAAATCATTATTTAGATTTTTAAGGAAATCTTTATTATAAAGCATATTCGTGCTCTCCTTCCATTATTAGAAGATAACGGCTGAATCTATTTTCATCTGGGATAACTACTGAATAATTTTGCCAGTCGCTCGACATAGGATGATCCAATTTTTCGATAAAATCATAGGGTGAAAGGTTAGGTCTTCTACCAATAACGATTAATGGAGGTTCGATACTTACATCAACCAGTCTCCAAAATTCTTGGTTCCAAACCTGCTTCCTTTCAGAGGTTCCACAGTTAATTCTTCCGATTATTTTTATATCATCTAACTGCTTTTCTGTTATATATTTTTTGATTTTATTCATAGTTACTATTGTATCTAAATAGTTAAAAGTCTCTTTATCGATAAAAAAATCTAGGTGTTCCGTTGCAATAGTAGAATTACTTTGAAAAAAAGATACAATGAATTCTTCAATTTTATCCATTTCTTTCCTCGCTTTATAAGTTATTTAGGAATTCCCCAACCAATTTTTTGTAACCATTTCAATATTTTTTTTGTTATCTGAGGTGGCTGTCCACTGGAGTTATGCCCCCATGACCCATCCTTATTTAAAGTCCATCTAGAATCATCAAAGTGAATATGATCTTGTGCGTCTTCAACATCGCTAAAACCTTTGTCAACACGTTTGATACCATTAGGAGATTTACCCAATTTTATTTGTTCATTTATTTGATTCACCGATATATAACTAATCTCTATTTCAAGTAACCCAGTGTCTTGGTTAATAGCTATAATAGTGCCTAAACCAATTCCTGTAGCAATTGAAGTGACAGCTTCTATACTTTCTAATGATAAACCATTGGAAAGTGAAATTGAACCAAAGTTATTACCATCAAATAAAACAAATAATTGGTTTCCTAACATTCCGATTACATCTTTAATAGTAAAAGCTTTTCCTCCCATTGTGAAGGTTTTACCAATTAATAAGAAAAACTGGTATAATTTATCATTATCAATTTTTTCTCGTAATAAATTCAGCGCTTGTTTTTTTGCTGAGTCATTATAAATTTTAGTTAATTTTTCATCATAAATTCCATTGTTGTAAACTTCATACGTTGTACCGCCCAATGCATTTTTACCTATTCTTACTTCTAACTGAGCTTTTTTTTCATAATTCTGCTCCCGTTCCTGCCACTTCTCCTGAATTGGCTTGACCCAGGTCATATCCAGCTTGGTGATATCAAACGTACCAGAAGCCGCATGCCAAGCACCGCCTTTTTCTAAAGCGTCTACGCCTCGGTTTAGGTTTTCTATATTGGTGAGTGCCTCGTTAAAGATATCGGCAGAGACACTGTTGAACTCATAGAGCTTCTGGAGACGTTCCTCCAGGACGGCAATGCCTTCCTGCATCCGCATGTAGGCTCGCTCCATCCGTATATTCTGCTTTTCTTCTTTGTTCAGGACATCAGCGTAGGCTCTCAAAATATTTTGTCCTTCTTGAATCTGTTCTCTTAGCCGGTCTTCCTCGATATCTCCGCCGCCGACTATTTCCTGAAACTTCGCAGGAAACTTAGTATGAGCCTCAATCATTGATTCGGCCACTAAAATCATCCCGCTGGCGATAGGCGGATAAACTGCCCCAAAATAATTGCGGGCAGAGTCATAGGTTTTTCCAGATAATGGCGCCCGAAGATAGGCGTTAATGGCATCCTTGAGGATACCGGCGTTTTGTCGGTGTTCGTTGGCTATCTGAATCGCTTCATTGGTCTGTGCTTCAATTTCTCCCACAAAAAAACTAAGTCCCATGTTCATCCTCCCTTTTTTCTCCTATAAATAGCTGTCGCCTTGCCGCTAACAGGTCTTCTTCTTGCTTGGCTAAGTCCTTGACAGTCTGCTGCAGCGTTTCGCTATCTGTTTCGATGGTCAATAGATTGGCTCGATGAGACTGAAACAGGTCATCCTCCAGCTCTGAGAAAAACTGTTGGGTCTGTTCGGTATGGCTGTAGAGAACATCCAACAGAAAGGTTTCCTGATGGGTAGCTAGCCGGCGATAATCTTGTTCCAGCTCTTCCAGCCGCCATTGCTTCTTTCGTATGTCTGCCTGTGTTTGGGTAACGATGGTTAGCTGTTGGGCAATGTTTTCTTCTGTTTGTGCCATTTTAGAACCTGCCTTTTCTTGGACCAGGCAGAATGCTCAAACCATCAAAGCCTTTGCTTTGCTGCTGATCGATGGCCGCAAATTCCTGAGAGACAGAATGAATGCTGTTGCCGTCTCTGGCTAAGCCATTAGACACCCGTTGACCGATGCTGGAAGACAGTTGGATTGTTTGCTGGGCCTGCCGATTGCCTGCAATCATGGTTTTACTTGCCAGTGCCCCAGGCGATGAGGTACTGTTCAGCGCACTGGCCGCCTGGCTCATCTGTTGAGAAACAGCTCCCGCAACACCTAAATTATTCGTCATTTGACTCATTTTGCTCACTCCTTAATGATAAAATATTTCGTATTATTATTTTAGTTTATCATAGGTAAAGTAGTGAATATTATCAGATTTTTAGGGAAAATCGGATATTTTAGATAATCTCTTTGACCATTAAAAAGAAAATAAAAGAAATTTTGTCATTTTTTGAAACGTTTTGCCTCTTACTGCGTCATAGTGATGTGGACATAAAAAGGAGGTAAAAAAATGACAAAAAAAGATATTGAAATAAATTGTATCTGTAAGAGTCATAAAGCAAGAAAAATACTAAAAAACATTTCGTTTACTGCGGAAGCTGGAAAAATCACTGCGTTTCTTGGTGAAAATGGCGCTGGAAAAAGTTCAACATTACGAATCTTGCTGGGACTGGATCGTCAGCAGTCAGGATCCGCAACGTTTTCAGGTAGAAAATATGCTGAAATGACTATGCCGCTAAAAACGGTAGGGGCAGTTTTTGACGGTATCGGGGGTATTCCTTCTCGTAAGGTGAGAACTCATCTAAAAATCATTGCCCAAAGCAACAGTATTCCAAAAGAGAAAATAGCAGAGGTACTGAAGCAGGTTGGTTTGTCTGACAAAAAGCAGGCAAGACTGGAGACTTTATCTTTGGGAGAGGGACAGCGGCTAGGCTTGGCAGCTGCTCTGCTGGGCGACCCGCAATACTTGGTGCTGGATGAGCCGCTGAATGGGCTGGATCCAAGCGGTATTCGCTGGCTGAGAAAGCTGCTTCGAAGACTGGCTAAAGAAGGAAAGACCATTTTACTTTCTTCGCACATTTTGTCAGAGGTGGAGGAGCTAGCAGATAAGGCAGTGATTATTCATCAGGGAGAGCTTGCAGCTTCGTGGGAACTGACCGCAATGAGACAAGAAGAGAAATCACTAGAAGAAATCTTTTTCTCGCTAACGGAGCAGGAGGAAACAGAATGAGGGGATTAAAAACAGAAATTTACCGAATCGTAACTAGTAGAAGCTGTAAAAGAGCATTTTTCTTTTTGCTGGCTATGCAGCTGCTGCTGGCAAAAATTGATGCTGGAAACATAATAGCACTTGGCAGACATGACACACCTGAGACGAATCCTGAATTAGCTTCAGTGATGCCTACTGTTGAATACTATGGCTTTGACGCATTGGCCTATGGCATCATTGTTTTACTTGTTTTTGGCGCTGTCAGCGGAGCGGAAAATTTTAAGCATCATGAACTGCGGACCGCTTTTCTGTATCAGGGCAATCGCCGGCTACTGACTTTGTACAAGCTGGCTGCCTTTCTGTTTGTTGCAACAGGTATCTCTTTTTGTGCAATTTTTACAACCGTCTCTATCACCCATTTTTTTCTAGGGAACGAAGGTTTGCACCCCGTACTGTTAAGTAGTATTAGCTGGCAATTCATTCTTTACGGCGTATTGGCATGGACGCTACTCGCTTTTCTGGCTTTTCTTTTAGGTCTGTTATTTAAAAATGTGGCAGCGCCTTTATTACTGCTGATTCCTCAGGTTGTAGGTCTGGGAGTTGTCCTGCTGCATTACTGGAACTTTGGGAAATATTTACCGGTTGCCGCAAGCTATGCAATCTATTCCACACCAACTGGAATGATGGCACATAGCCCTTTAATGGGGACCGTTACGTTGCTGCTGTGGATTTTACTCCTGTTCCCTAGTGGCTTTCGTTCTTTGTCTAGACAAGAAATTGGAGGGCGTTACTGATGGGCCCTATTATAAAAAGTGAATGGACAAAATTTTCCTCTGCTCACTGGTGTTTATTTGGTCTATTGTTGACGTTGAGCCTGCCTGCCGTAATTCTGCTTTTTAAGAACAGCAGTTTGACAGCAGAGGACAGCTGGTCAGCATCAGAGCTCATGGTCCAAAGCAGGCAGGTGTTATTTCAAGGACAGGCTGGATTGATTGTATCTGCCGCTTATTTCTTCGGTCAAGAGTATAGCTTTCATAGTTTACGGACCACCTTGCTAACAGAACCCTCCCGAAAAAAGGTTCTGCTTGCAAAGTACCTGCTTCTTTCTGTGGTGGGAATAGGTGCATCGCTTTTATCAGGAATCATTTGTGTCCTCTTGCTGTCTACTCTGAATGAATTGCCTTTCTCAACAGCTTTTCTACTTCACAGCTTATTGGAATTTTTCCCTGTGTTACTAAGTGCCTTGCTGCTTACCTGGCTGACTGGGGCTTTAGCAATTACCTTTAAATCATTTATGCTGCCCTTTGTTTTGCTGATTTCTCTGCTTTTAGGCTTTAGCCAAATGCTGCTGGCAATGACTGAATGGGCAAAATTTTTACCGGATATAGCTGTTATGAACTTATTTCTTGATGAGTCTTCTCCATTTTTTCTGGAGGTAGAAACAGGTGTCATTTGTCAATTTCTCTGGGTCTTTGTTTTTGGCTTTTATTCCAGCTGGCAGTGGCTGGTGAGAGATGTCCGTTAAATAAAGGTTGCGATTGGATTTATAAGAAGGGGAATGCGGATGGACCTCGTTTATTCAATAGGATTTATATATAATAAAAGATAGGTGTGATGGAGGTGAGAAAAATAAAGGACTTTGAAACAGTGTATATGGAACATTTTGCCGATGTGTATCGGTTTATCTTATCCTTATGCCGAGATGAACAACTAGCTGAGGAAATCACCCAGGAAACATTTTTTAAAGCGCTAAAAAAAATCGACGAGTTTAAAGGGAATTGTAAGCTGTCTGTCTGGTTGTGTCAGATTGCTAAAAATACTTATTTTTCTCATCAGAGAAAAAAGCAGCCGGAGCCATTGGAAAGAGCTGTTGAGGTGTTAGGTGCTTCGTCGGCTTTGCAGGAAAGCATGGTCGCAAAGGAATCCTCGGAACAGCTTCACTATCATCTCCATCATTTAAAAGAGCCCTATAAAGAAGTCTTTACACTGCGTGTGTTTGGGGAGCTATCCCATGGGCAAATCGCAG
The DNA here is from genome assembly GCF_049894025.1 of Enterococcus sp. LJL51. Taxonomy (GTDB): domain Bacteria; phylum Bacillota; class Bacilli; order Lactobacillales; family Enterococcaceae; genus Enterococcus_L. The sequence continues at coordinate 50,049 of NZ_JBNEQE010000013.1, forward strand.
CACTATTTGGAAAAAATGAAAGCTGGGCACGGGTGATTTTTTACCGGGCAAAAAAACAATTGCAGGAGGCGATGAAATGAAGGTATCATGTGAAGTAATCAGAGATTTACTGCCGCTATATGCTGAAAATGTCTGCAGTGAAGAAAGCCGCAGCATAGTTGAAGAGCATTTGGCGGATTGTGCTCAGTGTCGGATAGAACTGGAGCAGATGGAAGCACAGACGCCCTTTTTGTTTCAGGAAGAAAACCTGAATGAAGCGCAGGCTGTAAAAGATATATCAAAAAAATGGCAGCGGGGCATGCTTGCTTCGTTAATCAGAGGTAGTCTAGTGACATTGATTGTTGTAGCGGTTCTGGCACTGCTGATTTTACTGTTTGTAGATGTTAGTTTTGTGAATAAGTGATGCTCTTTTTGATACAGCTAGTGAGCTTGAGAAAGATATAAAAGACAAAGATACTCGGCTTAAATGATGTTGAGCCAATGATTAGATAAAAAATGGCGCACGAAATATGTTGCTGGAGGTTGAATGAAATGTTATATCTTATACGTCAAGGAGAAACAGAGTGGAATGCACTAAAAAGATTTAATGGGCGGACGGAAACAGAGTTAAATCAAAAGGGGGTTGCTCAAGCCAGAGAACAAGCTGAAAAGCTCAGGGATGTCGCTTTCGATTGCTGCTTTTGCAGTCCGCAAAAACGGGCACGTCAAGCAGGGGAAATCATTTGTGGAGATAAGCTCATATTTGACGAACGGTTAATGGAAATTGATTGTGGCGAGTTTGAGGGGACTGAGGAAACAAGTGAGAGACTCAAGCAGTTTTGGCAGGCTGTAATGACTGGTAAGCAGAAAACAGAGAATTATAAGGATTTCATGCAGAGGAACAGTGAATTTTGTACAATGATTATGGAAAAGTATCGAGAGCAAACAGTCTTAGTGGTCACTCATGCGGCAAATGCCCGCGTAATTAATTACTATTTTAGCGGACAACCTAAGAATTATGATTTCAAAACAGGAGTGGCACGTTCGGGAGAAATTCTTGTATTCGACTATTAAGAAAACTGCTGAAACAGGATGATATTTCCTAATAGTGACCAACTAGACACGAGAGTAACAGCTCCTGTTTCAGCGAATACGGTAATAGCTTGTATTAACTTTTTTCACTTGGACAGGAAATCTTTCACCTTCCAATAAACCTAACCAACGGGAAAAATCTTTTTGTGGCATATTCAACTGATTAAGGAGTTCATCAGTGGGAATTTCTTCCCCTTGTTCATAGTTTTGAAGTAGAAGAATTAAATCTTTCAAGGCATTGCCGGAAGACTTTGCTGTTGTCGGTGCCCCTATCGCTTCAAGCTTAAATCCGGATTTTTTCAGGGCATCAATCAGCTTCTGATTGTCCTCTTCATACAATGGAAGATCAGCTTTTGAAAAGGCAGCCAGACGTTTTAGAAAACTGCTGCTGCATTGCTTTTTCAATCCCCGGTTAATAAAAAGATTATAGTAGCGTCTGGGAAAACGAATGCCTTTTTCAACACTGGCCAGGATTAAATCAACCCCTCGGTCCAGCTGATGAATACCAGCTTGTACCTGTTGCGCAATGTGAGGTGCTATCCCTAAATGCTGAGCAAAATGTGTTGAGCCTAATGCTAATGTTTCGCCAGTTTTTTCAGAGGTAAGGAGAAATTGATATTTCAGCTCACGACCGCAACGACAAAAAAGCCGTCCTTCTTCTCCATGAGGATACAGCGGATTTTCTTTAAAATCGACAAAGAGCCACTCTTCATCCTTCAAAAAATTTTCAGTCAGGAATAAGGACTGCATTTGATACTTCTTAAACTGCTGAAGGGTTTCCTGCTGAAGAGTAGTCAAATTTTGCCAAAGCTGCTGCCGCTGCTCACGAGTCAAGTCGATAGCCATAAATACACCTCCTATGATAATAATAGGATAACGCGAAAAAAGACCAATGTAAATTGCCATTTCGACTTATATAGGAACAACTAGTCGAATGGTACGCGTACGAAGCTAGAACTGAATTTTGAAGAAATTCACTACCATATATTTGAGCTAGCTGCCAGTTCGACTTGTGCAGGAACCTCTAGTCGAATGGTACACGTACGAAAATAAAACTGATTGCGCCGAGCAATCCATTCAGAAACATCCCCTTCATTCTTGGGGAGAATAAAAAAACAAATACATAAACTGTTTAAACTTATTAAAGTTATCAGCTATTTTAACTAAAAGAGAGGCACGATATGTCATACAAACGAGTAAAAATGATTGGGGCTTACTGTCCTAACTGTCAGCGGAAATTGGATATTCTATTAAGTGAATATGAGCAAAATAAAGTATGTATTTGTTTTCGCTGCCGTACTCTTTATGAGTTTGATGGTGAGAAGCTACAGAAGCTTGGCCTAAGTAAGCAAATAACCCTACAGGAAAAATTAGTATTGGAGCCTTTGGTTAAAGCGCTGCCTGAGCAACATCGGTACAAGGGACGGGGGAGCCAGCTTCGGCAAAAAGATCAGAGCTTTGAACGGGCATGGCTAAGTTTGGCAGAATATGAAAGACAATTCGGTGAACCTTTAGGCTTTGGTAAATGTGATCTTCGTGCAGATGCTGCGAGTTGTAAATGGTGTGGGAAAGAGCTGCCGAAAGGGCGCCGTTCTTTTTGTAAAGACAGTTGTTCCCGAAATTACTCTCAGGCGACATTCACTAAAAGACATATGGCAAGTGTTCCTTACAGAATTGCCTGCCGTGACCGTTTCTATTGTCAAATCAGCGGTGCTGATTTAGCGCAATACAATCGCCACGGGATTCGTATTCCGGCAAGTAATGGCGAGCTGGCTATTCATCATCTGATTTTTGTTTCCCGCAAAGGTACCGATTATGAACAGAACCTACTTACTGTTTCAATCGATGTTCATAAAGCATATCATGCCGGAGAGGCTGAGATTGTAAAACAGGTACACCGAATTCTTGAGCAGCGCAGGGCAATTCATAGTGAAAAAATGCAGTTTGAATGATTCTTTTTATTGTTTATAAATGTCAATTTTTTTGTTATTTTTTTCAAATGAGAATTCTAAATTTTGAAAGATATTTTTCGAGTTTCATCATGAAGAATTTAGCATTTTACATCGCTTTATGGTATCTATTTTAGGTTGATGAAAAAAATAAATATAACTGCTGTTTTTTTATTAGGTTTGTGTTTTTTATTTCAGCTCTTTTTACAAAAATATTAGCTATCCAATTAGTTAGCTATTGACAAAAAAATGGGAATGTGAAAAAATACGGTCATAATAAAATACGACTTAAGCTTTGTTCGCCGGAACAGAGCTTGTAGAAAGTCAGCCAGACGAACCTTAGGCTTTATGGTTCGTCTGACTGACTTTTTTTGTTTGGGAGGTTTTAGGCATGATGAAGGAACAAGAAAAAATATTAACTAACTGGGAGACAGACGGAACCTTAGGACTTACCGAAGCGCAGGCTAAGGAAAGACTGCTGCAGTATGGAGCGAACACCATTAGCCAAGAGCAAAGCAAGCATTTTTTTACATATTTGCTTGCGGCACTGAAGGATATCACGATAATTATTTTGTTAATTGCGACTGTCTTGTCCAGTTATGTTGCTTTTACAGCCCATCCGGATGATTTTACTGAGCCCATCGTTATTTTCGGTATTGTTTTATTAAATATATTTCTGTCTGTCCGTCAGCAGAAAAAAGCGGAAAAATCGATGGAGGAATTGAAGAGTTATAATCTTCCAAAAAGCAGAGTCATACGGGAGGGCAGGAGTATTGAAGTAGAGAGTACAGACATTGTTCCCGGTGATATTCTGGATTTAACTTTGGGAGACCGGGTGCCTGCTGATGCTCAGTTGTTGGAAAGTGTTCAGTTGAGTGTGGAAGAATCATTTCTAACAGGGGAAAGTGAGCCTAGTGAGAAGGACGAGCACTATCAATCGACAGAAAAGGACAGTATTGGAGATCAGAAAAATCGACTGTTTTCCGGCTCTTTGATTGTTAACGGCCGAGGTAAAGCAGTTGTGACAGCGACTGGACGGCAATCAGAAATCGGCAAAATATCGAGCTTACTTTCTGAAGAAAAAGCTGTATTAGCACCTTTGCAGATAAAAATGCAAAAATTAGGCAAGGTACTGGGATTGGTCGCTATTGGTTCGGGGCTATTAGCTATCTTGATTGGTCTTTTAAGAGGATACCCATTAGAAGTGACGATTATGACCGCTATATCAATGTCGGTAGCTGCCATTCCAGAGGTTTTGCCTGTAGTTGTTACTATTTCTCTATCTTACGGTATCAGCAACATGGCAAAGCATAATACTGTTGTGCGAACACCGACGGCTGTAGAAACAATCGGAAATGTCTCAGTTATTTGTTCGGATAAAACAGGCACGATTACTGAAAACAAAATGACAGTTAAAAAGCTTTGGGCGTTTGGAGAAGCGTCTGCTGCTATCGAAAATACGCTGACGCAGAAACAGAAGGAACTATTAATTCTTTTCTATTTATCTAGTAATATCAGCGGAGATCCTGAAGCTGTGGGCAATCCAACCGAGCGTGCAATTGCCAAGCTAGTGGAAAAGCGTCTTGAACAAAAAGAGCTGGAGCGGCTGGCGGAGACCTATCAGCGTGTACATGAAATTCCCTTCGATTCAAAAAATAAACGAATGACTACCGTTTATAAAATAGCTCACCGCTATATTTCAATCACCAAAGGAGCAGTAGACCGACTGCCGTTGTCTAAAGAATCAGAGAAAGCCTCTAAAGATATTCAAGCCTATCATGATGAACTAGCTGGTCAGGCATACCGAGTGCTGGGGGTGGCATATAAAGAATTTGCCGTAGCTCCAAGTACCTTTACGCCAGAGTATCTAGAAAAAGATTTAACCTTTGCTGGTCTTGTAGGGATTATTGATCCGCCGAGAAAAGAAAGCTATCAGGCAGTAGCGGTTGCCAGAAAAGCTGATATTCGAACAATCATGATTACAGGCGATCATTTGCTAACTGCTAAAAAAATTGCTGCAGATGTCGGTATTCTAACTGATGGTACCAAGGCAATGACTGGAGCTGAACTAGGAGGCTATACAGAACAGGAATTAGCTGAGATTATTCATGAGTATCGAGTATTTGCGAGAACCTCGCCGGAAGATAAGATTCGAATTGTCAAAGCGCTGCAAGGAAATAATGAAATTGTCGGAATGACTGGAGACGGTGTGAATGATGCGCCGGCACTAAAAGCCGCAGATGTAGGGATTGCAATGGGCAGCGGAACCGAAGTAGCCAAGGAAGCAGCAGATATGATTCTTCTGGATGACAACTTTGCTACGATTGTAGAAGCTGTTAAAGAAGGACGGCGGGTTTACAGCAATATTCGTAAATCGCTTTATGCGATGCTGGGCTGTAATATTTCAGCCTTAACCATTGTTCTGATTTCCATGCTGTTGGGCTGGGGTGCGCCGGTTACGGCGATTCAGCTACTGATTATCAAGGTAGTAGCGGATGGGATTCCCGGTTTTAGCTTATGTGTGGAGCCTTCAGAAAAGAATAGTATGAAACAACAGCCGGTTTCTAAGGGCAGCAGTATTTTTGCTGATGGCTTATTGAAAAAAATTATTGATATTTCCATAGTTTTTACTATTTTGACGTTGCTATCTATTTATGCCGGCCGCTATCCTATTTTTGGAATATCTGATGACCATCTGACAGCTAATACCATGACCTTTTTGGTTTTGGGACTAACTACGATTATTCATATGTATAATTGTCGAAGCAAAGATTCAATTTTTACAATTGGCTTGTTGACGAATAAGCTGCTGCTTGGAACGACAGCAGCAGGGGCGTTACTGCTTATCCTATTAGTAGCACTTCCTCAGACAGCGAGTGTGCTACATTTTGCTCCGTTGAATTTTTATCAATGGCTGATTGTGCTGGGCTTATCCGTCATGCCTCTTGTGTACGTAGAGGTAAAGAAATTAGGGCGTAGTAGATATGAGCGAAGTCTAGAAACACTATAACTATTTGTCTTAAACTTCAGTATTCTGGTTTGAAGCTCTACTTATAAGCTATAGATTGGCTTCTGTATAGCTGATAAACAGCTGCTTTTACGCTGCAGCGACAGGAGATAGCTGACCAATTTTTGGGCGGAAGGAGGTTCTCAGAAGACGAAAGCTTTGTTATACTAGAGAGGTAAAAAATAAATAGTAAAGGAGAAAAAAATGAAAAAAAGGTTTGGTGTTATTGTTGCAGTATTGTCGTTATTTCTAATCACTGGCTGTGGGGGCAGCAAGGGTGCGAAAACGACGAAGGAAAGTAAAGAATCGGTTGAACAAACAGAAACAAAAGAGACAACAGAAGAAACAGAAGAGGATAAAAGAGAAAGTATCATCGATGAATCAAAATATGAGATAAAAGATGAAAGCGCAGAGACTATTTTGAAGGAAGCGGGCTATACTGTTAAAATTGGAACGCCTGCAACTGATGAATATACAGCAATTGTCTTAGAAAACTTAGAAGACAGAACTGTAATTACTGGAATAATAAACGTTTATGGGCAATTGTTGGATATCGAATATTCCAATCAGGAACAGGGTTTTAAAGATAGAAAAGTTTATTATAATGGCACGTATGAGCATTCATTTATGAGCATTAGCTCGGAAGATGATATGAACGCGATAGAGTCTTATGTGGATAAGGTTCGTTCATTAGGGATGACACTGCCGACCTTTGTAGAATTTGTTCAAAATTTTGGCATGGAAAACAATCCCGAAGCAGCTCCGAAAAGATTTGTTGGGGAAATTCCAGTCTTAAAAGATAAAGTTGGTTCTGCATTCCAAAAAAATAATTATGTGTTTTATACTATTCCTAATGATAAATACTTATTTTTGGACTTAACAAAACGAGAAGAAGGAATTCGACTGAAACTAACAGCGACAGAAAAAGGTCTTTATGAGATAAACTATACAAATTTAGACGAATCTGTAATTGATAACAGACTTTATTATAATGCGCAGCATGAAGGCAGTGATGAAGCCTTAGATGCGTATTTAGGAACATTAAAAGATTTAGGAATCACGGAAAGTGATTTGGAAGAGTTTATTATCGAGTATCGTAAACAAGTAATGGCTTTGAGAGCTGGCGGCACCGCACCAGCAGAAGATGCTACTACAGAAAGCAGTACGCCTAGTGCAGCAGCAGAGCAAAATAATGACAGCACCACTGCAGATAATAGCGGAGTTGTCGCTGCGATAAAGAGAATAGATGCGAAGTATGACGAAATGATTACGAAAGCACAGGGCTATGTAGATAATCCAAGCACGTATAACGATACAGCAAGCTTGACCTTTCTAACAGACTATACCAAGCTGATGGCGGAATATGCAGAATTAGGAAAAGAGATCAATGACGCTGGCGGTACAATATCAGATGCGGACGGCATGACGATGTACACAAACATGTTGACAAAATCAGCAACCTTGGCTGAACTATACGGGAAGCTAGGTACGCAATAAACGAATCAGCTAAACTAAAAATAAGTGGTAGGACGGCCAATTTTTTGGTCGTCCTCCCACTTATTTTTGCAGAAATGAACATCTGCAAGAAAATGATTAATTGCAGCGTGAGTAGGATAAACGGTGGGCGCAGTAGCACATAACCAGCATTGAACTGCGCCGAGTAACCGCAGGAGCACGCGCCAAGCATTGAACTGCGCCGAGTAACCGCAGGAGCACGCGCCAAGCACTGAACTGCGCCGAGTAATCACAGGAGCACGCGCCAAGCACTGAACTGCGCCGAGTAACCGCAGGAGCACGCACAAAGCACTGAACTGCGCCGAGTAACCGCAGGAGCACGCGCCAAGCACTGAACTGCGCCGAGTAATCGCAGGAGCACTCACACAGCACTGAACTGCGCCGAGTAATCGCAGGAGCACGCACAAAGCACTGAACTGCGACGAGTAACCGCAGGAGCAAAACCTTCGGAAACAAGCCGAAATTCACAAAAATTTGAAGAACACCTGGTAGGAATCAGTCAACATCGACTGACTCACATTCGTGTTTCCTGACATTTCCGTGAATTTCTTCTTATTGCTGAGAAACACAGTGAGGAACGAGCTGATGTTAAACAGTACCTATTTGGTTCTCGGAACTAAACGCTTCTGTCCCATCCTCATAGCCAATGCTACAAAGTAAAATTGTATGGATTTGTTTTTGTTGTACTGATATTGTCCCGAATCTTCTTTATAGATTCCACATTCTGATCATAGTTATGGTGCATAACATTCGTATATAAAATATCCATGACGGTTAAATAGCTAATTCTGGATGCCAATGATTCTGTCCGGAAGACGGTCTCCTCAGTCAGTACAATAATTGCTTTGTCTGCTAAGTTGACTAGTTCGGAGCCGCTGTTGCCAGTCAAGGCAATAATCTTTGCAGGCGTCTTTTTAACCTGTCTTGCCAAATTGATAGACTCTTTTGTCTGACCAGAGTGAGAAAAGATGAAGACGCAGTCATCGCTGGTCAGCTTAGTAGCGAACCCCAGCTGCATGTGATAATCGAAGATATAGTTGCAGCGGTACTTGGTTCGGATGAACTTATGGAAGCTGTCAAAAGCAACTATCGTGGAGCCGCCCAAACCGAAAAAATGCAAGGTTTTAGCAGAGTAAATCAAGGCAAGAGCCTCATTAAGCAGCTCCTCCGTAAGAAAATGAATGGAATTGCTTAAGGAATAGATATTTGCTTGTAAAACCTTTTTGGCAATATCGATGCTTGAGTCGTCGGGATGGATATCATCTGCACCAGTCATGTGATTAACATTTTGGAATCCTGGTTGATAATTTGAGTTGCGGGCAACGTCAATTTTGAAATCCTGAAATCCTCCATAGCCGATTTTTTTTACGAACTGATAAATAGATGATTGAGATACACCAATCTCATTTGCCAGTTCTTCTAATGTTTTTCTAGACAAGACCTCGTCTTCATGAGTAAAGTGGTCGGCGATTTTTTGTTCTGTTTCACTCAGCGCTCCCCCTTTAAGTCGTATTCGCTGATCTAAATAGTGATTCTTCATGGTTTCCTCCATTCTAGACTCGCGCCGCTCTTCGAGTCGGTACATAATGAAACAAACGGATGCGACGATCCATGGGAGTGAGAAATCAATAAACGTAAATGAAAGATTGTTCCAGTCATTGGAATAATAGGAACAGAAGCTATCTGTGTATGTGAGTGTGTTTATTATTATTTGTCGGAGATTTAAATTACTACAAGTTTACTAAATTCAGGAAGGCTCTGTAAAGCCTTTACAGTTTTTTATGAAATATTTCAGTTAAAAGTAGGGAAGAATTTAGTTATGAGCATTATTTGGAATAGGCCAATTACAGTATGAAACGTAGAAAATGGCTGAAATTAAAAAAATAATTTTTATTTTTTGAGGATTTTAGAAAAAGAATTTTCATTGTTTTTTAGTGGAAAATGAGCTGAATAGCTGATAAAGAAAATGCACTTAAATAATTCATAATGGAGAACTTGAAAAAGAGAAAAAAGGATTGAATTTTGTTGTTTTTCTACGAAATGTTAAGTGCTACGAGAATAATATAACGTTAAAAAAAGAAAAATCAATTGCATAGTTAGTATTTTCTTTTAGATTAAAGGATAAATTGATGGTTGTCTAAAATAAAAAAACATTAACTTTGTTTTTATAAATTGAATAGAATTGTTTGGTTATTTGCTTTTTCGTAATGAGATGATTTGATAAATAAAAGAATGCAGGAATTTACTTCTGCCAATTTACTTTGTTCTGAAAAAAATGAATGATTGCGCTTACATATGTTGTTATTATTGGATTTTGGTCTTATAATAAAAAATATTTTTTATTAATTGGAAACCTTTACATATTATTTTTTATCAAGTAAGATGTGGGTGTCGGAGGGAGAAAAAGTAAAACGTGTTGAGAGATTTAAATTTTAATAAAATAGACTATTTAGAGTGAATTGGTTCATCAGATTTCTACATGTGAGGTGTTGTCCAGCTGGTGGAATGGACGGGAACTGGTAACAGCTTTTTCACTACAGAAAGGAGGCAGATTAGCTCCTCTATAGGAGTTGTTTCAAAGCAACAGATTTAGATTCCGACAATCATTTCCATCAAGTATAAATACAACGAGTCCAGATACTTTCTCGAATAAAGGCTGCAGCTTCATTCAGATATGAACTTCATTGGACACATTCTAAAAAGAGCAGTTAAAGGAGAGCGAAGGTATGTCGAAATTCAAAATTGCAATTGTTAACTCCAGTAGTTTTGGTAAGGTGTTTCCAGAGCATATGGAACGTTTGGAAAAAATTGGTCTTGTTGCCCATTTCACTGTGGATGGTGAAATCAATGGGCGGGAATTAGCTGAAAAGCTTCAAGGCTATAATATTATTATTGCAAGTGTCACGCCGTTTTTTACTCAGGAGTTTTTTGACCATAAGGATGAACTTATTTTAATTTCACGGCACGGCATTGGCTACAATAACATTGATGTGGAAGCAGCCGAAAAGCATAATACGATTGTAACTATTATTCCAGCTCTTGTTGAACGTGATGCTGTTTCAGAGAACAATGTAACCAATTTGATGACAATTCTACGTCGAACAGTTGAAGCACACCAGAGCGTGAAGGAGGACGACTGGGAGGCCAGAGCCGATTTTGTTGGACGGACACTGTTTAACAAAACTGTGGGCGTTATCGGCGTGGGTAATACCGGCAGTGGAGTAGTGGAAATTGTCCGCAATGGTTTTCGCTGCGAGGTATTGGCTTATGATCCATATAAATCGGAGATGCATATTCAAAGCTTTGGTGCCCGAAAAGTCGAGCTGGATGAACTGTTGGAATCCTCAGATGTCATTTGTCTGTGTGCAAACCTGACTGATGAAAACTATCATATGATTTCTGAAAAAGAAATTGCTAAGATGAAGGACAATGTGTATATCTCCAATAGTGCTCGGGGAGCTTTAGTGAGCGAAGAAGCAATTGTAAGCGGATTAAAATCAGGGAAGATTGCTGGTTTTGCGACAGATGTACTCGAGGAAGAGCCAGGACGTAAGGATCATCCGTATCTTTCAATGAGCAATGTTGTGATGACCCCTCATACCTCTGCTTATACAATGGAATGCTTAGAGGAAATGGGCAAGAAATGCGTTCGTGATGTGGAAGATGTTGCTGCCGGTAAGCTGCCGGAAAGAGCCGTTCAGGCTTACAGCAGCTATATAGCATAGAGAAAACAGGGGGAAAGCTGTATGCTGGATGATTTGAAAGTGAAAATCGGACCGCAGTTCTACCAGTATCATGTGGGCGCAATTAATCGTGTATCGCTGCTGCTGGAGGAATACCATGCTAAAAAAATACTGGTTGTACATGGATCTGTTTCGTGGGAAAAAGCTAAGCCGAAGCTGACATTCTTGAATGAGGAACGCTATTCATTTATTTTCCATCAATATACTGGAGAATGCAGCTACTATGGAGCAGATTTGATTGTAGCACTCAGTAAACAAGAGGAAGTTGATTTTATTATTGGTGTTGGCGGTGGAAAACTGACTGATTTAGTTGGCTATGCAGCACATGTTCTGAACGTGAATTTTGGGGTTATTCCTACATTGGCTAGTAACTGCGCACCATGGACACCGCTTTCGGTGATGTATAAGGAAACTGGGGAAGCAGAAGGAAAGACGGAGCATTTTTTAAGACAGGCTGCTTTTTTGATAACTGATCCAAGTTTAATCATTGATGCACCAGTCGATTATTTTGTTGCCGGTTTAGCTGATACGTTGGCCAAATGGTATGAATCTGATGCAATATTGCAGCAGAAAGACCTGATAAATGAACCATTTTTACAGCTGGCTGGCTTTACATCCAAGCTTTGTAAAGAGGCAATTACTAAGGATTCTGCTCAGGCGATCGAAGATATGAAAAACGGCAAATTGTCTGACTGTTTTGTTCGGTTATCGGAAATTGTCTTCGCTGTTGCGGGAATGGTCGGCGGATTAGGGGATAAATATGCCCGAAATGCTGCAGCACATGCGATGCATGACGGGATGAGTAAGTATATTCCCGAAAGTCATCAGTATCTTCATGGTGAAAAAGTTGCTTATGGGATTTTTTATCAGCTGGCGCTTGAAGAGAAATGGGCAATGATTGATCAGCTGCTGCCGTTTTATCAGGAGCTGAAGCTGCCGATGTCGTTACATCAGATGGGCATTTATCCTGAGGATGAGGCAGTGATTGAGGATATTATTAAATTTATTGATTCGAAAGAAAAGGTTCATCTCATTCCAATAACGATTACTGAAGATACCTTGCGCACAGCAGTGTATCAGCTGGAAGAGTACATTAAAGGGAAGGGATAGAGGGAGGACATATGGAAACATTAAGTGTATTGCAGAGTTTGTTGATTGCATTATGGACAGCAGCTGTTATGTCAAGATGGCTGGGAGGAGGAGCAACCTTAACATTAAGGTTCTCTCCATTGATGACGGGTCTTATTGTCGGTCTGGTAATGGGGAATGTCGCTCAGGCGATGATTGTGACTGCTTCGCTTCAAATGATTTATATGGGCGTTTTTTCACCCGGTGGTTCGATGCCTGCAGAGCCTTCAATCGCTGCGGCGATTGCTGTTCCGGTTGCGTTAATGGGGAATCTTTCTCCCGAAGCGGCCATTGCAGTAGCGGTACCAGTAGGATTGCTAGGCAGCTATTTATATCAATTTAGATTTTTCATCAACACATTTTTAGGAAAATATACGGATAAAGCTGTCGATGACTTGAATCCTAAAGCGATTGCACGTTCAATCATTGTTTATCCGACAATTGCTTCATTCCTGTTGTTTGTACCGCTGGTATTCGTTTCGCTTTACTTCGGTGCTCCAGTTATTGCCGATGTTATTACCGCATTGGAAGGAACCGTAGTGATTCACGTTCTGGAGGTTGTGGGCGGCGGTTTAGCAGCTATCGGAATTGCAACGACTGTTTATGTTATTGGCCGGAAGGACTACATGGTATTCTTCTTCCTTGCCTACTTCATGAGTATCGTGTTGAAGTCATTAGAAGTGACAATGGTTACTTATGCCATCTTCGGTGTACTGATTGCCCTGATTTTTGTACAGTCTCAAAAAGGGAAAAACGTACAAGCGGCAGATGGCGGCGGAGGTACAGCAAGTGCTTCGTTTGATGATGACGACGATGATTATGATGATGGATTTTAATGGGGAGAAGGAGGGAATAAAATGACAGAGATGACAAAAAATACCAACCAGGCACCAGAGGAAATTACGAAAAAAGATGTAACGAAAGCGTATCTTAGATGGCATTTTGCCAATGAGATTCCCCATTCTTTTGAACGTTATCTGGCACCGTCTTTGCTTTATGCAATGATGCCGATTTTAAGAAAGCTATATAAAAATGATGATGCACTAAAGGCAGCATACAAACGTCAGCTGCTATTCTTCAATACTCAGCTTAGCTGGGGCGGTGGAGTAATTACTGGCCTGATGTCTTCGATGGAGCAGCAGAGAGCTCAGGAAGAGCACGATGGCGCAGAAGTGTTGATGCAGGATGATTTAATGTACAATACTAAGGCCGGTTTGATGGGGGCTTTAGCAGGAATCGGTGATGCGATTGACTCAGGAACCGTACAGTATATTTTCATTGCAATCGCTGTGCCGTGGGCAGAACAGGGGAGCGCGTTAGGCGCGTTGTTCCCATTCATCGCTTTTGCTTTGTATCAAGCGATCTTAGGTGTTTTCTTTGCCCGTCAGGCCTTCACGATGGGGCGCAATGCAACAGGGTTGATGCAGAGCTCAGGTGTTCAAAATGCGATTGAAACATTGTCAGTGCTTGGGCTGTTTATGATGGGGATTCTGGCTGGAAACTATGTCAAGGTTGCTTCGACCCTGCAGTTTAAAATATCAGGGCGGGAATTCGTTATACAGGATATACTGGATCAGATTGTTCCCGGGATACTGCCGTTAGCAGTTGTTATGGGCGTTTACTGGTTCTACACTAAGAAGGGTCTGAAGGTAACACAGGCACTGTTATGGCTGACCGGTATTTTGATTGTGCTGGCAGCAGTAGGAATCTTATAAACCAGAGAAGGAAGTGACTAGTAATGGGAGTAGTTAATTTAGCACGTGTGGATGAACGGCTGATACATGGACAGGTAATGATGACTTTATCGCAAAAGAGCGGCGTCAATTCAATCTTCGTAGTAGATGAAGTAGTGGCTAAGGATAAGTTTATGCGTGATTTATATAAGAGCGCCGGCAGCCGAACTGGTCAGAAAACGATTGTGATTACACCGGAAAAGGCAAAATTCTACTGGGATGAATTTAATTTCAAGGAATACAACTGTATTTTGATTACTAAAACAGTTAGTGTTATTTACGATTTAGTTACACATGGCGTACCAATGAAGGAATTGAACATTGGAGGAATTGCGCAAAAAGACCCTGAGAAAGATATTCTGGTAACGAAATCTGTTTATTTAAATAAATCAGATGCGGAAAAGCTGAAGGAAATGAATGAGAAATATGGGGTAGAGAACATCTATTTTCAAGCAACACCATCTGCACCTAAATCAACATTGAAAGATGTTTTGGGTCAGTTCGGTTTATAAAAGGGACAAGTAAAATAGCTGAATGACGGCTGAAAGATCGGGAGGGATGGATACGATGGAACAAAATGAGACATTCAAAGACTGGCTTTTTCGCTACCAGCATATCTATCGTCTGCGCCGCACCAACAAGCAAAAGCAGCGGTTTCTTTCAGCCCTGTTCAAAGATATCGCAGAGGTTAGACAAGATATTCAGGTTATTGAATATCAGAAAAATAAACGGTACATTTCCAGCAATTTATATGTTGGAAATATTGAAAAGGCCGATCGGATTATCTGTACGTATTACGACACGCCGCCGCAAAGTCTAGGCGCCTACTATCTGTTTGACCGCAGACAGCAGCGCAAGGCGACAACCAATTTTATTTTAATCAGTCTGTTCGCTGCGCTAATTGCGGGACTTTTGTTGACTATTGTCTATATGAAAAGCGCAAATGATACCTTTGATTTTCGGTCATTCAGTACACTCTTGGTAGTTGCCGGTTACGGTTTATACTTTTATCTATTGAGTAAGATTGCTAAAGGTCTATCCAACAGAAAAACACTGATTCGCAACAGTTCTTCTATTCTATCAATTTTGACTTTAATTACGGAAATCAGAGATCAGAAAACAGCATTTGCTTTTGTAGATGAAGGCTGCTTTGGCGACGTCGGCTTAGAGGTACTGCAGAGCTCCTGCAGAAAATCAGCGAAGATTTATTATTTGGATTGTGTCGGTGCTGAGGATGAGCTGCATTTTATAGGAAGCAGCATTCCCGAAGCCAGACTAAAGGATTTTATCGTTCAGCCGTCTTCGAATCAAGTTACACATATTTTTAGCGGGAAAACGGAGCATTCAGAACAAGGAGAACGTTATTATCTTGAGAAATCAGTGTTAAACAGCAAGACAATACAGCTAAATAACTTAAAAATAATTAGTAAGTTGTTTAAATAAGAGCAAGGAGGCTACTCAATGCTAGGAATTGTAATTGCAACCCATGGCCAGTTGAGCACTGGGTTAAAGGATGCAGCTGAAGTCATCATGGGGGCAGTTGATAATATTGCAACGGTTAGTTTGAATCCAGGGGATGATATTCAAGAGTTGGGTTTAAATATAAGACAGGCTGTTGACGGTGTGAATCAAGGAGCAGGTGTAATCATTTTAGTAGATTTAGTTAGTGCCAGTCCTTATAATCAGGCAGTATTAACTGCCAATTCTTTGAAGGAGCTGCAGGATTCGCTCTATATTATTGGTGGAGTGAATCTGCCAATGCTGCTTGAAGCAATCAACCACCAGTTGCTGGGCACTTCTGTAGAAGCAGCAGCTCAGGCAATCGCTGCGCAGGGAACTGAAAGCATCAATACATGGCATGTATCAATGGTTGCGACAGAAGAAGATGATGACGAGGATGATTTTTAGGGGCTGTGACATTCGTATGCCTCAATCCCTTAAACCGGGATAAACGGTGTTTCAGAAGTAACTTCTTCGCCTTAGTGCTTGAAGCTGAACACTTCTGTCACAACCTCTTAATAAAAATAGGGTAGATATAAATCTGCTCAAAAAAATAGTGAAGGATGATTCAGAATGAAGTGGGGATTCAGATGGTATGGTGAAAAAGGAGATTCCATCCCATTAAAGCATGTAAAGCAGATTCCAGGGATAAATGGAGTTGTGGGCACACTGTTGAACAAACTGCCCGGAGATGTGTGGGAAATTGAGGAAATTCAGGAACTAAAAGAATCAATTGAAAAAGAAAACCTAGAGTTATTGGGTATTGAAAGTGTCGCTATTCATGACTCGATTAAGGCTGGCGCGCCCGATAGAGATCAATACATCGACAATTATATTCAGACAATTAAAAACCTGTCTCATTGCGGCGTCCATCTGATTTGCTACAGCTTTAAACCGATTTTCGGCTGGGCTAAGACAACGTTGGCACATGAAAATCCAGATGGCAGCTTTTCACTGCTGTATGATCAGGCAGTTGTTGACAATATGGAAGCAAGTGATATGTATAAACTGATTCACAGCCAATCTAAAGGCTTCCGCCTGCCGGGCTGGGAAGAAGAGCGGCTGAACAAGTTTAACAGTCTGGTTAAAATCTATGAAGGTGTCACAGAAGACGATTTATTTGAAAATCTGAAATATTTTCTGATGAAAGTAATTCCGATTTGTGAAGAAAATGATGTGAAGATGGCCATTCATCCGGATGATCCGCCTTGGGAAATCTTTGGTTTTCCGAGAATCACAAAAAATCTGGCAGATTTGCAGCGAATCATGGATATCATCGATTCACCTTACAATGGCATCACCTTCTGTACAGGTTCTTTAGGTGCGGATCCAGCCAATGATTTAGTAGAGATGATCGAGAAGGTCGGCAGCCGCATCAACTTTGTCCATTTCCGGAATGTCGGATTTTTAGGAGAAAAGAAATTTGTTGAAAGTGCTCATTTAAGTACGGAAGGTTCGCTGGATATGTATGCGATTATGAAGGCTCTGATAGATGCCGGCTTCGATGGCGTGATTCGTCCGGACCATGGACGGACTATCTGGGGCGAGCATGCAATGCCGGGTTACGGATTATACGATCGGGCGATTGGTATTTCTTATATGCAGGGACTACATGAGGCAATTACCAAAGCGAAGCTGAATTAGTCTTTTGGTGAATTTTAGCAGCAATTAGGTATATAAACAACAGTCCCTTAGGCGTTCCAAAAGCCTTGGGGACTGAATCAATTAGAGCAGCAGAATATAAAGCATTGGACAAGCGCTGATTAAACTGCTGAACGTAAAGGAAGAGTGCGTATGCTGGCAAATATGAATCATGAAATCTACAAACAGATGGAAGCAGTCCGTTTGCTGCCGCTATATACAGCAACAGACTTAGCCTATCTGGACAAGCTGGAAGAGATTCTGGTTACCAATGAGGTTCGCTTTATTGAAGTAACTTTTCGCAGTAGTCTAGCTGCAGAAGCAATCAAAAAACTGGCAGACTCAGGTGAACTAATTGTGGGTGCCGGAACGGTTAGAACGTTGCAGGAAGCTGAGCTGGCAGCGGCAAACGGAGCGAAGTTTATCGTATCTCCAGCAGTCGTTCCCGAAGTCATTGAGTTTTGTATCAAAGAAGACATTCCGGTATTTCCAGGTACAGCGACACCGGGAGATATTCAAAGAGCGTTAGATTACGGTATTAAGGTAGTCAAGTTTTTCCCAGCTGATATTTATGGCGGCGTGAAGGCAATTAAAGCTTTGAGCGGCCCGTTTTATGATGTGAAATTCCTGCCGACTGGCGGGATTGATCAAACGAATGTATTAGACTACATTGGGAATGACCATGTGATTGCTGTAGGCGGTTCCTTTATTATCTCAGAAGGGGCAATCAAAGAAGATAATGGGGAGACGGCAAATAAAGCACTAAAAGAGCTGGTAGCACAGCTTCGGGAGTATAAAGAAGGGTAAGGAAATGAAGGGCTGAAGAAATCAGTTGTCTTTTTGAAGATAACTGATTTTTGAGGTAAATAGAAAATTAAGTAGGAAATTGTGACAGCTTTTGTATTGGCGGAAACTCATTGAGAGGATTCTGCCAATATTTTTTTGCTAGTAGCGGAATTATATAATTTTTGTGATTGTAAGCGCCCGAACATCAAGGAAAGCAAAGAGTTAAGTTCTAACTTCACGAGCAAGCATTTCTTGCAAACAAGACGAGTCCGCTTTTCTGACTGTGGAGAAGGTGAATAGAGATAAAATAGCAGATACAGTAGATAATTGTACAATATTAGTAGATAATTATTTATAGCGAGTGTTAATTAAAAGGAGGTTCATATGAAAAATAATGTAAAAGTGCTAACGATTGTTTATCTGCTATCTATCTGTTTGCTATTATCTGCTATTTATTTACCTGGCATTCTTTCTCCCCAAGCACAAACGCTTGATTTTAGAGGCTATGTGGAGGAAATACAGCTGGATGAGAAAAAACAACTGATTACAATCAATGCGTCCTATATCAATTCTGAGGCGAAAGCAGAGATTAAGGCATCTACAAAAATTTCATGTAAATACCTAGATGGTCGAGATTTCCCCATCACTAATTTAAAACAAGGAGACATGATTGATTTAGATTATAAAGGAGAATGGGGACTTAATGGAGCAGGTGTGATGCAGGCTGAGGCTAAATGGCTCACTGTGTGTCCAGTGAACTGATTGTCAATGAAAGCAGCTGTTTTTTGAGTGAGAATCCGGTATTAGTAAGGGAAGTCATCTTTGTTTTGCCATTTTATTATGCTGTACTAAATGAGTAAAAAGGTTGAAAAAAACTATTTTATGTTGAAAAAAATTAAAAGGAGTATTAAATATGTTATTCGGAAAAAAGAATCCAGTGACTATTCTGTCTGGAGGGTCGTGGATTTTTCCTAATGCAAAGGACAATGTAGAGCTTTCTGTCGTACGCGGGAAAAATAATATGATTGGTTTCGCTTTTAAATCTTCAGAGAAATTCTTCTATCTTCGTGAAATTATTATGGAGAATATTGGAGCCGATAAAGGGAAAGCACAGATGGCTGGTTCAGCATTTGGAGCAGCAAAATCACTTTTAGGCGGCGGTGGTCTGGGTGACGCTATGATGTCTGCAAAAAGCGGTAAAAAACTAGGAAAGCAATTAGCTGGAGAGTCAACAGCTAAACTAAGATTATTTGACCTGGAAGATAATAATGAATTTCAGGTCTTAATCGAATGCCCGTCAGAAAAACATACAATGCTGTCAAATTATATCGTTGCTGAATAAATAGTTTAGATAGGGATGCTTTATCATGGGGAAAGAGCAGCCGCTAGATATAATGATATGAATCGAGTAATTGAATGTATAAAAGAAGCAGACGGAGCGATAGACAGCCCGTTTGCTTCTTCTTTTTGTTGGTGTTTTTCTATTTAAAAAGACACCAAAAATTTTTTTGATAATGGCGAATCCATAAGGTGCTTATGAGTACTAACAGAGCCAATACTGCTAGATTGACTGGCCAGAATGGCAAATACACAGCCGCAAATCCATAGATAAGTAAAATGATTACACTACCAAAAATAGAACCTAGCATAGTGGCTACTAGCCCAATATTTCCGGAACCTCTATTAAACAGTTGGGTAACACTTGTCCAGTCCAAAAGTAGAAATCGGTAATCTCTGGCGAAAAAACGCAGACAAAGCAGATAGCTTCCCAAAAGTGCCCCTGCCAAAATGGAAATAATAAAAATAGGCGGCAGATGAAAGACAAAGCTGGCAATTAAAGAAATCCCACCTGTTAATAGACTTTGTAGAATTAAACCAACTTGAAATTTTTGCTTCATATACTGACTCATTGAGATAGGTAATGATTGCAAAAAAGTAAAATTTTCTTGATCAAGAGAAATTAGATTGCTGATAAAAGAGGTTTGGTTCACCGTCATGCTGGCTAAAGCAATCCCAGCGACAAATACGACACCAATAAAATTGATGCTGATTGAACTTAAATCCAGCGAGCCGCTGACTGCAAATGTGACAATGAATATCACAGGCATCAGTAAGGAATTTGATAAGACCTGCATGATTAGGTTCGGTTCTTTTAACAACTGCATGTTATAGCTGATGAACAACTGCTTCAGATTTTGATTTTCTTTATGCTTCCGCTGTCTATTACTGGTTGCTGAAGAAGCATCTGTCAGTTGTTCATATAGTTTAGGTAGAATGAACAAATAGATAGCCCCTAGCAAGGCCAGGAAAATAGCTAATAATCCGACAAAGCTGATAAGTCCAGCCGATGAAAATGGTGCAGAAATAATGTGAAAGACCGGCATCAGCACTGCAATTGGTGATCGGTCCATTTGTTCGCCGCCGGAGTAAGAGCTTTGACCGTTCATCAGTAAAATACCAACAACTGCAATTGTCATTGAAATTCCCAGCAACAGACTGGTCACTACTTTTTTATTTTTTTTGAAAAATTTGGTTCTGGTTAAGCCGAAAACAATGAGGCTGCATAGAGCAAAAACGGTTGCTAGAATCAGGCAGAAAACGAGTAAAGCCAGCAGCAATGTTAACGGTAGAAAAATTCCTGCACGAAAGCCAGTCAATAGAAACACAACAAACATTGGTAAAACAAAAGGAACTACGGTTAAGGTGACGACTAGAATTTTCGAAAGAAAAATAGTACTTTGCTGAAAAGGAAGCGGCAGATAGGCCGGCAAATCCTGACTTTCAAAAAAGACATTATAAATAACAGAAATTCCCTGTGAAAAAGCCAGAATACTGAATAAGGCTACGTAATATGTGAAAAAACCGGGCAGTTTACTTAAATCCAGCATAAACATCGTTGCGCCGTAGATAAAGAGGAATAAGACACCTGATAATAAATATTGATTGATGATGGATCGTGTCAGTTCTTTACCACTTTTCCCTTTGTTGCGCAAACGATTCGTTACTTGCGGGTTTGCATAGCGTAAGTTTACCCGAGTCAACTCAAAGAGCTGCAATTTATTCATAGGAATCACCTTCGATATCTGCTAAAATTTGCGCATCAGCCTGGCGCCCAGCCATTTTCAAATAGATGGATTCTAGTGATTCATTAGGCGATTGTGCTAATAGATTTTCGACAGAGCCGTTATAGATTAGCTCTCCCTTTTTCAAAATCGCCAGCTCATCACATAATTGTTGTGCGGTATCCAAGGCATGTGTAGAAAAAATTACAGTTTTGCCTTTTTTCGCATGAGCTTTCATCATTTCTTTTAAGTCAAAGGCTGCCTGAGGGTCTAAGCCCTGTAGCGGCTCATCTAAAATCCAAATATCAGGATCAGCTAGCAAAGCACCAATAATAATGGTTTTTTGACGCATACCATGAGAAAAGCCGGCAATTGTTTCATTTTGATGATTTGTCATATCAAATAAGGCTGCTAGCTCACTTAAGCGCTCTTGCTTTTTCGCTTTTTCGATTTCATAGGCAGCGCTGATTAAATCCCAGTATTCTCCAGCAGTTAACTGAAGAAAAATATCCGGGGTATCTGGGACATAAGCAATTTTTTTCTTGATTGTCTGACGATTTGCTGCAAGCTCTAGCCCATCGACTGTAATTGTTCCGCTGGAGGGCTGAATGATACTGACCAGACTTTTTATAGTCGTTGATTTTCCAGCACCGTTGTGACCAAGAAAACCAAAAATTTCACCTGGCTTAATCGTTAAGCTTAAATCTTTTAATGCTTGTTTTGCTTCATAATTTTTACTGACATTTACCAATTCAATCATAAATTTCCCACCTTTTCTTTTTCCTGTTGTTTACTATTGTACTCCAGCTGATTTTACAAAAAAATACTTTTTGAAAATTTTCTTGATACTATCGGTAAAAATAGGGAATTGGATTTCTTGATATTGCCGTGACAATATTTTTTTACATAGAAGCCTATCAATCAAAGCTGGATTTTTGCTTTTCTTGATAGGCTTCTATTTGTTTTAACAATTAATTGTTATTGCTGACTTATTCATTTTGAAGAGCTGGTGGTTATAGGATAGGCAACCTCAATCTCAAATCCATTCTTAGCACCTTGTCTAAGCCCCGCATTACCGTTAGCATCAATCGTCACATCTGTTGACAAGCTGATTTTTGCCCGATTATTTTGAGACATATGCTGAATCTCATAAAAGAATACGCCTTGTTCATCCGCTTTTATCCAAGTTTCTCCGCCGTCATTGTTTTCTAGGTTTTCTACATAAACGTAGATGATTGTATTAGGATCAGTTGTGCCATTTAGTTGAAAGTTTCCGTCTGAGTCAGTAAAAACCTTTGTTCCAGAGGTGTAATCTTTCACGTTCATTGGGACACTCTTTTGCTGGATATTGCTTAGAACAGCTCCTGTCTCTTGGGTATCAGACCCACTGGTAGTATGTTTAGATTCCATATCGTCACAGCCTGTTAAAAAGGCAATGACCGCAAAAGGAAGCAATAGTATTTTTTTCATCGATAAGCTCCATTCTAGTTGATAAAATTTAAGCTGCTTATTCTTTATAGCCTGCGTAAAACTGTTTATAATAAACAAAAGTTCTTGTATTAATCAATTATAGCATGTTCTTACTTTGCTTTATGCAACAAGGTAGCGGCGTATTCAGCTGATTAGTGATTTCCTGCCGAAACATGCAGCAATAGCTGTGGCTATATCTATAAAATTTGTTTGACTTTGATTTTAGTGAACAGTAAATTGTAAGCAATAGAAAAATTTGAGGAGCAGCAATGATGGAAAGACAACTAACAAAACGAAATCTGTGGTCTTTTTCTTTAGGAACTGTCGGTAGAGATATGGCTGCGGCAGGCTTATTTACTAATTATTTATTGACCTATGTATTATTTACGAAGTCTCTGACGCCAATTCAATTTTCAGCCATCACAATCATCATGTTTTCCGCTCGTTTTTTTGATGCTGTCATTGATCCGATTTTGGGTAATCTTATTGATACGAGTACAAAGAAAAGTAAGTTCAAGCCGTTTATCCTTTGGGGTGCTCTGGGAACAGGGGTGATTGTCTCGTTTTCTTTTGCCAACACTCTGCAGGGCTGGCCGTATGTTGTCTTTTTCGGAATAATGTACGTTCTCTTTAGTATTTGTTTTTCGGTCAATGACATTGCTTATTGGGGAATGCTGCCGTCCTTAACAACTAGTCAGGATGGGCGTAACCGCTTAACATCGATGACCACCTTAATGGCGGGTATTGGTGCGTTTCTCTGCAGCTTTCTTGTACCGGTATTTACAGTTGGAGAACACGTTGTCGGTGGCAGCGCGGTAACTGGCTACGCCGTTATTGGTATTTTATTTTCAGTTATTATGCTGATTACACAAGGGATTACTTTGTTTGGTGTAAAGGAGGAAGTGGTTCCGATTCGCCCATCTCAAAAAACAAAATTTAGTATTAAAGAGATTGCCCGCATCATTCTTAAGAATGATCAGGCACTTTGGAGCGGAGTCATTCTTTTTATTTATATGATGGTTTCTACGTTTAGTACGACACTAGTGTCTACGTATCTGTATTTCAGTTTTGGTTACAATGGTCTTTTTCTTACCCTATTTAATATAGTGGGTCAATTTTCAGGTGCAGTAGTATTTATTATTTTTCCAATGCTGTCTCGTAAACTTGGACGGAAGCAGCTGATTAGAATGGCTGCCGCTCTTTCTGTTTCAGGGTACATTTTGTTGTTTCTATCAGGGATTCTTCTGTCTCCAGATTTGGGGATGATTAAGCTTGGAATCATGGCTGGAGCGAATATATTGCCGTCGATTGGCAATGGTGTATTCTACTTAGTTATTATGATTAATATTGCTAACTCAGTTGAATACAATGAATGGAAATATGGAACGCGGAATGAAGGCATCATTTTCTCAGTTCGTCCTTTTGTTACACAGCTGGGGATGGGCTTAGGACAGCTTCTTACTATGGCTGTATACTTAACAATTGGCATCCTAACTTCAACCAATCAAATTTCTGTGCTGGAGAATAAGGCTGCCCGTTCACAAATCTCATCTGTAGAGAAGACTGCTGGAATCCAAAGAATTATTGAGGCGGCTCCCGATATGAAAAGCACTCTTTTACTAGTATTTTTAACTGTGATTCCAATGCTTGGAATCACTATTTGCTACTATCTGTTTAATAAAAAAGGACTGCTTTCAGAGGCAGAATTTGATCAGTTGAATCAAGAGCTGATTAAAAGGAGGGAGCCCCTTGGTTAAGTGGATAATTATTTTGGTATTATTGTTTACCGCTGGTGTCTGTCTGGCTGCATTCAAAATGTATCGAATGGCTTTTAATCGTTCTGGGAATAGAGAAGAAGCGTTTGAGACAGATCATAATCTAATTGCTGCGCCAGCAGCAGAGCTTCTAAATCCAGTAAAGGAAAAGAAAGTAGAATGGCAAGAGACTTCAATTGAAAAAAGTGTCCAGCTTCAAAGTGTTGATGGGTTGCGTTTACAGGGCTATGTCTATCCTCAGAAGGAATCGAAACGCTGGGTACTCCTAGTGCATGGCTTTGGTGGTAACCATAAGGAAATGTTTGATAAAGCGCCTTATTTTGCAGAGCTGGGTTACAATCTATTACTGCCGGATAACCGCGCGCATGGTGAAAGTGAAGGGCAGCTTATCGGCTTTGGCTGGCAGGATCGGCTGGATATTCTAGTATGGATAAACTATTTAATCGAGCAGGAAAGTGAATGTGAGATTATTCTTTATGGCATTTCAATGGGGGCAGCAGCTGTGATGATGACATTAGGAGAAGAGCTGCCTCGACAGGTAAAGGCAGCAATTGAGGATTGCGGCTATTCGTCGGTTGGGGAGGAGCTTAGCTATCAGTTGAAGCAGATTTTTCACCTTCCGAGTGAACCGCTGCTGAGTATAGTTTCGTTAATCAACAAGCTAAGGCAAGGCTGGTGGTTAAAAGAAGGCAGCTCGGTGAGACAGCTAAGTAAAAATACACGGCCCACCTTATTTATTCATGGCACAGCAGATACCTTCGTCCCCTTTGAAATGTTGGAAAAAAATGTTCAGGCACAAAAAGGTCTGAAAGATACGCTGGTGATTGACAAGGCGCAGCATGGAATGGCAGGGATTGTTGGAGGAGAGACGTATTGGCAGACAATCAGAGAATTTTTGATAGAGTATACTTCTCTTAGTTAATATTGAATGAGGAAATAAAGAAATTTTGTTTGCTGATGAAGAATAAAGCTGCTGTTGTCTCATCTATAAGCGGAATCATTTGAGTTGTTCTTCAATAGAGTCGTAAGCAGTAAAATTTACTTTTTTTTAAATACTACTTATGATAAATGGCATTACTAGTATGTATGGGAGGAAATGATTATGGTTAGAAAAATATACAACTGTGAAAACGGCTGTTCCGTTGAATCTACACTACAGCTCATTTCGGGTCGCTGGAAAAGCGTGCTGCTTTATCATTTGATTTTAGAAGGCGATTATCGCTATAGTGAGCTGCAACGGATGGTTCCGGGAATTACCCGAAGAATGCTGTCGCTTCAGCTAAAGGATTTGGAAAGTGATGGTCTGATTGAGCGGAATGTACTTCAGGAGAAACCGTTGATGGTTTCCTATCACATAACAACATTTGGCTTGACGCTTAAACCAGTAATCGAAATGCTTTATAACTGGGGAGAAAGCTTTAATCAGATGAACACCGGCAAGTTGGAGGAAGAATGCTTAATTCGTTATCAGGAAAGCACAGGCTGAGAAAAATGCCTGTGCTTTTGTTTATGCTGTGAGTGGTCTGTTTGGAAATAGAGGAGTAACTGTTCAAAATAATTTAGTAATAATCTCTGCTATTTATCGAAATGAAAATAATGCCGTTTAAAATTAAAAGAAAAATGACAGATGGTTATGGAATCAATTTTAAGTGTAGAATGTTGGATTCTCGAAATGAGGATTTTATCAAACGTTTGATGATTGTGTAACAAAAAAATACTTAGCGTACTTTCTCAGAGAATCTATAAAAATACCCTATTAGAAGACGGCAACAGGAATAAATTTTTTTGAAAAGTTAAATAAGAGCTACAAGAAAAATACGTGTTGAAGAAAAGCGGATATCTGTTCTGGAGCATAGGCCGGCTTTTAATAAATAATGTAAATGAGGATTAATGCGTGATATGATAGAGTTAAGGTCCTATCTATAGAGAGTTGGGTGTTTGAACAGCTTAGAGATAATTCAAGAAAAGGTTGATTGTATGGAAGTGATTTTGTTCTAAAAGAAAAAGACTAGCAGAATGTGTTGCTATTTTTAATTGAAATAGATATTATTTTTTGAGTTTAAATAGCACTGTTCAATTGTTTTCAAAAGTAATCATTTGATACAAGGCAAAAATTTTCTCTAAATAGATAGATTGACTGGAAATAAGAAAGGAGTATCTAATGGAAATAGAATTCTTCATCAAAGTGATGATGTGGGATTAAAGGATGAGTTGAGTATGATGAAAAGCGAATGAAGGAATAACTTTTATCCAATAGTGTAAAGCTTTAAATGAAGAGTTGTGTAAGGAAATATTATTCCTGCTAACGAATAAACTTTAAAAAATAAGTAGTGGATCAATCAAAGATAGTCGTTCCAGTTATTGCCAAGTTGCCTGGAGGATTTTTAAAGTAAACACTAAAAGGTTTCTTAAGGATAGAAGTGAATAGTTTTACTAGAAAAGAATGAGGAGTATAGGATGAAAAAGATACAAATTGGAATGCTAACATTATTAGGTTTGATGGTGCTGTCAGCTTGTGGCTCCTCGGATGCGGATAAGAAGTCAAGCAATACTGAACCAAGCCTCACAGAGGAAACAAAGCAGTCTTCTAGTGAAGAAGTGAAAACTGAAGCCCTTCAAGAAAATGCACCGAAAATAACTCAAGATGAACTCAAAAATTTATGGGTTAATGCTATAGCAGGAAACACCTATGATGACAATTATATTGGAAATATTACGTACAACATTACGCCTGAAATGAACGAAGATACTTTTAGTATGGTTAAGGAATTTACTAAAGCTGTTTACAATAGTGATTATGATAATGCGGTTTTAGAAGAACAGACAGCCATAGATGAGCTAAAGCAGCATCTGCAGGGTGATGGAGCTGATATTTATTTTGAAACACTAGAATCATTACGAAACACTCAAAAAGAGTGGGTGAAAGAACTCAGGTCGGTAGAAACAAAGGAACAAGCCCTTGCGTTAAAAGAAAAGATTGATAATGATACCCAACAGTATTCTTCTGACTCAATGCAGTTGGGGATGGCTATGAGGCTTATTGTTCAAGAGAATGATTTTGGGTTATCTACAGAGGAACAAACGGTCTTTCTGACAGATATTATAAGGACGGCTACGGAGAAATATGGCGATCCAACTGATGCAGAAAGTATGGAGTAAAGCATTGTAAAAAGAGGTGCTTCCTTTCGATAAGTTTGAGCGGACTTTCTACTATGGGCTAGTAACTGGGAGAGAGCCTGAGCGAGGATTACAATAATTCCATAGGTATAACACAATGCAGGGATTGTGCCATAAGTTTGCCTCAGTCCCTTAAAACCGAATAACGTGAAAATCGGCGTTTTTGATTGGAGGGAAGAAACATGATTGCGAATATTGATGAACTATATGAAGCTTTAAAGGAAGTTATGGATGATAAAAAATGGTGGAATACGGACAATTTATGGGAAATTATGATTGGCGCAATTCTTGTCCAAAATACTAACTGGCGCAATGTTGATTATTCACTCCAGAACATCCAGTCAGAAGTGGGCTTTTTACCTGAAAAGATTTTGCTGCTGGAGGATCAGGAGTTGGAGAAACTTATTCGCCCAAGTGGTTTTTATAAAAATAAATCGCAGACCATTAAACGGCTGCTAAAATGGTTGAAAGCATATAATTTTGATTTAGAAGCTGTTGCGGCTATTGATTCTTCGAAGCTGCGGAAGCTGCTGTTGGAAATAAAAGGAATTGGGTACGAAACAGCAGATGTTTTATTGGTTTATGTCTTTAAAAAATCAGCATTTATTGCGGATAAATATGCGCAGCGTCTTTTTCAGTGTCTTGGGATTGAAGAGCACTTAAATTATCAGAAGCTGCAGAATATGATTCCGTGGTCGGAAACATATACAAGTGAGGCAGCTCAGAACTTTCATGGCTGGATAGTAGATTACGGACAGCAATATTTAAAAAATAAAGAGCTTTGGGAAACCGGTCCGCTCAGCACGTTTACACTGAAAATTATTTGAGTAATTTTTTTAATTGGAGGTATAAAAAAATTCCCTAATTTACATTGAAAATAATGTTGCGTATGATATAGAGGTTCAAGTGATGAACAGAAAAATCGGCGAAGCTGCTATTTCTGGCAGCCGTAATATCTATACCAACAGAAGAGGAGAATTTATATGAATGCCAACAAGGAAGAATTGCGTAATCAAATTTTGTCTGTACATAAGCGCCGCTTTGCAACAAAAGCTTTTGATTCCGAAAAAAAGATTTCAGCGGAGGATTGGGCGGTTATTTTAGAAGCGGGACGTCTATCGCCAAGTTCATTTGGTTATGAGCCATGGAAATTCCTATTGATTGAAAATGAAGCAGTCAAAGATGGGTTAAATGAGATTGCCTGGGGAGCTCAAAACAGCTTAAAGGGAGCCAGCCATTTTCTAATTGTGTTAGCCAGAAAGAATCTAACCGGCAATAGTACACATGTGAAGCATATGGTAGAAGATGTGTTTGGCGTACCGTATTCTGAAACTGCCCCTCAAACAGTCTTTTTCAATCAGTTTCAAAAAAATGACTTTCAACTGACAGATGAGCGGTCGTTGTTTGACTGGGCATCAAAGCAGACCTATATTACTATGGCAAATATGATGACAACCGCTGCATTTCTTGATATTGACAGCTGCCCAATCGAAGGATTCAATAAAGAAGCTGTGGAACAGTATCTATCCAGTCAGAATATAGTTAATCTTGATACATTTGGCGTATCATATATGGCTGGATTTGGCTATCGTGCACAAGATATTCCAGTAAAGAAAAGACAAGCCTTGTCTGATATTTATGAGGTTGTCGAATAAGTGATGTTCTCTTAAAATAACTTAAACTCCTGCATTCCAATAAATTGGGGCAGGAGTTATTTTAATTTTTTAACTTATTTTTACATTGAAGGTTTGCAACATAGCAATTTCTGTTTGTAATCTTATTTGATTTGTTGTATATTCCATTTGTGGAATATAAAGCGTGAGGGTGATATACTATGTCGTTAAAACATGGACTATTGGGTTTATTAAATGCTGGAGCGATGACAGGCTATGAGTTGGATCGTTCATTTAAACGGTCGCTTTCTTTTGTGTGGAAGGCTCAGACGAGTCAGATTTACCGAGAGCTTACAGCAATGGAAGCAAAGGGCTGGCTGGAGAGTCAACGGGTGGTTCAAGAAGAAAAGCCAAATAAACGGCTATATTCAATAACTGATGCTGGAAGAGAAGAATTGAATCGCTGGCTCTCAGTTCCCAAACCAGATATTGAAAAGGCTTTCGATGTGCGAAATGGATTTTTGATGCGTGTACTTTTAGCGGGAGAAACAACAAATGAAGAAGCTCTGGCTATGTTAGTGGCATTTCGTGAAAAATGTCTGCAGGATCTTTCGTCATATGGAGCGATTTATCAATCCATCCAATCCAGCAATAAGACGGAAGAAACGGCCAAGAGGGAAAAATACTGGATGCTGTCGGCGAAGTTTGGCGAAGGTCAATACCGTGCTGCGTTGGAATGGGTAGAGGAAGCGATTGACTTATTGAGGAGTGAAGAAAATGAAATATCCAGAAATTGATGATATTAAAAGTGCCTTGTTTATCCAGCCTCATCCTGATGATAATGAGATTGGTGCAGGGGGACTGATTGCCTATTTAAGAAAAAAAGAGATACCAGTTTATTCACTAACCGTTACAAAAGGAGATGGCGGAGGTGGTGATACTGCCCCAGAGATTATCAGCGGCATTAGAGCCAAAGAAGCACAGGAAGCGGCAAAAATACTGAATCAAACCTATTTAGGTAGTTTAGGCTATTCTAATGAACAGCTGGGAACGATAGATGAGATTGTACAGGATTTAGTCGAAGTTATCAGGAAATACCGTCCAGATGCTGTTTTTTCAGTTGACGGCAAGCTGGAGGATGAAATACATCCAGCTCATTTACGAGTAGGCGCTGCTGTAGATACAGCCTTTTTCAGAGCAGGGCAAAAGACCTATCCTTTTGGTCAGAAAAAAATGTATGACACTGCTTTTTCACCGCGAATATTAGGAAAATATTTTACAGAGAACGATAACACAATTTTGGATATTACAGACTATTATGCACTGAAGCTTAAGGCTATCAGCGCCCATCGTTCTCAAGTTAATGAGGAATTTCTGGCGATGCTGGAAGGCTATTATGAATTATTGGCAATGGAGACAGGTTATGAGAAAGCTGAACGCTTCAAGCTGCTTTTCAAAGAGCAGACACATGCCTTTGCTATTCCTAAAGCACTAAAAAAATATCTAGTTTAAAAAGCTGTGAAAATAAACCTTTCGAAAGGAGAAATAGAAAAATGAAAGATGCGGTATATTGGGTTGAGAAGTTTAAACAAAAAGAAATCAGTTTATCGGAGTACTATAAAGAGCTGGATCAACAGGTTCAAAAACTGAACCCAGCAGTTAACGGATTGGTTGAATGGGATTTTGAAGCAATTAGTAAAGAGGTCAAAGACTTCTCTATAGATGAACAATTGCCTTTTTCCGGCATGCCCTTCCCCTTAAAAATGCTAGGACAAGAGAAAGCCGGCTGGAAAGCGACTTTCGGCTCACATTTATTTTCGGATGCTCGTTCAAAGCGTACATCAAATTATGTGAAAAAGCTAGAACAGCTTGGCTTTATTGCTGCCGGGCAAACCAATTCTCCAGAATTCGGCTTTAAAAACATTACAGATCCAGTACTCTATGGTCCAGCCAGAAATCCGTGGAATCTGGACTATTCTCCTGGAGGGTCCAGCGGTGGAGCAGCGGCAGTCGTTGCCAGCGGGCTTTTTCCAATTGCCGGAGCAAGCGATGGAGGCGGCTCGATTCGAATTCCAGCAGCCTTTACTGGTTTGATTGGTCTTAAGCCCACCAGAGGTGCGATGCCGACAGGGCCAAACGGTTGGCGGGGCTGGCAAGGAGCAGCCATTGACTTTGCACTGACTGTTTCTATGCGGGATACAGAAAAGCTTTTCTACGGTATGAGAGGAATTCAAAAAGCAGCGCCCTATCAGCCGCCGCTTGCAGAATGGCAGTCTCATACAATCGATAGACCGCTGAAAATTGCTTATATAGCTGAATCTCCTGTGGGAACGGAAGTATCTAAGGATGCGCAGCAGGCGTTAAAACAAATGTTTAATGAGTTAAATCAGTTGGGGCACGATTTGACTGAAGTAGTCTATCCTGTTGATGGCGTCAGTCTAATCGAAAGCTACTACCTGATGAACGGGGCGGAAACCTCTGCAATGTTTGACGGCATGCAGCAGAAGCTTAAAAGAAAGCTCACAGCAGATGATGTGGAGCTGATAACCTGGGGACTTTATCAATATGGGGAACAGATACCTGTAAAAAAATACATTCATGCTCTTAATCTATGGGATCATGCAGCAGTTAAGATGGAGGAGTTATTTACTCAGTATGATTTGCTGCTGACGCCAACTACTGCCTATTCTGCGCCTGAAATTGATCAGGAGCTTCAAAGTGATGCCCAACGTGAAACATTGCGTCACGCAGAAGAACTAACTGAGGCTGAGTTGAAAGAATTGATCTATGAGATGTTTGAAAAGAGTCTTGCGCTGTCACCGTATACTCAAATAGCAAATATGACCGGTCAGCCAGCAATTAGCCTGCCTACTTACGTAACTGAAAATGGGCTGCCCCTCGGCATTCAATTTATTGCATCAAAGGGCCGGGAAGACCTGCTTCTTCATATGGGAAAACAACTGGAAAAAGAGCAGCTGTTTAAGCTGCCGAAGGTCTGGAAAAATACTTGAAATAAAAATGGAGGCCGAGACATAAATAAATTTCCAGATTTTTAGTATACCTAAATCCGAATAAACGGTGAGACAAAAACAACTTTTCCTATTTCCGAAGGTCTTGCTCCTACGGTTACTCGTCGCAGTTAAGTGCTGTGTGAGTGCTCCTGCGATTACTCGTCGCAGTTCAAAGCTGGTATGTCCTACTCACGCTTTTTCTATTTTAGCGGGGTAGTTTTGAAATCTTCCGGTATAGTGTATGCGATAGGGCTTTCACTGTTTAAGAGGGGCTCAGTCAACTGAATGGAAAAAGTCTCAGGAGTATGATACGGGTTAAAATAATACAGCTTATTTTTAGTATCGAATGCAGCACGATATTGCGTATAATCCATAGCTCCGTCATCTTTAATATTCACGCCTTTAGGAATGGTGACATTATCTAAAACGTGGAAAATAGCAGAGAGTGCACCATCTGTTGTTTCGGTATGGGAAATATTGTTTTTCAAATAAGCTGCGCGAACAAAGCGTTCAGGAGAAGTATAGCCGCCAGGCAGGCCATAAGTTCCAGAGCCTTGACCAAAAGGAGCTGCTGAAAAATTGCCAAATGTTTTTGGCAGATAATTTTCAGGCTGTAAAAACAGATAATTGTTTAAATTCTGCAGCTGCCACTCAAAACGGGGACTATTAGTCATGACCCCCACTGGATTGTTTTTAATCGTCAATGCTTGATCATGAGTTTCGATAATAATTGATTCACCGGAAGCATCTGTTACGATAAAGTGTAGGGGTAAAATAACGTTTAGCAGTTGGTTTTTGGCATTGATAATCGCAACCTCAGCGATTCTTGTTCTAAGTTCAGTGATACTGCTGATATTGCCGAGGGCCCACATGATGAACTCATGGGGAGCCAAAGAGAGCTTGCCAGGTCCAGCCGTTTCCACATAGGAAGCCTCGCCGGGAAAATATAATTCGGCAATTGCCAGCCCCTGCTCATTAACACCATCAGCAAATAGATAGGAATCCAGCTTTCTCCCTGTACCGACAAAGCCTAATGGAAATGTCAGATGTTCACCTAGATCTGTTGTAAAGAGATAGTTTCTCGGGATAACAACTGGATGGCCGTCTAGTTCAAAACCAAAATCCATTGTTCTGGCCAGGTATGTTGTCAGCTGGTTAGATAAAGTAATACTCGTACACATAAAAAAACCTCCTCTATGCTGAAAATTATACGTACTCTTATAAAAAATCTCAAAGAAAACAGTTAGCAAATAAGCGGAAACTGTACTGGAAAGGAAGTCGTGAGCCTGAAGCCGGTTCAGCTAAATAAAATAACGAAGAATAGTGGAGAGATTATTTGCTGATTTTTCACAGAAGCTGTATCCTATAGATGTTCAACATCTGTTGTCAAAAAGGCAGGGATTGTTTGGAGCTGCTCGCTGAGCAGGTGGTATAATGTGTCTAGCGGCAGATGTTGAAAGCTAAAGTAAAGGGGACAGGGGTATATGGATAAAGAAGCGGAATTTCAGGTTCCTCAGGAAATTATTGAGCAGCTGGAGTTTAATAAAAAAACAGAAATTGATTTAGATGTGGCTAACGGCAAAGTGATAATTCGAAAAAAGGAGAAGACTGCTGCCGGACAAACGATATCCTTACGAGGATTTATACTGCCAACATTATTGGCTACTCTTGTTTTTTTCCTGTTTTTCTATTTTAAAGAATACAAATATGTTCCCTTGGTAGGCCGTCTTTCTATCGGGGAGCTGGTAAGTACAGTAGGAGTGCTTACTGGAATCGCCACTCTGGTTTTTTCATTTATAGGAATAAAAAAAGGCCGAATTGTTTCACAGGCTAAAAACTTATATTGGCGAAATTTTCCTGCAATTGTGATTTCTTTTTCGATTATTCTATTTTTAGGCTCACTCTTTCTGTTTAAACTTCTAGGCTATATGTTTCCTGGGATTGCTTTTGATTTATTTACCTCTACACTGTTCTTCTTTTTAATTATGGCTATGGTGAATTACCTGATGATATATATAGTGATGGAGTTGTCGCCGATGCTTTTGACTAATATTTTAACCGTAGTGATTGTCGGCGGCGTTTTAGGCGCTATGCTGACAAATCGGGAAAAGCAGTGGTGGCAGCATAATTTTAGTTTTCTTGGAACGATGGAGGCGACTAGCAGATGGCAGTTTAATCTGACGCTGATTCTGTCTGCTGTTCTGATGATTGCATTAATCGACTATCTTTTTGTTAATCTAAAGCAAAGATACGGTGGTTTGCGGTTGTCGATTTTACGCTGGCTATTGATTCTTACAGCCCTTAATTTAGGTGGAGTAGGGGCTTTTCCATACAAAGAGCATTCGATTTCAGCAGTCATTCATAATCAGGTGGCTGCTAATCTGGTGTACCTGATTATTATCTTAATTATAGGGATGTACTGGCTGCTGCCCAAGGTTACCAAAGAATTTCAAATAACTTCTTATGTTATTATGGGATTTCTGGTTGCTACAGTTGTTCTTTTTCAGGTTGTTCATTATTTTTCATTAACAGCTTTTGAATTTGTGGCTTTTCTGATTGCATTTGTCTGGCTGTTGATGCTCTTCCAGTATCTGCAAAAGCTGGTGCTTGACAGTACACAAAGAGCTTATATTCCTGTGTATTTGAAAAATGACGAGAGGGAGCAGCGATGAGCAGCTTTGCTTATGTAAAAGAAAAGATAAATGGATAAATTATTTTATAAAGTGAGAAACACATGAAGAATTCGTGATGAATAACGGCTGAAAATTTTTGCTTGTGTTGATTATTAAAAGGCTGCAGCATATCGGTATATCGATGCTACAGCCTTTTATTTAATTTGCGAAGTGTCATTTTTAAGTGTTTGCTGGACGTTCATTACTGAATACCTTTTCCTTCTCTATAGTTTATGCATATGCTAATACCATTAAATTTATGTCCGGTGTGATACAGGTTTGAAGAGTGATTCGCTCACCGCCGCCGGTTCCAACTGTTAAGTCCCAATGGTTTGCGCCAGAAGCTAAGTCGTTTCCATAATCATCTACGGTCAGAATTGACTGGACAACATAGTCTGTCGAAGTCCCGGCACTATCTGTTACTGTGATAACACTGCCTGTGCTTAAGCTTAAAACAGAAGCAAATATTCCTGGATTGTGTCCAATAAAGTGAGTATTTTGACCATCTACCCCTGATTGAACGGCTGCTCCGCCCCAAGTTGAAGCAGTGCCATAAGGGTTGCCGTCGATAATTGCCTGACCGCTGCCTGTTCCGCCATTTTGATAAGGAATTGGAACGCCAAGAAAATTCAGTGTATTGGCACTGTAAACTGGCGCTGGCGGTTGAGTAGGTTCTGCCGGCGGGGTAGATATGGTTGGGATTTCTTCTTCTGCAATGGGAGCTTGACTGATTTCTGCTGGCGGTGTTTCAGGGATAGGTTCGTCGAGTGGGATGGCGGGCTCTTCTGGGGGAGGGGATTCGGCTATGATAATCTCATCAGCCACAATGATGGTTCGGTCCTTAGCGATGTGATTGCTGCTGCTGTCAGTTACGCTATAGGTTAGTGTATACGAGCCTGCACTTGAAGTGTTTACTTTACCTTTTACGACCACCTTTTCCTTAAGGTCGCCATCAACATTGTCTGTTACTGAAAGCTCTGACAAAGGATCAAATGGAGTGCCATGTGGAATCGTAAGATTTTTAAAAGTTAAGTCGGGGGGTGTTCTATCAATGAAGGTGATGACAGCCATATGCTTCTCGTAATTGCCGTTTTTTGCCATTTGTTTATAAAAGACATAGCGTTTTTGTGGTTTATCCGCCTTCAACAGCTGGTCACGTTCATCTTCAAGCTTAATCGTTTCTGGAGCTAATCTGAGCAGTTCATAGAAGCTGACTTCTTTTCCTACCTCAGCCCGTTCGTATCGAAGTGTTAGGGGAGCATCTGTTGTTTTTCCAGTTTGTGTTTCGGAAGCTGCGGTTGATTTGATAGAGGGAGACAAAATTAATGATGCCAGCCAGAAAAGATAACCTGCTGAAAATAGCAGACTGGCTATCAATCCCAGCTTTGCAAAACCCAGCTTTTTCATAGTGGTTCTTCCTTTCTTTTGATGAACGTAGTTATCTGACTATTCTAATAAATACATAGATTTCCCTCCTTTATAAAAAATAGTTAAAACCCAATCTTTAGAGAGGATGATAAACTTTCCCTAGTAGAAGTTTATCATTTTCATAGTTCATAATATATTTCTGAAACATTCAAAAAAGTTTATTATTTTTAAAAAAACTAAAAAATATAACAAAAATATATTTTTGTTATATTTTTATTTATTTATTTTTCCGTAAGTATAACAAACTATTTGCCATTTTTTTGATATAAATGTTAAACAAAAAAAAGAGATATCTTTAAAAAGTTTTTGAAAAAGTCTTTTTTCAAAAAAAACATCCAAAACTGCAAGAGTTTCGGATGTTTTCAAAAGATAAAGTTTTTTTCCTTATAAAGATATATAAACCGTTTTATAAAGCTCTTATTTTTACTCAGATAGTAGCTCGACTGCTTAAATCGTGTGAGAAAAATGATTTCTAACGAATTTAGCTATGCTTGTACTCTTGGGCTTTTCTTAACAGCCTGATGATTATTAGGTTGGAGCAAATTGACTGTTGTATAAATCTGCATAAAAGCTTTTCTGCGCCAGCAGCAGCTGATGATTGCCTTGTTCAATAATAGCACCATCCTTCATTACGAGGATTAAATCTGCATTTTTGATGGTAGATAAACGATGAGCAATGACAAAGCTGGTACGGTTTTCGGTTAGATGATCCATTGCTTGCTGTATCAATTTTTCTGTTCGTGTGTCAACACTGGACGTTGCCTCATCCAGAATAAGGATATCAGGATTAGCCAGAATGGCTCGTGCAATAGTCAAAAGCTGCTGCTGCCCTTGGGAAATCTCGCTTCCTTCCGAAGAGATAATTGTTTTGTAGCCATCAGGCAGCGTTCGGATGAAATGATCACATTGAGCAGCCTTAGCTGCTGTAATAATTTCCGGCATAGTCGCCTCTTGCTTGCCGTAAGCAATGTTTTCAGCGATTGATCCTTGGAATAGCCAAGTGTCCTGAAGAACCATCCCAAATTTTCTACGAATATCAGCGGCTGCGAATTGAGAGGTATCCATTTCGTCCACAGTGATTTGTCCGCCGCTTAATGGATAAAAACGCATTAATAGATTAATCATCGTTGTTTTTCCAGCTCCAGTCGGGCCCACAATAGCTACAGTCTGTTTTGGTTTTACAGTAAAATTGACATCCGTCATTAGCTGATTTTCCGATGTATAGCCGAAGGCAACCTTATGGAAAGCTACTTCTCCTTTTAGTGTTGCAGGAACAGGCAGCGGCTGAGTCGTTTCTACTTCTTCTGCAGCGTCGAGTATTTCAAAAATCCTTTCCATAGCAGCTAGGGCACTTTGTAAAGTATTGATGATATACGAAGCTTGAGTAATCGGTTCAGAGACTTGATTAATATATTGCAGGTAGGCTTGAATCAAGCCAATGGAAAGCTGACCGCTGATGACTAAAAAGCCGCCAACAACTGCACTAATAACAAAGCCAATCTGATTAATGAAACGGATGAGCGGATTGATTGCAAAACTAACAAACTGGGCTCGCTTAAACGCTTCAAACTGCTGATCATTCAGCGCAGTCATTTCCTGCTCTACTTCTTCTTGACGGTTATACGCTTTGATAACTAAATTACCAGAGTAATATTCCTCCGCTTTAGCTCCGACATCTCCAAGAGCCTGTTGATTGGCTGCAAAATAGACTTGATTGTGCATGGCTAGTTTTTTTGTTATATAGCTGCTGAGCACGAGAATAATCAAAATGCCAATAGTCAGTAATGGACTGAGTATCAACATAGTGACAACACCAAATAAAATGCTGATGACAGCTGTGATTAACTGCATCAAACCGACCTGCAGCACCTCAGAGACTTTGTCCAGATCTAGAATGGTTCGGCTGAGAATATCACCGGTCTTATGCTGATCATAGAAACCGATCGGCAGCCTATTTAGTTTGGCAGTAACTTGTTTACGTAGTGTAAGAGTCAAGGTTTCGCTCACACTAGCCATTGTATACTCCTGAAGCAGAGAGAAGAGACTAATCATTCCCCAGCTGACAAATAACAGGATAATGGGCAACTTGATATTAGTTAACATATTTTCTAGTGTAAAGCGGTTGGACTTGATTAAAAGAATCAAATTATCTAAGCCCCAGCCGACAATCAGAGGGGTGACTGCCATTAAGGCTGAAAAGCAGAAGGCTGAAAAAATGATTAAGATAAATTTTTTCTTTTGGATAATTAACAGCTGGAGTAAACGCCGACTGGTTTGTTTTAGTTCTTTTGGTGAATCGATAGTTTCTTTAGCTTGTTTTTGCGTCATGTCCATTCCCTCCTATTCCTTGTGATACAGCGAATTCCTGATAAGTTTTACAGCTGCTGAGAAGCTCGTCATGACTTCCGCGTCCGACAATCCGGCCTTCATCCAGAACGATAATCTGATCAGCGTCTTTGATTGTAGCAATTCGCTGGGCCACAATAACTACAGCTGCATCTTTTAGAAAAGTTTTTAACGCAGACCGCAGTTTGGCATCTGTTTGATAGTCCAATGCGGAAAAGCTATCGTCAAAAAAATATAAATCTGCTGGTTTAATTAAGGCTCTGGCAATACTTAAACGTTGTTTCTGTCCCCCAGAGAAATTGCTCCCTTTTTGAGCAACAAATGACTGGTATTGATTAGGTAATCCTTCAATAAAGGCTTTCGCCTGTGCAACTTCAGCAGTCTGTTTGATTTGCTCTGGCGTAGCCTGTGGGTTTCCAAATAAAAAGTTATCCATGATTGTACCACTGAAAAGCAGTGCCTTTTGCGGAACATAACTGATTCTCTCTCTCAGCTCCTGTTGTGTTACGCTGCGGATATCTGTATCCAAAAATTCAACGGTGCCTTTCGTAACATCCTTAAATCGTAACAGCGCTTTGGCAATAGTGCTTTTTCCTGATCCAGTTCCGCCAACAATAGCTGTAACCTGCTCCCGATGAATATCAAAGCTAATATCCTTTAAGACAGGTTCTTCTGCCCCCGTATAGGCAAAATCTGCTTGCCTAAAACTTGCTACCAGTGTGGTTTTTGCTGGTTTAAATGTTTCTGAACCATCTTCGATTTCATTTTCTTTATACAGAATCTCTTCAATCCTATGCAGGGAAGTCAGGGCTTTTGGAATCATCACAATAACCATTGCGGCCATCGTCAGAAACCATAAACTTAAGGTTGTGTATTCTATAATCGCGGTAATGCTTCCGACCGGAATCTGTCCCTCACCACTTAAAAAACCGCCGAAAAATAGAATAGCTGTCATTGATAAGCCCATGGTCAGGTTAACCATTGGATTAAGAACGGCAAAAAGGCGATTGACCTTAATCATGACCTGAGAATAGGTAGTGAAAGCTTGATCTGTCCGCTTTTTCTCGTGCTCTGGTGTATCAAATGCTCTAATTACTTTCACACCAGTATACATTTCACGAAGAATACGCATCATTTTATCCACATTCCTCTGCATAATTGCGGCCAGCGGAATTGCTTTTTTTATGACAACGCCGGCAACAATCGAAAACAATAAAATAGCAAGGAGAGGAATCCAAATCATTCGAGGTGAAACAGCTCCAGTTAAGATAATAGAAGCTAGAACAATTAAAGGTGCCGGCAAAATCATTTGAAGTGTCATCATCAGTATCTGCTGAATATTATTGATGTCACTGGTGCTTCTTGCTAATAATGTCGGCGTACCAAATTCCTCAACATCTGTAATCGATAGCTCTTGAGTTTTTCTGAAAAGCTTTTCTCGTAAAAAATGACCAAATTTACCGGCCAGATGAGCAGAATAATAACTGGTTAGGATGGAAAGAATCCCTGTCAGCAATGCCGCTAAAAGCATCCATCCGCCATATTGAAGGATGGCTTGTTTATTTTGTACCAGTATTCCGTCATCGATAATACTTGCTACAAAATGGGGAACCAGAAGTGTTCCAAAAGACTGCAGCGTCATTAAAATAACCACTCCGAAAATCATGCTGGAATAGTTCTTAGAAAACAGCTTGAATTGTTTCATTATTTTTCCTCCTAAAATCGACATACCATGTTAGAATAAACTGTAACGTAACGTTACAGTCAACCCTTTGGAGATGATTTTTTGAAAAAATATTTATCAGTTAGCGAAATGGCTGAATATGCTGGAGTAAGCCGACGAACATTGATTTACTATGATCAGATA
This sequence comes from Enterococcus sp. LJL51, assembly GCF_049894025.1. Classification (GTDB taxonomy): domain Bacteria; phylum Bacillota; class Bacilli; order Lactobacillales; family Enterococcaceae; genus Enterococcus_L. The sequence goes on from NZ_JBNEQE010000013.1 coordinate 90,543, forward strand.
GATTTATTTAAACCGAAAAAAACAGGTGATAATGGCTACCGTTATTATAGCTTTGATCAGTACGCAGAACTGGATGTTATTCTCATTTTGAAGGCACTCAATATGTCATTAGAAGACATAGCTGCTTTTCTGAAGCAGAGAAATCCTGAATATACGTTAAAAGAACTAGGCGTTCAACGGGAAAAGGTGAGAGAACGAATCACGAATCTTAAGCAGATTGAAGGAGTACTGGATGAGTATATTCACCGCTATGAAAAAATTCGATCAGTGGATTTTGAGGTGCTGACTTATGATTATCGGGAGAAGGAATATTATGTTGTCTCTGATATGATTGACCACACAGATGAACCATCGGCGTTTCAGGTCTATTCTCATTTTTATTCCCTGATTCAGTCCAGAGATATTTTTAGCGGATACCCCATAGGTTTTTTGACTGAAGGAAGTGCCTTTGAGCAACGGGATATTCACTCCTCTCCTTATCGGGCTTTAATCAGAATTCCCGAAGAAAGGCGGAAAGTATATCCAAATAATCTGGTTATTGAAAAGCCGGCTGGCTACTATGTTTCGGGTTTTGTCAGAGATGATATCCATCATCTGGTAAATTTTTCTGAACGCTTCAAAAAATACTTAAATGAACAGAATCTAGTTATCAATGGAGATATTTGGGAATTGATGTGGCAGGATGAGGTAGCAACAGCTAGCAAGGAGCAGCAGATTTTTGAGGTTATGCTGCCGGTTAAAAGCATGAATTGAGCAATAGGATAGTGCTAACTGGAGATAAAGGGCTGTTTTTATTATGACAAAAATATACTGACAAAAGAAGGATTCTTTCTTACAAATTTTATTAAAATATGTTTAAAAAAGTAAATAGTTTTTGAATAGATTGAGTAGGTAGTAAATCAGTTTCGGAAGCTTTCTAAGAGTTCTCCATGTAGTAGGAGGACAAAGAGTTTGAGATATAACTAAATGTCCAAACTCGGACTTCTCTAACATCCGAATAAACAGTGGGACAGAAGCAACATACTGCAATTCGTTCCGATAGCATCAACTTCTAAGCGCTAAAAGCACTAAGAGTTGAAGTTTTCGGAAATCAGCCGAATTTTTCAAAGTTTAGCACTTCTGTCCCATCCTCATTCCTCCTGTTGTATTTTTCATAAAACCTGCTATTATTTCGATTGATTTTAGCTTATTATAGTAGAAAAGGAGCAACTAAAAAGGGAGTAATGGCGTATGAAGAATATTCAACTAATAAGTAGAAAGAAATATAATTATCCATTGGTGTATGAGTGGATGGAACCAGGAGTTTATCGCTTTTTAGGAGAAGATGATTTAGTAGACAAGGGTAGTTTTGTATTGTCAATGTCGTTTGAGCTGGAAGAAGAATTAGGAGAAGCAGAAGACCATCAATACCCCTTAGAGGATATTCTGGATAAATATGGTGCATTTGTTTCCGAAGTAATTGAGGACAACAATAATACTTCAGTGATGAAGCTAGAGCTGTCAACAGGGGACGACCTGGCAAATATTCAAAAGCTAAAAGCTTTGGCCGGACGTCATGTTTATAATAAAGAGCGCACAGAGAATGGACAAGTCTTTATTGATTTAATGATTGACTGAAGTTGTGAAAATTATCTTATGGTAATAAATTATTGAGGTATAAAAAACGATTTTGCGGATAGAACATAAGGGATAGCGTATAATACCGCTCAAGAGGTATTTGTATGGTTTTAAAGTGACTGTCAAAGTTTTCATTGTTTTAGCAGCAGTTTTAATCAATAATAGAAGAATAGAACGAGGAGTTTTTAGGAGGAAATAAAATGAAAAAAGTGATAATGGGGTTAAGCTTGTGTTTGCTAATGGGGCTGACAGCCTGCTCAAATGGAGGTAAAAAAAATACTACAGATGAAACAACCACATCCAGTAGTATAAGTAAGGAACAGAGTGAGAAATACGAAGCAGCAATAGATGATGGAAAACAAGCAATTGTTGATAAAGAAATCAGCAAAGCAGTAGCTTCTTTTCAATTGGCATTAGAATATAAGACTGATGATAGAGAGGCCAATCAGCTCATATCACAGGCCGAGCTGTATCAAGAGGCGCTTGCCTTAACAGAAGACAAAGAGTACGCTCAGGCACTCAAAAAGCTGACAAAACTAAAAGAAACACGAGGTGGTTCAACCGCTTTGAAGCAATATGGAACTAATCTAACGGATAAAATCAGTAAAGAAGTAAAAGCTGAACGGGAAGAAACGAAGAAACGGAAAGCTACCGAGGAAAGTAAGCAGGCAGAAAAAGAAAAGAACTCTACTGAAGAAAGCAAAGAAGCAGAGAAAAAAGAAGAAACAGATCCTTCGAAAGAAGCAGCTCCTGCAGCTAATTCATTATGGAATGCACAAAAGAGCAGTGCTCTAGGCGCATTCATGATAAGCTGGGGTCAAACAATGGGACAGGCGTATATAGAATATTCCCCATCTTCTGAACTGGACTACTATGGAGTTAAATTCCCTAGTACGTTTGCGGCTGGGAATATTGCTGTAAACGGCGCTCCAGCCAGTGTACAGTGGTCTACTGACGGTTCTGCAAGCAATGTTTACAATGTTGTGGCTATTTACTCAGATGTTCATACTACAAGTGCTATGGAAAGACATTTATACCTGTTTGCCATCTATAATGGTCAGCCGGTTGCTCTGGTGACTATGCAAAATCAAGGGAATAACGAAAACCTAATTTATTTCACACCAACACAAAATGCCGACCTAAGTAATGGATTTGCGCAAATTATCGGCGGCTAGTTAAATAAGCTGTTATGAAAAAACTCATTTTTTATGAGTTTTTTCTTTGCGTTTAGGTGATTAAATGTCTGGGATTGAAAATAAATTCCAATCATTCTGATAGTGAACCTGTCTGTTTTTTTTAGGTAAGGGATGAGATTAAATTAGTAACGGCTGCTTCTAAAATATAAATAAAAGCAGGCAGTAAAAAAAATAAATTTTTTGTTGACAAAAATAAAAGAGAGGTGTATTATGAAAATATAAATAAACCGACAGACGGTCTATGGAGAACAGCAAATTATTCTTTTGCATCACCTCAGCATATGTTGAGGTGAAAAATATCTCAAAAAACGACAGGCAGTCGGTCTTGTGAATAGGAGGAAAAATGATGAATCATACACAAACAATTAACACAGTCGCTGAAAGAAGCCAAGTTGATCCGCAAACCAGTGAAGCTGTAATTAAAAGCTACGAACGGTATTGCGGAAGCAATATTACACGAACATCAAGTAAAAACATGAAAGCGATTATCAGCTTTATTGCAGAGGATTCTTCGGTTGATATGTGGCAGGCAGAATCTGTAATGACGGAACTATTTGCGCTACTGAAAGAACAAGCAAAGAAAAAAATTCCATTTTTTAAATAGGAGTAATCAAAAAAACAAAACAAAAGATAAGGGGAAAAAGAAAATGATGAGAACAAAAGTAATGGTAGGAATACTTGGAGCAATCACATGTTTAGGGTTAGTGTCTCAAGCAGCAGAAAAAGAACTAAACAAAGAAGAGATTAAAAGTTATATAGTAAATAACTTCAAAGAACACGATGAGCGTGATGCATTGATTGACTTTGATAATGATGAAAAGGAAGAACATACATTTTTAGAATGGTTAGGCTTTTAAAGAGCAGCCAAGCAGACACCCTTGAACGACTCTTCAAGGGTGTCTGTTGGTTCCTAACTAGGATAGACACGTTTTTTTAATCCAAGTAGCGTGACATTAGCTCCATATGGTGCATGACAGCAGCCTTACGCATGACTCCCATCCCGGGAAATTTATTTTTTGCAGCGGTCTTCAGTAATAGCTGCAAGCCCGCAGTTACCTGAGAACCGCATAAGATCGTCAGCCAGCGGGTCACTTCCTCCATTAGCTCGAAGAATTTTTCTTTTTGAGAAGGAGCCTCTTCGCTGGAAAGAAAATGGTGGATACGCAGGATATTCTGCTCAAAATAGACAAGATGGAGGCTTAAAATTTTTGAGGGATAGCTATGCTCGTAGTAAATTCGGCTGTCGATAGAGAAATCGCTGAATCCCAAAAATCCTTTTTTATGAAATGTAAGATGAGTTGTTGAAAATAGCTCATCTGGGCATTCCTGATAAAAAAACGTTTTTGGAAGTCGAGTAAAGCCATCCTGAGATAGGATCTTTTCTCCTTGAACTTTATTCAGAAGACGGAATTCTTCAGGAACAACAACTTTATATCGCCCCTCTTGCCAGTCGCTAATCATAACAGGCTGGGCTTCATGAACAATTAGCAGAGGAGGGACTACTTCAATGGTTTCTATCGGCTGTTCAATAATTAATGCTTTTTCGCTCGAAGCAGCTTGAAGCTGCCGCAGCCCTTCCTCTGTGAGGAAATCACCGCTCAGCGGATTTTGAATAAGGTAGAATAGATAATTCTTTTGTTGAGCTAGAGCAATAAATTTTTTCAGTGCGTTGGAATTCTTCACTGGTTCGATAATCGGCAGAATTTTTCGGGATAATAAATCATTTTCCAAAAGAGCGGTCAAAGCCAGTAAATCAAACTGCTTTCCTCTAAAATAGGGATAGTACATCAGCTCTCCTCCAATAAACGCTTTTCCAACTCAAAGTAAGCCGCTCTAGTTGCTTCCAGCTCTTCCTTCAATGCCTCGACCGCCTGTTCATTGACATCTTCGATGAATCGGTCGTAAAAATTGATACCGCCGCCAAATAAATCATATTCAGGCTGCCTTTTTTTTAGCTCTTTATAAAGCTGGTCTGTGGAAAAAACACGTAATCCCCGAGCGGTTTGTTTTGCTTTTCCTACTTCTCTGGCTTGGGCACCAATCAGGCGAAAAATCAATGCTTGTTCATTAACCATCAGTTCTTGACGCTGAGGCTTTTTTTCAATTGTAAAGTAGCCGGGCAATGTCTGAGAATCTGGTGAAAGATATTGATGGTAGACCATTAGGCCGATATGAGCGGGAATCTCTTCTTTTACTTTTTCAGCCAGTGCCTCAGGAAGAACAAAATAATTATAGTTTCCTGCAAAGGAAAGCTTAGCATTGGAACGAAAGTCGGCTTTACTAACCTTTAGCTCATAACAACGCCATTCAAACTTGTTGTCAGCCAGCAAACGGCAGCTCAATGTATCGACAATACCCTGATCCTCCGGCATAGTAACCTCTTCGACAACAATATCGCCATTTTCCCGGCAATAATAATAAAGCACCTCTTCCATCTGCAGCGTTAGGGATGTTTTCATGAGCAGCTCCTTTAAAACTTTTTTATCTACTATAAAACATATGTTCGTAAAAAGAAAGAGCTTTTAATCTTTTTTAAACAAGAAGAAATAAAAAAAAGTTGCTGAAAAAGCCTTAAAAAAACAAAAGCAGAAAATTCTTTTTTTGTTTTTTTCTATAAGTTCATTTAAGGTAGTAGGGTAGCGCTAATTGATTTACTATTATTTTGTAAAAAATAAAAAACATATTATAAGAAACGGAACTATTGGTTGCCTAATGTAGCTAATCTGAAATATTCTTGTAATATTTCTATGTTTGAAATGAAATATGAATGTGTTAGAATCAATTCGTCATAAGGAAAAATTAAGATTTTAATATAGAGGAAATTGTGGAATAAATCAGTCGGAGGAATTAAGAGTGAAGAAACGTATATTTGCATCATTATTAGTATGTTCATTAACACTTACTGTAGCAGTTGCTCCAAGTACAGCGTCAGCAGAGAATATTGATCAGAAGATTGAACAAAAAGATAAAGAGATTTCAGATTTAAAGGCTCAGCAATCAGATTTAGCATCTCAAGTTTCTTCTTTGGAAGCTGATATTGCAGATATTATTAACAAAAGCTCAGAGTTATTAGAAGAGCAGACAACACTGCAAAGCAAATCAGATCAGTTGAAAAAGGATATTGAAACATTAAATCAGCGTATTGAAAAACGTGAAGCAGCAATCAAAAATCAAGCACGTGATGTACAAGTGAATGGTCAAAGTACAACATTTATTGATGCCGTATTGAATGCAGAATCAATCTCTGATGCGATTGGCCGTGTTCACGCTTTTACAACAATCGTTAGTGCAAATAATGACTTAATCAACCAGCAAAAAGCAGATAAGCAAGCTGTAGTAGATAAAGAAGCTGAAAATGAACAGAAACTGCAAGAGCTTGAAGTAAGCAAAGCAGAGCTGGATACAAAAAGAGCGGACTTTGCTACAAAACAATCAAGTCTGAACGTTTTAAGAACCTCTTTAGAGTTGGAACAAGCAACAGCTGAAGGAACAAAAGCTGATTTACAACAACAAAAATCAGCGGCAGAAGCTGAACAAGCTCGTATTGCAGCAGCTCAAAAAGAAGCAGCTGAAAAAGCAAAAGCTGAAAAAACAGCCGCAGCAACTGCTGAAAGCTCTGCAGCAAGTAGCACCGCAAGCTCAGAAACAGCACAAAGTAGTACAGATTCTTCAGAAACAGCGCCAAGTATTGAAGTACCAAATACAGGTGGTTCTACTAATACAGGTAATGAATCAAACAATAGTGGTAACACTGGCGGAGGGATTGTTGAGTCAGGTGATGCAACGTTCATGGCTCTTAACGCTAAACGTGTAGCAAATGGCTTGAATCCCGTTAGCTGGGATGCTGGTTTGGCAGGAACTGCTTCAGCTCGTGCATCATTAATTAGTGCAACTGGTGGAATTCCTTCTGATCATTGGTCTCGTGGAGATGAAGTGATTGCAATGGGATTTGCTCCTGGAGCTATAGTTATTAATGCTTGGTATAATGAAGAAAATATGGTAAGTGCTTCTGGTTCAGGTCACCGTGATTGGGAAATGAACCCAGGCATGACAAGAGTTGGCTTCGGCTATTACGGTGGAGTAATCGTTGGTCATTCCGGCTGAGAATAATTTTACAAGTTTAAACAGACCTTTCATGAAAATGGAAGGTCTGTTTTTTTTTTCAATTATTTAATAAAGTAGGATAGTATTGTTTTTCAATAGTATTAGCTGAGAATCAAGGAAATAAACGGGCTATAATTAGTTACGGAACTGGTAATATTACTAGAATCAAAATACTAATCAATCATTCAAGGAAATGCTAATAAAAGGATTTCCGATATTGATTAGGGCTGATTCCCAGTTTTGTTTTAAATTGGCGATTGAAATTTGACTGAATAGGTATTTCTAAAATAAAAAACCGCCAACAATTTTTTTGAGTCTTTAGAAAAAGGGATAGCCAATGGATGAAATGAAATCGACTAAAACTCTAAATCATTCGCTTTGTTGTCCTTTTCAAAAAAGAACTTGGAACAAAAACCAGAGATTCTCTGTTTTTTTATTCCAAGTTCTGCACTCTTATTCATTTTTTGTCTCATCAACACAACTTGATGTCGAACGATTAATCCTGTATTCGCTGGTCTTTTTTACTTCAAATAGTCATCTTTAGTAAATTCTGTATGTTCATACTTCCCTTTTTCCCCATAAAACCGGTTATAGCGTTGTTTGAACTTACGGAAAAGATAGGTAACAGTGACTTTTATCAAACAATACAGAGGGATTCCGAAAATAACCCCTACCAGTCCAAGCAGCTCACCCATAACTAACAAAACAAGTAAAATTGTAATAGGATGGATTTTTAATTTGTCCCCCATCACTCTAGGAATAACTAAATCACCGTGAATCAGCTGAATGACAAACCAGACGATAACAAACTTGACAACCATAAAGGTAGAGTCCTGAAAGGCAATGATTAGTCCAGGAACAAAGGCAATAAAAGGACCAATATATGGAATAATACAGAGGATACCAGCGGCTAAAGCCAAAACACTGGAAAACTGCAGGCCAATTAAAAGAAAGGACGGCCAGTACATAACTCCTAAAACGATCGACGCAATAATCTGTCCTTTTAAATAGTCGCCAATTTGAATATTAACAATCTGACTGTATTCATCAAAGTCAGCACGAAAGGCAGGAGGAATCATCCGTTTAATCGAAGCATAAAATTTCTCTTTATCCTTCAATAGGAAGAACGCGATAATTGGTCCGGTAAACATAGTTAGAAAAGTTGCAGAGACGGCAGAAAAGACGCTTCCCAGCCCTTGTGCTCCTTTTTCGATATAATCCCCGGCAACGTTACTTATCTTGCTCCAGAGATTCTCCAAGGACTCTGTAGCCTGACTAAATTCATCAGCAAACGGTGTCTTAGCAATTAATGATTCGGTTGTTTTTTGGAAATCATTCAAAATGGAAGGGAATTGTTCGATTAAGTCCTCTGTCTGCTTCTGAATAATCGGAAAAACCTGTAGTCCGCCTAAAAACAGCAGCAGCAGAATCAAAATATATAAACCGGCAATTGCCCATACTCGGGGAATTTTTTTCTCGAGCAGCCGCACAAGGGGATTTAATAAGTAATAAATGATAACAGCAAAAATACCCGGTGCCAATACTGAAATAAAAATAACCCAAAGCGGTTTAAAAATAAAGGAAACTGTGTGAAATAAAAAGATTGTTATTGCCAGCAAACAAAGTGCTGCCAAAGTAAAAATTAGACTTTTCCCACCTAAAAATCGTATCCAGCGATTTTTTTCTTTGTCCATTTTATCACTCCTACTTTAACTCAATGTTATTTTTATTATAGACTATTGTCGGAAGGCTGTAAAAATTTTACTATGTATTGTAGTTTGTGAAGTGAAAAAACCGCTGATTTCTGATGGAAAACCGTTAGCATTTAAAGACAGGAGAAGCCTTCGAGCAAGTTGCAAAGTATGAATGGCTGAAACAGTGCATCTCATAGATTTAAGCCGTTAAAATCAGCTATTCTTTTTACAGTCAGTTTACGGTATAGTTAAATCTGGAATAAAAGGAGAAATAATTAAGGAGGAAAAGGTTGTATGAAGTTTAAAAAGGTGATAAAAAGCATCGTGCTGCTGCCGCTGCTTATTTTTCTGGCAACATTTATTTATGGACTGCTGAGTTTTGATGTTTCAGGGATGGATGAAGGACTTCCTTATGGTCTAATTTATTCTTTTGTAATTATGGGATATGTTTATCTAGCCTATCTTTTAGCATTTGTTCTGAATGGGATTGTTGCTGTTGTATTTCTGATAAAATTCAGCAGAAAATCTGTCAGACTGCAGTTTCTGATTAGTGGGTATTTAGCAGCTTTACTCCTGCTGGTAGCTGTCTGGCTGACAATGGGCTATTCATCATTATTCCCATTTACCGCATTTTTTGCGCCGGGCACCTTGGGAGTATGTGTGGCTAGTATTTTTGTAGCTGCACTTGGCTGGAGCATTTCAAATTATCCTGCTAGTGAAAATAATGAAGCTGAAGCAAAAAAAATTGAAATAAAGTCAGTTGTCTATGGGCTGTTGCTTCCAGTTTTAGCTGTAAGTCTGACTGCGGGCGTCCGGCTGCTGATGGTCATTCAGACAAGCAATAACAAGCATGAAGTCTATCAAGAGGTCATTGAAGCAAAGCTGGCGGAAGCAGGTACAGCAGGTACGGTTAAAGTCATTAAATCCTATGGTTCTGAGGATTATATACAGCTGGATTATGTGTTGACACAAGAAGCCGTGGATGTCTATGGCAAAGGCGTATTAAACCGCGAAAACGCCCAATCAGAATGGGAATTGACCGACAGTACGCTGACTACTTATAAAAATTCAGTTCCAACAATTTTACAAGTTCCGGCGCACTCGGAGGCTGGACAAAGATTTTTAAGCACATTTAGTGAAGCAGTAGAAAAAGCTATTGTATTGTGTGATTTGGCAGATACGCTAGGTATTGATACGCCGCTGGAAGAAAATGAAATTCGTACGGCATATGATTCCCCATATTTTTCCATGAAGACGGAGTCAATTTCATCAGAGGTTGAGGCATGGGCAAAAGAAAATGGAGCGTCTTCTGATAAGGAAAAAGCTGTATTTGATGGTTATGCAGCGTTAACTATTGAACAGTTAATGACCTCACAGACTGTCTCAGCGGTAATTCCAATTCAGCATCCTTATAAAGAGGGCAGCGACTTAGATGAAAGAGAGCAAAATGTTGAAGAATATTACAAGGTCTTGATTAAGGCGATTGATTTTTCTGCTATGGTAGATGGGTATTACGAAATAATTATCGGTAATAGTCACAGAGGACAGCAGATGTTGGTCAAAAATCATAAAGTAGTCGAGGTTATTGAGTCACAGGGCGGTAGCATGCTGAAAAGACCAGAGGACAATCTTGGTAGTTATACCTCCTCAGAATATATGCAGTGGTAAAAAAGAACCATGAGTAAATAAGGAGCAGGGGAAAGTGATAGAAGAAGGAATTTCAATGGAAAAACTAGAATATCTAAAGGTTGTTGACTACTACTTGGAAAAGCTACAAAATATGATTCGAGAGAATGAGAGTCAAAAAATTGCAGCAATCATCTATGAGGATGCCTTTGCAGATATTGCCTGGACTCCATATTTTTTGGAGCAAGTCTATTGTTTGATTCAGATTGAGCATCGACAAATGTCGAAAAATCTGATTGATGCGTTTAAAAGTATCTATGGAAAGAAGCTGGAGTTTGCTAATATAGAACCCTTGAGCATCAAGCAAATGATGATGGTATTGAACTTGTTGGAGCGGTATCTGGCTTCAAATGAAGAAGACTATCACCTGTTTTTCTTAAAAAGCAGCGAGCGGGCGGAAAAAAGCCGTAGATGGCTGGAAGCCACGCTATTTAATCACAGTAGAGTAGAACTATTTGAGACGGAGCTATTTCAAACGCTAGATGAATATATGGATTATTTAGATAGCGGTTATAAACAGTTGCTAGAGCTGCTGAAGAGAGATCCAAACGTCTCTAAATATAGAGATGATGGTACGATACTGGCTTGGATTTTTAACGTTTTATCCATAGTGAACCATGCTGGCTTTGTTTTAGATCGTTTAGATGCTCAGCGGATTTATGCAGTATTGAAGCTAAATGAAATAAATAAGGATACGCCCGCTACTAAACAAGATTTGCCGCAAATGTTAAAAAAAGCTCAAAAGCGGAGTATTTTGAAGTGGTGGAGGCGGCGAAAAAGAAAACCGCAGCTGCAAAGTGAATAGTTGATGTATAGCTGCTTGAAGACCGAGACAGATGGGTTAGGTATTGTGGGAACCACCCCTGTCCCGCTGCTGCTTATTAGGATGATATTAGTGAAAGAAAAGGTTAGGGAGGAGTTATGTCCGCACTCCTTTTAGCTTTCCTTAATTTTTTGGTAGAAAGTTGGCTTTTTTGAATCTGCTGACTTATGATAGAAAATGAGTAGTAATCATAAAATGTAGTGAAAGTGAGGAAGAGTTATGATTAAAAATATTGTTTTTGATGTAGGAAATGTTCTGGTTCGCTACAAGCCAAAGGAATTCATCCGTAAATTTACAGATAATACAAGCCATCAGAATCTGCTGCTGAATGCCATTTTTCATTCTCCTGAATGGATAAAATATGATCGGGGTACTATTACGAAAGCAGCATTAAAAGAGGCGGCCTGTCTAAAACTGCCTGCGATATTGCAGACTACTGCTGTGGAAATGATTGAAGACTGGTACAAGGAAATTAAGCCGATTGCTGAAATGGAGCAGGTACTTTTGAAGTTGAAGGAAAAAGGCTATCAGCTATACATTCTTTCTAACACTTCTCTGGCATTTTATCAGTTCAAGGATAAGATACCTGGTCTGGATTATTTTGACGGTATATTCTTATCAGCGGAATGGCATATGATTAAACCGGAGGCTGAAATCTATAAAACCTTCTGCAGCCATTTTCAATTGGTACCGGCTCATTGCTTCTTTATCGACGACATGCCTTTAAATATAGAAGCTGCTATGAATATGGGGATGAATGGGACGGTTTTTAGAGGAGATATTGAAGAACTGCTGCAACATTTTAACGAAGCTGAAATTACTATATGAGAAATAGTAATGGATACACCTTTGTAAGCTTTAGAAAGTCCAGAGGCATCTCTCTATTGAAAATAAGAAACCTTTAGCTGTCATCGACTAGTCTCAAATGACAACTAAAGGTTTCTTTGCACAATGGACAGGCTTCTTTCCGAAAAGGAGCTGTTGAACGGCCGCTCTGCCAATTTCGGATTGACGAAAATCAATACTCGAAAATCCAGAGAGCCGGCTATAAGGTAAATTACTTTCACCCACTACGACAAAATCGCTCCCATGCTCATAACCGATTTGCTTCGCACCTGCGATGATACCAGCAGCAACCTCGTCTCCATTGGAAAAAATGGCGTCTGGTTTTTCGACAGCTGAAAAGAGTGTTTTGCTTAATTCAAAGCCATCTTCGTATGTTCGAATATGAGGAAAGTAGTTCACCCCTTCAGAGAAAGAACCAAAGTATTTTTTGAAAGTTTCGGCTTTTTTTAACGAACTGACGCTTTCCTGAATGGAACGGTTGACAATAAATCTGACACTTTTTCGTCCTTCAGAAGCAAGATGCCTGAACACTTCTTCATAGGCATACTGACGATCTGGAAATATTGCAGAGACAACAGCTGAGTTGCTTTTTTCAGTTAAAACAACCGGACCAGCAGAGGCGAGCTGGTCGATGGCTTTATCATTACGGGATTGATAAGTAACAATCAGCCCGTCAATAATTTTTTTTGTAGAAGAGAATAGTAATGGCTTTCTGCATCCTTTTCAAAAAAGGTCGGCAGCAGCAACACCTGATAGCCATATTTCTTTGTTTCTAAAAGGATGCTGCTAATCAGCTCATCATAACAGGAATTGTTGTTGTAAGGAATCAGAACGCCAATTGTATTACTGGTTCCTTTGCTAAGATTAACAGCATTTTTATTCGCAATATAATTTGTCTCTGCAATGATTTGATTGATTCGTTGTCTCGTTTCTGAAGAGACATGGGGGTGTTGATTGAGCACGCGGGATACCGTGGAAACGGATACCTTTGCCATTCGGGCAATATCTCTAATATTGGTCACAGCTAATCATCTCCTCTAGCTCAGTATACTGAAAAATTAAAAAAGCGGCTGTCTTTTTTTGCTTGACGTGGAACGCGTTCCAGCGTGTACACTTGAATTATCATAAAATAGGAGGAACAACAATGGCAGTGAAATTGATTGCAGTAGATATGGATGGTACATTTTTAAATGATCAGAAGGAATATGACCGAAAACGGTTTGCTAAAGCTTTCCAAAAGATGGAGGAAAAAGGCATTCGCTTTGTAGTTGCCAGCGGCAATCAGTATTTTCAATTAAGATCCTTTTTTCCGGAGTACGATGAAAGAATTAGTTTTGTTTCTGAGAATGGAGCAAATATTATTTTAGGGAGAAGCTCTTTTTATCACGGACAGATGGAACCCGGGCTTGTTCAGCAGGTTCTTCAAGTGATTGAAAAGCTGGAGCCTAAAAATTTAATTCTTTGCGGTAAAAACAGTGCATATGTATCAGAAGATATCTCACCGGAAACGTTGGCGCTTTCTAAAATTTATTATCCAGAAATTCAAAAAGTAGCTGATTTTAACGAGATTGAAGATACTCTTTTCAAAATTGCACTGAGCTTTGAGACGGAAGCAGTCACAGAAACATTGGCAGCACTGGAAAAGGTATTAGCAGGGCGGCTGGTTCCGGTTTCCAGCGGACATGGAGATATTGATTTAATTATTCCGGGGATTCACAAAGCGAATGGTATTAAACTGCTGCAAAAGGAGTGGGGGATTGCAGATGAGGAGGTAGCAGCGTTCGGCGACAGCGGTAATGACTATGAAATGATAGTCCATGCTCACCATAGCTTTGCTATGGAAAATGGCAGCCCTGTCATCAGAGAAGCTGCGAAAACGATAATAGGCAATAATAATACAGATACGGTTCTGGCAACGATTGAGAAGCTGATAGACCTAGAATAGTTAAGGAAGAAAAGTAAAAGAGCAAAAGCTTGGGTATTTAAAGAGATTAAAGAGTCGAAAATTATGTTAGAAAAAGTTTCTTTGTTCCCCTTTTATTCGTATATGATTTTTGATATGATAGCGGTCAAGTAGTACTGACAGTAGTTGCTAAAAAATGAAATAGGGGGATAATTATGGAAGCTATCAGAATTATTGAAATCAGTGACCGAAAGATGGTCTCGTCGGGAATCGGCATGTTTGGTGAGGAAAAATTTGAGCATTTTGAGCAATGGTTTTCGACAATACCTCGGGATATTTTTCCGAAAGATTTTCTATTTTGGGACAATACAACTAAGGAAAAAGAAGGATTCCATTGGCTATACATTTATGAAGATGGGCTGAGCGTTCCGGCTGAGTTTGAAATCATCGACTTTACAGGGGGCCTGTATGCTGTCTCAACGGGGATTGACCAGCAAACAGATATGGAAGCAATGACCATGGAAGTAGATAAGTTCTTGGCTGAACATGGATTTCAACGGGATCTGTCAAGATTTCAATTAGGGAACAGCTTTACCGCCCCAGCTGCGAAAGAAATTCTGGGTTATGATCAGATGGATTACTACACACCGATAAAAAAAGCTTAGGAGTCGGAAGTATAGCTGCTAACGATAAATAAAGAAGCGGTGACATTAGCACATCACCCGCCTCTAAAGCTGAATAAACAATATGTTAAAAGCTGACTCTTCGGAATTAAAGCGGATTTTCTCAAAAATATAGAATGAGATGAGAATGAATAGTTAGACCAACGGCCAACTGGAGAAATCTGGTTGGTCGCTTTATGTTGTCGGTCATATTAGATTCAGATGATTTCTTACACAGTTTCTTTTTCAACCTGTGCGCCCAGACTTTTCAAATACTCTTTGTGCCACTTGTTGGAAACCTGCCGCGTTCCCGGCTCAAAAAAGATTTCTTCAGTTCCGGCATCCTTGGCTTTTTTATAGTACCATTTCTTCCAACGGAGAAATGCCAGATTTGCTTCCAATAGTTTGATTTTTGTTTCCAACAGCTCTTCCTGCTCAACAATAAATTCGTAGCGTTCCGGCAGGGTTTCTGCACCTTGTACACACCAATTCATAAATTTTGCAATTTCTTTAACGGGAATAGCCGATTTTTTCAAACACTCAATCACTTCAATATAGCCTAAATCATCTTGGGTAAATATCCGCCGGCCTGATGGGGATTTTTTTACAAAAGGCAGCAGCCCCTCCTTATCGTAATAGCGTAAAGTATCCGTTGAGATACCATATATTTTTGAAATTTCTCCGATAGAATACATTCTATTTCCTCCTTCAGATTTGATTATTTAGCAGTAATAAAAAAAGCTGAATCAGTTCTCTTGACTTGGAGTAAGCTCCAACTTGTATACTAAGTATACTTTAACAAAGAAAGCAGGAATTGACTATGAATAAACCATTAGTTGTCATCACTGGAGCAAGCTCTGGATTTGGAGCAGAAATTGCAAAGCTGTTTAATCAGGAAGATTATCCTATGCTGCTGTTAGGCAGACGGAAAGAAAAAATAATGAAGCTGCCGCTAAACTTTGAGAAGGTTGTAGTAGATAGTGTAGATGTAACTGATGGAGAAGCCTTCAAAAACAGCATAAAAGAAGCAGAAGCTGTTTATGGACCCACGGATCTTTTAATCAATAATGCAGGTGTTATGCTGTTGGGAAATGTTCAAAATCAAGAGCCAAATGAATGGAAAACCATGATAGATACCAACGTGCTAGGTGTACTAAATGGCATGCAGGCGGTATTAACAAATATGAAAGACCGAAAACACGGAACGATTATTAACATGTCTTCTTTAGCCGGCCGTAAAACCTTTGTGAATCATGCGGCGTATGTAGCATCAAAGTTTGGGGTGCATGGCTTAAGTGAAACAGTTCGGGAAGAGGTTTCCAGCTATAATGTCCGCGTCTCTTTAGTTGCACCAGGAGCTGCCGAGACAGAACTACTGACACATGTGACTGACCAGCAGGCTCTTTCTGATTATGAAGCCTGGAAAGATACAATGGGCGGTTTTACTATGAACCCTGTGCATGTGGCTGAGGCGGTTAAGTTTATCTATGATATGCCTCAGGAAGTCAATATTCGCGAAATCGATATTGCTGCAACACGGCAGGACGGATAGTACAAACCAATCTAAAATCAGTTGATTTATAAATGAAAAGCAGGATAGAACACTCTCTTTGTGTTATTCTGCTTTTTTAATCTGAATACACGTTGAGATAAAATTTGCTTTTTCGAAAAATTAGCTATTGTGTTTCAAATACAGGGTAATATTCCAACTAGCAACCGATAAAAGAACCAAGATGAAACAACTGCTAGTGATGGAAATCCAAAGTAGAAACAGTTCTCATACTTAAGCATAATGCGGTGTTAAAAATAAACAAAATGAGAATAGACTAACAACAGACAAAAAAGTTTTTCACTTGAAAGTGCAAGGGTTGGTATAACAAGGATGTAAGCGTTACAATATAGCTGAGTCCGTATTTACGGAGTAACTGCTGCTGAAAGAAGGGAAACCGATGAAGTCCACTGTAGAAGCTGCGCCTTATATGGCTGCTGTTTATGAACGACTAAAACCGCACATTATCCATACACCGCTAATGCCCAGCAATACGATGAATCAAATGATTGACGGAGAAATATTTTTAAAGCTGGAGAATCTTCAACGGACAGGCGCATTTAAATTTCGAGGCGCTTACAATAAGCTGCAGCAGCTTTCAGAGCTTGAAAAGAGCAAAGGTGTTATTGCCTGCTCAGCTGGAAATCATGCGCAGGGAGTAGCACTGGCTGCTTCTCTGTTGGGAATAAATGCCCGTATCTATATGCCGATGACAGCACCGCGGACAAAGATTGAAGCAACAAAAGCATATGGCGCGGAAGTAGTATTGGCTGGAGAAACCTTTGATGAAACGAAGCAGATGACAATCATGGAGGCTGAGCAGTCGGGAGAATTGTTTATTTCACCTTTCGATGACCAAGAGATTATTTATGGTCAGGGTACAATCGGACTTGAAATCTTAGCAGATTTGCCTGACGTAGATACTATTATTGTTCCAATCGGCGGGGGTGGACTCATTGCAGGAATAGTTCTGGCAGTCAAAGAGCTACATCCGGAAATTCAAATCATTGGTGTACAGAGCTATCAGGTGCATGGTATGATTCGATCCATTTGGGCCCACAAGCGAATTCCTAACCGCACGTCTCGAACGCTGGCTGACGGCTGCGATGTTGCCTTAGCAGGTGAGCTTACGTATGAAATAGTCAAGAACCGCATTGATGAAACTGTTTTGGTTGAGGAGCAGGAAATAGCAGAAGCGGTTTTCTTTTTAGCATTAAAAGAAAAGGTAATCGCCGAAGGAGCAGGTGCATTAAGTACAGCCGCTGTTTTAAGCGGGAAGATTGATCATCTATTGAAAGGGAAGAAAACAGCAGTGGTTGTTTCCGGAGGAAACATCGATTTCTCTGTTTTAAAGGAAGTTTTATAAGCATATAAGAAACTATGTCGGAATCAGGTAAGCGATTATTTTTAGCCGTTTACTGATTGCGGCATAGTTTTTGTTTTAAGAAGAAAAGCAGATTTTTTGTGATTGGACGGTAGAACTGCGGCCTGAGTTGGGTATAATTAAATTCTCTGATTGATTTCAGCGAGTCTTTTGAAACCAAGATATATCAGCCTTACAGCTAAGGATAAGACAAAAATTTCCATTTCAATCAGAAAAAGATACTATTTTATTTAAAGCGCTTTCGCGTTATCTTAAGAGCAGAGGAGGAGAGCGTATGAGGGAAGAAAAAATCATCCGGTATTTATTAGCTGATACAAGACGTCAGTCTGTCGAAAAGCTTGCCAAAATGATTGATGTATCGCCTCGAACGATTTCCACGGATATCAAAAAGATTAATTCAACTGCGGCCAGCTATGGGTTCAAGGTTTCTATGGTAAGAGGTCAAGGGTATGCTTTAGAAATTTCAGATAAACAGCGTTTTGATCAGTACCTCACTGAACTGTCTGACAGCCCGCAGCTAAACTTAGCAGATCCGGAAGTCCGTAAAGTTACCATCACGCTTTTATTATTGTTTGCTGAGGAGTACTTAACTATTGGTCAAATATCGGAAACACTGGCGGTTAGCGGCTCTACTGTAAAAAATGACTTAATTTTTGTCAGGGAGCAGCTTGAAGAACAAGAATTGACGCTTTATGCCAAACCTTATTACGGTTATAAGATTGTCGGCTCGGAAGAGAAGCGGCGGGAGCTAATTATCCGGCTGCTGCGAAACGATATTTCCAAACCACAAACGACTCCTGAATATGCAGCATTTCTGGAACTATTTGATGAGCAAAAGCTTAGAAAGTGTGTGACCGACAGTGTTAAGCAGTTGGGGATAAAAATGAATGATCTGGTATTGGATAATTTGATTCTTCATATCATACTTCTTAGTTTTCGTATTCAGCAGAATAATTTGTTAAAAGAATCGCAGGGAATCTTTAAGAATAAGAGCAGTTACGCAAAGCTGACAGAAAGAATTGCTGAATATTTAGAAACCCATGAAGATATCCGGTTGCCTGAAAATGAAAAAATCTATTTAAGCCGTCAGCTATATGGAAAGATGCTGGCAGTTAATGAGTTTTCTCAATATGATGAACTTCATGGCTATATTGATCAGGCGCTAGCGGAAATAGACCAAAAATATCGGACACATTTCTATCAGGATAAAGAGCTAAAAGAAGCGCTGGCTCTTCATGTGGCGCCGCTGCTTCAGCGGTTATATGTTGGGCATCAGCTGGAAAATCCAATCATTGAAGATGTTTATACCCGCTATGCGAATGTATTTACGATTGCTTACGACTTTATCCAGCTCATCAGCAACAATGTAGAGGTAACCATTACAAAAGATGAGATGGGCTATCTGGCTATTTATTTCGCTGCTAGTTTGGAAAAAAAATCTCAGGAAGAAATAAAGCGTTATAAAAGATTAGCTGTAATTTGCGCAACTGGCGGCGGCGCTTCTTATTTATTAAAAACCAAACTGGAGCAAATTTTTGTAAACGCTGAAGTACAAACTTTTTCGATTATTGAAGCTGAAGCAATCGATGAAACCTATGACTTAATTATCTCCACAGTACCGATTGAACTTAAGGTTGATCGAATACCGGTTATTTATACGCAGGCATTGCTAACTGAGAAGGAAATAAAAAAAATTCAAAATGACTTGCTTTTGATTCAGGAGGATCAAACCATCGATACAGATTTTGATCAACATTTGCTGGGGTTATTCACAGAAAAGAATTTTACCATTTCCAATGAAAGGGATTATTTGAGATTACTGGAGGAAAGAGCGGATAGATTGGAAGAAAATGGAGAAGCAGACAGTGGATATAGAACGCTGGTATTACGCCGTGAACATTTGGTGGATACGATTTATCATAATGGGATTGCAGGACCTCATCCGATGGAAGCGAAAGCGATTCATGAATGCATTGACGTAATTATTGTACGACCGGCAGCAGCGTTTAAGAATAAGCAGATTCGACTAATATTTCTCATTAATATCGGCAATGGTCATTTGTTTATACACAAAGAAATCAGCAGATTGATGATTCGAATGATTGATGACCAGGCATTTGAAAAAAGACTGGACAGTATTAGAAATTACGAGGACTTTTCTCACTATTTAAGAGAAATGCTTAAGAGAGGATAATGGATTATGACGGAACAGGAAAAAAGTATTTTTCAAATTATTTCAGCTTCTGGAGATAGCCGAGGGGCAGCATTTGAGGCATTGCGCTTGGCAAGAAAGGGCAAGTTTAAGGAAGCCGATGAAAAAATGAAAGAGGCAAAAGAAAAAAGCATTACTGCTCATGAAGAACAAACGGCTCTAATTACAAAAGAAATTAATGGAGAAAAGACAGAAACCACACTGTTAATGGTTCATGCACAGGATCATTTAATGAACAGTCTACTGGCAAGAGATTTGATTGAAGAAATGATTGAAATGTTAAGAGATCAAACGAACGGAGCAGAGTAAAAATTAAAGCAGTAAACTGCTTGGAAATAAGAAAGGAAGAAAAGAATGAAGACACTATTGGTTTGTGCAGGTGGTTTTTCAACCACAATGATGATGGAAGCAATGAAGAAAGTAGTCAAGGAATCAGCAAAGCTGGAGGTAGAGGACTACCCGATGGAAGCGATTGGAGTAGATAAGCTGGACCGCTATATCAATGAGTATGATGTTATTTTGGTAGGCCCTCAGCTAAGTCACAAATATGACTACATCAAGGGTGAGGCAGAAAAAATCAATAAGCCGTCTGTTTTACTGACTTCTGATATCTATGGCTCAATGGATGGTGCAACCGTAATGAAGCAGGCAATTTTAGCCTATCGTAAAAATCAGTAAAAATAATAAAAACAATATAAATCCTGTAAAAACTTTTGTGTATGAAAAAAAGATTATTATAAGAAGAAAATCAAGTTGAAAACTAGTTTCTTTATAAGATTTGTATTAGTTGGAGGGGAAAAAAATGGAACAAACGAAAGTCTCGACCTTTGATAAGATTGAGGGATTTATCCGCAAAACATTGGTTCCTGTCGCAAATAAAGTGGATAATAATGCGTATTTAACAGCTATAAAAAAAGGAATGGTCGTTTTGACGCCAGCTCTGCTGCTTGGTTCGATTGCAGCAATATTTCCATCAATTCCGGAGTTTATCAAAGTAACAGCTGTACAAAATTGGTTTGATCAGTATGGGTATATCTTTGGTCTATTATCTAAAGTTTCTTTAGGATTAGTGGGACTATATGCGGTTTTAGCGATTGCTTATTTTCTAAGTGAGCAGTGGAAGCTCTATACGATTGGCTCAATGATTCTCGCAGGAATTGGATTTCTGCTTGTTGCCATGGATGTGGATGAGAATGGAAACATCGTCGCTACCCATCTCGATTCCAAAGGGCTTTTTGCCGGGATTTTTATTGCTATTATTTGTGTGAAGATTTACCAGTTTTTTACAAAGCATAAGCTTGTTATCAAGATGCCGGAGGGTGTACCAGATTTTGTTTCCAGTTCTTTTGAGCTGATTACACCAACTGCCGCAATCGGCGTTTTGTTTATTACAATCCGTGCGATTACAGACTCACTGACTGGCGGTACATTACTGCCTCAAGTGATTATGGAAATGCTGGCACCGGCAATTGGCGGACTTGATTCGCTGTGGGTGATTTATCTGATTTTAGTTTTGCGGCTGGTATTCTGGTTTTTCGGAATTCATTCGGCTGTTCTATCGCCGATTTTATCGCCAATTGCTGTTCAGTATCTATCCGAAAATATTGCTGCCCACGAAGCAGGCCAGCCTTTGACGCATGTGATCACCGGCGGCACCTTATCTGCATTTGCTAATTTTACTGGCTCAGGTGTAACAATCGGTCTGGTTATTGCCATGTTAGTCAGCCGTTCCCAACGCTACAAAAAGGTTGGGGCTGTGGCATTATTACCTTCGCTTTTTGGGATTAATGAGCCTGTGCTGTTTGGTGTTCCAATTATTTTGAATCCTGTACTGATGATTCCATTTATTTTTGGCGGTGCTTTTGTAGGAATGATTCCAATGATTTGTATGAAATTAGGTTTGTTGAATTATCCGATTTTTGATCCGCCTTATGTACCAGTTTTTATGGAGGGCTTTTTGACTGGATTTGACTGGCGTGCCATTATCATTCAGTTAGTTCAGATTGGACTATCTTTTGCGCTCTACCTGCCATTCTTCAAAGTTCTTGAGCGTCAGGAGCTGGAGCAGGAAAAACAAAAAACAGAGGAACATCGTGTAATCAGTGAAGAAGATGAAGCACTTCTGGCCGATTTAGACTTTTAATAAACGAAAGAAGACCGGGAGAACATACTCGGTCTTTGATTATTTTCAAGGAGGTTGAAAATGAAACATCGATTAACAGCTGTCAAGGCTACTATGGAAGCTCAAAATATAGATGTACTGCTTATCAGCGACAAAATTAACCGGCGGTATTTGAGTGGTTTCACCGGTTCTAATGGTTTGCTGGCAGTTGGGTTGACTCAAGATTATCTACTGATTGACGGACGCTACACAGAGCAGGCCCAGCAACAGACAAAAGATATCCGTATTATTACGACAACTGAACAAAATAACCAGTGGCAGCATTTAGCAAAAATTGTTGGAGCAGGTACCTTAGGCTTTGAGGGAGGCTCAATCTCTTATCAGATGTTTAGTGCCCTTAGGAAATTAGCAGATGATCAAGGTGGACATTTAATAGAGACGCAGAATCTAATTGAAGAACTGCGGATGTTTAAAAGCGATACAGAAATTACGGCATTAAGAAAAGCTGCGGGGCTGGCTGATCAAACCTTTAGTTATATCATCTCTATCATAAAACCAGGCATGTCAGAACTAGATGCCGCTAATGAAATTGACTACTACAGCAAGCGTATCGGCAGTGAAGGTCCGGCCTTCGAAACGATTGTTGCGTCCGGAATAAGAACGGCTCTGCCCCATGCCCACGCATCTAAAAAGATTATTCAGGAAAACGAACTAATTATGATTGACTTTGGTTGTATATCTGGGGGCTACTATTCGGATATGACACGAACCTTTGCACTTGGTAAAGTGGATGACGGCATAAAAAGGACGTATGATCAGGTGCTTCAGGCGCAAAGACAGGCGATTGAAGCAGTTAAAACAGGCAGAACTCTGGCAGAAATTGATGCTGCTGCCCGCAGTGCATTATCCACTGGCGGATTGGCTGAGTATTTTTCTCATGGACTAGGGCATGGAATCGGCTTATCTTGCCATGAATATCCTGCCGTAAATCAATTAAATCAGCTTACTATTCAGCCGCGAATGAGCTTTACGGTAGAACCAGGTGTATATATTCCTAGTAGTTTTGGCATTCGGATTGAAGACGATATTTTTGTCACTGCAGATGGAGAAGTAGAGCTGTTGACTAAAACAAATAAAGAATGGATGACGATTGAATGAAACTAAAAGAACGTTTACTTCGTTTATCAAATTTAGACGGGATTGCAGGACGTGAAGATAAGGTTGGCGATTACTTAGCACAGACGATTTCCCAACCAGTGCTAAAAGATGATTTTAAAAATCACTATTTTGGCAACCTGAGCACAAGGAAAAAAAGAATTGCTGTGTACAGCCATCTTGATGAGGTTGGCTTCTTCATCCGGGACATTGATTTAGACGGCTTTGTTTATTTTCAGCCAGTTGGCGGCTGGTGGGGGCATGTAATCTTAGGTCAGACTGTCCGAATCACTGCTCGAAAGAACGGACAGACTTATTTAGGGATTGTAGGCACCTTGCCGGAAGGCTCAGTCATGAATGACAAGGTTGTACCAATCGACAAAATGTACATCGATTTGGGTGTTTCTAGTAAAGAAGAAGTGCAGGAGCTTGGTATCCAGATTGGTGATATGATTACTCCTGATACGGCAGCAAGAGAAAGTGTGAACGGTGAGTACGTAATTGGAAAGGCTTTGGACAATCGTGTGGGCTGTAGTGTAATGGCTGGTGTACTGGATTATTTCGCTGATCAAGTGCTGGACTATGTGGAAATTATTGGTGTTGCCACAGCTCAGGAAGAGGCTGGAACAAGAGGGTCGAAAGTTGCGGCTGCTAAGGTTCAAGGAGATATTAATATTATTATCGATGTTGCCAATGGTAAAGACACCCCCAATGCTGCAGCTAGAAAGACACGTATTTTGGGGCAGGGACCAGGTATTTGTCTCTATGATAAAACAGCGCTGGCCAATATGGAACTGGCAGATGCTTTACAGGAAACCGCTGAAAAAGCAGGAATCCCGTATCAATTTGATCAGTTTACCGGCGGCGGAACGGACGCCGGCTCGATTCAGCTGTACGAAGGCAAGCCGACAATTGTGTTAAGCGTACCAGTTCGCTATTGCCACTCATGGTATTCAATAGTCAATCTCGGCGATTGTCGACAG
Organism: Enterococcus sp. LJL51; assembly: GCF_049894025.1. Taxonomy (GTDB): domain Bacteria; phylum Bacillota; class Bacilli; order Lactobacillales; family Enterococcaceae; genus Enterococcus_L. Next base: position 114,479 of record NZ_JBNEQE010000013.1, read on the forward strand.
GCAATAGAGCTGATTTGCCGATATATTGAAAACACAGATAAAGCAGGAGGAAAAGCAATTGACTGATTTTGATCAAATTGTTTCAAGAATCGGTACGTATTCAACGCAATGGGATTATGTTCAAGATCGTTTTGGTGAAAAAGGTCTACTGCCGTTTTCTATTTCAGATATGGACTTTAAGATTCCTAAAGGGACACAGGAGGTTCTGACAGATGCTGTGAAACGTGGTGTATTTGGTTATACCCGCTGGAATCATTCTGATTTTAAGGGAGCGATTGCTAGTTGGTTTAGCCGGCATTTTCAAACAATAGTTGCAGAAGACTGGATTGTCTACAGCCCAAGTGTGATTTACAGCTTATCGGTATTTTTACAGCTGCTTTCAGAACCAGGTGGAAAGGTTGTCACGCTTACACCTTGCTATGATGCATTTTTTAAAACAGTAGCAGAAAATAAACAAGCCTTAATTTCTGTAAGTTTAAAAAAAGAAACAGGCTTCCAAATTAATTTTGAGGAGCTGGCTGAGGTATTTGAGAAAGAAAGACCAGAAATATTTTTACTGTGCAACCCTCATAATCCTACTGGACGAGCATTTAATCAAGAGGAGTTAACTACGTTGATTGAGCTGTGTAATCAGTATCAGGTGGGAATTATCAGCGATGAGATTCATATGGATATTCGCCGAAAAGGCGTTTTCCATCATCCAATCGTGACGTTTGCGGATAAGCTAAAAGTCCCTGTGGTTTTACTATCTTCTGCTTCTAAAACCTTTAATAGTCCGGGAATGGGCTGCTCTTATGCCATTGTACCAGACAGGACTCTCCGTGAAAGCTTTTTAACTGTGCTTAAAAATAAGGATGGTCTTTCTTCAGTACCCTATCTGGGCATGCTGGCACTGCAGGACTGTTACAATTATCAGCAGAAATGGCTGGCAGAGCTTAACAGCTACCTGGATGACACATTTCTGATGTTGACAGACAGGCTGGCAGAGCATCCCTACATTTCTGCATACATTCCTGAAGCTTCTTATTTAGCTTGGCTAGACCTTAGCCGTTTACCAGTTAGTATGGATGAGCTTCAAAAAATTCTCATCCATCAGGAAAAGGTAGCTATTATGCGGGGCGATACCTATGGGAAGGAAGGCAAAAAATATTTGCGTTTCAATCTTGGTGCTCCTCGTGATAAAATTAGCGATGGTCTTGAGCGTCTGCTTCGGGCAGTTCAAAAAAGCAGTATAAATCATTAAATAGATATGAAAAAGAGGTCGAGACAAAAGGGCACTGACCCCCAAGAATGAGAATATAAAAAAGAGGCACCTCCGTTGAATTTATTTTATATAATAAATTTAGCGGAGGTGCTTTTGATGAAGAAAAAAATGGCGTATTCTCTTGAAGTCAAAGAGA
>NZ_JBNEQE010000014.1:0-101910 GCF_049894025.1 Enterococcus sp. LJL51
TCTCTTTGACTTCAAGAGAATACGCCATTTTTTTCTTCATCAAAAGCACCTCCGCTAAATTTATTATATAAAATAAATTCAACGGAGGTGCCTCTTTTTTATATTCTCATTCTTGGGGGTCAGTGCCTTATTTTAAGGGCACCCTTTTTACTCTATAACATTTTACACTGGTAAAAAATCCTGTCTCTGGGATTATCATAGCCAAAGCAACACTCGATTCCTCAGTTAAATGATACAGTTTTTCTAACGCTAGTAAAAAAGCTTGGAATAAAATCAGAAAATCTCTGATTTTATTCCAAGCTTTATGATTTTATTCAACTTAGATTTTATCTACCTGTTCAAAATCCAGCTCTGTGCTTGTTTCACGGCCAAACATATCAATATTAACTTTTAGTTTTTGTTTTTCTTCATCAATCTCTGTTACTTCTCCTTCTAATCCAGAGAAGGCTCCTTCAATGATTTGGACAGTTTCACCAATTGAAACTTCTAAATCATTTTGGCGAGTGCTCATGCCGATAGAACGTAAAATATGATTAATTTCTTCCTGCAGCAATGGCGCTGGCTTGCTTCCTGCACCATGGGAACCAACAAATCCTGTTACTCCTGGCGTATTACGTACAACATACCATGAATCATCCGTCATGACCATCTCAACAAGTACATAACCTGGGAACGTCTTATGGACAATTTCCTTACTTTTACCGTTTTTCACTTCAGTTTCTGTTTCTTCCGGAACAACGACACGAAAAATAAAATCCCCCATACCCATACTTTGAGCACGAGATTCAATATTCGCCTTTACTTTGTTTTCATAGCCGGAATACGTATGCAGCACGTACCAATTTTTTTCGTAGGATTCCATTCCTGTTCAAGCTCCTTTATATATAAATTCTGTTAAAGAAACGAGATATCTGGAGATGACCTTCACTATCTGTGATAGGCAAAGGTCACTCTATGTGCGCAGAATCTTTTACAGGATTTATATAGTTAAATTAATTGTTTTTAAGAAAAATAAAAAAACCTCAGCTTTCCCGAAGTTTTTCTTTACCACAACCAGTATACCATTCACCAATGAAAAATACCAGTTGGAATCAACGAAGAATCAAACCAAAAATAGCCTGAATCGCTGTATCCATCACGAAAAATAGCGCTGCAAAGATTGCTGTTGTTTCAATAACAATCAAGGTATCTTTACGCAGTTGTTTTTTTGACGGCCAAGTTACTTTCTTCATTTCATCTCTTACGCCTTTTAAAAACTTCATTTTTACCCCTCCAATACTTACTTTGTCTCTTTATGCAATGTATGCTGTCCACAATATTTACAGAATTTTTTGACCTCTAATCGCTCTCCGCGTTTTCCTTCGGTTACCGCCTTAGAATAGTTACGGGAGCCGCAAACGGAACAGGCAAGTGCTGCTTTCTTTACCGCCATCAACTTTCCTCCTCTGTTCACAAAATCACTACTAAGAATAGCATCATTTCTCTCAAAAGTCAATCTTTCCTCTTTTAATCAGCAGGTACAGTTCTCTGTTTTTTTATCCACCTTAACTCCCTGTCTACTATTGTTTTTTTTCAAGATATGGTATTATTAATTTGTCCGAAACATACAATTTAAGGAGGTTTAGCTATGTTATTAAAATCTGTTGTTTTAAAAAAGAAAAATCTTACTACAGTAAATGAATCCTGTACGTTAGAAGAAGCTTTAAACATATTGGAAGAGTCCGGCTACCGCTGCGTACCAATTCTTGATGAATCAGGAAAAATCTTCCGTGGAAATATCTATAAAATGCATATCTATAGACATAAAGCAAACGGTGGCGACATGAGCCTGCCGGTTACCTATCTTTTGAAAAATGCAACAAAGTTCATCTATGTCAACACATCATTTTTCAAGGTCTTCTTTACTATTAAAGAATTACCGTATATTGCTGTTCTCGATGAAAACAATCACTTTTACGGTATTTTGACCCACAGCACACTACTGAATATTCTGGCACAGTCTTGGAATATTGAGACAGGCAGCTACGTTTTGACAATTGCTTCAACTGGCAAGCAGGGGGATTTAGCAGCTATCTCTAAAATTATCGCAAAGCACAGCAGCATTGCAAGCTGTATCACTTTAGATATTGGTAAGGGTGATTTTATCCGCAGAACATTGATTACTCTTCCTTCTGGCACAACAGAAGAAACCTGTGCGCTCATTGTTGAACAGCTGGAAAGAAAGAACTTCAAGGTCGTTGAGATGGAAGATTTGAAAAACAACGAAAATTAAGAAACAACAATAGAACTAAAGAGTAGATAATACGCCTTCTAAAAAAAGCAGGCCTGAGTTTGATGCACCTTATCAAACTCAGGTTTATTTTTTTAACGTTTTAAAATCACTAGCGCGTGCCCGAAAAGTAAAATAGCATATGAGATTTCTACAGGTAATTGCGGTAGCCTAGAAAAGGATACTTATGCAGCACATCAGCGACTATTTCTGCCAACGAGTCCTGTCACACACTCGAATATTATCAACACTAGTGTTTTCAAACATACTCTAAAAAACTTTTTAAACTAAAAATAATTTCTTGCAATTTTAAGGATAAAATCTTTGGAATAAGCCTATTGCGGTGGTATTTAATCATTATTTAAACGTGTGTACAAAAAAATATGAATTTTTTGTTGACAAAATAAAAAATACAGTTTATTATAAAAGCATAAACAAACCGACAGTCAGTCTAAAATCAAAAAAGTTGATTACTCACCTAACCTCAACAGAAGTTGAGGAAAATAATGCTCTTAAAACGACAGACAGTCGGTCTTGGAAATTAGGAGGAAAACATAATGAATTATGTACAAACAATGAATACTATCTCAGAAAGAAGTCAAATCGATTGGCAAACGTGCGAAGCCATTATCAAAAGCTACGAAAGATATTGTGAAAGAAATCTCACAAGAACATCAAGTAAAAATATGCAGGCAATTACCAGCTTCATTGTAGAGGATTCTTCAGTTGATATGCGGCAGACAGAGACAGTGATGACAGAATTATTTGTGGTATTAAAAGAACAGATAAAGAAAAAAGTCCCATTTTTAAAATAAAAACAATGAGTTACAGTAACGAACAAAAACAAAACAATAGATAAGGGGAAAAAGAAAATGATGAAAACAAAAGTAATGGTAGGAATACTTGGAGCAGTAGCGTGTTTAGGATTAGTGTCTCAAGCAGCAGAAAAGGAACTAGATAAAGAAGAGATTAAAAGCTATGTAGTAAGTAACTTTAAAGAACACGATGAGCGTGACGCATTGATTGACTTTGATAATGATGAAAAGGAAGAACATACATTTTTAGAATGGATAGGATTTTAAATAGGATTAGCCAAAAAATAAAACAATAGATGAGGAGAAAAAGAAAATGATGAAAACAAAAGTAATGGTAGGAATAATTGGAGCAATCGCATGTTTAGGGTTAGTGTCTCAAGCAGCAGAAAAGGAACTAAATAAAGAAGAGATCAAAAGTTATGTAGCAAGTAACTTTAAAGAACATGATGAGCATGACGCATTGATTGACTTTGATAATGATGAAAAGGAAGAACATACATTTATGGAGTGGCTAGGTTTTTAAATAGGATTAACCAAAAAAATAAAACAATATGATGAGGAGAAAAAAATGATGAAAACAAAAGTAATGGTAGGAATACTTGGAGCAGTAGCGTGTTTAGGATTAGTGTCTCAAGCAGCAGAAAAGGAACTAGATAAAGAAGAGATTAAAAGCTATGTAGTAAATAACTTCAAAGAACACGATGAGCGTGACGCATTGATTGACTTTGATAATGATGAAAAGGAAGAACATACATTTATGGAGTGGCTAGGTTTTTAAATAGAAAGAAGCAAATAAGATAAAAGGGTTCATCTAAAAAAATAAACAGAAATTCACGAAAATGACAGGGACACGAATAGAAGCCAGTCGAAGTTGACTGATTCCTACTAGGTACTTCTCACATTTTCGTGAATTTTTGCTTATTTTCGATGGGGATATTTTTGTTCTTACCGTTTTAGACTCTTGTTCATTGAATGGCGGCTTGCTCTCTGGTTCTATTTAGGAGCAAAGCTGTTCCTCTCCTACTTTGGTATCCTTCTAAAAAACGACTTGTAAAATACGTTTCAATCAATTATAGCCTGATTTACAGATCCTTTACAGAACTTCTTCACCAATAATCCGAACCTCTGTTTCTAAAACAACATCAAATTTTTCTTTGATTACTTCTTGGATATGAGCTATCAGCTCTACATAGTCTGTAGCGGTTGCCTGATCTATATTTACAATAAAGCCTGCATGCTTCTCTGAAATCTGAGCACCGCCCCATTTCAGCCCTTGTAAGCCAGCATCCTGAATCAGCTTCCCTGTGAAATGTCCTGCCGGGCGTTTAAACACGCTGCCGCATGAGGGATATTCCAACGGCTGCTTTGATTGCCTCAGCTCTGTCAACTCATCCATGCGCTGCTTAATCTGCGCATGATTGCCTTTTTCCAAAGAGAATTCTGCCTGTAAAATGATACAAGTCATGTCTTGTACAGCACTGTGTCTATAGGAAAAATTCATCTCTTCATTCCTCAGTGTACGGCATTCTCCGTTAGGCAGCAGAATATCAACTTTTTTAAAGACATCTTTGATTTCACCATCATAAGCGCCGGCATTCATATACACAGCTCCGCCGACACTTCCAGGAATACCGCAGGCAAACTCAAAACCGGTCAAATCGTTTTTTAATGCCTCATACGTTGTATCAATAAGTTTTGCTCCGGCATCAACAACTATCTTTTCTCCACTAACATTGATTTGATTCATCTCTGTAAGCATTAGAACAACACCACGAATACCTCCGTCGCGAACAATCAAATTACTAGCGTTGCCTAGTACTAGCCAGGGAATGTTATTCTCCTTACAAAAAAGAATGACCTGTCGTACTTCTTTTTTTGTTTTTGGAAAAACCAGCATATCCACCGGCCCGCCAGTCTTGGTGAAGGTGAAATTTTTTAAAGGCTCATCAAATAAAATTGTCGTCTCCGGCAGCGCCTGTTGAATCTTCCTTTTATCCATTAAACGTCGTTTCCTTTCTCACGAATATCTCTATTATTCTAGCATGACGATAAGAAACTTTCTATATAAATCCAGCTAGAACATTTGATTCAGTCTTTCAATCAGCGAAGCATCTTTTCAAATAAATCTGTCTTGCTTTTATAATAGTAGATTTTCTGTACGTTTTCATCCACTGAACGTTTCAGAGTATGTGACGCTGATGCTTCCTCAGCATCTCTCCGCACAGCTCGTGACTTAATAATACATCATTTTGCTTTAGTTCTGTGGTATCTTTTTGCTTGATTCCCTGAATAAATGCTCTGATCAAGGGAGCGAAGCCCCGTTTATCCAAGGTTGTTTCCCAGTCGCCAAATCCTTGTTTTCGAATTCCGGCAGTATTTTGAATCGTTAAATCGGTCAAATTATCCAAGGTATATGTCCCTTGGGGTGCGGTTACCTGATAGCTTTCCGTATTCGCTCCAGACCTTAAATCCATAGAACAGATAGCAGTGGTTGTCTCTGTTTCCAGATGTAAAAAGACCCGCTGCAGCTGCCCCTCTTCCTCAATAATTTTAGACTGTATCTGCTGAATTGGATTATCCAATAGATAGACAGCAGTATCCACAAGATGAAGAAATAGATCATAAATCATAAATCCAGTTTCTCCTGGCGCATCTATTCGATTTTTCTGCAGTAAAATCAGATTTTTATCTTCAATATCTTTCAATTCGGATACCAAAGGCGCAAAACGGCGGTTAAAGGCAATCATTAAAATCAGCTGTTGTTCATCTGCATATGCCTTTAACCGTTTAACCTCAGCAGGATGTTCGCTCAACGGCTTATCCACACATACATGAATTCCAGCTTTCAATAGCTTCTCTACGATTTCCACATGGACTTCTGTTGCTGCATGAACAAAACAAGCTTCAATTCCAGCTGTTATCAGCTCATCAATCGTTTCAACAACATGCTGAAAACCATATTTCTCTTTCAGTTTCAGTCTAGTCTTTTCATTTCTTGTTGCAAGGATAAATTCTCCTTCATCTCTTAGTTCGCTATAGACTGGTAGATAAGCCTTTTGAGCAATGTTTCCTAATCCAATTACACCGATTTTCATAAAATATCCTCCTCAATATATCCTGTCCCTATTAGACAATCATTACACTTTTATACTAATATTACTATACTTGTTGAAAACACACCTTTCAATGGCGGGTATCAAAATAAAGGACTTACTACCAAACTGAAAAGTCTCCTGTTTTTAACTTCTCTTCTTATCTTAAAACAAACTTTCCTTTTCTACTACAATAATAGTGGTATAATCGGAATATATTGCTTATAAAGGAGCAGAAATTTGAGAAATAAAATGAATTATCGGATGTATTTTTTCGGTTCCTGGTTATTGTTGATGCTGGCAGCTGATATTTTTGTATTTGTGGTTAAGTCACAGTTACATAAGTATACTGGAAATTTGTCTGCCTTTCTGCAGCTAATGGATAAACCAGCTATTTTACTATTTGGAATGCTCGCTGCAGGACTTTCAATTACTTTCTTTTTTAAAGCTAGTTTCCTATTGATAAAAAACCGAAAAGCTAATAACACCGCTGTTCTTGGTTCAGCAGATAAATTGACTATTTAAAATAATGAATATAAGGAGCGAAAAAAATGAAGTGTATCTCATGGAATGTTAACGGCTTGCGAGCTGTTGTGAAAAAGAATTTTATGGACGTTTTTCAGGAATTAGACGCAGACTTTTTCTGCTTGCAGGAAACAAAGCTTCAAGAAGGACAAATAGAGCTCGAACTGCCAGGCTACTATCAATATTGGAACTACGCCGAAAAAAAGGGTTACTCCGGGACTGCCATCTTTACAAAAAAAGAAGCTTTGTCTGCCTACTATGGAATCGGCATTGAAGAACACGACACTGAAGGTCGGGTGATTACACTTGAATATCCTGAATATTACGTGATTACCTGTTATACACCGAACTCTCAAAATGAATTAAAAAGATTAGATTACCGTATGACCTGGGAAGATGCTTTCCGCCGCTATTTAGATGAATTAAAAGAGAAAAAACCGGTTATCCTCTGCGGTGATTTAAATGTTGCCCATCAAAATATTGATTTGAAAAACTGGAAAACCAACCAAAAAAATGCTGGTTTTACACCTGAAGAACGACAAAAATTTTCAGACTTGCTTGCTGACGGCTTCATTGACACGTACCGCTATTTCTACCCTGACCAAGAAGGTGTCTACTCTTGGTGGAGCTATCGTTTTAACGCCCGAAAAAACAATGCCGGCTGGCGTATTGATTATTTTCTTGTTTCAGAAAATCTAAAAGATTCTTTAGCTTCAGCTACAATTCACACCTCTATTACAGGAAGTGACCATTGCCCTGTAGAGGTTGTTATTAATGTTTAATTTTTCTATTCTTCTCATTTTTGAATGATTTTATTAACAAATAGGTTATAATATAGATATTACAACACAAGGAAAGGATCCTGAGCATGAATTTTTACGCAATTGATTTTGAAACGGCTAGTTATGCTAAGCATAGTGCCTGTTCAGTTGCCTTGATAAAAGTTGAAAATAGCCGTATCGTCGGTGAATACTATTCCCTAATTCAACCAGAAACAGATTTTTTCTGGAAAAATATTCAGATTCATGGCATTCGACCGGAAAACGTTGCCGATGCACCAAAATTTCCAGAGGTCTGGCAGCAGATTCATAATTGTTTTCAGTCAAATAGTCTTGTTGTTGCTCACAATGCCAGCTTTGACTGTGGTGTACTAGCAGGCTGTCTGGACTACTATCACTTAGAGCAGCCTAATTATTTATCCCTTTGTACGGTCAGAACCAGCCGGAAGCTGTTTCCTGAATTTCCAAACCACAAACTAAACACCGTTTGTGATAACCTTAATATTCAATTGAAAAATCATCATGATGCACTAGAGGACAGCAGAGCCTGTGCTGAAATCCTGCTCCATCAGGAAAAGATGTTTGGAACCGAACCTCTGAAAAAAATGATTACACTACGTTAATAAAAAAAGCGCGTCCTTTTGGGACGCGTCTTTTTATAATTCTATACTGTCTTTTTCTTTCGTAATCAAAATAACACCGTCTCCCAATGGTAAAAGCGTGGATGTTAAATCAGGATGTGTCATAACGGTTTCCAGAAACTCGTTGAGCTTGCGGTGAATAGCCCGCTTTCCTCGTGGAATCTCCTCTGTAGGTTCTAGGATTGTACCACCTTGAAACACATCATCCACCATCAGCACTCCGCCCGTTCTCAAAAGTCTAAGGCATTCCGGCAGAAATTCAATATATTTTGATTTTGCACTATCCATAAAAATAAAATCATATTGTTGATTCAATGTAGGTAGAATATCTGATGCCTGTCCTTCCAATAAAGTAACCTTATCAGTCAAACCTAAACGTTCATAAGTTTTCGTTGCTTTTCTTATCATGACATCAAAACGGTCAATCGTTGTTACATGCCCGTCTTCACCTACATATTGCGCCATCAGACTGGAAGAAAAACCAATTGCTGCGCCAATTTCCAAAATAGCCTGCGGTTTTAATTGTCCTAGTAGAAACTGCAGAAAAACAACCGTTTCATGAGGAATAACAGGGATTTCATCTTTGTGGGCTTCTTCTTCAATTACACCCAGCTCTCCTGTCAGCTTCTTTTGCTTTTCCCTCATAAATTCAAGCAGTTCTTTTTTTACGACTGGCCGGTGCATCATTTCATTCCGCATATTCTCCACTCCTTTTCCCGTCCACTATTATACGAATTCCGGGAATCAAAGTCAAAAGCTCTGGACAACTGCTGAACAAAACAGCGTACTGCTCAGCAACTGCCTGTCAAATACTAGTCTTCCGCTAATCGACAGCTGTCTGCTTAGGCATATGGAGCTTCCCTGCATTTAAATAAATAATACCCGCAAAAAGTGCTGGTGTTAGTATGAACCCAAATTGCGGTTTTAACATCATCAACAGCAGCATTAGAGAAAAGAGCACAATATTCAGTAGACTGGCATACCATTTCCGCAGTGTGTAGTAAAAGGCAATTCGCCCAACACTCTTGATGGAGGCGTCAGGATTTCTTACCTGAAAATATAAGCAATGGATACTCCAGCCAGTTAGAATCAAAAGCAGCAGCAAGAAAAAGGGAATCAGCCACTGACCATAAGAAAACTTTGCGAAAAATAAGCTGTCGGTAATAGTAATAATTGCTCCTAGCCAACACGGCAGCCAGAAAATCATGCCTCTTAATCCGAAAGTCTTATATGCTTTGAAAAATGAGCGGACTGGTTCAACTTCTTGTTCCTCTTTGAATGTATTAATGACAACGAAAAGTGCTGACAAAGCTGGACCAAAACACAGTAAGCCAAGAAGAAAGAACGGTAAATTTCTGATGTCTATCGCTAGTAGGCAAGCTGCTAAGAAAAAGGGCAAAATTGCCACAAGAAAACATAGATTGCTAATCAAAAATAGATACGCCCAGCGAAACAGCTTCATGTAAATATTATTATCAAATGTCTGCTTTCGAAGCATAATCCTTCCTCTCCTTTCCTTATCCCTTCATTCCAGATGTCGCGATGCCTTCTACAAAATATTTCTGCATAGCAATAAAGACAACCCCTACTGGTAAAATGGATACAACCGAAGCCGCCATGATTAGCGCGTATTCTGCATCAAATAAACCGACAAACATTTTCAAGCCTAATTGAATCGTTTTGTTTTCAGTAGAAGATAAGTAGATAAACGGTCCCATATAATCATTCCAAGTATTTACAAATGTGATAATTGTTAAACTAGCCAGCGCAGGCTTAGTTAACGGCAAAATGATTTTCCGGTAAATCCCCCACTCTGTCAGACCATCAATCCGAGCACTTTCACAGAGCTCATCTGGTATACTGCTGTAGTATTGCTTCAAAAGAAACACGCCAAAGGCACTGAAGGCCTGCAGCAGAACCAGTGACCACAAGGTATCAGTCAGTCCTAATTGCCGCATCATAATAAACTGAGGAATCATGTAAGACTGCCATGGAACAGCGATGGTTCCGATGTATGCTAAAAACAGTATATCTCTTCCTTTAAAATGCATCTTTGAAAAACCATAGGCTGCAAAGCTGGAAGTCAACAGCTGAATCAGCGTAATGATGATACTTAAAAATGCTGTATTTTTGAAAAAAGTAACTAAAGGGATTCGTTCCCAAATAACTGAATAATTTTCTGGATGCCATTCTTTGGGTACCCATTGAATCGGAATTGCAAACACATCATTATTTGTTTTAAAAGAAGCAGATACCATCCAGATAAAAGGGACGAGTGTAATCAGCGCCAAGAGTATTAGAACAACAATCAGCAACACTCGGCCAATAGTTAGCCGGTCTTTCTTCTTTTTTTTATCTTTTGTTTCTGTCTTTTGAACAGTTGCTTCCATTCGTTGCTCCTCCTTATACTCGTTCTCTCATCTGATTCCATTTGAACTGAATGACTGTGATTGAAAGTACAATAACAAACAGCACCATAGCAATCGCCGAAGCATAGCCAAAATTGAATTTTACAAAGGCTTCGTTATAGATATTATAAACTAAAACGTTGGTCGCCCGTCCTGGGCCTCCGGCTGTCATCACCTGCACCAGGTCAAAAATTTTGAAGCAGTTAATAATCAGCATAATTGTGACAAAAAAGGTTGTTGAACGCAGGGATGGAATCGTCACATTCATGAACTGCTTCCATTTATTTGCGCCATCCATTGATGCTGCTTCATACAGCTCTTTCGGGATACTCTGCAGCCCAGCCAAGTATAAAATCATATAGTATCCCATCCCCCGCCACACACTTACTATAACAATAGCTGTCAGCGCCCAATCTGAGCTGGAAGTCCAGCCTGGAGGATTAGCAATAAAATGCTGTAGAAACTGATTGATTGGCCCCATCGTCGGATGAAACAGCATATTCCAGACAACAGCAATTGCAACCAGTGAAGTCACATAAGGAAAGAAGAACGCTGTTCTAAAAAACTTCATCCCGCGAATCTTCTGATTTAATAAAATTGCTAGTCCAAGGGAACAGATTAAGGTTAGTGGAACAACACCTATTGTATACAAAAATGTGTTTTTCAACGAAATCCAAAAAGTATCATCTTTTAGCATTTTAGCAAAATTCTTCAGCCCGACAAATTCCGGAGTAGAAAAAGAATCCCAGCTCATAAATGCCAAAATCAGTGAAAAAATGACAGGAATCAATGTAAATAAGAAAAATCCAATAAAGTTAGGTGCAATAAATGACCAGGCAACTAATGTATTTTTACGCTTCAGTCTACCGGCTTCTTTCGTTTTTGATGTAATCTCCATAGCTTAGTCTGTCAAGCGTTATCAACAAAAGCGCTCAACAGCGGTCCCCCTTTCTTACTCCATCTGAAAATCAGCTATACTGATTTTCAGACGGCTCTCATTCTTTACTCGGTTTCAGATTTCACACGTTTTTCCATATTAGCAATTCCTTCTTTTGGTGTTTCATCATTCACCATAATTAAATCATGCTCTTCTTGAAGAATCTTATCAATTGCCGGTCCGTTTTTATCTACCGGAAATTCAATAGCTACATTTTCAGGATTAAATGCTTTTTTAGATACTTCATCAGAAGGCATTCCCTGACGTGAGAAATACAAATCATCAATAGCTGTTGTTTTATAAGACGGAACTACGCCCAACTCAGCCAGTACTTTTGCTCCTTCTTCTCCTGAACAGAAATCAAGAAACTTCTGAGCTGCCTCTTGGTGTTTTGAGTTTTTATTGATTGCAAAAGCTGTTGGCGATCCAAAGGTATCAATTGCTTCGCCGGCTTTCTTTTGAGGAATTTGAGCAATTCCCCATTCTACATCTGTTTTTCCTTCGTCTTTATTTGTCAATAATGCACCCATGTACCAGCTGCCCATATACATCATCGCTGTTTTAGAGTTTTCAAATTGAGACTGATAAGTTACTTTTGTTGATTTGGCTGTTCCAAATTCCATCTGTGACTTGCTTTCCTGCATTCTCAGCGCCCGATCATAGTAATCCTGCATATAGCTGTATTTCGGTTCAAGCAAGTCGCCGTCATTTTGAGCAGCAGCAATCGCTTGAATCGTTGAACGCCATGTGTGTTGATAAGAACCATAAACCTGTTCTTCTGGTTTTGCTAGTTTTTCCGCAATCTCTTCATATTCATCCCATGTCAGGTTATCCGGATAGTCAATCCCTGCTTCGTCAAACATTTTTTTATTGTAATATAATACCCAGAAATCAGTTCGATACGGCTGTGCAAATGTCTGCCCCTCAATATCATACATTTCATAGCTGGCTGCTGCAGGCTCTGTATCTAAATCTTTAATATGATCACTTAAATCTACCAACTGATCACGCAGTGCGTAGTTTGAATAAGACAGCAGGTTCTTCATTGTCAGGATATCTGTTGTATCTCCTGAAGAAAGCATTGTTGTCAGTTTCGTATCGTAATCATCTGAAGCAATATCAACCTGAGTTACTTTAATTCCTGGATTTGCTTCCTCAAATGCCCGAAACAGTTTTTCAAATTCAGGTGTTGTATCATAATTCCAAGTCGTGACTTTTAACTCCACATCTCCGCTATCAGCTGAATCCTTACTTCCATCGGTTTTATCTGACCCACTGCCACAAGCAGTTAGCGCTGCTACAGTCCCTAATAATACTGCTGCAATCAAACTTTTTTTCCACATTTTCATCTCAAGACCTCCAAATATAATTTTTTATTTTATAGGGTTTCCCCTTTGTTTCCTTACCAGTAGCTGTACCAGCTGTTTTTCAACCGCATCAGCGCTTCCATGTAATAATAATCTCCCCAAATCATACATTCATCCACACCCTTTCCAGTGTTTTTGTCGTAAACACCGTGAAGGAGAAGACCATTTGACTGAGGCTGATTCACCGTAGTATAGTGCTGAGCGAGAGAGCTCATAATAGCTGCAGCGGTATTCTGATATACGGCACGGCGTTCTTCTGAAAGAGGAAGCTGATTAGCCAGTTCGAGTAAGCCGCAGGCGGCAATGGCTGCAGCAGAGCTGTCTCGTTCCTCGCCGCTCCCGTCATCAAACACTAGATCCCAGTATGGTATTAAATCCTCCGGCAGCTCTTCGATAAAATAATCTGCTAAGTGCTTTGCTGTATCAAGAAAGGATGTATCCCCTGTATGAAGGTAGCTTAGAGTAAATCCGTAAATTCCCCAAGCCTGTCCCCGTGCCCAGCAGGAACTGTCTGAATAGCCCTGCGCAGTCTTTCCTTCCAAAGGCGCTCCTGTTTCTGTATCAAAAAAATAGGTGTGATAGGTTGTATAATTAGGACGCACAATATAGCGCTGCGTTTGTTTAGCGTGGGCATAGGCTGCCTTTTTATACGAATCATCACCGGTAGCAGCTGAAGCAAAATAGAGCAGGGGAAGGTTCATTAGACAATCGATAATCATTCGACCTCCCTCAGCAGGATCATTCAAATTGCCCCAGGCTTGAATAATCTGCGCTTTTTCAGAATAACGCGCCATTAACAAGTCCGCTGCCTGAATCGCCAGCTGTCTGGATGCCTCATTTTTGTTCACCTGATAATCTGCAATTGCTGATAATATATACAAAAAACCAATGTCATGTGTTTCCAGTTCAACTCTTTCTTCTAAACGTTTTGTAAAAGAATCCATTTGACTTTCTATCGTTTTATCGAAACCTTCTGAACCGCTCATTTCTTTAGCCAGAAACAGCATGCCTACCCAGAAACTGGCCGTCCAATCAATATTCTCTTCTGGTTCATAGATTTGCTGATTACTTGCTGCTGGGGGAACCAGCTTCTGAAATATCCTTTGATTTTCTTTTACTTTCTGCAAAACATAGGCAATCTCTTCTTCCAGCCATGAAAATCGGGCCTGTAATGATACTGATTCCATTATTTCCTCCTACTTTCTCAGCTCCACATATTTTTCTGAGGATTCCTGAGAGATCTTTATTTGATTTTCTTCTATAACAATTACCGGTTTCTCCAATACTTCATCTACTAGCCGACCACTCACTAGAGAAACCAGCAAATGCTTGCCTCTTTCCAACCTGCCTTTTACATGAGGCAGCATAGTCATCGGAAAGAAAAGACTGGTATTTGGTTCTGTACGAACAATATCGGCTTTAGTAAATCCAGCAATACCTTCCACACTTGAAGTTCCGACAGCCGTTTTATACACAGCATACTGACCTGCAATCTGACAAACTGCTGATGCTTCCCCCTGTAAGCTGAATCCTCCTTCATAAGCATTTAGCTCACGCTGTGTATCGATTTCATGAATACGTACGTGACAGTTTTCTAGAGGAACAATCGTGCTTTTTATGGATACGTCCTGCCAGGGCTGCCAATAATGAATGATTCGATCAGCAGCTATTTCATACTTTGTATCCTGATCCTTGCTTCTAAAATAGTGATCATCCTCTGTTAACGCCAGACAACTGTCATAGGCTCCTTCGTAATATAAATAATTACTTTTTGGAACACTGAAACCAAAGTAGGAAGAATAAACAAATTTACTATACTTTGGTCCTGCATGATTTTGATAATGAAGAAACTGTCCTGCAGGAAACATTTGAAGATGGCTTCTATCCTGATTATATTGATAAAAATTACGGCTAACCGGCAGACTCAATGGATTGGCTTGTATGTTTAACGGCTGTACTTCTGCCTGCCAGTAAGGGTGCTCTTTAGGAACTGCTAAAAGAATAAATGTTTTAAAGGACCAATAAGGCGAGCCCGGTGCATTGTATCCTTCGGCAAAGACTAGATTCTGGTAATGGTAGCCAACTGACAGCAAGCCTTCCGGTGTGAAAATATCCTGCTTCATCCAGTTTTGGAGATGTCTGCTGATCAATCCTTTGATTTCTCCCCAAGGCAATGCCTCTACATCCGCAAAGACAAGAGCACTAAAAAAAGAGACTTGAGCAAAACGATAGGTCAGACTACGTCCAAAAGGAACTGCTTCTCCCCGACTGTCAAACCAATATTTAAAGGTTTGAGCAAATTTTATTGCCCGGTCCTTCATAATTGCTGTCCGCTCCGAATCTTCATCAGACATAAAACGGCAATAGAGCAAGCTGTAATAATGAATAGCAAAGGATACATAATAATCAATCTGTGTTTCCTGACCATCATAGTACCAGCCGTCTTTTAAATAAAAGCTGTCAATAACAGCTAAATCACTATCAATCATGTCTTGAGAATAAGATTTACCACATTTCTTCATTGCTACATTGACTAATATTCGAAAGAAATGCCAGTTATTCTCAGGTATTGTATGGTCGTTCACTTGAATCAGCCAGGCATGCAGATTCTGCTGCTCCTGTTCATTTAAGCTGTCCCAGATTTTTTCCTGATTCAACAAGATTGCTGTACTAAGAGATGCCATTTCAACAATTAGCTGATCAAAATTTGTCACTTCACCCCAATACTGCGGATGTTTCGGATCGGTTCCAGCCTTGATGCCTTCAAGATAGCCCTCTAGAAACGGACTGTCTTTTTCTGTCAAATAAGGACCTAGCCCCCATAATGGTCTCAGAAATGCTTCAACCTCTTGCCGTTCATCATTATAAACAGTCCCGTGTGTACCAAGCACTTGATGTCCTGGCTTTTCTGCTGTAAAAAAGGGAGCTAGCGGCTTAAATAATGCAGTAAATCCCTCAGTCATTTCCTGTTTTGTTTCAAATAAGTTCTCTCTAATACTCATATCCAGCACAATTATTCCCCCTGTTCAATGAATGTCCCTTTCAAAAAACCGTAATACTCACCATATACTGTGACGTTATCGCCAATTCTTAGTAACTCTTCCTGTTCATTAATCACCTGATATCTGCTGTCTCCACTTAAAAGCATAAATCGGTCGCCTTTTTTTATCGTTTCTTCTTTACTGTCGCTTTTAATAATTTGACCATTTATACAAATAAATTCATTTAACGGAACATTTCCTTCCTGAAAATCTTCTTCAGAATAAGTTTTTGCTTTGTTTTTTAGTTCAGCAACCATTTTTTTACTAAAATTATTTTGTTTTATAGCTTCAGGTTCTTTTTGGTTAGCAAAGCTAACAAATCCAGTAAAACAGGCAATAACAAGAATAAATAATAGCAGAAACTTCTTTTTAATAATAACCACCTCTCGATTAAAACGCTTTCTTGATTAAAATTTTACTGTTTTTTAGCAAAAAAATCAAGGTTTTTGGTAAAAGTTTTTTTATACTTGATTTTTTTTACTAAAAAGAAATATACTAGTAGTACGACTAGTTATCTATTAAGGAGGAGTGTGCATGGCAACAATTACTGATATTGCACAGGCGGCAAAGGTTTCTATATCCACTGTTTCCCGTGTATTAAACTATGATGCAACATTATCTGTGACGGAAGAAACCAAGCGAAAAATTTTCGAAGCAGCAGAAAATCTTAACTACACAAAATATAAATCAAAGAATAAAAATAAAGCACTTGAAAAAGCGGCTTCCGCTGCTGCAGCGAAAGCCTTGGCTGAACAGTCAATCGGTATTATCCAGTGGCGGACGGACGATGAAGAGCTGGAGGATATCTATTACATGGCTATTCGCTTAGGTGTGGAGAAACGGGCAGCAGAGCTGGGATACAACGTGCTGAAATTCTCACAGATTGACGAACAGTCGATTCAAGCGACCGACGGCTTACTCGCAATCGGCAAGTTTACCCAGGAGACCGTTCGACAGCTGCAGCAGCTACATGCCAACCTTTGCGTGATTGGCAGCAATTATCCATTAGAGGAATACGACTCAGTCAACACAGACTTTATTCAGGCAACTGAACTAGCCGTTAATCATCTGCTGACGCTTGGTCACGAAAAAATTGCCTTTATTGGTGCTGAAGAGAGTCTTAACCTGCATGGATACAGGCGCTATAAGACTCCTACCGTCAATACGTATATTGATATGATGGAATCCAAGAATCTATTTGATGAAAATTACTTTATCGTAAAAGAAAACAGCCGGCTAGATGTCCAGACTGGAGAAGAGCTAACCAAGCAGGCGTTAGCCAAATGGGGCGTTGCGCTGCCTACAGCAATTCTTGCCGCGAATGATGCATTTGCAATCGGGGTTATTCATACTCTAACTGCCCATAAAGTTAAAATACCTGAAGAAGTCAGTGTTATGGGTATTAATGATTTATCAATTTCACGTTACGTAGCTCCTCCCTTATCTACAGTCCATGCATTCACGGAAGAAATGGGAGAAGCTGGTGTTAATCTGCTCCATGAAAGGCTGCAAAATCCTGGTGTTTCCCGCCGTGTTTTCCTCAGCACAGAGCTTACTGTGCGTGAATCTACTGCTCCGCCGCGCCCCCTGTAGCAGCTCCCTGAAGCTTGTTTGAAAACGCTAAAGGAAATGAGCGTTCAGAGATTTCAGTGAGAGCGAGATGGTCTGTTTTTCAAGGCAAAACACTTCTAACACAGCCTCAGATTTATCTGAAGATGAAATTCATAGAAATTATGAACATACTCACTGCTATAATTTCCAGATAGGTCCTAGTTATTTACAAAAAAGGATGAGTTTGGGACATAAGAAAATGCCCGAACTCTTCTTTCTCTAAAATCCGAATAAACGGCGTTCCAGTCTTTGTATGCTTCGAGGATCGCAACAGAGTGAGAACCGTAGACGCAAAAGTAGCTCACTACACTTCGTTCCGATAGCATCAACTTCTAAGTGCTAAAAGCACTAAGAGTTGAAGTTCTCGGAAATAAGCCGAACGATCTCAAAAATATGAAAAGCTCCAGGTAGGTATCAATCAACATCTACTCGGTTCCCTCGTAGTGTTTCTTGACAATTTCCGGATAATCCGTCTTATTGCTGTGAAACACAGTGAAGGATGAGCTGATGTTGAACAGTACCTACTTGGTTCTCGGAGCTAAACACTTTTGTCTCGACCTCATTCTTTTTAATTATTCTGCATCCGGATTTTTACCTCGATAACAGCTTCTTTACCTAGCTGGTAATCAGCTCCTATGATGTATGCTATTTGTTCGCATCCGCTATGATCTTTAAACTTCTTTTCCTTTACCCACAGCTGCTCTGTCTCAAAGTGGATTTCACAACGCCGCTCTCCTTTCAACAGCACATGATTATCCTGAATAATTGGCGGAATCTGAGTGACAAAGCGTTCGCTGATTTCATTTTTCTCCTGACTAAAAGAAAATGAATCGCTTAATTTAACCTGACCTGTCTGCTGATTAATGATAAACTTTCGTTCCCCACTTTTTAACTCACTGTTCTTCGAGTAAAACTCTTTCAATTCTAGCTGGAAGCAGTAACCTTCATTCATTTGACTGAAGACAGCTTTCTGGGAAGACTGGGTTTCCGGCTGTTGTCTTTGACCATTAATGACTGGAATACTGTGACTGTCGGCGCTAGGTGGAAAATAGTCATATCTTTTCTGTTCGACAAAGTAGTCTCGGGTGTACTCTCCAGCACCTAAATCAGTTAAGTATAACGCATCGATACTTCCTAAAACGAAATGACCTACATCCAGATGGTTGTGACTTTCCTGATTCGTTCCGCCTTTAGCAGCAAATAGAAAATCATTATCTGGTTCACGAATTACCAGCCATTCAGCATCTTGAAAATATTGGACTGCTGCAGTTTTTTCTGCTCCTTTTGTTTGATGACTCCAAACTAGATTTCGATAGATTTGAGCAAATCGATAACAATGGTCTGCATCTAATCCACTGGTTTGTGTTATCTCTGGAACAGCTGCACCAAATTGTTTCTGACAATAGCTTAACAGGCCGCTTGGTAATTCCGGCTGGGAATAATCAGAAAAAGGAATGTAATTTTGCTGATTCATCATCATATAATAGGGAAATTTTGCAATCGCTTTTGTTTTTGGTAAATCCAAATACCGGGTATCCCCCTTCACTTCAGCCAAACATTGCGCATAATAGAGAAAGTAGCCGAAGCCATATCCCCAGTAGCCCACTCCTTCTACACAAGCACCATCCGAGCCAAAGCCATTCAAATAGCTCTGCATTGATTGATCCAGCCGTTTGATAAAGCGAGCGAGCCGTCGACTTTCAGGCGGCATTAGGCTAAGGGCAGTCATTCCCACACAACCGCCAACAACTGAGCTCCAGTTATTTTCTTTGTACTCCCAGTCCCAGCTATGGGATTCAAAAGAAGTAAAGATTCGTCGTTCGATTTCATCTGTAACCCGTTGATAAACCAACGGAGAGATTCTGTTTCCCGTCAGCTTAAGAATTTCAGCCAACGCTTGACCAGTTTCGGCTGCAAAAAGATCTAGATAGACTGAACTTTCCCGACCGTATTCATTTCCCGTAACAGGCAAATGAGCAGGCAGCGCCCAAGTGTACTCATTACAAATTTCCCACAAGATTTGCTCCAACAGTTCACTAAACTCCTGTCTATCCTCCAAATAAGCTGCCAATCCTATAACCGCCAATTGGCGACGGCGTTCAAAATAACTCTTTTCAAACTTAATTCTATTTCCGCTTGCTAAGTATTCCTCATAGCCTGAAACTGGCAGAACAGCAATTTGACCGGAAAGCAGATAGGTTTCCCCAGCCGCGATGATTTCTTTTTCGAGTGAATTCACCATGAATCTATTCCTCCTTATCTCTGTATCATGTAATTAGTCAACACTTCTTACACTCAGTTTTTCCCAAATCTGGTGTATCGGTCAAGAGAATCTGATTGCCGGCTTTTCCTTCCGACTCAAAAATAATCAGCTCATTCTGTCCTTTTTTCAGCAGCGGACCAGGAATATAGAGTCTTTTTTGAGGGCCAATTTCCCAATAACGCCCGATATTGAATCCGTTAACTACCACAAATCCTTTTCCCCAGCCAGTCAAATCGATAAAGGTGTCGCCTATCTTTTCTATCATCACTTGAACTCGATAAAATGCAGGCTGTCCAGCCTGCCAAGCCAAAGCAAAATCCAGCTGCTCCAAGTTATCCATAGGCAGACGGTACATAGACCATTCACTTTGAAAAGCGCCATTAATAACTACTCCATCAGAAATCCCTTTCTTTTGATGATTCATTTTCACTGAGTAGTTCACTCTCCCCATATTTTCAACAAGGATTCCTAAATCATTTACTGGCTCTGCCAGCTCAAAGGACAGTGATTCACCTAATTCCTGATCATACTGAATGGCTTGAAGCTGATTGTTTACAAAAATATGTGCCCGGTCCATACAGCCAATCAGCCGAAAATCTTCAACTGTCCGAGCTTTCCCAATACTGCTTTGATAAAAAACATAGCCAAATCCCTGATCCAGCTCCTCCATTGATAAAGGATAATTATGTGTCTTTTTTTCTGCTAGACATGCTAAATTTGCTATCAAAGAGGTTTTTGCCTCTACCTGAAACATGCCGTAATGAATTCGACTAATTTTTTGAGAAAGCTCCAGCTTAGGAATTTCTGTATAGTTTGCAATCACTTGCTGGAAGGCTCGGTATTTAAGGGTAATTTCACCCCATTCCGTCAATAAAGCATCATAATCATAGCTGGTTACATCAGGTGCCAGCTTCTCATAGTAATTAGCACCATTAGTAAATGCAAAATTTGTGCCCCCATGAAACATATAGATATTTACCGAACCTTCAGCCAAAATATCATTTAGCTCAGCAGCAGCCAGCTCGGCATCTGTCGTATGGTGCTGCTTATCTTCCCAAGCATCAAACCAACCAATCCAAAACTCCATGACCATTAAGGGCCGCTTTTTTTCATGAAAGGCTCGTAAACGCTTGAAATGTTCCTTTACTTTCGATCCGCAATTAATCGTAGGCAGCGCTTCTGACTGCACCGAACCGTTTTCCAACATATCTCCCCACGGACCATCAGAAGTAACTAAGGGAACGGTTACATTTTTCTCTTTCATTAATTTAATCATTTTTTTTAGATAGGTTTTATCGTTTGCATATCCTCCATACTCGTTTTCAACCTGAAACAAGATAATTGGTCCGTCGGAAGAAATCTGCAAATCACCAATTACTAAAAATAATTGGCTGAAATAACGGTCAACCTTCTCAATAAATTCCGGATTATCAAAACGAAGCTTGAGTCCAGCATCTTTCAACAGCCAGTAAGGTAAACCGCCAAACTCCCATTCAGCACAAATATAAGGGGCCGGTCTTACAATCACATACAACCCTAAGTCGGCAGCAGTTTGAATAAACTTTCTCAAGTCCAGCTGTCCTTCAAAACAATACTTCCCTTCGTCAGGCTCATGCAGATTCCAGGGAACATAGGTTTCTACTGTATTGCATCCCAAAGCTTTCAGCTTTTCAAGACGATCCTGCCAATACTCAGGTACTACTCTAAAATAGTGAATGGAACCTGAAATAATTTTAAACGGAGCGCCATTTAAGTAAAACTCATCTTTAATTTCAAACGTAGTCATTCTTTCCTCCTGTTTTTTACTAATTTTTACTAAAAATAATAACAGGTATTCCAAAATATATCAAATCAAAATTTTACAGCACTCTCTATTACTCTTTCTTGGCAGCTTTTAATTGGCTTATACGTAAACTGCGTTGACTCAACAGATTAGTTTTTTATCGTCACTAGGCTTGTCAAAATAGCTATTTGCGAGCTTTTTTGACAAATAAATGTCTGCTAGGTTCATCTTATTCACAAAAAAAGAGCTTGCAACAAAAACAGATATTTCCTGCTTTTCGTTCCAAACCCTAAAGTGTATTCAATTTTTTCAGAAGCTAAAAATCCTACTTTATTTCTCAGTAAAGTAACTCTACAAATTCTGATTTATCAATCGCACCAAAATATTTTTTTACATCAATTTTTTCCACCGCTTTTTCAATAGCCGCTTTGTCGTATTTCACGCCAGTCAACTGTTCTTCCACGTCCTTAATCTCACCAAGACCAAAGAAGTCGCCATAAATTTTCAGCTCCTTAATTGCTCCCTCTTCCACATCCATCCGAACCTCAATCGATCCGATTGGGAAACGATGTCTTCGTTCTAAGTTAAAGGAAGGTGATTTGCCGTAATTCCAGTCCCAGTTACGGTAATATTCTTCTGAAATCTGGTTTATACGCTGCCAGTCCTTTTCATTCAGTACATAAGTTTTCACTTGATCAACAGAATCAACACCAAAAATTTTCAACAAAATTTCCTGACGAAATTCTTCTGTTGTCATTCCTTGTTTATCTGCCGGCAGGAAAGGCTTGATATTGGTTACACGAGAGCGAATTGATTTGATGCCTTTGGATTCAATCTTATCTTTTCTCACCTTTAGTGCATTCACAACCTCATCGATGTCACTGTCAAACATCAGAGTCCCATGAGCAAACATCCGTCCTTCAGTAGCGTACATAGCATTTCCAGAAAACTTCATACCATCAATAACTAAGTCATTTCGTCCTTTTAACTCTGCTCCAGCAACTCCCAACTCATGCAGTGCTTGAATAATTGGTTTAGTCACTTTCTCAAAGTCCCGGAAGGAATTACCGTCATCAGGCATAATAAAACTGAAATTCAAGTTTCCGTGATCATGATAAACAGCTCCGCCGCCGCTTAGTCTGCGGACAACATGGATACCGTGCTCTTCTACATATTCTTTATTGATTTCTTCAATTGTATTTTGATTTCTACCAATGATAATCGATGGTTCATTGATATAAAAAAGCAAAATCGGCTCATCCAAAGGCTTTTCTTTCAACAAATAGGTCTCAATCGCTAAATTGATGCGAGGATCATTATTTTCATTTGGTACAAATATCACTTGTTTTTCCTCCTATGCTTCTGCTTATATTTCAAGAACCAGATTTTTACTAGCTACTGTCACTGGCATTTGATAGTCTGCAGCCTGCTCAGCTTGCTCTCTCAACATATCCAATGATCCATGCTGGGGAAGATGAGTCAAAACTAGTTTCTTCACATCTGCTGCTTTTGCCAGCTCGCCAGCCTCTTTTGAAGTGAAGTGGGCATGATGGCGCTCATTCCCTTCAAACAAATACGTATCTGCTAAGAAAACATCGGCCTTGTCTGCGAAAGCAACAAAGCTTTCCAGATATCCTGAATCTCCAGTATATACCAATACTTTACCCGTTTTTTCTTCTACAAACCGCATAGCATAACAGGGAACTGGATGGATTGTTTTCATAAACGTAATGCGAAATGGTCCAACTTTCAGCTCTTCTGCTTCAAAATAAGGAATGCCCTGCGATACTCCATCTAAATCCAATGCAGAAAAATGAACAGCATCCTCCGTATGACCGTAAATCGGCAAAACAGGAACCGGCGTCAAACTAGGATACAACTGCCGATAATACTGCAGAACACCTAAATCAGCGATATGGTCATGGTGATAGTGGGATAATATAACTCCATCCAATGTTAACGGATCAAGGTGTTGCTCTAGATTCACAAGTGTTGTACTGCCAGCATCCAGCAGTAAATGAAAGCCGTCTGATTCCAATAGATACGAACTCGTTCCTTGCCCTTCATATGGATAGGCGCCTAGACAGCCAAGAACAGTGATTTTCATTTCCAGTTCCTCCAATCAGATAAGTTGTGTATAGGGTCTAGTTATTATTCAGCAGCCTTATTTTACAGACTGTTTATTAAAACGGTGATTTTTCCCGCTGCGCACTATCATAAAAGCTCGCTACAGCTACATCATGATAAGGAATAACCCAAAATAGTCCTATACCTAAAGCCATAGCGCCCAGAATATACCAACCGACAAAAGACAGCTGCAGGAAGAAATACTGCTTGAAACGTCCTTTCATCAACCCAAAGGCGTCCCGTAAAATATCCCCTACACCAAGATTTGGCTGATCCAGCTTAATCCAAACTGCAAACTGGAAAACACCACTGATGAAAATTCCAACTAATAACAGAGCTAGAGAGAACAATAACATGACAACTGCAAGAAGCCCATCTGATGCCATCTCATTTTGAAACTGTGCAACTGAAACTGTATTGAACATCAAGCCAAGATACATAGTCAAACCAGCAGTCAAGAGTACCGGCAACAGCGTAATTAAATTGACAAGCAGCTGTACCAAATATTGAATAAAATTAATAATTAACATTGGCAGATAAAGCTCTTTACGGAAAATAGATGTCAGTAGCGAGATATCCACGGACCGTCCTCTGATTACCTGCAGTGCAGCATTATATGTTCCATAGGTAAATGCAAAAAACAGCAGGTTGTTCAGCAGAAAGCTGACTAAATTCTCACCATTGCTGCCGCTTTCCATAGGAAAGACACTGCCTACTAAGGTGCTGATTATCATCCGAACTAAAAAACCGCAAAAGATAAGCAGAGCCATTGTTCCCCACTTGCCGGACAGCGCTTTTCGAGCACGTTCTCTATGCTCTGCATTTGTTACCTGATTATTCATTGTTTATGCTCCTTTAAAATTCTTTGATTTTACGAACTGTTTCTTGATCCAAACGTTTAACAACCTCTGTTACTAGCTTAACTGTATTCAAGTAATCGTCCTCATGAATAATTGATGTATGGGAGTGCAGATAGCGCACAGGGACTGTGATTGCCAGAGAAGGGACGCCGTTTCTGGTTAAATGCATTCTTCCTGCATCTGTTCCGCCCCCTGCAATAACTGTGTACTGGAAGGGAATATTATTTTCTTCAGCAACCTGTATAACAAAATCCTTTAGTTTTTTATGAGGAATCATCGAAGCGTCATAAATCAGAATCTGCGGACCTTCGCCTAATTTTGAATCGGCTTCCTTTTCAGTCATTCCCGGTGTATCCCCAGCGGTTCCAGTATCTAAAGCAAACGCAATATCTGGATCAACTAGATAAGTACTTGTCTGAGCCCCTCTCAATCCTACCTCTTCCTGCACATCACTAGCTGCATAAAGAATATTTGGGTGACCCTCCTGTGCTAAATTTTCCAGTACTTTCAGAGAAACAGCAGTTCCAATACGGTTATCCCAAGCCTTGGCCAATAGGAATTTTGTATCATTCATTCGTCTGTACTCAATATATGGTGTAATCATATCACCAGGCTTAATTCCCCACTCTTTTACCATCTCTTCACTTGAAGCCCCAATATCGATGAACATATCGGACAACTCATAGGGTTTGTTACGAACCTCAGGCGTTAGCACATGAGGCGGTTTTGAACCGATTACACCGTGGATAACGTCTCCTGCTCCAGTAGTTATCTGTACCTGCTGAGCCAGCATAACCTGTCCCCACCAGCCACCGAGTGTTTGAAATTTGATAAAACCTTTTTCCGTAATTTGAGTAACCATAAATCCAACTTCATCCATATGCCCGGAGAAAAAGATTTTAGGACCTTCTTTATCACCTGAGCGTTTAGCAATAATGCTGCCTAGACCATCATACATTATTTTATCTGCGAAAGGCTCTGCATATTTTTTGAAGATTGCCCGTACCTCTCCTTCATTTCCAGGAACCCCTTTTGCAGTTACAAGCTCAATCAATAATTTCTCATCATGTTTTTCCAATTGCCTTAGCTCCTCTCAAAAATCATTTCTAAAATATTATAACACTCATCGCAGGATTAAAAATAGAAAAAGCACAGAGTAGGACACATCCTTACTTTACAGTCTCGAAATAATGGATTCTTTAAAAGTCCTGCTTTTGACTTATCCCCTTTTTTCTAATCCCCCTTGCTGACAATCCAATAATAAATTTTTGCAGTTATCATATAATAAATAACATAGATTAGTATAAGCAGTCCACAAGAAAGATATGCCAGCTGGTAGCCTGAACTTGGTACTACCTGATTGAACAGACGAACAGCAAAAAAGGCATGAAAAATCCCCAAAAGCATCGGCAAAAAGAAAATAATAATATTTTGCTGATAAACCAGCCGCTGGATTTGTCTGCAAGAAATTCCTAAACGCTCCAGCAGCTGGTATGTCGTTTTTTCCCGCTCTGCTTCTGAAAACTGCCGAACCATCAGTACACTCCCTGAAATAACCAGCGCTAAGATTCCTGCAAATAGAATAATATACAGAAAAATCCCCAGTTCTTTTCTAGTATGCTCCAGATTGGGCAGCCGGCTAGTATAATTTAAGCGCCATACCTCATGTTCTTCTGAGTCCTCCGAATTTTTTTTAGATACCGTGGAAACATAGCCTTTCACGCTTCCTGCGTCATTATTCAGTTCATAATAGATTGGTCCCTGCCATTCCTTGTTGATGCCCTTCAGCGCAGCATCTGTCAGCTGGCTGTCGTTATTCTTTTTAATATTAAATGCTATCAGCTCATAAGCCGCGGCAGTCTTTACTTGATTAAACAGCTCATCTGACACAATCATGGTCCGCTGGTTATACCGGAGCATTGCATTTCCCAGATAATCCGGTACACTTCCCTCTGTTTCCAGCATTAGTCCATCTGTCAGCTTCACAACGGGATCATATGTAATAAGCTCGCGAAAGCCATTTTGCATATCATCAATCATCACCGCACTATCCTTTTTCTTCAAAACAATCGGTTTCAGATAAGGATTAATTTTTTGATACTCCCGATAATTTGACACCCCTAATAAATTGATTGGCTCTGTCAGAGTAGTTGTTTCCTGATTTTTAATCGTTTGCCGATACTGACCGCCGATAACTTTAAACTTTAACGGGACGGACTGCGTAATACTTGTTTTCTGCTCTATATTTTTTTGAATAGTACCATAAAGTTCACTGCTGACCAGAAAGTCTGTTGGATTTGTACGCGTTACTCCTTCTATTCCCAATGTATAAAACGAAGCTGAGCCACCGATAATTCCTAACGAACAGGCGATAAAAATTGTAATTGTAGTTAATGTATTGCTGCCCTTGAATAAATGCAGGCGAGTACTTCCGGCAACCAGCATGGTTAACCCCCGGTAATAGCGCTGCTTCCCTCGACTAAAAAGCCAAATTAAAATATGAATCGTATATTTGAAAAATAAATAGGTTCCTGCAGAACAAAGAGCGATTAACAAAAAAGGCAAACTCAATAGTATCACTGGGTTAAAATCATCTGCAGCTAAAGACAAAACATGAAAAGAGAGAATATAGCCTGCCAAAATAAGACCTACGCCTACACAGCCCAAGAACAGCTGTTTCTTAGTAAGCTGCTCTATCGTTACTGCCGCTTTCTCATCCCGTTTAAAGAAACTAGTCAGCTGATAAGAATAAAGCAAAAACCAGCTGTGAATAGAAATCAGCAGCAGGATAAAAATAAATGCGCTTATTGTTTCAAGCATTGCTGGAAAGGATAAGCGAATACTGCTTTCAATAGTTAAAAACATTACCTTTATCAGAATCATTGAGAACAGTTTGGAAAAAATAACTCCTAAAAGCAATCCAATCACCAATGCGGTGATGCCTAAAATAGATATTTCTGAGAAGAAGACCCCGGCAATTTGTCTTTTTCTCATGCCAATCAGCTGATAAATGCCAATCTCCTTTACTCTTCTGGAAAAAAAGAACTGATTAACAGTCAACATAAAGCTGATTATCATAATGATAATTAGAAACCCGCCCCATTCCATCGTATTTTTGAGACGTATTTCACTACCCACACTATTAAGAAGAATCTGATCATAAGCAATCGCTCGGAAGCTATAATAAATCGTCACCGCAAAAATCATTCCGATTAGATATACCGCATAGTGATAGTATTGAGAGCGTACACTTTTCCATGCCAGTTTAGAAATGATCAAGACGATTCCCACCTCCAATCGTAGCCTGCATATCGATTACCTGATTAAAAAACTGTTCCCGGGATCCTTGACGAACAACTTCAGAGAAAAAAGAACCATCTTTAATAAACAGCACTCGATTGCAATAGCTTGCTGTGTACGGATCATGAGTTACCATAACAATCGTTGCACGATCCTGCCGATTCATTTCCGACATATATTGCAGCAGCTCTGCAGCAGCTTTGGAATCAAGTGAACCCGTTGGCTCATCTGCAAAAATCAACATAGGATTGACAATTAAGGCTCTAGCAGCTGCCACCCGTTGCTTCTGACCAATTGAAACAGCTGCCGGATAGGCTGTAAGTATTTTTTCTATATTTAAAATTTCAGCCACATGCTGCAGCCGTTCCTCCATCGTATGTACTGGTATATGGTCAATTGCCAGCGGGAGCAAAATATTGTCTTTGACATTTAATGACTCCACTAGATTAAAATCTTGGAAAATGAAACCAATTTTTCTCCTGCGAAAGTCACTCAGCTGGCCGCTTCTCATTTCCAAAATATTTTTTCCACTAATCTTTACCAGTCCTGATGAGGGTGTATCGACTGTGGAAATAACATTTAACAACGTAGATTTTCCCGCACCGCTGGGGCCCATAATCCCAACAAACTCTCCTTTATTTACAGAAAAAGAAAGGTCATCGAGAACCTTAACCTTATTCAGCAAATAGCCATACGATTTACTTACATGCTGAATCTCAATAATTTTTTCCATTGTTCTTCCGCCCATCTTATGTATTACTGTCATTTTACCAATATTTTCAGCAACTGAACATTTTTACGTTGTATTTGTATCGTAGAAAATCAAATTTCTTAGTTTGGTTTGTTCTACCGATTATTCTACCTGGTTGTGTCGGAGTCTCTAAAGAAGTACACATAAACCGATACCAACTAAATCCAATACCCTTTATTTCATAAATAGAAGCAAACTAACCAAAATAAATAATTTATCCTGATTCTTGGTGTAGATAACCATATTTCGTCATACTTTTTTTGTGGAATCCAGAGATACTGTTTACTCTTTCACATATATTTCATACGGATGGTTCCTTCTTCTCCTTTTGCCGTAAATCTTCAAAATATCGTTTCATGTTTTCTCAGAAATTTTTTTTATTTCAGCTAACCTTCTCAAAGCATCGCTGTACTTGCTTTCACAGAATTTTCAAAACCTCCAAACACAACATATAGGCGTTCACCCCTGTTCTTTTTAAAAATAAACACTATATATTGTTGAAAGAAAAGAAAATTTGTTTTATGATATATGAGGAATAAGTCATCGAGGAGCTGGAAATTTATGATGGAAATAAGAGAAGAATCACCATTGAGTACTACTGCTTCATCACTGAGCAAGATGAAAATAATCAAAAGAGACGGACGCCTTGTCGAATTTGACGATCAAAAAATATATGATGCTTTGATCAAGGCTGAACAAAAAATCAATGGTCCTTTAACCCCTCTTGCACATGAGCGTATTCAGGAAATTGTTGAACGTGTTGATCAGGAGATTTCAGAACGGTTTGTTTCGGATGTAAAAATTTATGAAATTCAAAATATCGTTGAACATATCTTACTGGAAAGAAATGAATACGAACTGGCAGAGGAATACATCAATTACCGTACCCGTCGTGATTTCGAACGTACCAAGTCAACCGATATCAACTTTACAATCGGTAAATTATTAAATAAAGATCAGGCAGTTGTTAATGAGAATGCGAATAAGGATAGTGATGTCTTTAATACTCAGCGTGATTTAACTGCTGGGATTGTCGGCAAGTCGATTGGCTTAAAAATGCTGCCGCCGCACGTAGCAAATGCCCATCAAAAAGGCGATATTCATTACCACGATTTGGATTATCATCCATATACGCCAATGACCAACTGCTGTCTAATTGACTTCAAAGGCATGCTGAACAACGGCTTCAAAATTGGAAACGCTGAAGTAGAATCACCAAAATCAATCCAAACTGCTACTGCACAAATTTCACAAATTATCGCCAACGTTGCCTCTAGTCAATATGGAGGCTGTTCTGCCGATCGTGTGGATGAATTACTGGCGCCTTTTGCTGAACTGAATTACTTTAAACATCTAGCTGATGCAAAAAAATGGATTGACGGCGAGGCAAAACAAGAAGAGTTCGCAAAAGAAAAAACAAGAAAAGATATCTATGATGCGATGCAGAGTCTTGAATATGAAATTAATACTTTATTCACGTCTAACGGACAAACACCTTTCACTTCTTTAGGGTTTGGCCTAGGACTAAACTGGTTTGAGCGTGAGATTCAACGGGCAATTCTACAAATTAGAATCAACGGCTTAGGCAGTGAAAAACGAACAGCAATTTTTCCTAAACTGATTTTCACGTTAAAGCGCGGCACTAATTTAAATGCAGAAGATCCAAACTACGATATTAAGCAGTTAGCTTTAGAATGTGCTACCAAGCGGATGTATCCAGATGTTTTGAGCTATGACAAGCTGGTGGAATTAACAGGAAGCTTCAAAGTGCCAATGGGCTGCCGTTCTTTCCTTCAAGGGTGGAAAGATGAAAATGGTGAAGAAATTAACGTTGGCCGCATGAACTTAGGCGTTGTGACGTTGAACCTGCCTAGAATTGCTTTAGAAGCAAACGGCAATCTCGAAAAATTCTGGACGCTTCTTGAAGAACGTCTGGAAATCATGAAGGATGCTCTTGTTTATCGCGTAGAGCGTTGTAAAGAAGCGACTCCAGCCAATGCACCTATTCTTTATATGTATGGTGCCTTCGGCAAACGTCTTTCAAGAAAAGAGTCCGTCAACGAATTATTTAAAAATAAACGGGCGACTGTTTCTTTAGGTTATATCGGACTCTATGAAGTAGCTTCTGCCTTTTTCGGGGGCGAGTGGGAGTCCAATCCTGAAGCAAAGGATCTGACATTAGATGTAGTGAAGCGTTTGAAGACTTCTGCTG
Source organism: Enterococcus sp. LJL51 (assembly GCF_049894025.1). Lineage (GTDB taxonomy): Bacteria > Bacillota > Bacilli > Lactobacillales > Enterococcaceae > Enterococcus_L. The sequence continues at coordinate 30,782 of NZ_JBNEQE010000014.1, forward strand.
ATCAATGGGGGAATGATTACGGTTACCACTTTAGTGTCTACTCTACGCCAAGCGAGAGCCTGACAGACCGTTTCTGCCGCCTGGATACAGAAAAATTCGGACTTGTAGATAACATTACGGATAAAGAATACTATACAAATAGCTTCCACTATGATGTACGGAAAAATCCAACACCGTTCGAGAAGCTGGATTTTGAAAAGGACTATCCAAAATATTGCTCCGGCGGCTTTATCCATTATTGTGAATACCCTGTTCTTCAGCAAAATCCAAAAGCTTTGGAGGCTGTTTGGGACTACGCATATGACCGTGTCGGCTATCTTGGTACAAACACACCAATCGATCATTGCTACGAATGTGACTACGAAGGCGACTTCCAGCCAACGGAGCGCGGATTCGAATGTCCGCAATGCGGCAACCATGATCCAAAATCCTGTGATGTTGTAAAAAGAACCTGCGGCTACCTTGGCAATCCCCAAGCACGTCCAATGGTTCACGGACGTCACAAAGAAATTTCTTCCCGTGTCAAACACATGAAATAGCAGCTTTACTTCTGGTTATTAATTAACAAACAGACTGATAGGTTTAAAGGGGTTGTGACATTCGTCAATTTGACGATGCTATAGCCCCTTAAACATGAAAAAATGATATTTCCATGTATCCCACACTTCGTTGACTACAATGAAGTGCTGTATCATGAGAACCGTCAATCCTAAAGCTGCGTTTCTATTTTTTAAGTAAAATGCTTCTTCTCCCTTCTGCTTTACTTGCTTTGGTACAGCAGTCTTGTAGATAACTTCCCGCTTCAAGCCGTATGCCGCGACTTAAGAAGCCTTATTGAAAGGATGATTGTTATGAACAATCCAGCTCCAAAAGAATGGCGTGCTGAGGACTACAGTCAGAATTACATTGCAGACTATAAAGCATTTAACTTTGTAGACGGCGAAGGTGTCCGCAACAGCTTATACGTCAGCGGTTGTCTTTTTGCCTGCGAGGGCTGTTTTAATAAAGCTGTTCAAAATTTCAAGTATGGACAGCCTTTCACAGCTGAGTTAGAAGAAAAAATCATTGAAGATCTTTCTCATGATTATGTTCAAGGGATAACCCTACTTGGCGGTGAACCCTTTCTAAATACAGAGGTCTGCTTAAAGGTTGTCAACCGAATCCATCAGGAGTTTGGGATTAAAAAGGATATTTGGTCATGGAGCGGCTATACTTTTGAAGAACTGCTTCTTGAAACCCCTGATAAGCTGGAGCTGCTTGGCAAGATAGATATTTTGGTAGACGGCCGCTTTGAACTTAGCAAAAGAAACCTAAATTTACAGTTTAGAGGCAGCAGTAATCAGCGAATTATTGATGTAAAAAAATCACTGGCAGCTGGAAAAGCAGTCATTTGGGATAAATGCCACGATGCAGAAACCACTTATGAACAAATTAAGAAGAGGTTGTGACAGAAGTGTTCAGCTTCAAACGATAAGGCGGAAATTCCGAAAATTGTTCTACAAATTTTTGCGAATTTCCGCCTTATTGTCGAAGAAGTTACTTCTGAAACACCGTTTATCCGGGTTTAAGGGACTGAGGCATACTAATGTCACAGCCCCTTTTTTCGTTTCACGTCAAATTGTGTTGGTAGAGCAAAAATCTGAATAAAATCAAAGAGCTTGGAACAAAACCAGCAATTCCTGATTTTTGTTCCAAGCTCTACTTTCCCATTCAATTTTTATTCTATAACACAACTTAAGATAAGCCCTTCGTCGAACTTGCCCCTGCTGAACAACCTCAATCACACTAACGGCTTATGTATCCCATAATGGTAAAACAATATTCTCGTAAGATAATGGATCAAGGTTTGTCAAGGTTATTCCCAGCAGACGAATCCCCTGTTCAAGTCCGCCTACCTCTTCCCAAATCAGGTTTGCTTGATAAAATAATGCTTCCTTGGTCACAATATACTCTGGTAAAGTTTTTCTTCGGGTCACAGTCGTATAATCTGCATAGCGAACCTTCAGTACAATGGTTTTTCCATGGCGCTGAACTCTCCGCAAAGACTGCTCTACCCGCTCCGACAGATTTCTTAGCTGAGTGGTCACTTCATTTTCTGTCGTCAGCGGTATCCCATATGTATGTTCTTTTCCTACTGATTTTCGGTCTCTTGTCGTGCTGACAGGTGAATCATGAATTCCCCTCACTTTTCTATAAAGTGAATAACCCATTTTACCAAAATGCCGTATTAACGTCATTTCATCCATTTTATAAAGATCCGCTCCAGTATAAATTCCCAGGTCATTCATCTTCGGTACGGTTTTTTTGCCAATTCCGTGAAACTTCTCAATCGGCAGTGCCTTTAGAAACTCTTCTGCCTCTTCAGGAAGAATAACCGTCAGCCCTTTTGGTTTTTGAAAATCAGAAGCCAGCTTTGCCAAAAATTTATTATAGCTGACGCCAGCTGAGCAGGTAAGCTGCAGCTCTCTCCAAATATCCCGCTGAATAAGCTTGGCTATCTTAATCGCCGATTTGCTTTCAATTTTATTTTCTGTTACATCCAGATAGGCTTCATCAATCGAAACAGGTTCAATAATATCCGTATAACGTCTAAAAATTTCACGAATCTGCTGAGAGATTTCAGAATATTTGTGTCGATCTCCTTCTTTAAAGATAGCCGAAGGACAAAGCTCAAAAGCTTTTTGTGCGCTCATCGCCGAGTGAATACCATATTTTCTTGCTTCATAGTTGGCAGTTGTTACTACTCCTCTGCCCCCTGTATCACTTGGATGACGTGCAATCACCAGTGGATGTCCCACTAATTCGGGATGATCCCGTTCCTCAACAGAAGCAAAGAAGGCATCCATGTCGATATGAATGATTTTTCTTGATGTATCTTTCTTTAACGGAAACCGCAGCTCGCTCATCCCTCCGCCTCCTTCCCTCCATTATAAACGAACATTTGTTCAGAAACAATAGAATACTCCTTGAGAAAACCTTGACAGCCCCTTCATTTTTTGCGTACAAAAAAATCAGCATAAGACATATATAGTCCTATACTGATTTACTAAGAATCTCTTCTATCATACCTTACAGCGTTTTGAAAAGACTCTTCTGACTATCAGCAAAGCATAAGCCTGAATCCAGAAGCTCCTGTTGCCTTTTCATTTGGGCAGATGTTTAACCAAACCTTTAAATTGCTTGGCTGCCCCGCTCCTTTGTTCGAATGCGGATGACTTCTTCAATAGGATAAACAAAAATTTTCCCATCTCCCACTTCTTCTGTACAGCAAATAGCTAAAATCAGGGCAATTACTTCTTCTACCTTATCATCTTCTACAATAAAACTAGCCACGACCTTTGGCAACAGAGTCGTAATAACTTCCTGTCCCCGCACATATTCCTTTAGCCCTTTTTGTCGGCCGCAGCCTAAAACCTGAGTAACGGTCATCCCGCTAGCTTCAAAATCGTGATCAATCGCATACTTCAGCTCTTCCAGTTTTTCCTGTTGAATAATTGCCTCTACTTTTTTCATCTGTCTTATCCCCCTAATTAAGAATCCATGCCTGTAAACGTCGGATATGCAGTCTCATCATGTTCAATGCGATCCATCCCAAGCGCCTCTTCCTGAGCACTAACTCGAATTGGCATAAATAGCTGAATCAATTTAATAATAAGAAAGCTTGCAGTTCCTGCAAACAGCAACGTAAAAACAATACTTTCAAGCTGAGCGACAAACAGTCCGGTTTCCCCATAAATTAGTCCTGCTTTTCCGCCTACAGAAGCGTCTGCAAAGATTCCTGTCATAACCCCGCCGAAAATCCCGCCAATGCCATGACAGCCAAACGCATCAAGCGCATCATCAAAACCAAAGGTATGTTTTATCACAGAAATAAAATAATAGCAAAATGGGCTGACCAGTGCTCCGATTACAATCGAGCTCCATAGTGATACAAACCCGGCTCCTGGTGTAATTGCCACAAGTCCGACGACTGCGCCCGTACAAGCACCTACAACAGTCGGTTTTCCGTTCACTATTTTTTCAATCAGCATCCAGGACAGCATTGCACTTGCTGCAGCCGTATTAGTCGTCAGCAGCGCATGAATCGCTAAGCCGTCTGGAGCCAATGCAGAGCCGGCATTAAACCCGAACCAGCCAAACCACAGTAAACCGGCTCCTAAAACAACAAAAGGAATATTATGCGGACGGTAATCCATTTGGGTATACTCCCGTCTTCTTCCGACAACAATTGCCAGAATAAGCCCTGAAATTCCTGAGCTGATATGAACAACATTTCCCCCAGCAAAATCGACTGAACCGATTGCATCAAGAAAGCCGCCGCCCCAGACCATATGAGCCATTGGATAATAGACAATCACTGACCATAGTCCGATAAATAGAAAGATTGCCGAAAATCTCATTCTCCCTACCACTGATCCTGTAATAATTGCAGTTGTAATCAGTGCAAACATCATTTGAAAAGCAGCAAACAACCCTTCAGGTATCCCTTCTCCTTCCGTCATCGACACCCCTTGAAAGAATACCTTATCCAAATTTCCAAAAAAAGCATTCTCACCACTGAATGAAAGAGAATAGCCAGCAATAATCCACAAAAGCGACGCCAGCCCCATCACACAAATAACCATCATCATTGTGTTAAGAATATTTTTTCTTCTTTCCAAGCCGCCATAGAAAAAGGCTAGGGCGGGTGTCATCAAAAAGACCATCCCTGTACAAATAATAATAAATGCAACACTTGCCATATCCATCATTGATTCCCTCCAATTCAGTTTTATAATCAACCTTCATTTTGATTATGTTAGATATTCTAACATCTGATTTTAATTTTTACTAGTAAAAACATTGAATATTGAAAACTTTCTGTCAATTCGTTACAAAACGCGTCATATTTTATCACATAAAAACAAAAAAAAGAGTCTGAACATAGAAAACGTCCAAGCTCTTCTTTTTTTACATCCGAATAAGTGGTGAAAATGAGCAGCGTTTCTCTATGAAAAACTGCAGCGAGCAGCTGTAAGCGCAGCCTTTTCATAGCTAAATCGAGTCTGAGACAGAACTTAATTTCAAACTTTTCGTACGCTTAAATCCGAATAAACGGCGAGATAGAAACAACTTATTCAGCAATAAGCCGGGACTTAGCAAAAATTTGTGGAGTAATTTTCGTAAATCCCGGCTTATTGCTTGAAGTTAACCATTTCTGTCTCAACCTCAATCAACGTGATACGCTTTGTAAGCTTCCTGCTTCTTAATCCCTCTAACTTTAGCAGCTTCCTTAATTGCTTCTTTAGAGGTTAGTCCAGAGGCTATTAGACCATCAATATGCTCCTTAAGCGACTCCGGAAAATCAGCTGCTGCTTCCTCATTATCGCTTCCAGCAATAATCAAACAGCATTCTCCCTTAATTGTATGTTCTTCTAGATAATCAATCAGTTCATCAAGAGAACCACGGAGAAATTCCTCATGCAGTTTGGTCAACTCCCGGCATAAAACGCCCTTTCTTGTCCCGCCGTATATCTCTTTCATATTTTTCAATGTCGCCAACACACGGTATGGAGATTCATAAAATATCTGAGTAGAGGAAAGATTCTTTATCTTCTCAAGCTCAGTTTTTTGTTCTTTTGCTTTCCTTGGTAAAAACCCATAAAAAGTAAACGGCTGAGGGGTAATGCCTGAAGCAATCAATGCTGTTATTCCAGCAGAAGCCCCCGGCAAAGGAATCACATCAATTGCCGCTTCAATGCAAGCCAGCACTAACTCGTGCCCAGGATCGCTAATTGAAGGCATACCGGCATCGCTTACCTGAGCGATTGTTTCTCCTGAAAGCAATCGTTCAAGCAGCTTAGGTATCCGTTCCTTATAATTATGCTCATGAAAGCTTATCTGAGGTGTCTCTATTTCAAAATGCATCAGCAGCTTTTTCGTATTGCGTGTATCCTCACTGGCAATAACAGCGGCTTCCTTCAAACAGCGAATACAGCGAAACGACATATCCTCCAGATTACCTATCGGCGTAGGAACTAAGTAAAGTTTTCCTTTAGCAGTCTCGCCATAACTTTTTTGTTTCTGCACTCGTCTAATCTCCTCTCTATTCATCCTTAACTAAAAAGAGGCCGGGATTTATTACCATCCCGACCCCTCTACTTTTTCATTCAGCTAATGACTTCTCTAAATCTTTACTTATCTCTAAACTTCAGATTATTTACTGCGTTCTCCGTAGATAACATCCAAACAAAAGGCACATTCTTCATCATTTTCTCTACGGGAACCATATAAAATATTGCAGACATGAAAACCTTCTTCATAAAGTTTTTCCAAATTCATTCTTGATTTTGATAACTCCTGTTTTGAAGGGTCCGCTTCAGCCTGAGCAATCTGGTTTAGCTCCTGCAAATGTTCTCTCAAACGCTGATTTTCGATTTCCAGCGTTGTGTTTTTTTCAACTAGCTCGTGAAGACCATCCTTCATCTCACCAAGTCTCAGCAGGGTTTCTTTTAACTCAATTTCCAACGAATTTAACCCATCATATAGTGACCGTTTATCCATATCAATCACCTTTTTCCGATGCAGCGTTTTCCATTGCTTCTTTAAGCTCTTCATAATCGTATTCAACAGGTGTTTCTCTGCCGAATAACCGTACTTTTATAACTCTGCTTAAAAGATTCAGACCAATAACTTTTCCTTTACCGTCCGGCGTCAAAACTTCCGTACCATAATCCGGCAGCTCCTTCTTCGCTGCTTCATATTCATCGTTCTCATACTTCAAACAGCACATCAAACGTCCGCACAAACCAGAAATTTTGATTGGATTCAACGACAATCCCTGGTCTTTAGCCATTTTAATCGAAACAGGAACGAAATCTCCCAGAAACGTTGAACAGCACAGCTGACGACCACACGGACCGATTCCACCAAGAATCTTCGCTTCATCTCTAACACCAATCTGACGCAGCTCAATCCGTGTTCTGAAAATAGCCGCTAAATCCTTAACGAGTTCTCGGAAATCGATGCGGCCATCTGCAGTAAAATAGAAAATCATTTTACTTCGATCAAATGTATATTCTACACGAATCAGCTTCATTTCCAGTTTATGCTCACTGATTTTTCCTTTAGCAACTGAAAAAGCTGCTTCGGCATCGTCAATGTTTTTCTGCTCTTTCTCCAAATCTTTGGAAGTGGCTTTATTTAAAATCGGCTTCAATTCCTCAGGAAGATCCTCAGGATCAAAAGATTTTTTAGGTATAGCTACAGTAGCAATTTGCTTAGACTGTTGAGATTCTACGAGGACTTTTTCATCATAGACATACTCTGCCTTACCAGGAGAAAAGTAATATATATGTCCGGCTTCTCTAAAACGAACGCCTACTACTTCAACCATTATTATCCTCCTATAGATAGTTTCGGGTGAATCATTCGGATGACCAGCTGCTCGCAAACACTTTGCCAGCTGACATTGGCTTCCCATTTCCGATAGGCATCCAGAATCAGCTCTACTCGTTGAGCGGTTTGTCTGATTTCTGTCTTTGAGCGCTTTTCAGTCAGGATTTTTGTCAGCTGCCCGCGATAATACGCCAGCAGCAAATCAAAGCCCAGCTTTTGCTGTTCTTTTTCTTTGAAGACTTTCAGCATTCTCTTTTGAACATAAATGAATGCCTGAAGGTCGTCCTTAACAAGATAATCAAACCACTGTTCAATGATTTCCCTAGCCTCATTAAACCATTCATCCCGAGAGATTTCAACTGCTTTCTCCAAACTATTTGTCAATGAAGCTAAAAGAACAGCTGTTTTTTCACCGACTCCTTCTGCTTTCAATAAACCGACCATTTTTTTCCCATCCAACGGCTGAAAATGCAGAATCTGACAACGGGATTGAATCGTCGGCAGAATCTTACCAATCGATTCGGTCTCTAACAGTGCAGTGACTTGTCCTTCTGGCTCTTCTAAGAATTTCAAAAGACTGTTGGCAGCGCCAATACTCATTTTCTCTGCCTGCTCAATGATAAAAACTTTTTGCTTTGTCTCAATTCCGCTCTTACTGTACTCTGATTTAAGCTGTCGAATTTGATCCACCTTGATGGTTTGTCCCTCAGGAGCGACTAACAAAACATCCGGATGTTCACCAGCGTTGATTCTGAGACAATTGCTGCATTGATTGCAGGGATTGTCTTCAATAATGTTGGTACAAAAAATTTTTTTTGTCAGCCACAAGGCAAATGCACGCTTTCCCGTTCCAGCATCTCCTTCAAAAAGATAAGCATGGGCGATTCGACCATGCTTAAAACTATTCTGCAGCTGTTTATACAGCAAAGGCTGCTGTTGTTCTAATTGCTGATACTCTTTCATAATCAATATTGATGAAATCCTTCTACTGGAAGTACAAAGACTGTTGCGCCCCCAACTTCCACTTCAACTGGATAGGGTACTTGTCCTTCCATTGTAAGATCCAAAGTCACTGGTGCAGATACATACTGTTTACGGGACTGACAGGTCTGCTTAATCAGTTCCAGCGCTTCATCCAGACGCTCATCATCAATACCAATAATAAATGTGCTGTTTCCTGCTTTTAGAAAGCCACCCGTTGAAGAAAGCTTCGTTGCTCTGATGTTGGCATCGATAAACTCATTGGCTAAACGGTTGCTGTCTTTGTCTTGAACAATTGCTAAAATAATTTTCATCTGACATCACCCTTCTAATTTCTAAAATGTTTTGGATAGCGGTTAATAATCGCCTGAAACGTTTGTTCTACTACTGATTCTAAACTCATTCTTGCATCAATTTTTTGTATCCGCTCTGGATGCTCCTCAACCAGCTTCAAATACTCATGTCGCACGCGCTGGTGAAACTCGAGCCCTTCAGAATCCAGACGGTCATACTGATTTTGCCGATGATTCTGAATCCTGCGCAATCCGGTATCTGAGTCTACATCTAGATAAACAGTAAAATCAGGAACTGTTCCTTCGATTGCAAACTCATTAATCGCTAAAATAGGAGCTACCCCAATTTTTCTACCTGCCCCTTGATAAGCCAGCGAGCTATCCACGAAGCGGTCACAAAGAACGATATTGCCTGCTTCAAGAGCCGGGAATACTTTTTCAACTAAATGCTGTCTTCTAGCTGCTGCATACAGCAGTGCCTCAGTCCGTGCATCCATTTCTCCATTTTTCGGATCCAGAATAATCTGGCGGATTTGCTCTGCAATCGGAATTCCTCCCGGCTCTCTGGTCTTTATTATTTTTGTTTCAGCTGCCAACGCCAGCCTTGGATACAATTCCTCCAGAACACTTGTTTTTCCGGCTCCATCCGGGCCCTCTATTGTTATAAATAATCCCTGCAAACTCTTGTGCCTCCATACTCTCTTTAGCTCACTATTTTACAATATTCTATAATACTCTTATTTTACTTGAAAAAGGCACCTCTGTCTAATATCCCAATCATAGTTCTCTACGGCCTTCTACAGCTTTTAGCAAAGTCACCTCATCTGCATACTCAATATCGCTGCCTACAGACAACCCATGAGCCAGACGTGTTACTTTAATCCCTGCCGGTTTAATTAGTCTTGACAGGTACATCGCCGTAGCTTCTCCCTCAGTTGTCGCATTCGTGGCAATAATGACCTCTTGAACCTCATCATCATGGAGCCGTTGAATCAGCGAAGGAATATTAATATCTTCTGGTCCAGTTCCTTCCATTGGCGACAAGACACCATGAAGCACATGGTATAGTCCATGATATTCACGTACTTTTTCCATTGCCATAACATCCTTGGATTCTTCAACTACAAGAATCGTACTTCTGTCTCTCGTGGTATCCTTGCAGATATCGCAGGGATCTTCCTCTGTGATATTTCCGCAAACACTACAGAAGTGCAAATCACGCTTCACACTAATGAGCGATTTTGCAAACGTATTAACATCTTCTTCCTTCATATCTATTGTATAAAAAGCCAATCGAGTCGCTGTTTTCTGCCCTATTCCCGGCAGTTTCATGTAGCTTTCAATCAACCTGGCTATTGGTTCAGGATACTGCATAATTCTTTATACTTCCTTTCATATCAAGCTTTTAAAGCCTTTAATTTTACTAAGGGTAACACAAAGGGTAACAAAATACTTTATAAAAATCTAGTAGTTATCGAGGATACTTGTTTCATGTTCTGGTAGCCTATCCAAATAGTAACTCATTGTTGTTTTGGCATTTTCATGCCTCAAACGTTTCTGAATTGTTTTTAAATCTACTCCCATACTCAACAACCACATCGCATGACTATCTCTAAGGTCATGAACACGTATTCTTTTTAACTCTTCACTTTTATCTCTTGATCCGTTATACTCCTCCAATTTCTGATCTAACCAAATTGTCCAGTTTCTAGGAGCAAACATAGTTCCATCATACATAAAAATATAATCCATTTTACCAATACTTTCTTGAACACTCTTCCACTTTTTAAGCCATTGAATATTTTTAGGAGATAGTTTTACCCACGCTTTACTACTAAAAGTTTTCGTTCCATCAGCAGCTGCTGCTGACCATTGCGCTTTATTTCTATAATTAAGTGTGCTATTAACATAAATCATATTCTGCTCCCAATCAACATCAGACCATTTTCTTGCCATCAGTTCTCCAATTCGTAGACCTGAAAAGAAAAGGGTATAGTATCCAGCCTTTTTCATCAATTCTACATACTTATTCTCATCTAGCAAATTAAAAAATGTATCAAATTCTTGAATTGTCCAATACTCAATTTCTCTTTTTGAACGAACTTTTAGTTTTTTTACTTTCCTTGCATAGTTTTCTTTTGCCATTTCTCTTTCAACAGCTAAATCAAAAACTTGATACAATCCAGAAAGAATATGATTAATATAGCCAGAACTCATCGGCTTATCATACTGAGAATGGAGATTTTGAAGATAGTCTTTAAACAACGCTATATCCTTTTGTCTAATATCTGAAATATCACAATTTTTAAAATACAGAAAGTGTTTACAGTACATCTTATAACGATTTTGAAATGTACTATCTTTCAATGTTCTTTTAAAATGTGGGATTGCCACTGATTCAAAAAATTCATAAAAGTTTACACTTTCTTTAACATACAGCTTGTTTTTTTTTGCTTCTTCTAAAGCTGTATCTAGTCCTTCTTTTGCTTCACTTGCGGATGAGAATCCTTTTTTTATTAACCATGTTTTTCCGAATCTTTTTTTATAAAACCATGTTTTTGCTTTCTTATCTTTATAGACACTTTGAATCTTCGCCATTAATTTAACTCCATTCCCAGCATTTTTTCTACAGCATACGCTGGAACTCGCTGTACTTTTCTACCAGAATAGAAATCACATTTCTTTTCTTTGACCATGTAATCTTTAGCCTTACGAAAAATACGTTGCGATTGTGCCGAGTTAAAACCATGACTTTCAATTTCTTTTATAGTTACAGTCTTCATTTTAACACACTCCCAATCTCAATAACAAAAAGCATTATCACGCTTTTGCTAATAATGCTAAGGTTTTCTACTCTTTGAAATTCTATTCAATCCTCAAAAAAAAGAGGCAACTAATTATTTTTTAGTTACCTCAGCTAATTAATATTCTTGTTTTATTGTATTATAGGTCATACTTGATATTTTATTTCCATCCACTTTAACTAGCAACAATACTCTTACTTCTGAACCATTTTGTTTACATTCCAACTGGATTGCGTAATCATTACTTTTTCCATTTAAAGGTTTATAGATATTAGTAATTGAACCACTCGAAGCTGATTTAATATCCGTTTTTGAATTAATTCCATTTTTCTCAGCACATTCTTTGGTCATTAAATCTTTTAATTTCTCATTTCTACTATTGATTGTTGAATAACTAGCATACGCTTTTCCAAAATCTTCAAGCAGTTCTTGAACATCTACTTGCTCTTCTTTTTCTTTTTTTTCAGAGGTCGATTCAACCTCACTGCTACTAGTATCTGAATGTTCAACTTTTTCACTTGTTGAAAAATCATCAATTTTTTTCATGACAATAGAACTTTCTGTAGTTGAATCCTCAGTTACTGGTTCTTCTTTCTTACCACAACCACCAGCTATAAAAACTACTGGAAGTAAGCTTATCAATATCTTTTTCATAGACTAATTCCTTTTCTTATTTTTTTCTGATTACACTTGCAACACTTGTATACTCTTTTCCCCAAGTCCGAGAATATTTTGCACAAATTCTTCCTTGTTCAGCATTTTGTTCATAAATCGTATACCTATTTTCTCCCTCAACACTTGTCACAATGCCAGTGTGCCCATAAACGCTTGAAGCATACCCACCTTGATTAAAGTTAATTATATCACCTGCTCTAACATCTGAATAGTTAGGATTATGAATAACTTGCCAGCCATTTTGTTCCCAATAAAATGCTTTTCCAATCAAAGCAGCACTTATTGTATCTGCTCCAGAAATATTACCAGACATACTTATCGAACTTCCAGCCCCTAAATGAATTTTAGTATCAAAACTATCTACATAGTAGGATGTTAGACCGTAGCATTCACCATTGTATACACCTTGACCCATCTTAGCTTCCAGAATATCTATCTTTCCACCACCAATGTTTGCGGAGCCATTACCTAAGCTGCCTTTTGCTAGACGATTGTACCAGTTGTTAGCACTTGTCTTCCTTCTACTTTGTTCTATTGGATCGTTTTTCGTACCTGCTCTTTCCCACTTTATCAATATGTCCACTGCTATTTTATTCAAATCTTGTTGGGTAGACATTGACTTTAATAATGTACTGTCCGAACCATCATGATTCCATGCAAATTCCATTTGATACTCAACACTTTTCCAATCTTTTTTCATTTCTTTTGCTTTATTCAGCATGTTCACTCTACGTTCTCTATCCCATTGAGGCAAACCAAAAGCATAACCTCCAATCGAAGGATCGTGCGCCCATAGCTCATTGAATGATAAGTCGCTTTGAATGCGGCTAGGAATAAGCCCGCTTTCATGTTCTATATTCCCAATCCATGCACATGCAAATTCTTTTGTACCACCATTTTTTAACACAAAATTATATATGTCTAAAGCAACTTTTTCTATTTCATTTTCAGGTGAAAAACCTTCAGTATTTCCTGTTTCTACATCCACAAGCATTGTGATAATCATAAACAAAAATAAAATTGTTATCGTCAAAGGTAGAAATAAAAGTAAAATAATTTTCTTCATTGCTTCACCTCAACAAAAAAAGACTAGTATAAACTAGCCTTTCTTAGATTTCTTCACTACTAATTGTATTATCAAAAATATTATCTAACTCCTTATACTCATTATTGTATGCCTGCTGATTCGAAAAATTCAGTATTGTTTCGTCATTGTTATCGAAGAATACTTGTTCATCCTTATTAGCTAAATCTTCTAAGTTTTCAACATGAACACGTAATTCCTCCATATCTGTATTCTCAGATAATTCCTTCAACGCTTTCACTACTTTTTCTTCATCATCAACCCCTAAAACAACCCCTTTGTCAATCAAACTATTATCTGTAGTTTCACTTTCTTTTTCTTCAAGGATATCTGTTTTTTCATCAAAACTGGTGTCAGGAACTGTAGAATCATTTTCTTTATTTTTAGATTCATCATCATTCCCGCTCATCCAATTTTTCACACCTTCTTTAAAACCAACAAAACTATTGTCTTCATCCATAAAGTGTTCTTTTCCTAGATTTATAGCCTTGTCAGCTTTAGGAGCAATAGACGAAGCCCCATTAGCTACCATTGCCATATTTCCAGTATAAACACCTGCCGCTACCTGTACAGCACCCATGCCAACTTCTCCAGCACGTTCTTTCATCTCCGTTGTCTTTTCATTTACTAGTTTTTCAACAGCTGGCATTTCAAGTTGCCCATCACTAAAATAACTTAAAATTTTATATCTATTCTTCCACAATTTTTTTAGGAAAACGACTTTGATTATTACTAGAATTATGGTTATTGCTAACACACTTATTCCACCACTCAGAACAGCAATAAGAGTGTTATCTACTTTACTAATAACACCCATAAACGCCTGATCTATTAGTGAGTTTATCCAAAAGTACACTGCTAAAAACACACCAAAAATTACTGGTACAAACAACAATCCCATTAACATTTTTAGAAACTTAAATAGAATCATCTGACATTTAGGGAAAAAGGAAGCAAATAGTATCACTGGAAAAATGATAATTAGTAAATTCACTATTATTTGAACAACAGTTACCATTGCGTTGACGTATAAAACTGGAGTACCAGTTATTCCTAAATTCGTTCCACCGACAATAATTGCAAATGTTTTCTCCATCATTTTGTCTCCACTTTGAACCATATAAGGATTATCTTTTGAAATCTCGTTAACGTAATCTGTACGTTTCTTAATAAAATCCTTCTTTTCTTTTTCATCAAGACCGATAGGCATTAGCATTTTTTTATCATCCAGCTTTTCACCATTAGGTAATTTTCCGTCTAATGATCCAGTATTCACATAATAAAACGTCTGTTTAACAGTTGCATCGAATAGCTTACTTGAACTACCATTTCCTGCTAGGGAGCTAGTCGCATTATCTACTTTCCCCTTAATTCCGTTTGAAATAGAGGTAACTGATTCTACTAAAAATAATGCACCGCTTTTCGTTCCCTTGCCTTCATCAGTGGAAAAATTTATACTTCCAAACCAAAAAACAAACAAGCTCATTACTGCTAAATAATGCAACAAAACTTTAGAAAATCTTCTTTGATTAGCAAAGAAATTAAAAAGTAAATAATATGCACTTATAAGCACCACTAACGCCAGCAAGCTACCTTTTGCTATACTTGTTCCGCCTAATCCTCTTAAAATATTAACTGAGGTTGTATAGGCTTCTGCTTGTTTATCAATAAAGAAACTCGACTGATCTAGCAAATCTTCACATATTAAAAAAAATGAAGAAACTAATCGTAAAATAAAAAAAGGAGCGTCTACAAATAAAAAATTTAGAAATTGCCAGCCTTTTTCAAGAATTCCGCTGTCAGCAAAATATGGAGCATAACTATCAATAAGATAATCCATAATATTCTCCTCCTTTATGCTACAAACTGATTTTCCATGACAGAAGCCTCGGTATCATCGACTGTTTCAAAAAGAGGTAACCATTCCTCAAAAATTATGTGAATGACAATTCGATTTACTTGATTAAACATATCTCTAAACAAACACTGACCTTGCACCATGTTAGATACCCATTTTAGATTAAGTTCGTTTACAGGAAGATTTAAGTATTTCAAAATCCCTTCCCGATTATTTTCTTCATCGAAGCAGAACACCATTCCAAAACCTGTTCCGTCTTCATCATCCTCCAAATCATTCACAGATTGCGTGATAAGTACCATGAAGTTATTTTGAGATCGCCCAACCCTTTTCATTGCTTTTAGAATTGCTTTTCCTTCCGCTGATGATTGGAAAATCCAACTCTCATCGAAAAATACAACAGTCTCTTCCCGAGGATTCCGAGAACCAAACTTACTACAGAACATTCCTAAAGCAAACATCAACGTTACAGATAATCGTTTATTCTCATCTAATTTATCCTTTTTACTCTTAGGTAAATCTAAATCAGCAATTTCCAGAATAGTTACTTTCTTATCAAAAGAAAGTCCTTCAACATCTCCACGAGAAAAAGACAATTCTAAAACAGAACCTTTAATAGTTGAGATAAGGAAGCGCCCCATATCATGAATTGCTTCCACGTTACTATTCACAAGTTCATCGACCACATGCCAGAAACCAACTGTTTCTCCTTTTCTTCGCTGCTCCACAACTTTTGTTATCGCTTCGTTAATCGCTGTTTTTTGTTTTAGATTCCATTCGCCCTCATAGATACTTGTCAACATTGCTTTTGCAGTTGCTATTGCTTCTGTCTCATCAAAAAGAACAATCGGGTCTAAGACACCCTTATTCTTTTTATCTCTAACATCCAAAGTAACAAAATTGAACGATTTAATAAAATCAACTTCTTTTGGATATTTTTTCTGATATTCTTCATCTTGAATCACTTGCATAAAACGTCTACGCATTTCTTTTTTTGGATCAATGTATAGACTACGATCTTTTAATAAAGAGAGTTCCATAAACATTTTTTTTGCAGCAGCGGACTTACCTTCTCCAGTATCTCCAGTAAACGCAACATGTGGATTATTTGTCTTTTTCCCTTTCACATTCTGCTTATTCGATACCAGCATATTTAGATAAGCTATGTTTTTTGAACTGTTTACAATAGATTCACGATCTTCTTTGTCTTCAAGAGTATTATCTACACGTCCCAAATAGAACCCTAGATCTGTTCCACTTTTCAGTGAGGTAAAAAAGTTCAATTCCGCAAAAGCACTTATTGTACTAGTGTGCTGCCACTTATTCTTTTTATTACTAATGAAGTTACCGTATAGAGTAGCTTGAAATAGATAAGGATTATCAAAACTAGCTTTTATTAACGGCATTTTCAAGCCAGCCAATCGATTTAATAAGTATTTTTTTCGTGCTTTCATTTGTTTTTTCGTGCTGCCAGTTACTACAGCATATGCCGACCAATCAATGATTTCCTCTCCATCATCTATTTTCTGATCTAAATCGTCTAAGGATAGTTGCCCCTCAATTATTTTTCTTTTTTGCTTTACTCCAGCAACTTGTGCCTCATTCATAATATTCTTATTTCTTGTCCTAGCACGAGAGCTTCGGCCTGTTAACCCTAACTGACCTCTTCTTTCACTAAAATTAGCTTGTATTTTTATTTCAACAGGAAACGGCATTTTCTGAGCAATTTCAAGTAGATGGTTTCCATCCATATATACACCAAAATCCCCTAAAGGAAGATAAGACACAAAGCTTTCTCCATATTCTGATTTAAAATGTAATCCACCAAAAAACGGCTTTATTATTGTATCCATCAGATTATCTACTGACTGAGCAGTTGTAATATCCTTCTTTTCATGAGGAATGTTTTTCAAAAATTGATATGCCTGATAATAATACAATTCATCTTCTGTTAAACGTTCTACAATTAATTCAGATAGATTCTGATAAACTTCTTGTTCCTGATCTAAATATTTCTTTCCCCAATCATCCTCTATCACAATTTCATAACCTACACCATTTACAAACGTTTCTGTCAAAACATTAAATGCCTGCTTCACTCCTTCTTTCATATCTACAGCAATTTCATTTTTTGTTAATGGAACACCAACGACCCATGTATATTCATAAGTCATTCCCATTTCTTTTTCTAATGCAATTACTGTTTTTTTCAGTTTATCCACTCCAACATCATAATGATCGGGATCGAGCAATGAGCGCATAGCACCCATCCGCCCCCTAATATCGCCATTTACAGGGAGTAAATTAATTTCAAAGCCTTTGTTTGCTGACAATCGTTTTAATGTTCGGGCTACTTTAGACTTCGTTTTTTGCTTTTTTTCTAAATCAGTAAGCATTACTGATTCACTTTTTATTCGATAATATGCAATCGGTATTTTTTCTTGTGACAAAGCAATGTTTCCCATTGTTTCTTCTCTTAATGGATATTCTAACTGCATTGAATCCCTCCTATTTTATCTCCGAAATGTAAATTCCTTTTCTTCACTCACACGTTCAAACCTATAAATTTCCCTATTATCTATCACAAAATCTTTGACATAAACCAAAAAATCTTTAATATAAGCTACTCCGCTTTTTCCATCGATATCTGTTTCAGAATACCAACGTGCTAGACGATGTGGCACATATATAAAAACCATCAAATTTAAATCAACATCCAAAATTACTGGCAGCCTAAAAAATTGACCAATAACAAAAAATAATACCCAACCAGCAAACATAACTAAAAAATAGGATAGGCTAATCGACTGGGAAAACACCCAAATGACCTTCCCTTTTGGGCTTTTTATCACTTGAATAGAATAAGGGGCTTTTAAGCCCCTACTATAATCGTAATATTTCATATTTTAATTCTCCTCAACTAAAATTAATCCCAAACAAACTAGCTACCCATTTCATAAAACCAAACGTAGTTCTCCCTTGATTCACTGCGAAATCCCGAATTATCAAAGCAATAAAAACAGTTGAAACAATTTTCAACCACTCAGCACCCTTCCAATGTTTCAAAATTAAGACAATTACTCCTAATGCCAGAAACGTAATAAAACCTGTTGCTAAAAAATTATCTAATCCATTTGTACTCAAATTTATTCCCCACTTTCAGTAAAGTAATGTTTTAATGTATTTATAAAATATGAATTTTCAGTCTTCGTAATCCACAAACTGAAATTCTCAGTTCTTAAGATTTTGGTTTCCTTATCTTCAAACACAACCGAGAGCTGCACTCCCATATTTTCTTTTTCTGTATTGAAATATTGAATTGAACCTTTTTCTATTTCTTTAAATCGCTCATTATTTCCCAAAAATTCTGGTTCTTTCATCAACACTAATAGCTCTTCTTTATTATTTTCAGCATACTTAGTAAAGAAGAGTTGTAAGAATTTTTCAATCGATTCCTTATCCTTAGAATCAATTTCCAAAGATTTTTCTACTTGCGATAATGCTTTTGTTCTGCCTTGTGGGATTCCTTCTGAAATCACATAAGGACGTGAAACTAAAGAATAAAGATTATCTTTCGTTTGTATCGGCAGTACAATTTTTTCACTTCTATCAGCTTTGACATCCTTAGTTGAAACGTGATACGACACCTGCATTGTTACTAAAAAACATTCAGCTGTTTCATTCACATTAATAACTTCTGAACTTTTCAATGTTCTAACAAGTTTTTCAGGTTGTTTTTCATCTAATTGTTCGACATCAAAAGAAAGATAGTCTGCTAATTTTTTCAAACGTTGTTCCTGCTCCTCTTCCTTTTTTTCAGAATCAATAGTGATATATTCATTCATAAAGTTTGTTGCATAATAAGACAACATAGGAAGATTAATCGATTCCTTTTCACTGATTTTATTTTTATCATTACCTAGATTTTCAATCTTCGAATAAACATTATTCATATTGCTTGATAGCACATTTGAACGAATTGTCCCTATCGTAGAAAACAGAAGTAATACTCCAGCAAAAACCGCTAACGCTTTATTCGCCTTTTTTTGCGATACTAAACGAACTTTTGGCATTTTTTCCTTTTTTTCCTTTTTCTTTATCTTTTTTAAATCCACCTTCAAACCTCCTTTGATTTAAAGTTTTTAAATAATGCCTTTTAACATCGGCTATTGGAGAATAGATCATATAGTATGACCAAAACACTAGTAACAAAGAATTAGTTAATGTGAAAAACCAATCTTTGCTCATCAGAATCCACATCATACATATAACCCCAAATCCAAAAATGCTAATAGGAATCCAAATCAGAAATATTAGCAGCAAGAACAATCTAAATATTTCTTGATACTTGTTTGTTTCTTTTTTTGTATCCATCTTTCCTCCTAATAAAATAAAAGGACTGGTTTACAGCCCTTTTACCTTGTTTTTTTTAAAATATTCCTAATGATTTTATTTCATCAGATTTCCGCTCTTCTAAAGCTCTTTCGGTGAGACTTTCTAAATTTCCATAACCATTAAATCTAATATATTCATCCGACCAATGCACTCTTCCAAAAAAGGTCGCACGTGCCGCCTCATATGGGCTAGTAAAACGCTCATTATAGAAACTCTCATCAAAATCATAAACATCCAGCTCGATATCGAAATATACAGTCTCTTTAATATGTTTGAGTTTATCTATGATTTCTAATACACCATATTCTCCACTCCATAATCCTGAGTAATTATCAACATCAAAAACTCCTAGTTCCAACTCTTCATATCCATCTGGATTATACTTTTCCAGATATTCTGCATGAATTTTCTCGTAAGAACTAGAAGTTAATTCATCAGCTGAAAAATATCTTCCAATCGCAAAATTATCAGGATAGCTTCCTATAAAAAAGCCATCTCCTTTGACTAAATCCCAAACATCAATCTCCACTATTCCATCCCTCTTCTCTAAAAAATAGCCAAAAATGGGCCCATCTTTTCAATTTATTTTTTTAGATCAAACTCAATTTTTGTATACACAAATCCTTTATCATTATCTGCAACTAATTTTCTATCATGATAATTTTTTAAATAAAACAGCCCTTTTACTTTTTCAAATTTTTCTGCTTTAATAACTACTTCACCAACAGAATTAAAAACTAAATCTACGTCTTGTAAATTTTCACAAATCGCTTCTGCTTTAGATTTAATCAATGACCATTCTTCTATACTAAACATGTCTCCATTTTTATACAGCGGCTCAACGTCCATTTTCAAAGTCTTAATCTCACCATCAACTTCTACATACTTGTACCAGTATTCAGAAAACATTTTTCTATAAGTTTCAGCTAGTTTTTCACTTTTGGCGTATGCAATGATAGTAAAAGGATTTTTCATTTCTAAATAACCATTGCCATATTTTTTAAATTTAGCAGCTAAATCTTTAAGTATCTCCGTTTTTTCTGATCTACTCATCGGAACCTTTACATATTTATCTTTCTTGAATACTAAATTCAATAATGGATATTCCCTTAATTGGTTTTGAATTTTTTTAGTCAAGTCATGAGTTGTTGGATAAATTTCTACCGTCTCAACATCAATCACTTGATATTCCACTCCCCAGCTATTCAAAACCTTGACCAGTTTCTTTTTTTGTCCTAACCGCTCACCACGTTCCGAACCATCCTCAGTAGCCCCCTCATCTCCAGCTGCCTGAATAGCTCCTTTCTCAAAAATCACTTCAACCTTCTCAAATTTCTTTAAATCATTTTTTAGTGCATTTTCGATAGTTGGAGAAGCTGGAAAAATGACGATACGATATTTGAGAATTTTTTTATTTATTCCTACCATCTCGTAAGCAATCCCACCAATATTTAAAATCGTACAAAGGTTGCTTAATTCTTTATCACTCTCCTCCAACTCCTGTAAATACATATGATTAACTTTCAGTTGAACACTTTCTTTATCTGCAACACCTTGAATCCGTTCTAAGTCGTAGCCCACACGTGGTTTAACTTCTATAAAATTTTCTTCCTCAAACATTACAGGCTCACAATCAAGTTCAGTCGCTAAATCAAATATCTTTTTTAATTTTTCATTTTTTGACATGTTTACACTCCTTACAATCTTAATTCTAGTTTAAGTTGCGGATACAGTTGAGATACCCAGGTTTCTTTTAAAAAATCAAATCGGCTTGCTGGCACTTCTCCTTCTTGATAATTCAAAAAGGTATCTCTTCTCATAAAATCAACTACATCGCTTCGCTCATACACTGATTCAAATACATGAAATTCTACATTAGAATCTACATTCTTTATCTTTTGAAAAACACCAAATTTCACTTGTTTTTTTAATTCACAAAAAGGTACACATCCTACCATTTCCGTTTCACCCCATTCTTATATTCAGTTTTTTCATAAAATCATAAGGAATCCTTTTTTCCATATCTCTATACCTAGCTAAAAAAATCCCCCTATTAATCAGATTACTTTCAAACAAAGCGGACATTTCCCAGCCTTGTTTTTTTAAAGTATTTACAAAATATCTATAATTATTTTGCTGCTCTTGAATTTTGGGAACTAGAATATCAAGTGTTTTACAATAAACATAGTTGTAATACCATCCATCCAGCTCTTCTTTTTGATACAAATAAAAATTCCCTTGATCATCGACCAAAGGAATTTTTTCAAAAAATATATCACAATTTTTATCTAACCATGTTTCTACCAGAATTGTTTTTATACCCATATTTTCCGCTGCTTCTACAATCGTTCCATCTCTAATACGATTTCCATATTTCGTATGAAGAAGTACCCAGAAGTCCTCCACATCTTCACCAAATAATTCTGTATGGTTATTAAAATAAAATTGACCAGCCAATCTCAGAATACTCATTCATTCAACCCCTTATCCTCAATCATTCGTTCATAAAGCACTTGCTTCTTTTGTTTTTCTGATAGTTCAACATTATCCAATGCTTTAAATAGCCATTTTCGAAATCGATCTTTACCAAAAACAAGCTCAATCATTCTCAAAGTTGGTATGACTTGTAATTCTATCCAGCGAAGACTTTTTTCTAAACTTGATTCTTCTTGTTTACTATTTATCTTTACTGACTTCCAAGAACCAAAAATTTGATAAAATTCTTCATAATAAGTTCGCTCTATACTTCCACTTTCATTAAGTTTCTCATCATAAACTTCAAATTTGGAAAGCAATAAATTAATAGCTATTTCATCCAAATCTTCTCCAGCCAAATAAGAATCAAAAATTTGTTCATTCACATCTTTTCCGAGTTCTAATTCATATCGATTCCAGATACCATATTCCTGCAATACATCATCTACAGTTGTTCGAAGTTTATCAGCTAATTCATATCGCTTTTCATAAAAACGAACGAACATGTTTCCACCACGAGCACCATAGTACAAAGTCAATCCGCCGCTTTCAGCATTAAACTTTTTTTCTTGTTCTCGATAAACCCGAAAATCACTTTGAATTAAATCCCTATCTCTTCTTTTTTTCAATTCATGCAGATTAAAATTTCCATTGATTGGATCATACATCTCATCAATCGCAATATCTGTTCGAGTAGAATGTATTCTTGAATAATATCCACGTGAACTATACCAGTTAGGATTAAGTATCTTTCGAAACCATTCTCTATAATTCAAACCCATTCCTTCTAAATGCTGCTCAAATTCGTATACCCCTTGACCAGTCAAATCAAGCAGTATTCCTTGACGACTATCAGACATTCGATCAAAAATAACAATATGACCACACGAATATTTTCTTTCATAATTATTTTTCCTAGACTGCTCTATAACAAAATACTTAACAGGAATCTTTAATACATGTTCTAAAATTATTTCAATGCTACTATCAAAAAAAGTAAATTTAAGATAATCCCAATGAACATGAAGTTGGTGTCCAAATTTAACAGGCAAACCGATAGCTATTTTTATTTGATTTACCTTTTCCTCAGATAGATTAAATTTTCCTTTTTCACAATCAGATAGAGTGGATTTTGAAACACCAACCTTCTCACTAAATTTTCGTAGGGAATAACCCAATCGCTTACGAACTTTCTTTAATTCTTCACCAGTCAATAATTCACTCCTAACCGATACGGACAAATTTGCTACTTTTGTCCGTATCTTTTAACTACGTCATTTTCGCTTTACCGCAAGCTTTCCAGACGTTTTTTGTTATTCATTTTGGTTTTTCTGCACCCCGTATTACCAAACGGGGTGCTGGGAAAATGTGAGTGGCTCCGCCACTCACATTCACTTCGTGTATCTTGCAAGCAAACTACACGTGCATTTTTCTGTGGCGACAGCTAAAGCTGCCACAAAATACACGTGCAGTTCACATGCAGACACATTCGTGTTCATATCGAAATTGTACTTTTAGTAAAATCAATTTTTTTCCCATCATTGAATCCCTGCTGATAAGCCTGAACCACTTCAACTGGTGGCAAAACCAAATCTAATGGTTTTCCCCATTCGCTAGACATTACTACAAATGATTTTTCTACTTCTTCTGGAATCAATACTAAAACTTCAAATGATTCTCTCAGTATAGCTACTTGTTCATCAAAGCGATCCGATAGACCATTTAAAAAACCTCTGATATAACTAGATTTAATACTTTCTGTCATATACCTACTTCTTGATTCCAATTGTGTTCTATAGTATTCATCAATAAAGATTTTACTATGATATAAAACCACATCATATGCAAGAATATACATTTCTTTTGCAAGCTCCAGGTCTCTACCAAATCCATAAAAAATTATGCGCCGTTTTCTTTGTTTACCAATATATTTACTATTTAAGTAATGTTTAACTCTAAAATTTTTAGCAATAATCCGAGCCAAAGAACGTTCCCACCAATAAAGACGTTTGTATATCGTGACAGATTCTTCATTGATTTCACTCGATTCATTGGAAAGCTCATAATCTTCTACTTCGCTTTTATCAATTTCATATTGAATCATAAGTTTCTGAGCTAAAATAAAAGCAGATTGACTTTCCTCATCATTTTTCTCATCTTTTGCGATAGCCAACAAACCTTTTACTTTTTTGATAATTTTTTTATTGTTCTTTTTCATACTATATTCCTCATAAGCTTTCTTAAAAATGTCATTTCTTCATTTTTTTATCCTCTATTACTTAATGGATATCGTTTATTGTAATCCTCTTCTAACAAAAACAATCTATCAATCGCTTCCGTTAAATTCGCTTCTTGTTGTCTATTTGAATGTAGCTCTTCTAATAAATAAAAATCGTCATCATCAAACATGAGTTGCGGCACCGGATTTCCATGAATAAAATGCGGATTTCTCATATTAATTTTTCGAGAAAATCTAAACTCTGTTCTCTCTTCAATTTTTTTTATCCAGCTACGAAGGGTACGCTCTTTTATTCGCAACTTTTTACAAATTTCTTTGATAGTATAATACTCCATCAAACCACTTCCTTTTGTCTCATCTTCACTTGATCTGTATATGAAAAACCAGCAGCTTCCATGAGTTCTTCTGCTTTTTCATTTTTTTCTTTCGCCTGTTCTAATCTTTGTTCTTCTGATTTTTTAGCAATTTCCTCTTTTTCCGATTCAATAAAATTATCTCCATAAACCTCTTCAAGTATCTCAATATCTTCCTCAGTTACTTCAACATCCGATACATCTGTATAAGGCATTGCAGGCATATTTTTAAAATACTCAACAAAATCAAATTTAGGGTCTACTAGTGGAGAATAAAACTCTTGCGGCACCCCAGCACCTACATCAATATACCCACGTCCATGAACACCATACTTATTTATGAATGATTTATTTTTGTTATCATCACCAAATGTCATAATATAGCCTTGCTCAGATAGCCTTCCCAGTGAAACTTTACACATTAAATTGTCTCTAATTGCTGACCGAATTACATCAGTACCAGCCTTTTGAGTCGCTAAAATAAAAAACACACCAGCTTGACGTGCTTTCAGAACTAAAGGCGATATACTTTCATACAATTTTTCTTCTGTACAGGCGTTCTCATCTCTCCCAAATTTATCCAAAACAGAGATAAAAGCAGCCCATTCATCAACTATAAAAAATTCTGGTTTCATCCCATAATATCTATAATTTTTACCAATGGTGTAATTGGGTTGCTTTTTCATGTATAAAAACCGCTTATCCATTAATTCAACTGCTTCTTGCATTTGCTTAAAAATTTCTTTTTTATCACTTACTACTAAACCCTTAAATGCTTTAAAATTTGCTAAATCCGCCAAATCTGCATTTTTAGGATCAGAAATATGAACACGACCTTCTTTACCTAGCGCAGCAATCAAGGAGTAAATAAAATACGTCTTTCCCCCTCCAGTACCCCCAGTAATCAGCATATGTGGCAAGGAATCGTACTCCCACCATACACCTTTCATAAATTGTACTTTACCGTCTCCAGCAGCAAGCTCTTCAAATTTGATTCGCTTGCTTTGAACATCAATTAAGTAACAAAAGGTTACATACCCTTGCTCACGTTTTACAGCTGTCAAATCAGCTAAATACATATCTTCTAGTGGTCTACCAATTTGTAGAAACTTATCCTGAAATTTATTTCCAATTTTAAAAGTAAATTCATCTGTATCGCCATTCGCTCGATAATAAATCTTCGGAAATTTCCTTACTTCTTTTTGTCCTTTCTCAGTTTTTTTTGTTTTTCTGATAATTAAATCATTATCATCTAAGTATTCAGCAAGCTGTTGTTTTTTATACTGCCTATTAAAAAAACCGCCCCTCAGTTGAGAAGAGCGGATGATATAAAAAGCTAAAAAGATACTACAGCTTATTACAGCAACAGTTATTAGAACTGGTAAAATAAATGGCTGTACCGAAAACGAGCTTTCCATTTTCTCCACCAGAGGATAGGTAACAAAAAAGTGGTACACGCCCAACATAATGAAAAATGGTATACAAATAGCAATCCCATACTTAAAGAGTAATTTTCTATGAAACATTCGTATTCGTTTTCCACGATATACAATTAACTTATTCATAGCATTCTTCCACCATTATCTGTTCATATGAAAAAACAACATTATCATTTTTTTGACTAAAAGGAGTCACATACATAATTTGACCAAAAATAAATCTTCCAGTGAAATTTGTTCCATCAAATTCATGTAATTTTACAAAATCACCCTTCTCAAAATTTCGATCATTCTTTCTAATTTCAAACGGTTTTACTCCTAATAATGCTTCCTTAAAAAATTCTGGTAGTATTTTTAAATCATGGCATTTACTTTTAAAATTTGGGTAAGCATAATCTATATTAGCTTGAATTTCCCTCATGTTTTTCTCCAGCAAAAATTTTCTTCTAATCATAATTTTTTTCAAATCGTTTTCCAAACATATTATTTCCTTTTTTCTTACTATAATATTATTCAGCAACGATTTATCTGAAAAATCAACTAACATACTATTACATACCACCAAAATGAGAGCAGCAACAATCTCACTAGCTAAAAAAGCTGGGTGAAAAAGAAAATAATCCCACTCTCTATAAATCATTAAGCCAACTACAAACATAATAAAACCAGACATTATTACAGGAATCAAATTATACAAACACATATAAATTCTTTTTTTCAGTCCCCCCTTAGCTGCTCTTTCATAAAACCGAAGTCTTTCACATATAATTACTAATTTCCTTTCTGTTTTTAATATCTCCTTTTCTAACATTTTTACTTCCAGCTCCATTTCAACACTCACTGAATCAATCCTCTCTATACAAATATTTTTGTTTCACTAATTTCTCTAGCAAATTCAAGTATTTCTCTATTGCTTGTTTTTAAATATTTGTTTTCTATCATAAAACGAATATATGAACCAACACGTCTCAACATAGATTTCTCACTGTAATTATCAAAGTACAATTTAACAATTCGGGTTTCTTTTTTTCCTGAGTTGAACGAATATTTAATAAAGCTATACTTTCCAAATACCTCCTCAATCACTAAAAAATAATAAGGTGTTTCTAACAAATACAGTTCTGCACCATTTGTTTCTAAAACAGCAAAACCAAGTTTTCTAAGTTTTTTAGATACTAATTCCTCCTCCACTAAAAATATACGCCCTTTCTTTAAAGTCATATTTTTTTACATACAAAAAGCGACTAGCCTTTGAAAACTAACCGCCTATTTTAACTAATTATTTTTTATTTTTTGATTCGTCACTTTGTCCTGTAACTGGTCTAGTTGCACCTTTCTTCTTAACATCCAGCGCTTCAATAGTAACAACCATGTTTGGCATTTGCCCATTATTCATATTCCGTTCAAATACTTTCGGCTCAACCAGCTCAATTTCATCATCCATTTTTAGCTGAGACAGATCCACCATCGGATTATCCTCTAAGCTAATTTTCGCTCGAAATTCTGCTCCTTGTTTTTCTGATAAAAACTCAAAGCGAACGGCTTTAGCTACGCCTCGTTCACCATCTTCTCCACGTTCTTCTTGATCAGAGATTTGCTCCAGAAAAGTCAATTTCCCAAAAGTTTCTTCAAAATTGATTAATGATGTAATATCATTTCCATCTACCTTAATTGATGACATATTATTTTTCCCCCTTCATTTTCAAACCATCTGCAAAAACACTACGCTCTACAAATCCAACATAATCCGTTTCACGCCTACCACTAGAACTTGTATATTGGGAAGAATTTACTCTTCCAACCGAATGTAAACTAGGATTAATAATTTCTACTTCTTGATTAGGTTGTACTGTTACTCCAGATCGTGCTGGTACAATTAGCTCGAATGCACCAAATTGCGGATTTCTTAATGAGTAAATTTTAACCATCATACTTTTTCCCTCAATGGTCATCGTCCGCTGCTCAACTCTTCCATTTGCCTTTGTATTTTTTAAAGCCTCGTCTTTTATTACAGGTTTTTTTAATGTTGCCATAGTTTTATTCCTTCTTTCCAATTTTATTCTTGATTATTAAGATAATAAGAATGCCTAGAGAAGCGAATCTCTAGGCATAAAAAAATAAGCATTCCATAGCGAAATACTTTCAATTATTTAGTTGGTGTTTGTTGTTTCTTTTTCTTATATAGCAGATACACGCCACAGCCAACTCCAGCAAGCAATGCCAATCCGATGATTGTTAATGTCTTTCCTACTTGTTCACCAGTGTTAGGGAAAGAACCTTTTGTAGCTGCTGGCTCTTCATTTTTAGGTGTCTCGTTTACTGCCAACAAAAACCCTTGATTTTTGTCTTTGCCATCGATATTGTGTTCAACATCTTTTTCATATTCCTTTTCAGTAGGTTTGTTAAATCCATATTCTTTCCAGAAATAAGTTGTTCCTTGCGGGTCTTTCTTATAATCGTACTCAGCAATTACTTTTTCAGTAATTTCCTTATCAGTAACTTTATAA
The DNA here is from genome assembly GCF_049894025.1 of Enterococcus sp. LJL51. Taxonomy (GTDB): domain Bacteria; phylum Bacillota; class Bacilli; order Lactobacillales; family Enterococcaceae; genus Enterococcus_L. Next base: position 59,262 of record NZ_JBNEQE010000014.1, read on the forward strand.
TCTACTTTTCCAGAACTCCAGACATCTTTTTGAGTACCATCTTGATACACAGCAACTAGAATGGCTTCATAAGCTCTTTCTGTTCCCACAGGGATATTTTCATGAGTAATCTTTAAATCATCATAGAAAGTGATATTATCACCCCATGTGAACGTGTTTGTCTTTCCATCACCAATATGTGCTTGTGTACTCATACCAACTTTTGGTTTTTCGACAAGAACAGCTTTATCTTTCAAAGTATATGTTCCCAAATCAACATTTTCTCCCTGAGATAATTCAAGTTGTGTAAGTGTTTCTTCGGAAAGAATATTTCCAGATTTTTGGTCTTTAACAGTGAAAACGAAAGAATCAGATTTTTTATCATAGGTATGACTAATTTCAATTGGATCAATGTCTTTATAGCCCTCAATGCCTTTTGTTTCTTCCAGCAAATAATTATCAAGCGGTAAATCAGAAAAATCAAAGTATCCTTTTTTATCATCTACAGTAGCAGTAGTAGCTACTGTTTTTTCTTTTGTACGCAAGTTAGTTAATGTAAATTCTACACCATTTTTAAAGATTTCATTGGTTTCATTTTGGATTAGCTTTTGTCCGTCCAAATTCATTCGAATTACATCATCATTACTTAAAGCATTATCAACAACAACTGCTGTGTGCTGGTCTTTATAAGTTAATTCTACAAAATGCTTTGTTTGATCTAAGACATAACCTGTAGGAGCAACTGTTTCTTGCCAGTAATAAACTCCTAAATCTAATTTATCAAGCATAGCAGTTAAATCTTTGCTCAACGTAAATTCTTCCAACATAGTACCATCCTCTTTAAAAAAGCCATATTTAGCATTCGCTAAAGGATAGTTAGGGTTTAAAGGTGTACTAGATTCTGTCGTTTTATCCTGTTTTGTTAACGTACTCTTTCCAGTAGCCTTTTCGTTTTTAAATTCTACAGTTGCCGTTTTACCAGCTTGAATGATAACCGATTTCGTATTGTTTGTTGCTAAAACATATGGAGCAGGTACAAATTTTTCTGTTACATCAACTTTCGTATCATGAATAATACCGTCAATAACAGCCTCGCCTTTCTCATTAGTTTTGGTAGCATGAACTTTACCTGATTCAACTTCCTTCACCTCAAATTCAGTATTAGGAACCAGCTCACCAGTTTTTTCATCTGTTTTAGTAATTTTCACTTCGCCTGTTCCAATAATTTTTACTTGATATTTTACAAAGGGAGGGTCACTCCAAATCCCCATTTTCTGTGTGCTATCTGTAAATTGAGATTTAGAAATCAATGTTCCAGAGCCAATCTCTCCTCCAGGATTTACTGGTGGAATCCCAGCTCTAGTTTGAGGTAAAAGTACATCAGTTAATGCTGTAAAAGTAACCACCTTATTATGAAGACTTACCAAGTCAGCACTATCATCCAGCTTCACTTCAATTTTTCCATCTTTTACAGTACCATTTACTCCATTAGTATCACTCACTGCAATAGAATTTTCTCCATTTAAATATCTACTGGATTTACTTGTTACTGTTTGCCCCTTAGTAAGGGTATCCATCGGACTATTGGTTAAATCCTCTTTGTTTCCTTCTTTCATAGCTTTTGCAGTGGCTTTTGCCCATTCATCCTGACTGCGAGCAGAAGATAGTGCTGCTGAAAGACCATATGGAGCATAGCCTTTCAAAAGAGTATAAACCTCCGCCTCAGAGAGTTTCATTAAATTCAAATGATCTGGAATTTCATTTATACCTAAAACATTGTCAATATGAACCCCAGCATGATTAGCTAAATCATTTTCATAAAGATACATTGCCGCATTCATATAAGCGAAGTCAGATAAAACCCCAACATCACTATATTTTTTTCCAACAGAATTATTTGTAAATCCATACGCATTAATCATTCTAAGCATTCTATTTAAATTGACACTTAGTCCAATATCGGAAGGATTATCATAAACATTTGTTGGTGTACCTACTGAATTTTTCAACAGAGGTTGTAAACAAGCCCAAAGATTGCCATTCACATCATCTGGAATTTCCAGAGAGCTATCCTTTACCACTCCCTGCGGAATAATTCCCACTTTTTGACCATTGATATTCACAAACCCCAAATATCCGTCATTATCAGTAACTAATTTCCATTCAGAAACGTAATTGTTACTAGACACAACTTCTGCTAATGCTTGTGAACTATTCATTAGCATTGGAGCGATAATGCTTAATAATGCTGCTCCAACTCCAATTTTCTTCAATTTCTTTTTCAGATTACTTTTCACTAAAAACTTCCTCTCTTATTTTAATCTCAACTATTGCTTTACAATTATTCAGATATTTTATTTATTAAACCTACACTATTTCTTTGCAGGAATAACCAGTAAAATCACTTCTAGCTCTTGGTTGATACATAACCAATTCACGCTCACCTCCATATTTTGTGTATAAAAAAAAGACAGCCTTTTTTAAGCTGTCTGATGTACTATGATTTTATCCGTATACAGCAGATATTCCGCCGCTACTTCCTAAAAGATTATTTTGTAATAGTTCTCGTCTCTTTGCATTCACCCACGCTATCGCCTCTTCTTGTGAAGAATAAACTGGAGAAGTATAGTAGCCTCCATTCTCATCTTCCACCCAACCTTGATATTTTACTGTAGGCTGAGGTGTTGGATCGGGTGTAGGCGTTGGTGTTGGATCAGGTTGAGCTGGTGTTGTGGGTGTTCCTCCAGTTTGCGAGTTGCCACCTTGAACTGGAACTCCAGCATTGCTGTTAGAAGCCGCAGAACCACCACCAGCCGAATTATAATCTTGTGCTGGTGTATTTTGTTGTCCCTCATTAAAATTGGCCTCAGTATTTGTTTGAGCTGCTGCCTGTTCATTCGCTACTTCTTCATTTTTATCTTCTGCTGTTACTTCTGTACTATTACTATCTACAGATTCTTTCTTCTCTTCATCTGATTTTTTCTTAGCGCTAATTTCTTTTTTTACTTTATCCAATTTTTCGTCTAAGCTTTTTTTACTTTTCTGATTCTTAATTTTATCCACTTCTTTTTTTGCAAAATCATACAATTTTTGGTCAGTAGAAATTACTTTATCCTTATACACTTTTTCTACTGCCACTTTAGCAGTTTCAATTTGTTTTACTTGATTTTTAGCAGTATCAATCAATTCATTTGTTGCTTTTTCAAATTCTGATTTTGTTTCTTTTACATAAAAAGATTCTTCAATATTTTCTAAATTCTTAGTTGATAAATCATTTTTAATAGGAAGATTTTTATCAACTTCATCACCAATGATTGCTTCCTTTTCAAAAAGCATATTAACCTGTTTTTTAGCACTTAATGTTTTTTCTGCTTTGGATAATAATTCTTCACTCATACCTTTATAATCTAAAGCAGTATCTTTTTGAATACCTCGTGGAACTGAAACTCCTTCATATTCCTTCTCAATACTTATTAATCTTTCTTCCAGCGTGGTTATCGTTTTTTCATCTACATCTTTTGTTAAAAAATCTGATTTATCCTTGCTGAACAAATTATTCGAATCATTATAAATTGCTTTTAATTCTTTTTCTTTCATTCCTAATAATTCTAATGCTAATGTAGTTTCTTTTTGGTATTGGTTATCTGCATAAACCTTATAGCCAGCACCACATGCAACAATGATTAAAGCAATACCAGAAATAATAACTGCTTTTTGTTTTTTTGATAACGATTTTACTTTATCACTTAATTTCATTTTCTTTCCTCCTATTTACCCTAAATGGAAATTATCTTATACTTTTAATTAAAAATCAATTCCAGTTAAGTATTTTCTTTGCAACAAATTTTTCAACCTCTTCTTTATAGTATCGTTCACGAGCAAAGAAGATTTTTTCTACTCTCAAGCTATCTAAAACTCCAGCCTCATCAAAAAATAAATCTGTTGCTACAGCGGATTGTTTCATCATTCTTTCACCAATTTTTTGTTTTAATTCATGAATTTCACTTTCATTTTCATCCACATTCAAACTAAATCGATGGAGTTGACTATCTACCTTTTGGAAAAATTCGTTCTCTAATGTCTCCCAAAAATTATCCAACTGTAATTCTGAATCTAAAATTGCCATATTCTTTTCCTCTTCTCTTCTTATTTTTCTGTCACTATTTCATCAGTAATGATTACTTGCTTTTCAAAATCTCTATTCATTTTTTTCTCACAAATTCTTACTAGCTTTTCTAAAAGCTGACTAAAGATTTTTTCTATATCCGTATCAGTCAGCATGATTTTTTTATAGGATAAAAAATACTCCATATAAAAATCACTCATGCGATCATAGAGATATTTATAATGTTCTACAAAGTAATCGTAGCTTTGCCAGCACCTATACACCTGAAATTTCTTAATTAAAAACCCCCGATACTTTTCTTGAATTTTTTCTAATTTTTCCTTCACGTTTTTCTAAATCCCTTCATACACTAATTCTTTTTCCTTTTTTGATTTTTTATGAACAATTATCATCCTTCCATTACTCAAATTTCTTACAAGCCATTTTGATGGATTCAAATATTGATTTCCAATTTTTTCTCGTGCAATACGTTCTTTCATCCTTCTAGTCGGTCGTCTATCTCTTGCCATCTTTTTTCCTCCTAAATTTTTACTTGATAATAAAGTTTTCCATTAATCCGTATGTATTCCAAAGCAACTTCTTTGCTTTCTTTAAAAAAACGAATGAAAGTAATTTGTTCTGTTTGTTTCTCTATTGCCTGAGCCTTAAAGAAATCTTTCAACAGAACTACTTTCATTCGTTCTTTTCTTGCATATTCTTTTAACAATTTCATCCCTTCACCACTACTCAACATTCTTGTTTCCATAATTTTTCCTTTCATGTTATTTATTTTTCAGTTTACATATTCTAGTAATTCCAAAGTAGCTACTTCAACCTTAGAGAAATATATACTTTACATATAGAAGTATGCGAATTATAATTGGTCTAGGTGGAGGGCACACTTTAAACCCCATTAGATAAGTTTTTTCACTCTTTAACTATTCGTGAAATTATTTTGTCCTCCACTTATTGCTTGTTATTTTTTTTACATCTTTCAAGTGTTCTCAGCTCTTTATCTGTAAACTTTACTACTTCAAAATCCTCTTTAAATGCATTCTCATAATCTCTTATTGCATTCGCAGCCGTTTTTTCTGATTTATATACCTTAATTTTGTGGATGTTAGGAAAACCTAATACACTTCTTTTTCCTGAATCAATCCTCGTAACAGAAACATATCTATTTCCCTGATGAATAAAGCTACCTGTAACAAAACCTCTTAATCCATCAACATTACATCGTATTCCGTACATGTTATTCATCCTTTCTCAGTGTGGAGTGGTTGCTACTCTATAAAAATAAAACGTTGATTCGGACTTAACGTAGCATGATAAACGGTTTTTCCATTAATATCTGCTATAAATGGGAAGCAGCTTAGCCCTTCTTCTTCAATAAGAAACGATGGTATTGCAACCTCTTTTTCTTTAAGCAGTTCTTCAGCATAATAATTTTTATCTAATCCATACCTTGATAAAACATTTTTCAACACTTCAATTTCTTCTTCCATTCAAACCTTCCTTTCTTAGTGTGGAGTGGTTGCTACTTTACAAACAGTTTCATCATTTCACTATAATCTGTTGGAAAGTATCTTTCTTTGAAAATTTTTAATTGATTACTTCCATCTTCATTACATATATCAAAAAGTATTGCTTCCATTTCTTCATACAATTCAATGAGACTATTTTTACAAGCATTTACATCCCCTAAATCTTCTGATTGCTCTAAGTCTCTTATGATACTTTCAAATGAATTGCTATCCATTCATACCATCCTCTCTTTCTGTTGTGGGGAGTGGTTGCTATTCTTCATTACTTTCTTCGTATATTTCAAATCTTATTTGCTCAATCTCATATCGAACTGTTGCAACTACATCATCAGCATTTTCAGCATTCATTTCTCTAATTTTTTCAATCAGAACCTCTTTTTTTCTCTCAATAGTCCTATTCATTACCTACTTCCTTTCTTAGTGTCGAGTGGTTGCTTAATCAAGAATTTTTACCTGATTTCTAATTTCTCTAACAAATCCTTCAACAAATTCTTTTTTCAACATTTATTCCTCAACTTCCTCTCCATCAACAAACAGTGTTCTTGAAACCCTGTAATCATTAGAAGTAACTACATCATCCTCAAAATATTGTCCTGATAAAAATTTCTTGATCGCTTCCTCTTTTGAACATGCCTCGATTACTACTCCACGTTCTCTAAGTTCTGACCATTCAAATGAGAAATCCATTTCGTTACTTTTCATCAGAATAGCCCTCTTTTTCCAATCGCCTGTACTCGATAAGACCTTCCAGCAATTTCACCATAGCTTCGGTGTTATCTTTTAAATGTTCATCTGAACAAAACATACTTCTAACTTTCAAAAATTGTAGCTGGTCAATAATAAATTTCTCTAAATCAAAAGTTACACCGTCAGCAGTTTCTGATTCTTTTTCATCAATCATTAACACACTAACAATCCCTGCCGCTCTTCCTTTACAAATGATTGCCTCCAACTCTTCCATTATTTCTTCCTCGCTTTTCTTTTTTAATAGACTTAAAATACTCATTTACTTCTCCTCTCTTCTTATTCATATTTATCTAGGTCTTTATAAATCATTTTCAATGCTCTGCGTATTTCTTCATCGGTTAAAACCCAACTATCCTCAATAAATTCTGTCATTCCTACCAACATGGCACCCGAAACTACTAACAGCATCAGTAATTCAAAACTAAATTTAAAATTATTTAAAAATAAATAACATAATGCCAGCACAATTATTGCTACAAATCCACACACAAAACTTTTAAACATAGGTTGTTTTCTAATTCGTTGTACTTTTGTCAAATCAATCAATGAAATGTAAAATTCCTCTTTTCTCTTCAATGTAAGTTGTCGCTGCTTTTTGAAGTTCTCCTCCTCCTTTTTCTTTTCTTCACTAACTCTCTTACTTAATTTGGTATACTCTTCTCTACTCATAATCTCCTCCCGTTTTTCTGCATTACAGCAAAGTCAATTCTTTAACTAAACTGGAATACAGAAAAAGGACACTCTTAAAATAAGATTGTCCTTATATTTCTGCTATTCTATTGATTAATCAAAGCTACTTCTCCTTTGAAAAAGAACTTTTTCTACTTATGGATTATAGCTTTGTTTTTTTAATTCAGATTCTTAATTCATGGCATAGAATGCTGATACTTTAGTATCTCAAGAAGTTTCCTGCAAGTTCCCAATTAAGGTATGAAATCAGAACTCCCTACATTCATTTCTTAGAATCATCTTCAATGGCTAAGAGTTTCCCTCTATCTCGGCGCATTAATAGATTGCCACATACGGTGTACCAGCCCTGCCGCTTCTCGTTCATGCTTACACATTCCTTATCATTCGAAATGCTGCCACCTTTAGAAGTAACTTTCATCCAATTAGACACCGATCTATCCTAAGCGGGATTTCCCCATTGCCTCATCCTTTAACTAATAAGTTAAAATCAGAAACCTAGCCCTCAGCTATAGACAAGAAGTTCTAACCTTTGAAAATTCATGAACACTCAGCTTTACTCTACTGCCACCTTGCTAAACAATCATAGGCTGTTCTGCACTACCTCAAAAAGACTGATAACCTAAATCGAAAATATCATCCTTGCATTATTTCGTAAATTCACTTAGAATAAAAGTGTCGAAGTTTTACTATAAGTGTTTGCGAAACAGAAATTTATTTTCTTTTCGTGAATGCTTTTTTGTTTATTCAATTACTAGGTAACATTTCGTTTCCTTAATTACATATTATACTACGTTTTGTAGTTTGTCAACACTTTGTTTCCTATTTTTGCTATAATTACAAAAGAACGTCGAGGGAGGGTATTATGGTGTTTAAAGACCGATTACTAGAACTAAGAATAGCCCACAATCTAACTCAACAAGAGCTCGCTGACAAACTAAATGTAGTTAAGCAAACCGTTGGCAGCTGGGAACGTGGGAGAACTGAACCATCACTAGAAAGTCTAAATGGCTTAGCAACTGTTCTACACACAACTACAGATTATCTAACTGGGCAATCTGATTTTACTGAACCCGACGAACGATCTATCGAAGCAACAACTCGTTTAATTTTCCCCGACAAAAATCCTATTTTTACGGAAATTGTTCAGAATTTAACTTTATTAAACAACAGTGATTTATTACATATAAACGCTTTAGTAAAATCTTACGTTGAGCAAAAATAGAAAAGAGCTGAGTAAATTCTCAACTCTCTTTTTTTATGTTCTCTAAAACTCTTAAAAAATGAATTATGACAGTTGGGTCTTCTGTCTCATTAATAAGTTTTATCAACTGCTCCTTTTTTTCGTGCATAACATCCACCGCCAAAAAGTAATTATAGAAAGTGCTTTATCATAAACGGGTCTGATTATAATAGTTTATAGTCATTTTCTACTGTTTTATTTATAACGATTTGTTATACTATAATACAGATTAATTAATTAACAGAGCAAGAAAACATTGTGCAATGAATGCTTTCTTGCTTTTTTCATTACTTGAGGTAATTTACACTCCTCCAACAAATCCCAGAGTGACAATTCCCCACAAAGTAGTCAGAAACATTATCTCACCTCTTTCTAATAGTATGATTATAATTTACCAGATTCATCAAAACATAGATATACTTTAAAGTAAGATTTTCAATACAGCAAAATTTAGTCTTAAATTCTCTTATAATCAGAAAAAAAACATGTGTTTTCTTATAATTATTTGCTATAATGCAAAAAAGGAGGTGGAAATACTGAAAACAGGAGATTTATTTCGTTTTTTCAGATTAAACAATAAACAAAAACAAAAAGAACTCTTAGATACTAATGTATCTACATATTCAAGAATCGAAAATAACACTAAGGCTGTAAATATTGATGAATTTAGCACAATAGCGGACAGATTATCAATTACAGCAGAAGAGTTTGTTCGCATGTCTGATTTAGACAAAAAGCAAAACGATTTCATTTCACTTTTCAGATATTGTTCTGAACATCCTAAAAACAATGAAAAGAAAAAGAGGCTTCTCTCTCACTACTTTAATAAATCAATAGAAAAATTGAATTTAAGAGAACTTAACAACTACATAGCGATTAAGTTAATGTTTTGTGCAGTATATGAAGAAGTTGAAGATATCAATGAAGAAGAGAAAGAGTATATTTGTAGTTATATCGAAAAAAGGACATTTTTAACACACTACGATTACAATCTTTTGTTAAATGCAAGTGCCAGATTCAACAAGAAACAGGCTGAAAGAGTTGTAAGGAAGGCAATCCCTGTCAAGAATGAACTCGAAAGATCACATAAAACAGTGATCTTTGCATACAATATCATGCGAAACATCATAACTATGCTTATCTACAAAAGTGATTATGAGACTGCTGAAAAATATATTTCAATGACAAAAGAACAACCTGTCAATTCTTCAAACTACGAACAAAGAATGAATATAGAGTATCTCCACAACTTAGTTCAATATCTAAAAACAGGAAAAAAAGAATATTCAGAAAAAATTACACGTTACATCAGAACATTAGAAGATTTAGGACTTAGCGAAACAGCAAAAGTAGTTGATGAAGAATATGAATACGTTATAACGAACAAAGGAAGAGAAGTAGATTTAGGTGGCGGGAACCATCCTATTAGACACATAAAAGAAAATTGATTAGTTATTACTACATGCTTACTTTGCTACAATATCTTCTTTTTTTTGATGATGACAAGCCAAAAAAATCAAAACAAAGAGCACTATCTATTTTCTCTTAGATAATGCTCTTTGTTTTAATTTCATTTTTTTCTAGTGAGAACATTTTTGAGAACAATAACAACATTTTTGTTCCCAATGCACAAAACAAGACTTTCAAGAATGCTGATATTACCGCTTTTTTACGATTATTCACGTCTTTTATGAAATCGTAATAAAATGATTTTCTAAAACATATACAGACAAACAGAATCTTATCTATTAACAGATAATCCTTACATATTTTCAAATGATTTACCAAGAGATTTCAGTGCTTCAGTAAATTGTGCTAAATCAATTGAAGAATTGGTTACTACAGCAAGATCTCCAAGTGCTTTTGTAGCTCTATTTACACTCTCAATAGGAATACTTTTGGTAGCACTAAGAATTAGCTCCGTACCCACTTTCAAACTATTAGTAAAATCAACTCCAATTGGATACAAATCATTTTGTGTAAGCATTTGCTTAATTTCAAGGTCAAAATCTTCATTCAATTTTACAAACAACTCACTAGCTTTTGCATAAGTAGCCTTATTTATGTTGTGCGCATGCATCACGTTATTACGGAATTTTTTTATTTCAGAAAAGTTATTTTTAAGTAATGGAATAGAGTTTCCTCCATTAATTTTATCCCAAATTGTGTTTTCCTCAATTTCTCCAATTACTTTCAGAACTTCTTCTTTTGAAAACGAACCATCAAGAATAAATTTTGATTTATCATTTTTATTTTTGTTGACGATTGTTTTAGTTCCAGTTATAAATTTTTCATCTGTAAATAACAGCCTATAAAGCTCCCCAAAGTCTAATTTTTCTAATTCTCCATGTAAATCATAAAATCTTCCCTCATCACTTTTTATTATAGCAATGTATACAAATTCTCTAAGTTTTCGTTCCATTTTATTAATTAGTTTAAACAGTTTTTTGTTAAAATACTCAGATGAACCGCAAGATGTTAAGTATATTTCATCCATATTTAACTTTATCTTAGTATTAATTTCATCCAATAAAATTGCGTTTTCCATACTCTCTTCTTTTGTTGAATAAAAAACCAAGACCATATCTTCTACAATCTCAAATTTATCTACTTCAACTATATCAGTAGAATATTTTTTTAGTTCTTCTAATCGAACTGATTTGGCAATATAGCTGTTTTTCACAATCCAACCTCCTAATTTACATCTATAAATAAATCTTCAATTTGCTTTTTCATTTTCTTATATAATAGAACCCATTAATTCAGTAATCAAAATTATGTGTTCTCTAAGTTTCACAATTTTTAAGTTTTCGACTTGCTCAGCTCCCCCTAATCCCAAAAGAGGAACATAACCAAAACATTCTTCAAATTTAGGAACACCATTGATTTCTATAGCCTCAAGATAAGGAGCCCATCTTAAATCCTCTTCTCTAAAATCTTCATCAGATAAATCTTCAAAGAAAAACTTAAATCCAGACATTATTGTATCTGTCACTCCATATCTAAACCTTATTATTCTAACAAAATTTCCTTCCCAAATAATCAAGTCTCCCAATGCTGTAGCAAACAAAACAATCCCATCATGGAATCTTTGACTTCCTTCAATTAATAACTCTTGAAAATCATCAGGATTTACGGATTTTATAAATCCATTTAAAAATGTACCAAATCCGTATTCTTTCCAGAATAATAGCATTTCTTCTGGTATTCTATCTTGATACTTTTCAATTACTTCTTTACTGGCTTTCTGCTCTATTACAAAATCATCAAATAATTGATTCATAAATATTCTCCTCTTCTGCTTATTCAATCAACTTAACATTCAAATACGTATTTTTCAACTGCTCTGGAGTCATGTCTTTAGATACCTCATAGATATATTTATCAAGATCATTTATCCTGTATCTCCACTGTGCACCTAGTGAAGAATTTATATTTGCATCTCCTACGCCTTGTATATTCCAAGGGTATCCACCAGCTACCATGTCTGGATTATGCAAGGCAGCTTGATTCTTAAGCCATTCTTCAGCTTTTACTTTTGCGTCAGTTCTTGAAAGTCCCTGATTTCTTAAATCAAGAATTTTTTCAGCCAATGCTTCTTGTCTAGCGGTTTTCTGAAATTCTGCCGCACTATTACTACGACCGTTAGAAAGATATTCTTGACGATTTTTCATATATTCTTCAATCGATAACTGATTCATCCCATTTTGCTGATCTTTCAGTTGTCTTGCAAACTCTTCTGCATCGTGTGTTGATTTTCGATTAAAACTGATTTCAAATTCATCTACGATTTGTACATTCTTTTTCGCATTACGCATTTCACCAGTTTTTTCGACAATCTTATAATCTCCGACATCATTCAGTTTGTTGAATAATTTCAGCTCTTTTTCTGTTAACGATACGCCATCCAATAATTTATTACCTAGTCTGACATTTTCTATTAAACTGAGTACTTTTTTGGCAGATAATACTTCTAACACTGTCCAAAATCCTGCTTGCATCCATTCACCAAAGGTTAAACTCTCTCCTGTAACAGGGTCTCTTCCTAAAACAACCCTGTACAAGTCATAAGCACCTGAAAACTCACCCGCTACGTTTAACATGTCCTTTAAGCTCTCCTGCATGGATAGCCAGACATATTTTTCAGTCAATTCTTTATCATATTTTCCATTCTTATAGACTTTTAACTGGACATCTTTATCTCTGCCCCAATCAACTGTAAACCTAACAGACCTTTTTTCTGGCTGATTCTCATTGAAATCTGTTAACCGATTAAACCAGTCCGCTTTTTTATAGCTTCTTGGGGCATATCCTTGCGTAGGGGTGAAGTGTTTTTGTGTGCTGATTTGTCTCATCCCTGTTTTCAAGTCTGAGATTGTCCCCTTTACATCATCAAATACATTTCCATGTTTCGCTTCAAAGTCTCGGTATTTCGTCAGTAGTTCAATTTCTTCGGTAAAGTAACTGGTGCTTGAATCTAGCCCGCTCAAGCGATTGGCTAGGTTGCCTAAAACATAGTCCTCAGCCTTCGCCATTTCGCTGATGATATCTCGTCGCCTTGCTTGAATAGCTGTAAGCCTTGCCTGCATTTCTTCAAGTTTATCTGTATCCAGCTGATTTCTAGGTGCTCCGACTTCTGACTGGAAATCAGATAGATAAGAGGTCAAAGTTTCTGAGGTGGTCACAACACTATTCCAAATCCCTTTTGAAAGAGTAGGGTATACATCAAAATAACTTTTTGTGTTCTTCCACGCTGTTCCGTCTAGCTCAGAGGTTTCATTTAGTTCGTTTGCAGCATCTGACACAGCAGATAGTGACGAATCTAACCGCAAAGCGACACCATTTAGAGCGTTAGCCACCTGAGACAGTTCAGCATAATCAATCTTTGGCATAGTCATACACCGCCTTTTGCTGTCGTCTTATCTGGTCTTCTAACTCTTCTCGTGCGACTTTCGTTTTTCGTTCCTGTTCGTCTAGTTCTTCATACTCTGATTCTAGCATAAAGCGACTATGACGGGCGGTTTCTTCCCGCTCATGTAAGCCACGTTCGGCGTGAATATTTGCTGTTGTGCCGTCTGAAAGAAAAGCAATTTCATCTAATAAAGCCAGTTCTTCTTTGTTTAAGTGATTGTATTCTTCCATAGCAGAGTTCAAATATTTTTTTGCTTTTCCAAAGATTGTTTCTTTTTCCTCCGCTTTCCAGTGTTCCTGCTTTAGCTCGTTTAACCGTTCGAGCTGTTTTTCTTTCTCGTTTACATTCTTCTCATTCACTGAATCACCGCCCCGCTACTTTTTCATCAGTTCGCTGTAGTGTGGTTGCCAATTTAACCAGATTCGCACTGTCAGCGTTTAGATTTGCTGAAAAGTTTTGAACGATTCTCGACAGATCAGAAAGACACGTTTCTAACCCTGAAACTGCTGGACTTGACGAATAAGAGATAGTAGCATCCAGTTTCATTGATAGTGAACTAGCGCCAGATAATTTACTAGCGATTGCTGCTGCTTTTTGTGGATTATTCTTTAACAATCGTTTCACTCCTCTTGATTTCTATACAAATTTTATTGTAAGAAATTGATAAGTAAATTGTATCATATACTTATTCATGAGAAATAATTTTTTTTAACCTTATCTATGAGAATATAATTTGACTTATTACTTCTCTATATTTCTTTCAGAGCACAAATAAATCTTCATCACTGGAATAGTAACAAGCAAAAAAATCAAAATAAAGAGCACTATCTATTTTCCCTTAGATAATGCTCTTTATTTTGATTTCATTTTCATTCTAGTGAGAACATTTTTGAGAACAATAACTACTTTTTGGTTCCCAATGCACAAAACAAGACTTCCAAAAATGCTGATATTACAGCTTTTTACTTATTGCTTACACCTTTTCTGAACTCATGTAAAAATAACTTCATCATATATTTGATCTTTATCTTAATAGGCTCTAAAAACATACTTTTTTCACTTTTCAAACATAGACTTTATCATTTCTACATCACTATCTTTTCTATTTGTGAATTTATCTTCTAGTTTCTCAGCACCTCGAAATAAATCATATACTGTATCACTAATATTAAATCTACTGACTATTTCCCTTGTTAGATTATACACATTTCCTATTACCAATCCTTCGGGGAGTACCTCATTAAATGTTTCAATTTCATTGAAAATTTTTTCTTCTAATTTTTGAATAAGTTCTGACTCTATTAATTCATGATCTTCATAATCATAACCCATGCCAGCAATTATCTCACTAGCAATCGCGCTATCTTCATATATTAATTCATCGTGTATCTCCTCAATAACGGTATCTTCAAGAGCAGCTTCAAATATCTTCATAGAAATATTATCATTAATTAAATGATTATCTTTCATCTTACTGTATAGATTTATAATGGACCTTCTATCCATATTTTGAATTATAAGAAGCAGTTTATCATTAGAACAGAAAACTTCCGATAAATCATAAAATTCAAACATTCCATTGTGTAATAATTTTGTTATTAATAAACTGTAATTTCGAAATTTTGCCGCTTCCAAGTTTTCATGGGCTCTTTGTACCGATTTTTTAACTTTCTCAAGCAGATTTGCATCCAATATCTCATGTTCTATTACTTGTTCTAAAAAGTAGTAAAAACTTGAATTACGCAATGTTTTAACTTCCAATATATTATCAGAAAATAATTTATTCATCAAGATTTTATCTGATTCATTAGATTTGTTATATCTGATAATTTGCTCAAAAAAAACTGCGCTTTTAATAGTCTTCAATTGCTCGTTCTCATTTATACTAATTTCTTTTAAGAGATAATCATTAATTGAAGGATTCAAAACTGATATAAACCTTTTTTTTCTTTAAATCTTATCGTTACCAAAGATTCTGTTAATCGTTTTAAAACTCTATTAAAATGATTCGTGGTGGTATCTAAACTTTTTTCATTTCTGATTCTTGAATTGAATGCCTTTTCTAATTTATCACTTTCTACATTGGTATCTGTTAATGAGTATAGCGTATTCATGAAACATCTGTCTTCGATACTCATTCTATTTTCAAACTCGTCTCTCCATATATCTGCTGGATGATCTAATTTTTCTAAAACATAGTTATAATATCCTTCTGGAGAAATCGATTGATAATTTCTTTTTTTCGTAACGTATTCAATAATCCGTGGATTATAATTTTTATGAGAGACAATTTTCAAATAATTATTATCCACTTTTATATTCTTAAAATATGCACTAGGTATTCCGTTGAAGTATAAATGATTGTATAATATCTTAGCTTTTTCATATTTTGAAATTTTATCTAAATCAATTAGATATTTCTGAAGTTCGTACCTATTCATCAAATCATTAAATTTTAATGACCATTCCATCGCTTCATTTAATATAGTAATTCTGCTATTTAATATTATTTTTTTGCTACTACTTCTACTAATAAATGATAGTAGTGTTTTCAATTCATTAGGCTGATCGTCCCTCAATCTTAAATAATGCTGTCCCAAAAAATCATCTAAAAGCACAAGCTCCTTTTTTTCCAATTTTAAACTTATTGATTTTTTTAAATCAGATAAATTATTGTTAGTTGCATACTTTATCGCAAATCCTTGCTCGATGTAATGTAAAAGAAGCATCTCAGAAATTGTACTCTTGCCTACCCCAGGAGCACCTACGATAATTAATACATTATTCTCTTCTAACTTATCTATAGCCTCACTATACGAACTAGTACTAACAAATAATTCTATTTTTGATTTAATATCCTCGATTAATTCCGCAGAATCTAGAAAAACATTCTGATTTTGTATAATTGAAAGTACATTGGAAGCATTAAGCCATAATTTGAAATTTTGTTGAACTATTTCAGAATTTTTCTCCATTTCCAGAAAAGAATCAATATCATTCTTCCCCCATATATTTGAAATATCACTCATGTATTTTGAAAATAAATTTAGTATTTCCAATTTATTTTGTCGAGTTAAAGGTTGTGTAGTCATAATAAAATATTGTTTTGGTCGATGCTTATCCACCTTTGGTAATTCTTCTTTTAAGGAACGGAATAATTGTGAATATGAGCTTTTAGCATAATGCTTCGCTTGGATTAAAATCTCAGGATGAACTTTGCTATCACATATATCTATGCCTTGGTCTACTCCTCTAGGAAATACAAATAAAGGTTTATTTAACTTAATCTGCATTATATCTCTACATAAGATTTCAAACTCATAATCATTTAGCATTGTATAATCAAACATTTAATTTCTCCTTATTAACCTTTTCTCCCATGACTGTTGCACATAATGCTAGCTTTATTACAACTTCCTAGTAAGTCTATTTTAGATTTCATTAGAAAGATAACGCTGAGGATTTTAAAAATTGCTTTCATATTTTCTCTTGGTTTCTAAATCATAATTTAGTTGATATAAATTTCAGAGTATCTACCACTATTCAAGGGTAACAGTGAAGGTAACAAAAACTACTTTTTAAACTTTTATGATGTAACTACAAAAATTGAAAGTAGAGTAATAACAAGCATTCCAGCATTATCATACCTGAACCATTATTGAATCTTTATTGGTTCAGGATACTGCATAATTCTTTATACTTCCTTTCATATCGAGTGTTTAAAGCCATTATCTTCCATTATTTTGGCTCGCATTTGCTATTAGTAAACGTCCAAGATTCAACAAAAGTTAACGTAATAAAATTTCCTTAATCCGTGGATCGTTAAAATCATCAATAACAAAGTCAACTAGCCCAGTTTCTTCCAGTTGCTTATGATTTTCGTCAGTAGCTACCGCAATAATATGTTTTGCTTTAGCATTTGCCGCACCAGTCAATCCAATGAGCGAGTCTTCAAAAATAATCATCTCACTTGGCGATGCGTTAATATTTAAAGCGGCTTGAATATAAAAATCCGGAGCCGGCTTGCTTTCCAAGATGCCATCATTATAAACTACCTGATTATAATCAAACCAGCGATCCAGTTGAAAAATCTCAAAATAAAAATCAAGATTGACCTTGGGAGAAGCAGTCGCAATATTCATAGGAAAGTTATGCTCCTTCAAAAATTCAAAATAATCCACCACTCCTGGAATTAGCTGTTGGTGCTCTTCCTTCACTACCAAATCGCGGTAAAGTGCTTCTTTGCGGTCAGATAATTCTTCGCCCTCTGTTTTCGTCAGAGGCTTTCCTAAGATTGCTTCCATAATCAAATGATTCGTTCGACCATGAACCTGACTAAATTCCTCTTGGGAAAATTTACGCCCAATCAGCTCTTGAATAAACTGCTGCCATGCTTCCTCATGTAAATAGGAATCACTAAATAAGGTTCCATTAAAATCAAAGATAACAGACTGCATCTTTCTCCTCCTCCATCTGACTGCACAGCAGCGCAGTACATTATTATCTTTTATAATAAGAATTCAATCTTTTCTTCTCAAACAAAATCAGCACTCTATACTCTTTTCTCATAAAAATAAAAAAATCATTTTTACGACAAAAAATCAGCCGCCTTCTGAGTGCTTCTGTACATCTTAGCAGCCAATTTCTTTCTTTAGCTCTATTGTCTATTTTAACACATTCCTGTTATCAAAAACAAAAAGTATTCCTGTCATCTCAACTGATTATATTTCTATTTTTCATTTGCAGTCTTCAACTTTTTTTGTATGGCAATTTTTGACCTTTTCGATAATATCCGACATAAAAAGTCGAATGATTCCCTTACGAATTATGATATGATGTGGATACTAAAAAAGGAGATAATTACTTATGAATTGGATGAAACAAATCAACGAGGTAATCGAATACATCGAAGCAAACCTTGAAGGGGATATCAATAATGACGAAATCGCACTACTAGCTAATTGTTCTATCTATAATTTTCAGCGAATGTTCTCTTATATTGCCGACAAATCATTAAGCTCTTATATTAGAGAACGGCGCCTGACCAAAGCTGGTGTCGCTGTCCAGCATACCAAAGAATCCATTGGTACAATTGCCAACTGCTACGGATATGATTCTCAGGATTCATTTGCCCGGGCTTTTAAAAAATTTCACGGGGTTCTTCCTTCCGAGGCAAGAAAAGCTCCTCATTCCTTAAGGTCAACCTCTAAATTGCATTTTGAATTGACTGTCAAAGGGGATTTTAATATGAACTATTCTATTGAAGACTGGCCGCAGTTTTCAATAGCTGGATTTATCCACAAGCTGGACAAAGAAACTATTTATCAGTCGGTTCCCCAGGTGTGGGAAACCCTATGGCGCTCCAAACAAATAGAACAGCTAATTGAATTGTTTAAGCAGACGGATTATCGACCTGCTGGCTTCATCGGCTCAAGCATCCATGATTCAGAAAATACTGTTGACTATTTGACTGGCGTTACTAATTATGTTGACGCTCCTGATGTATGCTATGCTGCACCACTAGCAGGGATGGAGGAAGTCACCATTCCAGCTTCAACCTGGATTATCATTACAGCAAACGGAAAACTACCGGAAGCCACCCAGCTTCTCTATCAGCAATTCTATAGCGAGTGGCTGCCAAGCTCTGATTATGTATTGTGCGATATCCCTATAATAGAAAGCTATATGCAAAATGACAGACAGGAGATATGGGTTGCTATCAAAAAAGCAGGAGACCGCACCTGACACTGTCAAAAATTGCTTCTGACTACTGACAGGTGAATAGCTCCTTTAGTACAATGAATGTATCCATTAAAAATCAATCGTGTATTTCTTGTATTAAAGGGGGATAAATAATGAAAATCGGTGATAAAACTGTATTCGGCAGCTATCAATGGCGAGTGCTTGACATAAAAAATGAGCATGCTTTGCTGCTGGCAGAAGATATTGTGGGACAACAGGCCTTTCATGATAAGGCTGAAGATGTTACATGGGAAACTTGTGCATTAAGAAAGTACTTAAATACTGAATTTCTGCACCAATTTAATGCAGCTGATCAAGCTAGAATTGCCGCAGTAACCAATAAAAATTCAATCAATCAGTGGTATGGCACCACAGGTGGAGAGGATACGGAAGACAAAATTTTCTTGCTGAGCCTTGAAGAAGCCGCTTGTTATTATTTTGGCAACAGCAGTAGATTGCTCTATCATCCGGGAAAGAATCAAAAATACTGGTTTCAAAGAAAAGATGAAAACAGCGTCAATAGAAGAGCGCAGCTTGACGGCTACAGCTGGTGGTGGCTTCGCTCAACCGGCCGTGACAAGCGGAGAGCTGTTTACATCTGGGGCAACGGCACTATTGGCATTCAAGGCAATGGTACCTTTAACTACAACAGTCAAGACTGTCATCCATTAACCGGAGATAACAGCGGCGGCATACGTCCCGCTTTATGGCTGAGTTTATATTAAATGTTCAACAAGTTTTGACTATCTAAAAAACCAAACAAGTCCCTTTACTAATCATGAAAGAGACCTGTTTGGTTATTTCTTCTATTAAATATTTCGATTATCATTAATAAACAGGAGAATCGATGAAACAGTGCCCGTTTCTCCGAAATCAACACTAATATTTCTTCCCACTAACCCATCGCTCATCGCCTGCTCAATCGTTTGTTCAAAAAACAAGGTCTCTTCCGCTGCCTTCTCATACTCTGGCGTAAAGGTAGCCAGCTTGTCATCAATATCCTTCACCTTCGCCAACTTCGCAAAGCCTTCGACTGCTTTCAACGGATCAGCCATATACAGCTTGTTGTCTTCTGAGTAATGAGACAACTCAACCTCTTGATACTTTAATTGCGCCTTTTGACGGTCCGCATTCCATTCATAGGTCAGCTCTACTTTTCCATAAGCATAATATTTTCCATCTGCCCATTTGTAGGGATACGCGGTCGTAAACCGCAAACTATTCCCCGTAGATACCACTTCACATATCGGTTTCTCTTTGGTTGTTTCACCGCTCTTAAGCTGCTCATCAAAAACCGCTTCTGCTCCCTCATAAAGCGCAGGGATTTTCACCTTAAATTTATCCGTCATCAGTTCTTTCGCTTCTGTTTGATCAATCTCAAGATAATCAAACTTGCCAAACCATTTTTCTCTCTTTTCCGCCCAAACAATCGCTTGATCTTCACTGGAAAGCGTTGCTGCTGCAGGGTCTTCTTTTTTCCCGCAGCCTGCTGCCAACAGACAGCCCAGCAGAAACATAGGGATTAGTTTTTTCATATGTTTTCTCCTTTTAATTTAAAGTAATGATAAGTCAAAGGTGAGCGGCTCTTGCTCTGGAAAATCAGCGGCTGTAAAGGTCAATGTCACCTCGTCTGTTCCATTGTCCAAACGGTATACACTCACCGTTTCTCCGCTCTTCTCTGGGTCGATTGGCTGCGCTCTTTTTTCCCATAAATCACCAGCTTCATTTTCACTCTCTGATTCAGGTAATTCTGTTCGCTTTAAGGTCTTCTCCTTTTGCGTTAGAACGATGCTCTGATCAAAGACTTCTGGCAAGATTGCTTCAGTGCCTAAATTCTTCACTTTGTAGCGAATCACAATCAACGAATTCCCATCGGCATCCTTTGCCTTCTGAAACCCGCGAATGTCAAACGCCACCGCGTCATTTTTCACGCCAATCCCTTCGATTTCCTCTTCGGTTGTTTCCTCGGTCTCTTCCTGCCACTCTGGATCCACCTCGGTCTGTTCTAAAGAAAGTACTGATTCTTCAATGATTTCTGAGCGCTTCTTATACCCGCCGTCATCGGCAGAATAATAAACAATCTGAACAATCCTATCCTCCGTCTGCAGGTAGTAAATGTGCGCCCATACCTCCACCTTACTGAACTTGGTAAAAGCGGTGTACTTATAGGCTTCTTTTCCGCCCCACTCCAGAGTCTTCATGTACATATCCTCTGGATCATCATAACCATAGGTTTTGGCCAGCTCCTTGCGTCGGTCTTTAGCGAAGGTTTTCATGTCAGCTTCCTCTAAACGGTTCGTACTGACAAACATAAAGGAATTACTATTGGTATCGCTGGCGCCTAATACTGCACTTTGTCCATATTTTTCTATCGGATTCGAATCCAGCTCCCAGCCGCTAATCAGCTGAATCTCATAGGACACGCCTTTATCTGAAAAAGCTTCCTTCTCCTCAGATAATTTAGCCGAACAGCCGCTAAGAAAAACAACGAGTAGTACCAAACTACTGATGATTTTTTTCATATTAGTTCTCCTTCGTTTTCTGTTTTCTTAAATAAAGTAGATAGAACACGAACACACCACTACTTCCTATAAATAGACCAATCCCCAGCTTTAACCCCTGAGGGAAGTAGACAAACTTAATCGTATGGGTACCTTTTTCCACAGGAAGCGTCAATAATGCTTCTTTAAAGGTTGGAATCTCTACTTTTTTCCCATCCACATAAGCACTCCAGCCCTTATCATAAGGAATGGTCGTTAAGATTACCTGGTCCTCTGCCAACTCAACCGTTGCTTCTGCTGTGCGGCCCTCTACTTTAAAGTTCACACTCTTCTGTTGAATTTTCTCCATCATCTGATCAAATTTTTCTGTATCCAGCAATAACGCATCCGGCTTAAACATGCGGACGACAGAGCTTTCTTCATTTGTAATGGACGCCTTCACCTTTACCGTTTTGGCTTCTTCATAGTAGCCTAAATCATAATACTGACCATCTGAAATTAACTCACCCGACAAGGTGCGACTTCCCACCGTCACACGAATGTTTCCACGATTGGAGGTATCAAAGGTTGTAGGCATTAGACTAATATATGCTTGTGTTTTAGCCGGTACCTCTACTTCCCAGTGAAGCACCAGCGGGTCAGAAGCACTTTCCCGGACATATTGTACCTCTTCTCCATTTCGATGCATCACGCCATTTTCCAGCTTGGTCTGTTCAATTTCCGCAACCTTAAAGACACTGTTTTCTTCCTCTGACAGATAACGAAGCAATTCGGTCTGATTCGCCACGGCATCTTTTTTATAAATGCCCTCATCCGTAAGCATACCCAACGGCAGAGCATATTGATTTTCGTACAGACGATAGGTTCCGGATTTTCC
Organism: Enterococcus sp. LJL51; assembly: GCF_049894025.1. Classification (GTDB taxonomy): domain Bacteria; phylum Bacillota; class Bacilli; order Lactobacillales; family Enterococcaceae; genus Enterococcus_L. The sequence goes on from NZ_JBNEQE010000014.1 coordinate 81,599, forward strand.
CACCTCTTTGAAGCCAAACTTGCTAATCCGTTCGCCTGAAAGATTGTACTTAATCCCTATCAACGCATCCATCACCAGGGTATTGTTTTGATATTTAATATTTAAATTGGTCCCATTCGACCGATACCCCAACTGATTCAAGTATTGGGAAGAATGCCGGTTTCGAATTGAGGAGAACATCGTCACCCCACTATAGCCGTATTTAAAGCTGTCATTAAACATCCCCGTCAGATTTTCCATGCGGTAAAACTGATCATTGCTTTCCTTAGTTTGAGTCACCAGCTGATCAATCTCCTTATAATTCTTGGTATAGGCTGTTCGATCCGCATATCCCCAGTCTGAGCGAATGCCCACCACCATATAGTACGCATTCACCCCTGTTTCTGTAAGCATGACCAGACACAACAGGCCAAACATCACGGAGTGCCGTTTGCCCTTTTGGACACCGATCCATAAAACCAGATAGAGAACAAGATAGACCATGGTGAAGATGAGCGCCAGCGGAGTCAAATAGCCATAACGCTTCCGATTGGCCAATAGATAGGTCGCTAAAAACAGACCGATGACCACTAATACACTTGTAGAAAAACGATCCACATCCGCCTGCTCAAAGCGCTCCAATCCATACCCTGCTAGTAAAATGATTAGGAAAGAGAAGAGGAAGCTAAAACGATACAAGAACATATTGGGACTATGTAGACCATGCCAGAAAAGATTTAAGGGAGAAATGTACACACTGGCAATCAATAAAACAAACAGCGAACCATACAGTAGTTTATTCCGTAGAGGAATTTTTTTAGAGAGAAAATACCATAGGCAAAAGAGTAAGGGAAACAACCCTATATAGATAAACGGTGCACTGCCATATTTACTGGTATCGTACACGCCAACCATACTTTTCGTGAGTAAATCCCAAGGGCCTGTATTCCATTGCCAGAAAACAGATAACTGATCCAGACTCTCTCCATTACTGCTTAAATCCAAGATTGTCGGTAAAATCGTCACCATCGAGGCCAAACCAGCTAAAATGGAGGTAAGTAAGTATGAACCGATTCGGGAAACATAGCGTTTGCGGTCCGTAAACAGCCGGCAGAAAAAGTACAGAAAGCTGAAAACCCCAATCATAAAGGCCATATAAAAGTTCGACAAAAACAACAGTAAATAGCTAATAAATAATAACCCCGGACGTTTTTCGTCCATCAGCCGATGAATCCCTAAGAAAATCAGCGGCAGATAAACCAAGGGATCCAGCCACATAATTACTTCAGAATACGCCGTCGCATAGCTCATCAAAGCATAACAGACACTCAGTGCCAGATATAACCACTCGGATAGCTTAAAAGTCTTTCGTGCAAAAAACCAAAAAGAGCCGCCTACTGCGCCAAATTTTACTAAGGTAATTACATAGAGGGCATCCGGCATATGGATATTATCAAAGAAATACACCAAAGGTGTAAAAAGCCCATTGAGATAATAAGCAGACAGTGCCCAAAAATTTAGACCTAAAGAGCCGCTCCAAGTATAAAAAAGATCTTGTTTGCCATGAAGAACATTATTCATCGTGGCATGAAAATTCGCGTATTGAACCAAGGCATCACTTGCCAGCACCGTCCGGTCACTTCCGTAGTAAATACCATTTAAGTAATAACAGATTGCCATAATAACCACAGGGATCAGTACACTCGCTGCGCCAAAGGCCAGAACCTTTCTGTTTTGTATTAATATTTTCATATGTACCTGCTCCTCATTTTTCTTATTCTTTCTCACTAACGAACGCCGCCTAGTTTAGTAAACGGAAAATAACGGAAAACAACAACCCCTTCGATTTGTTCGTCTTTGATTAAGCCTAGCCAACGGCTATCAGTGGAATGATTACGGTTGTCTCCCAAGACAAAATAGTGCCCGGCAGGAATAGTTTTCATGTTTTTGAGCTGCGCTTCAACGTCTACTGTAATATTAACTTTTACTGTTCCATCCGGCAGATCAATGGCCCGCTTGTCCGTATTGCTGGCGACAGGGTTGTTCGTCTTCATTTGATGATTAATGAACAGCTTGTTCTCCTCCAGCCAAATAACATCACCAGGCATCCCAATGACTCGTTTGACGTAAGTCTCGTTCTTCTCCTCTTCCGGGTGGAAGGTGATAATCGCATAGCGCTCAGGTGCTGCTCCTTTTCGGACAAACACACGGTCACCGTTTGCGAATGTCGGTGCCATCGATTCACCACTCACCACATGGGTCCCTATGTAGATAAAAAAAAGAAAGGCGCCAATCACAAAGAATAAGAAGAAAACATTCTTAAGTATCTGATGAGGCTCCTTTCCCCGGAAAACAAAGGGACGCTTTCTATCTGGTGATTCAGTTGTTCTATGTTTGGTTGTTTTTTTCTTTTCTGTCATTTTTTTGCCCTCTTGTTTTTCCCTCTAGAAGTATCTCGCTGTATGAAATGGCAGTAGCCTTAGCTCAACGACTCCAATAATATCCTTTTTATTAATTAATCCGTAATTTCTGCTATCAATTGAAAACTTCCGATTATCTCCTAATACAAGATACTGCCCTTCTGGAATAACCGGCTGTTTTGAAACCTGCTGCAACGTAAAATCCTCTGTGAGGATATAGCCGCCGGATTTTGCCTCCGCTGCAGCGGCTTCCAGAAAACGCTCGGGAACCAGTTTGTAATCAATAAACAGTTCATCATTTTTATAGGCCACATGCTCTCCCGGCAAACCAATCACCCGTTTAATGCTTCTCTCTCCCGTTTTAGGGTCGTTAAAATAAACCAGACGGAAACGTTTAATCCCCTTCCACTTATTCACAATTAACCGGTCCTTATCATTGACTGTGGTAGCCATGGAATAACCGGTCATTTTTGGAAAACGAAAACTGGAACCAATAACAATAGTAAGCAGCAGTGTTGTAATAGCGAAAGCAAGTAGGAGGTCTTTAAGCAGGGAATGCTTCGGCCCTTTTTTTCGCAGCCTTTTCTTGCCCTTCATCCCTTTACCAGCTCCAGAGGTACGCTTTCTTGGCTGGTTCTTTCCCACGACTGCTCTGCCAGTAGTAAAACCTGACGGTTTTGTTTGACGTTTCCTCTGGGCTGGCCTCGGCTCATTTTTCTTTTTACGCTTCGTATGTTTAGTCGGTTGTTTTCTTCGTTTCCTTTCAGGCGATGACGCTTTACCTGAAGAAGGCACTCGTTTCTTTGTTCGTTTTTTTACTTGCTCTTCCTTCATCTGCATACACCACAACTACTTCTGTTTCAGTGAAGACTCATTGATACTGAATTTTTTAAATACCTTTTGTTCATGTTCCTTCACCTTTTCAATGTCGCTCCGGTATTCTCCCCGTTTTTCGGCATTTTCCAAATTCTCACTGCTTAAAGTACTAATATTGACCGCTAAATCCTTTAACATCGAGAAATGCCGATTAAGCAGCTTCTGTCCATCCTCCGACAATCCTTCTGAAGCAATTCGAACAGTGACGCTTCCTAATTGCGACGTTAAATCCTTCAAATTCTTTACCGTCTTTTCAGCACCGGCTCCGTTTTCCACAGATTCCAGCTGCTTGTCCATTTCATCAATTAAATAGTAGCTTTTCGCAAGTGCCGAAGCATCATCAGCTGTCAAATTGGTTAGCTGATAATAACGGGCATAAAACGCACCGGCTCCGCTGGATACACCAACAAGCAGACAAATGATTACGCCCATTAATTGATTCTTTCTTTTTTTCTCTAGCTTCTTCCGAACACGAATAAGCTTCTTCCGCTTTTTCTTATTCTTAACTTTGCGCCCTTTCAAGGCCTTGATTTTCTTACCTGTCGACAGGCTGACGAACAGATAAAGGAAACTGAATAACAAAAAGAGGATAGCACTAGATAATAACCCTATAAAAGACATATCCAAAACACTCATTTTACCCTATCCTCTCTTCATCGTTCTTTATTTTTTCTTTCTTTTTACTGCTTTTTTCTTCTTTGACTTTTTGTTCTTACGCACAAAGTGAATCACCAAGAAGAGGAGTAACACAACTAGAAAGACAGCACCCACAATCAGCACAATTAGCTTCCAGTCAATTCCCCGTTCCTGTGTTAACGCCACATCCTGAGAGTTGAATTTGTCCGCCTCTTCATTGGTAATCGTGAAATCTTCCGTCCACTCCCATTTCTTTTCTCCAGCAGACACTACAATATGAGCCGTATAGTCGCCTGCCACCATGCGGTCTCCATTCATTTCAACTGGAAAATCAATCAGTGAGTTAGGAGCCATCCGCATGCCCGCTTTTTTGGTGTCATACAGGACTTCATCTTCCCCTTTTTTGGTGATTTGAACATCTGTTGTCGCCTCTTCAAGATACGCTGGCTGAACATTTGAAAAATTCACATAGACTGAATTTCTATAATTGAATAGTCCGGCATAGACTTTATTGAAGCTTAGATCAGGCGCAACAGGTGTATCTGTTTCACTTAACAACATGCCGACTAAAAAGGCATACTCATTGATGACCCCTGTCTTTTCTGTTTCATCTACTTCTTCTGTGCTCACTCTCTTTAGCTGAATTCCTCCGGAAATATACCCGTTAAACTCTTCCTCCGGCATAGTAATATCCAGATTCAATGCCACAACTGAGGCTGGTGGAATAACTACCTCTGTTGGTGCTTTCACTACATCGACAAAATCATATTTTAGCGATGCATCATTTTCAATTGCGGTCGGACCATATTCAATAACGCCGTTGGCGTTAGTCTTTGCACTATTAAGCGAGACACCCACTGTAATTTCTTCCTGCCCACTGTTAGACAATTCAATTTGTACTGTCTGCTTTTGTCCAGGGCTCATTTTTAAATCAAAATAACCAGCTGTACCAATCTGATTTTCAGGCTTTACTACGTTGTAGCTGAACCCCATCCCATCCTGAGATGCTTCGGCTTGTACGGGAATGAATGAAACCACGATTGTTGTAATAAGTATGTATAATAAAAAGAATGCTCTTCCTTTGCTTTTCACGGGACCTCTCCTTTACGGGTATGTTTACATAAAAGTAAAGCGTCGATTCAATTGAACCGGCGCTTTACCGATCGCTCTACTTAAAATTATAGAGTTTCAGACAATGTCCATTCGATTGTTGCAGTGTATTTTGTGTTGAAGATGTTTGTGCTGCTAGGAATATTCATTTTGATTGAGCTTCCTGCAGTTCCTTGTGCATCATCACCAAATGTAAGGAAGTAGTAGCCTTTTCCTTTGTCTTCTTCAGTATTTTGTGCGAATGGTACAGTTGCAGCACCTTCGCTTAATACTTGTGTACCACTTCCGTTACCAAAGATCATAGCTGTTGGTTGTAATGCTGGATCTACACCATCAGCAGCCAAGTTCATGTTTGTGTAAGTGATTGAAGCACCATCAAGATATTTGTCTGTTCCGCTTACGCTACCTTTGAATTGCTCTTTCAAACGGCCGCTTAATTTCCATTTTTGATCCAAAGTAGAACGAATGTCTTTGATTGCAACAAAGTTTTCGATTTCTCTTCCGCCATCTTTAAATGGTAATGCCCAGTATTCTCCGCTAACACCTACTGTTGCAGCGTGCTTGTCGAAATCTAATGGTGTTACTGCACGGATACCAAACTCATCGACTGAATGTGTGGTTAAACCAGTAATTGGTTCACTATCACTTGTTGTTGGTGGTGTCAGTGGTGGTTCTGATGTGTTTTTAGTGAACTCGATATCTGCGTTGCTGTCTTTTACGTCATCAACGGCCTTTACTGCGTTTGGCGCAACAAGTGCTACCCCTAGTCCTGCCAATAGTGCTGCGCTTAATACTTTACGTGTTAATTTCATGTTGTGTTTCCTCCTAAGTTTGTGTGTGTGTGATTTATGGTAACTCGGCTAATATCCAAGTTAGCACCGTTGAGTAGTTCACCGGATCTTTTTTGGTTCCTCCGGGAACAGATAGTTGTACCGCAATGTTTTCGTACGTCTGTTGATTATTAAATACCGAATCTGTTACTGCCTTGCCCTCCTGCATTCGCGGTGACAAGGTGGCTGGAGCCCCAGCGGCATTGTCTGCCGAGGCGCCAAACGCGATGCTCCAAATACCGTTGCCGGTTCCAGGCTTCGCTTCAGCCAGATTATAGGTATCGCCAATGTTGCTCAGGCGAATAATATCTTTAGAGACAGTGGGGGCATTATCCAGTCCTGAAACAGAATTTGTCCAGGATTTATCAAAGGATATTACCGCACCATTCAATTGCGTATTGGTTGTCTGATCGTTTTTGAACTGCGTTTCCTGACGAACCTGCAACGCCCAGCCTTGAGCGCCCCCTCGAAAGTCAGCCACCTGAATGAATGTGCCTCTGGCACTGGTCTCATCCAAAAACAGCTGCCCATTGACGGGGTAAAGCTGATCCTTGTCAGAACGTTTATACTGTCCGAAATTCAACTGAGGAACAAAGTCCAGTCTCAGCTTGCCAGATGTACTTGGCGTTTCTCCCGGATCAACAATTGTTCCTGGGTTTTCCGGATCGCGGATGCCTTCTTCCTCATTCAAGGTTAAGTCCACCACTGCGTTCCCATCTCCGGAATTTTCAGCAAATACCTGATCAGATGGATAAATACTTAGAAATAGAATCGTAAGTATCGCGGAAAAAGCTGCCACATGTTTCATAATCAGTTTTCCTCCTTACGCTTGTTTTCTCTACGTTTCATCCAGAAAAATAGTAGTACCATTCCGACTACAACCGCCCCTGCAATAGATAAGCTGGTTTTCACCAGTTCCCCTGTTGAAGGATATTTACCAGTCGGCTTTTGTACAGGAGCAGGTGTACTGCTTGTACTTGTACTGGAACTAGAGCTGGATGACGGTTCTGTACTATCATCGTAAAAGCCAACGACTCCCGTTGTCTGAACAGCTCCGCCATTAACCTCACTTGCCTCTGCAGACTTTCCTGCAGTAACAGAAAATAGTCCGAGTACAATAGAAGCAATGACAAAATAGGTTGCTTTTTTCATTTGTTCATTCCTCCATTGTTATTTTGCATCCGTAAGTGTGAATAATAGTTTTGCTTGATAGCTCCCCAGCTTTTTAATACTTCCAGCCGGCACTTCAAAGACAAAGCCGTCTCCTTTGGCCGTCCACTCATTTTGAGTAATATCGTAGTCTCCCGGTAAATTGTGGGTATGAATCAAGATTTCTTGCGCCACACCTGTTAAGGCGTATTCATTATTGCCTGCTTTGTATTTCAACGCATTAGGCAACACTTGACTCCCATTAGTAAATGGTGTCGTTAATGTCGCTAACATTTTCCATTGATCCAGGTTCCCGCGATTATCCGATACCACTAAAGGTGAACCAACAACTGTTGGTTTTTCTACACGAGTCTTTCCGTTTAAGTTTTCTTTCTGTGAACCAAACTCAAGAGAAGTTGGTGCAGAAATTAACTGTAGGGTTCCGTGGATTTCACCACCTGGCACGCCAATTTCATTGGATGTCACAGTAATTGGCTTAAATGGTCCCGCTGGATTGATTGGTCCAGGAATAAATGGATTATTGTCTTCCTGCGGTGAATAACCATTTGCGTCCGCTGTATTCTTAATATCCACGCCAACTTTACTGTTATTAACGGTGGTTTTAAAGGTCACTGTATAACTGTAAAGAGCAGGAATATCTCCAACTTTGATTGACAATACGCGCGTACTTGGTTCATACGTGAAAGTATCAGGCTGTAATGGAACATCTGTAACCGTTCCACCTGCATCTGTTTGTTTAATAGTGATGCCATGATCCGTTGAGTCGAATTCCATTCCAGCTGCTAGTGTGTCTTCCAACACAACACCTGTCCAGTCTTCAGAATCAGCTTTATCATTTTTCACCGTTAAAGTGTAGGTTAGTTCATCGCCAACAGAAGTAGTCGCGCCGCCACTAGATACTACTGATTTCTTCAAATCAGGATTATCTGGTAAAACATCCGCTGTAATTTTCCGCAGGGCTTCATCAAAACGGTCATCTTCATTGCCAACCTTGACTGCATCATGGTAGCCAACATAAGCATCATAGCCATCTACTTCTTCGTTAATATTCCCATAGACGCCATCCGGCTCTTGTGTGTAGGTTACCGGCAATGTGTATGTTGGTTCAGGATTGATTTCTGTTGTATCCTTCAAATAGATATCAACTTTATCCGTTTTATTAATGTAGCCTGGCAGGTTAAGCGTCCAAGCACCGCCGGAAACAGTTGTTGAGACGATTTGATTTGCATCATCCTTCAACCAGCTTCCATTGACTTTAACGAACACTTTCGCGCCGTCTTCATCACTGGTCCCTTTCAGCTGTTTAGTTGCATTGGTTACATTTTCAGTTGAAACTGCCTGAGTCGGCGGTGTGACATCGATTGCTTCAACAACGCCCGTTTTGATATCATCCGGCCCACTAACGTGAACTCGATTAGAAGTTGAATCAGCGCCACCACGCCATGCAGCTAGAACTTCAATAGTCATACCTTCTTTAACAAACTCACCATTCGGCATTGGGACAACAAACATCCCGCCGCGGGCTGCTTCACCATAAACTGATAAACCAGGACTTGAATCATCCTTACCAATCGTTTTTACAGTTGTAGTAAATGCTCGCGAACCGTCAGGATTTTTGACTTCCACTTCCACGTACACTTCATCAGTCCAAGCATCACGAATGTCATCCAGACCTTCCGGTACAGAAGCATGTCCGTAGAAATACTTGTCAGCATTCGTTGGCACACGCAATTCATCAATAACCGCTGAGGCATTATTGGCACTCATACGTGAGTATGCTTGTGCTCCAACAGAACCATAAGAATCCACGTTTGTGTTAAATTCAAGCGGTACGTTAGTATCAGCAATAGTACGGAAATTTGCACCAGTTAATTTATAGTCAAAAATCGACCATGCTCTGAATGGATTTCCATCTAAGTTAGACCCTGATTTCCAAACAGATAAATCTGAGTTTTTAGAAGTCATAACTGAAGATGAACCACCTGATAATGCATATCCTCCACCTGAACGATTATTTCGAAGATCGAAATATTTTGGTGCATCTAAATCAAAGGACAGTGTCCCTGCATTGATTGCACCACCTTCATTGTTACTATTAGTTCTTCCTTCCAAGATATAAATTGCTCCTGGACCTACTGTTGCTCCTAATGTTGATGAAGAATAAATCGCTGGCCCTTGATCTGCAGAGATATCAACTAGACTATCTTTACCTTCCAAATTGAACGAGCCTGTTCCAGTGTATTGAATTCCGCCTTTGTCGCTATCAACAGCATTACCACTGTTACCTTCATTTATGATACGCAGCTGTCCAGCATTAGTAACATTAACATGGTTATTATCACCGTACATCCGAATACCAAAGGAAAGCGAGTTTTTGTTTTCAATAATTACCTGACCGCCATCGATATTAAAGGTCTGAGTTCCTCTAATTCTAAAACGTAAGGTTGCTCCTAAAGTGTAATTAGTTGCACCTGCGGAATCTTTAATCAAATGCATTTTGGCACCATTTGTTACATTAAATACCGAGTTTTGCGACTGCATTTGCAGTGCAGAAGTACGAACATTGGTACTGTATAGCTCAGCCCCATCTTTCAGGTTGAATACAGAACCGTCACCCTGAACACGCATTGTAGCGCCATCATTCATTGTAAAATCTACATTATCTGATGACATGTCTAGCTTAGTACCAGCACCAGAAATATTAATGGTTGCTGGCTTATCTGTATGTGCACCATCACCAAAATCATATGAGAGTGCTAAAGCTTCTCTGATTTTAGAGTGAACATTCATATACGCTCCACCAGACATATTCAGTTCATTTTTACCACGAACCCAGTAACCAATAGTATTTGCATTAATATTCACTCTTGCATTTGGCTCAACAGTAAACTTAGAAATCAAACCATAGATTCCATGAGATCCTTCTGCACCACTTGCATAGTTAGCATTAGCAGTTACAGTCTCTGCTGTTCCATTATTAGTGATAGCAACTTTCGCGTTTTCTTTGACTAACACTTCTGCATTACCCATTAGGAATATGGCTGCATCACTGTTTGCAGAGTTACTTGCTATCTCTACATCAGCACCGGTACCAACAGTAAAACCTGTTCCGTAAATTCGGTGACCTGTTCCTGTTGGTGTTAATTTGAACGTTGCATTATCCTCTACAACAAACTTATTCACATAAAATGAGTAGCTTGTTGTATTTGTTGTATTCGTATATTCAACATTCAGATTTGCACCATTTCTAACGATAAATTCTGCCGCATTCGACTTAACCTGAGTAGTATTTACTCCACTCGCAGTTAGATCCAATGTTGCTCCGCTCATAACATTAACTGCACCGGCCGCATCAATCTGTGTGTTGTTCGCCCCGCTATTGGTTCCTTTAACAGTAGCACCAGTTTCCAACACAACATCTCCTGACGCAGTAATTACACTTGTATAGGTAGATGATGTTGTTGTTTCCAGAAGCGAACCTGTTTTGGCTGTAAAAGTACCTGTATTGATAATCTTGGAATAGTTTCCAGAAATCGCACCAGTTTTTACGGTTGAACCTTCATCAAGAAGCACACTAGTAGAGGCGTTGAACCCATAATCATTGGCTGACGCTGTACCATTTATAGTCCATAGACCCATATCGACAACTGCATTTTTCCCAACCACGACTGTCTCTCCGGTAAAAATCGATGACCGATAATTAGATTGTGCAAATGTAACGTTCGCACCATCCGCAATATTCAACGCTTTCGCTTTGATATGAGATAAATCAGCTGCTGAATACATACGAAACTTATTATTTGTTCCACTAATATTAACTGTTGCACCTACCGCATCAATCAGTCCGCTCTGTGCAGCTGTAGTCTGAGTACCAGTCGTAACATTATTCACATTGATAATCCAGTTTGCTCCATCACCTGAAAAAGTTGCTGTTCCCGGTGTTGTGTACTTATGAATATCTACATTATTCAATGTTAAAGTAGTAGTTTGACCAACGCTGCCTAAAATCACCCCATTCGGTGTTCCTGTACCAAAATTAATTGAAAATCCATTCCCATTAATTGTGATATCTCTGGAAATACTTCCTGGAGCAGTTGTTGTTTTAGCAAATGATCCACTTAAATTAATTTCTGAAACATTTGGATCTTGCAGCGCATTAACAAAGCCTCCCCAATCATTCACATCAGCAGGCGCTGCCTGAGCTTTTTCTGCTCCTATAAAGCTAAAGCAAAATGAAAAAACGACGATTCCTACTAGTTTTACAAAATGTTCAGCTATATAAGAACTTTTTCCGAATTTCATTTTCTTCCTCCTTTCCTCTAAAAATAGTTGTCTAAATAAATAGACAGATTTATTTCAAATTCCTTCCAAATAGTGATAAACTCAGAAATTCATATTGTGTTTTCCTTCTGTCATTTATCCTTTGTCAGAAAATGAAACCTGTTTTAGGTCACCCGTAATACTCCTTTAGTTCTGCTTGCTTTATCCAAAAACCGTTATAACAACCTTTAATTAAGTAGCATGTAGCCCTTTGATCGTACTGTCTGAATCAATTTAATTTTTCCAGTTTCGTTCTCAATTTTTTCACGTAAATGAAAAATCAGGTTAGCCACACGATAGTTTTTACCATTAAAAGGCTCTTTCCAGACACTTTCAAAAATTTCTTTATATGTTACTGCTGTATTTGCATTTTTATATAGAAATTCTAAAGCCTTGTATTCAAGCTTAGTCAGCGGAATTTCCTTTTGCCCATTGATTTTCACACTAGAGTTTCTAGCAAGCAGTTCAACAATCACTTTCTTCTTATCTTCTTTAAAAACTGTTCGACTTTCTCTTGTAACACTGCCTTGTCGTTTTTTCTTCGATACACTATTTGAAATTATCAGCTGCAGCTCATCCGCTTTGCAATCCTCGGAAATCACGCCTACAGCCCCCAGCTGAAGATAGACAACCTTCATTAAATTAGGAGAGCTTGATGAAAACACCCATACAAATGCATCTGAACTCTCTCTGATTTTGACTAGCAGCTGACAAGTGTAGCTGACATCTTCTTGCGGATTTTCCCTAATGATCACTGCATCCAGCTGATCTATGTATCGTTCGAAATTTTCCATTGTTAACGGTACTACATTGATATCATTCTTCTTCAGTTCTTCTGAATAAGGTTCAGCAAGATCTGCTGACAATGCAATAATACCCGTATTCACACTTGTTTTGATCATGATTACCTCCTCAAAAGCATTTTTCTTGATAGTTAAATGAAAATTATGTATCCGTTTATTCAAACACAATTGTTATTTCTTAAAAACATGCAAAAATCTAAATGAATTAGAACAACTTTGATTTTTCATAAAATCATTACTTTAAGAAATAATAATTTGTATTATTAAAAAAATATTTAAATTTTTAAATCCAAATTAATTTTATATCAAAACTTTTTTAAAGTCTAGATGGTTTATGATTGTTTTTCTCTCACCTTTTTAATAAAAAATCAAAATAAATGAGAAAATCAAATGAACAAAAATCTGATAGAAAGAAATAAAGCGCAATAACAAAGATTATTATCATCTTTAAGCTACTATACAGCTCATTTAAGAGTCGCTATTAAATAATGAATATTTAAAATAAAAGAATTTTCGATATAATAGACCTTACTAATCAACAATTTTCTTTACTTTTACTGACAAAAAAGAAAAATAAACTAAACTTTATTTCTTTTAATTCAAATAAATCAAATTATTTGTACTGTTTATTTATTTTGGTTTCTAAGATAAATTTAATCTCTAAATACTACATTAAGTTGATTATTTTGAAGCGGTAAGCTTTAAAATCGCACGACGTTTATTTACGAAAACAAAAAAAGAACTGAAAGGAAATTCCTCTCAGTTCATTCTCTTATTTATTATTTTCATTGTATTGGCTCAACTACAAAGGAAGCTTCTGTAATCCAGTTTTCTGGGTTTGGATCTTGTCCTGGAGAAACATGGGAGCGATTAATCATTGGTCCAGATACCTTGTATTGATTCGTTTCAATCCAGACCGCAATAGCCTGGGTAACTTGAGGCATTTGTTCAAAGCTGCCATTAAATGTGACTGAAGCTATTGTTACTTCCGACGCATCATAGAATTTGATTTCATCTGTATCTTGACGACCGGCAGCAACAGCTACTTGAACCTCAACATCAACATCTGTTTCCCGATATTCTTTGTCATGATACAGACTTGTCGGCAGTGATCCAGGAAGCGGAATCACTCCTTGTTTTTGCATTTCTGCTCCAAGAATCCCCCACAGCCTCCCTTCCTCTTCAAAATTTGACATCACTTTTCTTACGCTGGCTACGGTTCTTGCAGGAATTGTTTTTAGTACAACATTATATTTTTCCATGTTGGTTCCCACTTTCAATTGTTTTTGTAATTCATTAATTAAATTTTTCTTTCTATTTAATGCATCAATTTCCTGATCTAATTCTTGTTCTCTAATCTCATAGTAGTAATTTAAAACGTCCATTTGTTGTTTCTCCAGAATTTCTTTAATTGATTCAAGGGATAAGCCTACCTGCTGCAGCAGTTTAATTCGATTTATTTTTGACAGCTGTTCGGCTTTATAATAACGATACCCTGAGTACGGATCAACTTCAGAAGGAATCAGCAGTCCCAGCTTTTCATAGTGTCTTAATGTGCGCACAGTAATATTTGATATTTTTGAGAATTCTCCAATTTTGAACATGTTCATCTACTCCATTTCTATTTCTTTTGCTAGCTTACTTACAGTCTAAACCGTTACCATAGGTACGGGTCAATAGTTTTATTATATTTCTTCAAAAAAAGTCAGCTGGGAGAGACCAGCTGACTTCTTGCTTCATTTTCTTTCTATATAATAGCTTCTATTTTTTATAATCCCGGCATTCCTTTAGCATATTTGCCTAAAGTTGCTTCTGTTTCTTTTTCAATTTTAGTTAACGCATCATTAACAGCCATAACAATTAAGTCCTGCAGCATCTCTACATCATCTGGATCAACAAGCTCCTCTTTGACGATAACATCTTTCATTTTACGATCTCCGGTAAATACAGCTGTTACGAGCTGGTTGGTTGCTTCTCCTGTAAATTCCTTTTCGTTTAAAGCAGCTTGAGCTTTCTCCATCTCTTTCTGCATTTTCTGAACCTGTTTCATCATTCCTTGCATATTTCCCATTCCACGCATCATTTATTTCTTCTTCCTTTCTATGTCTTTAATCATTTACTACTTCTACTAGTTCTTCACCAAATCTGGCAACAGCTTCATCAACAAGCTGCTGCTCGCCCGAAGAATTCTGATTTTCATCTGGGACAAGCTGAATTTCTTCCTCCTCAGTAATTTCGTCAATCGCAGGAGGTGTGTTATCTTCTGCCTTATGCTGCTGAAGAAACGTCTGACGCAGCCCCGGCCAGCTGTCTCTAGTGATACAGACTATCTGAGGGGCGTAATCAATTAGCCGGCTTAGATTGTTGTGAACCGCCAGCTGCAGCTCATCATCTCCTGTTGCCCGAGTGCAGACAATTTCATAATCAAACGCTATTACCAAGCTAGTTGGACTTCCTGCAACAGGTTCGCTCGCTTTCAGCATCGCCCGCTGTGTTACAGACATCATCTGCAGCATGTCTTCCCAAACTTCCTTGACCTTAAGCAGGTTGTCTCGTGTTGCTTCCCGCAGAACCTGATAAACCCGCTCCGTTGGAATTTTTACAGCAGTCCGATTAGTAGGCTGACGCGGGGCAGCTTTCGCTGGTTCCACAGCGGCAACACCATTTTTCTTAAGCTCTTCAAGCTCCTGACGCAGCTGTTGAATTTCTGCCTTTAACTCAGAAACATCCGGGCTATTTTCCGGAATACCTGCTGCCTGAGCCACTTTTACTGAACCACTGCTTTGAGCCAGCTTCACCGTTGCTACTTCTAAGTAAACCGCTGCATGATTGGTGAAGCGGATATCGTTTTGTGTATCACTTAAAATCTGAATCAGCTGGTATATTCGTTCTGGGGCAATCTGCTGGGACAGCTCTTTAAACTGCTCAGTGATTGTGCCTGTCTTGCTTTCCAATAATTTTGGTGCCTGCTGATACATCAGTAAATCTCGACAATACAATAGAATATCTTCTAGAAAACGACTAGCCTCTGTTCCAGCTCCGAGAATGGATTCCATGACCTCCAGCCCTGTTTCTGCCTTTCCCGAAACACAAGCTGCAATATAGTTGTCCATCATCTCAAAGGTCAGGCTTCCTGTTACCTGAAGAGCGTTGTCCAGTGTTACCTCATCATCGCCAAAGGAAATTGTCTGATCCAGAATACTTAATGCATCCCGCATCCCGCCCTCAGCAGCTCTGGCAATCGTGTATAATGCTTGCTCCTCATAGGTTAACCCGATTTCTTTCAGAATATGTGCAAGATGCTCGACAATATCCTGCGTTCCAATCCGCTTAAAATCAAAACGCTGTGTTCTGGAAATGATGGTTAGCGGAATCTTATGAGGCTCTGTAGTCGCAAGAATAAAGATGACATTTTTCGGCGGCTCTTCCAAGGTTTTCAACAGCGCATTGAACGCACCAGTGGAAAGCATATGTACTTCATCAACAATATATACTTTATACTCAGCCTGTGTAGGAGCATACTTCGCTTTATCTCGAATATCTCTAATTTCTTCCACACCGTTATTACTGGCTGCATCAATCTCAATCACGTCATTCAGGCGACCTTCAGTGATTCCTTTACAAATTGCACATTCGTTGCACGGTTCCCCGTCAACACTATTTTTACAGTTAATTGCTTTAGCAAAAATCTTTGCCGCGCTCGTCTTCCCAGTTCCTCTAGGGCCTGTAAATAAATAGGCATGAGACGTTTTCTGCTGCATAATGGCATTTTTCAACGTCTGCGTTACAGCTTTTTGACCCACAATATCATCAAAACGCTGTGAACGCCATACACGGTACAATGCTTGATATGCCATGCTGTACCCTCCTCTGAAATTTCACTATGTACTATTATACGTGATTTTATGTATTTAAGCATTAAAAAGATCATGATAAAAAAAGAGACGCATTCCGCTTAGATCCACTGGCTTTCTCGGGGCGGAGAACTACTCTTTTTAAAAATTAGTCAAAACGCTTTTCTATCAACGTTTCAACCAGTTTTTCTTAACTTGCGATTTTTTCTTCAATCTTCGGTAATTTATAGTCTGTTTTTTGTTTCATCATGCTATAAATTATCTTAACTAATTTTCTCATAATACACAATAACGCTTGTATCTTTGTTTTTCCCTCTGAAACTTTCCGCTCGAAATAAGCCCGAAATACTGGATTTCGTGGTTCTCTCTTATTCGTTAGATAAATCTGTTGTATCGCAAGAAAGTAAAGCGTTGAATACAGTTTTCTATTACCTTGTGATTTGTTTTGTACGTCTTTTCCTTTTCCAGCTGAACTAAATCTCAATGGTGCGACACCCGCATAATTCGCTAGTTTATCTGAACTAGAGAATCGTTGAATATCCCCTATATGACCGACTAAGGCACAAGCGGTCACAATATCTATTCCCGGCATGGTTTCTAGATGATAACCTAGTTCTTGATACATTTGTCTTTCTGTCCGTTCCAGCTCTTTAATTTCTCGTTGATACGCTCTTAATTGCCTTGTAATGCTCTGAATCACTGTATCTCGGGCAAATTGATAGTCTCGTTCTTTTGTCGTCTCTTGTGCCACTAAATCAAGGATTTTTCTAGCTCGATTTGTAGAACAAGTATTATGACTAGGTACTCGTAAAAATGCGCCTAATTCGTCTTCTGTTACATGTTCTAAGTACTTAGGTGACGGATAATGTTCAAAGAAGGTAAGAGAGGTTCTACAATCTAATTCTTTGAAAAAACCTTTATAGTTCGGATAGGCTGTTTGTATCTGTTCATGAAATTGTTGCATTAGTTTTGTACTTGCTTTTACCAGTGCATTTCTTCGATTGACTAAGTGGCGCATTGTCCAGTAATAGTCTTGTGGGTTTGCATCGGGTAATACATGTGAGCGTCTCATAAGTACTGCACTGATACATTGAGCGTCCCATGTATCATTTTTTCTAGTACTTGCATAACTCATCCGCTCCATATATGAAAGAGACGGGTTCACTTCTTTTACTGGATAGTTTCTATCGAGTAAGAAAATAGATAAGGTTCTGCCATAGTGAGTGACGTCTTCCAATCCGAAAACAGGTATCAATTCATTTTTTTGTTTAAGTATATACTCCTCTAATTTGTGAAATCCTTGTAAGGTGTTCTTGATTTTGATTTCTCCTAGCTTTTCTTCTAGGTAATTCAGTAATACAGCGGTATGCGTTTCTTTGTGTATGTCCATACCTACATACAAATACTTGCTTCTATCCATAGTCCTCCAGTTCTATCCAATCAATTAGTGGCAATCTCAGTTTGAAGCCTCTACGTACTCAATGGTGACGAGTAGCGGGCAAGAAAGCGTCAGCCGATCTAATTTCTTGAATTGGAGAATTTCTTAAATTATGGTATACTCGACTTGCGATGGTGGAGTTTTGAATCTAAGAAATTCAGTTTCTTATTTTTGAAATTCTGCTTTTTTATTTAAGCAATGTTGCATAAGTAAATCTGTTCCTTGTACACGTAGCCCCCCTATTAGTAGTGGGGGCTTTTTAATTTCCGATTGAACCACCTCCTTAAATGGTCATTTCAATGCACTTTTCAAATCGCTGTAAGCACTGATAAATCAACGTTTCTATTCGAATTTCGGTAAATGTCAGGGCGGTGTTACTTTGCGCCCTTCCAACGAGCTTCGCTCGGTTTGGTCGTTGGCACTCATTGCTTGCGCTCCTGCCTTGGGGGCGTCGCGCGCATGGCACCACGACCAAACAATCTAAGTTTCAAACTCATTTTAACTTTACCTAAAAAATAATATATCATAATTTTATTTTACCTGTCAACTTATTCATAAAATTAAATTTGACTTTTTATAAATCAAAAGATAAAATATTAACATACCAACGGAGGTGATAACTTGAATCCTGAATTCCAAACTTTCGCAGAAAATCTTAAGTCTATTCGAAAAAAGAAAGGACTCACTCAATCTCAACTCGCTGAAAAAATTGGCTTAACCAAGCAAAGCATTATAAACTATGAAAAAGGTCATACTTTCCCTACAGGTAATCGCTTATCAAAAATTTTAGAAGTACTAGAAATTCCAGCAGAGCAACTTATCGGAAGCGATAATGTTCAATCACATTCTGAACTCGAGTTGCTTAATTCAGTTCAGTCAAAAGCTTCTTTTCTAGCTCATTACAATATTATGACCGAACATTTTACTGATGAAATTTTCAAGTTTTTCATGGAACGACTTTCTACATTTTCTGAATCAGAATTGAAACAAGCGATTCTTTATCTCTACGATAAACGTATTCAAAAAGAAGTTGATTTCTATGCCAATGATCTAGCTGAAAATATAATCCGAACAACTGAAAATCAAAACAAATCGAACTTAGATATGGATATTGTCATCAATCCACCAACTGAATAACACTCTACTAAAAGTAAATGGTTCACTTCGTCGATTTCATCGCCATTGACTTTTAGTAGTAGGCATGTGCATTTGTCAGTGCCCGAGGAACTCACAAAATAGCTATCACTTTGACTAGTTCCTCGAACTTTTTCAGCCTAACATGCCTACCGCTTGCTTTAGCACTTGAATTTTCTTTCCTAAAAACTTCTTTCTTCACCCTCGGAATCTAGCAAAATAGCATTGGAAGACCTCTAAACCTTTTTCTTGCTTCGTAACTCTAATAACTGCTTTTCCATTCTTTGCATAGTTTGACTAAAATCTTGGTAAAACAGCATAAAGACTCGTGAACACGCATAGTATTTTCTAGCCATTTGTTGCTTATTGACGGGTCTATTTTCATCCTCGAAGAACTTTTCCAGAACTGGTAATACTTCTTTCCATGATTGTAGTTGTTCCCAATTGTCATATAGACTATAAATATCTTGGTAGCTAATTTCTTTAATCGGTTGCTTGTTTTCTGTTTGAATCATTTATTTCACTCCTTCAATTTTGATACACGAAAAAACGGTATCAGTGATTGTTTCCTCACTAATACCGTTTCAATAGTTTCACATTTTTCTAGCTGAAATTACTGTACGCTTAATAAACATTCAAAAAGGCTAGAAAAATCCCTTGAATTTTTGTACAATAAATACAGCTAGCTTTTTGTTAGCTATTGGCAACTTGATTAGTGAGTTCGCTCTTACTATTCAAGGCTCTATTTTCTCGATTCCCGTCGATTGATAGAGTGCCTTTTTAATTTATCTAATAATCTTTAATTACTGTCAAACACTTCTTCTTCTAAACTATAAATATCAAATTTTCCTTCTTTGAAATAGAAAAGTCTCCCACAAACTCTGCACTCCCACATTGACCCTAAAGGCATATTATCCACAAGTTCTTCTACGGTTTTCGGATTTGACTCTAACACATCATAATACTCGTTCTCCGGAAAAATAATTAAAGGATTCGTTGTTTCCAAATTCTCATCATTAAGCACATTTCCACATAAACATTTTATTTTCACGATTAAATCACTCTCCTATTTTATAAATGTAATTCTATCAACTATATCCTTTCCATATTTACCAATTAGTCTAGAAATTATTTCATCCATTTGTTGCGGTGTAAAGTTTGCTTTTGATATATCATAAACAATTTTACCGTTTCCATCTACTTGTTTTAATGCTTTACCCACTTTTGTAACTAATGTATTGATATTATTTCCATTAAGTGTTTTAATTTCAGTTTCTATCCCATTAACTAAAAGATCGGGAGTCTTACTTACATTTGGAGCTTCTGGAATAAGTTTAACATCTTTCCCTTGTTCCAAAAGTGATTCTACTACTTTTTTCTCATCTGCAGTAAGTGATTCAAAAGATTTCGATGATACATCCAATTTACCTTTAGCCCCACTGGCTTTCTCACCCGGCACCGTCTGTCCATGATACGTACTTCCTGCATCCCCATCTACTTCCGGAACCTTAGTTACTTTTCCCTTAACCGTCTTAGCTCCGTTATATCCTAACATAAATCCTTCCAATACCGCAAACGACGCTTTGAGTATTCGCTCTCCTGTGGATAGCTTCCGTCCAGTAATCAGCTCTTTTCCTGTCCATGCCTCGGTCGCATTAGTGACAGTTCCTATCATATCCAGGGTATTGGCAATGGCCAACGGCAGCTTCGATTGGAAAAAGATGAGGGCTCCATTGACAGCA
>NZ_JBNEQE010000015.1:0-95750 GCF_049894025.1 Enterococcus sp. LJL51
TTACTCGTTCGTTTAATCAAAATCAATTCGATGCGATGGTAAGTCTTGCCTATAATTGTGGTACTGGAATTTTTACAGTAGATAATTGGGATAGAAATGCTTCCGATAGTTACATTACGGAATCCTTCCCTAATTATATCAACGCAGGATCAGAATTTGAAGAAGGTTTACGGCGCCGTCGTCAAGAAGAAATTAGTCTATTTAACACACCCGTAAGTGGTAGTGAAATTACAAGAAAAGGAGAAACGACTATGCAATGTATTTATTGGAAACCACGTGCAGGAGTACCTGGACAAGAGGATGCTTATTATTTTGATGGAAGTGTATCGAAGCACTTGGGACATTTGGATCAAATTAAAATTTTAAAATCCATTTATATGGATAATAATGGAAAAGCGATGCCAGAGTATCACTTTAGTTCATCTGTACCTTGGCATATACGACTTGAACAAATTTCAGGAATCAAGCCTGTTTCATGAATGATGGGCTAAAATAACAATTGAAAAACTATTATAAAAATTGTGATAGCAGGACTGCAGATATTCTTCTGTTTTAGAAATAGCCTATAGTCTTAATATAAGGAAGTGGGACAATAGTCAGAAGAAAATCTGATTATTGTCTCACTTTTTTAATTTTAGGGTACACAAAAAGCACACAGCCTTGTATGATTAAAGTGACCAAACCCAATCAAAAGGAGCGTGCTTTTATGTTTAAAAATTATACCATCAATCAAACGATTTTACCATTAGAGTTGGAACAGTTTATTCCCGAAACAGATGTCGCTTTTGCGGTTAATGCCTTAGTCGAAGCCATGCCGCAAACACTCTTTAATAAATTAGAAGAACAATTAGGCCGACCGGCCTACCACCCGAAGATGCTATTAAAAATTATTCTGTATGCGTATACTCAGCGTGTCTTTTCTGGTCGGAAAATGGAATTTCTGTTGGATGACAGCTATCGTATGCGCTGGTTAGCGAACCACGAACAAGTCAGCTATCGCACCATTAATCGATTCAGAAGTCAGGAGACATTGGACATCTAAAGGCTCATTTGGCGTTCCATCGTTTCCATTTACGTGGAAAACAAGGAGCGAAGATTGATGTTGGTTTAGCTCTCATGGCACTAAATCTAAGAAAATTAGGAAAATATATGGAGAGAAAGAGAAGGGAAGAAGAAAAAACAAGCCCGATTTTGACATTCATCATCAAAATCGAGCTTGTTTTCTTTTTGAGAGTGGATTATGTCCCACTCCCTTTATCTTTAGTCGGTGATTTCTACCGTATCAATTACAACATCAAATGTCGGACGGTCCTGCGCATCACGTTGGACACCAGCAATCTCATCCACTATATCCAAGCCTTCAGTTACATGACCAAATACAGTATGGCGGAAATCAAGCCATGGTGTTCCACCGTTTTTATAGGCTTCGATGATTTCTTTTGGAAAACCAGCGCCTTCCAGCTGCTCCAACATATTTGCCGGCATTTCAACCTTGTTTACAATAAAGAACTGACTACCGTTAGTATTTGGTCCAGCATTAGCCATGGATAAAGCACCACGTAAATTAAAGACTTCTTTTGAAAATTCATCTTCAAATTTTTCGCCGTAAATACTTTCACCGCCCATTCCTGTTCCAGTTGGGTCGCCGCCTTGGATCATGAAGTCTGGAATTACTCGATGAAAAATCACACCATCATAATAGCCTTTTTTTGCTAACTCGACAAAGTTTTTTACTGTTTTAGGTGCTTGTTCCGGGAAAAGCTGAATAGTAATATCTCCTCTATTCGTCTTTACTACCGCTTTTGGTCCTGATACATTTTCTAAATTCAACTGTGGAAATTCACTCACAAGTAGTTCCTCCTTAAAAATGATTATTGTTTTATCATACCTAATCTCAGCAAAAATTACCATTTTCTTTTCTTAGAATCTTTAAAACTTTTTCTTATTCACAAACTATTACTTGCTTTTTTCCTGTACAAATGCTATTTTGTGAAAAATGATTGAAACGTAACTTGTTTATTTTATCCGATAATTTGTTCGATGAATTTGGAGGAAATGTAATGACCCATACAACTGAGATTTATGACTTAACAATTATAGGCGGCGGTCCTGTCGGACTTTTTGCTGCTTTTTATGCCGGTATGAGACAAGCTAAAACAAAACTGATTGACAGTTTACCTCAATTAGGAGGACAATTAACAACTTTGTATCCTGAAAAATACATTTATGATGTACCCGGATACCCAGCAGTAAAAGCAGCCGATTTGGTCGCTAACCTGGAAAAACAGTTGGAAACATTTGACCATGATATTTTTTTAGAGGAAGAGGTCACAAACCTCACTCAAAAAGAAGGACACCTTGAAATTGAAACCAATAAAGGCACCCACTACTCCAAAGCGGTTATCTTAGCTATCGGAAATGGTTCCTTCCAGCCCCGGCGTCTGACTATTGATGGGGCAGATACTTTTGAAGATCAAAGCATCCATTATTTCGTAAAGGATTTAAGTACTTTTTCCGGTAAAAAAGTTGCAATTGCCGGCGGTGGTGATTCTGCAATTGACTGGGCTTTAATGCTGGAGCCTGTTGCTGAAGAAGTTTCAATTATTCATCGCAGGCCAGAATTCCGCGGGCATGAACATAGTGTGGAGAAACTAAAAAGCTCTAGCGTTCAAATTCTCACCCCTTATATCATTGACGAGCTGCTGCTTGAGGCTGGTTCATTTTACGGTATTCAGCTAAAACATGCGAAGGAGAAGCAGGTGCGTAGGCTTTCAGTGGATTCTTTAATTGTCAATTATGGATTTACTTCTTCTTTAGATCACTTAAAAGACTGGGGATTGGATATATCCCGTCATTCAATTAATGTTGAGTCTGATATGTCCACAAACATTCCCGGAGTTTACGCGGTTGGGGATATTTCTACTTATAAGGGAAAAGTAAAATTGATTGCCACTGGTTTTGGCGAAGCACCGACTGCGGTTAACAACGCACTGCATTTCATCCAGCCGGACGCACGGACTCAACCGATGCATAGTACCAGTCTATTTGAGAAAATTAATCCTGAAGTTTTTTCAGGCTAATCCTACAAAAATAAACAGATGAAGATCCTTTTAGCAGGTATCTTTATCTGTTTATTTTTATTTAGCTTTATTACATCATCTCATTCTGCCATTGATAAATAGCCTCTTTCACTTTCTCTAACAGCTCTTCCGGTGTTTGTCCGCTAATTCTTTCTCCCTCAAATAATACATAAAAGCTTTGCGCGCATAGTACACACTCATTTATGCAGGAATAAGTGATGAGGTCGCTATTTTCATTTATAAAAGGATTCTCCAGCAGCAGTGATCCGCCTTTTGCCAAGTTTTGTTCACAGCACTCAATTAATGGATTCATTGTTCTTCCCTTGCTTTTTAGGATATATTTAGTATACCATTGTTGTATTATAGTAAAAAAATCACGTTGGAGGAAATAATATGGTTATTCAGGGGAAAACATTAGAAGAAACAGCTCGTGCATTATTAAAGCAGAGAGGTGTGGAAATAGAAGATATTGCTGATTTAGTTATGTTTTTGCAAAAAGACTATGTAGACAAGCTGGATATAGAAACCTGTATTGAACATGTCGAAGCAGTTTTATCGAAACGAGAAGTGCACAACACCATTATCACCGGGATTCAGTTGGATATACTTGCAGAAGAGAAAAAACTACTCCAGCCCCTTCAGCAGATTTTGTCTGATGATGAAGGACTTTATGGAATTGACGAAATTTTGGCTTTATCTATTGTAAATGTTTATGGTTCAATCGGCTTTACCAACTACGGTTATATCGATAAAGTGAAGCCTGGTATTCTGGCTAAGTTGAATTCTCATGACGGCGTTTCTGTTCATACATTTCTTGATGATATTGTAGGCGCTATAGCCGCTTCAGCTGCCAGTCGTCTAGCTCATTCTCAGCCAGATAAAAGCAGAATTACGCAATAGTAAGTAAAAGAAGTATAGCGAAGCCCCCCTATTTGACTGGCAAGCTGGATAGGGGGGCTTTTAAGACCCTGTTTATTTGCTTTTCAAGAACTGGAAAATAGCCAGTTTGACTAGTCTTCCATTCCTTTTTTCATCAACGAGCTGAAACCGCCATTTGTATAGCGCGTAATGCGTTAAAGTGATATATTTTATAGACAACGTTTTGCTTTTGCCAAATGACACTGTTGGTCTGATAGTCGCCGTTTTCACCAACCTCTAAACTGATTTTCCCATCAGTATCTGGTGCTGGCAAAGCATTCTTTTCCAAATAGTTAACAACTTCTTTCGCTAAAGAAACAGGATCTTCCCCTTCAATATTTGAAGCTTTTACAGTAAGATTCCAATTCCCCTCTGCCCATGTCAAGTAGCTGGATCCAGCTGCTCCCTGCATATATCCCGTCAAACCAAAGCCAAGATCGACTGGATTTCCACCTGAATCACTAAGCTTATCAACCGCGGCTTTTGCTTCTTCGTTCGTACCAAACGTTATTTTTTCAAAAGAAGCAATCGGCTTAAGCTCGTTTAATTCCTTGCTGTTCAGTCCAATCGGATGATTTTCAGCATAGTATAAAATTCGGTAGTTTGCTTGGTCTTCCGATGGCGTTGTGGCTGCACTGACATAGTTTGGTGTACTCGCTGTTAAAATCTCTGAAGGCAGTGCATCAGCTGGAAACAGCTTAGTCAGACTATTTAATATACTGTTCGCCTGGTCCTCCGGAGTAGCTTCATTTGCCTGTGCGGATGTTTCACTCGTTTGAGAACTCCCCTCTATAGTACTCCCTGATTTTGCTGTTGATTGCTTTGTTTCTGATTCAGACGACTCTTTACTACTTGTTAAACTAGTCTCACTACTGCTTTTGTCGGTTGAATCCTTTGATTTATCATTGGAATTGCTGCATCCAACAATTAGCGCAGTCAAAAACACTAAACTGCCTATTAGTAAATAATTCTTTTTCATGACTTTTCCTCCTAAACTAAAACGTATTAACTCAAGAATGCCGCTGTAAAGATGAGCATATCATATAAATAATGAACAAAATAAGAAATCCAAATATTCTTCGTTTGGATATAAGGCAATGTCAACACCATACGGCTGCCGCCTATGAGAAACACACATTGAATAATATTCCAATCATACGTGGGCAGATGAAGCAATCCAAAGACTACGGATGAAACAATCCAAGCGATAATTACTGCTGTTTTCCTCCTTAACTGCCAACGAGCAACCATTAAATGAAGGACTGCTAAAAAAGGGATGATTGCTAGAAATTCTTCACCGAACAACTGAAAAATTTCCTGGAATCTTAGAAGTAAATATTCCATTAGAGCTGCTTTACCTTCTGAATTTGTGGCTGCTGGATTATCGGCCAAAGTGCCACTCAGCAGTTCAATAATACCTCCAAGTAAAGAAGCAAAAAGAATCGCCCCCAGCACATAACCTATGACCAGCAGGATTTCTTTTGGATAAATTCTCCTAAATAGCTTTTTCCAGTCTTTACCAACTGCTAAAAATAACCCCAAGAAACCAGATAGAACTAAAACGATTCCACTAAAAAGCTCATTTTCATAGATAGAAAGGCTTGGTATATAAACCACTGTTAAAGACAAAAATCCTAAAAAAGGAAATAGCAGCATAACTAACCATTGCCAACCTGCAACGCTATACGGAAGATTCCTGTAAAAAGGGAAGTCATCATCTTTTTTTTCAAACCAAAAATACTCTTTCATGGTGTTCCCTCCATTGTTTTTTCTATAATAAATTCTATAAAAATTTTTTTATCCTGCAAAATGACATTTTATAGAAAAAATAGTCCTTTCGCTCACTTTTTAATAGAGTTTATCTTTAATTGAAGGATAGCACACATCTTTTTTTTAGAAAAAAGAAAGGCATTTGTTTGGACACAGCTACAAAAAGTTCTGACATGCAATAGCTGCTCCCGCATATCAGAACTTCATCAGTAATTTTTAAATAATTGATTAATCAAAATCTGTCGTTAAATTATCAATCCCTAAAGCCTCCATCTGTGGAAATTTATCCCGCGGTACGCCCCAAAGGTTAACAGATAGACCTTTTTGCTGTGCTTTTGCGATTAAATCTGCTGTTGAAACTGCAGGATTATATTTGATATCTAGTCCAGCATTCACACCTAGAGCAGCTGCTTCTTCAATCATTTTTACATTCAGATTTTCACTTAACAGTTGAACCTGTAGTTGTGGAAGTCTGCTCTTCATTTCTTTTAGATTTTCATAATTGAAAGAAATGACAACACCTCTTTCAGAGAAGCCGTATTGATCAATTAATTGCGTAAGGTGATCATAGTCTGCTGCTGCTACTTTCTCTGTCTTAATTTCTATAAATGGAATGCCTTGCTTGCTGCCCATGATGCTGAGAAACTCTTCCAAAGTGGGAACCACTAGCTGTTCCTGACTATAAGTAGAAACATTCGAGCCGGATATTATTCTGTAGCTTCGGATTTGTTCCAAGGTTAAATCACTGATATTTCCTTTACCATTAGTCATTCGATCAATTGTACCATCGTGCATTACAACCCACTTCTTATCCTTGGTCAAACGTATGTCTGTTTCCACGCCCCACGTATCTGCTTGCTCAAAAGATGGAATTGAATTTTCCGGGGCTGCTTGATGATTTCCCCGATGAGCTACATAACGAATATCTTCCATCATCTCATTTACCTGAAGTCCATCAGCTGGGATATAGCCGGAATCCGTTCTATAAATTTTCTGTTCAGAATTGTAAACAATTCCTTTGATATACGCCATACTATTCGAAGAAACTTTTTTTATTTCATTTGTCAACTGTCTGTCCTTGAACAATGCAGTATCCCCCTGAACACGGATTCTGACAGGATAATTCATATTAATCTCGGCAGTTCCAGCTGCTGCATGAGCCTGTAAACCATTTGCGCTTGTCAGATAGGCTTCTGCTGTATACACGCCATTGCTAAAGTCAAAATCTTCGTAGTCCATCCGAACCTGATAGGTTTCA
This sequence comes from Enterococcus sp. LJL51, assembly GCF_049894025.1. Lineage (GTDB taxonomy): Bacteria > Bacillota > Bacilli > Lactobacillales > Enterococcaceae > Enterococcus_L. The sequence continues at coordinate 7,027 of NZ_JBNEQE010000015.1, forward strand.
TCATCCTGCCGTTTTCCCTCATACCATCTCAGGTCACTTTGGTCTTCCTTTGACCAGACAGAAACCTTGATTTCTGCCACAGGAGCTTTACTATCAACTGTGACTCTTACATCGAATTGACCTTTGTCTGTACGTGTTGGATCAAGTTCCGCCGTGATGCTGGGTTTATCCACCTTAAACTTCCCTAACTCTGTTTGCTCAATGCGTCCGCTCTTTTTGTTCACAATAATATCTGCATAGTAGCTTCCAGCTTCTTGATGATTCTCAACTAAAATATCACTTTGCCATTTTTTTGTCTCAGCATCATAAACTGCATCATAGAGCTGCAAATCATTCTGACCATTCTGTTCACCCCAGACAGGGAATTGCACCGAATCAATTTGACGCAAACTGGAAAGCTCTGCCGTTATCCGATAGACCGTTTGACCATTACCTATATCTACTAACTGGAAAACAGGCTTTGAGTTAGGATAGCTTATTCCTATTCCATTTGTTTTCTCTTTCAATAAAGTTTCCAGATACTCCTCTTGATAATTAGGATTTACACTAATTCCTTCATCATCGCCCGCAGATTCAGAGATAAGCATCGGAATCTGGATAATCTCTTCTTTCGAAAGCCGATATCCTTCATGACTAGGCCAAGCTGCCTCCTCTTGATAATCCAAATTATTAAACAACAAATACCCAAAAAGTATTCCACCCAACAAGAACAATCCGCAGCTAATTAAAAGCTCGTACCATTCACTATGTCTTTTTTCTTTCTTGTGCTTCATAAAAAACCTCTCATAAGTATGTCAAATTCTATCATTAAAACCTATTTGATTTATATTCTTCACCAGATACTTTCTACCAGCTAATCTCAATTAATTTAGTTTCTCTTACTCATATCTTTTCTATTATACATGAGAACTTTATAGAACCCAACTTACTAAGGATAACTTTTACACTTTCATTTTCCTTACAATTATTCAAGCGAACATACATTGTTACAGACCTAAAGCTTTAAATCGTTTATATTCCTCAATACACTGAGGCAACTCTTCCGATAAAAAAACAGACTTAAAAACTCAAGCCTGCTTTCTTTCTATTTTGATAACATACGTATTACTTCTTCTATTGCGGCAGCAATATGATCCAGGTGCTTTTCTTCTCTTATCTTTTTAATCTCTTCAATGTGGTCTATTCGTTTTATCCTTTCAAACAAAAGCAAACGGGGGTTGAGACAGAAACGATTAGCTTCAAGCACCAATTAGATACTTTTCAGCATCTGTTCTACTTACGCAGTGAGCAGTCACAGTGATTTAAAGCAATAAGTCGGAAATTATGAAAATGACAGGAAACACGAAGGTAAACCATTCGATGTTGACCGATTCCTATCTGGTGCGCCAAAAACGTTTACTAAATTTCGGCTTATTGTCGAAAAAGCTGCTTCTGCGGTTACTCGTTGCAATTCAGTGCCCATATGTGTTACTGTCTCACCATTTATGCGGATTTAAGCGTACGAAAAGTCTGGGAATTTAGTTATGTTCCATCCGTCTGTCATTTTCTACGTAATGCCTTCCTAGCCAAACATTATTTTAATTATCAATGTTAGGTTGACTGTTGCATAATCTTATTTCCACAAGTTGCAGCTAGGAAAAAGCTTATTAGACGATTAATAACTATTTCAGCGAGTTCCTTAAGCTGCTCATCTGAAAACTCAACTACTTTTTTACTGTCAAATTTATACCCCCTTTCGATGACTCTTCATCTTACTTTCCTTCTATGTTTTTTAATTCCAGATTGGAAACCTCTTTTTTTACAAAATCCAAATATTCTCTAATAACCTCTATTGTCTCCAGTGGGCTAAGATATGACGAATAGTAAATGCTGCTAATACTATCTAGCACTTCTTTATAATCATGTTCTTCAATTGCGAAGCATAAAGCCATTTGTTGTTTCTTAGAAAGTTCCATTCTCCAATCCCCCTACATACCATTGTCAAATATCTTGATGAATTTTTATCGTTCACCTTATTCTGGCTAGACCTAGATATTTTCTTTCGCTTTCCTCGTCTGTCTCTAACAGTCTTCTCTGTTATACCTGTGTGGAGAATAATATCTCCTTCAGCATATCCACCACACCTTATTATTTTTTCTCTAATGAATAACAGCTTTCCCTATCTCCCTCACCAATTACTTCTGTTACATCAGAATGTTAATGCAGTATACGAGGGTGATAAATGTTGATACTACAGCGTTTCATTCGTTGTGACCAGCCTCTGGGAGTGTTATAATCTAAGTACGAATTCAGATTAGCAACTCTCGCTGGGTTGCTACGAAAACCTTGTTTTCGGACAAGTTTTTTTGTTTGATTGCATTTCTCATTCCTTTCAAACAACCTTCTCTAGATTCTGCTACTTCCTTCTCTAGATACTCGATTCTTTTCCAAATCCAATGATGTCCTTTCCTGTGTTCAAACCACAAAGGTGATTCTCATCGATTTTGAATGTAGGATTTCCATAATCAAATTTCACAAGAAAACGAAGAGTAACTAACGGCTTTAAAATTGTGCCCTGTTTTTCTTCAAAATATTTACGTGAGGTTGCAACAAAAATGTTTAGCTCTGAAAACCAAGTAGGTATTGTTTAACATCAGCTCGTCCCTCACTTGTTTCACAACAATAAGAAGGATCAGCGGATTGTTAATAATGCAACATCACTTTTTCCTCCTATGCTGCTTATTTATTGAACATTTCTTTTATCAAAGCATCTTTTCCTTTATATTTTTGCTTCTAGCCCGTCCAACTATATAGCCCATAATGAACTGCTAAACTTCCACATCCATAGAAGTAAACTTTTTGTGCTGTTTGTTTCATTTGCTCAATTGTTGCTTTTGTCATGTTCTTCACCTCCAGACTCATATCGCCTTTGACAACATATTAATCGACTTAGAAAACTTTGTCAATACAAAAGTTGACTAAGTTTACTTTTTCTGTTTAAATATTTACTAAGGAGATGATGAAATGCTAAATAGACTAATTGAGTTACGTAAATCTTTGCGATTGAACCAAGAAGATTTTGGTACAAGGCTAGGAGTAACTAAGTCAACTGTTTCAAACTGGGAGAAAGGGAAGCGGATTATCCCAGAATCCACACGTCGTTTGATGATAAAGGAGTTCAATGTAGACCCCCTATGGCTGGATACTGGAAAAGGAAATATGTTTTCTGAATCAGAAGATGCAATAATGAGGCTGTTTGATGAGGTTAACTTTGGGGATAATGAATTCCATAGAAATCTATTCCGAGCTTTTTCAAAATTTGATAAATCCGAATGGGATGCGCTTGAAAGTATGATTGACAAGATAAATGCAGAAACAAAAAAACAGACTGATTAATCAGCCTGTTTATAGTAATAACTAGTAATAGTATAGATTTTTTTTATTAAATGTATATCTTTTATCTGATAAAGCATTTTTATAATATATTCAACATATTCTTTCTCAGACATTGAGTTACTTTCATTACTCAGTTTCATGATAACAACCCCTTATAATTTATGATTAAGGGCTTAGTTAAATAACAGGATTTTTTATTTAAATTAATATTCAGTGTTTTGCTCCATAGATATCTGACATACTTTAAACGTAGGTTTCTACAAAGCGGGAGCAGCACTAGCTATGTGCTTTTACATGATGGTCAATCTGTGAATGTGCTCCTGTTTTTTCGTGTCTACGGACTTACTCCGATGATGCATGGTACCCTGCTGATTAAAACCATAATTGCATCCATCTAAAAACCTCCTTTTTATATTGCTATATTCGGATTGTAGCAAATCATTAAAGGAAAATAAATAGAGGATGAGTGTTTATAACAAATTAGAATAAAATAACATACATATTATTAACAATACTCCCATTTTTATGATTATTCGCCATTTTCCTGATAAATTTATTCTTGTAAGTTATATTTTTATAAAAAAGGGGGATTTTTTTGAAAGTTGGAGAAGCCTTAAGTTTCTTTAGAAAGAACATGAACTTGACACAAAAAAGTGTCCGACCTGATTATATGAAACAACCCACTCTTTCAAAAATAGAAAACGGCAAGCAAACAGTGCCTTTTGAAGAGATAAGAGATATTTTAAAGAAGGCAGGAATTGGCCAAGAAGAATTTTTTTCTGTTGTTGAGCTTGACGAAGAACAGAATAAATTTCGGTTGCTATTTTATAATTGTTCAGTTAATTCAAGTGATTTGCAGTCAAAAGAAAAGTTACTTTCCATATATTATGATTTAAATAATCGGAGCAATCTTAACATACAGGAATACTCAAATCTTGTATCAATAAAGATTCATTTGGGCCATCGCTTTAAAGAAGTTACTCCTCTATCAAAAAAAGATATGCACAAAATATACCATTACCTATCAAATAAAAGTTTTTTTACTCATTTTGACTATGTTTTACTAAGCGATACCATTTTCATTTTTGACGATACACAGATTGACCTCCTTTCAAAAGCGGCATATCCAATTAAATATTGTCATTTAAGAAATCAGAAAACTAGATTGTTTGTTCTTAATGGAGTAACTAATATAATCACAAAGTATTTATTTGAGAGAAATTATTTGTTGGCTGAGAGGTATATTGACCTAGCGAAATCTATGGATTCTGGTGTAAAGGATTACCACTATCATCTAAACATTGGATATTTACATAATATGTATTTGTACTTAACCACAAAAGAGTATCACTACCAAAAAGTCGCTAGAACATTTGTTGAAACTCTGCAAAATATGGGAGAAACATTATGGGCTGAACAGATGGAAAGTGAAATAAATCGTTTACTAAATCCCGAAATCAATGAATATCAGACTAACATGATAGATACAACAGATTTTTAAACAAAAAATACGCATTCCCGACCAGCCAAAACTATTGAAGAGCAAAAAGAACAGTCTCTAGAAGATCTTTATTTTACAAAAAACGAGTTATTGAAATTTCTAAAGCATGTTGAATTTCATACAGGTATACTACTTGACTACTCCAAAAACAAAAAAGTCTAACAGAGTTATTTTAGTGGATAAGGTTGTTTTAGAACAATTAAGTGTTATGCAATTTGAGCAAGAAGAGATTAAAAAAATCTTTCCTGCTTATCATGATAAAAATTTTGTTTTTACCAAGCTAGAAGGGAACTTCTGCGGTTATCCGGAATCAAGAAGAGCAATAGGTTTCTGTCTAAAAAGATACCTGTAAAAATTAGTTAATAGTAACCCCCTTACGCTTCACAAGTTTAGCCACACCGCGTAAGCTTACTCCTAGATGCTGGTATTGATTTACAAGCGATACAAGAACGAATCGGACACGAAGATTCTAAAACAATGAGAAAGGTGTATCTTCATATTACAAAAGAAGTAAATAAACAAGCGGTACAACGATTTGCACAATTAATGAACACGGAATCAAAATAGCATAAAAAGAACAATGATACCCAGCATGATATCATTGTTCTTTTTTCATGCCTTTTTCCGATTCTTCAACTCTTCAATCTGTCCTTCAGTCCTTTGTATCGAATTGCCAAACTCAAAATGGAACGCATGAAATAATTGAGAGCACGCATGATATTCTTTTACTATCTTCTTTTTATTGACTGGATTACTTTTCTCACTAAAAAATCATCTAAAATTTTAAGAGGTTAATCCCAAGAACTCAATCGCTCTAACAAATCACTAATTTCATGAATACCTTGATAACTAATTTCTTTTATCGGTTGTTTATTTCTAGTGATACCCGTTTTTATACTATCCATCAGCATTCTACTTATTTTTACTAATGGTGACCACCTGTATTCTCATTTCACTATCCGATGTCTCTATAGACAACAATAAAAAAGAAAGATGGGATACTTATGGATAGAAAAGTAAAAATATGTTTGAAAGAACTTTTTAAGGAAAGAGGAATATCTCTTAGAGAATTAGCTCGTTTATCAGATATTGAACCATCAATCATTAACAAGTTAGCAAATGGAAAAAGAGAGAAAATCTATCTACCTCATATCGAAAGAATTGCAGATGCTTTGGATATTGATGACATTTCTAAAATTATCAAACTCGTTAAAGACGAATAAATAGATTGAGGTCAAAATGTGGTCAAAACAAAAAAAGAGAATGCGTACTCCATCTTCTAAACGTCCGAAGACGCCGACAGAATACCATTCTCGTGGGTTTGGCACCCAATGGGCCGTGAGGGGCTCGAACCCGCGACCCGCTGATTAAGAGTCAGCTGCTCTACCAACTGAGCTAACGGCCCAAACAATACTTAACTATTGTAGCACCACAGTCTCACTTATTCAAGTGAAATCTCTATTAAAATTTGAAAGATTCTACTCACTATTTTTCTCTGTTTAAAATTGCGTGAAACAATCAACCCCTTCTCTGTCAGCAGCCAGTTTTACACTGACAGAGAATCCTTCTATCTCATTCCTGTTCTTTCTTCACTGGACAAGTTGTATGACAGTCTGTACAGTCCTGTCCCTTTTTCATTCGACTATAGACGATATAGCCGGCGCTGCCGAAAATGATAACAGCTAAAACAATCGTTGCCATATTCCTACCCCTTTTCCGTGATTGGAAGAACGCCTACTGGTGTCTTTCCTAAATTCTTTGGCTTTCTAATTAATAAATAAATACCTGTGAAAATCAAGATAATAGCGAGCAATGTGCCAAATCCCAAAGTACCGTTTTCAAAAATCACATGACCAATTTGGTAAATGATAAAGCTAACGACGTAAGCCAATCCGCATTGATAGCCGATTGCCCCTGCCAGCCATTTCAAATCTGGCAATTCCCGGCGAATAGCTCCAATCGCAGCAAAGCAGGGCGCACATAACAAATTGAATGTAAGGAAAGAATACGCAGCTACTGGTGTAAAAGCACTTTGCAGCGCCTGCCAATACTCCTGACCGTTCTCAGATACTTCTTCTACATGTCCAAATAAAATCCCAAAAGTTCCAATCACATTTTCCTTCGCTACTAATCCAGTGATTGTCGCAACCGCCCCTTGCCAGTTACCCCAGCCTAATGGCGCAAAAATTGGTGCAATTAGACGACCGGCTGCTGCTAGAATACTTTGGTCGCCTTCGGCTTCCTGAAGAGTGAAGGTATAGGTGGAGGTAAACCAAATAATGATACTAGAGACAAAAATAATGGTTCCCGCTTTCTTAGCAAATGCTTTACTTCTATCATATGAATAGCGGATAACATTTTTCAGCTGGGGTAAATGGTAGGCCGGCAGCTCCATAATAAAGGGAGCTGGATCACCAGCAAAGATTTTGGTTTTCTTTAAGCCAATCCCCGAAAGAATAATTGCTCCAATACCTAAAAAGTAAGCTGACGGAGATACCCAGCTGCTGTTTGGAAAAAATGCGCCGGCAATCAGTGCAATGATTGGCAGCTTAGCTGAGCAGGGCATAAAGGTTGTGACCATGATGGTCATATGACGGTCTTTTTCATTTTCAATGGTCCGGCTAGCCATCACACCCGGGACGCCGCAGCCAGTAGCAATCAGCATGGGAATAAACGATTTTCCTGATAAGCCAAATTTTCTGAACATTCGATCCATCACAAAAGCAATTCTTGCCATATAACCACAATCCTCAAGAAAGCCCAGGCATAAGAACAGCACAGCTAATTGAGGTAAAAACCCTAAGACTGCTCCCACACCAGCAAGGATTCCATCCAATATCAGACTCTGCATCCAGCCAGCAACCTGCCAGTTATCCAGCCACGACTGAACAGTATTAGGAATAATCGAACCGAAAAGCTCTTCATTGACCCAGTCAGTACCTAGAGTACCTATGGTCTGAATTGCCAGATAGTAGACAAGCCACATAACTAGTGCAAATATTGGCAGGGCTAACCAGCGGTTAGTCACAATTTGATCAATTTTATCGCTTAATTTTAGTTTCAGTTCATCTTCCTCAATTGCACACAAAGCAGTAAGACGAGCAATGAAATCATACCGTTCATTAATCACAATCGTCTCACTATCATCATTAAAGATTTTTTCTGTTATTTTAATAATTTCTTCAATTTCTTTCTGCTGCTCACTATTTAGCCGCAGTGTTTTTTGTATCTGAGGATCTCTTTCAAAAAGTTTCACACTATAAAAGCGCGCCTGTTTTTTCGAAACCGTCGTACCTAAAACACCAGTGATTTCATTTAATGCAGCCTCTAGGCGTTTATCATATTGAGGATAATTTATTTCCTCAGCTGATTCAACTTGCTGCAGTGTTTTTTCCACAGCCTCATCCAAATTTCTTTTTTTGACCGCACTGATTCCAACGACTTTGGTTCCTAAACTGTACGCCAGCTTCTGAAAATTGATTTGTTTTCCACTTTTTTCAACAATATCCATCATATTTAGACAGACAACCACAGGAATACCTGTTTCGATTAGTTGTGTCGTCAGATATAGATTTCGTTCGAGATTCGTTGCATCTACTATATTAAGGATGGCTTCCGGTTGTTGTTCCAGCAGAAAATCTCTGGCAATTACTTCCTCCGGTGTATAAGGTGAGAGCGAGTAAATACCCGGCAAATCCTGAATCAGCACATTCTTCTTCTGTTTCCATTTTCCTTCTTTGCGCTCTACAGTCACTCCCGGCCAGTTTCCAACATATTGATTGGCACCCGTTAGTCCGTTGAAGGCTGTCGTTTTTCCACTATTCGGATTCCCTGTTAATGCAATTTGGCACTCGTTCATTTCTTACCCCACTCTCTTTATTAAAACCAGCTCTGCTTCATTTTTTCTAAGCGTCAGTTCATACCCTCTAAGATTGATTTCAATCGGATCTCCTAAAGGAGCTCTCTTTCTAACCAGTAATTCGACATTTCTAGTTATCCCCATGTCCATCAACCGCCTGCGAACTGCCCCCTGACCATGAACACTAATAACGGTTGCCGTCTCTCCAACCTCTAGCTGATCCAAAGACAACCAGCTCTCTTCTTCCAGAATTTCTTCATCTATTATAATTTGTTCTAATACTGATTTACTCAAGGCAATCCGACTGTTATGAAGGAGGATAATGCCATTTCCATTAGAATAGCTAACCAGTGCAATCTTACCGCCTACAATCAATCCCAGGTTATTTAAGTGTTTTTTTGTTTCGTCAGAGACAGTGAGTTCTTTTACTATATATACCGTATTGATTTCAGCATCTACTAAAGTCAGCATCTAAGTTCCTCCTTTTTTTGTGAAAAAGTTTCAATTCCAGCTTCATTGGGATTGATAATCATTATCAATAAGAATACTCCTTCTATATATAGTTGTCAATATTACACCACTTAAAACCCTCAGAATATTAACGATAACCTGCCAATTTTATATCTTTAAAAAATGAATTTTAGTAGATTAACGTGCGTTTCCTTTTGCCTGCCTATTTACTATAGGAGCTCATTTAACGAAGCTGAAATAACAGACTTATAAGATTAGAGGTTCGTGCATTGAATATTTTTATAAAGTTTATACACAAAAAGTAACTTTTTAGCTAATCCTATTTTTCGTCTAAAAAATAGTGTCTCTAAAAAAACTGACCACTATATCTTGTATTTTAGACAGCAAATTTTTTTCAAAAATTTTTTATTTTCGTCAATTTATAAAGATAAAAAACCTCTTTTTCTCGGGAAAACTCTCATAGCGACTGGTTTTCATAAATCTTAAAAAAACACAAAACATAGTATCTAACAAAAAAACGACCACAATATGTAGTGCCTAAGTGTTGACTTTTTCCTAAAGAGATTTATACTAGTGAATGTAGATTAATCAAGGGGGCAAAAAAAATGAACGTAAAAATCTTTTCTAAAAATAATTGTATCCAATGCAACATGGCAAAACGCTTTTTAAATGAAAATAACATTACTTTTGAGGAAGTAAATATCGATAATCAGCCTGAGATGATTGACTGGTTAAAGGAACAAGGATATCAAAGCGTTCCAGTGATTACTTCTGATGCCACTACAGTTGTCGGGTTCCGTCCTGATCAATTGAAGCAATTGGCAAATTAATTATGAAAATAGTCTATTTTAGTGTGACCGGACAGACCAGACGCTTTATAAAAAAATTGGATTTGCCAGCTTATGAAATTGAGCCTGCGAATCCTTTTTTTGAGATAAACGAGCCGTTTGTTTTGATTGTCCCTACTTATGATATAGAAATTACTGAAGTTGTTAATGATTTTCTGGATTACAAATCCAATAAAGACTTTTTACAAGGCGTAGCCGGAGGCGGCAACCGTAACTTCGCTGAGCTTTTTATTTATACGGCAAAAGACATTGCCAGAGATTATCATGTACCGCTAGTTTTCTCCTTTGAATTCAGCGGAACAACCGAAGATGTCGAATCCTTTAAGAAAGTAGTGAGTGAGATTGAGTTTAAAAGAAATTAAAGATGTTAGCTATTTCAAGTTAAATAACGAAATCAATCGTCCTGTCAACGGACAAATTCCTTTAAATAAGGATGGCGAAGCCCTGAAGGCTTTTTTTAATGAAAATGTTTTACCTAATACTAAAAAATTTGCTAATGTATCAGAAAAAATCAGCTATTTAACTGAGAATGATTATATTGAAAAAGGATTCATCAAGAAATATTCTTTAGCATTTATTGAATGTTTGTATCAGTTTCTAGCAGAACAAAACTTCCAGTTTAAATCTTTTATGGCTGCTTACAAATTCTATTCTCAATATGCATTGAAGAATAATGCCGGGACAGAGTATCTGGAATCGTATGAAGACCGTGTTGCTTTTAATGCGTTGTATTTTGCTGATGGAAATGAAGAGCTGGCCATAAGTCTTGCAGATGAAATGATTCATCAGCGCTACCAGCCTGCCACACCGTCATTCCTAAATGCCGGCAGACAACGTCGTGGCGAGCTGGTCTCTTGTTTCTTAATTCAAGTCACAGATGATATGAACAGCATCGGCCGTTCAATCAACTCTGCACTACAGTTATCAAGAATTGGCGGCGGTGTTGGAATCACTCTTTCTAATTTAAGAGAGGGCGGTGCTCCAATCAAGGGCTACGAAGGCGCAGCGAGCGGTGTAGTACCTGTTATGAAGCTTTTCGAAGATAGCTTCAGTTATTCTAATCAGCTTGGTCAGCGGCAAGGTGCCGGCGTGGTTTACCTGAATGTTTTCCATCCTGACATTGAAATGTTCTTATCAACAAAAAAAGAAAATGCAGATGAAAAAGTTCGTGTAAAAACTCTTTCTCTAGGTGTATTAGTACCTGACAAATTCTATGAGCTAGCTCGTAAGAATGAAGAAATGTATCTTTTCAGCCCTTACAGTGTGGAGCGGGAATATGGTGTTCCTTTCTCTTATGTAGATATTACTGAGGAATATGATAATTTGGTAGCCAATCCGAATATCCGTAAAACAAAAATCAAAGCACGAGATTTGGAAAATGAAATTTCCAAGCTGCAGCAGGAATCAGGCTATCCTTATATTGTTAATATTGACACAGCAAATAAACAGAACCCGATTGATGGAAAAATCATTATGAGCAATCTTTGTTCTGAAATCCTACAGGTACAAACACCTTCTGTTATTAACGGCAAGCAGGAGTACGAGGTTATGGGAACTGATATCAGCTGTAACCTAGGCTCTACAAACATTGTTAATTTAATGGAAAGTCCCGATTTTGGAAAATCAGTACGTGCGATGACTCGTGCATTGACCTTTGTAACAGATTCATCTGATATTGATGTTGTTCCGACTATTCAAAACGGCAACAAGCTCAGCCACACAATCGGTTTAGGTGCAATGGGGCTCCATACCTTCTTTGCCAAAAACCACATGGAGTATGGTTCGGAAGAATCATTGGACTTTACAAATATCTATTTTATGCTCCTAAATTATTGGACGTTGGCTGAAAGCAATACAATCGCTAAAGAATATAATCAGTCCTTCCATAACTTTGAAAAATCAGCTTATGCTGACGGCACATATTTTGATAAATATATCAATGGTGATTTTACCCCTCAATTTGATAAAGTAAAAGAAATTTTTAAAGGAATTTTTATTCCATCAGCGGAAGATTGGGAACAACTGAAAAATGCTGTTATGCAGGATGGTTTGTATCACCAAAACCGATTGGCAGTCGCTCCAAACGGATCAATTTCTTATATCAATGATACAAGTGCCAGTATTCACCCGATTACTCGTATGATTGAGGAACGTCAGGAAAAGAAAATCGGAAAAATTTACTATCCTGCACCTCATCTTGCTAATGATACGATTCCTTATTACACCTCAGCGTATGACATGGATATGCGTAAAGTAATTGATGTTTATGCTACTGCTCAGCAGCATGTGGATCAAGGAATGAGTTTAACGCTCTTTATGCGTTCAGAAATTCCAGAAGGTCTGTATGAATGGAAAGAAACAACGAAACAGACAACCAGAGATTTAAATATTTTACGCCATTATGCTTTCCATAAAGGCATCAAATCAATTTATTACGTACGGACTTTCACTGAAGATTCTGAAGAAATTGGTAGTAATCAATGTGAAAGCTGTGTCATCTAGGACAACCTAATGATCTACAACCGGCTGCAAACTGGACAACCTTGGACTGCGAATCATCGGCATGCTTCCAGTAAGCACCATGGTCTAATAGAAAGTTATTAGAGAGAACGTGCTGATTAACGCTCCTCTTATCTTGCTTCAGCCGGTTTACTTTGATTATTTAGGCAGAAAGGAAGAAAACTATGGCAACTTATTATGAAGCGATTAATTGGAACGCAATTGAAGATATCATTGACAAATCAACCTGGGAGAAGCTGACTGAGCAATTTTGGCTGGATACCCGTATTCCTTTATCTAACGATTTAGATGACTGGCGTACACTTTCTGAGCTAGAAAAACAAACAGTAGGCTATGTCTTTGGCGGACTGACATTACTGGATACCGTTCAATCTGAAAGCGGTATGGACCAGCTTCGCAAAGATGTTCGGACTCCTCATGAGGAAGCTGTACTAAATAATATTCAGTTTATGGAATCTGTCCATGCAAAAAGTTATTCCTCTATCTTTAGTACTTTAAATACAAAAAAAGAAATTGACGATATCTTTGAATGGACAAATACTAATGTCTATTTGCAGAAAAAAGCAGAGCGCATCAATGAAATCTACAAAAATGGAACACCTTTAGAGAAAAAAATTGCCAGTGTTTTTCTAGAAACATTTTTATTCTACTCTGGTTTTTATACACCGCTATATTATCTTGGCAACAACAAACTGGCCAATGTTGCAGAAATTATCAAGTTGATTATCCGCGACGAGTCCGTTCATGGAACCTACATCGGTTATAAATTTCAGCTTGGCTTCAATGAATTAGCCGAAGATGAACAAGAAGCGATGAAAGCTTGGATGTACGACTTACTTTATGAATTATATGAAAATGAAGAACGTTATACAGAAGAATTGTATGATGATCTCGGCTGGACTGAAGAAGTAAAAACCTTCCTGCGTTATAATGCCAATAAGGCCTTAATGAACTTGGGGATGGACCCAATGTTTGGCGATACTGCCAACGATGTGAATCCAATTGTTATGAATGGTTTATCTACTGGAACTAGTAATCATGACTTCTTCTCCCAAGTAGGAAACGGCTACCTGCTGGGGCAAGTAGAAGCAATGAAAGACGATGACTATCTGATTGGCTTAGACTAATTAAAAAGCGTTTGGACATTTAATTATGTCTCAAACGCTTTTTTTGGTGATGCGTTGATTATTGTTCAGAAAACCACCTCTTTAAGTCCGACATTCTGAGGTTTGAAAAACTGGAAATAACCTGATCCGCCTGACTAAGGTCCTGTGCCGGGTACTCAGGATTCTTAAACCCTACGCAAAACATACCCGCCCGTTTTACTGCCAGACTGCCGTTTTTTGTATCTTCAAAGGCGAGGCAGTTTTCCGGCAAAACATCTATCTGTTTAGCCGCTTCCAAAAATACATCTGGCGCTGGTTTAGAGTTTTCCACCTCTTCTCCGCTGACTAAGGCATCAAAGCAAGGAAGTAAACCAAGCTCTTTCATATTATAGAGGATCTCCTTTTTAGGCGAGGAAGAGGCCACGGCTATTTTTATATCCTGCTTTGCTAAATGACGAACCAATGGTACTGCATCTCTAATTCCACGAATTCCATCTCTTTTTATCATCGTCGCTCGGCGACTATTCATTTCTTTGATGTAGGATTCAACTGAATCCGGCAGTCCAAGCTCCTCTTTCATTTTCTGCCACATAAATTCAAAAGTAGTTCCCATAAATTGATACTGATAGCTGATATCTTTCAAAAAGCCAGCATCTTTCAGCATTTCAGTTTTGGACTCTAAAAAAGTGTACTCAGAATCAACCAATACACCATCCATATCAAATATTATCCCTTTAATCATCCTGGTTCTCCCGTCATTCGTATTCTTTTTTATTTTCTATCGTATTATCTCATGACTTTTGATTGAATTAAACACTCGTTTACTTTGAAGAATCCGGAATGAAAGCAAAAATATCTCTATATCAATTTATGTTAGCATAATAAAAACTAAATGAAAACTTGGAATTTGGAATAAAAAGCAGAAATCACTGTTTCTATTTCTTCTTTTATTTCGAAGAAGAGCTGTCTATTTGTATGTCTATGAATACTCTAGCATTTTTACCAACAGACAAGCCTTTTTTTAATGGACTATGGTTTGAGATGATTTCCTTCACTTGGTATTCCTTCTTTACGTTTGGTTAATTAAAAAGTGCTGGTTGGATTTTCCTTAAGAGGTTTCCACCAGCACAGCGTATTACAAAGCTATAGAGCTTCGATGTATCGGTTAGAACAAGCTGATACATTCGAAAGATTGAAGAGCTTTATTTTTTATTATTAATAAAGGATCGATTTAAATCTTTTAGTTCGACCTCTGAAAAACTTGAAATTAGTTGATCAGCCTGGCTTAAATCTTGTGGAGGATAATTATCATTTTCTACTCCAACACAGAACATTCCGGCTTTTTTTACAGCGATACTTCCATTATGAGAATCTTCAAATGCCAAAGATTCTGCGGGAGCAATCTCGATTTGCTTAGCTGCTTCTAGAAAAACATCTGGGGCCGGTTTAGAACGATTAACCTCTTCACCGCTGACTAATGCATCAAAACAATCCCGAATACCTAATTCCTTCAGATTATGAATAATATCCTTCTTTGGAGAAGAAGAGGCAACTGCCAACCGTACATTTTCTTCTGCTAGACGATGAATAAATTCTACTACGCCTTCAATGGGCTTCAATCCATCTCTTTTAATAATTTCTTTTCTACGTGCAGTCATCTCTTTGATGTAATCTTCTACAGACCCGGGAAGCGATAAGTCTTCTTTAATCTTTTTCCACATAAATTCAGACGTAGTTCCCATAAATTGATAATGATAGCTGATACCAAGAGGGAAGCCTACATCCTTCAGCAACTCTGCTTTTGATTCTAAAAAGGTGTATTCTGAATCAACAATCACGCCATCCATATCAAATATTATTCCTTTAATCATAACAGTCTTCCTTCTTTCCATTTTTTGATGTCAGATAAATCCTACTTAATTGTTTATCCAATAAGCTTGCTTTAATAGAGATACTTAGCTTTCAGAGTAGCTATTATCGCCTTTCCCAGCGTTTCAGTATAGCTTCTCATTTATTTAGTAGGATTTATTTAACTGGAAAGTATTATCTCATCCTATTTTAATAATTCAAACAATATTGCTCATTTCCTGAAATTTTCTTAAATTATTTCAGAAAATGAGCAAATGTTTTGATTTTTAGTGAGTATAATAAAAAATACTTCCCGCATCACTTAAAACGGATGCAGAAAGTATCTCACTTAATTATTCAAATCAGTCTCTATTTTAGTTTCTTTTTTTAGAAGATAAATTTTGCGGATATTCAGCACTAATGTTTTAATTACTGCATAAACAGGTATACAAATCAGCATCCCGATAATTCCGCCAATACTTCCTGCAGCAATCAAAATTAAAATAATAGTCAATGGATGAATACTCAGCGATTTCCCCATAAGAAGAGGCTTAATCAAATTACCATCAAGCTGCTGAATAATTAAAATAGCTAAAGCAACATATAAAGCCTGCCATGGTGAAACGAATACACCGACTAAAACTGCCGGAACAGCTCCGATAAAGGGTCCGACATAGGGAATGATATTCGTCACGCCGCAAAATACAGCTAGCAGCAATGTGTAAGGCTGATTCAATATCGTCATAGCTACAAAGCTCAGCACACCAATAATCAGCGCATCTAGAATCGTGCTGCTGATATATGCAGACAACGTTTGATTCATTTCCTGAACAGTTTCTCTTAGTTCTTTACGAATACTTTTAGGAAAGAAATGAGAGGCAGCATCCAAAAATTTATGGCCATCTTTAAACATAAAGAACAGGATAAATGGAACTGTGAATAAAAGAATGAAAAACTGCATCAGCACACTGACAATTTTCGATAAACTATTTGTCACGCCAACAATAGCAATATTAAGGATATTACTGACAGTAATGTTTGCTTGAGACAATTCTTCCTGAAGATTAAATCCCTTCAAAGCCTCCTGTTGACTTAATTCCACCAGCCATTTATTGATTTCCTCTGCATAAGCCGGAATAGACTGACTTAATTCTAAAAATTGATTAACAAGCTGTGGTACTACATTCATCACAATGAGAGCAATCAATATCATCAATACGATCAATGTTATAAAGAAACCTACCAGCCTTGGAATCTTCTTTTTCTCCATAAAAACAACAATCGGCTCAAACATATAATAGAAAAATCCCGCAATCAGCAGTGGTAAAAATAAAGCTGAAATCATCCCCAAAACTGGTGTAAAAATGTTTGGCATCCTCATTAAAAAGAAAATACCGATAATCGTTAAAACTATTTCTACTGTCCAAAATAATAATTTGGACTGCTTAAACAAAGAACCCATTCAACCAAAACCCTTTCCCAAAAAACAATAATTACCCATATTTTAACATTATCAACTTCTACAAAATATTCTTTTTCAGTATTTTCTACATACTTTATAAAAAATTATGCTTTCATTCGCAAAAAATACTTTATAAAAAAGAGATTGAAGCATAACTAAATCCCCAACCTCCTCTTTCTCTAAAATTCAAATTAACGGTGGCTCAGAATCAACTTACTACACTTCGTTCCGATAGCACCAACTTCTAAGTGCTAAAAGCACTAAGAGTTGAAGTTTTCGGAAATAAGCCAAATTTTCTTTAAACTTTGTATAGTTACCCTAAGAAAGTCCTTCTTATTACTGAGAAAACAAAGTGAGGTATGAGCGAATCTTTCTCAGTATCTGCTTAGTTCGCAAAGCTTAACGCTTCTGCCTCAACCGATTTCCCTATTCAGCATACATCTGCTTCAACAGCTGAACATCACTACTGCTTAGCTTTAAGATATCCTTTGCATACTCAGAAACATTTCCAAAATTCTGATCAATCAGCTGATAGGCATAATCCAAATATTCTTTTTTGACTTCCATTGCCACTTTGATTCCTGCCAGCTGCTCTTTTGTCAGCCCTCGTGAAGCTGCCTCTGCTAAAAATAAAGCGTTAGGCTTTTGACGTTGAATGTTTGTATCTAAATAATCTTTATAGATTGTCTCTTTTGATACCTCCAACAACTCCAATGTCAGGGCAGCTGCAACACCAGTCCGATCTTTCCCTGCAAAACAGTGGAACAGTACACTTCCCTGCTCCGTCGAAAGCAGCTGCTGAAAATATTCCCGGTATCCCTGCTGAGCACCTGTATTTAAAATGAGATTCTCGTAAATATCCATCATATGCTGATCCACAGCGCCAATATCGGAAACATCAAACAAGTCCTCCATGCTAGCATTATGGTGAACTTCCTTCATGATATCAATCCACTGATAGGAAACATTCGCCAGCTGATCATCCGGACGTTCATTAATTTCCTTTTCTCCTCGTAAATCAATAATTTTAGTCAGTTCATGAGCCTCCAGCACCTTTAAGCTCTTTTCATCCAGCTGATACACTTCCCCAGAGCGAAGTAGCCGCTTGTGTTTGACTTGTTTTCCATCTTTTGTTTTGATGCCGCCTAATTCTCTAAAATTTGCAAGTTTCATTGTTACCTCCCTAAAGACTTACTAAACGTAGTTTAGTGATATTTTCATAGATAGAAAGATCTTCTATTACTTCCGCGTAGGTCATTCCCTTCGCCAGCTCAATGGTATAAATATTCGTATAGATTCTTGCTGGACCACTTAAGTCTACATCGAAATTGACATCACTGACTTCAATACCATGCTCTGTAAAATATTGAGTAATAAATTCCTTTGTCTCCTGTTTATGGATATATCGAACCTCAAGTTTTTTTATGCTGGGCACATGAATTACTTTTTTGACTAATGTCAACGCCATAAAGATTCCAACAAAACTAGTCAAAGCAATTGAGTAATAGCCCATGCCAATTGCTATTCCCAAACCAGCGACTGCCCAAAGCGATGCTGCTGTTGTTAGTCCTGTAACTGAACGCTTTGTTACAATGATTGTTCCAGCTCCTAGAAAGCCAATACCGCTGACAACCTGTGCAATCAGTCTGGCCTGATCCGATCGTATCACACCACTCAACTCAGGATATGTCATTGCATCCTTCAATGCAGAGATTGCAATCTGATCCTGTATCAATGCGATAATCGTTGCGCCCATACAAACTAATATATGGGTGCGCATTCCAGCCGGTCGATTCTTGTACTGCCGTTCAAATCCGATGATACCGCCGATTGCCAAAGAAATAGACAGACGCAGAATTATCTCCGGCACTGTTAATTCCAATGTACTCAATTCTCTCACCTTTTTCTATAAACCTTGTATTTCTTAATTATAGCACTAATATCAAAAAAATATGAACGCCTGTGGATAATATTTTTTTGCAGATGTTTCTTTGGAATGGAAAAAAGAGCCGAGTAAAAACTCAGCTCTTCTAATTATTCCTATCTTTTACAGCTTGCTTGCTGCTGCTTCATCGATGATTACAACAACATCTTCGTGGTCTTGTAAAGCACTTGCCGGCATATCAATTGTTACAGGTCCATCTACCATTCCTTTAATCGCATCAGCCTTTGCTTCGCCGTATGCCATTAAAATCATTTTCTTACCTTTCATAATTGAGCCAATCCCCATTGAAACAGCTGTTGTCGGTACATCTTCAACTTTATCAAAGTAACGTTTGTTTGCATTGATTGTAGATTCTGTTAGTTGTACAACGTGTGTCAGGCTATCTAAAGGAGTGCCAGGTTCATTGAAACCGATATGACCATTTTGACCAATTCCTAGAATTTGAATATCAACTGTATGGCTATCAATAATCTCTTCGTAGCGCGCACATTCTGCATCTAAATCTTCTGCTTTACCGTTTGGTACATAGGTGTCTTTAAACGGTTTCTTACTAAATAGCTTTTGATTCATAAAATAGCGGTAGCTCTGTTCATCTTCTCCGCCTAAGCCAACGTATTCATCTAAATTGATAGAAACCATATTAGAAAAATCAAGGTCGCTCCCTACCATTTCATGGTAAAGTGTTTCCGGTGTACTTCCAGTTGCCAAGCCTAAAACCTTTGCTCCCTTTTCCATGCCTTCTTTAATCAATTCAAACGCTTTTTTTCCGCCTTCTTCTGCATTTGCTACACGAATGATTTTCATTTATGACAATCTCCTTTACTTCTTTCGTATTTGGTATAGTCCAATTATACCACTTTTATTTTCAAATTTCTACCTAAAAGATTAGATAAAAGAAAAAAACAGAAACACTCTGACAGTGCTTCTGCTTTCAATCTCTTACTTTTTTTTTCAGATTATTCAGGTATCCTCTGCATTTTGTACATCTGCAGGAGCCTCTGGCTGAACTCCAGCACCAGTGTCTGTACTGCCGGTTCCATCAACGCCCGTATTGGGATCTACAGGAGCTTCATATTGAGGCGTTGTTTCAGCAGGAGTCACTGGTTCATTATAAACAGGTGCCTGATAACCCTGATTATAACTAGCACCAGTTTGATCATTTCCATAATATGTTTGGTTAGCAGCATTAGGGTCCACATACGTATTTTGATCATAATAATCCTGATCTTCATAATAGGTGCTATCCGCTGTCCCAGCATTTGATGAGTAAATAGATAACTTATTTGTCAGTTCCGCCAGCATTTCTTCATTTTTAGGCAAACCCAGCTGCTCCCGAAGTTTTGTCTGTACTTCAAACAGGTTATCAGGATTCATGATTTGATAAGATACACCATTAATCATTTCGCCAGTTGTTTCTATCTGCAATGAATCAATCGTCTGGAATGCCGACATATATTTCTTCTGAATATCAATCATATCATCCCAGGTTAAATCAGTTTTAACATTATCCTTCACAGCATTTAAAATACTTTTATACTGAGTTACACCATTTAAACTCATTACTTTTCGGACAATCTTTTCAACAACTTCCCGCTGCCGTTTCTGACGGCCAGTATCTCCTTCTGGATCATCATAACGGTATCTAGCATAAGCTAAACCTGTCTCTCCATTCAATGTCATTGGTCCTTTAGGCAGTTCAATACCATCCAACTCTGTTGCATATGGATTATCCACATCGATGCCCCCGACTGCTTCAATTAAGTCTTTTAGACCTCTCATATTGATGGAAACATAGCTGTCAATTGGGATATCCAGCAGATTTTCCACTGTTTCAATCGCCATCTTAGCTCCGCCATAAGCATAGGCATGATTCAATTTATCATTTGTATCATTTCCTACAATTTCAGTTAACGTATCTCGACTTAAACTAATCATTGTTGATTTATTTTCTTTCGGATTTACGGTTACAACCATTAAGGTATCAGAACGACCGCCATCTTCTTCAGCTCGCCCAAGGTCTCCGTTATCGATTCCCATCAATAAAACTGAAAAAGGCTCTTGAGCATCAATATTCACTGCTGTTTCCCGCTTTGTAGATACTCTTTCGATCGATTCATAAACATCTGTTACTGTATCAGTGGCATCTGAATACATTTTTAGACCGTAGGCACAAACACCAGCAATCAGTATCAATACCAGTCCTAAAAATGACAGTACCAGTTTTTTCCATAGATTCATAAGACACTTCCTCATTTACACAAGAATCGTTACACCCAATCATTTTCTCATAAATTCCCCGGGCTAGCAATATTTTTGAAAAATTGGCATGATATCTTAACACAATTGTAAAATACTGAACATAAGAAATCCAAATTTTCTCGACTCAGTGGTTCTCTACATAGTTTAAGAAACAATAACATCGAAAAAACGGGATAACGCTTAATCCCGTTTAAATAAATCTCTTGTATAAATTTTTTCTTCAACATCAGCCAAGTCGTCTTCAAATCGATTTGAGACAATCACATCAGATAGTTCTTTAAACTCCTGAAGATCTTTGATTACTTTGGAGTGATAAAATTCCTCTTCATCCAATGCGGGTTCATAAACAACTACTTCAATGCCCTTGGCCTTTAGACGTTTCATTACACCCTGAATAGACGAATAACGGAAATTATCCGAATTTGCCTTCATCGTCAAACGATATATCCCTACAGTATTTGGCTTTCTGCTAAGAATTTGCTCTGCTATAAAATCTTTTCTTGTCCGATTAGCATCCACGATAGCACCAATGATATTATTGGGAACATCTTCATAATTGGCACGCAGCTGCTTGGTGTCTTTCGGCAAGCAATAACCGCCATACCCAAAGGATGGATTATTATAATGGGAACCGATTCTTGGATCAAGCCCCACACCTTCAATAATCTGTTTTGCATCCAATCCTCTTGATTCAGCATACGTATCCAGTTCATTGAAGTAGGCAACTCTTAAAGCCAGATAGGTATTCGAAAACAATTTAATTGCTTCGGCTTCTGTAGAATGCGTCAATAAAACCTGACTATTCTTTTCCACTGTATTTCGCAAAAACATATCTGCAAGCTCCTGAGCTCGTTCAGAGCATTCGCCTACGATAATTCTTGAAGGATAAAGATTATCATACAGTGCTCTGCCTTCTCGTAAAAACTCTGGTGAAAATATGATATTTTCGGTATCATATTTTTCTTTCAATGCTTGTGTATAGCCAACAGGCACGGTTGACTTAATAATAAATACAGCATCTGGTCTTATTGCTCGTGCTTGTTCAATCACATTTTCAACTGTTGATGTATTGAAATAATTTTTCTGTTCATCATAGTCCGTTGGTGTCGCAATAATTAGATAATCGCCAAAACGGACAGCAGCTTCAAAGTCTTTCGTAAATTCCACGTTCAAGTCATCTCTATCTAAAAACTCATGGATTTCTTTATCTTCCAATGGCGATTCTCTTTTATTCAGTATATCAATTTTCTCACCAACAATATCATATGCCTGAACCTGCTCATTCTGTGATAATAGTAATGCATTTGCCAGACCAACGTAGCCTAGACCGAAAACTGAAATATTCATGATTGGCTTTCTCCTCTAATATAAAACTTTTCATTCTAAGGTTCAAAACTTTCAAATTATCCACAAAATTCATAACAAATACTATTTCTATTATAAGTATCAGCGTCTCCTATTGTATATCTAATTAAGACATTCGTCTACTGATAATCATCTCATCACTTCGCTCACATCATGCATACTTTAAGATGACAATAACTATAAGTTTTTCTTATTTAAATCCTCTTTGATTTGAGAAGTTGAGATTTCTGGTGTTCTCTCTAAATAAATTACCTCAGCATCCGTCTCATCTGCTATAAAATCAAACTCACCTTTCCAGTCATCCCCCATAACAAATCGATTAACTCTAAACTCTTTAATATCACTAACCTTTTGATCCCAGCTTTCTTCAGGTATAACTAAATCAACATATCTTATAGCCTCTAAGAGCTGCTTCCTCTTTTCAAAAGAAAAATAGCATTTTTTTTGTTTTTCGTTCCAATTAAATTCATCAGTTGATAAAGCTACAATTAAGTAGTCCCCTTGTTCTTTTGCTCTTCTTAAAAGATTTATATGTCCGTAGTGCAATAAGTCAAACGTGCCATACGTAATTATTTTTTTCACTAACTTCCCTCTTTCTTTTGTGATTTATTCTTTTTTTTCAACGAAAAAATTTTTGCTAAATCCGTTTTTACTCTATTTGTTATTATTAATAACAGGAACACGAAAAATAATGATTGTAAAATAGCATTTATAATTAACGTTGGCAAAGCATTGGATAGATTAATTCTAAAATGGGAGAATAGACCACACGTTAGTAGAAAACAAATAACTATTTGAAGTTGTCCCTTGAAAAAAATTTTGAACTCCATTTGTTTTCGTATCAAAAAGATACGTAAGAAACAAACCATACATTCAGTAATAATGAGTGCCATTGTAGCACCAAACGAACCCATTAAAGATGTCAATAAAAGATTTAATGTTATATTTGTTAAGGCTCCTATTATAAAAGGAATAGAGTAGCTTTTATATAAACCTTTTGCCAAAGTGAACTGATTAGCAAAAACACCGCCATAAGCAACTGGAATAATAATAAAGCTTACCCATTTCATATGTTGAATCATTGGTATAAATTCTTTTCCTAAAAACCAAGGTACAAATATATCTGCATTTAAAGTAATTAAAGCTGTAAACAATAATGCGCCTATAAGAGTGTAATCTAGAGAATATTTAAGTAAATTTTGAACTTTTTCTGTATTACCTTTCTCTTTATCCAATTTTGCAACCATGGGCATTAAAACCACGCTAATGGATGTAATAATTGCTAAAACAATTCTCGCAATTTTTTGCGATTGATCATAATAGGAAAGCTCTGCTGAAGTAACCATAAACCCAACTAGAACTTTATCGAAACTCGTATATATTTGTACTGCCAACTGTGGAAGTAACAAAATTAATGCACTCCCAATATAAATCTTCGATGCTTTTATTGCAATTTTATTTTTCTGTGTATGTTTTGGAAAATTATGATTTACATCTATCCAGAACAACAAATTTGCAAAGGCAACACTAAGACTGTTTATTAAAAGATACAGCCATAGATCATTTTCTTGCCTGACTAGAATAAATATCAGCACGAGTGAAAGCAATTTAACACTCGTATTTCTAATAACAACTTTTTTCACTTGCTCAAGACCGATAAACAGCCAGGAAATATCTAAGATTACAGATGCCAAATACGGAATTTGAGTCCACCAAAGAATTCTATCTTCTGAGAAAAAAGTGATACATGTAAACAAACTCGTAACAAGGATACCCATCATTAACTGGATATGCCATAATTTCTTAAACACCTCGTATCTCTTCTCTTCTTCAGCTTGAGAAATTTCTTTGGGTCCCAACTGAGCTAACCCCATTAATACTATATATCCTAAAAAAAGCGACATTGATGTAATTGACGTATTTTTTCCTAATGTACTAGCGCCAAGAACTCTTGCTACATAAGGAATAGTTATTATTGGTATAAGTATAATCAATGCTTGATACAATGCATTCATTACAATATTAGTAAGCATTTTTTTCATCTGTCAATTTCTCCATTTATTTGGTTCATCCATTGTTAGCATAAAAGAATATTTTTACTCAAAAATGTTTAATTATTTTTTCTATCTTCTAATTCCAAATCATGGATAATTTGATTATAAGCTGCTTTCTTAGAATCAAAAACAAGCTCTTTTACACTTTGTAATTTCATTTCTTCATCATCACTATTTTTTCTATTGAAATAATCATATAGGATACTTTCAGATAATTTCTCAATAGACTTAGCCATAAAACCAGCTGTATTCTCATCGAAACCAGAAGAAAGTCCCCGTTCATTAGAAATATAATTATCAAAATCTGGAATATAGTAAATGACTTTCTTATTATAATAAATAGCATCAAAAGACACTGATGAATAATCTGTAATAATCAAATCTACTTTGGGAACAATTGTATTAATATCAAATTCACTTTCCAAAAGTAATGTGCACTTTGATAAATTATTCGATCTTTTTCCAAAATTGTTATCTGCACTATGAGGTTTTTCTATCCATAAAATAGAATGTTTGTCTATCAATTTATTAATTTCTTCTGTATCTAAAGGATATGCAAACTTTATATTTCCTTCTCTAAAAGTTGGCAGATATAAAACGGTAAATTCTGCTGAACTTATTCTATCAAGAACTTCCTGTTCCTTTTGCAAATACTCTAGACATTCACAGTTTCTAGGATAAGATGAATCAATGATTTTATTGGGACTGATATCAAAAATTCTTTCAAATCTTTTACTGACATCTTTACTAGTCGATAACAAACGAAAATCATCCCAGCCCCCTGATACATGAATTAAGTGCTTGAATAAATAAAATTTCTTTAAAGATTTTGAAAGTTTTCTTATTGGATTGCTGGTTGCTTGAATCGCTGAGTTTGTTGAAATAGTATTACCCACACCTTTTAATGGGATACCATGCCAAAGCTGAATTCTTTTAGCCCCCAATGAGAGTTCTCCTAAAATATCTCCTTTGTATTTCTTTGTACTATGTGGAACATTACAAACTATATGCACTCCTGATTTCAAGTGAAAATAGAGGCTTTTCAAGCTATTCATTTTATAACATTCATAATTTTTACTTTGCAGTTCCGCTAATAATGCTTTGTTTCTAGTTACCCAAATAACACGGTTTAATTTTAATGACTGCTTATTGTAGTGTAAGTACTGATAGAGGTATCTCGAATTATCTGTAAACTTTTCTCCCATCCAAGCGCCAATTAAAACAATATCTTTATCTCTTCTTATAAAAATATTCAAAAAAGCTACTACACTATTTATTAATAGGTTGCTAATATATTTTATTGGATAATAAATCATTTTCCTGTCCTCTTCTCATCTCATAATAAACTAAAACATACAAAAGAAATCCCGTTGATGTGAATAAGAACGGATCAAATACACATTTTATCAAATAAAAACTGTAGCCTATCAGCAGCCAAGAATTTTTCTTAACCACAAAAGTAGCAAGTGGTCTAAGTAAAAATAGCCCAAATGGTATGATTCCCAGTAACCCAGTCTGTCTAAATAGTTCCAGATATGAAAGCTCTGATGTCATCAAGTATTCTCCACGACCCAATCCATAATAAGCAGACATAGCCCCATTACCTATAAAATAAGATAAAGGATTTGATTTCATACTTAGCAAGATAGATTGAGCATTCAATTCTCTAATACTATCTCCGGTTGATTTTGCCCAATTTATTGTTTCAACTTTATCTATAAAATTCCCACCAAAAAGAATTACTATCAAAATTAAAACAATTAGAAATATTGGTTTTAACCATCTACTTCTATTATTTATAAAAGCTAAAACAACGATAGCCATCAATGCCATATATATATTAGCTCTAGTTCCAGACAAGATTAATCCAAGAAATGACACCGTTGCCCATCCAAGTCTATAATGCCATGTATAATAACATAAAGATATAATCAAGAGCGGTGATCCCTTTAAAAAAAGAACATATTTAAAAATAGCATACATAGATAGGCTTATCTGCGCCTCCCCATTTGTACTCAAAAATTGTAACAATGGATTCACATAAATACTCAATATTCCTAACAGGTCTAACAAGGAGCTAAGTACTATAGTAAGAGAAATAATATTCAAGCAGTTCATAAATATTTTAATATAATCAATTTTGTACCTCTCTACTATAGGAATAAGCAATAGATAGGTAAAAACATAAAAGTATTTCAATGTGTCAGAAAAATTACCCGTCAATATCAAAGATACTATAAATAGAATAGCTGGGAAAATCAATGTATAAAACAACAGGTATAAATTCTCTTTTTTTCTATAAAAATCAAGAAACAACGATATATTAATTAACAATATTATGGAAAAAAAGAATAATTTTAAGTTTAAGGAATCTGCTGGCGTAAAGACAGCAAAAAATAGAAATAAGCTAATTAACAACTTCTGAATACTTCGTTTACCAAAGCGAATGTTTTCTAACTTTTCTTCCATAATATCTCCTTTATAAGTTTTCAATTAAACTAATATTTTCCTAAAAGAATAAGCATACTAAGATTTAATTTTTCTAGAATAGACCGAGTGTCGAACTTTTTGCTTATACAAAGTTTTATTTTATTAGTCAGCTTTTTATCATAAGAAAGTATTTCCTCTAAAAACTCTCTATTTTCGCTAGTAAGAACTTCCCCATAGTTAACATATAGTTCTTCACACCAATGGTATCTAATCTTTCTAGAATCAAAAAAACCATTATCAGTAATTTTTTCCAACAAGGTACTTCGATCACCAACAACATTTTTTTCATGTTGTCTGTAAAAAATGTGAGGAGTCGAGTCATATATCACTGTCCCTCCAACCCCCAAACAAATCATATAGATCAGATGGTCATGGAGAAAATTCGAATTGTTACTCTTGATACTTATACTATTTACAGTATCCCTTAGAGCTTTATTCATAACCATCGTACAGCCCACACCATTATTTTTGATAACTATGCGACCAAATGAAAAGGCTCCCTCTTCAAAATTATCTAAACCAGTTTTTTTTAAATTTAAATCTGTTAGTTGAGTCTTGGATATATATAATGCTGGTTCTTCATATTTTTTAAGTTTCTCAACAGCTACTGCCAGCTTATCAGATTCCCAATAATCATCTTGATCTGAAAAAGCAAAATAACTACAGCTACTATCTGATTTTTTTAATAATTCCAAAAAGCTCAGCTTCGGACCAATATTCGTTCCTGCTATAACTTCTTGATTTCCCTCTTTCAAAAACTTTGGAAATGGTTCTGGCGAGCCATCATCACGAATAAGCAGTTTAACTTTGAATGGTCCCTCTTGACGATGAATACTTTCAACTTGCTCCTTAATATACTTTTCGCCATTATAATAAGAAAGCAGCACTTGTACTTCAATTTTCAAATTATTAATTATCTCCTTCTCAGTTAAAAAATCCCTAAAATTACAGAAAATTTAAATAACCATGTATTTAAGTGGGTATCTGTTACAAAATTTTTACTTTTAACCAAACGAAACCTATTTTTTAAACTGTCCCGATAAAAGACCACTTTTTTTAGTTCCGCCAGCTTTTCAGACTCAATTCGTTCTTTATAACACTCATATACTGAAATTGCTTGCTGCTGTCGTTCATTTTTTTGCTTAACTGCACTTTTCACTAATCGACGTATTCGTTTAAAGACATTTTTATTTGTATATCCTACATTATTGTATTCATGTTGTCGATAAAGCATCGTGGAATTCTCATCAAAATAAATGTTTCCGTTCAATGCTTCTGTAGTCAGCAATGTCCAATAATCATGCATTCGGATACTTTTAGGATTAGAAGTACAAAGAATATCTCTTAGAGTTTTATTGAAAAGCATTGTACAGCCTGAAGGAGAGCGGTCGATAATCGTTGCTTCTAATGTCAATGGTATATGTGCATGCATTTCTCTTTTAAAAAGAACATTAAGATTATTATCCACAACATCATAAGTTGAACAATATAAATTTGGCTGATCTACAGGATACGTTGAAAGCTTCTCACAAGCATTTTTCATTTTTTCAGGAAACCAAATATCATCTTGATCAGCATATGCATAAAAATCATAGTCATTTCCTGAATCTTTCAACGCTTTCAGAAAACTTCGAGCAGGACCTAAATTACTCCCATCTTTATAAAATCGTAGGGAATTTTTTTTACTACTTTCTTCGAGTATCTCCATAGTTCTATCTTGTGAACCATCGTCTCTAACCCAAACAGAAACATCCACCCCAGATTGGTTAAAAATACTATTAAGCTGCTCAGACAAATAATTTTCACCATTATAAGTAGACATTATAACTAAAACCTTGTAACCCATCATATTTCCTTTCCCATAGCCCCGTAGATATCTCTCATGAGTATATTTACTTTACTTTTGTCATATTCTTTAGCAATATTTTTATTATTTTCTGCTATTTTTTTTAGCTCCTCACTATTCTTATCAAATAGTTTGTGAATAGCGCCTGCAATTTCCTCACAATTTGTTGGATCAACAATAGTATATCCTGTCTTACCATCTTCTGTATAATCTTTAATGCCACCTAAAGCTGAACTTACCAAAGGAAGTCCAGCAGCCATAGCTTCTAATCCCGCTAAGCCAAGACCTTCTCGTCTAGATAAAAATAAGGAAATATCAGAAATAGCGTAGTAATTTTCAATAGCTGATTGATATCCTAAGAAAATCACTTGAGATGCAACATCTAGTCTTTCGGCTTCAGCTTTTAAATTTTCAAGCTCAGCACCGCTGCCACAAATCAAATAGATTATGTTTTCGTTATTTAATATCGATAAAGCATGAATACCTGCGATATGGTTTTTTCTTATAGTAAGTTCTCCAACAGAAATCATCACTTTTGACTTCTCTGATATGCGCAGTTCTTCTTTAATACTTTGAATTACTTCACTAGAAACTGGGTTGTAGTATTTTTCATAATCAATTCCTACTCCTGAAACTTTAAATAATTTCCCACATTTAAATTTCTTAGCCAAATTATAATCCTCATTATTAATAGTAATGAGAATATCCGTATATTTAGAAAGATATTTTTCTACTGGATAGAATAGCAGCCAGTCTTTTCGAGAGCCACCTTGAAAAAATTGAAATCCATGAGCCGTATAAATCACGGGAATTTTTACTTTTTTTGCCGCTAACCTTCCCAATACTCCACCAATTGGAGAATGACAATGCATAAAATCAATTTTATTTTCTTGTAAGATAGTCACTAGTTGTTTATAGCAGGAAATATTAGTTTTAATATCTCCAATACCACGTTTAAAATCAACCTGATGTGCAATAACTTCTAAATTTTCCAGTTTTCTTCTTAACTGGTTTAAGCTTTCTTCATCCATTATTCCTTTAATATTAAAATTACAGGCTACATGAACCGTATATCCCATACTTTGAAGAATTAAGATGTTTTCTATATTAAATTGACCAATCATTGATGGCGCCGAAGCAACTATCAGTACATTTTTCAAAACTTTCACCTCAACTAACTCAATTAATCATACCCACTGTTTTACTTGAAATAATATGTAATAATAATCAAAAAATTGGCCATCTATATAACCGATTAACAACCCTTTTTTGTTCCTTTAAATTTCTCAATGGTTACATGATCTGATGCATTAATATCTTCTTTTTTTATAACCTTTTTTATCGTTAAAAGGATAATCTTTATATCCTCAGAAAATGTTACATGACGGACATAATGAACATCTAACTTAAACTTTTCTTCCCAGCTAATTGCATTTCTACCATTTACTTGAGCCAATCCTGTTAGTCCAGGCCGAACATCATGCCGTTTGCACTGTTCCTCGTTGTACAGTGGTAAATACTCAACTAATAAAGGTCGTGGTCCGACAATTGCCATATCTCCTTTGAAAATATTCCAAAGCTCAGGCAATTCATCTAAACTGGTTGAGCGCAGAAATTTGCCAAACTTAGTTAGTCGAATATCATCCGGCAACAGCTCACCCTTTTCATCTCGCTCATCTGTCATCGTTCTAAACTTATACATAGAAAAAACTTTCTCATTTAGTCCTGGTCTTTGCTGTTTAAAAATTATAGGACCACCCAATTTTACTTTTACCAATAAAGCAACAATTAAATATATAGGACTCAACACTACTAGTGCTATAGCAGATAATAAACAATCTAACAAACGCTTAACCCATTTTCCATATGCTCCCTGTTTAGTCACCAGCCAACACCTTCTTGATAATCTTCACTACCCGTTCAAGATCTTCATCTGTCATTTTAGTATCTGAAGGGAGACAAACGCCGGTTTCAAACAGCGTCTGCGAAACCTTGTCACCAAAATAATCATACTCTTCAAAATAAGGCTGCATATGCATTGGCTTCCAAATTGGTCGTGATTCAATATCATCTTCAGCAAGTGCATCCATTATTTCTTCCGGAGCAACTCCTTTAAGCGTGATACAGCTCAGCCAAAAGTTTGGCTGATTCCATTCATTTTCTGGCATGAATGACACTTGTTCAAACGCTTCAAGTTCTTTTTTATAAAACTGGTAAATCTCATTTTTCTTTTTTACTCGATCAGCTAAAATTTTTAACTGTCCCCGGCCAATGCCAGCAACAATATTACTCATGCGATAATTGTATCCCAATTCACTATGCTGATAATGTCTTGCCTGATCCCTTGATTGAGTGGCCCAGAATCGTGCTTTATCAATCGCTTCCTTGTCATTTGAAACTAACATACCACCACCAGATGTGGTAATAATTTTGTTCCCATTAAATGAATAAATACCATATTTTCCAAATGTTCCAGTTGCCTTATCTTTATATGTAGTTCCCAGTGACTCTGCAGCATCTTCAATCAATGTCACACCATATTCATCACAAATTGCTTGAATTTCATCAATGGCAGCCGACAAACCATATAAGTGTACCACAATCACTGCTTTGGTCTGAGGATATTTTTCTAATGCCTTTCTCAGATAAACAGGATCCATATTCCATGTCGCAAAGTCACTATCAATAAAAACGGGTATCGCGCCCTGATAAATAATAGGATTAGCAGTAGCTGAGAAAGTTAACGACTGACATAAAACAATATCTCCTTTATCTACTCCAGTGTCCTTTAGCGCCAAGTGAATAGCAGCTGTCCCTGAAGATAACGCTGCAGCATGATCGATATTTACCAAATCAGCCAGCTCTTCTTCAAACTTATTTACATTCTCTCCTAATGGAGCAATCCAATTTGTGTCAAAAGCTTCTTGTACAAAAGCTTGCTCATAACCTTCATCACTCATATGAGGTGAAGCTAAAAGAATTTTTTTAGTCACTTTTTCTTCATCTCCCTTATTGCTTTAGCTGGAACTCCTACAACTTTATTTCCATCAGCAATTTCATTTATTACTACACTTCCTGCACCAATAATAACTGATTCGCCAATGTTTATATTTTGTATTATTTGACTTCCTACTCCTAATTGTATTTTGTTATCAAGATTAACATTTCCAGATATATTTACAGAAGGGTAAATGGAATTAAAATCACCGACACTTACATCATGCCCAATTGTACAACCAATATTTACTGCATTGAAGTCTCCGATAACGATGTCTTCTGTTAATGTTGTATACGCCATGATTACATTACCCTTTCCTAATTTCACAGACTTACCCATCAAGACACTTGGATCAATAAGATTTGGAAATACTAATTCTCCATTTTTCTCTCGAAAATATCGGTTATATATATCTTCTTTAAATTGTGGACTTGATATTCCAAAGACTACATGGGTTCCTACAGGCAATTGGCCAGCTTCAGCAATGCCCCCAAGTACGGGTTTACCGCACACTACTTCCCCAACTTTATTATCGTCTAAAAACCCCAACAGTTCATATTCAGAAAGTCGCTCAACAAGAAAACATACTTCTTTCCCATGCCCACCAGCACCTATTATTATAAGCTTTTTCATTATAGTCCTCACTTACTCGATTCATTGGCAAATTTTACCAACTCTTTACTCAATTTCTCAGAATTTTTTGGTAAATGTTCAACAAACTCCATTACTTCTTCAATTGAAAAGCCATTTACATTCCCTATAAAGATTTTCTCATAGACTTGTTTTGAATTTTTCTCTTTACTTACTAACAATTCTTCATACAATTTCTCTCCTGGACGAATACCAGTTTCTATAATTTCAATTTCGCCTTCCTGATAACCACTCAGCTGAATGATATTCTTGGCTAAATCATAAATCCTAACTGGCTCTCCCATATCCAGAATAAAAATTTCTCCGCCGTTTGCCAAAGCCCCAGCTTGAATAACCAAACGGCTAGCTTCCGGAATCGTCATAAAATATCTAGTCATCCGAAAATCGGTAACTGTTACTGGTCCCCCACGACTTATTTGTTCTTCAAAAACAGGAATCACACTACCGCGGCTGCCCAATACATTTCCAAAGCGAACAGCACAAAACTTGGTACAGCCTTCTTCATTCATACCTGTAACAATCATCTCAGCAATTCGTTTCGTTGCACCCATAACATTCGGCGGATTTACTGCTTTATCTGTTGAAATCATAACAAAGTTTTCAACTCCACACTCTTTGGCGGCCTCAGCAACATTCTTTGTACCGTACACATTGTTTTTCACTGCTTCAATCGGGTTGTATTCCATTAACGGAACATGTTTATGAGCGGCTGCGTGATAGACAGTGTCCGGTTTGTATATACTCATCACGTCTACTAACCGTTGTTTGTCCTGAATATCAGCAATAATTGGAATAATCTCTGTCAGTTTATTAG
This sequence comes from Enterococcus sp. LJL51, assembly GCF_049894025.1. Classification (GTDB taxonomy): domain Bacteria; phylum Bacillota; class Bacilli; order Lactobacillales; family Enterococcaceae; genus Enterococcus_L. Next base: position 40,439 of record NZ_JBNEQE010000015.1, read on the forward strand.
GATATTTATTGGTAAGCTCCTTATGAATCAAATAAATTGAATTCTCTCCATGCCCCAATAAAATAAGCTTCTTAGGGTTAAAACGCATCAGCTGCCGACAAATCTCCGAACCAATTGATCCCCCAGCACCTGTCACCAAAATTATCTTGTTTGTAATTTTCCCCTTTAGCTGATTCATATCCAGCTTAACTTCTTCTCTCCCCAACAAATCTACTACATTTATTTGTTTTAATCGAGAGATGGTGATATTGCCCGAAGCTACCTCTTCTAATGCCGGCATAGCATTAACAGGCAAACCAAGAGGCGTTACAATATCCAAAATCCTTTGTAACTCCTCTTTCTTTAAAGAAGGAATCGCTATTGTCAGCATCTCAACATTGTACTCCTCAACAATTTGAGGAATATCGGTTGTTTTTCCTAAGACCTTTACGCCAGATAAGTACATTCTATATTTATCAGATGCGTCATCAATAAACCCAACGACTTGTATGTCTCTGCTAGTTGTTGAAGTGCTCAGACTTGAAAGCAATATTCGACCGCCTTCTCCAGCACCAATGATTAACGTTTTCTTAGCTTTAGGATTGACACCACGCTTCCCGTTACGCCACTCGATAAATAAACGCCATACTAACCGACTTGATATAATAATAAAAGTGGTGATTAGATAAGTTAGCAACAAAAAACGACGGCTTTCTCTAAAAAGAATGATTCCTTCCAAAAGAAGACTGATACTTGTAGCAAAAAAAATCGCAATCATTTCTCTTAAATTAGTGAAACGATTGATTCGAGTAAAAATTTTAAAAACAAAACCAAATATTATGTAAAAAAACAATTGTAACAATGTACTAACAAATACAAAATCTGTTGAAATATGAATGTAAGGCATCATATAAAAATACGTAAATATATTTGCCCCAATAATGATGATAGAATCTATTGATACTAGCATCAATAATTTCTGGATTCTCGACATACCACTAGCCACTCTTTCTAAAACAATCGGAATTTCTTCCGTTTAATCTCCTTAAATGCAGGTCTTGCTATTTCGTCTCCATTCAATACATCCCGTGCGCAAAACTCCATTGCAGTTACTTTTCTCTTGCCAAAATCTTGTTCAATTGCTTTAAATGCCCGTTGCATAAAAAAACTGCGTCTTTTTGTATTATGAGCATCAGAGGCCATCATCTGCACCAGATTATGTTCCACCATCAGCTTAGCAGCTTGTTCAATCTCTCTACCAAAGACACCTAGATAACTTGGTGCTGTTAATTGAGCCAATGCCCCCATTTGAATAAATGGGATAAGTCGGTTAGGATCTTCAATAAAAGTACTGTTACGTTCTGGATGAACAATGATTGGACGATGTCCTCTTTGGGTTAACTCAAAAAAAATTGGTTCAGTGTACTCTGGGATTCCCTCAAAAGGAAACTCTATTAGTATATATTTATCATTCAAATCCGCAAAAAGTATATCCCCATCTTGAATCTGTTGAAGTAACTTTTCAGTAATATGTACTTCCTGTCCTTCATATAAAGTTAAAGGAATTCCACGTAAATCTAAAACCCCCTGAAGCTCCCTAACTTTTAAAATAACTTGGGCAGCTGGATTATTGTAGCTGCCGTTGTTATGATGTGGAGTACAAAGGATATGCTCAATTCCTTGTGCTACGGCTGTTTCAGCCATAGCAATAGAATCTTCCAACGTTTGAGCGCCATCATCTATCCCTGGCAAAATATGGCAATGCAAATCAATCATTCTACTCGCCTACCTTTGTTCTTGTTTCTCTTACCCGTAATAATAGCCTTGTTCAGTCATATTTCTGGCACCATTATATACAACACCCAAAATATTGGCATCAACATAATTCAGTAAACTTTTCGCTTTTCTCAACGCCTCACGATTGGACACATCTTCTCTAGCTACTACAATCGTTCCATCTGCTTTAGATGACAAAATCTGAGCATCTGTAACTGTTACAACTGGAGGCATATCAAAAATAATTAAATCGTAGCTATGCTTTAGTTCCTCAATCAAGCGGCTCATTCGAGCAGATCCAAGCAATTCTGAAGGATTTGGCGGTTTAGGTCCACTAGGTAAAATATGAAGATTATCTACTCCTGACCTCTGAATAATTTCTTGAATATTCACCTGCCGCTTTCCTAAGATACTGCTTAAACCATTTACATTAGATAAATTAAATGTTTTGGCTACTGTTGGTTTTCGCAAATCTGCATCCACCAGCAGAACTTTCTTTCCGGAATCAGCAAAGACAACAGCCAGATTAGCTGAAGTAGTCGATTTCCCTTCACCCGGACCAGATGAAGTGATTACTAAGGTGTGTAAATCATGATCTATCATGGAATACTGAATATTTGTACGAATTGTCCGATACTGTTCTGAAACGGGAGACGCTTTGTCTGCTAGAGTAATCAGACTAACGCCTTTTTCTGTATCTTGTTTTTTCATATTATTTTTCATTCGCTTTTCTCCTATAATCTTGTTCGAGTTCTACGTAATGGCTGCTGCCCATTTTCTTTTGGTGCATTTTCCTGAAGCTCATCATTCTGTTCAGAAGTAATTCTCGATATTTTTACATTCAACTCTTTGGCCGACATATTTGGCACAACTCCTAGTATTGGTAACTCCAAATCCTCAGAAATAAAGTGTTCATCTTTTAGCGAACGATCAAATAATTCAATTAGAAACGCACATAGAATCCCCGCTAATAAGCCGCCTAGCAATCCAATCGCCAAATTCAACTTATTATTGGGTGAAACAGGAATGACATTAGCTGAGGCGTTAGAAATAATCGTAATTTTGTCAACATTTAATGTGTTCAACGCAGTGTCTTTAAAAACCGTAGACGTCTGATTGGCTATTTGCTCCGATAGAATTGGATCATCCGTGGTTGAACTAATCGAAAACATTTGAGAGTTTTGAGACTGCTTTACTTGTAAACTTGCTTTCAAACTTTCAATAGTTATTTCCTGATTGTATTCTTCTTTCATTTTCTGTTGAACAGCACTTAAGACTGTGTCACTAGTGATTAAATCCATATATGTATTAATCATCTGTAGATTAGCATTAATATCATTTACATTATTTATTTCTCCCTGAGGCAACCGAACAATTAACTGCGCCTGAGAACTGTATTTGGGTGCAATTACTAAAAAAGTAAGCACTCCCGCAGCAGTAACTCCTACGATGATTCCAAAGATTATCAAAAACAGCCGCTTTCTTAAAATTCTAAATATATCTTTCAAACTTATTGTCTCTTCCATTTTTTCCTCCTGGTTACTGCTAATATTTCTAATTAGCGGAAAATAATTTATTCTAACCTCAAATTATACACTTATTCATACTTTTTACCATACTATATTATACTTTTTATAAATTCAAGATACGCCGTTTGCTCATCCGTTTCTTCAATTATAAGCTTATTAAAGGTTTCATCAAGCAATGCTGGTAAGGTTCCGTTAATCCGATGGGTAATTGTTGCATTTCCTATTAGCTCCATCCAGTAACCTCCGTCTCCGGTTTCATGGACAACGGTCTGAACCATTCCTCCCGTATTTTTCACGGTAATCTTTTCACAAAAGCGTCTGGAATACAGCAGCGCATACATTAAGCTGCTTGCACACATAGCTGTTCCACAGGCGCTGGTTAAGCCGACACCTCGCTCATACGTCCGCACAAACAATTTGTTTTCGGCAACTACTTCAACAAAACTAACATTAATGCCATCGAGAAAAATTGGATTTTCGCCATTGACATAAGCTGCAATCCGCTCTAATTCTCCATCATACAGTCCCTTATGATCAACAAACGCAATTAAATGGGGATTGGGTACAGAAACTACTGAAAAGTGCAAAGTATTAGAAAGCTCTGGAATCATCTTGTCAATTATGGTTTGTTGGGAATAAATCATAGGGACAGCATCCTTGTCAAAGCTGACCGGTGATATTTCTACCTGATAAGCAGGCACGCCTTCTGCAAAGCTGTCTGTTTTTCCAACCTTTAAATCAGCAAACATTGTTTCTATTGAAAAGAATTCCTTTTGGTAGCTATCAGAGAGGTATCTAGCTACTGTGCGCAATCCATTGCCGCACATACTTGCTTCGCTTCCATCTCTGTTTATAACACGCATTTTAGCCAGACTTGTTCCTTTACTCACATTTTCTATAAGCAGAATTCCATCCGCTCCGCCTAAAAGCCCTGTTTCACGGTCGCACAGATTGATTCTTAGCTGCTCAATCTCTGAGCTTGTCAGCGGTTTTGAAAGCTTTCTTTCATCTAAAATAAAAAAATCATTACCCGATCCATGTACTTTATACAAAGACACATTCAATTTAAGAAACCTCCCTTTTCCTGAGAACACTCCAACTACTAGTATGCCATAAAAAAAAAGAGGAGAACAGTAATTTTTTTACTTCTCCTCTTTTTTATTAATTTTTATTTTGCATTCTTTAGATTTTCATTTACTTTATCCCAATTTACAACATTCCAAAATGCAGCAATATAATCAGGACGTACATTTTTATACTTCAAATAATATGCGTGTTCCCAAACATCTAAACCTAAAACAGGTTTCTTGCCTTCCATTAAAGGAGAGTCCTGATTTGGTGTTGATGTGATTTCAAGCTTACCGTTATTAACAATTAACCAAGCCCAGCCTGAACCGAAACGTCCAGTCGCTGCAGTTTTGAATTCTTCTTTAAACGCCTCAAAGCTTCCAAATGCTTCATCAATGGCTGTTTTGATATCCCCAGTCGGTTCTCCACCGCCATTAGGTCCCATAATTTCCCAGAAAAATGTATGATTTGCATGGCCGCCGCCATTGTTTCTCACAACACCGCGGATATCTTCTGGAATACTATCTAAATCAGCAATTAATGCTTCAACCGATTTCTCGCCCAATTCAGGATGCTTCTCAATTGCACCATTCAAGTTGGTTACATAGGTATTATGATGCTTGTCATGGTGCAAATGCATCGTTTCTGTGTCAATGTTTGGTTCCAAAGCATCGTAAGCATAAGGTAAATCTGGTAGTTTATAAGTCATCTTAAATCTCCTCCAAAATCAATGTTTTAAACTCTATACAATATCAGCATAACAAACTTGAAGCCAACCTTCAAAATAATTGCTTACAAACACTCTTTTTTCCACGTTTTTTTTGCTTTCCTGCACTATACAGGGAAAAATACTAAAAAATAACTTCAACTCCTCTCAAAAAAACTCAATTTTTCCAGTTAAATATAAGCCATCACTTCAATTTCTTCTTTTTCTTAGCACAATTTTAAACATTTTTATAGTTCTTCTTTTGCCGGAATATGTTACTATTGTTTATTGATAAACGGAAAATACTATATTTTAGAATACATTGTCTGTTTCATAAGCATTTGATTCAGCTGCTTCACCCCATTCCATTAGACAAGGTAAAGGAGAGAGATTCATGAAGAAGATGGTTCATCGAAAGAATACTCGCCCGGTAAAGGTTGGCGACTTAACAATTGGCGGAAGTAATGAATTGTTCATTCAAAGTATGTGCACAACAAAAACGCACGATGTAGAAGGAACTGTTGCTCAGATTTTGGAATTAGAAGAAGCTGGCTGTCAGATTGTGCGGGTGGCTGTTCCTGATGAAGCAGCAGCAAATGCATTAGGTGCGATAAAAAAACAAATCCATATTCCTTTAGTTGCTGATATCCATTTTGATTATCGGTTAGCCTTGAAAGCAATTGAGCAGGGCGTCGACAAAATCAGGATTAACCCCGGAAATATCGGCCGGAAAGACCGGGTTGAAAAAGTTGTTGCTGCCTGCAAAGAAAAAGGGATTCCAATCAGAATCGGTGTCAACGCCGGCTCGTTAGAAAAGAAATTTCTTCAACAATATGGCTATCCTACTGCTGAAGCAATGGTGGCCAGTGCTATAGAACATATTAAAATCTTAGAAGATTTGGATTTTTATGATATCATCGTATCTTTAAAAGCCAGTGATGTGAACCTTGCCATTGATGCTTATTCTCTGGCGGCAGAAAGCTTTGACTACCCGCTTCATTTAGGTATTACTGAGGCTGGCACACAGTTTTCCGGCGGGATTAAGTCGGCTGCCGGGCTGGGCGCTCTTCTTTCTCGAGGAATCGGAAATACTTGTCGTGTGTCTCTTTCTGCTGATCCTGTAGAAGAAATAAAGGTGGCTAGAGAAGTTCTAAAAGCCTTTGGCTTAGCAAGTAATGCTGCAACTCTAATCTCCTGTCCAACCTGCGGACGGATTGAAATCGATTTGATTCCGATTGCTAATGAAATCGAAGCTTATATCGAAAAAATCAAGGCACCCATCAAAGTAGCCGTTCTAGGCTGTGCAGTGAACGGTCCGGGAGAAGCCAGAGAAGCAGATATCGGTATTGCAGGCGGTCAAGGAAAAGGGATGCTTTTCAAAAAAGGAAAGATTATCCGAACTGTTCCAGAGGAAATCATGGTAGAGGAACTAAAAAAAGAGGTAGACCTATTAGCTGAAGCCTATGCCCGTGGTGAAGAAATATAAAATAGAGATGCATTCTTCTTTCCAAGAAGAGTGCATTTTTTGTTTGTTTTCGCTATTCTTTGTTACAATGATACTAGCGAAGGGGAGGATATTATCATGGGAAAACCAATTATTTTTCTTCAGGAAAAGCTTAAGCCTGAACAAATTAAACGAATCACAGAAACTGCTGAAAACTATCTTGTGCTTGATTCGTCAACTGACTCTCAAACGTTTAACGAAGAGGATATAGCTATTATGCTCGGCTGGAACAAGGAAATAGGCCCTCGTCTATTAGCGAATCCGCATAGTCAGCTCCAATGGGTACAGTCTATTTCGGCAGGAGTTGATTCTTTTGATTTGGCTGCTTTTCAGAACAAAAATATCTTATTATCTAACGGCAGCGGTATTCACAGTGTTTCCATAACTGAGCATGTATTAGGTGTTTTATTATCCGAATATCGAGGATTGCGCAGTGCAGTCATTGATCAAAAGAAAAACGCATGGAGCCGGTCTACCAGTAAAATACGGCAGCTTTCAGGTCAAAAAATGTTAATTGTGGGCACTGGAAAAATCGGACAACAGCTGGCTGCATTTGCTCAAGGATTAAAAATACAGACATACGGCATCAATTCAACGGGGCATCCATCATCTGGCTTTTTGGAATGTTACTCACAAAAAAATATGAGTCGAATTATTCAGGACATGGATATTGTTGTTAATATTTTACCGTTAACAGAGGAAACGTATTATTTATACGATGAAGCTATGTTTAATGCAATGAAAAAAGGAGTTGTTTTTATCAATGTGGGAAGAGGACCTTCGGTCAAAACAACAGATTTGCTCTCCGCTCTCAATAATGAACAAATTAGTTTTGCCGCACTGGATGTTTTTGAAGAAGAACCATTACCCAAAGACTCTCCATTATGGACACTAGATAATGTTCTGATTACCCCGCATATTTCAGGTATGACTGCCGGCTTTAAAGAAAAGTTAACCAGAATATTTTTGAGCAATTTAAAAAGTTTTATTGAAGCTGGAAAACTTGAAAAAAATCAAGTCGACCTTACAAAAGGTTATTAAACTATCCCACAACTATGATTGCTAATCCCTTTACTCGACAACTTATATAATAAAAGCCATCCGCAGTTTCCTGTTGGATGGCTTTGCTTCTTTTACAATTATAATAGATTGTTTTCCTCAGTTTCCTTTACGATATACGCAGGTCTATTTTTTGTCTCCATAAATATCTTTCCGATATATTTCCCTATAATTCCTAAGCACAACAGCTGTAGTCCGCCGACAAATAGGAAAATACAAACCATTGAGGGCCAGCCGCTCGTCGGGTCACCATACATCAATGTGCGGAACAAGATAACCAGCATCGCAATTACCGAGCCAAAACATGACAACGCACCCACATATGAAGCAATGTTCAATGGAACTTCAGAAAAATTGATGATACCGTCTATCGAATAGCTCAATAGACTCCAAAAAGACCACGATGTCTCGCCTGCTACGCGTTCCCTGTTTTCATAAGAAAGATACTTTGTGTTAAACCCCACCCAGCTAAAAATCCCTTTTGAAAAACGGTTATATTCAGTCAGTTCAAGAATGCTGTCCACCATTTGGCGTGTCATCAGGCGAAAATCACGTGCACCGTCTACCATCTCAGTTTCGCCAATCTTATTAATCAATTTGTAAAACATGCGGGCAAAAAAACTACGGATAGCCGGTTCTCCATCCCTCGTTGCTCTTCGCGTACCCACGCAGTCTATATCTTCTGTTTCAATCAGCCGAATCATCTCCGGCAGTAATTCAGGCGGATCTTGTAAATCTGCATCCATGACTGTTACCAGTTCGCCTTTTGCAGATTGTAAACCAGCATACAAACCAGCTTCTTTGCCAAAATTTCTAGAAAACGATATGTACCTAACCTTTTGGGGATAAGAACGATGCAATTCTCTTAAACAAGACAAGGTACTATCTTTTGACCCATCATTCACAAATATATATTCAATTTCATGGTCGATTTGCTGACTAACTTTTTCTACTTCCTTAAAGAAAGCTGGAATGGACTCCTCTTCATTATAACAAGGAATAACTATCGATAACATTTTCTCTTTCCTCCTACAACGGTCTTCTATTTATTATAACATACCATAAACGTAGATAAATACAACATATTAAATAACTAGCGTATTATTAAATAAAATGAAAAAATAGCGATATAACTTCCCTATAAATAGGCTTGTTATTTATTTATTTTTATATAAAAAACAAATTTTTCTGAAATAAGTGTTGTATTTATCCGTTTTCATGGGTATTATATATATGTAGTGAATAATAAAAAATAATTTACTTGATAACTATTTATAAAGGAGATAAATATGCTTGAAACAATTGCATTAGATGATTTTGCTGTAAAAAAGCTGGAAATGTTTCATCAACTATTTGATTTTGATGATGGTGTTTATTCCCCCCGCTTCTTTAAGCAGTATTCAGAGTTTTCCTATGCCAGATTAATCTCTTTATTTTCAGAAATGAATGAAGACTTTCAGCAGCAGGCTGATTTCTCCCTTCTTTCCGAAGATGGTAAAGTCGTAATTGATAAAGAGGAGCTAATAAAAATTCCCTATCAACAATTCCTTTTCCAGGAAAGCATTGCTTATAAATTTTTATTAGCCGCAATCCTTGAGAAAAATTATCGGCTTGAAGACTTTTGTGAAGAAAATTACATAAGTAGAGCTTCTGTTCTGCGTAGACTAAATCCTCTCATTAACTATCTTAAAAAATTTGATATCCAAATCAACTGCTCCAAAATGAAAATCACCGGAAATGAAGCGATTATTCGAATCGTATATTTCAACTTTTTCTGGCTGACTTCCTTTGGAGAAGATTTTTTTGTTGCACTTGATGAAAAAAAACGTGGACCAGAATTATTCGACTTCAGCGATAAACAGCTGATGAAATATGTAGAACCACGCCAATGGTTTCTGTTAACCTCTATTAACCGGCTGCGTCTTGAAAAGGCTCATTATTTGGATGAAACACCATTTGATCAGTTGGTTTACCCCGAAACCAACCTTTCCTATTTTGATGAGCTGAAGCAGTTAGGCGTTTCCGCTGAATTCCGCTCACGAGAATGTGATTTTCTGTCTTATATGCTCTTTTACTGGATTCCCTATTTCCACTTTGATGATCCTCGCATCCCGTATGTACGCTCTTATATGCTCAGCGATAACCACCCACTGGATGACTTGATTGACCGTTTCCAATTTTTCTATAGCCATTCACTTGGCGATCTCTCTCTCACTAATGAGGAGAAAGAGCTACTACATATTAACATTTTTACTACTGTGCTTAATCATGCAATTAGAGAAAATACACTACCCCTTGCTGTTGATTTTTCTTTTGATTTGTTCAAAGGTCATCATCCATTATTTGAACCTTTATTCAAGAATATTCAAAGTTTTCTAAGGTCAACTGCCCAAATGGAACAGTATCAGTGGCTTATCAACTGCATTGACCATTTATCTTACACATGTGCAGTATTTTTACTTCCATATGTTGAAAGAAGCAGGAAAAATCATTTACTTCGCGTAGGTATTATTCTGTTTCAAAATGCTATCGTCTCTCAATCACTGTTCGAGTATTTATCAAAAATCCCCTTTGTTGATGTCGATTTGATTACCTCATCTGCAAAAAAGGATTATGATTTCTACATAGCCACCTCTCCTCTCCTGCTGCCAAAAAGCGTAAGAAGGAAGGGAAACTTTAAATTAATTACATTGACTGAGATGGAAAATTACCAAAAAATTCTTTTTTCTACCCTACAGGAAAAGTATACAGAAAAAACCAATAAATTTATTGCCGGCTGAGTAAATTATAGGGAAACTTAAACAAACCGTTTCTTGTTCTTTCATTATCCCAAAATCACCAGCAACAATACTTTAAAAGTAAAGATAGGACTGGAGCTTAGTCATATGACTAAGCTCCAGTCCTAAAAAAATATTAAATAGCGTTTCATTGTTCTTATATTCCTGAAACGTACTGTCGTAAGAAGCATAGACAGCAAAGCAAGCTCCGTGGGATTAAGCAGGAATCAATCAAAAATAGCAGCAGCTATTTTCGGATAATTCCAGTTTAATCTCGGAGCTTTATATTTTTTGCATTCTCATTTTCTGTATCTGAAATGAAGTGAATTAACATCTATTCAAAATAGAAAATCAATCGTCCGCAAGAATAGATACCTACTTACCCTTCAAAATCATCATTTTTTTCAAAATGGTAGCTCGGTTCGTCCATTTTGGCATTATAGTCTACAAGCAAGTCATAGCCTTTAAAGAACCAATCATCGGTTTCTTCAACAAAGTATAGTCTGCCTGCTTCATTAACCTCTATTAGCGGCGTCTCTGGGGTATCAACAGACATCCCAACTGAAAAACCTTCATGGACATCGGTTTTCCCGTAGACCTTCCCATAAAAGCGAATCCCCATCCCTGAGGCAACATCGATTTCCCCTTCAAACCATTTCTGAGCACGAGGTGTTATCGTCAGTTTCATCATCATTCCTCCCTACCAAACCATTGTAGCATACGGCACAGTAGTTTCATGGAAAAATGCTTATTGACTCATTTTCTCGTCCAATAAGTCAACATCGTCCGTATCACCAATTACTAACAGGTTATCATTCTCCCGAACGATTTCTTCTGCAGCAGGAGAAGCAATAACTTCTGTTTTAGATCGACGAATAGCAACTACGGTCAAGCCGAACCGCTGACGGAAATTTAAATCAGCAAGTGTTTTGTTATAAAACTTTGGATTAGATACACGAACCTCTGCTAAGGAAAACTCATTTGACAGCTCAATATAATCTAAAATATTTTTTGATACAAGCTTGTGTGCCAGTCTGACCCCCATATCCCGTTCCGGGTGAACCACTGTATCTGCTCCTATTTTCTCTAATACTCTAGCATGATAAGAGTTCACAGCCTTCGCTAGAACGTTAGGTACACCCATTTCCTTCACCATCAATGTGACCAAGATGCTTGCCTGAATGTCCTCGCCAATCGCTACAACTACATGATCAAAATTGCGGATACCTAAAGAACGCAGGGTCATCTCATCCTGCGCATTAGCAACTACTGCATGAGTAGCAATATTCATGTACTCATTTACCCGATCTTCACTGCTGTCAATTGCAAGGACTTCTTGTCCTGCCTCAGCCAGCGTTTGACAAATACTGCCTCCAAATCTTCCCAATCCAATAACCGCAAAGTTCTGCTTCATAATATTCAATGCTCCTATAAATGAATTTAGCAAAAGCACAATAGGGGGTTATTATTCCTCCATGCACTTCTGCTTTTAAATGCTATACAATTTTATCACTACTCTGTTAGCTGATGCTGAAAAGCATAAATCGTCGCCTGTGTCCGATCATCTACGTCAAGCTTTGCTAAAATATTGGAAACATGGGTTTTTACTGTTTTTAATGTAATAAACAGCTCATCAGCGATTTCCTGATTACTTTTCCCTTTCGCAATCAGCAAAAGAATTTCAAATTCTCTATTTGTTAAATCATCATGAAGAACCGGCTCCTGTTTCTTTGTCAGCCGCTCCATCATTTTTGTTGTAACCTCTGGTTCAAGTACACGTTCCCCACGATAAGTTGCCCGAATAGCATCGGCAATTTCATGAGCTGTAGATGTTTTCAATAAATAGCCGGCAGCGCCAGCTTCAATAGCAGGATATACCTTTTCGTCATCAATAAAACTTGTTACGATAATAATCTTGGCTTCTGGCCAGTCTTTCAATATCGCTTGTGTAGATTCTATCCCATCCATTTCGTCCATAACCAAATCCATCAGAATAACATCCGGTCTTAACTCTAATGCTTTTTCGTAGCCAATTTTTCCATTCTCAGCTTCGCCAATTACTTCAATATCTTCTTGAATAGACAGGTAGGAAGAAACACCTAAGCGCACCATTTCATGGTCATCCACCAGCATTACTTTGATCATCTACAAGCTCCTCCTTTATCACAGGTACTTTTATTTCTACACTCGTTCCTTGGTCTTTAAAGCTAATAATCTTGATTGTACCGCCCATACCGGCTACTCGTTCCCGAATGTTCTTCAAGCCGTAGCTGCCGGCTTTGTTCTCGTTTTCATTTGTATCAAAGCCCACACCGTCATCAACCAGTCGCAAAAGGACGCTATCATTAACTTGATGCATGTATACTTCTAGCTCATGGGCTTTCGCATGACGCAGCGTATTCGATAGGAGCTCCTGAACAATCCGAAACAGATGATCTTCAATACTGTTGTTCAGACAAACATCTTCTACATCCCACGTCAGTTCAATCTTAATTTTTGTCTGCAGTTCTTTTAGAAGCTGTTCAATCCCCTTTTTCAAACTCTTTCCTTCCAGACTTACTGGACGTAAATGCAGCAGCAGGGCTCTCATTTCAGATTGAGAAGCATTGATAATATCACCGACAATCGCCAGTTGTTTCTTGAACATTGCCATTTCAGGCGCCTCTGATTTTTGAGCCTGCTCATTTAGTGCAGAAATCAACATCATCGCGCCAAAGAGCTGCTGACTCACTGAATCATGCAGTTCTCTGGCCAGACGATGACGTTCTGCTTCTAAAATCTCTTCTCTCGTTTCGCCATCTACAATCTGCGGACGACTGTTTAACAACTGAAGTTCTTTCGACATCTCCAGCAATTTAGCCCGAATCTTTCCCATATCCGTGTCAATTTCGCCAACATATGCATCGCTTTCCGGATGGGGGATTCGCTTAGCCAGCAGAGGACTGTCATAGTTCCCAGCTGCCAACAAGCGCAGCTTTTCTTCAATTTTACCATATTGCGCTTTTTGCACAATAGAAATCAATAGAAAAGTAATCAAACCCACCAACAAAGAAATCAGTAAAATATGAAAAAAGAAAGGGATGTAGAAAACTTTTCTACGGAAAAGCTCCAACAGCCAATCTTTTTGTCTTGTTGAATAGAAGTAGGAAAACAGCGTAAATACTACAACTAAAAATGTACTGAGCGAAGCATAAATTGCCAGCATCTGTCGGGAAATCTTCTCACCTATCATACACGGATCACCTCAACATCTCCTAACAAAGTATTTGTAATGATTTTCAGCCTTCTCGGATTATCATCATAGCTGTCGCTGTAAATTTTGAAGGATTCATTTTTCAAATGATACTTCTCGTCTTCAAATGTCACACTGCCGAAAAATGTGGAGTGCTCCAACAGAACTGCTACGCCCAAAGGAACAAGTATCCTTGTGCGGCCAAAACCTTTTCTTACAATAATAACATTGTCATCCTTCGGCAACAAGGTATTTCCTAAATCAACAATTGTGTCGCCTGAAAGAACGTTGATGTTGATATCATCCCACTCATACACATTGCTGCCAATCCGCTCATTGGCAAACCAGGGACGTTTGAAGCGGCGGCCATTTTTACTTTCAACATTCGTTGTCTCAATAATCATCATTTGCTTTTTCTTCCAAGGAGCCCGCTGTGTAATATCAATGCCGGCAACTTCCACACCTTTTAAACCAATAAATAAAATAGCAAAGACAACCATCAGCCAAACAGCCGGACTGTTAATTACCCCAATTAGAATCAGGATAACCCCCATTATAAGTAAAAAACTGTTAAAGTTATTTCTACGCGGTCTTCTTGTAGAAAAGACCACACTTAAAACGCCTAGTATCAACAGGATGAGAAGAGGTGTGTTATGTATAACCTGCCATAAAGCACAAACAAATAATAATGCCTCTACAATAATAAAAAATCTCCATGGATTATTCATTCTTACTCCCCCTTTCTTTCTGTCATTAGTATACCTTGTCTCTCACAATAATATTAGTTGCTTTAGTACGATTTTGCTATAGGTCTTAAGCCTGAGTTTTCAACAAAACGAGGATGGGAGAGTTATTTCTCCTATCCTCGGTTATCATCTTCATCTATTCTTTAGCCTACACGGGTAATTTTTACCTGCATATCGCCGCCCGGTGTTGCAATCGCAACCTCATCACCTAAGTATTTGCCAATCAAAGCCTGTGCAATTGGTGAATCATTGGAAATTTTCCCTGAAAACGGATCCGCTTCAGCACTTCCTACGATTGTATACTCTTCTTCGTCTCCATCTGGCAGTTCCATAAACGCAACCGTTTTTCCAATAGAAACTTCATCTGAATCAACTCCGCCGTTATCGATAATTTCAGCAAAACGAATCATATTTTCCAATGTAGTGATCCGTCCTTCAACGAAAGCCTGTTCGTCTTTAGCAGATTCATACTCAGAGTTTTCAGACAAGTCTCCAAAACTACGGGCAATCTTAATACGCTCTACAATTTCTTTTCGTTTAACTGTTTTTAATTCTTCTAATTCCTGCTCTAACTTTTCTTTTCCTTCAAGTGTCATAGGAAATACTTTTTCCACCATAATGATTCTCCCTTACTAAATTACTACAATTTGTTATGTATTTGTTTCTAACAATATACAGCATTTGTAATCCACAAAAGATTACCACGGTTTCCAAAAATTGTAAATAAGAATTGTGTATTTTTATTTTTTTTCGTTTCTAAAAAATCTACCGCTTTCATAAATTTATCAAAGCGAAACGAGCCTCACCGTAAATAGTTTGGCTCGTAACAAATTACTCTAAAATTATACTTAATCACTATTTTCTTCTGTATTATTCACATATTTGTCTACTAAAACCTGATGCTCTTCATATGTTTCAGCAAAGTAAACTTTTCCAGTAGTGATATCCGCTACAAAGTACAGATAATTGTTCTCTTCAGGATTCAGCACTGCGGAAATCGCCTGTTCACTCGGACTGTCTAGAGGTCCAGGTCCATATCCGGCATTTTTATAGAGATTGTATGGAGAATCAACTTCCAGATCCTCATAGGTTACCAGTTCCTTATGTTCTCCTAATGCGTAAAGTATTGAAATATCGGACTGCAGTGGCATATTAGCAGCCAATCGGTTGAAGAAGACCTGCGCAATGTTTCTTCGGTCGCTTTCTTCGACTCCTTCTTTTTCCACGAGGGAAGCTAGTGTCAACACCTGCTGATTAGACATTCCTTTTGCATGAATTGTTGGCTTGAATTGCTCCATTACACTGTTTGACTTAGCTACCATTTGTTCTACAAAATCTTCCAGTGTAATATCTTTGTAGTAATCATAGGTTGCCGGGAATAGATAGCCTTCCAAACGATAACGAACCCCTTCTGCAGTTGCCGCAGTTTCCAACAAGTCAGGGTATTTCGCTTGAAGCGAGTTAAAATAATCTTGATTTTTCATCAATGCAATAAAATCGTCTTTTTTAAACGAAGTATTTTCTTTGATTGCATCTCCGATTTTATCAATATCATACCCTTCAGGAATCGTTACTTTTCCATCCGCAATTTGAGTTGGCTCAGCTGTTCCTCCAGCTTTGAGCATCTCGCCCACATCGTCCAAGGTCATATCAGGAGACATCTGATAATAGCCTGCCTGAAAATCCGTCAGATTTTTAAATTTAATATAGTAGTTGAACACCATACCGCTTTTAATAACTTTTGATTCCTCTAGTATGGCCCCAATCTCCTTATTAGAAGATCCCTCAGGAATATGAACCTGAACTAGATTAGAATCACTTTTATCCAATGGTTTCAATCCATCATCAACATACTTGTATAAGGTAAAACCGAAAATAGCAATCACCAGAATCAAAACAGAAATAACTAATAATGCTATTTTATTAACAATTCTGTCTTCTTTCTTTCGAGTTCGTCTAAACTCTTCTTTAGAACCTGCTCTATTTTCTGAAGTGCGGTGTACTTCATCCCCACTCTCATTTGTATTTTCTGATTGATAGCCGCCACTGCGGGTATCGTGAGCCGCTGATCGAGAATAGCTTTCGGGAGCTTCCTGCCGAGACTCCCACTCTGATGAGTTATCAGTATAATCAGTATGCGTATTAGTTTCTTCACTATGATAGTTGTTTCCAGAAGAAGATGTATTGTCATTCTCAACATTGTCACCTCTCAAAGAACGCAGTACCTGATCTTTAAAGGAAGAATCAGAATGATCTTGATTATTTTGGTTATCGTTTGCCAAAATTAATCCTCCTTGCTTTTTAAATAACTTCTATAACTCCAACCATTATACATGAAAGTTTTTGAAATTTAAACTTTTTTAGGTAAAAGAGCTCTAAATTAAGATTCTTTTAGTGAAACTATGAGGAGAGCGGGCGCAGTTTCTTCCATCGCTTAAGTAATATTTCTCATTTTTCAAACCTGTAAAATTACAAAAAACGGCAGCTAATAAGTGCTTACTCCTATTTACGCAAAGCCTTTCAACCGAGGTCGAGACAAAAGTGTTTAGCTCCGAGAACCAAGTAGGTACTGTTCAACATCAGCTCATCCCTCGCTGTGTTTCACAGCAATAAGACGGATTATCCGAAAATTGTCAAGAAACACTACAAGGGAACCCAGTAGCTGTTGATTGATACCTACCTGGAGCTTTTCATATTTTTGAGATCGTTCGGCTTATTTCCGAGAACTTCAACTCTTAGTGCTTTTAGCACTTAGAAGTTGATGCTATCGGAACAAAGTGTAGTGAGCTTGCTGTCTCTACGAGTCTAGCGATTCTCGAGACAATGCATTAGGTTCCTACAAGCTTGTCTACGGTTCTCACTCTGTTGCGATCCTCGAAGCATACAAAGACTGGAACGCCGTTTATTCCGATTTTAGAGAAAGAAGAGTTCAGGCATTTACTTATGTCCCAAACTCGAAATAAAAAGCTTCTGAATATCCTACTGTCTACTCTCACCATATAAAGAAAAAACGGTTTTAACATTCTTTTTTACAGGGCAGATAAAAAAGCGGGATAATCTCCCGCTTTTTATCTGTTCCTATTCTGCACTTAATGCTGCCATTGTTATATAGTTATACGGCTGGTTGAAGTGAGGCAGGAAGAAAATATCCAGCAATTTCAGCTTATCAATTGTTACACTTTCCTCAATTGCCAGTGAGAACATGTGAATTCCCATTGAAATATCTTCATAGGATGCCAGCTGAGCACCAATCACTCGACGTGACTCTTCTTCATAAACAATCCGAATTTTCACTTTATTGTTTTCTTTCATAAAGCCAGGCTTTTGTGTATCTTCAAATTCTGTATATTTCACTTTAAAGCCAGCTTTTTCAGCTTCTTGCACAGTTAACCCTGTTGAAACCATATTATAACCAAAAATTGAAATACCATTTGATCCCTGAACACCAATTGCTTCCAACGGTGTACCGCCGACATTGTGAGCACCGACAATCCCTGAACGAACCGCATTTGTTGCTAAAGCGATATAAGTTGTTGCTTGTACAGCATTAGAATAAATGGTTGCACAATCTCCTACTGCGTAAACATCTGGATCACTTGTTTGTTGATGATTGTCTACTAAATAGGCACCATTAGTAAATAATTTCAAATGATCCTTGCCAAGTTCATTATTTGGACGGAAGCCAATAGCGTTAATTACTAAATCTACTGGATATTCCCCTTTATCCGTCACAATAGCTTCTACTTTCTCTGAGCCTTTATATTCTTTGGCCAGTTCATTGTAATGAAGCTCCACACCGTTATCTGATAATACCCTATCCATATCATCAGTAAACCATTTATCATAATAGTTCGGCAGGCAGCGGTCTGCTGCATCAAAAAGCAGAACGTTTTTGCCACGGCGTTTCGCTGCTTCAGCAATTTCCACACCAATGTAGCCTGCACCGATAACTGCTACTGTTTCCACACCTGGCTGAGCCATTGCTGCATCCACGGCCTGACCATCTTGGAAAAGTTTCAGGAACTCAACATTTTTCAACTCTTTTCCTGGAATATCAGGAGAGATAGGAGCCGACCCAGTTGCTAAAATCAGCTTGTCATAAGTCTCAGAAAATTCTGCTCCGTCTTGCTTTTTACAATGAACAATCTTTTGTTCAAAGTCAATGTGATCAACTACTGTTTCCATGTGAATAGTTGCACCTTTAGCTTCAAAATCTTCTTTCTTTGTGTAGAAAAGATTTTCGTAAGAATCAATCTGACGTCCTACCCAAAGAGCAGTTCCACATCCTAAATAGCTCAAGTTCGTATTTTTATCAATCATTACGACCTCTTGATCTTTGTACGTGTCTAATAACGTGTTTGCTGCTGCAATACCTGCGTGATTGGTACCGACAATAACTGTTTTTGTCATTAAAAAAATTCCTCCATTTCATGTTAAAGGTTGTTATTCTATTATAACTCAATGTAAGGGATTACTTTTATCAAAATATCGAGATTTTATCGAAAAAATTGAGAATTAGTGAGCAAACTATTGGTTACGCTTACGTAAGCAAGGCTCCACTACTGTCAAAAAAATTCTATTTTTTCTATTAAGTATTCAAAAATTAACACTTCCAAAAAAATAACGAATGTGATTTTATTGAACATAAAAAAATCCTGAGATTATCTTTCAGGATTTTTGTCTATAATACTCAGATAAGCAAATCAGCTAGTTCAACAGGCTTAGAGAGTATTTTATATGCCCCAGCTACTGTCAATTCTTCTTTGCTGCCATAGCCATACAATACGCCGACTGCTGGAAGATTATTTTCCGCTGCACCTAATATGTCATGCTCTCTATCCCCTATCATTACTGCCTCTGCCGGATTAATATTCCCGTTATTCAGCGCATAGCGAATCACATCTCCTTTTTTCGAACGTATACCGTCCATACTTGCTCCATAGATTCCTTCAAAAAAATCGGTGAGCTGAAAGTAATCTGCTATCTGGCGTGCAAAATGCTCAGGCTTGGACGTTGCTATATAGAGTTGGCAGCCTGCTTGTTTCAATTGCTTTAAAACCTCTGGAATTCCTTCATAAACAGTATTCTCGTAGATTCCTGTTTCCCTGTAATACTCCCTATAATAGGCTACAGCTTTCTCAGCAGCAGTTTCGTCCAAATCATAGTTCGTCATAAAAGAATCTTTTAAAGGCGGCCCTATAAAAGAACGCAGATTATCCTGCGGTGAAACTGCTACCTCCATTTTCTTCAATGCGTAGGTAACAGAATTGATAATCCCCTTACCAGAATCAGTAATCGTACCATCCAAATCAAACAAGAGTGCGCTATATCTCATCTTTATCCCTCCAATTGTTATCCTTATCGTAGCACACTTATTTCTTGTTAACGAGAAATAAAATAGCCAAGACCTATCTATTGCTTTTATTTTCATTTGCCATTATACTTACTTTTAGTAAGTTAAAAAAATCGAACCAGTTGGAGGTACTATTTATGGATACACAAATTAGAGGAATTCACCATGTAACAGCAATGACATCTAGTGCTGAAAAAATTTATCGCTTCTTTACTGATATTCTCGGTTTGCGCTTGATAAAGAAGACAGTAAATCAGGATGATATTGAAACCTATCATTTATATTTCACAGACGACTTGGGGAGTGCAGGAACAGATATGACTTTCTTTGATTTCCCTGGAATCCCTAAAGGAACTAAAGGAACAGACTCCATTTCCAGAACCTCATTCCGTGTAAAAAATGATGCTTCCTTGACTTATTGGATTGATCGGCTTAATCAACATGAAATTGATCATGGAGAAATTCAGGAGCGTTTTGGAAAAAGCTATGTAGAGTTTGAAGATTTTGACGGTCAGCGTTACCAGCTGATTTCAGATGAAAAGAATACCGGTGTAGCTGCTGGTGTTCCTTGGAAAAACAGTAATGTTCCAGCTGAACACGCAATTGTTGGTTTAGGACCCGTCTTTGTCACTGTTGAAAATTTTGAGCATATGCAGCTGGTTCTGACTGAGGTTTTAGGCTTTCATTTAATCGATGCTGAGGGCAGTTTTCATCTATTCGAAATTGGTGAAGGCGGCAATGGTGCCAGCATTATCGTAGAGCACCGTGATGATTTGCCTAAAGCTTCTGAAGGCTTTGGAAACGTGCATCACTTGGCACTGCGTGTTGCTGATGAAGAAGCTCTGCGTTTTTGGATTGACCAAATTAATAAACTAGAATTTCCAAACTCTGGCTTTGTTGAGCGTTTTTATTTTGAATCTGAATACTTTATGGCCGCACCACATGTTCTATTTGAGCTTGCTACTGACGGCCCCGGATTTTTACAGGATGAAACGTATGAAAATGCCGGTGAAAAGCTTTCCCTTCCACCATTTCTAGAACCAAAAAGAAAAGAGATTGAAGCTTTCGTCCGTCCTTTTGATACTACAGATGCCAACGAACAAAGATAAAGCCGAAAGGGTGAAACGCATGCTGCATTATTCTAGTAATCAGCTTTCAAAAAAGCAACAATATAAGTTTTTATCCGGCAGTATTATTCCCAGACCAATTGCCTGGGTAACAACGCTGAATCAGGACAATAATGTAGTTAATGCAGCTCCTTTCAGTTTTTTTAATGCCGCCGCTTCGGATATCCCGCTCATTAGTCTGGCTATTCTAAGAAAAAACGGACTGATGAAGGACACAGCGAGAAATATTCTTGAAAACCATGAGTTAGTTATTCATCTTGTTGATGAGGAAATTGTTGAAGTGATGAATCAAACTGCTGCTTCGTTGCCTGTTGATCAAAGTGAAGTGGTCGTAAATGCGCTTGACACAATCCCTAGTCAGTCGGTCTCCGTGCCAGCAATCAAAAAAGCCAAGTTAAGGATGGAGGCCCGGCTGCATCAGCATATTCCTTTGCAAAATCATACAGGCACTATCGTGACTGATATGATTATTGCTGAGGTTACGGACTTTTACTTTGATCAGACAATTTTTGATAAAGAATCCGAGTATATCCTGCCGGAGACATTTCGACCAGTTGCCCGCTTGGCTGGCAATTCCTATACACAAATGGGCACTATTTTTGACTTAACTAGACCTGAATAATAAATGTACTAGCCCGTTATTGGACAACAGCTTATTATAAAACTAAAAAAGATGCGCCATTATCCGTTCGATAAATGGCACATCTTTTTTCAATAGGCGGATGGGACAGAAGTGTTTAGTCCCGAGAAAATAAGAAGAAATTCACGAAAATGACAGGAAACACGAATGTGAGCTAGTCGATGTCGACTGATTCCTATCTGGTGTTCTCCAAATTTTTGTGAGTTTCGGCTTATTTCCGAAGGTCTTGCTCCTGCGGTTACTCGTCGCAGATGGTAATAAGGCATGTGCTCCTGCGGTTACTCGTCGCAGATGGTAATAAGGCATGTGCTCCTGCGGTTACTCGTCGCAGACGGGTAGTAAGGCATGTGCTCCTGCGGTTACTCGTCGCAGTTTAATGCTGGTATGTGCTACTGCTCCCACTGTTTATCCGGATTCCATGTGAGTAGGATATAACTCATTGAGGTCATGTCCCACTCGCTTCACATGGTACTACTACCGCAAGATAAGCTAAAAAATACGGAGATAAATACTCTAATGATAGACACCATGCACTTTGTCCTGTTAGCCTGTTGTTCGTTCTGGCCGTAAGTCAACAATCTGCACACTACTGTCCAATGTTCCGCTAGGCGTTTTAAGATTCAGCGTATGCAGCCGCTGATCGAAATCCAGTGTCATTTCCTCGTCAAGATAGCGCTTAGAATAATCTTTTATATAGATATCCCCAATACTGCTTTCCACCAACGCATCATAGTCCTTCTTAGACTGTGAAGAATTTAAAATCAGAATGCGAAAGCTCATGTCTAAAGAACAAAAACCAACTTTGGAATATTCACCGGCCCCATCATCCATGTCTAGAATGACTATTGTATTTTCGTTTACATAGCTGGAAAGTTTTTTCTGTGCCTGGTCTGTAATTTTTAGATACATCGCTACCCTCTCCTTCTGCTTCCATTTTAACACCTATTCCTAAATTCTCCGATTAGTCTGCTTCTGTTTGCATCAATCCTATCTTTTTAGTTCCTGACTGCTTGAAACTCCCCATTTTGATGCTTCTTTCCCAATTCAATATAGTGATCCGCATTCCTTTTGTTTTTAGCAATCTCCTCTTTCGTCAACGGACGAATGACTGTTGCAGGACGTCCCAAAGCTAGAACATTTGGCGGAATCACAGTCCCTTCTGTTACTAGTGACCCGGCCCCAATCAAACTGTTTTCACCGATGACAGAGTGATTTAATAAAATACTACCCATACCTATAAGTGCTCCGCTTTTTATCTCACAGCCATGAATAATACACTGATGTCCGATTGTTACATAGCTTCCAATGGTCACCGCTGCCTGCGGATCTACATGAATGATTGTGCCATCCTGAATGTTGCTGCCTTTTCCTATCTCAATTGTCTGATTATCTCCCCGCAATACTGTTTGATACCAAATACTCACATCTTCTGCCAGCCGAACATCACCGTAAACATCTGCACTTTCTGCAATGAAACCTTGTTCTTTCGTCATCATTTTCCCTTCTTTCTTTCACTCTAGTATAGCAAATTCCAGACTTGCTTTCTAAATAAAAAAGGACTGAAGTCTAGTCAAAATGACTAGACTTCAGTCCTTAGCACCGCATAAATGGGATTTTGAATCTTCTCCATTCTTCGAAGGTTTGTGGTAACCACCTTAGCTTTACCAGATAGTGCGATTACCTTAGCGACCTTTTTTTCTATTCTTTAATCATAATCACCGTCTTCTGCAAACTGACTGTTATACAGTTTTTCATAAAAACCACCTTGTGTTAGCAATTCTTCATGGGTACCTTTTTCTATAATTTCTCCTTGATTCATTACGAGAATCAAATCTGCTCCTCTAATTGTGGATAAGCGGTGAGCTATTACAAAACTAGTACGTCCTTGCATAACCTTATCCATAGCTTTTTGAATCAACGCTTCTAATCGCGTATCCACGGAACTGGTCGCTTCATCCAAGATTAAGATTTTCGGATCAGAAATTACTGCGCGGGCAATCGTAAGCAGCTGCTTCTGCCCTAGTGAGACATTATCTCCCTCTGCATTGATTTCCATATCGTAGCCGTCAGGCATTGTACGAATAAAATGATCTACATTGGCCGTCTCTGCTGCATCAACAACTTCATAATCAGTTGCATCCAGCTTTCCAAAACGAATGTTGTCCGCGATTGTTCCCTGATAAAGCCAGGCATCTTGGAGAACCATGCCAAAAACAGAGCGGACATCGCTGCGATTCATCTGTTTCGTATCCACACCATCAATTTTTATAGCCCCTTCATTCACATCATAGAAGCGCATCAACAGATTAATTAGGGTAGTTTTCCCGGCACCTGTTGGTCCAACGATAGCAACTGTCTGTCCAGCCTTCACTTCAAAATTTAAGTCACGAATTAATGGTTTTTTCGGATCATAGCTAAAGCTAACATTTTCAAACAACACATCGCCTTCTACTGAAGCTGGCAGAGGAACATCCTGAGAATTTACGATTTCCTCTGGTTCATCAAGAATCTCGAACACACGCTTGGTCGCCGCTGAGGCACTTTGCAGCGCAGCCGATAATTGTGTGATATTTCCCATAGGCTGGCTGATTTGCCAGATGTATTGAATCATTGCCTGTAGTTGACCAACAGCAATAATCTCCAAAATAACATCCCGACTTCCCAGAACAGCAATCACAATATACGTTGCATAAGCTGTCAGTTGAACCAGCGGCATCATCAGCCCAGAAATAAACGTTGCTTTAAACCCATAATTCTGTAAAGTTGCATTTACTTCCTTGAATCCTTCAAGGGTTTGCTTTTCCCGGCCATAAAGCTTTAAGATACTAAAGCCAGTCATATTTTCCTGTACATAACCATTCATATCACCCAAAGCATTCTGCATGTTTTGGAAGTATTTCTGTGAAATTTTAACGATTGTCTGTGATATGAAGATAGATAATGGAATCATAATCATAGAAATCAACGCTAGACGAATATTGATATAAAACATCATTGATGCCGCCATAACAATTCCTAGTACAGCAGAAATAATATTGATGAAGCTTTGTTGGAAGGCATTGCTTACTGCATCCACATCATTCGTTACACGTGAAAGAATATTCCCCTGCTGATTTTTATCAAAATATGAAACCGGCAGACGATTAATTTTTTCATCGATATCCCGCCGTAAATCCCTCATCGAATGCTGTACAACATTAGTCATCAGGTAGCCTGATAAAAACTGTGTTATACAATAGCCAAGTCCCACAATCAAAATCCAAACCAGACACTGCTTGATATACTCGAAGTTAATCGATTCGCCATTGGAAATATTTTTAGCTATTTCCGTTGTCGGAAGCCCTGAAACATATGGCATTGCCGCGTTTAATGCGACTGTTAAGACTGTAAAAATAATGACCAAAATAAAATGCGTTTTATAAGGTCCTATATATTTCCCTAAACGTTTAACGGAAGAAAGCCCATTTTTCATGCCAATTCCTCCTCTGACAATTGAGAAGCTGCAATATCATAATAAATAGGACAGTTCTCAAGTAATTCCTTGTGGGTTCCCATTCCCACGATGTTTCCTTCATCTAATACGATGATCTTATCGGCATGCATAATTGTTCCCACACGTTGGGCAACAATCAGAACCGTAGATTCTTTTGTTTCTTTTTTCAAACGGGCACGCAATTTAGCGTCAGTCTGATAGTCCAGCGCAGAAAAACTATCATCAAATATATAGATTTCAGGATTTCTGATAACGGCACGAGCAATTGATAACCGCTGCTTCTGTCCGCCAGAGAAATTTGCGCCGCCTTCTGACAGCAGCTCGTCAAAGCCTAGTTGTTTTTGCGAAATAAAATCAGAAGCCTGGGCAATATCCGCTGCACGCTCCATCTCTTCCATCGTCGCATCTTCCTTACCATAACGAAGGTTTTCAGCAATTGTTCCAGTGAAAAGAAGTGCTTTTTGCGGAATATAACCAATTTTTTCTCTCAATGCAGCTAAATTATACTCCCGCACATCTACACCATCAATCAGCACTTGACCTTCAGAAATATCATAAAACCTTGGAATCAATTGAATCAAGGTTGATTTCCCACTCCCTGTACTTCCAATGAAGGCAACGGTTTCGCCAGGGGACGCTGTAAAGCTCACATCCCGAATAACCGGACTTTGCGCATGGCCTGGATAAGCAAAGGTTACGTTTTTAAATTCTACGTAGCCTTTTTGCTGTGTTTCAGTAACTCCTTTAGGATTTTCCTTGATATCAGGATCCATATCAAATGCTTCTTGTATTCTTCGAGCAGATACCGCAGCCCGAGGATACATCATGAACATGCTGGCAAACAACATAAAAGAAAACAGTGCATGAAAGATATATTCAATAAAGGCTATCAAATCACCCACCGCTAAGCTGCCGGCATCAATTTGAAGTGTCCCATTCCAAATAATTAATACCATTACGATATTAAATAGAAAGAAAAAGCCCGGCTGAGCAGCAGCCATTAACCGGAAGAGACTCTTCGAACTGCTGGTGTAGTTTTCATTGACTTTTTTAAAGCGGGACTCTTCGAACTTTTCATTCACAAAGGCTCGAACCACACGCAGCCCAGACAAGTTTTCCCGAAGGATACTATTAATTCCATCTAGATTTTTCTGCTGCTTGTTAGATAAAGGTTCAGAGACCTTAGCAATCATAACTACGGCCAAAAGCAGAATCGGTAATGCTCCTAAAACAAAAATACCAAGCGATGGACTTGTACGGACCACCATAACTAGGCTGACAACAAACATCATCGGTGTCATAAAACCGATTCGCAGAACATTGCCCATAAAAAGCATAATCTGGTATGCATCATTGGTTGTTCGGGTAATTAATGAAGAAACACCCAACGTTTCATATTCCCTATGTGAGAATGACTGAATTTTTTCAAAAAGATCATTTCGAATATCCTGAATGATATTGGTTGTAATCCTCGCCCCAAAATAACCCAGCATGATATTCATAATCACACCGACAACAGTAATAATAATCATTAGTAGTCCCTGCTGCTTTACATAATCAAAATCGTTCTTTTGTATTCCGTTATCAATCATGCGTGCTAAGATTGTCGGCAGCCCCAATTCAATCAATATAAACCCAAATACACAAATGAAATCTGCAAGCAAAAGCTTCTTATATCTCATCGTGTAGCGCCACATCAATTTCAAATAATCATCTCCTTATTCAAATTTTAGGTCAGTGCTTTCACTATAGCACAAAAATAACCCAATGGTAAATCTTCATATTTAAAACAAATGATTTAATCTTTTATCATTTGTTTTTTAATTTTTCTGATACAGCTTTTCACGTTTCAGTGAGATTAGGAAAATATCTACAGTCATAGTTCTTAGACATCGCTTGCTGCCTTTTTTAAATTCTCTATAAAATAATCGTCCTTTCTATACTTCTTAATTGTTCTATGATAAAATATCAATAATTGTTGTACCCACAACACACAGGACGGTTGAATTTCTTCTACATATAATGGAGTAAGGCTAGACTCCATTCATCATCAACTCAATGTTTTTGATGGCAAATACTGAATAGGGTGGAGGACCACCTCGTTTTGTTGTGTCGAAATTTTATAGATACTAAAAATAATAAATTAAGCATGCATAAGCATGTATGGAGGAGAATATAATTATGATTTTTAAAGTTTATTACCAGGAAACTAAAACAAGAAACCCAAAAAGAGAAGATACATTGTCTATTTACGTTGAAGGCGAAAGTGAAGTGGCAGTGCGTCAGCTAGTCGAAGATAATACCCTGTACAACATTGAATTTATTCAGCTTCTTGAAGGAAATCATTTAACTTATGAGCAAGAGCATGCTGAGTTTAAATTAACGGAGTTTTAACCTATGAGAGTGAATATAAAAAACAATGAGACGGGTGTATTCGGTATCGGCGGTCTTGGCGAAATTGGCAAAAACACTTACGGTGTACAGTTTCAGGATGAGATTATCCTGATTGATGCAGGAATCAAATTTCCTGAGGATGATTTGTTGGGAATTGATTATGTTATCCCTGATTACAGCTATATCATCCAAAATCTGACAAAAGTAAAGGCATTGGTTATCACCCACGGACACGAAGATCATATTGGCGGTGTTCCTTTCCTGTTAAAACAGGCGAATATTCCTATTTATGCTGGACCTCTTGCTCTAGCATTGATTACCAATAAGCTGGATGAACACGGATTACTCCGTGATGCAGAGCTTCATGAAATTAACGAAGACAGCGTGATTCGTTTCAGAAAAACATCAGTTAGCTTCTTTAGAACAACTCATAGTATTCCGGATGCTTTGGGAATTGTTGTCAAAACACCTCCGGGAAATATCGTTGCCACAGGAGATTTCAAGTTTGACTTCACGCCTGTAGGAGAACCAGCCAATCTCCATCGTATGGCAAAAATCGGTGAAGAAGGTGTTCTATGTCTGCTTTCCGATAGTACAAATGCTGAAATCCCAACATTTACAAAATCCGAGAAAACAATCGGTACTTCAATCATGAGAATTTTTGAAAAGATTGAAGGTAGAATTATCTTTGCCAGCTTTGCTTCAAATATTTTTCGTTTACAACAGGCTGCTGAAGCTGCTGTCCGAACTGGGAGAAAAATCGCTGTATTTGGGCGTAGTATGGAAAATGCCATTGTGAATGGCGAACGTCTGGGATATATCAATGTGCCCAACGGTACATTTGTGGAAGCCTCTAAGATTAATCAGCTTCCAGCAAATGAAACAATGATTCTATGTACTGGGTCTCAAGGAGAGCCTATGGCTGCTCTGAGCCGTATTGCCAACGGAACTCATCGGCAGATTTCTGTACAGCCAGGAGATACGGTTGTCTTCTCCAGCTCGCCTATTCCCGGAAATACAACTAGTGTTAACCGGCTGATTAACCTACTTTCAGAAGCTGGTGCAAAAGTGATTCACGGTAAAATCAATAATATCCATACTTCTGGTCACGGCGGTCAGGAAGAGCAAAAGCTCATGCTTCGCCTTATGAAGCCTAAATTTTTTGTTCCTGTTCATGGTGAATTTAGAATGTTGAAAATCCATGCTTCCTTAGCAATGGATGTGGGAGTTCCCGAAGAAAACTGTTTTATTATGGAAAACGGGGATGTTCTTGCCTTAACTGCAGAGAGTGCTCATTCAGCTGGTCACTTTAATGCCAGCGATGTTTATGTAGATGGAAATGGTGTTGGCGACATCGGAAATATCGTCTTGAGAGACAGACGTATTCTTTCTGAAGAAGGTCTTGTCCTAGCCGTTGCCACAGTTGATATCAAAAATAAAATCATTCAGGCTGGTCCTGATATTCTGTCCCGCGGCTTTGTCTATATGCGTGAATCCGGAGACATGATTAATGAAGGACAGCGGCTCTTGTTCCATGCACTTCGTGAAGCGCTGAAAGACAGTAACTGTACAGAAGCTAAGCTATGCGAAGCCATTACCGCTACGTTACAGCCTTATCTCTTTGAAAAAACAGAACGTCACCCAATGATTTTACCAATGATTATGACAGTTAATGATTAGAAATTTTAAATACCACGAACTCAACTGAAAGGTCGAGTCCGCGGTATTTTTTTTGGTTCTATAATGATTATTTTCCCGCAATTTAGCATGTACCCTTTTTCTTCTACAAAAAAACACCTGAATGAACATCAGGTGTTTCGAATGGACATATTATTGTTTTTCAACGTTTACCGCTTGAGGTCCGCGATCTGAATCTTCAACATCAAAAGTTACTGCTTGACCTTCTTCTAAAGTTTTGAAGCCGTCACCTTGAATTGCTGAAAAATGAACAAATACATCGCTTCCATCTTCACGAGAGATAAAGCCAAACCCTTTTTCTGCGTTAAACCATTTTACTGTTCCTTGTTCCATTACCTGTTCCTCCTCGTGCTTAAGCACTGAAATAATTGTAACTTTGCCCGTTTACGATAGAGGATTTTAATCAATAAAAACTTCTATACTGTCCCAAACAAGATTACAAGTTTATTCTACACGCGCTTTTTTATTTTTGCAAGAAATGTAATTAGTTACCCCTCAAAAAATTTTCTTCCCGCATACTAATGTATCCGCTGTGACCGACAATAATATGATCCAGCAGCTCAATTCCCATCATTTCTCCGCACTCCTGCATTCTCCGTGTAAACAGGATATCACTTTGAGAAGGTGTAGGATTTCCACTCGGATGATTATGGGCTAAAACAATTCGGGCTGCTGAATACTTTACTGCTCCTTTAAATATCTCTCTAGGATGAGCGATACTCTGATTTAGCGAGCCTTTGAACACAGTATCCTGTCGAATCACTTCATTTTTTGTGTTCAGGTAGAGACAGACCAGATGCTCCTGTTGAAAATCTCTCATCTCATAAATCAGCTCCTGGGCAATTTGATAGCTGGATGAAATCTTACCCATTTTCACCGGACTGCTCTGCTGTAGTCGATAACCGAACTCAACAGCAGCTCTTAGCTCGATTGCCTTAACCTTGCCAATTCCTTTGATAGACATCATCTCGTGAAGTGACGCATTTTTTAGTTCATACAGATGTTTAAAATGCTTCAAAATAATAGATGCCAGTTCCATCACATTTTTCTCTCTTGAACCGGTTCTCAACAGAATCGCCAAGAGCTCTTGATTGGATAATGCTTTTTCACCGACAGCTTCCAACCGCTCTCTCGGCAGACAATCCTCTGGCATTTCGTGAATAAATAGTTTCTTTTCCATAAAACAGCTCCTTTTCGTACTCTAATAAAAGATACGCAAAGGAGCTGTTTTTTCTATCAGATGCTTAGATAGGTTGGTACATCATTCAGACTGTTCAATACTTTTAGTGTTTTCACTTTTAACTCCTCATCAGGCTGCAGCAAATCAGGAATCATAATTACCGGTATACCTGCGGCGTAAGCGGCGTTCACACCATGGGATGAATCCTCAAGAACCAGTGTTTTTTCCGGTTTAGTACCGAGTAATCCGGCTGCCTTTTGAAAAATCTCAGGGTCTGGCTTCGCCCGGCTAACATCTTCAGCGGATACAATCTGTTGAAATCGGTCACTGATACCGGCATTTCCAAGCAAAAGCTCAATGGCAGGCCGAACGTTGCTTGAAGCAACAATCTTCGGAATATTGTTTTCTTCAAGGTAATCCAACAATTCGATTACACCAGGCTTCATTGGTACCTGACCGGCTTTGAATGCAGCTAACGTATCTGCATACGAACGCTGAATAAATTCTTCTACTTTTTCTTTACCGTGTGCTTCAAAAATACGATGGTAGTTCTCCTGAACCTCTTCGTCGGAAACACCCAAAAACTCAAGGTATAGCTCCTTTGTATAAGTGAACCCCATAATGTCGGCAATCTTTTGTGAGGATTGATAATAAATCATTTCAGTATCAAACAAAAGACCATCCATATCAAAAATAACACCGTCAAATTTTTTCATTCTTTCCTCCTATTGTCATTAATAAATCCCGTACCTGTGATACGAAATAAAGTGACCCAGTGACCAGCAGCATGTCTTCATTTGTCATCTTTTCGAGAATTTCTCCTAGCCCAAATTGCCAAAGAGAGACAATCTCGGTTTTTTCATCAGTAAAGTGCTCAAGTGCTGAAAGATTGACAGCTTTGGGATATTCAAATGTAGTTAAATAAATATGGATATTCGGTACTTGCTGCAGCAGTCGAATCATCTGATCTACATTTTTGGTTGATAAGGATGAGAACAGCACATGAATTGACCGATCTTTAAACTCCTTCTCCAGATTCTCTACCAGCCGGCGAATGGCATGATCATTATGTGCCCCATCCAATACAATCATCGGCTCTTCACTAACTCGCTCCATACGGGCAGGCCAAATGGCCTTCATCAGCCCTTGGCGAATAGTTCGCGTTTGAAAGGGCTGCTTAGTCAGCTGGCAAAAGATTGCAAACAGTTCAATTGCCATGCCGGCGTTTTCTGTCTGATGACGGCCTAATAAAGGCGTTTTTAAATCTTTAATTTTCCCATTTTGATCTTGAAAGGTAAAAACCTCGCCCCATTCTTTATCTAGATGCTGATACATAACGTCATAAGCAGCCCCAAAACGATAGATAGCTGCATCTTGTTGCTCAGCCTGCTCTTCAATAACCGCTAAAGCGGGTGCTTCAATTTTTCCAGTGACAACAGGGATGCCTTTTTTTATGATGCCCGCCTTTTGAAAGGCAATTTTCTCCAATGTATCTCCTAAGATATCCGTGTGATCCATACCAATGGTTGTAATCCCTGTGAGCAAAGGCTCAACAACGTTCGTACTATCCATTAATCCGCCTAGGCCAACTTCAATAATAGCAACATCCACCTGCTCATTTAAAAAATAGTCAAAGGCCATTGCCGTTAGTGTTTCAAATTCTGTAATACCGCTGATTTCAGGTATTTCATCCATCGCTACAACAATCGGCTGATATTTTTCTACATAAGTAATGAGCTGATTATCAGGTATTCCTATTCCATCAATAGCAATTCGTTCATTGAATGTTTCTATATAAGGAGAAGTAAACGTACCGACCTTCAAGCCAGCTTCCTCCAGCAAACACCTTAAATAGGTTACTGTAGAGCCTTTACCATTCGTTCCTGCAATATGAATCGTAGAGACTTTTTTCTGCGGATTTCCAACACGCTCCAACAGCCCATTTACACGTTCCAAACCTGGACGTGAGCCAAAGGGCAGCCGACTATGAATCCATGCTATAGCTTCTTCTATTTTTATTGACATATTTTCGCCACCTCGCACCTCTTATTATAGCGAAAGCCTCCAATGATTTCACTAATAAAGAAAATTTACTGAAAAATTTTCTCAACGACATTTATTATCCGCGAAACAATAATAAGCAAAAAATTATCAGAATTTTTA
Organism: Enterococcus sp. LJL51; assembly: GCF_049894025.1. Classification (GTDB taxonomy): domain Bacteria; phylum Bacillota; class Bacilli; order Lactobacillales; family Enterococcaceae; genus Enterococcus_L. Next base: position 72,863 of record NZ_JBNEQE010000015.1, read on the forward strand.
AAGAATTACTTAAGTTCTCTAAAAAAAAGCAAATCTGTCTAAATATCCTCATGGATAAAACAGAGCTGTGATAAAATAACAACTGTTAAGTCTAGTAATAAGTATCCTTCTTAATGCAAAAATGATTTATTTCATATTTATTCTCAACTGTTTCATAATTTTTGCAGAAATTTTTGTTCCCATGCTACACTAGATGTCAGTATGAACAAATAAACTAGGTAATTGATGACTTAACTAACTGTTTGATTGAGGTGAAAAATAGATGAAGTTAAAGGAAAAAGGGTTGATTCTTGGTAGTTTTTTACTTCCGTTTACTATTGTTATTATACTTTGGATTATTTTAGGAGTTGCACCATTTGGAAACAATAACTTACTGGCAAGCGATCTTGGCAGTCAGTATTTACCATTTTTAAGTAATTTCAAACGATTTGTTGAAGAAGGCAACATGACCTTCTATTCTTTCTCTAATGGTCTTGGTGATACAATTTTCCCACTAAGCTCGTATTATTTGCTAAGTCCGTTCAATTTCTTAGCACTTTTGTTTCCCTATGAGCAGCTGCCGATAGCAGTTGTTTGGATTATTACTTTAAAAATTTCCTGTATTGGCAGCGCTATGTTCTACTATTTGAAAAGAACATATACAGATATTTCATCCTATACCTGGATTTTTTCTACTGCTTATAGTCTCTGCGGCTTTACAGCTGCTTACAGCATTAACTTTATGTGGCTGGATGCATTGATTCTGTTTCCTTTGCTCGCTTTAGGTTTACAGAAGCTCTGGTACGATAAACGCGTTACAATGTATGTTATTATACTTTTTCTAACTATTTTTACAAATTACTATCTAGGTTACATGGTTTGTATTTTTGCCGTTGGCTACAGTATTTATTTGTATTTAAAACAAAATGCTGCAACTTCATTTTTAGGTTTTGTCCGTGAAGGAAAAGTATTTTTTATTGCCTCCATTCTTTCAGGTCTGTCTACCAGCTTTATTCTACTACCTGCACTGGAAGGTATGCTTCAGACAAAGAAAACTGCTTTCAGTCTGCTGACGTTTCTGCCTTACCCTAAATTTGGTCTTTCTTTCTTTTCACAGTTTGGTATCGGCAATGTAGACTTCAATTTACGACTGGATCATTTGCCGACTGTTTTTTCTGGTCTATTAATTGTTCTTTTGTTTTTGACTTACTTTTTATTGCCGTCAATCTCAAAAAAAGAAAAACGACTTGCTCTCTACCTAACAGTCCTTTTATTTTTAAGTTTTTGGATTGAGCTTTTTAATACTTTTTGGCATATGTTTCAGAGTCCAGCAGGATTCCCATACCGCAATACGTTTATTTTTAGTTTTATCATGGTCAAATTTGCTTATGAAGCCTTCCTAAGAATACGATCGAAAGAAAAAATACCTGTAAAAGCACCCGTTATTTTTTCGACGGGTTTGATTGTAGGTTATGCGGCTCTTTACTTATTCAACCGAGAGTTTTTGCTGTCTTATAGTTACCCAGCAATTAGTTTAGTCCTTGTTTGGTGTTATTATTTCTTGTTTAACTATATTCAGCTAACAGCGAAATCACGCTGGCTGAAAACTACAGCAGCAGCCTTTATGGTCTTTACGATTTTTGCAGAGCTGGGTGGTAACTATTGGATTTCCTTGAAGGAAATTCCTTTTGGTAATCAGCAGGCCTTTGAACAAAATTACAAAGAACAGGCTAAGGTGCTTAGCACGATTGAAGGTGAGAACCTTTTTAGAATCAAGCATACTGTTGATTCTAAAAAGGCAGGCTATCTAGAAAAGAATAATGGCTATAACGATTCAATTCTTTACGGCTATTCCGGCATTTCCAGCTATACTTCCACACTGCATTCAGACACTCAGGATACATTAGCCGCTCTTGGTCTTTTCCAAAAAAATGACCGCCGGATTGGTTATGTGGATGATTCCCAGGTAGTGAACTTCCTGTTTAATGTCACTCATCAGATAACCCCAATAAAAACTGATGAAAGAGAATTGCTGTCAGAAAATAACCAAACCTTTGTTTACCAAAATCAGGAAGCTGTTGGCTTAGGTTTTTTAGTGCCTGAAAGCTTCGAAAAGGTCCACCTAGCTGCCAACAAGCCATTAGTGAATCAGGAAAACCTGCTTCAGGCAATTCAAAAAAATGAGGAACCTTATTTTAAAACAACAAAAAAAGCGGCTGAAATTATTTCTAAAGATAAGAAAAGCTATCACTTGGAGATTAATCCTGTTTCAGACGGCGAACTGTATTTTTATTTACCAAATATCAACTGGTCAAAAATAGAAAGCCTGACTGTTAATGGTAAAAAAATCAGTCCATCGATGTTCATTCATACAAATCAACTGTTTAACTTAGGTTATTTTTCAAAAAATGAACTGGTTGTTTTAGAGCTAAGCAGCAGCAAACAACTAACCCTCAAGGGGCTAGAGCTGGCGACACTGGATCAGCAGCTGTTCACCACCCTGACTGCTGCTAAGAAAAAACAAGCAATAGATTTACGGTGGACAAAAAAAGGCGAGCTTTTCGGCAATATTTCGGTAAAAAAAGAAAATCAACTACTATATCTATCTGTTCCTTACGACGATAACTGGCTGATTAAAGCCAACGGAAAAAAAGTAAAACAGGTAGCTGTGGCGGGCAATATGATGGCGATTCCTTTAGATGAGGGAACCTATTCCATCGCTATGGTATACCGTTCCATGAGCTTCTATGCCGGCGGACTGATTACTTTAACCACTATTATTGGTTTTCTGATTTTTCGTTATTGGATTCATATCAAGAAAAAGCGGGAGCTGCAAAGCTGCTAAATAAAAAACAAGCGGGGCACTAGAAGCTCCGCTTGTTTTTTATTTATTCAATTGTTTTCAACTGTTCTATTCTGTCGCGAACGGTTTTTTGTTTTTCCAGATAGTCTTTTTCTTTTTCTTTTTCCGCCTGCACAACATCCTCCGGTGCATTTGAAACAAAACGCTCATTTGATAGCTTACCTTGTACCCGTTTCACTTCCTGATCCCATTTTCCTAGTTCTTTTTCCAAACGGGCAATCTCTTCTTCAATATTGATTAAACCTGCCAGCGGCAAGTAAATTTCTACTCCAGATAAAATTGCAGACATTGCCAGCTCTGGAGGAGTGATATTTCCACTAATCGTCAATTCTTCTGGATTACAGAAGCGTTCAATATAGCTCTTATTTGCAATCAGAAACTGATCTGTCGCTTCATCTGTTGTCTTAATCAATAATGTAATGGGTTTAGACAGAGGTGTATTTACTTCCGCACGGATGTTTCTTACAGCACGGATCACTTCCTTCAGTACTTCCATTCCTGTTGCTGCTTGAGCATCTGATAACTCCTGGCGAACAAGCGGATATTCTGCGACTACCAGCGAAGTTCCTACATGAGGAATTTTTTCCCAGATTTCTTCCGTTACGAACGGCATAATTGGATGCAGCAGACGAAGAATACTATCTAGTGTATAGACAAGAATACTCTTTGTGGTCTGTTTTGCTCCCTCATTCTCTCCATAAAGAATTTCCTTGCTCATTTCAATGTACCAGTCACAGAAGTCATCCCAGATGAAATTGTACAGCTGGCGACCGGCCTCCCCAAATTCAAAACGGTCAAACAACTCAGTAACCCGTTCAATCGTCTCATTCAAACGAGTCAGTATCCAGCGGTCAGCTACAGTTTTTTCACCACTAAAATCAATATCTTCTACAGTCATACCTTCAATATTCATGATAACAAAACGACTGGCATTCCAGATTTTATTGATAAAGTTCCAGGCTGCATCCATTTTTTCATAACTGAAGCGGACATCCTGACCTGGAGCGGAACCGTTAGATAAGAACCAGCGAAGAGCATCTGCACCATATTTTTCGATGACATCCATTGGATCAATACCATTTCCAAGCGACTTACTCATTTTGCGTCCTTCTTCATCCCGAATCAAGCCGTGAATCAAGGCATGCTGGAACGGCCGCTCGCCAGTGAATTCCAAACTTTGGAAAATCATTCTGCTAACCCAGAAGAAAATAATGTCATAGGCGGTTACCAACGTGCTGGTAGGGAAATAACGCTGATAGTCACTACTTGCTTCATTCGGCCAGCCCATCGTTGAAAACGGCCATAGGGCTGAGCTAAACCAGGTATCTAATACATCGTTATCCTGTGTCCAGTTCTCTGTATCTGACGGTGCTTCCATTCCAACATACATTTCCCCAGTTTCATTATGATACCAAGCTGGTATTTGATGACCCCACCATAACTGACGGGAAATAACCCAGTCATGAACATTCTCCATCCAGCGAATAAAGGTTTGGTTAAAACGATCGGGGAAAAATTCAACCGCATTATCTGACTGCTGATTTTTAATGGCTTCTTCTGCCAGAGGCTGCATTTTTACAAACCACTGTGTAGACAACCGAGGTTCAACAACAACGCCTGTCCGCTCTGAATGTCCTACACTATGATTCATTTTTTCGATTTTTATTAAGTGGCCCAGCTCTTTTAAATCAGAGACGATCAGCTTGCGAGCTGCAAAACGATCCATTCCCTGATATTTTCCAGCTAGCTCATTCATTGAACCGTCTTCATTCATTACATTAACTCTTGGCAGTTTATGGCGATTACCAACCTCAAAATCATTTGGGTCATGAGCTGGTGTAATTTTCACCACGCCAGTACCAAATTCCATATCTACATAGTCATCTGCAATAATCGGAATCTCTTTGTCCATCAGCGGCAGTACAACCATTTTGCCGATTAACGACTGATAGCGCGCATCATCCGGATGAACAGCAACCGCTGTATCTCCCAGCATAGTTTCTGGTCGAGTTGTCGCAATTTCCACTGATCCAGAACCATCAGCCAGCGGATAACTCATATGATAGAAAGCTCCCTCAATATCCTTGTGAATAACTTCAATGTCGGATAGAGCCGTTCTTGCTTTCGGATCCCAATTAATAATATATTCACCGCGATAAATCAGATCTTTCTCATACAGCTTTACAAAAACAGTCCGCACAGCTTTAGACAAGCCATCATCTAATGTGAAGCGTTCACGGCTATAATCCAGAGACAAGCCCAGCTTTGCCCACTGTTCTCTAATGTGAGAGGCGTACTCTTCTTTCCAGTCCCATACCTGTTCTACAAATTTTTCCCGGCCCAAATCATAGCGTGAAATTCCTTGTTCAGCTAGCTTTTCCTCTACTTTTGCTTGTGTAGCAATACCAGCATGATCCATTCCCGGCAGCCATAAAGTATCATAGCCCTGCATTCTTTTCTGGCGAATGATAATATCTTGAAGTGCAGTATCCCAGGCATGACCTAAATGCAGCTTTCCTGTAACATTTGGCGGTGGAATAACAATAGAGTATGGCTTGGCCTCTTTGTTCCCGTTTGGCTTGAACAGCTCCTGATCCAGCCATTTCTGGTAACGACCTGCTTCTACTTCTGTCGGTTGATATTTTGTGGGTAAGTTATTTTCTTCCGTCATATGTATCTCCTTCTTTCATGTTCATTCGACCACAGCTTTATCTGTGTGCTTTTACTACCAAAAAATAAAAAAAGCCCTAAAGCAGTTAAACTGCTTTAGGACGTAAATTTACGCGGTACCACCTAATTTGTGCTGGAATTACGAACTCCAACACCTCTCTGTCATTAGTGAACTAACGGTCACTACTCGGATAATTCTACCATAAAATTCAAATTATCGACTCACAAGCTACCTTCCTGTTAATGCAGTAAAAATCTTTCACCAAATGATTTTCTCTCTAAAACGGCGGTTAACAGTACTCCTCTTGCTCTTTGTCTTTCTTCTGTTGTATTGTTGTATTGTTCTATCGTTAGACCTCTAACCTGTAGCTAGAGCTCTTTAAAGCATTCTGATTTATTGTCTTCCTGTAGGGACATTCTACAACGAACACTTTTGAATGTCAATTTGAAATCGATTATCGTAGTGCTTTCGCTTTATCCAGCGCTTCCTGATAATTTGGTTCTTCAGATATTTCCTGACTAATCTTTTCATAAGCCAGCACACCAGTTGAATCGATAACGAAAATAGCACGAGCCAAACGGCCCATCTCTGGAATAAATAGACCATATGCCTCACCAAATGAGTTGTCTACATCACGAAGCATTTCCATATCGACACCTTCAGCTGCACACCAGTTTTTCTGCTCGTCTTTTGTGTTGTTGGAAATAGTCAAAAAGGCCACACCCTCAACCGCACCTGCCTCCTGATTAAAGCGTTTTGTCTGAAGAGAACAAATTCTGGTATCGATATCCGGCACCACACTAATCAACACAGGCTGTCCTTTTAAATCGCTGAGATTAATCTTCTTGTCTGACAAATTTTCCAATGAAAAATCAGGTGCTTTAGCGCCTACTACAGGCTGCACACCAGCCAACTCGACCTCAGTACCTTTTCTTGTTACAATCATTAAACTTCCTCCTTTACTTATTCTATTCAAGTATAGAGGAACTGTTTTCAGAACTCAAAGGAAGTGCCTACTTTGAAAAGGCAGTATCAAAGTAAATCAATGTCTGGAGTTCGGTCGTCAGGTCGATATACTGTACATTAACATGACTGGGAACCGTTACTCTATCCGGTGCAAAGTTCAGAATCGCTGTTACTCCAGCCGCAACGATTTCATCGATTGCTTTTTGCGCATATTTACTGGGAACGGTAGAAATAGCAACCGTTACATCTTGTGCTTCAACCATTTCAGTCAGCTGATTCATCGGCTGTACACAAACATCATTGATTTGCTCACCAATGATTTCCTCGTTCACATCAAATGCGCAGACAATATTCAGATTTTCATTTCTTCTAAAATTATTTTTTATCAGTGCTTTACCAAGGTTTCCGCAGCCAATCAAAGCAATTTTCTTTTCTTCCTGAGTATTTAAAATGTTATTAAACACTTCGATCAGGTAGGGAACATCATAGCCGTACCCGCTTCTGCCTAATTCACCTAAGTGAGAAAAATCCCGGCGAATCGTTGCTGGAGGAATTTGAACAATTTCACTAAATTCTCTAGACTTAATCCGGATCATTCCCGAGTCATCCAGCATTTTCAAATAGCGCAAATATAAAGGCAGGCGTTTAGCTGTAGCTTTTGGTATTTTCTTCTCATTTGCTAAAATTTCCATTCTAGTTCTCCTTTGTTACTCTTTTCACATTCTAGTTTAACACCCTCTATAAAATACAGCAATAACTTTGTGAAAATAAGTGAACTTCTTTACAAAAATGCAGAATTTATTAAGCATTCTCTCATAAAGCCATAATCGGAAGACAAAAAAGAACATGGACCACGCAACGGACCATGTTCTGTATTTAGTTTAAGTTTTAACAATCAGCTTTTAGAAACGTTTAATTCCCTTTATCAAGCTGAAGTAGATAAAGCAGGTTTCACTTACCGCTGTAATCACAATTTATTGCATTTTTCTGACTTCTACGATTTACTTTGAACTCCTAGCTGCTACAATAAATCAGAAAAGTCCTCTACTTTTTCATCGGATTCAGCCGCTGTTATTTCACTAACTTTGATACCTGCTAAAGCCCGTTCCATCAAGCCTTCCAAATCTAGTCTAGCTTCATATTGTCGGGTTTTATCAAGCTTCGGTCTGGTCTTGGGCTGAGGCGGCGCAAAGATTGTACAGCAATCCTCAAAAGGTTGAATAGCTAATTCAAAGGTATCAATTTTTTCAGCAATTTCTATAATCTCATTCTTATCCATGGAAACAACAGGTCGAATAATCGGGGTATTAGTCACATCATTGATGGCAACCATGCTTTGTAACGTTTGAGAAGCAACCTGTCCTAATGATTCCCCATTGATAATAACCAGACCATTTCTCTGTTCACGAAGGATATCTGTCAGACGCAGCATTAGGCGTCTGGTAACTGTCATTAGATAGCCTTGAGGTACAACCCGTTTAATCTCTTCCTGTATTTCAGTAAAAGGCACTTCAATAAACTGAACACTCCCGGAATAAGGAGCCAACTTTCCAGCTAAATCTTTTGCTTTCTGCAATGCCTGCTCACTTGTATAAGGTGGACTGGCAAAATGGACTGCCTCAACTTCTACACCGCGTTTCATCGATAGATAGCCGGCAACTGGAGAATCGATACCTCCAGATAGCATCAGCATGCCTCGACCTCCGGTACCAACTGGCAAACCTCCGGCTCCCAGCAAGGTTTCATATGATAAATAGGCCCCTTCTCTGCGAATTTCAACTCGAATATTAATATCCGGCTTCTTCATCTGTACCTGAATGTCTGGATAAATCTCAAAAACGGCTCCTCCTAATTCTCTGTTCAACTCATTAGAGTCCATTTCAAAATCATGATCTGAGCGCTTTGAGGTAATCTTAAATGTCATTCCCGCTTGATAAATATCACGCATTATTTCTTGAACGGCTGTCCGAAGTGCGGGAAAGTTTTTCTCAATCCGAACACTTGGCGAGAAGCTCTGAATTCCAAATACCTTTTCCAAACGGGGAAGAATTTGACTACTATCCTCTCCGTTAAGCAACAGGTGCATCCGATCTCTATCTGCATGAATCTTCACCGCGGGAAACTCATCCAGCACACGCTTAACATTGGCTGCAAGCTGCATAATAAACGCTTTACGGTTTTTTCCTTTGGTGGATAACTCACCATATCTAATCATTATTTCTGTATAGTTCAAAATATCCAAAATCCTTTCTTAGCTGCTACTATCTAATATTCTTACTTAACGGACTGTATGTACGCTTTGTCTACTCCCATTGCTTCAACAAAATACGTCTTACTATACCATAATTTATCTACAGTTTAAATAAGCAATCGCCGAGATATTGCTCAGAGATTACTCAAACGTTTATTATGGCCTGTAGTCACAATAGTTCTTCAGTGATACCTGCTGCATATGAAATAAAAAACTGAGCTGAAGCGGGGAACTTCGAAAGCACTAGGACAAATACCTAATTTTTTTGAAGTTCTCCAAAGCTACTTCTCAGTCTAACTTACAAATCACTTACTTTCAGAAACTTTTTATACAATTGATTAAAGACTACCATAAATTGTTCAGCTTCCGCCATCGTGTTGTTCTCATCAAGACTGATGCGTACAGCAGAAGTAGCTAGATGTTCCGGCACATTCATAGCCCCTAATGTACTGCTGCCAATTTTTTTTCGGCTAGAACAGGCACTCGTTGTGGAAATAAAGATTTGCTTCTCTTCCATCGCATGAACAAGCACTTCTCCACGAATCCCTTTTAATCCAAAGCACAGGATATGGGGAGCAAAATCTGTTGTTTTTTCTGAAAAAACAACAACCTGCCCATAGTTTGCGAGACTATCAATCAAAGAATTTCGCAAAGTCTGAACATAGTTTTCTCTTGCCAGATTCCTCTCTGTAGATAATCGTAGCGCTTTAGCCCCTGCAACGATTCCGGCAATATTTTCTGTACTGCTCCGTTGATTCTTTTCCTGACCACCGCCAGTTAAAAGCGGAGCTAACTTACGGCCTTTTTTCCAATAGATAAACCCTACACCTTTAGGTCCGTGAAATTTATGTGCTGAAAAAACAGCAAAATCCACTCTAGGAGTCAGCCATCTTTCTTTTGGTACTTTAGCAATTGCTTGAACTGCATCTACATGAAAATGAATTTTAGGATACTCTGTTAAAATCTTACTAATTGCCTGAATTGGCTGAATGCTTCCAATTTCATTGTTAACTGCCATAACCGATACGAGGATAGTATCTTGGCGAATCAAGCTTTCAAATTTATCAACTTGTAAAATCCCCCGCTTATCTACAGGAGCAATAGACAGTTCAAAACCCAGCTTTTCTAATTGCCTTGCTGTTTCTGCAACAGCTGGATGTTCGATTCCTGAAATGATGATATGCTTTCCAAAAGCAGCTTTTTCAATTGCTGTTCCTTTCAGCACCCAGTTATCGCCTTCTGTTCCGCTGCCGGTAAAATAAATTTCCTCTGATTCTACCCCTAATATATCGCCAACTTGCTTTCTTGCTTGCTCAAGTAACCGATAGGCTTGATTTCCCAAGTCATGCAGACTAGAAGGATTCCCTATAATCCGCTGACTGGTCTTCACATAAGCATCTAACGCCTGCGGGTCAATTACGGTTGTCGCACTATTATCAAAATAAATCATTTCATTACCCTTCTTCCAAAAAATTCTTTCTCATTATAGCTTGTTTCCTTCTATTCTTCAATGTTTTACAGTCTGCCGTGAATTTCAGTAACCAAAATCCTGGACCTCCCACTTGCCGCTGTTTTTAGCTTTCACAACAAACCACAACCAGTTTGTATAAGTGGAATTAGGATTCAATGTATTCTCTGCACCATCTCCATCCACTTCAAACGTTGAAGTAAAAACGATAATATCTTTAGATGACAAACCGCTCCCTGATCCGCCTCCGGATTTCAAGTAAGTCTTTATTTCAGCGACGGCTTTCTCTTCTTCGTAGACAAGCTCTGTTAACGTACAGCCTCTAAAATCACTAAATTTTTTCTTTACAGATTCTGCAGCTGCATGTAGATCGGTTTCTGCGTGGCTAGTATGTCCTATTGTTAAGGTTGTCATCTTTGTATTTCCAGTTTTAGAACCAGAAAAAAATAACCCGATAAAACAAAGAAATACCAACATTACTTTTCTTTTCATTCTCTCCACCTAACTTTGTTGTATAAAAAAACAGGACAACATACTTGTCCTGTTTTCATATTGCTTAGACTAAACGGCATCCAAATTCTTAAAGTAAATATCTTCAATACGTCTGAACGCACCTGGCTCTACCCGTTCAAGAGCAGTTCCGATAACGTCCAATGCATCCTGATAGCGATAATCTTTAGAAAATAACTCTAAAGTTCGCTCCATCGCCTCATTGATTGCTTCATTTGTATGACGGTAGCGGTTCGCATACTGCATCATTTGCTCAGTCAATGCAGCAGAGTTTACCAAATCATTGGTTTTCTTATCTAATAAATCCAAATCTTCTTTACAAAGATCTGATAGCTTATTGATCTCTTCGATATTAATACGAATTCGGTTCAATGATTTACTTAGCTCTTCAATTCGGTCAGTCGCCATAAAGAAGAACTCAAGATAATCAGCAGGTAAACCCGGCAGACGTTTCTTCTCAACAAACCGTTTTAGATTGCGCAGGCGGAATTCATATTGATCCACTTTTTCCTGTGCAATTTTTTCTTCTTTACGAAGCTCTTTCAGAGATAAATCAATTTCCATCTGCTGATTCTCAATATCAGCAAGTACACGGTAACAGTCTTTGAAGAATGCTTGTACTTCAGAATACGGTACAGTATGCTCTTCCATCTTTGGTTCATAATCTTCATATCGGCGAATCAACTCTTCAATCTCTGACTGGAAGCCTCTTGAACGCCCCAATTCATTGTGATTCAAGGTATAGCTTTGGGATGTATGATCCAGCTCAATCATCAGCTGACGGTTATTCCGAAGGACATGGGCGATGTAATCACCGATTGTCTTACGGTTATTAACAACATATTTTCTGGAATTGATTTCTCTTTCCATGATTTCATACAATCCATCGATTGCTGCTGCGGTATCTCTGTTAGCCACCTCTACAGCTGCCACCTCGGCTTTTTCTAAATCAACAGTAGAATTTTTTACACGTTTCTTCACGCGGTTCAATTCGTCTGAAAAGTTCTGTTCAGGAAATACGAAGTGATCATCCAACAGACGTTTGTAGCCTTCTTCGATTTCTTTAATCTGATCTGGGAATACGCGAGTTAATTCATCATGCAGCGGCGGAATCCGTTTCATAACATCATCCAGTTCGTAGGTATGACGTTCCGCACTTTCCAGCACTTCTCTTGCTTCCACAGGATCGCCGGATGTATTTAATGTGACGAACTGAGTAAATTCAATTTCAATATTTTTCACTTGCTTCTGTAGTTCTGAATAGGCACTGCCAAATCCTTCTTTTTCTTCCTGAAGAAGGTTGCTGATTTCCTCATAGATATCCAATGCTTTTTGAACTTCCAGCGAGTTGCGTTCTTCACTTTCACGAAGTTCTTTCAACCCTTTGCGGATTTCTTCCACTTCAGATTCCATGTCATCCATGGTTTGTTCGGCTTCACTCACCGCACGTTTTGCTTTCATATAACGGAAGGAATCATTTAGTTCCTCGACTTCAAAAATCTGGCTTTCCAGTTCAGCAAATGAACGTGTTGAGATATCCGCCCAGCGCTGGTTCCATTCACGGAAGGTGTTCTGGCTTTGACCAACCATGTGCATCTTCTTAATCTCATCGACTTCTTCAATAACAGGCAAGTCAAACAGCTCTTCTTTTCTTTTTTCAAGACTTTTCAGCTTGCTTTGATTCTGCCTTCGCATGAAGTGTCCAATCAGATATAAGATAGCCGCAACGATGATTATCACTAGAACCACGATAATAATCAAATTGTTCTTCATTATTATTTCCTCCGTTTATTCAGCATTTATAAATAGAAATTACGCAGCTCTCAATGAATAATAACTGGATTACTACTTGAAAGACTGAAACAAATTCTTTATCATTTTCGTAAAAAAAACAACTGTAGAAAATTATATCACAAAGCAGCCCCGCAAGCACTAATTTAAATGAGGATTTACAAGAAAATTATTTCTGCCTCTAACTTGCTGTAGATTACTCTGTCGATTTTCTACATGACTCGTACCTACTAAATTTCACTATTCCCAGTTTATCAAAATTTACGGGAAAAATGAAGTGATTTATCAAATCCTTGAAGAAAGAATAGGCAAATTATTTTTGCTGTTGCTTTTCATCAGGATTTTAGGTATTCTTTTACTACTAATATTATAAAACAATGAGAAATGAACACTTTGTTCTTCCTTGTTTTTTAATACATGCTAAAATAATCGTGGAAATAATATTGGACTGACAACAAAGGAGTGGGAATAGTGAAAGTGATTAAATTTGGCGGAAGCTCGTTAGCTTCAGCAGTGCAGCTGCAAAAGGTACTTAATATAGTGAAAGATGACGCAAGCCGAAAGTTTGTCGTTGTTTCCGCTCCCGGCAAGCGCTCCGGTGAAGACATCAAAGTAACCGATCTGCTGATTAATTATTATGAAAAATACCTGAATAACGAGGCAACACAAAAAATTGTAGACAAAATTGTTGCCCGCTACGAGGACATCATGAATGAATTAGAGATGAACAAAGCAGTATTGAGTGATATTCGTCATGCCATCACTGCATTATCACAGCTTCCAAAGGAGAACAACCCTCATTTGTTTGATGCTTTTTTAGCTAGCGGTGAAAACAACAATGCTAAGCTGGTTGCAGCTTATTTCAAGGATCAGGGCTTGGCAGCCGTTTATAAAAACCCTCAGGATTTGGGTATCATTGTCTCAGATGAACCGGGGAATGCTAGAATTCTGCCCTCTTCTTACGATAAAATAGCAGAATTTAAAAACACAGAAGAAATATTTGTAATCCCTGGTTTTTTTGGTTATACCGAAGCAGGGGATATCTGTACATTCTCTCGAGGCGGCTCGGATATTACTGGTTCAATCGTAGCAGCCGGTGTTCAAGCAGACCTCTATGAAAACTTTACAGATGTGGATGGCATCTTTGTTGCCCATCCGGGAATTGTTCGTCAACCTAAAACGATTAAGGCGCTGACGTATCGGGAAATGCGTGAGCTGGCTTATGCAGGCTTTGCTGTACTCCATGATGAAGCATTGATGCCCGCCTACAAAGCACATATCCCTGTTGTTATTAAGAATACTAACAATCCTTCTCATCCAGGTACGTTGATTACCACCAAACGCGATACTTCTAGTGAACCGGTTGTGGGGATTGCCAGCGATCAGAACTTTGCCAATATTTATATTAGTAAATATTTGATGAACCGGGAACTTGGCTTTGGACGAAAGGTTCTTCAGATACTGGAAGAGATGGGTCTCAGCTATGAACACATGCCTTCTGGAATTGATGATATTTCAATTATTCTGAGAGAACGACAATTATCCCCGGAGATTGAGGAAGCATTGATTCAAAAGCTGGATCAGGTCTTAAAACCTGACGAGTTGAGAATTACCCGCGGGTTATCCATGATTATGATTGTCGGCGAAGGAATGCGTCAGCGAATCGGGGTTACAGCAGATAGTACGATGGCATTAGCTGAAAACGAAATCAATCTGGAAATGATTAACCAAGGCTCCTCTGAGGTCAGCATCATGTTTGGTATTCGGAAAGATCAAGAGAAACAGGCTATTCGAGCGCTTTATAATACATTTTTCAACAAATAGATAGGAAAACGAGACGGCTCACTAGACTTAACTAGTCTGCTCCGTCTCGTTTTTTTAGCTTATAAGCTATCTGGCGCTCCAATTCTGCCTTTATCTTAGGCTCTGGCGCGTAGTTTGCCTCCCAGTCTTCTGGTTTCAGAACTTTATGTGTCACTTCATGATAATGGGGCTTTCCATCAGCAAACAGCTTACCCATATTTGCTTCATGAACGATTGAAAACAGCTTCGTCGGATCCACGCCCAGCAAAGAAAATGAACCATAGGTAAAATACAGTAAATCAATCAAGGCATCTACCTGATCAACTAAAGGATCTTCAACCTTCTTTTTCTTCTGCTCCATCTTTTTTTCCGCTGCATCCACATCCTGCTTCAGCTGTTCCACCAACTGATGAAATGCTTCTTTATCGTTGCCTGCTGATGCATATAAAAACTCGACCAGCTCTTCTGCTTTAAAGCCGGCGCGTGCTGAAGCATCTTTGCTGCTAAAAGCCGTCGGCTTTTGCGGTCGGCGGTTATCAAATGTTTGATGAAACTCTTCCGTTTTATCAAATGGATTATCAATTTTCATCAGCTGTCTCCTTAATCACATTATAATGGCGTAAAGCTTCATAGATGCCATGAGCTTCATTTGTATTTGTCACAAAATCAGCGGATGATTTTACTCCCTCCGGAGCATTTCCCATAGCAACACCAATACCTGCACCTTCAAGCATTTCCACATCGTTCCAATTATCTCCAAACACCATTACCTCGTCCAGCGAAAAGCCGAAATGTTCGATACATTTCTTAATCCCTTTGAGCTTCGAACCGCCTTTAGGAATAATATCAACAACATATGGATTGGAACGGGTAATTGTACAATTGGAAAGCTGCTGCTTCAAGTCCCCTAGCTCCTCTTCTGGACTAAGTAGCACGCATTGATAAATCTTCTCTTTCAGAATATCCATTTCATGATAGCGGCATTGGTCCTTTTTCGGTTTTAACCCAACCATTAAATTTTTAAAGGACTCTACCGGAAACCAGCTTGGAATAAAACGGGCCAGCTTTTTCGCCAGCCGATTCTGGCCAAACTTCATCAATGAACTACCTTCCATTCGTGTACGTCCGCCAAACATCATCTGCCGCCGGCCCTCATCGGCAAAATCAACTAGCTCCTCAACTATTTCTTTAGAAAAAGCCCGTTCGTAAATCGTCTGTTCATTTGTATAAACCAACTGCCCATTATAAGTTAAAAAAACATCTAAGTTTAAAGAATCAATTTGTTCGCTCAAATGGACAGGTCCTCTTCCCGTAGCTACGCCGCACAAAATCCCCTGACTCTGGGCCAGTGCAATCGCCCGCTTGGTAGAATCAAGTGCTCGTGCATGTTTTGTTACTAGTGTACCGTCAATATCAAAGAAAATTATCTTAATCATAAATCTCCTTAAAACAAATCTATCTGTGTTGGATTTAGTTCCTCATACTCTATACCAAGT
This sequence comes from Enterococcus sp. LJL51, assembly GCF_049894025.1. Taxonomy (GTDB): domain Bacteria; phylum Bacillota; class Bacilli; order Lactobacillales; family Enterococcaceae; genus Enterococcus_L. Next base: position 88,661 of record NZ_JBNEQE010000015.1, read on the forward strand.
GCTGCTTTCATTGCTAAGGCATTGTCAGCTGCATCCCCGCCGGAGTTATTATTGAAAATAACAGCCGTTTCCTTTACTTGGGATGCTATTTCTTCTACAGCTTTACTTAATTCCGCAATTTCCGTTTGGTTATATCGGTAAAGAGTTCGCTTTTTCCGCCACTCCTTATCATTCGCCAGCCAGCCGGCAGCATTTCTGCCATGAAAACGGAAAAGTACAAACTGATCATTTGTAATAAATGGATAAAAAGGAATTGGATTCGTAGGAATTTGGGGTTCGTCAACAATCACTAAAGAAAATTGTCGGGCCTTCATGAATGCCAGTGTCTGCTTCACATAGTCCGCCTGATACCAGCTGCCGTTTCTCAACTCTATTGCTACTGGATAATCTGCAAACCATGACCGAATTTTCTCAAGGTACTGCACATTTTCCTTTGTACAGCCGAAGCTGGCAGAAAATTGAATTAGAAAAGCAAACAGCTTGCCGCTCTCAACCATTGGTCTCATACTATTAAGAAAGGCTTCTACCATCTCTTCTTCACTTTGATAATAGGTCTTCCAGTCTCCCTGGCAGCTAATCCCGCTGTATGCTTTAATAACAAATCGGAAACTCGCTGGAACTGATTCCGTCCAGTTGCGGACTGATTCCTGTTTTGGAATACCATAATAAGCTGTATCCATTTCCACTAAAGGTAAATGACCAGCGTACTCAAAAAGGGAAGCTCGCTTTTTCCCAGTTAATGTTTCATGCTCGCTAAATGAAGTCAAGCCTAAACGAATCATTATTGTCTCCTTTATCGTTTGTTTAAACCTTATCCTTTTATACTATTCAGAAATAATAAAAAGTAAACAAAAAAGAATTCTGTTATCTTTTTCTGGCTGAATTAATCTTTTTCCCAGTGAATATTTGCTTCACAATATAACTGATCACCGATTCGAATTTCATGCCGGGACAACGGACCTTTCTCTGTTTCGATTACCTCGTAGTGGCTTTCTACTTCATGTCCGTATTCGACTTCTTTATCAAATTTAACGTTAACCCGAACAGGTTGGTTCTGGGAAAGAAAATCATATCCCAAAACATCCAGCAGCCAATTAAAATAGATCGCATTATTCACATGTTGGTTACCGTCTATATCAAAATAGCGGACACGGTAAACGGCGGATTGTCCATTTTCAACTTTTTCAATTTTTTCACTTCGATGAATTTTTTTGATTTTTTCGCTTTCATAAGGAGCGATAATCTCTTCAAGCACACTGCTCATCTTACGATTTTCAGTATTCATCAACACAAAGGTTGATTGGATAAAGACGCACTCTTCACCTGATTCATCATGTATCCAGAAATTCCGGTAACAAAAATATTTATTATAAGAAATTGCCTGCGTAGTAACTGTCAGCTTTTCTCCTACTTTAGGCAACCGCGTGATTGTCAGCTCATAATTGGTAATTACCCAGCCTAAGCCAAAGCCAGCCACAAAATCAGCACTTCTATTTAATAAAGCACTTTGTTCTTCCGATGTCTTTATAACGACCGCCAACAACGAAGGCAAAGTCATTCTCTTTGTAATATCGCAGTCATAATAAGCAACCTCATAAGGCATTGCATATTTTTTTCCCATAGCTCTCTCTCCTTCACGCCATTTTCAGTTCAAAACTCATTTTTCTATTATAACATATGTATGAAATATATAAATATTAAGAGGCTTGGAAATAACTTAGGTTTTATAAAAAAAATTACACTCTCCAAGCAAAACTCTAAACCTCAGCTGTACCATCTATCAGTCTTCCCACATAATAGAGTAAAGTCATGATAACCGTATCATTAATCCTTTAGCTAATTTATATAACAGAAAATCAATTAAAGTCCTTATTATGCTAAAATTAGCCATCCGAAACATTATAAAAGCATATCTTTTGAACTTAAGAAATATTCATGTTAAGTTGTCATTGTAAGCGCTACAAAAAAACTACTAGGAGGCAACACAATGAAGAAAGTATTGTTGAAAGCAGTCTTGGCACTTGGGTTATTCACAGTAGGTACAGTAACAGCAGCAACCGTTTCAGAAGCACATGGATATGTTTCCAGTCCTGGAAGCAGAGCCTATTTCGGCAGCGCAGCCGGTGGAAAAGTTAATACAAATGTCGGTCGTGCAGAATGGGAACCACAAAGCATTGAAGCAGCGAAAGGTACCTTTATTCCTGGAAAACTGGCAAGCGCTGGTGTTGGCGGCTTCGACCCGTTAGACGAACAGTCTCCAACCAGATGGCATAAAACAACAATTCCTACAGGTCCTCTAGCACTTACCTGGACATTGACCGCCCGTCATCGTACATCTACCTGGGATTACTACATGACAAAACAAGGCTGGGACTCCAGCATGCCGTTAAATATCAATGATTTTGAATTGATTGGTCAAGTGAACGATAATGGTACAATCCCAGGTTCAGCAGTTAACCATACCGTTACTGTTCCTTCCAATAGAACTGGCTACCATGTCATCTACGCTGTCTGGAATGTCTATGACACAACCAACGCATTCTATCAAGCCATTGATGTGAACGTTCAATAATCTATCGATGTGAACGAAACCGGGTTCAGACTATTTTCCTCCAATGTCTGAACCCGGCTTTATTACTAGCGCACTATTCCTTACTCACCATAGTAAACAGCCTCTATATTATATCCGTCAGGATCAATGATAAAGGCAGCATAATACTTTTCATGGTATTCCGGTCTTAAGCCTGGTCCCCCATTGTCTGTTCCACCAGCCTCTAAACCAGCTGTATAAAATGCAGCAACCTCTTCTTTAGAATCCGCACGAAATGCGAAATGATTTGGTTTTGGCTCTCCTTGTGCTAGCCAGAACTGTCCTCCCGCTACATCTATTTTTCCGAAGTTTGCTGCACCGTCAAAAGCCAGTTTTAGTTCTCCATGTAAAGGCGCTAAAACTTTTTTATAGAAGTCTTTACTCCTTTCAATATCCTTAACAGTAATTGAGAAATGATCAATCATCGTACCACATCCTTTCTTTTGTTATCACTTTCAATTATAAGAACATGTGTTCTTTTAGTCAAGATTTATTTCCACCCATTTTCTTAGTAAGGAAATGAGTCTACTTAAATACCCATGACTCATAACGCAAGATTGTATTAAGCCCCGCTTCTATTTTAAAAAACAGAGGATAATGCATAGTAAAATGCACTTTCCTCTGCTTTTAAAACATCTGCTCTTATGCCAATGCCCCCATCGGATCCCAGGGTGCCAGCATTTTAGGTTCTTCTTCCCATGCCTTTAGCAATTTGTCACTTAAATATTCTTTACGTACAACGATTTGGTAAGTGTACTCATCCATCCAGGCATCACTCATAACAAAGAAACCTTTCTCGCCGACCTTTTCTCCCCAGCTGTTTTCCACTTTCCATTTCACTGTTTTGCCATCAATGACATCCACACCTGTCAAGACCATAGCATGAGTCATCAGACTCTCACCATAATCTAAACGTTCTGCTTTAGTCATTGTAAAATCAATATCAAATAATTCATCGATTTCATAAGCATTCAACGCCATAATCCCGCTCTCCCGTGTTGAAGATTGACCTACATCACAGCCAAACCAGACCGATTCTCCCTGTTCCAGCTGCTTAGCTGCCAACTCTTTAAAGGTACTCATATCAACATTTAAATATTTTACAGGTTTGCCGCCTACTACATTTCCCAGCATTTCTACGGTATAGGTTTTTTCGTAAGGCTTATCCTGTGTGGGTGCATTAATAATGCTGACGTACTCATCTAAATCCACACCTACGTATTTAGCATAAAAGCTCTGTGGTGTCAGGTCTTTGTCTAAATGATAGTTTTTTTCTTCATCACGGTATTCAAAATCAAAGCTTTCCGGTGGCGTGCCTAAAGAGATAGCTAAAAAGTTGTAAATTTCCTCTAGCATCTTTGTTTTTGCCTTTTGTACCTCAGCTGTTGTTTTCCCAGCTTCAATCAGTTTTCTAAGTATGACAGCATCTTTGCGCAGTTTTTTATTCAGATAATTATTCAAATCTCTGGAATTTGAACTGTTTTTACTTTCCGGCATAGCTGTTTTTGGCACTACACCATATTTTTTGAATAAAGAGACAATCATATCCCATTGACCGCCATCCTGTTGAGGGGTTGCCAGCAGGAATGCAACCTTCCGGGAATCCAGCTCCTGAGCAGCAGTAGCAATGATATTTTCATAAAAATAATTTGATTTTTCATATTTATCCCAGAAAAATGTATAGTTTTGGGACAATTCAAAATCCTTCAATTGAAAGCTGTTAATCATTTTATGACGAAATGTATTCAAAGCAGCAAACATCCAGCAGCGTCCGCTTTGCTTCTGATTAGCTACTCTTCCGGTAGACAAATCGACAGAAAACACCTGTACATTTTCTACTTTAGCAGCTTGTGTTTCTGCCGACTGCGTGATGCCGTTTTTGACTACACTATTTTGTACTGCACGCTGTTTTCTATTTTCAGCAAAAGCTGTTCGAAATTCTTTAGTTGTTTCATTTTTGATTTCTGACATTTTTTTCATCCTTCCCTCTAGCACTTCTTTTTTATTATATGCTTCGATTCAAAATCCCACAACTAAAGATTATTGCCAACTGCCGATTTTTGTATTATACTAACTAATACAAATGATATAAAAAGAGGTGTCTTTTATGCTAATGGAAATCGATATGAAAAGTGATATACCTATTTATCAGCAAATTCGTAATCAAGTAATTTTAGGAATAGCTGCCGGAAAGCTATTGCCGAATGAACCGTTGCCGTCTGTCAGACAAATGGCAGATGAGATAAGAATTAACATGATGACTGTATCTAAAGCCTACAATGCTCTAAAAACGGAGGGCTATATTGTCACCGACCGGCGCAACGGTACCAAAGTGGCTGAGCTGCCTCAGGCTACTCCAGAGTTTATGAAGCAGCTGTACACTTCATTAGAACTGGTTTTAGCAGAGGCAGTGATTCATCAGCTGGATGATTTGGACATCCATGCTATTGTCACCCAAATTTCCACAAATTTTAAAAACTAAAGGATGTGTTACTCGTGAGTATGAATTTAATTTTTCTATTAATTCTTTTAAGTATGAATCTTCTAATGGCTGTGATTGGACGTATTGTTGCCAATCCCCATAAAAATATTATTTTAGAAACAACTTTACCTAAAGAACATTTACAGGATTCCCAGGTGACCCAAGTACGTCAAACCTATAAGCTGCGCCTGATTCAGACCGCATTGCTTTTTTCTCTTGCTGATCTTTTGATTTTATTTCTCCCATATGATTCTCTGGCTATGTTGTTTTTTCTGCTCTCCATATTCGGTTTAATCGGCGTGATGTATTTTATGCAGGTTCTTTACGTTAGAAGAATGACAGACGTCAAAATTAAAAATAACTGGATACTGCCAACCAAGCCTCTTTTAATTGATACCAAACTGATTCAAAATAAAAACCGTCGGCTGATTAAGCCCTATTGGTTTATTCCTGGAATAGTTATTTCATTTGCTGGCTGCCTATATACTTTTTTTATATTGAATAGTGCCATTGAAGTCATTATCTTTGGTGGAATTTCACTGATTACTTTAGGTATATTTATTTATTCCTATTATTTAATCAGACGTTTGCCAGTAAAGCCAATGACGGATGATGAGCAAATTAACCAGCAAGTTAACGATGCCATGCGCTACTATTGGTCCCTGCTCTTGATTTCATCAGTGCTTGTTTTTAGCCCGCTGTCCTTTCTCCCTGCCCTGTCAACTCAAGCAGCTTACGAGAAAACCTTATATCTTGTGATTGCCTACTTTGTTTTATTGTTTGCGTATATCGGCTTCATTTTCTTTATACTGTTCCGGCTGCGTAAAACCCAAGATAATTTGATTATGCAGGCTTCTGATTACCGCTATGGCGATGAAGATCAGTACTGGCGATACGGAATTTACATTAATCCAGATGATCCCCGGATTATCATTCCTGATCGATTAGGAATGAACATGTCCGTAAATCTGGGCAGACCAGCTGGAAAAGCTGCGATGATTTTAACAAGTATTATTATTGTGGGTGCTTTGATTATTTCCTGTGTCCCTTTATTAATCAACGATTTTTCTAATGATCCGTTTCAATTAGCAATTTCAAAAACAGAAGTAACCATGACTGCCCCTTTTACACGGACTCGTGAGATTCCTGTAACAGATATCCGCTCAGTCCAATTAGTAGATAAGCTGCCGGAAAATAGTATCCGTATTTATGGCTCAGCAACTGAACATTATCTGACTGGTGAATTTCGTATTGCTGATAGACCGGCATACTTACTAGTGTACAAAAATCAGCAGCCTCTTTTAAAAATAGAAACCCTAGATTACACGTATTACTACACAAATAAAGAGTCCGAAAAAACCACCCAGCTCTTTAAACGCCTTCAAAATGAGCTCAATCCCTGATTTTCAATTCTACTTCTGCCTGTTTTGAGAAGACAAACAATTGAATAAAATCGTAAGACTTGGACTAAGTGAGTTTGGGACATAAGTAAATGCCCGAACTCTTCTTTCTCTAAAATCCGAATAAACGGCGTTCCAGTCTTTGTATGCTTCGAGGATCGCAACAGAGTGAGAACCGTAGACAAGCTTGTAGGAACCTAATGCTTTGTCTCGAGAATCGCTAGACTCGTAGAGACAGCAAGCTCACTACACTTCGTTCCGATAGCATCAACTTCTAAGTGCTAAAAGCACTAAGAGTTGAAGTTCTCGGAAATAAGCCGAACGATCTCAAAAATATGAAAAGCTCCAGGTAGGTATCAATCAACATCTACTCGGTTCCCTCGTAGTGTTTCTTGATAATTTCCGGATAATCCGTCTTATTGCTGTGAAACACAGCGAGGGATGAGCTGATGTTGAACAGTACCTACTTGGTTCTCGAAGCTAAACACTTTGGCACTGACCCCCAAGAATGAGAATATAAAAAAGAGGCACCTCCGTTGAATTTATTTTATATAATAAATTTAGCGGAGGTGCTTTTGATGAAGAAAAAAATGGCGTATTCTCTTGAAGTCAAAGAGA
>NZ_JBNEQE010000016.1:0-94415 GCF_049894025.1 Enterococcus sp. LJL51
ACTGCGAATTATGATTCGCCACGGCAACGCTTTAATTGTAAACTAAAAAAGACCAAGAGAAATGTTTCCTCTTGATCTTCAAAAATTCTAAGATTTCTCTTCACCAACATTAGTTGACAAAGAGCCGAAATAACTGCTTTTTGTTCCAAGCGTCAAGATTTTTTTCAGTTTTATTCTGCCAGTTCAAACTGACATGAAATCCTTTAATCATTTCCAGTAAAATCAACAGCTATTTTTCCATTCGTTGTTTTTACTGCTAATTCTTTTTCACCAGAATTTCGATTGTTTAGGCTATTTTTTCCATTTGTAGTGCTTGAAGTAATCTTAAAGTCAGCTTCATTTCCGATGATCGAGCCCTTCACTGCTCCATTCGTTGTTCCCAGCTCCAACTTTCTAGAAACAGAAAAATCATCAAAATTAATCTTTCCATTGGTAGTGGTAAAAACTGCTTCTTTTCCTGTTAAATCATTTAAGTCAATTTTCCCATTTGTTGTCTGTCCATGAATTTTTCCTGACACAGCAATACTATCCAACTCAATTTTTCCGTTTGTTGTTTCAAAATCAGCACTCTTAAGATTTAAATCTTCCGCATCTATTTTGGCATTGGTTGTTTTGACTTTTACTTGATCAATTTGGTCTTTCGGAACCTCGACAACAACGTCCAGCTTATGAAAATTAAAATTAATGTAGGAGAATAAATTAAGTCCTCTTGATTTTTCTTTTTTCTCCATCACTAATTTGTTGCCTTTTTGCTCAATATCGTAAGTAGAATAATTGTTTTCATAGTAATTGATGGTTAAAGGTTGATTTTCTTCAACACCGACAACACTTACTGTCATGTTTTTATCAGTCAACTCGATTGTTCGAATTGAATCATCCCCTGTGTACTCTTTTTCATGGTAAGAGGTTTGGCCCCCTAATGCTTGACATCCGCTTAATAAAAAGCAGCTCGAAATCCCCAAAATCGTTAAACTTAACTTTTTCATATGATTGCTCTCCTTCGTGTACTCTTTTTCATAAGTTTATTATAACGAACTAACGAAGAGAATTCATAAGTCCAGCGATGTATCTTTCGTCATACAAATGACTGATATTCTGTCATTATTTCCGAAATTGTGTGTACAGCCTGTTGATGAAGCAGCAGCTGCTGATCGTGATAGGTGATGATAGCTTTCCACAAGGCCCAGCCCATCGCGCGTAAGCGAGTCCCCTCATCACAGGGCAATGTTTTCAGGAAAAGTTCTCTTGAAGGCTGGTCAAAGAAGCTCCAAGACATTGCATAGTCACAGGCAGGATCTCCTGTACCCAGAATACCAAAATCAATAACAGCCGTTAAATGTCCGGTATTCACAAGTAAATTTCCTGGGGCAATGTCTCCATGGACCCACACCGGCGAATGCTGCCATTGTGTACGTAATGCTGCTTCCCATAAAGCTGTCAGCTTATCTGGATCATACACCTCAGATAAGTACTGAATCCCTTCTATTACTTCGTTGTTGTAAATCTGCAATTCTCCTCCCCGGTAAAAATTATGCTGGCCCGCTGCTGGTCCAGAAGAAGCGTCAATTTCTTTCAGTTCATTTAAAAAGTTCCCCAGCTCCAGTGCTAAAACCTCTGAATCTACGTTTTCTTTAGTCAATATATCGCCTTCCAACCATTGATTCACTGACCAAGGATAGGGAAAGAGTGAATCCCGCTGACCCAAAGCTACTTGAGAGGTAATTGATAAAGACAATTCTTTGCCTAGATACGGCAGCCAAGCTGCTTCTTTCTCTATTTGTGGTGCGTAGGCCTCTCCACTGGGCAAGCGAACCGTTAACTAATCGCCTAAGTGAAAGGTTCGATTATCGTGGCCGCTAAAACGGACAGGTTTGACTGCAAGATTTTTCCACTTGGGAAATTGTTTTTCAATAAGTTTTTTTACTAAAGAAACATCTATATTTAATTGTTCCATGTTATCCTCCATCTAACTAGTACCAAGTATAGACAGTGTAACATATCTAGATTAGTCAATACCAAATCATAAAATCAGTACCTGTACTTCATTATTTTAACTCCCAAAAATCGCATCACTATTCGCCAGCTTTTTTTATTAAAAAGGAATTCCAGCAGCAAGCTGCAAGTCCTTTCCTGCTTAAATCCAACGGTCGTTTTTATTTTGCTGAGCAGATGATGTTATTTCACTTTATTTTAGATATAATAAAAGAAATCATCTCAATAGGAGGAAATCGATATGGTAATCTGTATTGCGAAGCTCCATGCAAAGTCTTTGGAACACACTGCATGGAGTAAATAAAATCTGTATAAATCTTGTAGAAGATTCTATATTCGGGAGACAGTCCTATCCTGTAGGATAGACAGAAAAAGTTGAAAGACTGTCGCTTCATTCTTTTACAAAATTTATCTAGTTGTTCCAACTGACTTTGCATTCCTTTGAAAATTACAATTATTAAGGAGCAAAGTCATGTTAAATCAACAAGTACAAGAATTAAAACAACTAAAAGCTTTTATCATTTTATGGGTCACACAAGCGTTATCTTCTTTAGGGAGTTCAATGACAAGCTTTGCATTGATTATATGGATTTATCAGCAGCAAGGTTCCGCATTGACAATGGGACTGCTCACGGTTTGTTCTTATGCGCCCTATGTTCTATTAAGCATGTTTGCTGGTGCGTTAAGCGATAAATGGGATAAAAAAAAGACTATCCTGTTTTGTGATAGTATAGCCGTTGTTGGGACGCTGACTGCTTCCTGGCTGCTAAAAACAAATCAGCTGGAAATCTGGCATCTGTATTTGATCAATATTATTAATGGTCTGATGGGTGCCTTTCAGTCACCGGCTTCAGATGTGGCGATTACATTGCTAACACCCCAAAAGTATTATCAGAAAACCAGCGGTCTGCGATCATTTTCCAACTCTTTAGTCACTATTCTGACTCCGGTTTTTGCTACAATGCTGCTTTCATTTTTTAACATTGAATTTGTTCTGATTTTCGATGGAATAACCTTTTCGGCAGCGTTTATCAGCTTATTATTTTTTATCCATTTACCTCTTCTAGATGCACTCAAAAAAGATGAAGAACAGACCTCTGTTTTCCAACTGCTTAAAGAAGGTATTTCCTTTTTAAAAGAGCATTTAGGAATTCTCCAGCTAATCTTATTCTTATCTGGAATCAACCTGATTGCTTCGATGTCGGACACAGCTCTGCCTGCATTAGTTCTAACCAAATACAAGGAGCAGGAAACGGTTCTAGGCATGTTTAATGCTTTTACAGGCATTGCAAGTCTTCTTGGCAGTATTATTGTGTCTTTTCAGCCTGCCCCGAAAAAGAGAATTCGAATAATCTGCATCGCTCTTTTTATTTCGATGAGTACAGAAAATTTTATTCTTGCTTTGACTGAATCAATTCCCTTCTGGTACGTAGGAGCTGTACTCGGTTGGCTTCCAATCCCTTTTATGAGCGCCAATATGGACGTGCTGCTGAGGGAAAGAATCCCTATTGAAATGCAGGGACGTGTTTTTTCTGTCCGCAACTCACTACAGTTTTTTACTATTCCTTTAGGCCACTTGCTGGCTGGAATACTAATTGATGATGTATTTGAACCGCTCATGCGCACCAATTCGCAGCGCTTTCCAATCTTTGGAACAGGTGCCGGAGCAGGCTCAGCCTTTTTGTTATTTTTGCTAGGAATTGCCGGAATGTTGATTTGTTTTTATTTTAGTTCATTGAAGTCTATGAGAGCGCTGGATCAGCCCCTGCTTTCAGAAACCTCTTTGGCTGATCCTTCATAAATAGTTACTAGATAGGACTGGGCATGCGTCAAGCTGACGATGCTCCAGTCCATTTTACCAGTCCATTTTAAAAGTACGTATCTTTCTTTTTTACACCCATTCATCATAAAATTCCTCTAAAAAAGACAGTAGAAAATCATGGCGTTTTTGTCCAAGCTTCTTACCATGAGCCGTATGCAGCCCTTCATTTATTTTCAATAATTTTTCGTAAAAATGGTTAATGACTGTACTTCCTTTGCGGTATTCTTCTTTAGAAATGAAAGACTGAACTGGAAGTTCAGGATCATGTATCTTGTGTCCTACTGTAGCACCATAGTAGGCCGTTCGCAAAATACCTATAGCTCCTAAGGCATCCAGTCGGTCGGCATCCTGAACAATCTTCGCCTCTAAGGATAGATTCGGATTCTTTCCGTTCAATTTTTCTTTGCTGTAAGATACATTTGCGAGTACATGGAAAATGTGTTGACGTTCTTCTTCAGAAACACAGATATCTTTAAGAAAAAAAGCCAGCTTCTCGTAGGCTTCTTGCTCATCATGAACCAGCTTGTCATCAACTACATCATGAAGATAGGCTCCTGCAATAACAATAAAATCGTTACAGTCTTCCCTCTCTGCAATTTGACCTGCAAGATGTACCACTCGTTGGATATGATCCATTCCATGCCCTGTTTGATCCTCAGCCAAAACGGCAGCTGTATACCTTTCGATTCTCTGGAGCTGTTCTATTTGTCTAGTGAGCAGCATTCCTTTTCCTCCTCGTCTTTTGTTATTTATAAGTAAGCAAAAGAATTTTATCACTTGATTCATTATGATAACATACTAATCTATTTATCTCCTCTGCTTTCATTGAAGTCACATTTTTTTCTAAAAAAACGCAAGTTATTTTTTTGTGAATGTGCTATACTATTTAGAAGAATCATTTGGAAAAAGGGGAGTTATTTATGGAAGAAAATCATACAAGCAGATCATCAAGAAGGAACAGCGAATCACCTGTGCTGCTTATCTTCTTGCTTATTTTAGTATTTATTAATTCTTTAGGACTTGGTTATCTTGTTTACCGCACGTATCAATCCGATACAGGTACATCAAACGTAGGAGAGAAAATTACGAAGCTTGAAGACCAGGTAAATAAGCTTAACTCCAGTTTATCTACCGGCTCAATTAAAACAGCTTCTGGAACTGAAACAACTACCAGCACTCCGCCGGCTGCCTCCGAAGCGCTGCCGCAAACAGGTGGAGCTACAACTGAATCCTCTGTTGCTGCCCCTGAACCAACAGAGGCACCTGCAGTTGAACCAGCAGCCGAACAGCCGGCAGCAGAGCCAGCTGTGGAAGAGGTTCAGCCTCAGCCAACAACTTATGTCGTTCAGGCTGGTGACGCTCTTTCATTGATTGCTGAGCAGCATGGTCTATCACTGGAAGAACTTATGATAAAGAATAATCTTTCAGATACAAATGTCCTTATTGGAACGGAATTACTTGTACGATGAGAATGTTAAAGCATCAAGTATCACTTTTTTTAATAAATATCCTATTTTCGGATTATGTATAGAAGAGTGATTAAATGAGCAATTATGACTATTTTACAGATATGTATCAAGATAGCTACTTTCCTGATTTTCTAGTTGATAAGATTAAAGAAATTTTAAAAGGCGTAGTGGCTAGTTTAGAAAACGGCGAAACGGATATTACTGCTATCCAAGCTTCTCTTTATTCTGTTAAGCATTCGTTCCTACTCTATAATTTATCTCAGTAACAAGAAGGAATATCTTAAAATGACAGAAAACACGAATCAGCGATTAGCGAAAGAAACGCTTGGGCCATTAGCTATGACTCAAACGCTATCGCTTCTAATTCAATCAAAGATTTTAGACATATAATATTCATCTAAGAAGCGGCCATCTTGATAGATGGCTTTTCTTTTTGTGCCTTCAATTTCAAACCCGCTTTTTTTATATAAAGCCACCGCTCCTTCATTCACTGTTACTACTGTTAATTCCAAACGAGTAACCCCCATTTTTTCGGCCCAGCGGTCTAATTCCTCAAACAGCATAGTACCAAGACCTTTCCCTTGAATCGAAGGTAGTAAACCGATAACAATATAAGCCGAATGCTGAATTTTATTAAAAGCAGCTCTTTCTGCTTGAAGATATCCACCAATAGCCCCTGTGTCATCTATTGCAACAAAAAGAAAATCCTTAGCTGTTAATATCTGATCGATTCTTCTGACAGTATCTTCAACCGTTGCTATTCTTTCACCTGGCTCAAGCAGCATATATGAACTGCTCTTATCCAGCCCATGCTGCATATTTAAGAACTCCAAGGCATCATTTTGAGTAATTGGTCTAATATTCATATGTTCCTCCTTTTTACCGCAGAAAAACCAACTGATGTTTTAACTAAAATAAACGTTCTTGTTCTATCTGATATGGTTTTTGGTAATTCGTGATAATCTCGCTCATTTCATAGACTATGCCCAATTTAGTACACAAATTTTTAAAATTGTAGCTTAACTGCTCATAGTTTTCAGCAGGAAAAAAATAAGTATTTTTATAGTTCTTTTCGTATTGATCGGCAATCGGTTTTGATATTTTTTGCAGGGCATTAAAGTAATGCTCCTTTTGCCGATCTCTTAAGGTCATGCCGAACATGGGATAAATATAGTCAGCCTGTACTTCGTGTGCTTTCATAATTAAATCAGCCATCAGCTTCCAGCTGTCAGTTATATATGGAAGTACCGGCATCAAAAGAATACCGCAGTACAGTCCGTTGTCTTTACATGCTTCGATTGCTTGGAAGCGTTCGCTTGGCAAGGAAACATGTCGTTCAATTTTAGCTGCTACACGATCAATAGAAGTACTAAAGGAAAAGCCAAGATTTACTGGAGAATGTACTTGTATTTGTTTGTACTCTGCAATATCCCGTGTGAGTATCGCACTTTTCGTTGCCAGAGATATACCGAAGCCATGCTGATCAAGAAGAGTTAGAACTTTCTTGGTCAAGCCTATTTTTTTATCTAAATGATTATAGGCATCAGATGCTGCACCGAATCCGACGATTCCTTTTTTACGCTTGGACTGAAGCTCTTGATTTAAAAGAACCAATCCGTTTTCCTTATAAACCACACTATCAAAATTTTCGATTTGATAGCATTCACTTCGTGAATCACAATAAATACAGCCATGATCACAGCCACGGTACATGTTCATTGTATATTCTGTACCAAACCAGTCTGTTGTTTTTGTTTTAATCAGCATTTGCCGAGCTTCAACTGTTTTTGAGTTCATCTCTTTCTCCTCTCCCACCTATATTATCTCTATTATACAGTCTGACCTAAGGAGAGAGTCCAGCTGCTAGTCAAAAAATAGTAGAAAACGCTGATTCCAGATAGTTTCATGATACTGAATAATCTCTTCTGCAGTCCAGTTATCATTATCAAGAGTCGTAGCTGTTCCTTTCTGCATAAAAATTTTATAGCCTAATCCGTGTGCAAAGCGAATCGTTGTATCTACACAAAACTCTGTCTGAGCACCACAGATTTCCAGTGTATCAACGGATAAACCCTCTAAAAGTTTAGACAACTCTGTGTGAAAAAAAGAATTAGCATGTTTTTTTGAGACATAATAGTCTTCTTTTTTTGCCTCAAGCTCTGGGAAAAGCTGCCAGCTGTCCGTACCATAAAGCAGCTCTTCATCCTCATGTTGGATAAAAATGATTGGCATATCCCTCTCTCTGTAGCTCTTTATCCGCAGATTCACTTTTTTAAGAACCTGCTGCAGCTGAAAAAGTTTTTTAGTTTTTGTTTCTAGGCCAACCTGCAAATCAATAATAACTAGTGCTTTTTCTGTCATAAAACAACCTGCTTTCTATTCTAAACATGATTTCAACTAAAGATTCCCTTGCCATTCGATTCCCTGTGTTGTGTAGCAAGCACACCTCTATCACAAACATTCAACTAGTTATAAGGAAAGAAATATTTCATAATACCCTTTTAGTTTACATAATATAATTATCGTTAATTAAATGCTCCATATTATTTTTTATCAATTATACACATAAATCTTTTGCTACACACTAAAAAAAGTGCGGGATTTTCTTCATCCACGCACTTATGCTTTTTAACTAAGTTCCCTTTTACTCCATATATTCCAGTATTCGCTGCAGACTGAAACCTCTCCCAAACACTTCGCTGGCATTCATGGAAATAATAAAGGCATTTTCGTCAATCTGCAAGAGAGATTCTTTCAGTTTAGGGAAATCTTTTTCTTTTATTACCGTCATTAAAAGCATTCCCTGTTTCTCATGATACCCGCCTTCAATCGGAATCATCGTTACACCCTTATCTAAAATCTTTAAGAGCTCTTGCTTCATTTCTGCATATTTTGGTGAAACAACAAAAACATTCTTTGATCGAACCACACCAACCTGAATAATATCAATGACTCGTCCAATTAAAAATAAACTCATTAATGAGTATAGAATTCGATCCACATCAAAAGCCAACAATCCTGAAAAAATAATAAAACCGTCGACAATCGAAACTGAAAGTCCTAAAGGTACTTTAAAATATTTATGAATAATTTGAGCTGGAATAGCCGTTCCACCTGTAGAAGCATTCCCTCTAAAAACTAATCCCAGGCCAATTCCTGTTGCAATACCGCCATAGACAGCAGCAAGTAGTAAATTGTCAGTTAGAGTAGGTATATTAGAAGTAATCGCCACAAAAAATGGAAAAATCAGGCTGCCGTATATTGTTTTTAAACCATTTTCTTTTCCTAAAAAAATAAAGCATAAAATTAATAAAGGAATATTGATTGCATATAAAACCAGTGCAGGGTCTAAGTTGAATAAATGATTCAGCACAATACTCAGACCAGTTACACCGCCGGAGACAATCGACATCGGCAGCATAATGCTATTAATCGCTGCAGCCAATAAAAAAGACCCCACGGTCACATATAACGTATCCTTAATTGAATTTTTTAAAATAATACTTTTCATCTATAAACCCCTTTCTGAAATGTCCTTCGCTATACTACCATGTATTTAACATTTTTGTGCTGAAAATGAGAAAATTTTTAATCAAAATTATGGCTTTTTCAAAGGGACAGAACAAAAAAACATCAAATGATAATGGAAAAAGCTATAGTCAGCTTTATTCCAGTCATTCGATGTTTTTTTAGAATGAAAATTCACATTCATTTTATTCTTGATTTACGTACTCATTTACCAGCTTTTCAGCAGCTTTATAATTTGGATCCTCAGAAAGCTTTGAAAAAGTATTCAGTTGTTCCTGCAAAAAGAGCTTTCTACTCTGCTGCACTTCGTGAATATTTGCTGAAAGCTCAATTTCTGAAAAGAGATAATGATTATGCCAGTCGGTCGGCTGCAGGATAGTTGCCTGAACAGCTTGGAGCAGCAACTTTCCTGCTTCTGCGCTGTTTCCCTTATCTACCTGTTCTTGAACACTTCTATACTTGGCTAAAGATGGTGCGATCGGCTGAAAAAGCTGCTCCAGCTGCCTGGACAAATCAAGATAGGTTTTGGCTAATTTTTCGTTGCCTAACCGTTCGTTCAGCCTAATTAGGATAGCTGCTAAAGAAATCACTTCATTTACTCGTTCAAATAATCTTCGAACCGTCAATGCTTCAGCTTGTGGATACTTTTTCTTATGCTCTAAAACGCGAAGTTTCATATAGAAAGTGTCATAAGACATTTGAGGAATTTCTTGAAGTTTTTCTTCCAGCTCATCATAGCGATCCAAGGCCATAAGGATAGTTGCTCCAACATAAAGCGCACTTAAGCGTAGCTGTTCATTTTCAGAAGTGAATAGTGGACGAAAGCGTTCATATGCTTGCTGTAGACGTTTGTCAACCTCTTCTTCACTTTCAAAGGGCGTTAAAAAGCTGTATGTCCAGATTAGTTTTGCTAATTGAAAGTTTAGAGCTTCTGAGTGTGGAAACTCACGACAATAATACTGAATTCGTTCAAGTCCGGCTTGAAATGTCTGTTTTTGAAAGAGTAATGCAACTTCGTCTATGATTTTTTTGATTTCAGCTTCTGACAAGCTTAACTGATAGTCAAATAACTCATCCAGACTAACATGAAGTTGTCTGGCAAGCGGTACTAACAATTCAGTATCTGGAAGACTGCTGTTCGTTTCCCATTTACTTACAGCTCCTGCGGAAACACCCAACGCTGCGGCCAGCTTCTCTTGTGTTAGCTCCTGTTTTCTCCTATATTTACGAATCATTTCACCTAGGTTCATCATAATCCCTCCTTCATCTAAACCTTATCATAGGATTATTTTTGAAACAATGGAGAGTAAAGACAAACACCGGAGAAAAACTTAACTGTCAGTTAAGTTTTTCTCCGGCTTCCGTCGTTTATTCCATTGATGAATCTATTATGAAAAATAATCATTCTGACATTAGTTTGGACTGTAGAGAAACACATGAGTATTCCATTATTTTTTAGAAGCTATCGATTAAGCTGCCCTTAGTTTGTTTGTTTTTTCACCTGAGCTTCAATGAGGGGTTCACTTACCTTTTTATTCCAGAATTCAATCAAAGGACCAGTAAAAAATGCATTGATGACTGTTCCTACACCAACGGGTCCCCCAAAAATAAACGCAAGAATCACAAAGAAAACATCCTGGCTCACCCGAATCAGTCGATAGCTTAGATTAGTCCTGTCAACAATAATCGGAGCGATTGCATCATAAGGAGCATTTCCCAGCTTTGCAGACATGTAGAAAGATGCGCCAAATGTAAAAATGACCACACCAATTATTAAAAGGGCTGCCTGAGTAATCAAATTTAGCTCAATCGAAAATAGATTTGTATACATCCATGTAAAGAAATCAATAAAAAAACCTGTTAATACCATATTAATCACTGTACCAATACCAATGTACTTTCTGCCGAAAATAAAGACTAAAATTAGTATAACTATATTAATGATTAACTGATAAACACCTAACGAAAGACCTAATGTCTCGCCAATCCCTATATTGGCAGCTGTGTAAGGGTCTAAACCTACTTGTCCTATTCTCAGTGTTGCAGCACCAAAAGCAAGTATAGCTACGCCCAACAGAGCAAATAGTGAACGGATAATTGTTTCCTTTATATTCATTTTCATCTTTTCACCTCAAATTTTCTATACTAAGCATCTCAAAATTTTCTGCAAAAGGCAAAACATATACCCTAAATAAAAACAAATACGGGACTTAAAAAAACAGTTCCATACCTGTTTTCTTATTATTAAAATGATATTTTTTTGTTGGCAGAATTACATTAAGAAAAATCTGCCAACACTTTTTAAGTACTCAAACACAACAAGGTAATAGCTGAGGGACAAACCGCTTTGAAGTGATTTAGAAGGTATATGATTTAAACTGCATTGCATCGAGTAATCGAATTGGCGGTTTTTACCAAATCGTTTCCGCTAGGCTGTTCAGGTCGTTACGTCAAGTTCTCTGATCCATATAAAAGGACTTGAAACAAACCAGAAATTTTCTGGTTGATATTCCAAGTCCACAATTTTATTCAGTTTCCGGCATTTAATTCAAAAAATGTTTACTTCCCATTGATATCTGCCAAGGCAGCTTGAGCCAGCAGATTCAGGTAGTTCCAAGGTCTATC
This sequence comes from Enterococcus sp. LJL51, assembly GCF_049894025.1. GTDB lineage: Bacteria > Bacillota > Bacilli > Lactobacillales > Enterococcaceae > Enterococcus_L. The sequence goes on from NZ_JBNEQE010000016.1 coordinate 11,437, forward strand.
AAAATGAGGCTGGAAGAAGAAATCTGAAAGAGCCAAGTCTTCAACAGTCATTTTATTTTGAACAGCTAGAGATAAGGTGTTTGCAGACTGTGTAATGTCATATTTAGACATTAATTGTCCTCCGACGATCCGGTTTGTATCCTTCTCATAGACCAGTTCCATCATAACATTTTCTGTGGTCGGCATGAATTCAGGACGATAATTATCCTCCATATAAGTTGCTTCAACTTCCAGTCCGTTCAATGCAGCACTTTCCATTGTTACACCTGTTGAACCAATTTTCCAGCCGAACAAATACAAACCAGAAGTACCTTGGGTTCCACGATAAGCTAGTCTGTTTTCAGTCAAATTATAGCCAACCAGCATCCCTTGGCGAACAGCATTCGTCGCTAAAGGAATGTAGTTTTTTGTATCACTAGGATTATAGTGTACTACTGCACTATCTCCTGCGGCAAAAATATCAGGATTGCTTGTGTGCATATATTCATCAACAACTAGTGCACCGTTTGGCAGCATCTCTACTTTACCATCTAGTAAAGAGGTATTAGGTTTGAAACCAACACACATAATCACCATATCCGCATCAAATTCTTGACTTGGTGTGATGACTTTTTCTACTTTACCATCAGCACCTGTTTTAAATTCCTGAACATTTTCTCCTAAAGCCAACTGAACACCACGGTCAACTAACTCTTGCTCTAAAACATCGGTAAAACGCTTGTCCAAGTATTTATTCAAAATACGGTCTAAACCATCAATCAATGTTACCTGCTTGCCGGACTCGACAAAGGCTTCTACCAATTCGATTCCGATATAACCGCCGCCGACAACTACGACTTTCTGCGCATCTTTTGCTTTCTCTATAATCACATTTGCCTGATTATAGTTTTTACATAATAGAATATTCTCAGAGTCAATTCCTGGAATTGGCGGTATAATCGGCCAAGAACCTGTTGTCATAACTAATTTATCATAAGAAATTGTTTCCACGCTGCCAGTTTTCAAATCCTTAGCAACGACTTCTTTTTTATCAACATCAATTGATTCCACTTCATGCTCCATGTTCACTTTAGCACCAAGTGAAGCCAGCTCCTCTGGATTGGAATAAAATAGTCCTGAAGCATCCTTCACAACGCCTCCAACATACAAAGCAATCCCGCATGATAAAAACGATACATTATCATTGCGTTCATAAACAGTTACTTCAGCCTCCGGATGATTTGCCAGAATGTTTTTTACTGCTGCGGTACCTGCGTGAGTACAGCCGACAACTACAACTTTCATTAAAAATTCCCCTTCTCTCAACAGTTTAGTTTTCTTGCAACCTATTAAAGGTTTACATTAAAACTATAGCAAACTGATAATTATTATTCGATATATGTGCTTGTGAATTCAAAATTATTTTTTCACAAACTAACAAAAAATTGTTCCTATTTTCATGTGATAAAGATTCACGATTTTTATAATAATGATTAAATCAACAAAAAAAGCTTAGAGAATCATTTCTCTAAGCTTGTGAAAGTCACGCCTAATCAGCAACTGCAGCGATAACTTCAATCTCAATTAGCACATCTTTTGGCAATCTAGCTACTTCAACAGCTGAACGTGCAGGTAATTTCGTTGAGAATGCCGCCGCATACACTTCATTAAATGCAGCAAAGTCATTCATATCTTTTAGAAAACAAGTCGTTTTCACGACCTGGTCAAAAGAACTGCCTGCTTCATCAAGAATTGCCTGAATATTTTTTATTACCTGTTTTGTCTGCGCTTCAATCGTTTCCCCTACGATTTCCCCTGTTGCAGGATCCAGCGGTACTTGACCGGAAGCAAACAACAAGCCGTTAACAATATTTCCCTGAACATAGGGTCCAATAGCTTTCGGAGCATTTTCGGTATGTATTTTTATAATCATCGCTTCTTTCTTACTCCTCTTCCTTTAGTTTTTGACAGTCTGGGCAGAGCCCATAGAGCTCTAAGCGGTGCTCGTTGATCTCAAAACCTGTTAAACGGCTTGCAGCCATCTCAACATCTTCTAGTCCGGGATAATGAAAATCTACGATTTTACCACAGTTTTGACAGATTGCATGATAATGTTTTTTTGAACCAAAGTCAAAACGGCTGGAAGCATCTCCATAGCTCATCTCCTGTACAAAACCAATTTCTGTAAAGAGTCTCAAATTATTATATACAGTAGCAACACTCATGTTGGGAAAACGACTTTCTAATGATCGGTAGATTTCGTCAGCAGTTGGATGCGTGTGATTTTCAATAAGATATTCCAAAATAGCATAGCGCTGTGGAGTGATACGAATATTGGCTTCTTTGAGTTCAGCCATTGCATTTTTAACTAAAATATTATCCATTGATAAACCCCTCCTTTTATTAAATAATACTATTTATAATCTAGCTTGACAAGAAATTATGCCGAAAATAGCGGAAAACCGCTAATAATTCATCGATTTCTTAGTAATCAAAAAATATATGTAATAAATAAAATACTAAATAGATAAAAAAACAAAGGTTAACCTTTTAATTTAGAAAGCGATATCAGTAATTTAGAAAAACTTTCTTTTCATCTCACTTCTTTTTACGTAATAACATAGGAATCAGGAAAAACTAAAATAAGCCGACAACGAAATAGCTGTCGGCCATATATTGTTTGTAAATCATTTAAAATAGTTTTTGCTGTTAATTATCTTTAGTATATAAAGCAGTTGAAAGATAGCGCTCGCCGTTATCTGGAATAACTGTCAACACTTTCTTGCCTTTTCCTAGTTTTTTAGCCGTTTCAATTGCTGCTTTAATGGCTGCTCCAGCTGAAATCCCTACAAGCAGCCCTTCTTTTTCAGCTGCTTGTCTAGCAGTTTCCATTGCATCATCACTGCTGATTGCCAAGATATCATCATAAACAGCTACATCAAGAACTTCAGGAATAAAGCCAGCGCCAATCCCTTGAATTTTGTGAGGTCCAGGAGCTCCCCCTTCTAAAACGGGTGATTCTGTTGGCTCAACAGCAATCACTTTAATATCTGAATAAATCTGTTTCAGTTCATGACCAACACCAGTAATCGTACCGCCTGTGCCAATTCCTGCCACAAAAGCATCCAGACCAATATCTGCGAAAGCATCACTTATTTCTTTACCAGTCGTTTTCTCATGAATTGCTGGATTGGCCGGATTCTCAAACTGCAAAGGCATAAAGTAGCCATTTTGTTCAGCAAGCTCTGTTGCTTTTGCAATAGCACCCTTCATCCCTTCTGCTCCAGGTGTTAGAATCAGTTCAGCACCATATGCCTGAATCAGCTGACGGCGTTCCACACTCATTGTATCTGGCATAACAATGATTACCTTATAACCTTTAGCAGCACCAACCATTGCTAATCCAACGCCGGTATTTCCACTTGTAGGCTCAACGATTGTTCCGCCTTCTGATAGCTTCCCATCTTTTTCGGCTTGTTCAATCATGCTCAAAGCAATCCGGTCTTTTACACTGCCGCCGGGATTAAAGAATTCCAGCTTTACATAAACCTCAGCAGCCTCTTCAGGTACAATTCTTTGAAGCTGAACAATTGGTGTTTTACCTATCAATTCAGTAACAGATTTAGCAATTTTTGTCATACGTACTTCCCCCATCTAAAATAGTAGCTTTAATCAATAATAGCCCATTTTTTGAAATCACGCCATTAGTTTGCTATAGTTAAGCAGATATACTTGAACTTTATTTATTTTTAATAATTATAGTGTATAGTTGAAAAAACAGCTGAAAAAAATGAACAAGGAGTAAATCTATGGAGATTGTAAATATTAGTCCCCGCGGCTACTGTTATGGTGTTGTGGATGCAATGGTAATTGCCAGAAACGTTTCATTAGATGAAACACTGCCACGCCCCATCTATATATTAGGAATGATTGTCCACAACCAGCATGTTACTGAGGCCTTTGAAAGCGTCGGCATTCAGACCTTGGACGGGCAAAACCGGGAAGAAATATTAGCTCAGGTTGACTCAGGCACGATTATTTTAACTGCACATGGTGTCTCACCAAAGATTAAGGAACTTGCTCAGGCAAAAGGACTTACCGTCATTGATGCGACTTGTCCGGATGTAACCATCACCCATGAACTGATTGAACAAAAAACTTCAGCAGGCTATGATGTGCTCTATATAGGGAAAAAAAATCATCCTGAGCCAGAAGGCGCGGTTGGTGTTGCTCCTGATCAGGTACATCTGATTGCAGCTGCGGAAGACATTACTGCATTAGACTTTCCTAAAGATAAAAAACTATTTTTGACGAATCAGACTACTATGAGTCAATGGGATGTATTGGATTTAATCGAGCTGGTTAAAGAAAAGTTTCCTTGGATAGAAATCCATCAGGATATCTGTAAAGCTACTCAAGTACGCCAAGAAGCTGTTGTTGAACAAGCACAAGGTTGTGATTTAACGATTGTTGTTGGAGACCCCAAAAGCAACAATAGCAACCGGCTAGCTCAAGTTTCTGAACAACAGGCGAATGTCAAAGCATACAGAGTATCTGATGTTACAGAGATTCAGCCTGAATGGCTTAAAAAGGTCAATAAGGTGGCTGTGACAGCTGGCGCTTCTACACCCACACCGATTGTTCGTGAAGTTCTTGATTACCTAACCCATTTTGATTTTGACGACGTTACTACTCATCGAAGAGAGAGTACAGTGACCGAAGCCGCCATCCTCCCTCGTCCGCGAAGGAAAGATATTACTAAAAACAGAGAGCGGCGCTTAGAAGAATTACGAAGCGGCAGCCGCTAAGCAAAAAGACAGAAAGTCCTTTGAACGCTTCATGAAATTTAGCGTTTAGTCTAAGTTTCATGAACAGTTACTTGGCTTTCTGTCTTTTTTTTCTTTTGTTAACGAACTTCAAGAACCTGTCCTACAGTAATCATATCACTTGATAAGCCATTTAAAGCCATCAACTGATCCACCGTTAACCCATAGCTCTCTGCAATTCCCCACAGGGTATCGCCGGAATTTACTGTATAATTGGAAATGCCTGATTCTGCGTAAATCACTGCCTGATTTTCAGCAGCAGTTGAATAATAGCTATAACCCGCCGTTCCTGTATCAAACCTTGTTAAAGCATATGCTTCAATCAGCCAATTTAACTTTTGCGCATAATCAGGATCTGTTGCATAAGTACCGGTCAATGCAGCAGTTGCATCCATATAGCTGCTTGTATTACTTTTCCATACACCTGCATAGTGATAATCCCCATAGCCTGAAACAGCCGACAAAATCACATTGGCATGATCCTGAAAGGATTCATAATAAGAAGAATAAACTCTAAAAGGTTCAGCGGCGATTAACCATTCATCATTAAGGTATTCTGAAGTGGTCATATAAACAGTTTGTCCCATGTAGCTTCCCTTCACACCAAAAAGATTGTAATTTGGTGCTGCTGCCAATTGAGAATTGCCATAGCTGCTTTCGAGCAATGCTTGAGCAATCATTACTGAAGCGTACAAATCATTGGCACTAGCCACAGATGAAGCAGAATAACCGATTGATTCAATGAAGCTTTCTGGAGAAACGGAAGATATTTGTTCATATTCAGTTGCTTCAACTTCTTCAGAACCAGCAAATACTCCGCCAATTAATGGAACAGATAATAAAGCAACTCCCATGCCGGAAGTAAAGCGGTGACGGTTCTTTTTCTTTTGAATCGTTCTTTTCACATGCCTGCTGCTTCGTGTTTCACATTTTTCCATTCACTTTTTTCCTCCTCAAACTGATAACGTAGTATTAGTTTAAAATGATTTGAAAAAAGAAACAACGATATAGAATCAGAAAAGAATAATTTAAAGGAATAGAAATTTTTTTGTAATATTTTTGTTTTCATATAAATAAATTCATTTTTTTATTTGAGTATTATATAGACGATGTTTTTACGAGTTTAAAATAAGCAAATAAAAATAATAACTAATGTTACTATTTCAATAAGATTACAAGTAAAACAAAGTCGAAAATCTCTACTTAAAACCAGTTGGCAGATATTTGGAGATTCAAATAAAAAAACCTGAAACAAAATCAGAGATTTTCTGCATTTTGTTCCAGGTTCTTGTGTTCTATTCTGTTTTTACGCTTACCATGACCATAGGGCTAAAATTAGTCATTCGTCTATTAGTTAATTTTAGAATTATAATGCTGTGTATTTTTCAACAACATTTTCAACAGTAAAGCCGAATTCTTTCAGTACAATGTCGCCTGGTGCTGACGCACCGAAATGGTCAATAGCGATTATCGCTCCATTACCAACATAACGCTCCCAGCCAAATGGCGAAGCAGCTTCGATAGCGACACGCTTTGTCACTTCTTTTGGTAAAACAGCTTCTTTGTATTCAGCTGATTGTTGTTCAAACAAATCAAAGCTTGGCATGGAGACAACAGAAACATCTTTTCCTTGTTCAGCTAAAGCTTTTTGTGCTTCAACAGCTAAATTCACTTCAGAGCCTGTAGCGATGAGAATACCTTCCGGCTTCGCTCCTTTTTGAGGAGAAATAACATAGGCACCCTTAGCAACTGTTTCAACTGCATTTTCCTTTGTTCCTTCAATCACCGGCAAATTTTGACGGCTCAATACAAGGATTGTTGGTTTGTCGGTTGTTGTCATCGCAATTTTCCAGGCCGCAACTGTTTCATTGCCGTCTGCTGGACGAATTACTTGGACACCTGGCATACAACGAACACTTGCCAGCTGTTCAATTGGTTCATGTGTTGGACCATCTTCCCCAACGGCAACTGAATCATGAGTTAGAACATAAGTTACTGGTGTGTGTTGAATTGCAGCAAGTCTGATAGCTGGACGCAGATAATCGGTAAATACAAAGAATGTACCACCGTAGACTTTTGTTCCGCCATGAAGCTGAATGCCGTTCATCGCAGCTGCCATCGCAAATTCACGAACACCAAACCAAATATTACGACCTTCGTATTGTCCAGGTTCAAAGTCTTTTTCTCCTGCAACCATCGTATTATTCGATGCTGAAAGATCGGCTGATCCACCCCAGAAGCTTGGTACAGCTTTAGAAATCGCATGAATTGTCTCTTTACTTGTCACTCGGCTTGCAGCACTGCTGCCTACTTCGTATATTGGTAACTCTTTATCCCAATTTTCAGGCAGCTTCCCAGAAAACGCTTCTTCATATTGTTTAGCAAGCTCCGGATGAGCATTACGATAGTTTTTAAACATTTCGTTCCATTTTGCTTCTGCCTTTTCTCCTTCAGCAATCATTGCTTCTTTAAAGCGTTCCGCAACTTCCTCTGGAACAGAAAAATCAGGAGCCTCCCAGCCATAGACAACTTTCGCTGCATCAATTCCTTCTTGACCAAGTGGAGCGCCGTGAACAGCCGATGTGCCTTCTTTAGGAGAGCCGTAGCCGATAACTGTCTTCACTTCAATCAATGTTGGTTTATCGGTTTCTGCCTTCGCTTCCTCAATTGCTTTCGAAATTGCTTCCAGATCATTACCGTCTTTTACTAGAATATGCTGCCAGTTATAAGCTTCAAAACGAGCGCCTACATTCTCAGTAAATGCTTTTGAAGTAGGGCCGTCTAGAGAGATATCATTCGAATCATACAACACAATTAACTTGCCCAGTTTCATATGACCAGCCATCGATGCAGCTTCTTGAGAAACGCCTTCCATCAAATCGCCGTCCCCGCATAATGCATAGGTGAAATGGTCTACAACCGGGAAACTGTCTCGGTTATAAACTGCTGACAAATGTGCTTCCGACATTGCCATCCCAACAGCCATAGCAATTCCTTGTCCAAGAGGACCAGTTGTCGCTTCCACGCCGTCTGTATGTCCGACCTCCGGATGTCCAGGTGTCTTGCTGTCCCATTGGCGGAACTGCTTCAAATCATCAATCGTAACCTGATAGCCAGATAAATGAAGCAAGCTGTATAACAATGCAGAGCCATGACCAGCTGATAACACAAATCTGTCGCGGTCAGACCAGTTTGTTGAGGTCTTTGGATTTACTTTTAGATGCTTCGTCCATAATGCGTACGCCATTGGCGCAGCTCCCATTGGTAGACCCGGATGTCCGGAATTCGCCTTTTGGATTGATTCGATGCTAAGCATACGCACCGTATTAACACCAAGTTGATCAGTTTTGTCGAACAAAAAAATCATCTCCTATTTAGGTTTTTTTTACCTTTATTAAATCCATTGTACCTTAAGTTATTTATGAAAGCAATTACTTTTGGTAAAAAGAACTATAATTAATCGCGATTATGCAGTCCTTTTTCCTTTTGAATTTGTTTCAGTTTTTCAGGAGTCACGTCGTTTCCTTTCGGATCAACAACTTTCATTCCCTCTATATGATGGCGCATTCCTTTACGAAAGGTCTGCAGGTATTCTTCTCTAAGCTGCTTTTGCTCCTTTATTTCCGCAGAGGTTAGTTCCCTCTCTTTCTTCTTACGGGCCAGCTCATTGATTCGAGCTAGTTTTTCTTTTGACAGCATGCTACGTTCCTCCTTTATCAATCATTCTTATCTTATAAGAAGCCGGCAAAAAAAACAACTATCTTTCTCTCTAAAAAAGACGAACGCTTGTTTGATTTAAAAAGACAAGTATGTTAGACTGTAACTATAAATTGGAAAGAAGGTGTGGATATTGGCTAAACGTACCGAAACAAGACAAGTCGAAGTATTAAAATATATATATGAACAAGTTGAACTCAAAGGATATCCTCCAACCGTTCGCGAGATTGGAAAAGCGGTGGATCTTTCCTCTACCTCCACTGTTCACGGTCATCTGGCAAGATTGGAAAAGAAAGGTCTAATTCTCAGAGACCCTACAAAACCGCGGGCTATTGAATTAACTGCAGAAGGTCTGGAAAAAATCGGCGTACAACCGACAACAATCCCAATGCTCGGTGTAGTTACTGCCGGCGAACCTATCCTCGCAGTTGAAGAAGCGTCAGATTTCTTCCCATTGCCGCCTGATTTAAAAACAGAACAGAATGCATTATTCATGCTGACTATTAGAGGAGAAAGTATGATTAACGCAGGAATTCTTGACGGTGATCAAGTAATCGTCCGTAAGCAGCAGGCTGCTACAAACGGGGATATTGTAATTGCCATGACTGATGAGGATGAAGCCACCTGTAAACGATTCTTTAAGGAATCTGATCATATCCGGCTACAACCTGAAAATGATCTGCTTGAGCCTATCCGTCTAAACAATGTTACCATTCTTGGTAAGGTTGTCGGCTTGTATAGAAATCATATGTAAAGTCGTTCATAAAAAAGAGCGTGGGAAAATTTTCCTACGCTCTTTTTTTATTCTTGTGTTGGTGGAATAGCTGTCAGCACTTTTTAAAGATTTGGATACCTTGAACCCTTTATCTTAAACGTTCATTAGCCAGTTTTTGACTGTTTGATTGAACATAGCAGGTTGTTCGATTTGAAGATTATGCCCTGCAGTATCTAAAATAACAAATATTGAGCGGGTAAAACCATCAATCAAACGATAAGCATCCTGATAGCCTACACAGTCATCCTGTCTGCCAGTTAAGAAAACACTTGGCTTATCAAAATGAATCTCCTCAAAGCGCTCTTCAAACGACAGTGCGTAGCCTGTTTGCTGGTAGCTTTCTACAAACTCCTCATTTGCCCTTGCTAAACCTGGATAGATTTCATTTTTGTATCTCTGCCAGGTTTCATCAGTAGCGACAACAGCCATCTCCATAAAATCAGAAAATAGTGTTTGTTCACCATTATCGAGTAGTATTTGTTTTTTTATTAGAACCTCACGCGGCGGCAGCTTTCGTTTCGAGCGCTCAGCGATTGTACATGGACAAAGAAAAAAAACGCCGTCAATCCTGTCAGCTGCTAAAAAGGTTAAGCCAAGAGATAAGTAGCCTCCATAAGACTGACTCACAAGAAGATAGGATTGTTCACCAAGAACTTTTTTAGTGAAGCTCTGAATTATTTCAATCATTTTATCTGCGTTGCTGACTAGTCCGTTCCCATTTGATTTTCCTAGACCAGGAAGATCAATGTAAATTCTTTGATAACCCTGCATCTCTGCAAATATTGGTTCCAGGCAGCCAACCATGACCTCATGATCCTCTGGAAATCCATGAAGGCATAAAACCGGCTTGCCTTCTCCAAAAATTTCATAGTGAATCAGGCAGCCTTTAATCATGATTTCCATTTTTATACTCACCTTTCACATCTATGAAGATTTACGCTGATAGGTTTCAAACTCATGAGCATAGACATTTCCTTCATCCAGCTCGCCTTCACTCGTATTAATCATCGTCCATTCATCCCAGTCAACAGAAGGAAAATAAGTATCTCCTTCAAATGCTCCATGAATAACTGTTCGGTAAAGAATATCACAATACGGAAGAAAATCCTGATAAATTTTGGCGCCGCCTGCAATAAAGGTAATTCCTGAGAATTCTTCAGCATAGCTTAGAACCTCTTGAATATTGTTCATGATCATCACATTTGCTGCCTGATAAGAAGTATCTCTTGTCAATACGATTGTTTTACGGTTAGGAAGAGCTTTTCCACCCATCCCCTCAAAGGTGGTTCTTCCCATTACAATTGTATTGTTTTCAGTCATTTTCTTGAAGAACTTTAAGTCGTTTGGCAAATGCCAAGGCAACACATTCTCCTTTCCAATAATCCCCTGCTCATCCTGAGCCCAGATAGCTGCTAACATATTTTTAACTCCTTTCAGACCTATACCGCAATTGGTGCTTTGATAGCCGGATGCGGGTCATACCCTTCCAGTTTAATATCTTCCATTTCAAAGTCAAAAACCGATTGTTTTTCTGTATTTAAAATCAGTTGAGGAGCTGAACGGACTTCCCTAGTCAGCTGTTCCTCCATCTGCTCAAAATGATTTACATACAAATGAGCGTCCCCTAATGTATGAACAAACTCCCCTACTTCCAAGCCTGTTTCATGGGCAATCAAATGTGTTAAAAGTGCGTAGCTGGCAATATTAAACGGTACGCCTAAGAACACATCTGCACTACGCTGATACAGCTGACAGCTCAATTTTCCGTCATTTACGTAAAACTGGAACATTGTATGACAAGGTGGAAGCGCCATAGAAGGAACATCTTCAGGATTCCACGCAGAGACAAGCAAGCGGCGGGAATCAGGATTTGTTTTTATCATACGAATAACATCTTGAAGCTGATCAATAAATTCGCCATTCTTTGTTTCCCAATGCCGCCATTGAGCGCCGTAAATATTACCCAATTCTCCATGCTTTGCTGCAAAATCAGAATCATTTAAAATGTTTTCACAGAATAAAGCATGCTGTTTTTCATACTCTTGTTTGAACCCTTCATCAGTTAAGACACGATGACCAAAACCGGTCATATCTGGTCCAGTATAGTCTGAACTATTAATATAGCGTTCAAATGCCCATTCATCCCAGATATGATTGTTATGCTGTAGAAGATATCGGATATTCGTATCCCCTTTAATAAACCAAAGCAGCTCACTTTTAATCAAACCAAATGGAACTCGTTTTGTTGTCAATAAAGGAAAACCTTTTGATAAATCAAAACGCATTTGATGGCCAAAAAGACTTTTTGTTCCTGTTCCAGTACGGTCGCCTTTCAAATGTCCTTCATCTAGTATTTTTCTACCTAAGTCAAGATACGCATTTTCCATATGATCTCCTCCTGCTATTCGTCAGCAAACTGGCTTAAATAATCCCAGCGCTCGATTTTTTCTTCCAGCTGTTCTTCGATTTGGTCCATTTCTTTCTGCAGCTCCTGAAGACGGGCAAAATCATTTCCCTGATGGTTCATGTCTTCTGAAACCTGTTCTTGTCTTTTTTCAAGGACAGCAATTTCGTCTTCAATTGTTTCCCATTCCTTTTGTTCCATATAAGTCAGCTTTGATTTTTCTTTTTTAACTTTTACTTCCACCGCTGAATTCTTCACTTTTTTTGTATCCTGCTGTTCTTCTGCTGTCTGTTGCGCTAAATAAGCGCTCATTGTACCGTAGTAGGATGAAATCTCAGCATTTCCTTTAAAAAGCAGAAGCTTATCCATCGTTTTATCAAGAAAATAGCGATCATGTGAAACAGCGATTACTGTTCCGCTGAACTGATGGATATAGTCTTCCAGTACAGTCAGCGTATCGATATCCAAGTCATTCGTTGGCTCATCCAGTAAAAGCACATTTGGTTGACTAATTAATAGCTTCAGAAGATACAATCTTCGTTTTTCACCGCCGGAAAGCTTTCCAACCATCGTTCCATGCATAAAGCGGGGAAATAAGAAACGTTCCAGCAGCTCTGCCACGCCAACTGTTTCGCCGTCCACTGTTTTAGCTTCCTCTGCAGCCTCCTGCAGGTAGGCAATCATCCGTTTCTCAGGATCTATTTCTTCGTTCTCCTGTGTATAATAAGCCAGACGAACTGTTTCACCGATTTCGTACAGACCGCTTTCAAGAGGAACTCTTCCTGCGAGAATATTTAGCAATGTCGATTTCCCGGCACCATTTTTACCAGTTATCCCTATTCTATCTTTTGCTTGTATTAGCAATGAAAAATCATTGAGAAGCTGTTTTTCTTCAATTTTGTAATAACCATGCTGAATCTCCAACACTTTTTTCCCTAAGCGCTGGGAAGATAGATTGAGATCAACGGTCTCTTTTGCATTCACCTGATGAAGATTTTCTTTTAAGTCATGAAAACGTTCCTGACGAGCCTGCTGCTTCGTTCCTCGTGCCTGCACGCCAGCACGCATCCATTCCAGCTCCTGTTTGAACAGCTGCTTTCTTTTATTTTCCTGTTCAAGCTCTACCCGTTCTCGCTCAGCCTTCGCAGCAATATACGCTTCGTAATTTCCTTTATACTCATAAAGCTTCCCAAAAGAAAGTTCAAAAATTCGATTAGTCACCCGATCAAGAAAATAACGGTCATGGGTAACCATAAGCAGTGCTCCTGAATAGCTTTTCAGGTATTTTTCCAACCAGCTGATTGCTTCATAATCCAAATGGTTCGTTGGTTCATCCAGCAGCAGCAGGTCTGGTGCTTCAATCAGAGTCTGTGCCAGACTAACCCGTTTCTTCTGTCCCCCGGAAAGCTCGCCGACTTTTTTATTTAGTGTATCAATACCTAGCTTCTGCAGGATAATCTTGGCACTGGTATCTGCGGACCAGGCATCTTCTTTATTCATTTTTTCTTCCGCCCGCGTATATTGCTTTTGAACAGCCTCATTCATTCCATCCTGATCTAAAGCGATTAACGCCTGTTCATACTCTTTTACAGCCTGAATAATCGGTGTATTTCCTTGAAAGACAGCATCAATTACACTTAACTCATCGTCCAGCTCATGGGTTTGAGAGAGATAACCAATGCGGTAATCCTTTGCCTGTTTTACAGGAGAGATATCGCCATCTGCAGCATCCAGCCCTGCCAGAATATTTAGTAAACTTGTTTTACCTGTACCGTTAATACCAATCAGACCAATCCGATCTTTCTCATGTATCATAAAAGACAGGTTATCAAATAAAGTCTTCTCCCCAAATGTTTTGGTTAACTGCTCAACTCTTAGTTCTTTCACAAGCTCACTTCCTTTTCATCTTGACTATTGTAACAAAAAAAGCAAAAAAAAAGAAGCTGGTTTTCTTTTTCATAGATAAACGAGCTATTGAATTATTTTTTTACCAAAGTATGAACAATAAAAAAGTAAATTTCTATTGTATTCCCTGAGATAATTCTTTGTCGCAACAGTACACTATTCTGAAAACCAATGCGACTCTTCATTTGTCTTACAGTATCATTATTTTTTCAAATATTGGCAAAAATAAAGAGTGGAACATATAGAATCCCACTCTCTTGTCTAATCTTCAATTATAATATCGATATCCAAGTCCTTTGCCACCCGATCTGATAAAAAAGCCAGCATCGTTTCCAGAGGCATTTTGAAAATGAGCAGCGGACCTCGCCGGCCATTTCTAAAATAGTTCATTCGGATTTCCTGATTCTTAACAGAAAGAACAACTTTTTCCAGCTCAGAATAATACACACCACGATTGTCAAAGGAATTATTAATAATTTTTCCATCTGCTAATCCCCGACAGTCCAGCATGAAACTAAAAAGCAGACAAGATGTCATAATATCCTGCAGTTTGTCATTCAATGTTTGCGGTGCTGTCAGTCCAAAAAATAAGAAGACTGCTCCAAGACAAAGCCCGATAGCACTTGGTATTATCGAACGTTTAGCAAAAACAACAATACTTCTGCGAACCATAATTAAATAGATATATAACACAATGACAAACAACGTTAATACGATAGTGAACAAATCAATAATCAGAAAGACCTCCTTATTTTTGTAACAGCCCTCAAAGGCTATTCTTTAGATGCACTTTTTTGCTGATCAATTTCTGTCAGCTGCTGGTTTATTTTTTTTATCTTATCTTTACATACCAGTATATCCCGAATCATCTGATCGCGTTTATCCCCTTTAGGCAAACGATTGACCACTTGATAATAAGCAGCAAGTAGTTGGACATTCTTCATTTTTTCTTTCTGCAATCTATCTTCTTTTAATTTCATCGACATGTCTCCTTCAATGAACAATTCCCCTAAAATTCAATATACTGTACTAGTTTAACATACATCAGTCAGTCTGTTGAAATATTTCTTTTTATGGAAGATAACGGTTTGTTCTGAGTGAAATAAAACCAGGGAAAGCCTGCAACTGCTTGCCCCGGTCAATAATGTTAAATAAATGCTCAATTATTATTGTGCAGAAAGTGCAATCCCAATCGCTTTTTCACCAAGGTGGGTGCCAATAACCGGACCAAAATGTCCGATTTCAATCTCAGCCTCCGGATATTGTTCCTGCAGTTTTTTCTTCTCTTCCTCTGCAACTGCAAGATTATTGGCATGAATAACATAAAGCTTTACAGGATATTGTATTTCCTGATTTCTCTCACCGATAATTTGCTCCGCGCGTGTAAATGCCCGTTTAGTTGAACGGATTTTTTCAAATAAGACGATTTTCCCATCTTCAAACGTAAGAATCGGCTTGATTTTCAATAAACCGGCAATCAGTGCCGCACCATTCGTTAAACGTCCGCCCCGCACAAGATTATTCAGGTCTTCCACAATTAGATAGGCATACGTATTGTCTCTAATAATATCCATCTTTGCGAGAATAGCTTCAATGTTTTCGCCATTGTCTGAAGCAGCCAGCGCTGCCTCTACCATATGCCCCATTGGCATACTGGTAATTTTCGAATCATAGGGGTGTAAATCAATTCCTTCGATTGTTCCTTTCAAGGAGAACAGCGTGCCGACAAAGCCTGAAATTCCTGCTGACAAATGGATACTCAAAATTGTATCATATCCTTTTGCTGCAATAGATTCATAGAGCTCGATGACTTCTCCTAAAGCAGGCTGAGAAGTTGTTGGAAATTCTGAACTGCTGTTTAGCAATGCATAATACTCATCCGCCTCAATATCAATTCCTTCATTATAAATTTTGCCGTCTAAAATGACTGGTATAGGAATAATAAACAAGTCATTATGTTTTTTTATTCTGTCTGGTAAATAAGCTGTACTATCTGTTACCACAGCAAGTTTCATATTAAAAACCCTCGTTTCATATTTCTAAACTTAAATAAATATAACATACTCTGAATTAGATGAAAACTGTCTTTTTCATGCTAATTGGCTAAAAAACTCTGAACCGCCTGCTGATTCATCGGTAAATCTATTTCAAGAACACTACCGGCATAGTCATAGTAGCCGCTTGCCCAGGAATCTTCAACAGGAACTGTTAGGCGGTCAATCCCGCCAGCCCCCTTCAATGCTAGAGAAGGACCGTTTTTCAATAAGAAGGTTAAAGGAATATCATTTGCCATATATCCAACCAGTTTACCTGCTGATTCTGGTGTTCGCAGCAATACCATCGGTGATTTCAGTTGCGAAATGACGGCAGACATCACTTGCTGCTGTCTTCTTACCCGACCAAAATCCCCTTCTTCATCCATCCGGAATCGTGCATATTGGAGCAGAACATGCCCATCCATCTTTTGATTTCCCTGGTTAATGTCAACACCATCTAAATTCAGCGTTTTTTCTGCATCGATTTCTACACCCGAAGGGAATAAAGAATCGATTACTTTTTCGAAGCTTTGGAAATCAACCTTTGCATAGTATTTACAATCAATACCAAAGTTATTGGCTAATGTTTGACGAACTAGTTCTGCTCCGCCATATGCATAGGCTGAATTGATTTTATTTGCACCCACCTCAGGAATATCAACAAATGTATCCCGCATAAAGGAAATTAGTTTAGGCTTGCCGGAAGGTCCATCCAGTTGAAGAACCATGATGGTATCCGCACGTCCAGCATCTTCTCCTCTAGTATCACTACCCAATAAGAGAATATTGTTGGCACCGTCTGCACTGGTGACGCCATTAAATACTTCTGTTTCTTCTTTGGGAAGGGAGTCGTCATTTTCAGCCGCGTGCTTTCCCTTAAAGAAAAATACAACCGGCAGCACAATTAATAAAACCAGTACCAACAGAGCCCACTTAATCCATCTACGCTTGCCTTTCTTTTTTAGCTTTTTCGGCTTTTCAGGTTTATATTTTTTTGAACTTCTTGGTGGTTCCACAGGTATTTGCTCTTGTTGACGGCTATATGACTGGTTTTCCTGAGAATATTGTTCATCAGGCTGAACTTGTTTTTCGTACCGTTCATCCCTGTCTTTTTCTTTTCTAGGATTAAAGCTGCTTCTTTTTTCCGCAGCATCTGATTTTTTATGTATATCTTTATATCGGTCCATACGACTCATTGTTTGTACACCTCTTTTTCACTCTTATGGATAAGGATAACCCATTTTACAAAAAAAGTCTTTTCAGATTGTGCATTTTAAAAAAAATAAAAGGAATTTTTTTCCAGTATGTATCCGCTAGCCTTTCCAGCTATGTTATTCTATGTTTAATAAACACTTTTTTACTTTATTTAAGGAGGAACACTATTATGGCTTTTTTTGATATTGATTATTATTCGGCTGTACTTGGAATGAACACGAAGGTTTCCTGTATTTTGCCCAATAATGGAAGAACAAATATTCCTGTACTTTATCTGCTTCACGGAGTCGGGGGTGATTACACCTCCTGGTCACGCTTTACAGCTCTTGAGTCTTATGTAGATAAAATGAACCTTGCTGTGATTATGCCGCAAACATCTGCAGGTGCTTATACGAACACTACCTACCATATGAACTACTGGACGTATCTTTCGGACGAGCTGCCCAAAACAGTGCAAAATTTTTTCCCTCAGCTATCAAAGGAAAAAGAAAAAAACTATGCCGGAGGACAGTCTTTGGGCGGCTACGGTGCATTTAAACTGGGATTTGGCACAGATAATTATGGAGCAATTATCAGTTTGTCTGGAGCAGTTCATTCTATGGATCAGCTTGGTGAAGAAATCTTTCAGTTTGCACCAAAGGCATTCTGGACAGGGATTTTTGGAAATCTTGATGAGCTGCCAGGCTCGGAGAATGATATTTATGCTTTAGCTGAAAAGAAACTCACAGCTGGATTCGACTTTCCTGATATCTATTTGGCTTGCGGAACGGAGGATCCATTTTTCCCTGCAAATCAAAAAGCCGTAGAGCTTTTGAAACCCTACGGCATAAATGTACAATTACGCGCGACCAGCGGCGGTCATGACTGGCTTTATTGGAATCAGGAAATCAAACAAGCACTAGCTTGGCTCTCAGAAAGATAACCGGAGTAGTTTTGCTTACGCTAGTTTGCTGTCTCTCCCGTTTAGACACCGTGAATAGGATGGACAGCATAATTTCCAAAAACCTTAACTTCCCCGCCCATTAAACGGAGTTCCTCTAAGGCAAAATCTATCAATTCCTGAGGTTTATCCAAATGAATATCAATCAAAAAGAAATACTCTCCCAGAGTAGTTTTTAATGGCCGAGATTCAATTTTACTCAGTCCTATTTCCCGCCAGCTGAAAACAGAAAGTGCTTTGTGGAGTGCCCCCGGCATATTATTCGGCATAGTTACAGCCAAAGTCAGCTTTCGATTTTCAACTGGTATTTCTTCTAAATCAATCTTTTCTGAGCCGAGAACCCAGAATCTCGTACGATTGATGGCCACGTCCTGAATGTCTTCTTTTACAATAGTCAGACCATATTTTTCGGCCGATAACTTTGGTGCAATCGCCGCAATAGTCAGCTCTGGATGGGCAGCTACGAAATTCGCTGCATAGGCGGTGGATGGTGTCGCCTCCAAAACAGCATTAGGAAAATAGCGGCTTATGAACTCCTGTGACTGTGCCAGCGCCTGAGGATGAGAGAGAATTCGGGTAACCTGGTGCCAATTATTCTGATGATTTGTATTCACCATCAACTGCTGAAAAATCGGCAGTACTAGCTCTGCGCCTACAGGAATTTGTCCCTTTCCTTGATGAAATAGATAATCCACTGTTGTGTTGACTGATCCTTCAAGAGTATTCTCAATAGGCACCACACCTAAATCTACTTCATGAAATTCAACTCCCTTAATACATGCCGGTATTGAATGAAACGGTATTAACTCGGCATTGGGAAATGCCGTCTTAGTCGCTGTATGTGTGAAAGAGCTTTCCGGCCCTAAATAACCAACCTTCATTTATTTCACCTACCCTATACTATCGAGGATTTCAGCTGTAATCTCTTCCGGCGTACGCTGATCTGTATCCACAATCATGCTTGATGCTTCTTCATAAAACAAAATACGCGGTTCAAAAACCTGCTTTATTTCTTCCGGAGACTTTGAAACCACTAACGGACGAACTGTTGTATGGTCATTTTTTAACCGGGGAATAAAAACCTCTGGTGTTGTCTGTAAATAAATAACTGGTGCCATCTTTTTTAACAGCTCACGATTTTCCGGACGCATCACAATCCCGCCTCCAGTTGAAATCACATAATCGTGGTCTATATATTTTTTCAGTACAGCTGTTTCCTTTTCCCGAAAAGCAGCTTCTCCATATAAATCAAAGTATTCCTGAATGCTCATGCCGATTTCTTCAATGATTTTATCGTCAAAATCTATATGCTTCATTCCCGTCTTCTGAGAAAGCAGCTTTCCAACTGTTGTCTTACCAGCCCCCATGAAGCCGATTAACGTGATTCCCTGCATCTGTTTCCCTCCTAGTTGTATAGTCTTTGTAAATCATTAAAAAAATCTGGATAAGAAACAGCTATCGCTTCAGGACGTTCAAGAACCACAGTTCCTTTTTTCACCAGCAAAGCAGCAATCTGTAGCATCATGCCAATTCGGTGGTCTCCATAGCTAGTCACGTTTCCGCCATTAAGGACTGTTCCGCCAGTAATAATCATTCCGTCCTCAGTTGGTGTGATATCTGCGCCCAGCTTGTTCAGCTCATTTGCTACTGCATCAATTCGATTCGTTTCCTTAACCTTGAGTTCCTCCGCATCACGAATCACAGTTGTTCCTTTTGCCTGAGTGGCCATCAAAGCAATAATCGGCAGCTCATCAATCAGTCTTGGGATAATTTCTCCTGAAATGTCAATCCCATGCAGCTCACTTGTTTCTACAGTTATTGTTCCAGATTTATTGCTTTCACTCTTATTTTCTTCAATCGTGAGTTTTCCGCCCATTTGTTGAATAACATCAATAATTCCTGTTCGTGTTGGATTTAAGCCGACATTCTCCAATGTTATCTTACTATCTGGAATAATCAGTCCTGCAGCAAGAAAGAAAGCTGCTGAAGAAATATCTCCAGGCACTACAACCGTTTGCCCAGTCAGCTTTTGAGGTCCTGTTAAATGGATTTCTTTATCGTCCACTTCGATTTCCCCGCCAAATTGTACAATCATATCTTCTGTGTGATCTCTAGTCTTTTCTTTTTCAACAACAATCGTTTTGCCTTTCGCCTGCAAACCGGCAAATAAAATTGCTGATTTGACCTGAGCACTTGCTACAGGCATTTCATAGTGAAGCGGCTGCAAAGAAGATGTTCCTCTGATTGTAATCGGAGGATACTCTGTTCCGTCGTGTCCTGTACAGGAGGCGCCCATTTGGTTCAACGGAGACAATACACGAGCCATTGGTCGCTTAGCAATTGAGGCATCCCCATAGAGCTCTGTTGAAAAATCACTGCCAGCCAAGATACCGCTAATTAAGCGAATCGTCGTGCCTGAGTTGCCGATATCAATTGCCGAAACAGATGGGCTAAGACCTTCAAAGCCTTGACCATGAATAATAATTGTTTCACCATCATCTTCAATTTTGACGCCTAATTTCTTAAAAGCTTTTATTGTACTGAGACAATCTTCTCCTCTTAAAAAGTTTTTTACTGTTGTTTTCCCATGAGCTATCGAGCCAAACATGATGCTGCGATGAGAAATTGATTTATCACTAGGAACTTGTATCGTCCCCACAAGTCTTTTTTTATTGATTGCTAACTCCAAATGATCATCCCTCCTTACTTTTCATACCATAAATAATCTGTTTCTTTCTCAATACACTCTTTGGCACGTTCCAAATCTTCTTTTCTTTTAAAGGTCAGTTGAAGAATACCAAAAATATCTTCTCGTGTTTCCAATATTTTCAAATTTATTAATGACAGATTTGCTTTGCCGATAATCCCTGTCACCTCTGCAATAACTCCAGGAACATCCGGTACATCTATAAATAAATCATGAAAGGCTGGAATAACTCCTTCTTTATGAATGGGCATCTGATTACGGGTTTCTTTTGCTTCGTAAAAAAATTGGAAAATTGCTTCCCTGTTTTCTGCAGCAATCCATTCTGAAACCTGATCCATCTCACCACGCCAGTTATCTAAAAGTCCTAACAGGGTTTCTTTATTGCTTAATAAAATATCTGTCCACATCACAGGATCAGAAGAAGCAATTCTGGTAATGTCCCGGAATCCGCCGGCAGCCAGTCTCCCAGCACCTGGATGTTCTTTATTAAAAGCTTTGCTTTGATTCACTAGTCCAGCAGCAATTACGTGAGGAAGATGACTTAACAGACCAGTAATTTTATCATGCTCTTCTGTAGACATAACAACAAATTTTGCCTGTGTACCAGCTAGTAAGCTCTGAAGCGCTTTGATTCTTTTTTGATCTTTTGGTTTGCCTGGTGTAAAAATGTAGTATGCATTTTCAAATAACCGTTCATCTCCTGCTGTTACACCGGATTTATGAGAACCGGCCATTGGATGACCACCAATGAAGTTCTCTAAGCCTAACGTCTCTGCCAAGTCGACGATTTCACTTTTAGTGCTCCCGGCATCTGACAGAATAACACTCTCTTTCAGAGGAATCCTGCTGATTATCTGCAGCTGTTTCTTTACCGCCTCAACAGGGGAGCAGAGTAAAATCACATCAGCTTCTGGAGCTGCCAGATCCAAACTTTCAGCTATTTCATCAATCATCCCGCGTTTTAGAGCAAATGCCTCAGACTCTTTTTGCACATCCAATCCAATAATTCGTGTATTAGGATGTTCTTTTTTTATCGCCAGTGCTAAAGAAGCACCGATTAATCCCAATCCTACAATTAATACTTGTTTTTCCTTCATCTTCTACACTCCATTCATCTGATTTTAGAATTGTTGAGTATAGCGACGATAGGCTGTAACCTCTTCTTTCATCTGCTCAAAGGAATCACTGTCAAATTTTTCTAAGAGCGCTTGTGCCACCTCTGTAGCGACGACAGCTTCGCAGACCACACTTGCAGCTGGAACTGCTGTACTATCCGAGCGTTCAACACTTGCCTTATAAGGCTCTTTTGTATCGATATTTACGCTTTGCAGCGGCTTATATAAAGTAGGAATAGGCTTCATCACGCCCCGAACAACAATCGGCATTCCGTTGGTCATGCCGCCTTCAAAACCGCCAAGGTTATTGGAGGTTCGCGTATAGCCGGTTTGTTCATTCCAAACAATTTCATCCATAACTTGACTGCCGGGCCTGTTGCCCATTTCAAAGCCTATCCCAAACTCAACACCCTTGAATGCATTGATACTCATAACAGCTTGTGCGATTTTCCCGTCCAGTTTTCGATCCCATTGAACATAACTTCCTAAACCAACGGGTACTCCACCGACGAGAACTTCAACAACACCGCCGATTGTATCGCCATTTTTCTTTGTTTCATCAATGAGTGTCTTTATTTTTTCTTCCACCGATGAATCGACTACTCGAACCTCAGAGCTTTCTGATTTTTCTTTTATTTCTTGTACAGTCATGTTTTCCGGGATAGAGGCCTTGATCCCTCCTAAAAGAACCACATGGCCGGCAACTTCAATGGACAGTTCACTTAACAGCTTTTTAGCCACAGCACCAATTGCAACTCTCATTGTTGTCTCTCTAGCTGAAGAACGCTCCAACACATTTCTCAAGTCTTCATGCTTGTATTTTATTCCACCAACCAAATCGGCATGTCCCGGCCGGGGTTTGTTGACCCGACGAATATTTTTTTCTTTTTCCGGCACCTCTGCAGCCGACATGACCGACTGCCAGTTTTTCCAGTCTTTATTTTCCACAACCAGAGTCACCGGCGACCCTAATGTTTTCCCATGACGAATGCCTGAAGTAATTCGGACGGCATCCTTTTCAATTTTCATTCTTCCCCCTCGTCCGTAGCCTGTCTGACGGCGGGCAAGTTCCAAATTAATATCTTCAGCGGTAAGCGGCAAACCAGCCGGCAAACCCTCAATAATTGCTGTTAGTTCTGGTCCATGTGATTCTCCAGCTGTAATAAAACGCATAAGGCTCAACTCCTTCGTATATACTCTTTCATTTCTTCAATGCTTATTGGAACAATTTTTGCCTGCCCAATAGCTGCCAGTAAGATAATCTTGATTGAGCTTCCTCTGGTCTTTTTGTCATGTGTCAAGGCTTGATAGAGACGGTCTTCATCCCAGTCATCATAAGCAACCGGCAGACCGAATTTTTTCAGCATATTGATTAGCTGTATTGTCGTACCATGGGGTGTTTCACCTTTTTCTTCTGCAATCTGATTTATTTGAACCATTCCAATTGCTACAGCCTCACCATGGCTGACTACGCCATAACCTGCTGTGTTCTCAATCGCATGCCCAATCGTATGTCCAAAATTAAGAATCAGCCGAATCCCATTATCCAGTTCATCTTCTTCAACAACTTTCCTCTTCACCTCAAGACAGGAAATAATAATTTCCGGTGCCTGCTTCAGCAGATCTTGTTCATCCTCTAGCTGCTCCAGCAGCTGCCACAATTTCTTATCTGCAATGGCTGCTGATTTAACAATTTCAGCGATTCCTTCCCGCAGTCTTCTCGGCTCCAAAGTCTCTAAAGTCAACGGATCAATCAGCACACCATCTGGCTGCCAGAATGCACCAACAATATTTTTGGCATTTTTTGTATTTACGCCTGTTTTTCCGCCGATGCTGCTGTCTACCTGAGCAAGCAAGGTTGTTGGGACTTGTAAAAAGTGAATCCCCCTCATATAAGTTGCTGCCACAAATCCTGCTAAATCACCAATAACACCGCCGCCCAGTGCTAATAACCCATCACTACGGGTAAACTGATTTTGTGCGAGATGTTCAAAAATATTCTCTGCATTGGCTAGAGATTTACTTGTTTCACCTGCCGGAACTACGAACTTACTTACTTCGAATCCCTGCTCCAAAAGCTGCTTTATCACGGATTCACTGTACAGCTTATCCACCGTTGAATCAGTGATAACAGCTACTTTTTGCAGTTTCCACAGTTGGCTAGCCCATTTCCCCACTTGGGAAAGACTTCCTTTTTCAATAATAATCTGATATTCATGGTCTGGTAAACGAACTGTCAGCATTTATTCAACCTCTTTTCTTAAAAAGATACTATCCATATTTGGCTGAATCGACTCTATCTGCCCAGTGGGCTTATAACCCAGGCTGAGGTAGAAATGTACCAGCTTCTCTTCCTGTTTTATCGTATCAAGCAGCCAAACCTTGACCGATGTTAGCTCCTGTTCAATTAGAAACATGCTTTGCTTACCAATTCCCTGATTTTGAAATTCTGGTAAAATCCCTATGGGTCCGATTTTGACCTTCTTGCCTTGGCGAACTATCCGCATGCTTCCGATAATCTTATTATCTAAGAGAATAAAATACAACTTATTGGATGGATCACAAGCTATGTCCTGTAGTCGCTCCATTGTTACATTAGCTGGATTCGTCTCTTGGTCTCCATATTTGCTCAGCAATTCCTGAAAAGCGCTATTGAATAGCTGCTGAACACTTTCCAACTCATCATAGTGGACACTTCTTAAAGATACCCCATGTCATTTACCTTCTAATGCCTTGATTTCTTTCATTGCTTTTTCCATTACTTGAACTTCCCGCATCATTTTCAGGTATGTTTTTTCATTTAATGACTGCGGTCCGTCTGACCAAGCATTTGCAGGATCCGGATGGATTTCTACAATCATGCCGTCTGCGCCTGCAGCTACTCCAGCACGAGCCATTGGGGGAACTAAATCCCAGATTCCTGTTCCGTGACTTGGGTCAACAATGATTGGAAAATGGCTCAGCTTTTTAATCAGCGGAACTGCACTTAAATCGAAGGTATTCCGTGTAGCTGTTTCGTAGGTCCGAATTCCCCGTTCAATAAAGATAACGTTGTTGTTGTTTTGAACAGCAATGTATTCGGCTGCATTAAGCCATTCATCAATCGTTCCGGAAATTCCCCGCTTCAACCCAATTGGTTTTCCTGTTTTACCAACTGAGGCCAGCAATTTAAAGTTCTGCATGTTTCTAGCACCAATTTGAAGAATATCGCTGTATTCTGCCACCATATCGATGTGTCCTTCATCCATAACTTCAGTGATAACCTTCATGCCGAATTCATCAGCAGCCTGACGAATAAATTTCAACCCTTCTTCTTCCAACCCTTGGAAGGCGTATGGAGAAGTCCGCGGCTTAAATGCTCCTCCTCGAAGAATCGTTGCGCCCCCTTCTTTTGCTATACGAGCACATTCTCTGATTTGATCAAGACCTTCAATAGAACAAGGACCTGCCATTGTAACAAAATTACCGTCTCCAATTTTAACACCATCAACATCAACGACTGTATCTTGCGGATGAAATTCTCTTGATGTTAATTTGTAGGTATTTGAAATACGAACTGTATTTTCTACCCCTTCGTAGCTATTGAAAGCAACGTCCTGCATTTTTCTTGTATCCCCCAGCAGGCCAATCACAACATGATCCTTCCCCTGGTTTATTTGTACATCCAAGCCTTCTTTTTTCACTCGTTTAATCACTGAATCCACTTGTTCCTTCGTTGCGCTTGCTTTCATAATAACGATCATAATAATTTCCCCCTGAGTAGTTTATTCTTAACTATTTTCTATAATTGGTTTTACTTTGTTAATTGGCATTTCTTTACCTGTCCAGAGCTCAAAAGCTGCAGCTCCTTGATATAGCAGCATACCTAAGCCGTTTGCTGTTTTGGCGCCTCGAGCTTTTGCTTCTCTTAAAAAGCGGGTTTCTCTTGGTGTATAAATAACATCAAAAACTGCTAAATCCGGACGAATAATAGAGAAATCCTGAATGGGTGTTGCCTCTACATCCGGTTTCATGCCAACTCCAGTTGCATTTATTAGGAGTTGGCTGTTCTTTACATCCTCTGACAAAAGTTCTTCGTCTCCCAAGTCATGTAAGGTGATGCTGCATTGAGTGTTGGCTGCGACGTAAGCCAGCTTTTCCTTTACCCGTTCATAAAACTCATCTTTGCGGTTATAGACTGCAATTTCTTTTACACCATCTAACGCCGCCTGAACGATAATCGCAGTTGCTGCGCCACCTGCACCAATAATGGTCATTTTCCCATTGATAATTTCCACGCCCTGATCCTTTAGGCTTCGCATAAAACCCGTACCGTCCGTAATATGACCAGTCAAATGACCATTCTGATTAACGATTGTATTGATTGCTCCTACTAATTTTGCTGCTTCGCTTAAATCATCCATTAGCGGAACAGCCGCCATTTTGTTTGGCATGGATAAATTGGCTCCCAGCATTTCCAGATTACGGATAGACTCAATTGCCTGCGGCAGTCGATCTGTTCCCAGTTCAAATGCCAGATACACTGCGTCAATCCCGAGTTCTTCAAACGCAGCATTTTGGATCATTGGAGACACACTGTGACGAATTGGCTCTGCAAACAATCCAACCAACCGAGTGTGACCTGTAATCTTCTTTTCCATTCTTCAACCTCCATCATTTTGTAAAATAAAAACAAGGTATTCGCAGTAAATTAAAACAATCTACAGCGAATACCTTGAAAAAAGATAAAATAAAAAGCCACTATAGATTTTCATCTATGCGGCTTGAAAGTCATGTTGAAATCCCTTAGCCATCATAGATACAAACTTGCGTTATGCACTGTTTGCACCCATGAATCTCATGAATACAAACTCATCTAAAATAGCTAAAGTAATACTTATTCAGTTGTGAATGTTTCTGATTTGTCTTGTTCATGTCAATCACTCCACTACTGTTTTTAAGATTGACATAAGTATATACGTCTCAAAAAAGCTTGTCAACACTTTTATCAGAAATAGTAAAAATAATTTCAGAAAATTAAAGAAAATAACAGTATCTATTGATAACTGACCATCGTTTTTTGTAAGTTATTTGTCGTTCTCAAGATCCCCTTCTCTCGATTGTTCCTCACTAGCTGGTTGATTCAGTTGTTCAGAATCGACTTGCTTGAAAACAGCTCTAAAAATAACAGCCAGAGTTAATACTAGCAGCAATAGAAAAACGAGTATGGTCAGCATATTTCCTAACTGATAGTCTGAAATCACTTGTTTTAGTCCGCCTAAGTTTGAGATATCCCCAAGTATTTTCTTCAGTGCTGCTCTAGACAAAAACATGGCGGCAAGACCTGCCGCTGCCATAACATAGAATGCCTCAGCAACAAAGGTCAAACTAATGACTGACGTCTGCTCGCCAAGCATCCTCTCGATGTAGAACGCCTCTTTTTCAATAAGTGCAATTTGTCTATAAAGATTCTTTGTATAGAAAAGTCCTGCTAGAAAAAAAGCATTGGATAAAATAATCGTCCCGATTCTAAAGCTTTTCAACAGCATCAGCAAAGGCTGAGCTGCTTGAGCGGTGTAAATATCCTGACTTTTTTCTATAAGCTCTGTTTCCCAATGAATCCAAAAGGTGAAGAAGTTGCTCCAATAGATAGAAAAAAATAAGAGAAAATATAACATCCCAACTAAACAGAAAGAGAAAAAATAACCTTTTCTTCTCATCAGTGCGTTTAAGCTTCTAATTAACAGATATCCGGCTTTTTGTAGATGTTTAGTAAACGTCATAAGATCCCTCCATAACTACTAAGTATATGGGTTGCTTGTAACAGTTAAATGTAAAAAATATAACGATATGCTGACAGATTATTACGATAGTGTTGTCCCTTTGAATGAAAAAGCTTGAAAACCCTCCGCACTTGTCAAATTGACGAATGCAGAGGGTTTTCAGATGAATGTATCCAGCTCCGTGATAATCGATTTAAAGCCGCAAGCATAGCTGTTAGGTACTTGAGGGAGTGCCCTCATACTATTAGAAAAGCTTGAAACAAAATCAGAACTCCTCTGATTTTCATTTCAAGCTTTGTGATTTCATTCAGTTTTTGTTCAACTAAGGTAGAACTGAATACTTAGTTTAAAATTCTGAAGCGTATACATCATCAACTGTTTGTGTAGGATCAATAACAATGTATAAGCTGTTTGTTTTTTCACTGACTTTTGTTGACTGATATTGATTATCCAAACCTTCATCAGATTTGTCTTTATATGGGAAGTACACTAAATCTGGCGTACCGCTTTTGTATAGTATTTCCATTCGTTCAATATCTTCATATTTCAATGCACGGGCAAACATGCCTGATTCCAGACCGCCCATATTGATATCATGTGTTTGTACATGATCTCCCTCTTGAAAAATTTCAATTTTAAAGCCGGCACATGGATGAATCTCTACAAATTCACTACCGTTAATGCGTCCAAAGCTTGTTGTAATTTGTTTAATCCACAAATCACCGATATAACGGCGTCCGATTGTCCAAGTTTCGCCATTTCTGAAATAAAATTTTAACCCAGTCATTTCTCTTGCCATAATATTTTCTCCTTATAATAAATTCTTAACACCATATTTAGTTTAGCATATTTATGCAAAAGTGACTAAACATCTGCTTATCCAAGTCTACTCAAAAATAATTCTGTTAAAACAACCGCACGCTCATGCCTGCCTTTACCTACAAGCACGCCATTATCATACACTTCAAAGGAGTAGCCCCTTCTTCTTTTTTCCTGAAAATCACAAATCACTTCAACAGATAGCTCGGCTCCAATTTTTGAAGCCTTCAGATGATCGATTTCTATTCTAGTGCCTACACTCGTTTCTTCATCTGTCAGCTCGATTTTTAAATAGTCTTTTGCCGTATTCTCTACCATAGCTACCATAACGGGCGTTGCCAATACATCTAAATCACCAGAACCCGCTTTTTTTGCAGTATCTTGTTCACTAACAATAAATTTCTTAGCGTACTTGCTCACTATTTTCCCTCCTTGTTCAGCTGATTTTTGGCATACACTAGCAAAGCTTCTTGCTCATTGACTAGTTCACCAGTTACGACCTTTTTCTCTAATTCATCAATCAGTTGGCCCAGCCATTTTCCTGGCTTCTGATTTATAACCGTCAATAAATCATTTCCAGTAACCGCTAGTTCTTTCCGGCTCTTAATCGGCAGTTGTTCATACTTATTTGCTGTTTCTTTTAGCTTAACCTCTTGATTATAATAAAACAACAGTTCTTCAACAGATAATACCAGGTCCAAGCCCAATCGAAATAAGTCTGTTGCCAGCCATTCTCCCTGAAGCCGCTGTGTCAGACCATAGGAAAGCTCTGTTACGTCATGAATCATTTGATTGGACAGCTTCCACTCTTTCAAGAAGGGACAAATCTCTTCTGGCTGAATGACTAGCTCTTTCACGAGAAGAGTCCAAGCTTGCCGTTCTTCCTCAATTTGGCGATTCGGCAATTCTGAAAAGCAAAATAATTCCCGTCCTTTTCCTTCCAATCCAGGGCAGCTTTGATAGCAGCCTGTTTCAATGAATGGGGACAAACCTTTTAGCCGATCCTTTCCAAGAAGCAGTTTTGAAAATTCAACTGCAATCCGTTCAACTGATATTTTTGAAAGCAGCGAATGATAGGTGTAAATCGCATTCAAGGTTTCCTGTTCAATAGCAAAATCAAGCTGACTGGCGAAACGCACGGCTCGCATCATTCGCAACGCGTCTTCATGAAAACGCTCCTTTGCATTTCCCACGGCTCGAATCATACCGTCTGCCAAGTCCGTCAAACCATTAAATAAGTCGATAATTTGACCATTTTTTTCCATAGCTAGCGCATTGATTGTGAAATCTCGACGCTTTAAATCTTCTTCTAAGGATCGGACAAAAGTCACACTATCGGGTCTACGATAATCCTGATAGGTGGATTCTGTTCGAAAGGTAGTGATTTCGTAGCTCTCTTCACCATGTAGAACAAGCACTGTCCCATGTTCAATGCCCACATCAACCGTCCGCTTAAATATTTGCTTTATTTCCTCTGGATAGGCACTAGTAGCAATATCTACATCATGACTGGTTTTTCCTAAAAGGGTGTCGCGGACACTCCCTCCGACAAAATAAGCTTCAAAATCATGCTGTTGAATTTCATCAATTACACTGGCAGCTTTGATGAATTCTTCCGGCAGCTCCTCTAATTTCATAGCAGATTTTCCAATCCGTACACTAACTCTTTAAGCCCTACAACTTTTTGACAGCCCAACGCTACACCAGTCATAAATGAGCTGCGGTCATACGAGTCGTGGCGAATCAGCAACCCTTCTCCAGTTCCGCCAAATTGAACCTGCTGATGAGCAATCAGTCCCGGAAGACGAACGCTGTGAATCTTCATTCCTTCAAAATCAGCACCTCTAGCTCCTGGGATCAGTTCTTGCTCTTCAGGATGTCCCTGCTGTTTTGTCTTGCGGGTTTCAGCCATCATTTCAGCTGTTTTGATGGCTGTGCCGCTTGGCGCATCCAGTTTGTTGTCATGATGAAGCTCAATAATCTCCACATCAGGAAAATAGGCGGCAGCTTTTTGGGCAAACTGCATCATCAAAACAGCTCCGACCGCAAAATTAGGCGCAATCAAGCCACCAGTTTTCTTTGCAACAGAAAGAAGCTTCAGTTCATTGATTTGTTCCTCAGTGAATCCTGTTGTACCAACAACGGGAGCAATTTGATTGTCTAAAGCAAAATACGTATTCTCATAAGCAACTGTTGGTATAGTAAAATCAATCCAAACATCTGGTTTGGTTTGAAGAACGTCTTCTTTCGTTTTGAAAACTGGTACATCTGTTCCGTTATATTCCGGCAGTTCATTTATGTTTTTTTCCTCAGAAAAAGGATCTACTACGCTGACTAACGCAAGTTCAGGATGGTCAAGAACCATTTTTACGGCAGTACTACCCATTTTTCCTTTAAATCCGGCGATTGTTACTTTAATCATGTGTTTTTCCATCCTTTCTTTCAAAGCGGTATTTATCTCTTTGGTTAAACTTTTCCATATTTCTATTAAACACTTCTGTTAAGTCAATATCAAGAGAATTAGCCATAATCATTGTGACAAAGAGAACATCTCCCAGCTCTTCTTCTACTGTTTTTGGCTGTTCATCTATCTTTTTAGGCTTTTCTCCGTAATAATGATTGATTTCACGTGCCAGCTCCCCAACTTCTTCTGTCAAACGGGCGAGTTGGCTCAATGGAGAAAAATAGCCTGTTTTAAACTGCTGGATATAGCTATCCACTTCCTGCTGCATTTGTTCCAGCGTTTTTTCATTTTGCATCATATCGTCTCCAACCTTCTTTCTTTCTCATCTTATCAAAAACTCCTGATATTGAAAAGATTCTTCTTGTCGTTTTTGTTTTAGAATGATAAAGTGATGAAGGAAAAGGATGTGAGTAAATGGAAGAAAAAAATTTTTATGTAAAAGACATCGCAGTCATTCTACTTGGTACTGCTCTTTATGCGTTTGGTTTGGTTAATATTAATATTGCAAATAATCTTGCAGAAGGCGGCGTAACTGGGATTACCCTCATTCTACTTGCTTTATTCAAAATAGATCCTGCCTATTCTACTCTGATAATCAATATCCCTTTAATTCTAATAGGCGGTAAAATTCTTGGGAAACGTACCTTTTATTATACAATTATCGGAACACTATCCCTATCTGCTTTCTTATGGATCTGGCAAAGATTCCCAGTTGAAATTAATTTGGATCACGATCTCCTGATCGCCTCTCTTCTTGCCGGCTTAGCTGGTGGTGTCGGCAGCGGACTTATTTACCGCGTAGGTGGAACGACCGGCGGCAGCGATGTAATTGCCCGTATTCTTGAAAAGAAAAACGGGGTTAGCATGGGACGCTCTCTGTTGCTCTTTGATGTCTTAGTTTTAACGCTTTCCTTGTCCTATTTGGATGTTAAACGCATGATGTATACGTTAATTGTTTCATTTGTGTTCAGTAAAATTGTTGACTCAGTCTTGGATGGTGCTTATTCTGCAAAAGGCATGCTGGTGATTTCCAATCATTCAGAAGATATTGGCGAAGTAGTCATGATGCTTTTAGAAAGAGGCGTTACTTATTTATCTGGCGAGGGCGGCTATTCTCAGATAGATAAAAAGATTTTATATGTAGTCGTTAGTCCCAGTGAAATTATTGAGGTAAAACGTATAGTCCA
This sequence comes from Enterococcus sp. LJL51, assembly GCF_049894025.1. GTDB lineage: Bacteria > Bacillota > Bacilli > Lactobacillales > Enterococcaceae > Enterococcus_L. The sequence continues at coordinate 43,288 of NZ_JBNEQE010000016.1, forward strand.
TGAGTTGGACCCGAAAGCCTTCATCTCCGTCATTAATGTGCATGAAGCAATCGGCGAAGGCTTTACTTATGCGAAACCAACAAAAAAACTCTTTAAAAAGAAAGTAACAAACTAGCAAGTAAATCAATAATAAAGCATCCCCTGACAAGCTGTTTATCCGTTTGTCAGGGGATGCTTTTTATTTTTGCGTTTTCGGTCCATTTAGCTGTGTTCTCATGCGATTAAACTCATCAGATAATTCTAAAAACGCCTCATAGTTGCCATCTTCCAGAGCCTGATCAATTTGAGTGCGCAGCAGTTCTAAACGTGCCTGCTGCTCTTCCCGTTCAAAATAATGATCAATTTTTTGTACAGTCTCTTCACTAATATTCTCTTTCCATGGAGAAAATGGGTTGTCCTCCAAAATAGAAAGATAATCTGAATTTTGAAAGGCGCTGTCAAAGACGCATTCTAAATAAAGAGGATTTTTCCAGTTCATACGAATTTCGTGGAAAATCTGATCTGTATCTGTAAACGACTTGCCCTTTAAAAATAGTGTGATGGGCTCCTGTTCCATTTCTGCTGCAGTAATTCGAATTCCTCGATCTGCTTTATGTGCATACTCTACAAAGGTAACATTATTTAAAATCGTTTCATGGTTCACCAGATAATTTAATATCCAGATAATCTCTCTTTTACTAAAGGAAACATTGTTAATCAGCCAAACGAGAAAACTCTTTTTTTCAGCTACGTTGATATTCATTAATAAACCACCTAGCTTTCCTCTAAATCGTCAAGCAGAGAAGCCACCTCATTATCTCCAGGCTCATGAGCCAAATAATGCTGGAGCAGCTCTTTGGCCTGCGTCAATTGTCCTTCTTCTCTTAAAAAAATACCGTATTCTTTTAAAAACTCAGGTTCATGTGCCAGGTCCTGATAGGCCTGTTGATAATGGACATTTGCCTGACTAAACTCTTCTAGTTCATTATACGCATTAGCAAGGTTCCATTCTGCATAGGGATGTCCCTTTTCGTCCATTTGCTCTAATACAGCGATGACTTCTTCAAAACGCTCTTCTGTGCGGTAGAGGTTGCTCAGCGTCAACAATGATTCATCTGTTTTCTCGCCTAGCTCGATTGCTGCTTTCAACAATCGTTCTGCTTCTGCTACATCATGAAGCCGATAAGCATTTTCAGAGGCAAGCTGATAAAGCTCCACTTGAAAAGGATTTTCTTTTATTCCCTCTGCTAGAACTTCTTGAGCTTCCTCAAGTAATTCCTCTTCTTGTAAAGCTTCTCCCAGATATAGATAGACTGATGAATAATTTGGATTCAAAGCCCGCAGCTGCTGGAATAAAATGATTGCTTTTTGATTTTCATGCATTTGGACATAAGTAAAGCCTAATTGAAACAATCGGTCATCAGACTGTCCTTCTTTTAAGCTGTTTTCCAAAAATGGTACTGCTTCTTCAAACTGTCCCAGCATGCTGTAGCTCGTTCCTAAGCGTTCATTGATTGAGACACCGGAAATATCTACTTCTCCTGCAGCAGACAACTCCGTATACTCTTCAATTGCTTCAGCAAACTGGCCTGTTACAAAATACAGTTCACCCAAAGCAAAACGAATCAGCAGTTCATCAGGAAGCAGCTGTTGAGCCTCCTTCAACTTTGTCTCACTTACCTCTGGGATTCCCATTACTTGATACATATCTGCTTGTACCAGCAAGCTTTGCGGATAATTGGGACTTTCAGTACTTATTTTGCCTAAAAGCTCCAGCGCTCCATCAAAATCATCATTTTCAATCGCAATTTCGGCTAGCGGTAAATTTAAACCATCTGCATCCGGATGTTTTTCCAATAACTGTTCAAATATCTGCTTCGCTTCTTCTAAAAATCCTAATGAAAGAAGTTCTTCGCCGAGCTCGCTAAGTGTATCTTCATCATCTTTTCTCAATGCTTCTTCAAACATCAGCTGTGCCTCTGCCAGCTCTTCTCCATGAAGTGCCTGAAGCATTTTTTCACTATATGACATTTCTTCACAATCCTTTTTTTATATTTTCAACGATACGCTTATACTCTTCCAGTGCTTCAAGTAGCTCTTCCGGTTCAACACGTTCTCTCACACCGGCTTTTCCGATATCGGTTAGAATCATAATCTCTCCCAGCTCATCCATACAATTCAAGATTTCCTGAACATAGTCACTGATGAATATCTGTTCTGGGAACTCAAGCGGATAGCCTAAGCGAGTCAACCAAATCAGAAAATTTTTATAATGAAATGAAAATTCTTTTTTTTGCTGGGATAATAATAGCTGTAACAATGTCCCTAATAATGATTTCATGTAGCCAGATAGCAAATGTCCGCCATCTACCGTATAAAATGCTCGTTCAAACAGCAGCCCAAAGCTCTGCAGCTCTGTTCCTTTGTCTCTATTGAATTGGAGCAACGCCTCCAGTAACCCAGTAAACGATTGCTGTTTCAACCGCTGCTGATCACTAAAATTCTTATACAGCTCTCTTAGAAATTCATGGCTGCACACTAAACCGCAACGAATAAAAATCATGAAATCAACGAGTTGGCTATCTCCTTCCCGCCGAATCATTGTCTGATCATAAATTATCTGTTTTGCCAAGGCGGGTACTGACAACATTTCTTTGTGTCCCATAACTACTGTCCCATTTCCAGACAAAGAAGCACTCAGCGATTGAATTGACAAAGGTAAATGCCATATCTCTGTACTAAGCAGAGTCGTCTGGGCAGCGAAGCCGGAAAGCTCCATGACCCCTTCATTTCCCAAACCAATCAACAAGTATTCCTTTGATGCGGAAAAAGGCTTCAGAAAGGTCAATAAGGCTTCAAGTTCAGTGAAGTTATTACAGTGTACATCATTTTTACAAATGTACCAATCCAAATCCTCTGGATTGTTGAATAGCTTAATCAGCTTATCTGAAAACAAATCATAATATTTTTGATTTGTCATCAACAAGATATGCTTATTAGCAAAAGATTTATTTTTCACCAGTGAAGCAGTCGTCTCCCCATAAATAACAAGACTTTCCTGTTTGTTTTTCTGATAGACAAGTTCCATAGGACACCTCCTTGCTTCATTTTACCATGTTTTTATAACTGAATATAACGATAAGGTTTTTACGAGTTGCAGAGAACTGTTTCTTTAGATTTTACCATAAAAGTAAGATGCTATGTTCTTATGACTGCTCTTTACCAGCAACTACTATGGGATTTTAACAGCTTTTAGCTGTAAGCAGCAAAAAAACGAACTACTTTCATTTGAAAGTAGTTCGTTTTGCTTTTATCTATCATTTTCTTTAAAGTAATTAAGGATTAATTATTTGGTGTAATCTCAATCAGATACTTACCGCTGGTATATAAATCGCTGCTTGAGTTCAAAAAGTACTTTTGTCCTTCAATAAGCTCAACTTCAATTTTTTCTTCAATATAACCACTTGAATTATCATAGCCCCAAATAAGCTGGTCTCCAAGAATTTCACCTTCTATATTCGCTACGTAAATATTGCATACTTTGATATTTCTATCTCTTGATTCAAAACTAATTGTATAAGCTCCTGTTCTTGTTGCAGTGAAGCTGAAGTCATCCATCTCATGGCCATAATAAAACTCGCCGGCAATACTGCTGTTATCGGTAATTTCAAATTCATTACCATCTCTTGCTCGACCGTAGTCGTCAACACTAACTATCTTGCGCATGTATTTTCCATTCGTTGTTGCTGTCACAAATGTTTTTCCGTATTTTTTAGCTATTGCTCGATTTCCATCTATTGAAATAACGTCAGGGTTTTCACTTGTCCAGTTGCCTTCTTCAATATAAGTTGATTGACCAATTTCAAGAACCATCTCATAATAACTAGCAGAATAGTATGAATTTTCTTTTAAAGAAATATCAAATGAATAGCGTCCGCTAGAATATAAATCACTAGAAAGATTTAATGTGTAGTTCATTCCTGCAAGTAAATCAACTTCAATATAGCCTTCATTTGTTGTATAGTCATCTTCAAAAGGAACAATTAGTGATAGTGATTCAGAGGTTTCGCCATCTTCACTATAAAGACTGGCATTGTAATTTTTCAAATTTTTGTCTCTTGTCGTAAAGAAAAGAACATAAGTACCTGTTTGTTGTGCTGTAAAGGTAAAGTCATCCTGATCATGTCCATGATAAAACTCACCTTCAACCATGCTGTTATCTGTAATATCAAAAGCTTCTCCATCACGACTGCGCCCATAGTCATCCACCTCGGCAATCGAACGGCTGTATTTACCATCCGTCACAGCATCAATAAATGTTTGGCCATATTTATGTGCAACAAAACGATTGTTATTAGTTAAACTTATCACTTCAGGATTTAAGCTTTCAAAGACTCCACTGCTATAACTTGGGAGGTTTTCAGTAAAAGTAATCTGACGGTTAATTGTTTCTGCAGATACCTGGCTTCCTCCCAACACCGTCATAGATAGTCCGATACCCAACATGAACATTTTTGTTTTTTTCATTTCCAATCTCCTTTTTACAAAATAATGAGTTTCTATTTTACTCATTATTCTACTTATTTTTTAGGCAAGAATAAATCTAATCATAATATTCTTATAATCAAATTGTTCTTCCTTAGTTATAGTATACATAAAGATAAAATAATATTAAAGTTTTTTTTATTCTTTTATCATAAATTTATTTTACTATTTTGATATATTTTTAGAAATAATATTTTTTTACTTTTCAGTTTCTTCTAATGGTAGCTATAAAAATTTTCCCAATTAATTTAGCATTCTGCTATTAATATCTTGGCATTGTTCCTGTATACTTAATATATAAATTCTACTAAACAAAAAAGGCGCTTTTTCATTTGTTCTATCTGCAGGTTTGAAGTCACCCATTGGATAAATAGAAAGTTTCCACTGTTCTATAGCAGCTATTCATCTCTGGGTATGTCTCTTATTCTGCTGAAGGCAGGCTGCCTATTTCATGGAATGTTTAATAGAATCTATTTAGAAATGAAACAGATTGCACTGCTCACACTTTATTTTAATCAGAGCTGTTGACTATCAAATTGTTCTTCTTCGAATTTTAGTCAATTGTTTATCTTCTGATGACAGATGAAACAACTATTGAAATATAGTAAGGAGGCTTGTACATGTCTATACTTTTTTCGCTATTGTATGCAGGATTGGGACTAGCTGCATTATATGTTGTTATCCGCCTTGCTGTTCGGGATGGCATCAATGATACCAAGCAGTGACGCGTGATAAAAAATTGTTTAGATTACAGACAAGCCAATTGCAATACTGAATCGTTTTGCCAAAAAAAATAGAAATAATTATGATGATGGAAATGAGGAAAGAAAATGAAAAAAGGGGTTTATTTGTTAGGAATAGTTGTTCTATTTGTGCTTTCAGCATGTAGCTCAGGCGTTTCAGAAAAAGATTTGATGAAAAATGATTGGAAGGTTGCCGTAGGTGATGAAACACCTAGTATGGTTCTGGCTTTTACCGAAAAAACGATGACCTTCACTCCCTATATGGATGAAGATGAGGACTATGGTGAGTTCGGCGATGAATTAATCAGCTCGATTCAAATTACTATGGATTACAAACTTAGCGGCAATACACTTCACGTAACAAACGAGGATATGGCTATTGACAATAAAATAAAGCTAACCAAAAAAGGCGACGGTTATAAATTAGTTAATACTTCAAAAGACAGCAGCAAAGAGTTTGAAACATTAAATGATGCAGTTCTTACGCCTTATGACAAGAAATCTGATGATTCATCCTCAGAAAAAGCAGCTGATTCTTCTACCGAAGAGAGCACTAAAGAGAAGACAAAGCAAACGACAGAAACATCTGAATCTTCTGAAGCTGAAAATGCGCCAGCTGATTCTGTTGCAAAAGCTACAATTGAAGATGATACAGTAAAGCTGACAATTACAAAAGTTGATTTCTTCCAAAATATGCCCTCTTATACGAAGGACAAAGGTTTGGTTGTCGTCTACTACACCATTGAAAATACCGGAACAGAAAATTTTGAACCGTTAATGAAAGTTCTTGATTATCTTTACGTAACAGAAGAAGATGATGTATCTAAGGATTCTTTAGCCTTCGGCGGTCACCTGTTCTCGTACAAATTATTTGATAAATTGGATGCTAATAGCCGCTTAAATATCAAACCAGGAGCAAAAATTGATGGTGTTGTTGATTTCGCCATCACTGGTGATGATAAGGACATTACTGTGAGCGTAGGCGATGAGCTTTTGTTCAGCGTAAGCGGAGAAAACAGCATTGCTTCTGAGACCTTTACTTCAGCAGATGTTGCGAAAGCCTTTAAGAAAAATGCGAACACTAAACCAAAATAAAACTTAATTAATAAAAAAACCATAGAACCGGATTGAATTGCCTCTACAGCTTTTGCAGGTATTAGACTTTATTATCCGTTCTATGGTTTTTTAGCGTTAACAGCTTTAGCATATTTTTAAACAAATTTTTATTCTCAGCTCTATGATCTTATTTAGTTTTTTGTTCTATCAACACGATTTGATTTATAACTTGTTATGTTTTCTTTGGAAAAAAGACAAAAATTCCTTTTAGATAGACATGTATAAAGAAAAAAACCCTTGAAAAAAATCAAGGGTTCCTCAGATCGCTCTATTTAACAGCATCTTTCAACGCTTTACCTGGTTTGAACGCAGGCACTTTGCTTGCAGCGATTTGGATCTCTTTACCAGTTTGTGGGTTGCGTCCTTTACGTGCAGCACGTTCGCGGACTTCAAAATTACCAAAACCGATTAATTGAACTTTTTCACCTTTAGCAAGTGTTTCTTGAATTGTTGAAAATACAGCATCTACTGCTGCAGTTGCGTCTTTTTTAGTTAAACCAGTTGAAGATGCAACGCTTTCGATTAATTCTGCTTTGTTTGCCATGGATTATTTCACCTCCTCCATAAGGATAGGATGTCTAAAATAGACACCAAATGTATTCCGCTTTTGAGTGGTCCAAAAACAAAATATAAATATTGAACGAATCAATATTCTGTTAACACGATATCATAGGAAGCTAGTAATAGCAAGGTTTTTGACGTTTTTTAGTGAGTTTTTTTCAAAAAGATGTGTTTTCTCTAAATATGTTTGTACAATTTCAAAAAGTATGGTAGAATGCACTATTTTCTTCTTCTAGGAATAACTCGAATCGGTGTTCCTTCAAACGTAAAGGCTTGTCTGATCTGATTTTCCAAAAAACGGGCATAAGAGAAATGCATCAGCTCTTCCTCATTTACAAAAATGACAAAGGTCGGCGGTTTTACAGCTACTTGCGTCGCGTAAAAGATTTTCAAACGTTTCCCTTTATCAGTTGGTGTTGGATTAATAGCCACAGCATCCATAATAACATCGTTTAATACAGCAGACGGAATTCTAAGACTCTGATTCATGCTGACACTTTCAATCAGCTCAGGCAGCTTATTAAGACGTTGTTTGGTTACAGCTGAAACAAAGATAATCGGCGCATAATCAAGATATTGAAACTCATCTCTGATTTCTTCTTCAAATTCACGCATTGTATTGGTTTCTTTTTTGACTGTATCCCACTTATTCACAACGATTACGATTCCTCGCCCAGCTTCATGAGCAAATCCGGCAACCTTTTTGTCCTGCTCTCGAATTCCTTCTTCGGCGTTTAGAACCATTAAAACAATATCGGAGCGTTCGATCGCACGCATCGCACGCATGACACTGTATTTTTCAGTGGTTTCATATACCTTGCCCCGCTTACGCATACCAGCTGTATCAATCATCAAGAAGCGCTGGCCATTTTCGGATTCGAAATAAGTATCAATCGCATCCCTGGTTGTTCCTTCAATTTCGGAAACAATGACCCGTTCTTCTCCTAAAATCGCATTGATTAAAGAGGATTTCCCTACATTTGGACGACCAATCAGACTGAACTTAATCAGCCCTTCTTCTTCTTCCTCAGGCTCAGTTGAAAAGTGCTTAACTGCTTCATCAAGTACATCGCCAATGCCCAGACCATGACTTCCTGATACCGGAAAGGGTTCTCCCAGTCCAAGAGAATAAAATTCATAGATTTCTGCCCGCATTTCAGGATTATCTACTTTATTAACTGCTAAAATAACTGGTTTCTTACTTCGGTAAAGAATTTTCGCAACCATTTCATCTGCATCGGTTACTCCTTCACGTCCGCTTGCTACTAAAATAATTACATCCGCTTCATCAATCGCAATCTCAGCCTGATGCTTGATTTGATCCATAAAGGGCTCGTCGCCTAAATCAATCCCTCCAGTATCAATGATGCTAAACTCACGTCCCAGCCATTCACCTTTTGCGTAAATTCGATCTCTGGTAACTCCCGGCGTATCTTCAACAATTGAAATACGTTCCCCGGCTATACGATTAAAAATTGTCGATTTTCCTACATTTGGACGACCGACAATTGCTAGTGTTGGATTTGCCATATAAAACTACCTCCTTGACAGTTTTCAATCCTGTCTAGTTTACCTTATAATTCAGTGATTATGCAAGGGAAATTCAAGAAATCCCTCATACTCATTCAAATTCAAGCACCATCTGCTTATCAGGAAGCTGACTCTCTTTGAATCCCAGTCTTTGATAAACAGGAAAGCCGGATTCTGTCGCCAGTAATTCAATTTTATCCAGACCACTTTCTCGTCCCTCAGTGATTAGAGCTGCTACCAGCTGTTGAGCAATTCCCTGCCTGCGGAAGGCTTTATCTGTGTAGACATTTAAAAGAGTTCCAATCTTTCCATTAGGACGTGCTGGATGAGGAAGTCGCTCGGCAATTTCCAAAAAGGCCGTTGCGATGACTCTTTCCCGGCTTTCTGCTTGCCAAATAATTAAATCATTATCCAAATGCTGGTCAAGATAGGCAATTGTTTTTTGCTCTAGCATTATTTTTTTATCTTTATCCAAAACATTTTCTTCCTCAAAAAAACAAACTCTTAGTTTAGCCAGTTCTGCTATATCTTCTCGTATACTCCTGCGAATCCTTATCATTTATTCCCCTCTTCCAAGATAGCCATAAAGTAGTTTCTAAGCTTCTCTTCATACAACACCTTCATCTGTTCGTAAACGGAAAAGACTTCTTCCTGTGGTAAAGCTGGGACTAATGTAATTGACGGCAGGGTCTCATCAACTTGCTGAAATAATTTTGATGGATAAATAAGTAAATCAATCGCTTGGCACTCTGCTGCCTGATAGGGAACTAGCTCTACAAAACTCAAATCAGTTAGTAAACTGGTTACACGATTAATATAAACATAGTTATCTACTGACAAAATTGAGACATTCAGCTTGATACTTTTTTGATGCTCTCTCAATGTTGGTAAAATCAGTTGGGTCAAGATAAGAGTCATGTCTTTAATGCAATTTTTAATCCATGACCCTCTCTCGGATAGCAGTGTTAAAAATTCGTTGATTCTTTGGTAAATAATTGGAAAAATTACTTGGTCATTTTGGAAAGCTTCATGCTGAAAAAAACTAAAAAAAGGAATCGGTTGTTTAAAAATCAGATAGTTGAAAAAAATATTAGAAAGATTCGCTTCAAGCAGCACCACACGCTTAGGATTAGGATAGTTTTTCAGCAAAGGATGAAGAATTTTCTGATTGAAATACGTAAAAAAAGCAAAAATATCTTCCGAGCGCTGCTCCAATTCTCCTCGGGGAACATCAAACAGCGGATCATTCTCAAACGAATAGGTCGGTCCATAAAATGCTAGAAAGGCTAAAAATCTGGCTTCAGTATCGGCCATTTCGGCAGAGGTCCCTAAAATTTCCTGGAGCAGCTGATAACAGCCAGTGTAATTTTCTGCAATCAATGCATCATAACCTTTATCATCTTTTAAAAAGTGCCCTCGATTAAATCGAATATAGAGAATTTTACCATGAAGCTGTCTCAATCTCTGGTTGTAGCCAAAAGAATAATTTGCTTTAGGCGGCAGCTTCAATATTGGATCAAAGGCATGCATCATTTTTTCAACCAAATGCGGCGGCATGATTAACTCTTCTCCAAACGAAGAATTCCAAATCAAAAAGGTAAAAAGAATTCGAATCAAACGTTCATCTCCTGAGATTTTTAGAGTAGAAATCGTCACATGCACCTTAAACCTGTTTAGATAAGTAATCAGCTTCTTGATATTCCTCCGTAAATAGGACTCACTCACCTGATACTTGGAACAAAACTGCTCACTTGTCCCTTCCTCAAGTAAAAGTGCCAATAAAAATTTATGCGTAATGCTTTCTTTCAAAACAAACGTCATATATTTTTCTAACTCCAGCATGTCTGAAGCTACAGTAACTTTTCCATTATAAAGAAGAGTCTTCCGTCCAGAAGATAAATGCTGCAGGTCTTTATCTATTTCATCTAAAACGGCACACAATCGATTATAGGAAAAAGAAAATTCATCCATCAGTCCATTTTTACTGTAGGAGTTTTCCGGGAGCGAAGCTAACAATCGATAGACGGCAACCTTTTCCTGCTCACTTTTATTAAGCATTAATTTCACAATCATTTTTTACCAACTTTCAAAAATATATTTCGTTAATTTGATTTGTTTTCATTTATATTTTATCAAAAGGTTAAGAAAAAGGCATTCTCTCTTAGTTTTTAAAAAAAGTGAATTTTTTCCCTTTATTTGATAATTTCTAAGTTATTCCTTATAATTTAAGCTATAAAAAGTTAATTAAGGAGGAAATCACTATGTATTCCATGAAAGATAACTCATTTTTACCTACAGGTCCACTTTCGCTAGGAATAGAATTGGTATATTACTCTCCTGATATTGAAAAAACCTTAGCATGGTTTGATGATATTCTCGGCTGGCTGACTCAAGTCGATCGAAGAGATGACAACAATCAAGCTGTTCATGGGATAGCGTATACTGTTCCGCTTCAATATTTTTCAAATAAATTTAGCAGCAACATCAAAATTCATATTTTTTCAGGCGAACCAGCAAAAGGTGTTATTTCATTTATTCCCACAACAAAATTAGAAAAGCTTGTTGCTTTTGCAAACCGAAAAAAAGACTGCGGATGTCACTGTGCTGTAAATCAATCAGAAGACGGTACCCTTTACACTCACCTTAAAACGATTGACGGTTCTGTCCTCACATTTTATCAGGAGAACGATTTGGGATAAAAAAATTGCAGTAAACCCTTTAGCGGCTTTACTGCAATTTTTATTTTTTGAATCTAAATTATTCTTCTGAGTCAGAATCTTGTGCTCTCAGTTGATCTCCGAGAATATCTCCCATAGTAAAGCCGGTATTTTCTTCCGGCAGCTCATAGCTTTCTACTTCTTTGGGTTCTTCCTGAGATTCAGGTTTAGCTTCCAAGGCTTTGATACTCAATGCAATACGATGTTCCGCTTCATTTACTTCTAAAACCTTCACCTTGATTTCATCACCCTCATGCAGGACTTCATGCGGTGTTGCAATATGCTTGTGAGAAATTTGGGAAATATGAACGAGTCCTTCTACTCCTGGGAATACTTCCACAAACGCTCCAAAGCTTGTCAGACGTTTGACAGTTCCATCAAGAACCGAACCAGCCGCAGCTTTTTCAGCGATGTCTGTCCAAGGTCCAGGCAATGTTTCTTTGATGGATAATGAAATTCGTTCTTCTTCAGGGTTGATTGAAAGAATTTTAACCTTTACATCCTCTCCTACGTTTAGGACATCTCCTGGTTTATCGACATGCTGATGCGCAATTTCAGAAACGTGAACTAGTCCGTCAATTCCGCCTAAATCAATGAATGCACCGAAGTCAGTCAAGCGTGCAACTTTTCCTTCAACAACATCTCCATCATGCAGATCTGCCAAAATTTCCTTCTTACGTGCTTCTTTTTCCGTTTCAACAACAGCTTTATGAGATAAAATCAAACGATTTTCAGATGGTTCGATTTCAATAATCTTGAATGTCATTGTTTTGCCTTTGTATTCAGAAAAATCATCAACAAAATGATCTTCTACCATTGAAGCCGGAACAAATCCGCGAACACCGACATCAACAACCAAGCCGCCTTTCACAACATTTGTAACAGGTGCTTCAAGGATTTTGCCAGCCTGGAAGTCCTGTTCAATTTCTTCCCAGACTTTCTTAGCATCCAAACGACGCTTAGATAGCAGGTAACTGCCGTTCTCTTTGTCTTTTCCGATCGAAGTAATAACTACCAGATCAAGAACATCATGAACTTTCACTAACTCATTGATATCTTCTACCTGTGTAGTAGACAATTCTTTCGCTGGTACAACACCTTCAACTCCAGTTCCTTCGATTCCGACAATGACCTGCTTGTCTTCAACCGCAAGAACCTCCCCCCTAACAATGTCGCCCACGTTCACTTCCTGAACGCTGTTCATCGCGTCTTCCATTGTTTCGTTGCTGTTTTCTACTAGTTTCTCTTCTGTCATGACTACATATCCTCCTATACCAACAAAAATTCGTTAAAAAAGACTCGTTTCTTTAATATTAAGGGATTTCAGAGAAAAAATAAAGCGATTTCTCTTAAAAACTTATATTTTATTTAATCTATTCGTAATTTCTGATGAATTATCTCTTCAATCTGCTCAACAACCTGAGAAATCGCCATTCCAGTAGTATCTATCTTTACTGCATCCGCTGCCTGAACTAAAGGAGAAATCTTTCGAGTTGAGTCAATATAATCTCTACGTTCAATTTCTTTTTTTAATACTTCAAAATCAGTGGAAATGCCTTTTTCAAGATTTTCTTTGTATCGTCTCTCTGCCCGCTCTTCAACGCTTGCTACTAGAAAAATTTTTACTTCCGCTTCTGGCAAAACGGTCGTGCCGATATCACGGCCGTCCATCACGATTCCTCCCTGCCGGCCAATCTCCTGCTGGAGCTTAACCATTTCAGCTCTCACTTCTTTATGAGCAGCGACAATCGAAACCGCATTCGTTACATCTGTCTGCCGAATAGCTTCAGTTACATTTTCCAAATTAATAAAAACCTGCTGACCTTTTCCGTCCTGTTCAAAAGAAATCTGATGCGTTTCAAGAAGCGCACACAGCTCCGTTTCGTTTGCTAGATCTAGATTCTTCTGTATCGCAAGATAAGTCAACGAACGATACATCGCTCCTGTATCACAGTAAATATAATTCATTTTCTTTGCTAATATCTTAGCAACCGTGCTCTTTCCTGATGATGCTGGTCCATCAATAGCAATACTAATCTTCTTCATTGTTCGCCCCGCTCTTTTCATTTTCATCTCTGACCGCTTTTATAAAAAAACGGCTGATTCTCAAAAAAACCGAGACACCATTACTCTGCCCCAGTCAATTATTTTCTTATTTAACGCGTAATGTATCTCCCGGATGAATAATTGAATCTGCACCCAATCCATTCAATTCCATAATTTGTTCAATCGTTACACCATATCTTTCAGCCACTTGCTTGAAGCCTTCGCCTTCATAAACTTCTCCATATACTGGTTCTGTATCAGCAGGATCCTCTGAAGGTTGTCCTTCTGCAGGTGTGCTTGAATCTGTCCCTTCAGCTGTTGAAGAAGACTGTATCGTACTTGAGGAAGCGGTACTGCTTTCCTTTGTTGAAGACGATGTGATCGATGAAGAAGGAGTAGAATTGCCTCCTTTATTTTCATTCGGCTTATCTCTTGATACCCACCAGAAAGTACCGATTGGCAAAGCAATGATCAATAATAACAAAATTACCAAAATAGTTAAAAAGACAGTGTTTCCCTTTTTATATTGACGTTTTTCAAGCCTTGAATGTCCGGTATCCTCTTTTGTATCATAGATAGATTGTTCCCACGGCTCACGTGCCTCTGTTGGCTTATTCTTATCTTTTTTGCTCACTATATTTCCTCCTAAAATCGTATCGTTTGCTATTATAACACAGCAGCATTATCTGTGCAGATATAAACATTGATTGTCAGTCATCTTTAAATAATCTTATCAATATTTCCTGCCATGAAAGATTGGCTTCCAGTCGTACCGTATTCTTAGTAATACCAAGTTTAGTGGACCAATTTTCTTCCAAGCCGCAATTGTCGCAGCACCATGTTTCAGTCTCTTTCTCCTGTTTTTCAGAAAAATAGTTTAGGATGACCTTTCGACGACAATCAGACGTCTGGATAAAGGCCAGCATTTGCTGCAGCTGAGCGTAGCGCTCGTTATTTTTTTTATGAAGCCGTTCAGACAGCTGCTCTAGAGAGTAGGAACCTTCGAGATACCCAGCCAGCCATTTCTGCTGAATCTCACTTAACTGCTCCTGCTGTGCTGCTGAGTCAGCTTTTCCGTTCTTCAACATCATTTCCAGACCTTGAAGCTCTGTCCTTACTTCACCTTGAAAGTATTGATGAATATATTCATCTCCTGGTTGATAAAGTAAGACTGCAGCTGCCGGCAGCCCGTCTCTTCCCGCTCTACCGATTTCTTGAACATAGCTTTCCAGACTTCCAGGACAGTCAAAGTGGATGACAAAACGGATATCGGATTTATCAATTCCCATGCCAAACGCATTTGTAGCGCAAAGAACATCCAGTTCATTGTCGATAAACTGCTGCTGAATCTTACTTCGTTCGGCTGCTGTTAGTCCGCCATGATAAAAAGCGGCCGCAAAATTTCCTGTTCTATTTATCTCACTGCTTAAATACTCAGTTGTTTTTCTAGCGGAACAATAAATGATTCCCTTTGCATTCATTTTATTTAAGTAATCAAATACAAGCTGTTCCTTTTCTACTGTCTTTTCAACAATCATTAAAATATTTTTCCTGTTGACTGAATGAAGCACTTCTTTTATTGAAGAATTTTTATTAAAGAGTTCAGATATTATCTCTTTTTTTACCTCATCCGAGGCAGTTGCAGTTAATGCCAAAGTCAGCGGATAATCCAAATTTTCCAGCACGTTTTTTATTTTAACATATTCTGGTCTAAAATCCACTCCCCATTGTGAAACACAATGGGCCTCATCAATCACAAATAGCGCCAGCCTGCTTCTTTGTAAAGTTTTTACAACCTGTTCCTTTACTAATGATTCCGGACTTATAAAAACGTAGTTATACTCTGAAAAATGTTCTAAAATATATCGTTTTTCTTCGTACGACAATGTACTATTAAAAACAGTCACTCTTCCCTCTCCTTGGCTTTGAAGCTGCCGTACCTGATCTTCCATCAGTGAAAGCAGCGGAGAAACAACTAAAACTGTTCCTTCCAGTACATAACCTACATATTGATAGCACAGAGACTTCCCAGTTCCTGTCGGCAGCACGGCTAATGTATCCTGCCCCGATAAAAGAGCTGTAATAACCTCCTCCTGCCCCTCTCTAAAAGAAGTAAAACCAAAATGCTGAAATAAGCGTTTCTTCAAATCCATTTTATGCCTCATACTCTCTGCGTAGTTTTAAAATTTGATACAGCCGAAAAGAAAAATAGTCAAGCGGCTCATATTGCGCCTTTAGCGTAGTAAAACGCCATGTTTGACAAGGTGTTGTTATCTCGTCTAAAAACGCCTGTTGATTTTTGGGCAGCAAGCTATCGTAGTTCTTTTCTGGCTCCTGAATAGCCAATTCGAGAAGATGATCTTTCACTGTACTTACCTTCATTTTTCTGATGACAGCAATTTCCTCAAGGGAATAGCCCGTTTGCCAAAGTTCCTTCGTCTGTCTCATACTTTGATTATTACTTTTCTCCAGACTATCGTGTATGACAGCCTGCAAAAACTGATTCTGATTTTTACTCTCTATCACTGCAAATAAATGATGATAGGTATTTTTTCTAAATAAAACAGCTTCAAAATCAGACGATGCAGCTTGATTCGCGAGTTGCTGAAGTGCTTTTCCATTGTGCTGATAACCGGAAAACTGCTGTGCAATAAATGCCTGTTCCTGCTGTGATAACTCTATAAATAGTTCGTGCCATTGCCTGCGCATCTCCTGGCCTAAAGTATTTTTTTTCAATTGTGTCAGTGTTTGCTTTATCATCCATTGATAATAAGGTGACGATTCCAAAGGTATATACTCCTTATTTTGATAAGAAAGCTGCGAAGTAACTTGAACCGAAAACTGCAGTAAACGCCACATCTCTTCTTCTGTTTTTCCATAACGATAACTGTTCAGCCAATGCGTATTCATTTTTTGAGAATTATTTACTAAAAGATGTCTGCCTTTTTCTGATAGTGCTGCTTCAGAATGATCTGCTGAATGAATAATAAATTGATTTTCAGCCAGCTGATTAAGCTGCCTCTGAAAATCAGCCTCCGCTAATTCTGGAAATAGTCCAAAAAAACGCAGATTATCAAACATATAGCCGTTCATTAGAACCGAAATCGTCCGCTTTCCTTTCAGTAAATGAAAAAGCGTTGACAGTTTTATCTTGTAACCCTGAGAGAATAGCGATAAAATAAATAGCA
The DNA here is from genome assembly GCF_049894025.1 of Enterococcus sp. LJL51. Classification (GTDB taxonomy): domain Bacteria; phylum Bacillota; class Bacilli; order Lactobacillales; family Enterococcaceae; genus Enterococcus_L. The sequence continues at coordinate 59,713 of NZ_JBNEQE010000016.1, forward strand.
TCTTTATAATAATCAGCCCTTTACTAAGTTAAATTCAGATAGGATGTGTCACCCGTGAATTGTCAGATAATCCCTGAAAAATGCATTGCCTGCGGTCTTTGTCAGGTTTATGCACCAAACACCTTTGATTACACAGAGGATGGAATTGTTCTTTTCAAAAAAAGTCCGGATAACCTGACTATTTCCGTCAGCCATCAGGATAGGGACACCGTATTAACAGCTTATCGGAAATGTCCAGTCCGTGCAATAGTTGTCTCCGAAGAAGCTGTATCATCTAATAAAGAAAGTCTGTAAATAAAGTTCTTTTACTAATAGAAAACAGTATTCCCGATACGAATTTAAAACAAGACAATGAACGCTTTGAACCTACCTCCAAAAGTTAGACAAAAACTAACAGTTGAAGATTGGTCCGTCCCGGCTATTGTCTTGTTTTCTTTTATCTTTTTTGCTGGAAGAGACTGAAGGTTTTAAGACCGAAAAATAAAGTAAACCAGACGAAAATTATCAAGAAACACTGCGAAGGAATCGAATAACTTTTACTTGATACCTGCCTGAAGCTTCTCCTGTTTTCAGTAGCGTTCGTTTTATTTACGAAAGTCTCAATTCTTAGCAGCTTACCCCTGAGCACTTGATGCAATCAGAGAGAAGCAGCTGCTGTTTCAACAAGTCCAACTATTCTTGGGACAAAGCATTAGCTTTCTACAAATCTGTCTATCGTGCTTCCATGCTTTGCCTCAAAGTATAGAAAGACTTTGAAGCACTGTTTATTCGGTTTTAAGGATGGACAATAATAGCTTGTTGTCCCAAATCCATAATAAGTTATGTTATGCTTTAAAATTTTGAGACAGCCATTGAATCAACATATTGGCCAACTCTCGCTGCTGTTCCTCATTATTGATTTCAGGCGGATTATCACCTTTCTGTTGTCCATAGCTGCCAAAGCCCGCATGGTTTCCGCCCTGTATCACCTGATAAGAGGCGTTCTTCGGCAAATAGACTTTCCCCTCTTCATAATTTTCTTTATTTAAAACACCATCTTCTGTTCCAGTAATTGATAAGACTGGCTTATCTGAATAAGCTAAGCTGCCTTTTTTATCAGGATAGCTTGCCAACAGGAAAACACCTTGAAATCCCTCATCTTCTAAATGATTGTGAGCAAAACGGCTGGCCATCACGCCGCCTAAAGAATGTCCCCCAACAAGATACTTGTCAATTTTTTCTTTTTTAATGAGCTTTTCAGCATCATTCATACCTAATACTGCCAAATTCAGCGGCTGTTTCAGCAGATAGACACTATAGCCAGCAGCAGCAACCTCTTGAGCCCAGATACTATAGCTTTGATTGTCGACAAATGCCCCTTGATAAAAAATAAGTACAGGATTCTCTTCCTTCCCTTTAAAAAAGAGCGTATGGTTATCCTCTTCGGCCGCTACCGACGCTGTGATTGCCTGCTTAGTCGGATGATAGGTATTAATTTTGATGTAAGCGAATCCCGCTCCCCCAATGCTTATAATAAGCAGCAGCAAAAAAACCAGCCGCTTTTTCCATTTTTTACTAGCCATTTCTCGTCCTCTTTCCTGAAAAAATCACATTGTTTTTTCTTATTCTATCAGATACACTGAAAAAAAGAACATAAAACACAGGGAGGAATCAGAAATGTTGGAGTTACCAGAAACATATGCCTTTTCCAGACAGTTAAATGAACTACTGAGGGAGAAAGAGATTCAAACTGTTGCCCTTCAAAGCTCACCTCATAAATTTTCTTTTTTTAGCGAAGACATTGACTATGGGGTATTTCTTCAGCATCAGATTATTAAGAAAGTTTATCCTATAGCAGCTTATATCGTCATTGAATTTGCTGACCAGTCACGCCTTGTCTTTCGAGACGGCATTCGTTTTTACTATGTAGACCAACCAGAAGATTTGCCCCCAAAACATCAGCTGCTGCTTAGTTTTGCCGATGGTAGTTTTTTAGCCTGTTCAACTGCTATGTATGGGGCTATGCTTTATTATGAAGCTGGAGCTGAACCAAATGATCACTACTTTAATGTCTCTGCCAGCTGTCCTGTCCCCTATGATAAAGCCTTTGATTTTGCTTATTTTTGCTCATTGATTCCTGAAACTCCTAAAAAGATGTCTTTAAAAGCCTTTTTAGGCACCGAGCAGCGGATTCCCGGACTTGGAAATGGCTGCATGCAGGATATCTTCTTTCAGGCTGGTTTCCGCCCGCGTAGACTGTTGGCTTCCCTTGACCCAGATCAGCTGGAAAAGCTCTACCAGGTCACGATTCAGACCCTAGAAACAATGAAAGAAAACGGCGGTCGTGACACTGAAAAGGATGTTTATGGAAATTTCGGCGGCTATCAGACAATACTCTCCAAAAATACGTATAAAAAAGGCTGTCAAACATGCGGTACAGATATTATCAAGGAAAACTATCTGGGCGGAACGGTTTACTACTGCCCTAAATGTCAGCAATAGCCGGTTTATAATAGCTGATATCATTTTTCTGGTTTTACTCCTGCAGCACAAGCATTGCTGGAAATAAAAAAAGATAGCATCGGAAAACTCACTAACACTTTTTTGAGTGTTCAAACACAAAAAAGGAACAACTAACTGATAAAATGAAATCGACTAAAAACCAAATTATCAGAAAGGTTGTTCCCTATGGATAAGAATACCAGAAAATTACTTGGACTAACAGATAAACATCTCTCCTTTGGAGAGGAATGGCTTGAATACAGACAGATGAAAGGAGTTCAGGCTCAAGTCATCAAAGCCACACTTACATATAGACCCACACATTGCGAAAGATGTGGCCTAAAAAATCAAGGTCAAATTATCACTAATGCTTTTCGTTATTTTTTCTCCAATGGGGTGACAGAAGGACTAAACAACAAGATGAAAGTAATCAAGCGTGTTGCCTATGGTTATCGCAATTTCTATCATTTTCGTTCGCGTATTTATAGTATTCAAGGTCTTATTTTTTTCACAACATGAAAAAGAAAAACAAGCGAATAGTTCCGCAGCTCTATAGGCAAATCGGGAATTGGCAGCTGTGTTTCTATTTCCTTACAGCTGCTTTGACTCGATTTAGAAATGGAATTGGTGCTTTTTGCCAAGTCGCTTCCGGCCCGCTGCCCAAATCATTCGCGCTGTTTCCCTTTTCTCTAAAAAAGAACTTGAAACAAAATCAGAGGTTTCTCTGTTCTTTTGTTCCAAGCTCTATCGTTTTATTCAGTTTTTTGTCCTACCAACACAATTTGACGTAGAACCCTTTTTACTTATTTCTATTTGACAATGGGCTGATTGCCCAGACTATTCTGTTTTCTGGATAACCATGGCAGTATTTTCACATAGAATATCATGAAAACAACACTGATGATAATCCCTTTTAATAGATTAAATGGAATGATTCCCACGGCAATATAGCTGCTTAATGATCTGCTTAAAAATGCTTGTGCCGTTACGCCGTAAAGACTCAGATATAAAGGCGTGATGACAAAGTAATTTGCTACACTCATAAATGCGGTCATCGCAAGAATTCCTGTGGTCAAACCCGAAATTTTATTTCTCAGCTTATGTGAGCCTTTGTTGAAGAAATAATACATCGGCAATGTAAATAAGGTTGTTGCTAAAAAGCTGGCTAAATCTCCCACCATATTTTGCGGCGATGGTCCTGTTAGAACCAAGTGCAGAATAGAGCGAATCAGTGCTGTAACAAGTCCTGCAAAAGGACCGTATAAAAACATACCTACCATTACAGGAATATCACTAAAATCGACCTTTAAAAAAGGAACTGCCGGCAGTAAAGGAAAGCCGAAAAACTGTAATGCGGCCCCTAGTGCGGCCAAGACTGCTACTCCTACCATTTTTTGTACCTTGCTGTTTCTCATATGAAATCCTCCAGACAAGGATCCATCTTCAAACGAACCATTCAAACTGCTCTTCTTTCATTTGACACTCAACATCTCTGTCGCCCACATCATCTTCGCTGCAGAAAAAAACTCTGTTTTTCTCCACAGGGAAAAAACAGAGTTAGAGCCTCTCATTTGAAAGTAAAGCGATTCAAATAAGCCCTATCTTCTTTATCCAGACTATACTGTCGGTATTGGAATTTCACCAATTCAGCTACTTATCAAATAAGTAGGTCGTGGACTATAACCACCGGTCGGGAATTACACCCTGCCCCTGAAGACGAACCTTTATTAAATTTAGTTACAAGCTCATTATAGCGTATCTGAACAAAAATGCAATAGTTCTGACCTTTGCAAAAACAAGCTTTTGAGTTTTTCAATTATTTTGCTTCATTCAGCAGGCTTGAAATTTCTTTCTTGCTCAGGCTTCGGTATTCTCCCGGGCGCAGTCCCTGCAATGTTAAGCTGCCGAACCGCTCTCTTTTCAGCTTCTGTACCGGATAGCCTACGGCTTGAAGCATGTTCTTAACCTGATGATTTTTTCCTTCGTGAATCGTCAACTCAATGATTCCTGTATTTGTTTTCAAATCAACTGATAAAATTTGGAATTCCGCCGGCGCCGATTTATAACCATCCACTCGAACCCCTTTACGCAACGGCTGTAAATCATGCTTTTTAGGCATCCCTTTAACTTTAGCAACATATACTTTGTTCACCTCATGGCTGGGGTGTGTCAGCTTTTGAGAAAACTCACCGTCATTTGTCAACAGTAACAATCCGGAAGTATCATAGTCAAGACGTCCAACTGGATAGATTCGTTCCTTAACACTTGGAAAAAAATCGGTCACAACTTTTCTATTTTTATCATCAGAAACTGAGGATATAACTCCTTTAGGCTTATAAAACAGGTAGTACACATACTCTTCCTGATAGATTGGGATATCATCAACCTCAATTAAATCATTTCCGCCAACTTTCGTTCCCAGCTCTTTTGTAATTGTTCCATTAACCTTTACCCGTCCTTGTTGAATATATTCCTCTGCTTTACGGCGGGAAGCAATTCCCGCATGAGCAATAACTTTTTGAAGTCTCTCCATTATTCTTCCTCCTCAGATCTCTGATTAGTTTCATTGTTAAGGCTTGATTCAGCGTCCTTATACCGGTCAAAAAAGAGATCCAGCGGCAGCTCTTCGTTAATTTCTTCTTCCATCTGGTGAATATCAGGTAGTTCATCCAATGTTTTCAAACCAAAATAATCCATAAAATAGTCAGTTGTTCCATATAAAATTGCTCTGCCGGGACCATCTACTCGTCCTTTTTCTTCGATCAGCTGTTTAGCAACCAGTTTCTGTATGGAACCGGCTGATTGAACCCCTCTGATTTCATCGACTTCCACTCTGGATATCGGCTGCTTGTAGGCAACGATTGATAGGGTCTCTAACGCTGCCTGAGAAAGATTGTTGGCAATGGGTGACTGGGCATACTTTTTAAGCAGCGGCGCAAAGCTTTTTTTTGTTGAAAGAACAAACTGATTACCAATTTCCAAAACGTTCAAGGCGGCATGTTCATCCCGCTCATATCTTTCCTTTAAAGCAGAAAGCAGATCATAGGTTTTTGCAGTTGGAAGCTCTAATAAATAAGAAATCTCTTCCAGGCTAATCCCTTCGTCGCCTACGACAAAAAGAATTGCTTCAAGTTGACTCAATGTTGTCACTGTGTTTCCTCCAAATCATCTGTTGTACCCTTTTGTTCATGGTATAAAAGAATTGTCCCATAATTTGTTTCCTGCTCTACTCGGACAAAACGTTTCTTCATCAATTCAAGCAGTGCCATAAAGGTGGTGACGATTTCCTGCTTGGAATATGTTTCAAAAAAAGAATCCAGCTTTACTGGCTTATCATAGTCGAGGCCTCTAACCACCTCAGTAATTTCAGCAATTTTCACTTCAATGGAGACATCCTCACCAGCAATTGTGGATTCGACCGGTTTACGATTTTTGCGCTTCTCCAGCATCGAATGAAAAGCCAGAAAAAGATCAATAGTATTGATTTTATTTGGTTCTAAGAGCGGCTGTTCTTCACGGTAGTCTTCGACATCCATTGGTTCTTTAGTAAAATACAAGCTTCGCTCAGCTTCCTTTTCATGAAGCAAACCAGCCGCATATTTAAATTTTCGATATTCCAAAAGCTGAGCAACCAGTGCTTCCCGGGGGTCTTCTCCTTCAACTTCTTCGTCTTCTACAATTTCCAGCTCCTGCTTTGGAAGCAGCATCTTACTCTTAATAGCCATTAAAGTAGCTGCCATAACTAAATATTCTCCAGCTACTTCTAATTCTAAAGACTGCATCGCGCGAATATATCCCATATATTGTTCCGTTACTGCCGCAATAGGAATATCATAGATATCGATTTCCAGCTTTTTAATCAGATGAAGCAACAGATCCAATGGACCTTCGAATACATCCAGTTTAATATTGATTTCCTGCAATGGACTTCCTGCTTTCTATTCTATAAATCGTATTGCTGTCCTTTTGTTTCCTGCCATTTTGTCAGGTAGGCAGCTGTGGCTTGTGTTCCAAGAATGGCATGTTCATTATAACCAGACTGAAGCTCATCCAACAATTGAAACCCCATGCCTTTTCCTCTAAGCGAAGGATTAATGCTAATATCATGAAGTAGAAGCTGCTCCTCCGTCAACAACTCTACACCGAGCAGTCCTTGAATGTTGCCGCCTTGTTCAAGCATCCAAAAATAAAGACTTAAACGTTCATCCTGTTCATATCTGTCAATTTCATGGAGCAGAGAATGATATTTTTCCAACTTGTCATGAAAGCTAAGCAAACCAATCGCAATTTTTTGATGCTCTTTTCGATAAGGTATTAACATACGTTTCATTTCCTCTCTAAGCTCTTGGAAAGTGTTTCTTGTATACATCGGCCATTCGTTTTTTCGTGATATGGGTATAAATTTGTGTTGTGGAGATATCGGCATGTCCAAGTAGTTCCTGGACAATCCTCAAATCAGCGCCGTTTTCCAGCAAATGTGTAGCAAAGCTGTGCCGCAGTGTATGGGGCGTAATATTTTTTTGAATTCCTGCCTCGCGAACAATCTGCTTCAAATTTTTCCAAATCCCTTGTCTGGACAATGACTTGCCATGATGATTAACAAATAACTCTGGAACAGACGATGTCGATGTTACGAGCGCCGGGCGTCCTTCGCTCAGATATTTTTCTATCCAGTAAATCGCATGGTCTCCCAAAGGAATGATCCGTTCCTTATCGCCTTTTCCAATTGTCTGCAGCAAACCAATAGTTAAATGCAAATCAGAAATTTTCAGCCCTATTAATTCACTAACACGCAGTCCTGTTGCGTACATCGTTTCTAAAATCGCCCGGTTTCTAAGACCAAGAGGCTTAGTTGTATCTGGCGTCTCAATCAGTAAAGTTACCTCTTCCACTGATAAGATATCCGGCAGCTTCTGTGCTTTTTTAGGCGTATCAATATGCTGCATGGGGTTTTGTTCAGTCAGCTGCTCTTGACGCAAAAATTGATGAAAGCCCCGTAAAGCAGAAATCATTCGGATAATAGATGCGGCTGACTGCGGTTCTTCATAGAGCTCCTGTAAAAATGCCATAATTACATAACGGTCGACATCATTCCACGAAAGAAGCTCTTCACGCTCATTTAAAAAATGAAGGTACTTATCCAAATCACGTGCATAGCTTTTACGTGTATTTACAGATAAGCCCCGTTCAATCTGTAAGAAGTGCAGATATTCTTTTATAGCGTCCTCCATACAGTTCCTCGTTTCCCTGTACCATCATATCAGATATCTTCACATAATGTACAGTTGATTTTAATGCAGTATTCAATCAGGTTCCAGAGCCTTTCTTTTCTTTAGAAAAAGTTTAAACGCATGAGAACAAGTAAAAAAGCAACTCAATGAATATATTTTTCTAAGAAACGACTAACCTCTTGTTTATACTTTTCGGGGTCCTTTGAAAAGGCCTTAGCATGTCCCGCATCCTTGACAACAAACTTTTCTTTTGGTCCCTTAGTTGCTTCGTAAACTTGACCCAGCATATAAAATGGGACAAAATCATCTGCGTCTCCGTGAATAAAGAGCATCGGCAGTTTATTTTTCTTAAGTTGGTCTACAGCACTTGCTTCGCCAAAAAAGTAGCCGGCACAGAGCTTCGTAATACCACTGGTAACATAAATCAGCGGGAATTTCGGCAGATTGAACATTTCTTTCAGTTGATAAGATAGCTCATCTTCGGCAGAAGTATAGCCACAGTCTTCAACGATTGCCTTCACATTCTCAGGCAATTTCTCCCCACTGGTCATCATAACAGTAGCTGCCCCCATACTGATTCCATAGAGCGTGATTTGACTGTCCTCTCCATTTTTTTGGATGATCTGGTTTATCCACTGAACGTAATCTTTTCTTTCCGGCCAGCCAAAGCCAATATAACTGCCTTCGCTCTTTCCATGCCCTCTTGCATCTGGGACTAAAACATTATAACCCCAATCATGATACATCTTTGCAAATTTCCCCATGGTTTCAGCGTTACCCATATACCCATGAGCAAGCACTGCATTTTTACCGGTTGCTTTATCTGCCGGCAGATAAATAGCCTGAAGTGTCAAACCGTCTTCTGATTCTATTGTCCAATAGGTGCGGTTTTCTTCTGTTTTGAACCAAGTCTCTTCTGGCGATTCAATCACATCTGTTCCAGGTGTTCCTTCACTAAGAAAATCCTTATCTGATGGAACTACAGCATAATTATAAAAATATAAGCCTGCTCCAACTAGAGCAACTATAATAATTATTACGATACCAATCAATATTTTTTTCCACATCCTGTTAACTCCTCTGTTTTTCTTTTCAGCTTTTTAATCACACAAAACAGTCCGTTTTCCCGGGTTCATGTAATCATCAAAAAGCATTTGAATATCTTCATATGTATTCCGCTCTTCGGATAATGAAAGGGAATCAATATCTGACAAACTAAAAAAAGCTGCGTCAGAGGTTTCTAATCCACCCTTTAACTCGCCTGACTGAAATACACAAGCAATAAAAAGCTTGTAAGTATAGGTCAATGAAGGCGGATAGGGATGCTTATGTTTGTCTCTTAATGCAATAAGCCGTTCTGCCTGAACCTTAATCCCCGCTTCTTCCCACGTTTCTTTCTCAGCAATTTCTTTTGGCGAGTAACCGATATCCGCCCAGCCGCCTGGAAGTGCCCAATGCTGGTCGCTTTTCTCTTTGACAAACAACAAACGGTTTTTCTCATCAAAAATCACTGCCCGAACGTCAACCTTTGGGGTTGCATACCCTTGATCAGTTTCCATATAAAGCTGCAGTTGTCGGTCGTCAACCATGGGACTGAGCAGTTGAATCATCTCGGCTGTTATTTTTTGAAGCTCATCATATCTTTCTATATCATATGGATCTTGCGCATAGGCTTTCCCTGTCTGTGCAATCCCCTGGAGTTTAGAAAGTAGTACAGTCAGCTCTTTTTCCATACAATCGCCCCCTTGTTCATTACTATATTTTATCACTTGTTAACAAAAAAACCTATTTTCTGCTGTAGCCTTTTTGAAATAAATGACGATAAAAATAGACTGTATCATTTGTCGAGTTGACAATGACACAGTCCGAAAATCTGAATAAGGGATTGGACAGACGCTGCTTCTTTAATAATCAGCCGAAACAGGCACGCCGTTCATGCATTCGTCCCACCCGCTCACTTTATAAATCAAAGATTATTTTTTATTTTCAATCAGTTTAAAGCTTGACCATGGTTTCAGGAAATCCAGAAGGAACAACTCATCTTCTGAAATACGACCAACCACATTGACACGTCCATCATTTTTCATCGCTTTCAGAGCAATTTGTGTTTCACCTTTGTATTGACCGTAGCCAACGTTATCAATGAGAACATCCCCTTTAACGATGTCTCTAGTATTATGAGCCGGAAACTCTTTGTCTTTGTAATAGATACGGGTCATTGTTGAACGAAGCATGTAATCTGAACGGTCGCCGCGATAGCTGTGCATGTTGTCAAATAGACAAACTCGTTCATTTTCAGTAATATCTGCTTCTGTATCTACTTTAATTGTTGGGAAATCAGCGTTGAATGCTTCTGCCATTGCTTTTAATTCTTCTTCTGAAGCATAAGCATTACCGATTAGTACATCGTCGATTAAGCCAGTCATCACTAGATGCTTCACTTGTGTAGCTAATTCTAAATCTCTATGATCCTCCAATGAACATAACCCGTCAGAAGTCGGCCATGGACCAAAATCAGCCGTTTGAGAATTTACAAACGCCATTGTATTAACATTATATTTTCTAAACTGTTTTGAGCAATACACAAAATGCTCATAACCAAGTCCTGTATAACGATGAGGATAAAAATTATGTGAGCCCAATAGATTATTCGTGTTAGGTGAATAGCTCATGATGTTGTCAATATAGCTTGTACCTGTACTCATATTGATTTCAATTTTAATCCCATAAGGATTTCTGGTCATTTTTGCTTCTTCACTACCGGTAAAACCAATGTCCAAACGAACACCGTAAGCACCCATTTCATGGAAAAATGATAAATCATCATAGGAGATATCCAACTGCTCAAAAAGCGCCGGATTGATATCTACCATCACTTCCATATCAAGACTATTAGCATAATCTACAACCTTCTTAAATTCGGCAAGAACCTTTTCTTTATCATCTTTAATCTGCAGCAAGCTGGTGAAAACCCGTTTGTAGCCATATTTGTGTGCCAAGTCTAAATATGCTTTGTCCTTTTCGAAAGTTGAACGCTCCGGATAAATAGAAATTCCTAATTTGCCCATTATTTATGCCCCCTAAAATTTTGACTTTTTAATAATCGTCAATCAAGGTAATTATAACAGAACCAAAAAAAATGGTCTACACCTTTAAAATAGTAAATTTTTATAAATTAGCTGGTAGTCTCAACGATGTTTTGTTATCATAGAAAAGAATGATTAAATCAAAGGGGCGTACTTTTTATATGAAAATGAATAAATTTTTAACTACAGCCATTACACTTACTTCAGCAGTAGTTTTATTAGGAGCATGTGGAGAGAAAAAAGATAGCGGAAGTGCTTCAAGTTCAACTCCCAGCTCTCAAGCTACAACTGAATCTTCCGTAGATTTAAATGCTTTGGAGCTTCCTCAACTGTCAACAGAGGTTGCCAAAAATGAAGCATTGGTTGAGATGGTTACTTCAGAAGGTGCAATCAAGATTAAGCTTTTCCCTGAAATTGCACCAAAAACTGTTGAGAACTTCCTTACTCATGCGAAGGATGGTTACTACGACGGCGTTACTTTCCACCGTGTCATCAACAATTTCATGATTCAAGGCGGCGATCCTGACGGGACCGGCGGCGGCGGAGAAAGCATCTGGGGTGGCGGTTTTGAGGACGAATTCAGTAACCAACTGTACAATATCCGCGGTGCATTGTCTATGGCAAATGCTGGTCCGGGAACAAATGGCAGCCAATTCTTTATCGTTCAAAATTCAGAAGATATGTCTGACGGGCTTTTAAAAGATGATTATCCAGAAAAAATTATTGATGCATACAAGAACGGCGGAACACCTCATTTAGATGGCGCTCATACTGTTTTTGGTCAAGTAATTGAAGGTATGGATGTTGTTGACAAGATTGCCGAATTAGAAACCGACGGCAATGACAAGCCAGTGAAAGAAGTAAAAATAGAAAAAATCAATATTTTACAAGAAGCTGAATAATTAGCAAAAAAACAGGAACCTTTTGACATTTCTAGTCAAAAAGTTCCTGTTTTTCTATTTAGCTACATTTTTTAGGTTACAGCCAATTTCCCTAAAATTCGAACTAAGTCTTCGTTTTCAAGATAAATCGTCTCAAACAGATTTAGATTTACCGCTACTTCTGAACTATTGTTGTCTACGATAGATAGCTGCTTAAGCAACTTAGCTATTTCTTCAGCGCTCATCCTGCCGGAAGCAATAGAAAGTGCAGCATCATAAATTTGTGATTCCGGTAAATCCATGTGACAGCCATTGACATATAGGTAAAGATACACAGTAAATAAAGCAGTCCGCTTATTTCCATTATAGAAGCAATGATAATTTGTCAGAGACATCCAGACAAATGCTGCTTTTGAAAACAAGTTCGGATAGACCTCTCTATCAAAGACATATTGATCCACAGAGGCGGCAATGCTTTCCAGTCCATGCTCATCTCGTATTCCATACATTGGAGAAACTAAATGTTCTGCCTTTTTTTGGCAAAAATCATTGATTTCCGTAAATAATGCCGCTGTTAGCTTCAAAGTAGTTCCTCCTTTTCTGTATTGTATTATCTTGTTAACAGACAAACGTATTCGTTATAAATACTTTTCAACTGCTTCCTTCAGCAAGCTATTTACAGCTTTATCTGACAGACTGATCGCATCAGAAGCTAGAAGTGTTGCCAGTCCTGCTGCCGTAATCCAGATTTTTTCATAGATTTCAATAATCGTTTCTTTTTCCAACCCTAGATACTTTTGAGCCTGACTCAGCTGCTTTTCAAAAACACTCAGCGTCAGCTGATTCAACAGCTCTCCATACCCGTGATGGTCAATGTAGAGATGCATGAAAAGTTTACTGTCGTTCTTCGCAAGATTAATGACATTCAAGCCAAAATCAATAATTGGATCATCTACTGCACAATTAACATAATAGTTTTTTTCCAAACGACTATGCATCATTTTTAGTAAATTAACTTTTAAATCATCCATGTTGCTGAATTCCAGATAAATCGGCTGCGTTGAAATGCCCATCTTATCAGCTACATTTCGAGCAGTGATTCCTGAAAATCCCTCCTTCAGAACAATATTGTACGATGACTTCAATATCTGATCTTTTGTATAGACTTTCTTCCTAACCATGGTTATCCCCTTTCGTAAAGGATTTGGTATATACTCCCCATTCCACTTCACTCTCTATTTTACACTGTTATTTCACTACAGTTTTATCAATAATTGTGAAAATCATTAAAAAACATGATAATTTCACAGAATTATGTTGACCCTTGGTATTAACTATAGGTATATTAACTATATAAATATCTTTTTAGAAAGGAGTTTTAGCGATAAAAAACGACAGTATTACGCTATTACATACAAAAAAAGAGCAATTTTTAGAAAAAAAAAGTGAACGAACTTATACTCTTTTAATTTCCTATTCTATTTTACTGATATTATTTGGCTTGCTTAACGGTCCTCTTTCTCTTTTAGCATCCGGGACTATTAATATTTTGACTTCCCCCAGCCATCTTCTAACAGATTATATTCAGCTGGGCTCACTTAACAGTGCTTTTTTCAACAGTGGTGTACTTACTTTAGTAAGCGTTCTCTTAGCTAAAAGAGAAAAAGTGCTGATTACCGGACCGGTAATCGCTGCTCTATTTACGGTTTCAGGCTGTTCTTTTTTCGGCAAAAACCTTTATAACTCAATCCCTATTATTTTAGGTGGCTATCTATACTGTAAGCTGACAAAACGCCCGTTTTCTTCCGTAATTGTTGTTAGTCTTTTTGGAAGTGCGCTGTCGCCAATTATTAGTTATGTTACCTTCGGTTTAGACCTTCCTCTGGTGACTAGTATTCCCTTGAGCTATCTAATCGGAATTTTTCTTGGTCTTGTCTTGCCGCCGCTGGCTTCTCACGTTTTGATTTTCCATCAAGGCTTTTCACTTTACAACGTGGGCTTCACTTCTGGTTTAATCGCCATGTTGTTCACCAGTACGTTAAAGATGTTTGATAAACAGGTTGAAGTTAAACACCTTGTTTCTACTTCATTTCATAATCAATTACTCTTGTTTTTATTGGTCTTATTTGGTTTAATGTTCAGTATAGGTTTTGGATTGAACCATTTCTCTTTAAATGGGTTAAAAACAATTAGTAAAACCTCAGGAAAGCTGATTACGGATTTTATCTCGATTGCCGGGGTTGGTCCAACCATGATGAATATGTCTCTGATGGGCTTTCTTCTTCTCAGCTATTCACTGATTTGTCAGGCGCCTCTGAATGGACCAATTGTCGGCGCCATCCTTTCCGCAGTCGGTTTCAGTGCTTTTGGGAATCATGTATTAAACAGCTTCCCTTTATTAATAGGTATTTTCTTTACTGCTAAGCTCTCAACTACCTTTCAGGTAGATCAGACTGTCGTTGTCATGGCTGGTGTGTTCGGAACAAGTCTAGCTCCTATTGCCGGATATTACGGTCCTGTTTATGGGATGATTGCCGGATTTTTCCATATGGCTCTGGTGACAAATGTCAGTTTTCTCCACGGCGGTCTCAATTTATATAATAATGGATTTTCTACTGGTTTTGTTGCAGCTGTCATGGTACCGCTGCTTGATAATATTTTACAGATCAGAAAGGTGAACAGAAATGCAGGAAAGAGAAAAGGCAAAACGAATCATTGATGAACTTCTCACCTATTTCTTCGCAAATGAAATAGAAGATATTCGAATTGGTCTGGATTTTACTGAAGATGGTTTTTATGTAGAAATGCAAGGAAAAATCGAAGAAGAGCCTGAAGGGGTTCTACAGCTGTTAGAGCTGTTGAATACACCAAGAGACCTTAGTGTTGAATCATATTATGACGAACTTCTGGGGATTACTCATCATGAGGAGGAGGATTATCATCTGTTGGGCTTGATGATTGATGAAGCGGAAATTACATTTGATTCCTCAATCTTTGATATAAAAGTATTCAGAAAAAATTAAAAATGAGCAGACAACTAATCAAAGCTGGGACAGGGTAGATGCTAAAAAGCCCCCTACTTTTGTCCCAGCTTTGTCTTTTTAAGTATCTTATTCATAGCTTGCCCGCGGACCACCAATTAGTTTGGGCCGTGAAGCCAAATAAGTGGTATGTGCTGCACCTATTTCTTTAACGCTTGTTCTGATAGGAATCTGCACATGTCGAACATGCATGCCGATAAAGGTATCACCAATATCAATTCCTCCAACAGCAGTGATTTTTTCAACCATGACAGGACTTTCAAAAAGCCTGTATGCTGCAGTTGCAGCAGCGCCGCCTGCAGCCATAGAAGGAACTACGCTGACAATTTCTAAACCAAGCCTTTTAGCAGCCGCTTGTTCAAGGACCAATGAACGGTTGATGTGCTCACATCCTTGTACAGCTAAAAATACTCCCTTATCTCTTAACACCTCTAAGAGTGTCTGCACGATTGCCTCTCCTATTTCCAAAGTAGAATGCTTGCCGATTTGTTCTCCAATCACTTCGCTGGAGCTGCATCCTAATACAAAAACATCCCCCTCACTTAATGAAAACTGTGCAAAATACTCCTTCATACCTGTCAGCAGCTGCTCTTTATAGCTATCAATCACAAGAATTACTTCCTTTCGACAATTTACTGTAATAAAAAACCAGCAAAACAGTCGCCTGCTTCACTGGTCAAAACCTACTGTCCATCAAGAATATTTAAACGAACCTTTTTAGGTCCATCTGTACGAACACTGTAAACAATTGTTCGAATTGCTTTTGCAACTCTCCCCTGTTTCCCAATCACGCGTCCGATATCCTCCTGCGATACAGTTAAGTTATATTCAAAAAAATCGTCTGATTCTTCAATTTCTAAAGAAACAGCTTCAGGCTGACTAACTAACGGACGAACAATCGTTAATACTAACTCTTTTACATCAGTCATGTTTAATCACCTTATTTCTTTTCAAGTTTAGCTTCATGATGTTTCTTCATCACGCCTTCTTTTGAAAGGATATTACGAACAGTATCAGAAGGTTGAGCACCTTTAGACAACCAGTTCAACACTAAATCTTCTTTTAAAACTACTTCCGCAGGATCTTTCAAAGGATTGTAAGTTCCTACAGTTTCGATGAAACGTCCATCACGAGGAGAACGTGAATCAGCTACTACAATACGGTAAAAAGGATTTTTCTTAGAACCCATACGTTTTAAACGAATTTTAACTGCCATTTATAATTACACCTCCATTAACTTAATCACAAATGTTAGTTTACCAGATTTATTCTAGGCTGTAAAGAGTTTTTTCTTGACACCTAATTTTTCTTTACAGTTTTTTTATTCCATGCTATAGTTTTCCTACCTTGGCAGGGGCACCTTGTGTCTTTATAGTGGTTGGAACAGAAGTGCTAAACCTTGAGAACAGAGTAGATATCGTACTAAATAGTATTTATTCACTCTTTCCGGTTGCCTGATGTGGTTAAGTACATCTATATACTTCTTTCCTCCACTTAATTTAAATGGCAGGAGAAGTGAAACATAAGTATGGTATTCCGTTGAATACCGTGTTTTTTTAATTGTCCTTTAAGAGCATCTACTTTAGATAATTCGTTTAAAAGTATCATTTGTTCGCATGTTTGCAACAATTTCTTTTCATATGACAAGTACAGATTTCTTTTCCTTACCCATTTTTAAGCGTTTTATTTGCAATAACTGCTAAATGAGCCTAGGATTAAGAGAGAAGAACCGTTCAGAATGGAGGAAATTAGTTATGACAAAGAAAATTGGATTTTTTGTAGGAAGCTTAAGAAAAGAATCTTATACCCGTAAGGTGGCAAAAGCATTTGCTGAGCTGCTGCCAGAAGGATATGAAGCAGTATTTATCGATTTAGCTCCTTTAGAGCTGTATAATCAAGATTTGGATGATGAAGGTACGCCAACACCAGCCTGGACTACATTTAGAAATCAGGTAAAAGCAGTTGACGCTCTTGCCTTCTTCACCCCTGAGTATAATCGTTCAGTTCCTGCTGTTTTAAAAAATGGTTTAGATGTCGGCTCCCGTCCATATGGACAAAGCGTTTGGGATAAGAAGCCCGGCTTAGTCGTTAGTGTTTCTCCAGGTGCGATTAGTGGATTTGGAGCAAATCATCATTTGAGACAGTCCCTTGTCTTTCTAAATGTACCAACTTTACAGCAGCCTGAAGCCTATATCGGCAACATTGCAAACCTAATTAACGAAGACGGTACAATTGCTGAAGGAACTACTGGCTTTTTACAAGCAATCATGGATAGTTTTATCGCGTTTACTGAAGCAAATTCATAAAAAAAAACCTCTGAGCAGGTTTTTCTGCTTAGAGGTATTTTTTTGTCTTTAGCAATATCCGATTAATGTTTATTTCTTTGGAATACGTTCGTTTTCCCACTTAAAAATACCAGTTGCTTTTGCAAGCAGCTTTATTACTACTCAACAGTCTCATCTCCAAATCAGCAGCTGTAACGCTTCATAATCTGCCTCTTTTTATACTAAATAAAAAGCTGCCCATCCTTCACTACCTCGTAGTCAAATACAGATTTCTCAGTCAGCTCAGCTACTCCTGTTAGCCTTTTACCAAATTTTGGATTTCATCATGCCGCCAGCATTCAATCACGTGGTCATTAATAATTCCAACCGCTTGAAGATACGCATAAATAATTGTACTTCCAATAAATTTAAATCCATCCTTTTTCATTGCTGCACTAATTTCATCAGACAGCTCATTCGTAACAACTGGTGGATTCAGTTTACTTCGTTTCATATCTAGTGGCTGATAATCAACAAACCGCCACAAATAAACTGAAAAACTGCCGTGCTCTTTCTGAATTTTCTGAACAATTCTTGCATTATGAATAGCCGCTTCAATTTTTCTGCGGTTTCGAATAATTTCAGGATTTTCCAGCAGTTCAATAATTTTCTTTTCATCATAGAAGGCAACTTTATCAATATCAAAAAAATCAAATGCTGTATCAAATGCCTCTGCTTTATTCAATATCGTCTGCCAGCTCAGCCCAGCTTGATTAATATCCAGAACTAGTTTACGAAACAGTAATCTGTCTTCGTAGACAGGAACACCCCACACCTCATCATGATAGTGCTCCATCTTTTCACTAGTTTTTGCCCATTCACATTTTTCCATAGCTTAACTCCTTTCCCTCACTCTTTATTTTTTAGCTAAAAACCATGTAATCATCGGGTTTCTCCAAGTTTTGTAGAACAATTTCCAAAATGTATTCTGAATTTTGAACAAGTTTTGGCAAATTTAAAATTCGAAAAATTGAGATTGCCTGCTGGCACTTTTCCAGCCCTTTCTCTTTCGACTCTGTAACCATTTGAAACCAGCCTTTATAAAATAAAAGATGAATGCTATTTGCCGAATCCGAGGTATCTGACAAAATTTTTTCTAATATTTTCAATACTTCTTTACATTCATCGATGTATCGAAAATTGATGAAGGTTGTGAAAACAGAAAACAGGAGACTTGTGCGTAGGTCTCTCATCATCGAAAGACCTGCTTCTTTTTCCATTCGGGAAAGTGCCGTGGGCAACAGCTGGCGAATCGTCTCAACAGGAAAAGCGAACTGAAAGAAACGAAAAATTAACACTTCAAATACTCCCCAATTTTCCACACTATATAGATAACTCACAACTGGACGCGTTTTTATCCTAAAGTTGTCAAAAAGCTTCTGTGCTCCTACTCCTTTCACTTTGTGAAGATTCGCCTGATAGGAGTCTATCAATATTTGACAGAACAATTGCACAAAATTCTGCCAACGGATACTACCGTCCAGTTCACTATAGATTTTTCTCAGCTCGGCAATTCCCTTCTCTCGTTGATATAAGTTATATTTTTCATTTATAATCATAATCCGATTCAAATAAACTAAGTAAGTCCCAGTCATATAATGGGGCAAATCTGTCAACAGTGTAAACAACTTTACCTGAGATTTTGGAGCGCGTAAGTAATAAAATTCTTCAATCGTTACATTGATATTTTCCAATAAACGTTCTAACCGATGAATGCTGATGTTAGAGTTCCCCTGCTCAAACTTGCTGATGAATGAGACACTATTTAGCTCATCAGCTACTTTTTTTAAACTTAATCCCCGATCTTTTCTTAATTGCCGAAACAACTCGCCTTCTCGCATATACCTCACCTTTTTTCTACTATAGTGGATTTTTGACTCGATTTAATCATACCTTGTTTATAGTAAACATACAAAATAAATTTAGCCGGCCGCTAAAAATAAACTGAAAAGGCGTATTTTTTTATGAATGAATATCGAAAAAATAAAGGTTATCGGGCACTCATCAATGCTGCTCTGCTCAATGGAATCGGCAATAGCTTATTCAATATTGTTTTTATTATTTATGCCAGCACTACACCATTTAAAGGAATGGCCGTCTCACTTGCTTCAATGGCTTTACTCATCCCCAGTTTGCTAAACATTATTACAGGATATCTGGCTGATCAAACCCGACATAAAACCCGCTGGATGATTATTTCACGAATAGGACAATTCCTACTCTTCATTCTGCTGACAATTGCGATTCGTCTGCCTTCTTCCGTTCCCTTGTTTCTGCTGCTGCTGTTCATCAATATTGTTTCTGACTGTTTAGGAGCCTATGGCGGCGGGCTTCAGCTCCCGCTTTTACGCCGCCTCATTCCTGAAGAGCTTTTAGAAGAAGCTCTTGGCTTTCAAACAGCTACGCAAACGCTCGTACAAATTATTTTTCAAGGCGTTGGTGCTTGGGTTATCATACTGCTTCGTTATGATTTTTCTGCTTTCGGGTTGATAAACGCCGGGACATTTTTACTAGCAGGTGCTGCAATATTTCAGCAAAGAAAATTGTTGAGAGCAGCCGAACCCAATCATCACTCCATTAAAACGCAGGCAAAATCAGGTTTTAAGTCAAACCTGTTGGAAACATTACAGCTGCTTTATACAAACCGCTTTTTAAAAATCATTGCTCTATTTGCTCTAGCTGTTAATACACTTGGAACATGTATCGATGGTCTGATGAACGTCAGCCTGCTGACTATAGAGCCGATGTGGTTAGGAAATTACGGCAATACATTGGCGGTCATCGGCATCACATTATCGGCTGGAATAATTATTGGTTCATTATTTACAAATGACTTCCTTAAATCTGTTTCTACACTGCCGCTAATCTCTGCTACTATGGTGGTTTTGGGAGTTTTGGCGTTGAACTTTCTAATTTTTAAACATTCTTTACTCATGATTGTTTGTCTTTTCATTGTCGGCTATCTAACTGGGAAAATGAATCCAAGAGTATCCGCCTATATGATGCGCCAAATTGACGAAAAGCAACTGGCTGTTACCAGTGGAATTTTTAATACCCTTGTTCTGTTAGGCGGTCCAGTAGGGCAAGCCGTTTTCCTAGGCATTGCCAACACTTTGACACCTGTCTTTAGCTGGCAGATCTATCTGGTTGCTACACTGCTTATTAGTATTTTTGCTTTAATCTATTCTAGGAGAGTTGCTGAGCCGTCTGTTATCACTGTGGATTTAGAAGAAGAGAAATAGATCATTTCCGCTATAAATTGTTACTAAAAAAGATACCTGCATTCATCAAATTGACGAATGCAGGTATCATAACTACTATAAATCTATGGAGCAGCTGCTCCATACACATCCCATCTGAACTCATTGCTTATGAGCTTCAGCAAAAATTTCTGCTGTTTTCATCCTGCCAAAAGATGTTGGCCGCTTGTTGTCCAGCTTTTTATTTTTTCTTTTTCTTCTTTTTCTTTTTGTTCTTTTTCACCATGCGATTCATAGCCATCTTGCCTAGCTTGCCTTTGATTCCACCGCCAAACATCTGATCCATCCCAGGAATATTCATGTTTCCATTGGTCATCTGCTGCATCATTTTCTTGGATTCTTTGAACTGCTTAATCATCTTGTTTACTTCTACGACCGTATTTCCTGAACCTGCAGCAATCCGACGTCTACGGCTAGGGTTCAATAAATCCGGATTTTCCCGTTCTGCGGGCGTCATAGACTGAACCATTGCTTTTTTACGCGCCATATCCTTGGGGTCTACTTGAACATTTTCCAAGCCCGGCATCCCGCTCATTCCTGGAATCATTTTCAGCAGGTCTTCAATCGGCCCCATCCCCATCACCTGATCCATCTGTTCGATGAAGTCATTGAAGTCGAAGCTGTTTTCTTTCATTTTCTGAGCAAGCTCTTCAGCTTTTTTCTCGTCATAATCCTGCTGAGCTTTTTCAATAAGGGTCAGCATATCCCCCATACCTAAAATACGGCTGGACATCCGATCCGGATGGAAAACCTCTAAGTCCGTTAGTTTTTCACCGGAACCAATGAATTTGATTGGCGCACCAGTCACTGCACGGATAGAAAGCGCCGCACCACCACGAGTATCACCATCAAGCTTTGTAATAACTACCCCGGTAATCCCCAGCTGTTGATTAAAGCTGTCAGCAACATTGACTGCATCCTGTCCAGTCATAGCATCCACAACCAGTAAGATTTCATTTGGTTCGGCAATTGCTTTAATCTGTTTCAGCTCATCCATCAGTCCCTCATCAATGTGAAGACGTCCGGCAGTATCGATTAGAACATAGTCATTTTTCTTTTCAGCCGCAAGTGCCATCCCCTGCTTTACAATTTCTACAGGATTCGTATCTGTTCCCATATCAAACACAGGAACATCCAATTGCTGCCCCAGAACCTTCAGCTGATCAATCGCTGCTGGACGGTATACATCGGCAGCAATCATCAACGGACGGGCTTTTTCATTCTTTATCAGCTGATTTGCCAGCTTACCTGCAAATGTCGTTTTACCAGCCCCTTGAAGACCAACCATCATAATTACAGTAGGAATTTTAGGAGACTTATTCAGTTCGGCTGTCTCTGTCCCTAAGGTTGCAGTCAGCTCTTCATCAACTATTTTTACTATCTGCTGAGCTGGAGATAAGCTTTCCAATACTTCCGCTCCAACCGCACGTTCTCTAACCCGCTTTGTAAAGTCTTTAACAACCTGGAGGTTAACATCGGCCTCCAATAATGCCAAGCGGATTTCTCTCATCATTTCTTTTACATCTGCTTCGGATATTTTTCCTTTACGGCGCAGCTTGCTCATCGCTTGCTGTAGACGTTCTGTTAAACTTTCAAATGCCATATTCTCATTCCTCTATTTCTTGAATTTGTTCGATATAATGAATTAATGCCTCATCTTTCGGGTACGTTTCAGTGGAGTAGGTTTTTAGCTTGTCAAGCAGCTCTCCCCTAACAATATAGTCCGAAAACAAGTGGAGTTTCCGTTCGTATTCTTCAATAATTTTTTCTGTCCGCTTGATATTGTCATAAACGGCCTGTCTGCTCACTTGATATTCTTCAGCGATTTCGCCAAGAGAAAAATCATCTGCATAATATAATTCCATGTAGTTCATCTGCTTTTCAGTCAGCAATGTGGAGTAAAATTCAAACAGGGCGTTCATACGGTTCGTTTTTTCGATTTCCATGTTTATTCCTCCATCTCAATCCCTTCTAGGTTACCGATTTCATTTCCAATAGTCAAGAGTCTTGGAATGATTTTCAAGGATTTTTTCAAAAGCAGCCAGTAGTTGTTCATAGTACGAGCGGGCATTGGCACAGAAATCAGACATTCGAACCGTTTGAACCACTGAAAACTGCTGACCGTCCTGCTGACAAAGCCCTTCAACGCTCAGCTGAGAAACTTCATTTTTAAACAACTGTTTAAAACTTGTAAGAGTGATTGGGAAAAGCCCCTCTACTTCCTCTTCCTGTAAAAGAAATGTCCGAGCAGCCAGCTCCTGACGAACTAAAAAGACATTGGTAAATTCATTATCAATAAAACCGTCCAAGGCAATTTCAACAATAAATACCCCCAGCGATTCTGCCTGCTCAGGCATTATTTTAATCCCTAGCTCTTCTTCTACCTCGCGAAACCCATCTGCAACCTGCTCGGCTGCTAGAAGATGACCTGCAGCAGTGATATCCAGCATTCCGGGAAAATCCTTTTTGGTTCGTGCTCTTTTTTGAAAATAAATAATTAAATCATCAGCTTTTAACTCATAGAACCAACAATGAAAAGTTTCATGCCAAAGCCCTTGCTGATGAATTTGCTCCCGGGTTGCTGTTCCAATACTTTCATATTCAGCATTGAATACTTTTAATACTTCCTTTTCACTCATGCAGCTCTACTTCCTCCAATACTTGTTTCCACTTACTTTCTGGCATTACGTTAATACCGTGCTGTTCAAAATAGGCAACCGCGACACCAACTCCTGCTTTTTTCATTCCAGAAAAACGACCATCATAAATCAGCTGTTTACCACAGGAAGGACTGTTTTCTTTGGTTAAGAGATGAGTGATTTGCTGCTCCTTTAATTTTTGGTACGCTCGTTTTGCACCAGTTTTAAAAGCAGCTGTTACATCTTCGCCACTGATAGTCAGAACACTTGCTTTACCAGTCCAAACATCCCAGCCGTCGCCACCGACTATTTCTGCTGGCTCTCTAGGTATCTCCAAGCCGCCTAGTACTTCCGGACAAATCAAGACAGCTTTTCCAGCCTCAATAAGCGGCTGCAGCTCTGGAATTGTTTTTGCTGTGCCGTCGTAACGACAGCAGCTGCCTCCGAGACAGGCGCTGATTCCAATCATTTTTTTACCCCCAAAACCAATTTTACTATTTATCTGTCATCGCCCTACTATAAATCTAGTCCATTATACCATTTTCTCTATACTGTCTACAAAGTTATTACTAACATAGCTATTCTCTAAAAAAACTGACAGAAACAGCGACTCATCTGTATAATAATAAATAAGCTATAATACTATCCAAACACTGTTAGAAAAGAAAGGGGTAATTAAACTGATTGAAAAAGCCAGGAAACACGATGTGAATGAGGTAGCATTATTATATGATGCACTCAATGATTATCTAGCTGCTCATACTAATTATCCCGGCTGGCAAAAGGCGATTTACCCTACCAGGGAAACAGCAGAACAAGCAGTGGCAGCTAGTAATCTTTTTGTCTTCCGTAAACAAGGCAGAATTATTGGCGCAGTTATTTTGAACCACGAACCAGAAGCTGCCTATTCTCTGGCTGATTGGCAAATCCATTTAGACTACAAGGATATTTTTGTTGTTCGTACTTTCGCAGTCCATCCTGACTTTCTAACTATGGGTATCGGAAAACAGATGATGCGCAGCATTATCAGCTATAGTCGGCAAATGGAGATAAAAGCTCTTCGTTTAGATGTCTATGAAGAAAATATTCCGGCTAAAAATCTTTACAGGGCTTTTGAATTTCAATATATTGCTGCTGTAGATTTGGGTTACAGTGCTTACGGTCTTGATCAGTTTGAACTGTATCAAAAGCTCTTGAGCAATTCTTTTGAATAAATCACGTGTACAATTTTTTCTTCTCCAAAAATAGAAACCTAAGAAGTTGATAGATAAACATCTATTAGTGAAACTGTGCTAAAATAAAGACGCAAGCTGTTACCCAGCAGAAGGCAATTTTCAGCGGTGACTGACGTCACTTTATCCCTAATTATTAAAGGAGCGACTCCATGAAACATGTATTAGTTGTAGATGATGAACCTTCTATTTTAACTTTATTGAAATTTAATCTTGAAAAGGAAGGGTATCAGGTAACCACTACAGATACTGGAACTGAAGCATATGAACTAGCACTAGGCAACTCCTTTGACTTTATCATTTTGGATTTAATGCTTCCCGGAATGGATGGACTTGATATTACTAAAGCACTTAGAAGAGAAAAAGTAGAGACGCCAATCCTGATTTTAACAGCTAAAGATGATCAAGTAGATAAAATTATTGGTTTAGAAATTGGTGCAGATGATTATCTAACGAAGCCTTTCAGCCCCCGTGAAGTTCTCGCCCGCATGAAGGCTATATTTAGAAGGATGAACGTCAGCCCTCGTAATTCTGAGGAGAGAAATGAACTGAAAGCACCTCTGGTTATCGGAGAAATTCAGGTTGATGAGGAAAACTATGAAGTGTTTGTTCAAGGAAAAAAAATCGAACTTACTCCAAAAGAATACGAACTGCTTCTATATTTCATGAAAAGAAAAGACCGTGTTGTCAATCGGGATACCTTACTGGAGCGGATTTGGCAGTATGATTTTTCTGGTCAAAGTAGAATTGTGGATGTCCATATCAGTCATCTGCGTGACAAAATTGAAAAAGACCCAAAACGTCCAGTTTATCTAGTAACCGTCCGCGGTTTTGGCTACCGTTTCCAGGAGCCTAAAAAATGAATAAACGGCAGCGTCTGGAATATTTCCTCACCATTATAAGCATGCTGCTATTATTTTTTGTCAGCCTATTTACTATTAATTCCTTTTTCAGACAAGAGCTGATGAATCAGCAGGAAAGCTACTTGCAAAAGAAAGCAGAATTCCTAACCAATCAGCTTCCAGTCAGCATTTTCAGAGAAAAGGAACTTGCTGCAAAAGAGCAGAGCTTTTTGAAAGCCTACATAGCTGATAATGAAGAACGAATCAGTTTGTTAGACCCTAGCGGGAAGGTATTTTATGACACAATCGATAAGAATCTGGATGATTCCCGTTCTAATCGACCAGAAATTAAAGCTGTTTTAAACGGTGCAGCTTTTGGCTCTGATCATCGGACCAGTGCTACACTAAACTCAGAACTGCTTTATCTGGCGATTCCTGTAAAAATAAGAGGGGAATTAATCGGCATTATCCGAATTTCCGAAGAAGCCAGCAAATTTTCCAGTAGTCTAGCGGCATTTCGCAATTTCTTAATCATCATTTTTGGATTGCTCTTTCTTATCATTACAGTCTTTTTACTACTTATGATTCGGCAAAAGAACAAACCTCTACTTACCGTCTTGCCTTTTCTGAAACGGATGCTTCAACAGCCTGAGAAAAATCGTTCAATCATCCAGCAGTCTTCTGAATGGCACGAATTATACGAAACAGCAAATGAGCTAAGCAACCAGATGAGTGAAACATATCGTGCCTACACATCTACAGAACAGCAGCTGCACAGTCTACTCAACGAGCTGATGATTGGTGTTTTTATTATTGATAAGAATGGGAATCTGGAATTAATTAATCCTGTAATGTGCGGCTTTTTGGACATTTGGACAGTGCCCGCCAAACGGGAAAGCTATGTAGAAACAATCAATGAACCCATTTTGATTCAGTTGATCAATCAGGCAATTACAGAGGAGCGCAATGTTCAACAGGAAATTACGCTTGCTTCCAAATCAACGGAAACGATCATTGACCTTTCATTACACTATTTTGATAATGACTATAATAACCACCAAATTTTTGGTGTTGCCTATGACCTTTCTCAAGTACGTCGACTGGAAAAAATCCAAACAGATTTCGTCGGTAATGTTTCTCATGAGCTGAAAACACCAGTTACTTCTTTAATTGGTTTTACTGAAACACTCTTGGATGGTGCCAAAGACGACCCGGAAACACTAACAGAGTTTTTAAAAATTATTCAAAAAGATGCCTATCGGCTACAGCGGCTCATTCAAGAAATTATTTTACTTTCCAGAGACTCTAAAAGCAGCTATGGAGAGCAGAAAATTGAACTATACTCCTTCATTAAGGAAATTGTTCATTCTTATCAGCGCCCAATCAAGGAAAAGAAACTGCAGGTATCTATTACTGGGGCAAGAAAACTTACCTTCAATACTATTTATGAGCTTTTTCATCCGATTGTAAAGAATCTGATTGAAAATGCAGTCCAATATTCTACTGTGGATGGGGAGCTCAAGATTTCCTTCGGACTGCATTCACAAGAATTAGTGATTTCGGTTCAAGATAACGGCATTGGCATACCTCTGGAAGAACAAACTCGAATTTTTGAGCGTTTTTATCGGGTGGATAAAGCCCGGGCCCGTTATTCCGGAGGCACTGGACTAGGGCTCGCCATTGTTCAGGCTTACAGCGAACAGCTTGGCGGAACAATCACTGTAGATAGTCACCCTGGCGTAGGTGCTACTTTTATCTTGCGCCTGCCGCTTATCTAAAAATCACTGTTGTTTGATTTTAAGGAATCAGGGCATCTGGCCTGTTTTATAAAAATATATGAGCAGTAGGATTGTCATATACGTCGACAATCCTATTGCTCATTTTTCTTCTAAAATGTACCTGTTTAGCTCATCCCATAAAATAATTGGAAGAACTGCTTCTTTGACTATCGTACTGTTTGTCCTCCACATATACTTCCTATCTATTTTCATTACTAACAACGCTTTATTTAGTAATCATGATAAGGATTGGCTATATTCTCCTCCGCTTCACTAATTGCTTCTTGTATTTCCAGAAGTATTTGCCCATCAATATCTGTTCTATCTGCAATCGATTCTTTAACTTGATTGAAGCTCTTCACTAATCCTAAACTAAGGATAATCACCAGCAGAATATCCACATCTACATAGCTTTCAGTATTCCATAAGCTACATACTAAATTGTCTAGTTCAGATTTTAACGGTTCCTTTAAAATCTCATAAGTATATCCTTGTCGATCCGTTAATTCTACCAATATTTCAAAAAAATTACCCTTATCTACACGACCATTTTCAAAATTTGAGATTGCTTCACAAAAAAGATGATAAAGTTCTTTTTCCGGCACAGTTACTGGCAATAGCTTGTATTCTTTTAGCTTTAGCATGTAATTTCTCCTTGCTTTATAGAAGCTACAGATTTCAGTTGTATTTGTTTGAGACAATGATACCTCTCCAGACTCTTAGTCTGCCTAATTTTAAATAAACGACAATCCAAAAGCTGCTTCTTTGGAAATAAGTCGGGCAATACTCTCACCTGCAGGATTAGTCTGCAAAATAATTGTGTGTGCCTTCATTCACAACTTTTAATAGAATAATATCTGCGACGTGTGACTCTTTGTTTGAGAAAAAATTCTGTGAAACTACGCAGCTATTTTTCAAGCAATCGAACCTTCTCTCCTTCAACAAAAACTGCTTGATGATCATTGATTATTCTTAAATCTAATTTTCCAGAATAGTTCTCACTGATAGTGGCAACAGTTTCCTTAAACTGCCAGTGCCCCTGATGAGGCACAACATAAAAATCAACTAACTGTAAACCAGAATAATTCTGCAACTGAGGCGCCTTCTGCTTATCATCCATTGGAGATGAATATTCAATATCTGGTGCTACAATGATTGCTCCAGCTGATTCTCCTATATAGAGCTTACCACCATTGACTGCTTCTATAATTAACTTGTCGGCGCCTGTTCGTTTCATCTCCTGAAGCAGGAAAAAAGTATTTCCACCCGCAATATAAATACAATCATTTCTTTCCAATGTACTCTTAATTGTTTCGTAGGATGCCGTAGAGATATCCAGCTCTTCAATTGCCAACCCAAGTTTTCTTAATTTCCGTTTACCTAACCTTACAAAAAAACCCAATTTCTCTACCTTGCTTGCAGTCGGGATATAAGTGATTGTTTGTCCGCTAATCGCCGGCTCAATCTCTTTTACGAAAGGATAAACATTTTGAAACATCGAGACTAACAGCATTTTCTTCATATTTTATCTCCTTTCAATGTTCAATTTTGCACTGACAAGCGCAGTAAAGTCGACTGGTCTGTTTCTAACGATTTCCCCTTATATATCTACATATCTCAGCCACAATCCCAGTTGTATAAAATCTTTGTAAAGTCCTTTTGCTGCAATGCCTGATGGTTAATGAAAAAATTGGCGACACCCATATCTCCCCACATAATTGACCATGAATCTCCAATTTTTTCTGTATCTAGTTGGAACAATAGTGTGTCGTACTCCGTTTTTGCTTCATAGATACGTGGATCCTCCTGAGTAAAAAATGGATAACCACCAATTTTACTGCCAGTAGCTCCCTTATGTAGCGCATTATAAATTTTTTCTTCCAACTCACTATCATCGGTGATATCCTTTAACCACTCAAACATCGTCTTACCAAAGATTTTTTTAAATTCATAACTATCTGTATTTAATATTTGAGCATCCAAGCTGCCGGTAATCCTAAACTCTCCATCCACTACCGCATATAGCTCGTTGCCCTCTACCGCTTCCTTCTGAATTTCTTCCTGCTGCTCTTTGGTATAAGAAGTCGTCCTATCGTCCTTAAAGTAAAAAACATGATAACCTGCACGATTTTCCGACTGTTCATAATCTACCCCAATTAAATCATCTGTATAGTCTACATAAAAAGCTAAGATTCCCTTTTCAGGAAATCCGCTGCAGACAGGCAGCTCTTCAAAATTAATCTGTGTTAATAAAAAGAGCGGCATACCTGTTTCCGTGTTCCGCGGGTAATTTTCTGTGACAGGAAGATAGCCTACTCCTCCTGCCTTACTTGTTTTTAAATCCAATGGTCCTTCATTGGAAAACGTTAATTTAATGTACTCTTTTTTTGTTGATTCAAATTTTTTTTGCCAAAACTCCGGCAACAAATCCCTAAGCTCGTTTTCCATTTTTTTCCTCCCGTTTTTTATTTATCATAACACTTAGTTTTCAACAATGTAAAGGCTTTATTGTCAGTATTTTCTGATAATAAGAAAAGCTGAATGTGATTGCCAGTTCTTAGGAATTTGCTGTCTATCCACAATACAGACTTCCCACATCTGCATCCACTTCCGGCACTTTGGTTACCTTTCCTATAACCGTCTTAGCTCCGTTATCACAAAGCCTTCAAAGACCGCAAACGATGTTTTGAGTATAAAAAAGGGAATGGGACAATAGTCAGAAGAAAATCTGATTATTGTCCTACTTTTTTAATTTTAGGGTACACAAAAAGCACACAGCCTTGTAAGATTAAAGTGCCTAAACCCAATCAAAAGGAGCGTGCTTTTATGTTTAAAAATTATACCATCAATCAAACGATTTTACCATTAGAGTTGGAACAGTTTATTCCTGAAACGGATGTCGCTTTTGCGGTTAATGCCTTAGTCGAAGCCATGCCGCAAACACTCTTTAATAAATTAGAAGAACAATTAGGCCGACCGGCCTACCACCCGAAGATGCTATTAAAAATTATTCTGTATGCGTATACTCAGCGTGTCTTTTCTGGTCGGAAAATGGAATTTCTGTTGGATGACAGCTATCGTATGCGCTGGTTAGCGAACCACGAACAAGTCAGCTATCGCACCATTAATCGATTCAGAAGTCAGGAGACAACGGCAGGTCTGTTAGAGGAAGCCTTTGTTTTATTTCGTCGTCAGCTGATTACGAATCAAGTCATCGATAATGAGGCCCTTTTTATCGATGGCACAAAATAAGAATACTCTTATTTATTTAGTTTTTTAAAATAGTCTCCATCAAATAAACTAGAAATCTTCGTAAGGAAACTCTTCTAATCCTATTGCTTCAATACTTTCACAATAAAAATTTATATAATTATATCCATCATTCTCTCCATAACCACTGTCATCATGAACATGATATCTTTTGTCTCTTGGCCAATCCATAGGTTCATTCTTCATATCTCTTATTATTAGTCTGTCATAGATGTCAATATTAGTAACCTCTTTTAGCGATAACTCACTTACATTATTAAATTTAAATTTTGATAACATTACTTGAGGCTTTTTTGAAAATTTAGTCTTTACATCTAAAATTAATACTGAGCGTTTTTCATTAAAAATATTTTCCTCAATATTATATTCTATTTTCATAATATCGCTAAAATGAAATGGATTATCTGAACCTATCTCATCTAAAATCACATTACTATTTTCAATATATTCAAACATTTTTTTCCTCCTAATTATTTTATTTATCAAAATAAAAAGTAATACTATTTGTTCCTTGATCAATTCTCCCTGGCCTTAATACATCATTGTCATCTAAGAAATATTTTGTATGAGAAGAAGGATGCTTATAGCCATTTTTCCACTCATATTCATGTATATGGGGATTAGTATGGTGTAAAGAATTTCCATGATCTGAATAATCTATTCTTATACTTTGTTTCCCCTGTTTATCATAAATAATGACGGATTTTTCTACATTTCCACTAGAACCCAATCTATTATATTCCACTCTACTGTTCGGAACACCATCCATAGAAGAATAATTATTTTTATAATACTCTTCTGGTAAGAACGGTTCTGTAGCAAAATCATTTGGTTGCTTGATAGTCTCAGCCCCACTAGCTGTCTCATTTTTCACCGTCTGTCCATGATACGTACTTCCTGTATCTGAAGCTACTCCCGAAACCTTAGTTACTTTTTCCCTTAACCGTCTTAACTCCGTTATATCCTAACATAAAGCCTTCAGATACTACAAATCGGTTTAAGTATAAAAAAAGAGTATTAGCCTGTCACACTAATACTCTTTTTCGTTTGTAATTTGCTAACACTACTATTAGTTTATTACGAAAATAGCTTGTGCATTATTTGTACAATAAATACAGTTAGCTTTTATTAACTATTGGCAACCTGATTAGTGAAATTACACTTACTAGTCAAGGTTCTATCATTAATTATCAGTCTTATGATAGAGTACCTTCTATATTTCTAATTTAGATTGAATATCCCTAATAATTTCCACTGGATTTTTTTACAATTGAAATTCTATCTTAATCTCACTTAATAGACTGTTGATTTTATCATTATCATTATAATTCTCATCAATAAATATTTTTAAATACTCATAAAACTCATTGTAATAATAATAGGCTTTTTCATCTTCTGTAGAGGCGGGATACTCTGAAACAAGTAAAATCTGATCATTTCTAATTTCCTCTATTTCTTCTTCATCATTCTCTTCATCCAAATCACTTTTGAATAGTATACCCATTGCATCTAATCCAAACGCCTCCTTTTTCAAGAATTTTTCCATCATAGTTTCAATATATCCACCAATTAAAAAGAAGTATTGATTGATTAATTTTTCCTTATCCAATTTGTTCACGACTAATTTATACATAAACCTATACCTCCAAATTATTTTAAGGTTGGGAAAAAGTTTGTTATTTCACCAGTTGCTTTGTCAATATATCCTGTGAATTTCAATCCATTAGAAGAAAAACCTTCAACAATATACCCATTCATTTTTCCATTTTGCATTGCTTCTACTCCCATTTTATATATCTCATCGTTTGAAAAAACATTCGAATCATATACTGTTTTAGGACGTGAAATATTTTTGTATTGATTAGGTATAATGCTTTTCTTATTGTCAATAGCTGGAATCCTATATTCTATCTCATAAATTCCTTCTATCGTTGGATGCGGTGTTTTACTTACAATACAATCATCAATGTTAAAACCCTGATTACGGAGTTCTCCATAAAAAGCGTCCATATTATGTCCACCCTTCACTCCTTGTCCACCTTTTCTAAATAACCCTTCTGAATTTTCTAAATGATTTCTAGCATTACTGCCAATTCTCACATGATAGTTTTTCCCTCTAACTGTCTGTCCATGATACGTATTTCCTGCATCCCCACCTACTTCAGGAACCTTAGTTACTTTGCCCTTAACCGTCTTAACTCCGTTATATCCTAACACAAAGCCTTCCAGTACCACAAACGAGGCTTTGAATAAAAAAAGAGTATTAGCCTGTCACACTAATACTCTTTTCCGTTTGTAATTTGCTAACACTACTATTAATTTACTTTAAAAACAACTTACTCTTTAGATGATAGCTTTAATGCCTCTCTCTGTATTTCTGTACCATAAACACAAATTAAATATCCGAAATACAAAAGAAAAATAAATATACATAGTTTTCAATTTCCGATTTATCATTAATAACTCTATTCGTTTATCTCCTTTGTTTTAAAACAAAATTAAAACTCTGAAGGATTTTGGTAACACCAGTCTTCCTCTATAGAAGCCGGATTCATTTTTTCTAAATCTTTTAAAGAATAAAACCAATCTTCTTCTATCCACAGCAAAGCTTCTGGATATAGGGACAAAAAATCAAATGTTAAGTAGAATAACAAATCTTCATTTCCATCAATTGAATCTATCACTATTGCCTCAAAAAAAACTATATTATTATCATACCAGTCAAACGATATTTCTTTAAATTTATAAGGTTCATCATATATATCCACGTTTAATTGTCTAGATACACTATCCCGAAAAGGTCTATCACTGATGTTTGTTCTAATCAATTTGATACGATTTTCACTATCACTTTCTACCATATTCTTTGCAAAAAAGAACTTTTTCTCTTTAGATATTTTTTCCATCACATTATACAAATCGGTAGCATTTATAAAACTATTTTCTTTTAATAAAATTGAACAGGATATACTCATTTATTTCAACTCTTCTCCTAAATTATCTAGTGAATTTACTATTGTTATCTTATTTTGTGATTCCAAATTCCGTAAATACTCAATCTTTTCCAAGGTTTTGGGATTAGTGATATTCTGAATTGGTTCATCAAAATATACAAGTATTTTTTTGACTCAAAATTAAAAAACTAGGGATTATTATAATCAATCAGCCTATCTATTTAATCAGTTTTTATTGACGAAGCAGATTTCTTAACTTCAATTATGTGCTTTGGAGTTACAATATCTAAATCAGTTACTTTTTGATTGTTAGTTAAAATTTCTTGACCAAATTGAGTGACTTCAATCTTCTTCTGTGTATAACTACCAACTTTATATCCTAACATAAACCCTTCCAGTACCGCGAACGAGGCTTTAAGTATAAAAAAGAGTATTAGCCTGGCACACTAATACTTTTTTCCATTTGTAATTTGCTAATGCCCCTATTATTTTATTACGAAAATAGATTGTTCATTATTTGTACAATAAATACAGTTAGCTTTTATTAACTATTGGCAACTTGAATAGTGAGTTTACGCTTGCTAGTCAAGGCTTTACTATCCGACTCCAATCGAATAGTAAAGTGCCTTTTTTATTTTTTAATTATTTCTATTTCAAATATTTTTTAACAAGGATTATACTATAAATAAATTAGAAGTCTTCGTAAGGAAACTCTTCTAACCCTATTGCTTCAATACTTTCACAGTAGAAATCAATATACATATATCCGTCGTTTTGTCCATAACCGCTATCATCATGAATATGAAATCTTTCTTCATTAGGCCAATCCATGGGTTCATTTTTCATATCATGGATATAAAGTCCCTCAGAGATGTCTATATTATTTGCTAATTTATTCAAACATAAATTACTAACGTTGTTAAATTTAATTTTAGCTAGTAGAATACTCTTAGATTTTGAGAATGAAACTTTAAAATCTAAGTATAGAACTGATCGACTTTCATTAAAAATATTTTCTTCAATACAAAATTCAATTTTCATAATATTAGAAAAAGAATATGAGCCCTGAGATTTAATTTCATCTAAAATTTTATCTGCATTTATTACCTCTATAAGATTTTCAATAAATTCCGCCATAGTAATTCTCCTATTCATTTTTATTTATCAAGATCAAATGTTATACTATTTGTTGCTTTATCAATTTTCCCTTCACGAAAAATCCCATTTTCATCTAAAAAGAATTTTTTCTTAGAACTAGGATTTATATATCCATTATTCCATTCAAACTCATGAATATGTGGATTAGTATGGTGTAAAGAATTTCCATGATCTGAATAATCTATTCTGATACTCTGCTTTCCTTGACTATCATAAATAACAATGGATTTTTCTACATTTCCACTAGAACCCAATCTATTATATTCCATTCTGCTATTCGGAACACCATCCATAGAAGAATAATTATTTTTATAATATTCTTCTGATAAGAACGGTTCTGTAGCAAAATCATTTGGCTGCTTAATAGGCTCAGCCCCACTGGCTTTCTCACCCGGCACTGTCTGTCCATGATACGTACTTCCTGCATCCCCATCTACTTCCGGAACCTTAGTTACTTTTCCCTTAACCGTCTTAGCTCCGTTATATCCTAACATAAATCCTTCCAATACCGCAAACGACGCTTTGA
>NZ_JBNEQE010000017.1:0-93593 GCF_049894025.1 Enterococcus sp. LJL51
CAGAATGCAAGAAGAAGCTTTCAGATGAAAAAACAGGTTCGATTTATCGACAACGGAAAATCGATGTAGAACCAGTGTTTGGGCATCTAAAGGCTCATTTGGCGTTCCATCGTTTCCATTTACGTGGGAAACAAGGAGCGAAGATTGATGTTGGTTTGGCTCTCATGGCACTAAATCTAAGAAAATTAGGAAAATATATGGAGAGAAAGAGAAGGGAAGAAGAAAAAACAAGCCCGATTTTGACATTCATCATCAAAATCGAGCTTGTTTTCTTTTTGAGAGTGGATTATGTCCCAGTCTCTGTTCTATTTTCTAATTTTAGAGATTTTGAAAAGTACTAAAATAGATATTTCCTTCTATTTTCAATTATGTCAAGTCTTGCTCAAGAACCCAACTACTGATTTCCTTCAACAGATACGCCTTTTTAGAATTTGGATTATTTACATTTTTTACTTGCTGAACTGTATAGGTCTTATTCTTAACCCAAGACGGAATACGTTCTAAAGTTTGGTATTGTGTTGCGTGATTAAGTAGTTTCACTTTTTGCCCTACTTTAAAGCCTTCCGCAATTTCTCCAGTTGTGTTTCCTTGATACCAGTAAATTGTGTTAGCCGGTCCACCATTATATGACCAGATTTGATCATGGTTATTAACAGTTATCCCGTTATATCCGAAATTACAATGAATAATCTTCTCGGAATCTACAAAGACACCAGTATGTCCCGCAGCACCACTTGAAGCACCTCGGTTACCCCAAATAAAGATATCCCCTCGTTTTGCATCAATATAGCCATTTACTTCAGGAAGAGCTTTCCACCCATTTGCTTCAAGATGATTAAACAAACTATCTGTATTTCCCATTGTCCCCACTGGAAGAAATCCACCAGCCTGTAAAGCATAGTAACCGGCACTGGAACAGTCATCCTATTCTTAGTTTATTTCAATCCACAAGCGATAATCAGTTAAACATCAGCATGAAGCTTTCCTGTTTTGTGTGTCCTTCTCTGTGATGATTAACCTTCTATATGTTAGTGGGTTTTGGATAGTTAGCAGAAACTAAGCTGATACCCGACATTATTATATTCATCAATCTTAGTTTGGATACGCTTCTTGTAATACTTCACTGCTGATTTAGTCATATCAAGATATTCTGCTGTTAACTCTTCTGTGTTCTGTTCACCATAGATAGACATAAAAACATCTTTCTCCGCTGTATCCAATAACCCTATGGCTTCGGTCAAAACTCTTTTCTCTTCTTCATCAAGTTCTCTAATTTCTATATTCCCTGTAGACAGTTTATGAAATGATTCCATTTCTCGGATATCTCCCCATAGCTCTTCCCGCTGCTGCTCAGATAAATCAGTTACTTTGCTTGTATCATCAAACGTTCTTTCCCTTCCTTCAATCAGCCAGAAAAGAGCGTACTCACCAAAAGGAAAATTACTTAATTCAGCGGCTACAACTTCAGCCATCAGGCAGCCATCGGAATTTCGAACGCGGACTACTGTATATTCACCTAATACTTTACATAAATCTTTGAATTTCATCGCTTCGCTCTCCGTTCAAAGAAATTTCTGAACGGTTAGGACATTCAAATATAAAAACTACAATGGATATATATACCCATCTGTCAGACAATCAAAGAGAAAAGACTTTGGAAAAATTCATAAGTCATGTGAATTTTTAGTTGTACTGGGTCAAAAACTGGGTCAAAATTTATTTTTATATATTTGAAACAGGCTGGATGCCTTTAACGTAAGGATATTCAGCCTGTTTCTGGTTTCTGTGTAGAAATTATTAAGTTTTTGCTGTGATGTATTAATCCTCAATTCAGCTTACGATAAAATTCCATTTCCATATTTCGTAGGCTTCCTTCAATTTTTGCTTAAATATGTACTTTAACCTCTTTGCTCCAACTGCTCTCTTATAACAAAGAAATCATAGCATCCGTCCTTTCAGAATTTTATTTCCTTCCAATTTTTATGCTATATTTTGCTTACTCAAACTTCCTATCTAATAAATACAAACCATTCCGACAGCCATTCTTAGTTAATCATTCATTTAAAAATAAAAAACTTCCATCATAAATAATTTTAAAATTATCAAAGAATCCGTCATAGAAATTTCACAACTTCCTTGTATTATTAACTCATACCAATAAACAACCCTAACAAACACTTTTTCATTTTTAACTCCTTTTCCCGCCCTCCCCCAAAGGGCGGGTCCTTTTTTATTTTCACTTCAAAAATCATCTTAACCCTCTCTTAATTTTAAAACCTTACGGAATTTTGTGTACTCTTTCATTAACTGTGCTTATTTAAGTAGAACTAACTTGTAATGATATAAATTCTGATGCATCTAAAAGTCACTCCCTACAAAAGTAAATCACATACAAATAGACGGATATAACTACTTTTAACTTTATTTCAAATGCTCAATGGGAGGAAATTCAAAGAAAACAGCTTCTATTTTATAAGCCTTAATGTCTTCTTTACCTTTTTTTACATTTAAAGAAAGATTCCTACATAAAAAATTCATATTTCCCTTGTATTATTAACTCATACCAATAAACAAACCCTAACAAACACTTTTTCATTTTTAACTCCTTTTCCCGCTCTCCCCCAAAGAGCGGGTCTTTTTTTGTAGTTTATTAAACTAAAGGCTGTTTTTTCTAAAATAAACTACTCCTGATTTAAAGCTTCTATGAGCTTACCGTAGAAACTATTCCAAGGTTTGGCATTTGTGGAAAATGAGTGAGAGATAGTTTTTGCTGCTATCCTCAAATGAAATCCGCCTTTTTATCGATTCTGACTAGGTTCATCTTATTAAGTAGTTAGAGCAAACTCTTACTTAGTGTTTAACCATTTCCTAAAAACTTCTCTTCAATTCGAAAAAAAGATTTTGGCTGGAGGATAAATATATTTATAAATTTAAAACTTTTTTTAGTGAGAATCCGTAAATTGTAGCTTTACTACTTGAAGATGAAATAATCTTTATGGAGCATCGAAATAAATCCTTAGATTATATTCAACAACTTGGTATAAACCGCTATCCTCGGTAAAAAGAGCTGAAAGTGTTCATTATTACTACTAGAAAAAAATACAAAAAGCTAATCTTCTCTCTAATTCAGTTCAGAAAGCAGCCTAATTATTGCTATAATTTCAGAATAAAAGATACGCTATTTCTTTTACTTTTCATTGAATAGATTGGCTGTACAGCTATTTCTTATGTTTTCGTTAGTAAATCTTTTACACTTTTGAAAAGATTCCTACACAAAAAATTCACATTTTCCTTGTATTATTAGCTCATACCAATAAACAAACCCTAACAAACACTTTTTCATTTTTAACTCCTTTCCCGCTCTCCCCCAAAGAGCGGGTCTTTTTTTTTCTTTATTCAACATTAGTATGCTCAGTCCCTTAAACTCGGATAAACGGTGCTTCAGAAGTAACTACTAGCAGCGAGCTGCATCGATGTCCGCTCAACATCAGTGGTAAACCACTGTGTTTCAAGGCTCTTCGACAATAAGGCGGAAATTCGCAAAAATTTGGGAAACACCAGGTAGGAAGCAGTCAACATCGAATGGTTTACCTTCGTGTTTCCTGTCATTTTCGGAATTTCCGCCTTATTGCTTAGAATCACTGTAATTGCTCTTTTGAGCAGAACAGATGATGAAAAGTACCTACTTGGTGTTTGAAGCTAACCACTTCTGTCACAACCTTAGCTTTTAATCCAGCATGATTTTTTCTTATAGGACATATTTCCGCTTTCTATTAATTCAATTTGATGTCTTTTGTATTTATCTTAAAAGCCTGTTTCTTTTGTTCTAAAAGATAGACTGATTAATAATACTTAACCCGTTTAAAGGATTTCTTAATCATTCGTTAGTAAATTTTTTACACTTTTGAAAAGAAACATCCATAAAAAATTCATATTTAACTTGTACTATATAGACATACCAACAAAACAGTTTATTTGTTAAAAACATTTAAACTACTAACCCTAACACAACACTTTTTCATTTTTAACTCCTTTTCCCGTCCACCCCCAATGGACGGGTCTTTTTGTATGTTCCGAAAGGGTTCGAGGCAATACGCAG
Source organism: Enterococcus sp. LJL51 (assembly GCF_049894025.1). Classification (GTDB taxonomy): domain Bacteria; phylum Bacillota; class Bacilli; order Lactobacillales; family Enterococcaceae; genus Enterococcus_L. Next base: position 4,100 of record NZ_JBNEQE010000017.1, read on the forward strand.
AAAATTTCTGCGTATTGCCTCGAACCCTTGATTTTGTATTGACCTTCTCTATGGATTTGTTACACTAAAAAAACAGAGTATTCATTTATTTTACTAACTACATAAAGGAGAACCTGCTATGGATATTTCAATTACTTTACCAGATAATTTTCAGTCTATGACCATTTCAGAGCTTCTGGACAAAGAGTGGCTAGTGCCCAGAAAAGTACGTCATTTTCTGCGTACTCGAAAAGGGGTGTCTATTAGTGGGCAGCCTGTGTCATTTCAGCATTCACCCCAAGCTGGCGATACCTTGATCCTACATTTTGAAGCAGAGGATTATCCTGCACCAAAGAGTCAGATTGGTGAAGCAGTTTCTTTAGATATCTTGTTTGAAGATGAACACTTAATTATTTTGAATAAGCCTGCCGGGCTTAAAACGCATCCTAATGAGCCAGATGAAACGGATACCCTATTGAATCACTTGGCGGCCTATCTTGCGCCTAAGGGAGATTTTCCCTTCGTTGTCCATCGCTTGGATAGAGAGACTAGCGGCTGTATTGTTTTCGCTAAAAATCAGTTTATTCTTCCGATTCTTAGCCGCATGCTGGAAAACAAACTAATCTATCGGCGTTATCAAGCAGTCGTTGCAGGTGAAATTCCTGAAAAGCACTGGATAATCCGAGATAAGATTGGCCGACATCGTCATGACCGACGCAAACGAGTGATTGACAATCGTAAAGGCGATTTTGCTGTCACTCATGTCGAGAAAGCTTTTTATAATACGAGAACGAATGAAACCTCAGTTTTTTGTACACTGGAAACAGGACGCACCCATCAGATTCGTGTTCACCTGAGCGGCAATGGTTATCCTATTATTGGCGATTCGCTTTATGGAGGAGCAGCGAATCAGCGGCTTATGCTTCATGCTTTTGAACTTCATTTGATTCACCCTTTTTCAAAAGAAGAAATCGTTGTTCAGACCGAGCCGGGCTTATGGTAGTATTTTCATAGAATATTTATATAAAAAACTAATCTCATAAAACAGCAGCAGCTCGTCACACTTGGTTGACAGTACAAAATTTGGAATATGCTCGTAAAGCTTGAGGGTCTGGAATAACAATAAATTCCAGACTCTTAGTATGCCTAAATTCGAATAAGCGGTGGTCGAGATTACGCTCTTCACAGCTTCTTTTCCCTTGTAATTAAGCTTTGACGACATATCTTCTTATTCCATCCTCATAATAATCCATTAAAAAACCCTAAGTTAGACTTTTAGTCCAACTTAGGGGCGCATCTCAATCTGTCTAATTTCTACATCCAAACTTTATCTATGTTCGATGATCAATGACATCGGCATAAATCTTTTCCGGCAGCCCTTCTTCTTTACTGAAAGTTACTCGGATACTACGACTAATGATGCTCGTTTCTTCCTCATCATTGTACAGTTCTATTAACTGTCCTTTTAATTTCTCTTTGTCCGCCAGCTTTTTTTCAAAGTCCGACATCACTTGGTCCAGTCCCTTAATCTCAAGAATTTCTCCAATTTTACGAACAGTTCCTTCCAATGATTTGCCATAATACTGACCCTCCCCTGTCCAGTTCACCAGCTCCAGCTGCTGACTCATTAGGCGAACCAATTTCTTTTCAGAGTCATAACTATAAACTGCCTGCAGGATACCTGAAGCTGCTAACTCTTCGGTACCCTTTTCGCGAAAACCTGTTCCGCTTACTAACGTCAGCTGATTTTCTTTTGCTGTAATCTGTTCTTCATTTAGCTCCATCGCTAAATTTTCCTTAGGAAACTCCTGTTGGATAACTGCCTGCAAGTCATGGAAGACAGGCGTTAACTCTACACTGAACCGCTCCGCTAAGTCCTGATCCAGTTCACTGGAAGGGATACTATATGTATACTCCCCCCAGTTTTTTTCACGTTTGGCTTGCCAGATAAAACCTGCTTCATCCTTAGGTACATCATTCAAGTCCTCTTTTGCTTTTTCCTGAGTACAGCCGCTTACTATGAATAGTGCCGCTAGGATAAGCCAGCTACTAATTTTCTTCATCTTTTATACCCTCTCCTTGTCCTTCTAATACATTCGGCTCTTGACCAGCCTCTATGCGTGTGCGCCTCCGATACAGCCAGAAACTGTACCCAAGAAACAGAAGCATACAGCCTACAAATAGGACCACACCCAGCACAAAGCCCTGAGGCATAAAGACAAACTCAATCGTGTGCTTGCCAGCTGTCAACGGCAACGTTAGCAAGGCCTCCTTAAATAAAGGAATTTCGACTTCCTCCCCATCTACATACGCCTTCCAGCCTTTATCATAGGGAATCGTAGTGAATAGCACCTGATCTTCTGAAAGATTTACTTCCCCGCTAACCTTTCGTCCTTCGGTTTTCAAGTTCACTCCCTTATCCTGCATCTTCTCCATCGCTTGACCAAAGACTTCTGTATCTAAAAAGACAATGTTCGGATTTAACATCTCTACATACCAGTTTTCTTCCTCTTCATACAATTGATTGAAGAATTCTGTTTTAAAGGTCACTGTGGTTTCTTCCTCATAGTAACCTAGGCGGTAAAATTGTCCAGTGACATTAATCGTTGACGTATAGTCCTGTCCGGCAACCTCCAACTTCACCTCTGTCGAGCCTAGCTCATCATGGTAAGTAGGATACAGACTAAAGTAAGCTTGTGTTTTTGCGGGAACCTTCACCTGCCAAGTAATTACCTGACTCTGATTTTTCTTTTTCGGTTTAAAAATGAAGGTTTCATTGCCTTTAATCTCACCTGTTGTTTGTTCAGAATTTTTTATACTCGTTATTTCAGGCTTGGTAAAATCAAAGTATTCGGTGGACTGACCAGATAATTGATTGAAGAGTAAGGTCTGATTTGCCACCGCATCTTCTTCATATATCGTATCATTTGTTAAAATCCCTAACGGCATAGCATACGCATTCTCATAAAGACCATATTCACCGCTGGTTGCTTGTAAAGTATAACCGTATTTTAGTGGGTCCTCTTTTGAAATATTGTACTTAATGCCGGTCAGCGCATCCATTAAAATCGTATTGTTATCATAGCGGACACTCAGCTGCGTTCCCCAAGAACGAAAGCCTAAATCGGCCATATAAATGGAGGAATGACGGTTCCGAATGGAGGAAAACATGGAAACTCCACTGTATCCAAAATTAAAGCTTTCATTTTCTGACAGCTTGTCCAGATTTTCCATACGATAAAAGCTGTCGTTTGCTTCCTTCGTCTGGTCGACTAGCTCCTTTAGTGGTGCATAGGGCTCTTCATATAGTGATGTCATGGGATAGCCCCACTCCTCTCCTAACCCGATAATCATATTCCGGGTATTGAGAAATAGCTCACCCATCGTTAGACCGACCAAGCCAACCGCAACTACTTTCTGCCAGCGGTTCTGCTTATAAAACAGAGTCAGCAGCACCAAATAGGCAATCAGAAAACCAAAGGTATAGATAAAGGAATCTTTATAGATATAGGTATAGCTACTGCCGCCAAACATCAGACGCCAAAAGTTAAAGGCTGCTAATAAGCCAATCCAGATAAAGAGCAGCATGGACAGTTTGTCTATATCTGCTTTTTCCACCTTTTCCCAAGCATAGCCAGCTAAAAGAATAACAAGAAACGAAAATAGGAAACTAAATCTAAAAAGCAGCATATTCGGCGAATGCATTCCATGCCAGAATAAGTTCAACGGTTCAATGTAGAAGCTGGCAACCAAGACCCCCAGCAGCCCGCCATAAGCTAGCTTTTCCCGTGAAGAAAACTTCTTGGAAACAAAATAGAAAAGAGCAAAAAGTAACGGCAATAGACCCGCATAGATAAAGGGAATCCCTTGATATTGCGTAGTATCATATACACCCACCATATTTTTTACAAGTAAATCCCACCAGCTAGTCGCATCTGTTTTTAATGTCCCAGCTTGGCTTAGGGCTTCTCCGTTGTTTTGCAAGTCCATAATGGTTGGTAAAATGACAACCATTGAAGCACCTCCTGCTAAAAAGGAGGTTACAAAATAGGAAAGGATACTTCCTTTGTATTCTCTGGGTTTGATAGAAAAGCGCGCCCAATAATAGAGAAATGAGAATACTCCCACAATAAAGGCCATGTAGAAATTCGATACAAACAACAGAAAATAAGAAACAAAAAGAAGCGTCGGTTTCTTTTGATCCATTAAACGATGAATTCCTAAAATAACTAAAGGCAGATACATGACCGCATCCAGCCACATCAAGACTTCTGAATAGACCAATGTAAAGGACATCAGCACATAACACTGACTTAGAATCAGTTGTACCCACCGAGGAACCTTGAAGGTTTGGCCTGCAAAAATCCAGGCTGAAAGACCGATACAGCCAAACTTCAACAGGGTTAATAAATAATATGTATCAGTCATTGACGCATTGTCAAAAAAGTACACTAGCGGGGTAAAAATCCCGCCCAGATAATAGGCCGCAAATGCCCAATAGTTTAATCCTAGCGAGCCATACCATGTATACAATAGGCTGCCTTCCCCTTTTAAAACATTGTGAAACCCAGCTAAAAAATGGGAATACTGTGTGAAGCTGTCACTAGTTAACACACTTCGTTCACTTCCAAGATAAATATCCGCCTGCCAATAGACAAAGGCTAAAATGAGCACCGGCAAGACGAAGCTCGCTACGCCGAACACTCCATTTACTTTTAATTGCTGCTTGATTTTTCCCATAGTACACCTCAATTTCTTTTGATAAAAAACGGCTGAAAATCAATCGATTCCAGCCTGTTCTTCTTTGTTTAGTTCTAGTTCTTTTTCTTTAGTTTACGCGGCCCAGCTTCGTAAAAGGATAATAACGATAAAGGACAACCCCTTCAAGCTGTTCTTCCTTAATAAAACCCAATGCTCGGCTGTCTTTGGAATGATTGCGGTTATCCCCCAAGACAAAATAGTGTCCCGCTGGTATAACTGACAGAGGTTGGATAGCACTAACTAAAGACTCCGACAGATTGACCTTCAAGGTACCATCCGGCATTTCCGTTGCCGAGCCATCTGTCAATACGGTTCCTTCAGTAATCTGTTGGTTGATAAACAGCGATGTTCCTTCCACCCAAATCGTATCTCCAGGCATGCCAATCACTCGCTTCACATAGGATTCCTTCTTATCTGCACCTGGCTGAAAGGTCACTAAGTCATAGCGATTCGGCAGTTGTTTCTTAAAAACAAAAATCCGATCCTGATTTTCCAATGTGGGAGACATTGACTGGCCATCTACTTGATGGGTTTTTATTCGTAAAAAAAAGAAGATGCAGCACAAAACAAACACTAGAAATAGGGCATTAGATACCCAATTTACCGACTGGTGTTGCTGCTCCGGGCGTTTGGGCCGTTTTCTATTTTTCTTTTTTTGTTGCAGCTGCAGCTGTTTGTTTGGTGGTCCGTTCTTTCTTCTTTGTTTTCCTTTTGATTCCATCTGCTGCACTACTTTCTTTAAAATTGTCGAAGCTTATGGAGTGGTAACAGACGCATGGTTACAACACCCACAATGTCTTTTGCCTGAATTACCCCATAATGCCGACTGTCTGTAGAAAACTGACGGTTATCCCCCATCACAAAGTATGATTTTTCGGGAATAATCCCTTCGGATAACTCAGGCAGCTCAGTGGTTGAAAAGTCATCTGTTAAAAAATAACCTTTTTCATTCGCAAGCTGTCGGGCATCGGCAAGAAAGAATTCAGATTTTAACTCTGTATTTATGTACAATTCATCCTCTTTGTAAGTAACCGTTTCCCCTGGAAGACCGATTATCCGGCGAATCGACAGCTCCTTTTTTTGAGGTTCTCGAAACAACACCAGGCTATAGCGACGCGGAACCCCCAATCGATTGACAAACAGCTGGTCTTTATCTCTAAGTGTTTGTGTCATAGAGTAGCCTTCTTGCTTATATACAGAAAACACTGTCAGACTGCCGATAAACAGCAATATCAAAAATACCGCTCCTGTAATTGTCAGCTCTTTCCTAAGATTCTTCCGCTTAGCACGCCTCTTCTTCTTTGAGAGGCCGATTTTTTTTGAGGAAAGCCTTTTCTTCGCTGGTACAGAACTGTCGTGTGCCTTCTTAGAAGCGGCTTCAGACCTTCTTTGATTCTTCTTTACGCGTTTTCTGCTCTGTCCACCACGTGCCGGCGGCTTTGCACCTGTATGTTTCTGCACTTTCTTGTGCGGAGTCTTCTTTTGGGGTTTAGCGGTAGATAGCGACTGGTTTTTATCAGTTCTCCTGCGTTTTTTCTTAGCCTGGGTCTCTGCTTCTACCATGATGATTCCACCTTATTTTTTCTGCTGTAATGCAGACTCGTTAATACCAAAGTAATCAATGACCTTCTTTTGCTGCTCCGTTATTTTTGTAATGTCCTTTAAAAATCCGTCATATGTTTCCTGATGCTGTAACGTATCCTTCGTCTGACTGTTTAAGTTCAACCCTAGCTCCTTGACAGAGGTATAGTAGCGATTTAACAAAAGCTGACCTTCCGTCGTAATCCGTGTACTGGAACGAATCCCGCCATAGCTTGCTAAGCGGGCTGCCAGTTCCCGTAAGGTTTTCTCAGCTTTGACCTGATTTTCCCCATCCTTTACCTGAGTCATAGCGCCTTCTGTTTCACTCATAAGATAGTATGCCTGCACCACATTTTCCGAGTCATAGTCACTTAGATTTGTTGCCTGATAATACTGGGCATAAAAGGCACCTCCGGCCAAGACACCGGCAGTCAAAAGTAATAGAATCCCGTTGCGAAGCTGCTTTTTCTTTTTCTTCTCTAAATGACGTATTTCCCGTTTCAGGCGTTTCCGTTTCCGCTTGTTCTTTGGTTTTCGTTGTTTTAACAGTTTGACTTTTTTTCCAGTTCCCATAGACAAAACTATCAAAAACAAAGTAACTAATAAACAGAGGATAGCGGCAGACAAGACGCCGACAAATAACCAATCCAATACTCCCATGTTTTCCTATCCTCCTCTAGTGATTAGGCCTTCTTCCGCCCATTTTTTTTCTTTCTTTTTTGTAGTTGCTTCTTCTGCTCTTTCTTCTTGTTCACTATACGTACGATGAGGAAAATAATCAGTAGTAATAGAAAAACACCGCCAGCGATTAAAACAATCAGCAGCCAGTTAATACCTCTTTCTTGGATCTGCCCTACATCTTGACTATTAAATTTTTCAGCTTCTTCATCAGTAATTGTAAATTTCTGGTCCCACTCCCAACGGCCTCCCGCTTTTGTCGTTACCAAAATATGTGCGTTATAGTCGCCCGCAATCATCGCTTCCCCATTTAATGAAACCGGAAAGTCAAACATCGAATTAGGTGCCATCCGCATATCTGCCTTCTTCGTATCATAAACAACTTCCTCTGACCCAGCTTTCATGATTTGAACTTCCGTAGTCATATCATCTGTATATACAGGCTGAATATTGGAATAATTAACAAAAATAGCATTTCGACCATTGTTCAGTTCAGGATAGACCTTATTCAGCTTCATATCCGGATCAATCACTGTATCAGTTTCACTCAACAGCATACCAATGACATAGGCATACTTATTGACCACCATTCCATCTTCCCTTGGTGCATCTTCACCTTCAATTTCCTGCAGTTGGATTCCACCAGCAATCACTCCATCAAAACCTGCCTCCGGCATTTTGATTGCTAAATCTACCATGATACTACTCTCAGCAGGAATGGTTACTTTTTCAGGACCAGTCACGATTTTCTCGAAATCATACTTCAAGGACGCATCGTTTTCGAGTTCATTGGGACCATATTCAATAACACCATTACTATTTGTTTTAGCACCGCTGAGATTTACAGCTACATCAATCGGATTTTTCCAAGGATTGCGTAATTCAATCTGAACGGTTTGTTCCTGCCCCGGCGTCATCCGTAAGTCAAAGTAGCTGGCATCGCTATGTTGGTTCTCTGGGAGAAGACTTTCATAGGAAAATCCAGACGCACGCTGGGTTGTTGAGGTACTGCTTTCCTCTGCCCACACCCGTAATCCGCCAAATACCCCAAAACTGATTATGTATAAAAATGCTATTAATTGTGTGATTCTCTTTGTGTTCTTCATGTATGTATCCTTTCTTAAAGAGGAAACGAGGTCTGCCGGCAGTTTAACCGACAGCCTCATTCCAGCTTACTCTTTTACTTAATTATCTAGCGTCTTCGATTTTCCAAGTAACTTCTGCTTGGTATTCGCCGTCACGTAAAATAACAGCACCTGGAATTTCCAATTGAACAGATTTATCTGCATTTGTTCCTAAATCACCAAATTGGATGTCATGTGTACCGAAACCTTTTCCAGCTTCTTTGTTTGTCAACACTGTAGATTCAGCACCATAAGTTAAAGCAAAGTTCGCAATTGCACCTGTAGGCATTGTTGCACCGTTTGTAGCAGATACTAATTTAGCATTTGAGTAGTTCAATTTTGCATTTGCCATTACATGACCAGATGTGTGTGTGAACTGTTTAGAAATTTCTGCTTTGATTGTGTAGTGGTTTTCCAAACCATCTGTACGGTGGTCTTGGAATTTCACGTAGTTAGGCATAGAAATTGCTGCACCGCTGCCATCTGCGCCTTCGTTTGTTTTGTATACATCTGCATCATAAGTTTTCAGATTTCCGTGAGTTAGCAACTCATTTTGTTTGAAATCTAAATGGCTAACAAAGATGATTTTCAAATCTTCATCGGCTGAGTTTACTGGTCCAGGGATAACTGGTCCTGTTGTTCCCGGAGGTGTATTAGTAGTACCTGTGTTGTTCTTCGTGAAGACGATTTTACCTTTACCTGTGTAGTCTCCTGGTGCTGCTTTTGTTGCGCTTGGCACTACAACTGCAACGCCTGCTGCTGCGATTAGTGCAGCTCCGATTAATTTGTGTGAAGTTTTCATTTGTGTTTCCTCCTAATAATATGTGTGTGTTTTATTTATGGCAACTCAGATAATATCCAAGTTAACACCGTTTGGTATTGGACCGGATCTTTTTTCGTTTTCCCCGGTACGAAGAGTGTTACTGCGCTGTTCTCATAAATTGGCTGGCCGCCGAAATCCGCATCTGAAATGGGATTGCCGTCTTTATCCAGCCTTGGACTCAAGGTATCTGCCTGACCGCTCTGGTTCTCAATTGAAGCCCCAAACTCGAGTGACCAAGTACCTTCCCCTGTTCCTTTTTTCGCTTCAGCCAGCGTATAAGTCTGACCGATATTATCAATACGGATGACATCCTTGGAAACTGCTGGTCCATTGGCCAAATCAAAGGTAGAGTTTACCCAAGATTTATCCATGGAAATCACTGCTCCTGTCAATTCCTTATTGGTTGTCGTTTCATTTTTAAATTGTGTTTCCTGCCGCAGCTGTAGTGTCCAGCCAGCACCTGTTCCCCGATAATCGGACACTTGAACAAAGTTTCCTCTCGGACCAGTATCACTGTGGAAAAGCTGAGCATTCGCTGCATACGTTTGATCTTCTGAAGAAATCTTATTGTTCCAGAAATTCAGTTGAGGAACAAATTCAATTCTCAACAGTCCATCGGTGCTGGGACTAGGTCCCGGATCAACGATATTCCCTGGATTTTCTGGGTCCAATACATCTTTTCCATACTCCCCGTCAAACGAAATCGTTCCATCACCCTGCCAGTTGCTTTCTGCCGAAACAGCGGTTGTACCAAACAGCAAACTACTGAATAAAACGAAAGGGACAGCGTATAAACAATGTTTTTTCATCGGCTGCCCTCCTCTTTCTCTTTCCTGCGCTTCCACAAGAAGAAAATCAGTACCAGCAGCACGAGTGCTGCTCCGCTAATGCCTAGGCTTTTCTGAATCAGCTCACCTGTCGACGGATATTTTCCCGGCGGCTTAGTAACTGAACTGGACGGGGTGGTACTAGATGACGGTGTTGTACTTGATGATGACGGTTCTGTCGTACTAGACGGCTCTGTACTGTCCTCATAAAATCCAACATTTCCGTTCGTTTGAACCGCGCCGCCTTCAGCCGCTAGAACCGGCTGTGTAAACAGCGTGAATGCCAGAGCAAGGAAAGAGACAATAAGCAAATGAAACCAAGTATTCTTTTTCATTGTGTTCCTCCTCATCAATTGGCATCCTGCAGTGTCCAAAGAATCTCTGCTTGATACTCACCCATTGCTTGAACACGGCCAGCCGGGATTTGTAATTTGAACCCATCTCCAGCCTCTGACCAGTTATCACTAATAACGAAGTCGCCGGCGGTCCCTGAACTATCTCGATAGATTTCTTGAGGAGAGCCGTTTAACGTCAATTCCGGCCTACTGCCGTATTTGTAGCGAAGTGCTCCCGGCAAGGTCTTACTTGTATCAGTTTGATGTGTTAAATCTTGTGTTACTTCAACCATCAGCTTCCAGCTATCGCGTTGTGCCCGTGTATCTGTAACAACCAACGGTTCTGTATACTCTGCTTTATTTACACGAGTATCTGTATTATTACTTCTTACCCCGAAGTTCAAAACTGATGGGCCGGAAGTAATTTCCAGTACACCAGCGATTGTTCCCGGTGTTTCCACTTGTGCTGTAGCAGTAATTTCTTCGTAGGTCGGAGTAGGATTTACACCTGGTACAAATGGATTATTGCTTTCCCGCGGCGAATAACCTAATGCTGTTGCTTCATTTTTCAGCTTAAAGCCAACTGCATTTCGATTGATGACTGCATCAAACGTAATAACTGCTTCAGTAGAAGATGCTAAACTGCCAGCGTTCACTGTCAGTGTCCGCGTACCTTCGTCATACGTTACAGCACCAGCAGCTGGGTCAGTATTATTAATTTTTAGATTAGCTGTTGCCAGTTCAAAATTAATACCTGTTGGTAAGACATCTGTAATTGCAACGTCTTTCCATGTGGTGTCTAAAGTTGCTGCTTTGGTATTTCTAACAGTCAGCGTATAACGGACTACATCATTTACCTGAATACCAGAAGTAATTTCTGTCCCTTTTCGGTAGAATTTTTGTTCCTTTGTCAAACTTGACTCTGGAATAGAATCGCTCACAGTATATACTGTTGCTTTTGTGAATGTTGCATCCCGATAGGACAAATCATTTGGCGAAGGATTAATGTTTCCGTTTGCGCTATTCGTTGATGGTGCGGCTGGATCAAATGGCAGTTCTCCAGCCTGACCCGCTGCAACACCTGCATTATCCTGCAGATAAATGGTTACAGTGTCACCTGTATTTAGGTAAGCAGACAGATTATGTGTCCATTTGCCATCTGCACCAACTGTTCCAGCCGGAATCATTGTTCCCGCATTAGCAGTTGTTCCAGTAATTGTCAGGAAGACTTTCGCGCCTGCCTCCAGATTTTCAGCAATCAGCTGCTTCGTCGCATTTGTTATTTTGTCATCGACAACTTTTGCCGGTTCCGGCGGAGTTACATCGATGACTGTTGTTGACTTATCATCACCAGTCCACTTATTCGGTTCAGCTGGACCTCGTTCAGCATGTGCAGTAACCTGCTGTCCAGCTTTCTGGAAGTCCACAGGAACACTCGCATATCCATTGGCGTCCGTTAAGATTGGTCCATAATTGTTGCCGTAAGTGTCTGTAAAGTACACTGAGGCTTCTCCTTGACCCGCATATACCGGCACCAAAATCGTATTCCCGTCCTGATCATAGCCTGTCGGTCTTTCACCTAAATAAACACGAACCTTCAACGTTTTATCGGCATCCGTTGTTGGATTCCAGATAACCTCCGGCGGTGTATTTCGTCCAGCAATTCTTTTGACAACTGGCGGATTAAATTTCCCTAAGGTTGTTGCAAAGTTAGCATCAGTTGCTACAGGATATGGATTGGTATTAGCTGCTGCATACGTATCTGAGTTTTGGCTGTTCATTTTAAACCCGCCAACCTTCACATATTCCTCTGAAGCTAAGCCGTCAATATCAACATTGCTTGACCCGCCTGCAGCACCATTCCGCCATAAACTGATATCTGAATTGATGATCTCAAAGCTGTTACTGTTTCTTCCATTTGCAACAGATAATCCATTGTACATATTGACTGCTCGATAACTACCATTATTACTAGCTGTATTATTGGTCGAGTTTCGAATGTCAAACGATTTTGGACTGTCCAATACAAAAGAATTATTAGTAGAGCTTGCTTGTGTTTCAATTGTTCCCGTGTTAGTACCTGTTTTCCCATAAGCAAAGAAACTTGCTTCTGGTTCTACAATAAAAGTATTACGGTGCGTAATAGCATTATAGCCATCTGCAAACGGACCAGGTCCGCCTCCATAAGTTAAAACTGCACCAGTCCCTCTACTAATCAAGTTAAGCGTTGCATCTTTTTTCACTCGAACAGTAGAATCATAGGTGTCAAAACGCCAGGCATTTCCCTGCATATCGATGTTTAATGTTGCTCCTTCATCAATTACTGCGTCGCCGTAATCCCCATAAAACCCAGGATATGAAGCACCTGTTGTTACGTTTTTCAGGTAGACAAATGAATCTTTACCTATTGTCAACTCGCCAGTTGCTCCGGTTGTCTTCTTATCAATTCGGTCTACAAACCAGACAACTGAATAATTAGAGTATTCAGTAATCCCTCTAAATGAGGTACCTGGCTCAACAATCAGACTTCCTAAATAGAACGGCTCACCTGTCACACTTAAGGTTACTTTTCCTGCCAGGGTTACTTCTGCTTGATAGCCTACAACTGCACGAGCTACACCTGTATAAGTTGCATTGTTATCATCGATATCCGTATTGACATTAGTAAAACGGAAATACCAATTTCGAGAATATGGTGCATTGGCATTTTCTCCAGCAACTGTTGTATCTACACCAGGAGCACCAACAAAACCATAGGAATATCCATTTTCTGCACCAGGTTGTGCAATACTCAAATCCTTCAAATGAATCATTGACCGAGTTTGTTGGCTGCCGTCAGCTGCGGTTTCGGTAAAGCCAGTTGGCGCATCACTTGTACGCAGCATTTTAGAACCTGAAAGTGTTAAGCCGTACTCCTTTTTAGCTCCAGTCCCATCTACATAACCTCCATCAATCACGACAGATGCTTTACGGTATTCATCTGCGTTATCTCCGAAAATTGTTGTTGATACACCATCTACTGAAATATTCTCACTGGCAATGCTTGCAGTCAGCTTAATTTTAGTTACAGCATTGTTCTTATACGCACGAACAAATTCTGTCCAGTTAGATACATAAGCTATATTGGCATCAGGATTAAAGTTGCCTTTTGCAGCATAGTAGGCTGCATCAGCCAAATCTAATTCTGAATCTGTTGAAGGAACATACGCCATTGGCGCAACTTCCAAACTTTTAGAATATTCTTGTCTTTCAAAATCTTCCTGTGTGGGTGGTGTCATCAGATTTTCTGTTAAATCAACTGATGAATCTGCAAATGCCAGCTTTGCTTCAGCAAGCGTTGTTTGCTTACTACTTACTAGTTTTAAATCTGCAGAAGCCGCTTCCTCAGATTTTTCAACTAAGAATGTTGTTTCAAAAGCTTCAGTTCCTTTTTTAATTTCTAGTTTTTTACTGCCTTCATTGATTGTTGATACGATAAGCTCACCATCAAAAGATTTGGATAAACCTTCTTGAATCACTTCCTCGCTGACATCTTTCAACCCGCTATAATTCAGAACTAATTCCTCATCTACAGGATTTTGAACCTTCAGCGTGACTGACTTCGTCGTTTCAGAAACATCTGATACTTCAAAACCATATTCTTCTTCTGAAGCTTTTATATAAGAAGCTCTAAAGACTGAACCTACAATCAAAATCGCGGAAAGCAGCACTAACCAAAAATAAGACTTTTTTCCGATTTTCATTTATTCATCTCCTCTCCCGTAATATTTTTATGTACTTGTCTTAAAAGAAGTACATATTTATTTCAATCTCCTTCAAATCATTAGTGAGCAAAGATTTCATATTGTGTTATCGCCCGCTTCTATTTTGTTGGAAAATGAAATACCGTATGTGTGTCACCGTCACTCCTGATAATCAGACAAAGCCGCCATGACAATCCCCATTCATATCTTCGACTTTCCTAAAATAATCATTCTTTGATAACCAGCATGTAGCCTTTCGAACGAACTGTTTTAATATAGACGAAAGGAGTAGACTTTCCTTCAAGCTTTTCTCTTAAATGGAAAATTAAGTTAGCAACTTTGTAATTGCTGTTTTTTTCATCGAATTCTCCATCCCAGACCTCTTCATACAGCTCTTTATAAGTAACAGCAGAGTTGATGTATTTATATAAGGTTTCCATCGCATGGTATTCTAAGCGTGTTAAAGGAATTTCTCCCTTACCTTTTACATTAATGCTGAAGTTTCGAGGAATCAGCTCTAGTGTTTTATCACTAGTCGGAGTAACAGATACTGATTTTTCAGTGCGTTTTCCCTCATTATTATCAGGATGTTCTTGTTTCCTATATAAGCTATTTGTAATGGTCAAGCGAAATTCTTCACTATCAGAGTCCTCAGGTATAATTCCTACCGCTCCCAACTGCAGGTAGACAGAGCGCATAATTTTAGCAGAATCAGATGAAAAAACCCAAACGAAAATCCCTGAATATTCTTTAAGCTTTAACAGTAAACTGCAAGTATTACTTACGTCTTCTGCCGGGTTCTCTCTAATTACGACTGCATCCAGACTATTGATATATGTATTAAAGTTTTCATCTGTCAAAGAAACAACGTTTATTTGATTCTTCTTAAGATTTTCTACATACTTATCTGATATATCCGCTGATAACGTTATTACTCCTAAATTCATAGGATTTTCCCCCTTCATTCAATTTACATCGCTCGTTTTTCTACAGATTTCTGTTTTCTTGAAATCCAATAGATTTATGTATTAAAAGTATTAAGTTTGAGAAACTAATTAAAAACATTGAATTTATACAGGTTAAAGACGCTTTTTTTGAAGCGACGGCTTAAATGACGGCTTAATATTTTCAACTAAATATGGATATAGCTGCCTTAAATTGTTGATAAATAGGGAGGAAAATCATTGAATATTTGTGACGGCATTTGCGACGGCTTAAACTGTTTATAAATTTCTGTTTTTTTTTTAAAAGGCTAGTTATACCTGTTGATTGTATGAAAAAAATTACTATTCATTGTTTTTTTATCATTTTTTTGCGAAAAAAATTAAAAAATTGATAAAAAACTAGCTAGACTATTCTTTGTTTTTAATTTAGAATTAACCAAGAAATGAATTTGATTTATTTTTTTGTATTTAAAATAAAAAAAGTTTCTCAAACTTAATACTTTTGAGAAATCTTTTTTTACTACAACAGCATGAATTCTTACGTTCATATATATTTTCGCTGAAAGAGTTTTGATTTTATTTTGTTCATGAAGACAAATTAACCATCATTAAACAAAAATAAATACTTCTTCACACGTTATCTTTTTTTCATCGTCTTATTTTTTTTAAAAAACAGTGAGATTTTTATTTTTGTTTTCACTTTTTTATTAAAAAATAATTTTATATTCAGTTTTTTAAACTTCTAACTAAAAAAACATCGGAAATAACGACTTTTGTCGTTTTCCGATGTTTTTCTATCGTATATATTCTTATTTATAGTAACTGATTTAAGCTTTTACAATCTAGAAAGCTATAATTCTTAAAAAACTCAGCTAATTTAATCAACACAGTCTGATTCTTACCTTTTAAATCGTTTTCTATCTGTAGAACGAGTAAAGGTTCATGGAGACTCATGCGAAGTAGAAACCACCCTGAGCCATACTTTTCTAAAACATCCACTCTAATTCCTTCATAATTCTCCTGATCAATAGCAAATCCTGCTGTGTTCTTGGCAAAAACCTGCATGTCGTAAATCACTTGGTTTCCATAAGTCTGAACATCTTCTGTCTGAATCTTAAAGCGCAGCTCTTGAGTCTCCACAGGTTGCTTTAAGGTCCCTATCAAGTCGCTCAGTGTCTTTCCTTCCTGCTTTAATCTCGGCAACAGCATCAGCAGCTTAGCGATGACATAGGCCCCGTCATCCAGATTGTAGTTCTCTTTAAACGCTGCATGACCACTAGTCTCTATTGCTAGTGGCGTTTCTATCCCTTCGCTGTTCAGTTCAAGCATCTTGTTAATAACATTGCGGTAGCCGGAAATATAGCGTACCTGTTTTCCGCTTTTTTCTTCAATAAATGTCTTCAAATGGCTGGAGGTCGGTGAGTTAGTGACAATATTGCTGCCTGGGTATTCTTCCAACACAATGGTTGCCAGCAGTGCAATTAAATTATTTCGATTAATGACTTCTCCACTTCCGTCAACAACTGCTGAACGATCGACATCTGTGTCAAAGATTACGCCTAAGTCTGCTTGATTATCCAGTACTGCCTGACGAATGCTTGCCATGGCTTCCTTATTATCAGGATTGGGGATATGATTTGGAAATGTTCCATCTGGTTCTAAAAACTGCGAACCCGAAATATCAGCTCCCAGTTCAGCTAATACTTGTTCTGCAAAAAATCCGCCAGCACCATTGCCGGCATCTACAACAATCCGAAAGCCTGCTAGCGGCTTAGCTTCCTCTGTTTTCATCCCTTTGCGAATTTTCAGCACCATATCCTTCGCATAGGTTTGGATAATCTCAGTTTTTTCTATTTTACCTGTTTCTTCTATTAAAGGCTGCTCACTGTGTTCAACAATATAAGCGATATCTTCTTTTTCTGCCCCGCCACTTCTTGTAAATAGCTTTAAGCCGTTAAAATAGTAAGGTAAGTGGCTAGCCGTAATCATAATTGCTGCATCGCAGTCATACTGAGGAAATTGTGTTGCCATAAACATTGCTGGCGTAGTAGCTAGTCCCAGGTCCAGCACTTGTATACCATGACAGACAAACGAGTCACTCAATGCCTGTTTCAAGATATCTGCAGTAATCCGGCTGTCATGACCAATCCCGATTTTTAATTGACCTGCTTCCTGTTTTTCTCGAAGCTCCTTCTTATCCCTTAACCAATGAATCATACCTACTCCGATTTTTTTCACTTGTTCAGGGGTTAAATTCGCCTGATATTCTTCTGTACTTACTGCAATCCCTCGAAAATCAGACCCATTTTGCAGCGCTTTCAAATCCATGTAGCAAAACTCCCTTCATTTGTTTGGTTATTGTTAAACTCTTTTATTCGTTTCTCATCATTGCTTCCAGCCGCTGAACAAGTATCTGTGCTTCCTGCTCTGACCTAGTAATGATAATAATCGTATCTACTCCTGCAACAGTTCCGGCCACTTCACTATAGTTCACCTCATCAAGAAGATTGGTTACCACATCCGCTCTGCCCATATCTGTGCTAACGATAACTGTAAACTGAACTCTTTCAATACGGATAACAGAATCCTTGACTGATTCCTTTAGCTTGCTTTCTAAGCTTTCCGTTTTCACCTGTGAAAAGATGGCATATTTTACTTTTCCATCTGAATCATGGGTTTTAACAATGCTCATTTCTCTAACATCTCTAGAGACGGTCGCCTGAGTCGCCTTAACGCCGGCAGCCTTCAAACGTTCAATTAGCTCTTCTTGTGTCTCTATTTCATTCTCAGTAATAATCTGACGAATCAAACGCTGACGATCTACTTTTTTCATGTTGCAACGCCCCTGTTTAGTATTTTCTTACATTATAACGAAAGTCTTAAAAAAAATCAGTTCTTTTTGGTAAATTTTACTCTTTTTACAGAAATGGATAAAAGTAAAGAACTGGAACAAGAGGTTCCAGTTCTTTACTTGTGCTCTGCCGCTGCTCCATATTTCAAATAATGGAGAGCGGGTATCGTCTAATCAACATGGTAGCTAGAGTACTCTGCTGATGAAGCAAAAAGCTATTCTTTAATCATTTGGTGCTTCACTAAATAATCATGGGCTACCTTTTGCGGGTCATGTCCTTCTACGTTTACTTGGTAGTTCATCTCACTCATTTCTTCTTCTGTGATTTTATCAGTCAGCGGAGACAGCCATTCTTCCAGTTCAGGATATTCCTTTAGCGTCTCTTCCCTCAGCAACGGAGCTCCCTGATAGGGAGGAAACAGCTGCTTGTTATCTTCCAAAGTAACCAAATCATATTGTTTCAGCTCACTGTCAGTGGAATAAGCATCCACAATATTCACATCACCATTATTGATTGCCTGATAGCGCAGAGAAGGCTCCATCGACTGAACCTCCATTGTCAATCCATAGACGCTTTGAAGTCCCTTATATCCGTCTTCACGGTCAATAAACTCAAGAGTAAAGCCTGCCTTTAGCTGTCCGCTGACCTTTTTCAAATCTTCTATCGTCTTCAAGCCGTTTTCTTCAGCAAAGCTTCTCTTAACAGCTACTGCATAAGTATTTTGATACTTCATCGGTGCCAAATAAGCCAGTTTGTCCTGTTTTGCGATTTCTTCTTTTGCATACGTATAGACCTTCTTCGGATCATTAGATGTATTTGTATTTTCCGGTAAAAATGTTTCCAGTACTGTACCAGTAAATTCAGGATAAATATCAATTTCACCAGATTTTAACGCATTATATAGGAACGTCGTTTTTCCGAAATTCGGTTTTAGCTCTACATGGACATCACTATTTTCTTCAATTAATTCTTTATACATGTTGATGATAATATCAGGTTCAGCACCTAATTTTCCTGCAATAGTTATTGTTTGCTGCTGACCGCCGGCATTAGAATAAATAAATGAACCTCCTAGCAGTGCAAATAATAGCACAAAGGAACCGACAATTCTTTTCACGCTGGACTTTTCCAACAGATGAATTCCGTAATTGAACAGCACTGCCAGAACCGCAGAAGATATTGCCCCAATCAGAATCAGCGAAACATTGTTTCGGTCAATCCCCAGAAGGATGAAGGTTCCCAAACCGCCGGCACCAATCAATGCCGCCAAGGTGGCCGTCCCAATAATCATTACCGCGGCTGTCCGAATCCCTGAAACAATATACGGCAGCGCCAACTGCAATTCAAATTTTATCAGCTTCTCTTTTTTGGTCATTCCAAAGGCTTCTGCCGCTTCTTCTAGAGAAGGGTCAATTTCCGTTAATCCTGTATACGTATTCTGGAGTACCGGAAACAACGCATAGATTACCAGTGCAATGATTGCCGGAGGAGTGCCGATACCAATCAAAGGAATTAGCAGACCTAAAAGAGCTAATGAAGGAATTGTTTGAAAGATTCCAGTAATCTGCAAAATAACTTCTGCAATTTTTTTGTATTTAGTCAGTAAAATTGCCAAAGGTATGGCAATCAAGATAGCAATTAACAAGGATAACAGCGATAGCTGAATATGCTCCAACAATGACTGGAGATACTGATCTTTACGGGATACGAATGTTTCAATCAAATTATTCATCTACCTGCTCACCTGCCTTCAGCCGTTTTTCAAGAAATGCAACAATTGTGTCGGAGGTAACTGCGCCAAGCACTGTTTGATCATTTTTCACAATCAGCCTGCCTTCAACAGCAAGCAGCTCAATTACATCAGTTAAGCTGGTGGCTCCATCAATTTGGCGGACACCAGAATTTCCGGCTGCTTCCAGCAAGCCCATCTCATGTAAATCTGTCGCATTGTAATCAGCTAGTCCCAATGTTCCGTTTTGGAAAAATTGTGCTACAAACTCATTTTCAGGCGCTTTTCTAATTTGTTCAGGCGTATCTACTTGAACAATCTTTCCATCCTTCATGATACAGATTCGATCGCCCAGCAGCATCGCTTCATTCATGTCATGGGTGACAAAAATAATGGTGCTAGCCAGTTCTTTATGCAGCTCCTTAATCAACAGCTGCAGCTGGCTTTTGGAAATGGGGTCCAGTGCACTAAAAGGTTCATCCATCAATATAATATCCGGCTTCGCTGCAATAGCACGTAAAATACCGATACGCTGCTGTTCTCCACCTGAAAGTTCTGCCGGTTTCCTATTCATATATTCTTCAGGAGGCAGTCCTACCTTTTCAAGGAGCTCCTTCGTCCGCTGCCGGCGCTCTTCTTTTTTCCATGCTTTTAGTTCAGGAATCAGTTCAATATTTTCAGCAACTGTCATATTAGGAAATAGAGCAATTTGCTGCAGCACGTAGCCAATACGCAGACGCAGCTCTCTTAAATCATAATCAATCAGCCGTTTTCCTTCAAAATAAATATTCCCATCTGTGGGTTCAATCAGTCGATTAAGCATTTTTAATGTTGTTGTTTTCCCGCTGCCGCTTGGTCCTACCAGGACAAAAAATTCACCGTCTTCAATAGACAGATTGTATTCTGTCAAAACCTGCTGACTACTGTATTCCTTTGATACCTGTTGAAATTCAATCATTCTTCCACCTCTTTTTTCAAAATCAGCTACTATACATTATTTAAGTATACGGCATCCTTTTTCATCTTACGAATATCTTGTTTTTAAAAAAAGAACGTACGTTCTTTTAATGGTCATTTCATTCTAACATTTGTACACAGTAGGATGTCAACCCTGAATTTTAATTTTTTTTTAGGTTATACTATATAAGTACACTGAAAAATAAAGGAGGAGGATACATGCGAAAATCTTTTCAAGATGTATTAATGGCCATTGCGCCTATGACACTGCTGATTATTATCCTGACCTTTGCTTTTGCCCCTTTACCGTGGGAAGATCTGGTCGTTTTTCTGATTGGTGCAGGTATTATGATTATTGGAATGGCACTATTTTTATTTGGAGCCGATCATTCTATGATGGCCGTTGGCGAATTGGTCGGAAAGTTTATGGTTAAGAAGCGAAAGTTGTGGATTATTGTCGGACTCGGCTTTGTCATTGGAATTGTTATCACAATCGCAGAACCATCCGTTCAGGTATTAGGACAACAGGTTAACGAAATTTCAGACGGAGCAATCTCACGCTCCCTGATATTAGCGGTTGTTAGTGTAGGAACAGGAATTTTCCTTGCACTGGCTCTACTACGGGTTGTTTTCAAATTTTCTTATTATAAAATGATGCTGATTGGCTATCTATTTGTTCTAATCGCTTCATTCTTCACCAGTCCGGAATTTATGCCGATTGCCTTTGATTCAGGCGGTGTTACAACCGGGCCCATCACTGTCCCGTTCATTCTTTCCCTAGCTATTGGCGTTACCTCTATGATTAAACAGAAACCACATGAGAATGACAGCTTTGGTATGGTGGGTGTCGCTTCATTAGGTCCCATTCTAGCTGTTATGGCTTTGGGGGTGATCTTCCGATGACGATTATCGAACGCCTATTTACAGGGCTGGATACAGTTATTTGGGAAGTACTGATGGCTGTATCGCCTATCATCATCATTTTTGTAGTATTGAACTTCACTAGTTTCAAACTGCGTAAAAAGCGTTTCGCTAAAATTATGATTGGTTTTCTAATTACGATTGTCGGACTTATTTTGTTCCTTCATGGCGTCAACATCGCATACGTACCTGTTGGACGACATTTAGGAGCATCCTTAGCTGCTTTAGACTACAACTATATTTTGATTCCTCTGGGCTTTTTCATGGGGTTCTTAGTTGGTTTTGCGGAACCGGCTATTCATGTGATGGTAAAAGAGATTGAGAATATCAGCGAGGGGCGAATTCGTAGCAAAATCATGCTGCTGTTTGTTTCCTTCGGCGTCGGTGCAGCCGTTGGTTTGTCTATGTGGCGTCTATTGGCTGGATTTTCTCTCTATTACTTTTTAATTCCAGGTTATATTTTAGTCTTTCTTTTGGGACGCAAAGTGGATAAAATGTTCTTAGCGATGGCCTTTGATAATGGGGGCGTGGCAACTGGACCTATGTGTTCTACGTTTATTTTGTCAATGTGTGTCGCAATCGCCTCTCAGATAGAAGGTCGAGATCCACTGGTTGACGGTTTTGGCGTGGTGGCAATGATTGCTCTGGCACCTATCTTGTCAACACTGGTTTTAGGGTATATTTACAAGAAAAAAGATGACCGTGACCATCAACTGAGACTGGAACGGCAAAGATTAGCAGAAGAAGAGGGGTAGTATAATGAAAAAATTAGTTGCTTTGAATCTTGAACTGATTGTCACGATTGTTGACGGAGGTAATGGTTCTGATGTCATCGACATCACTAAAGAAGCTGGCGCTACAGGAGGAACGATTCTCCATGGACGCGGTGCAGGTGTTCATGACGCCGGACGCTTTTTAGGTATTGATATTGAACCGGAAAAGGATATTGTTCTAACCCTGGTTCCCGAAGCGATGACCAACAAGGTATTAGATGCACTGAGTGTAGAGATGAAAATTTGTCAGCCTGGAAATGGGATTGCTTTTGTTGTTGATCTTGATAAAGTTATCGGAATTTCAAAAATTGCTGAATACAGTAAAGTTGTTGAACTGGACAATCTGCTGGATGAGGACAAAAAATAGCAGCTTAACAAATGCAGTATACAGTTTCAGCCACTTCTTGTGACGGCTGAATTCAGGAAGTCAAGATGAGATTGGGACAAGCTCTGCTGTTTCTCTCTAATTAAACAAAAGAACTGTTCGATACTTAGTTATCCCAGGTTTATCTTGATTTCTTTCATTCTATGGATAGTCTAAAAAAACAGCTGCTCCGTTAAGCGGAGCAGCTGTTTTTTGATTGGAGCTCATTAAAACTATCCATTTGGCGGTTTCAGTTAGATAACAGATAACGGCTGATCAGAAAGCTGAAATACTCTCTTATTCGAACCCTTAGGGAACGATATTCAATAAAGACAATTTTTACAAAAAAAAAGTTTTTATCCCGCTCTATTACCTTTAAATTCAACCCTTGGATTCGACAATAATTTTTTATGTACTTAAATACTTTGTTAAAGCCCTGCTCATTCAAATACTTAGCATCAATCCGCAGTATTGAAAATAAGTTATTGGATGCCAAACAAATGTAGCCGTCTCCGATAACTTCAGGGTCATCTAATTCTTTTGAAAGATAGTTGTCAAACTGCATATCTAGAATCCTTAACGCCTGCTGTAATGCTTTTTTCTCTCTTTCCTGAATATCATTTTTTATAGTTACTACCTTATTCTTAATCATGATTCGTTTAATAACCTTTCTTATTATCCAGATCTGAACATTAGCTATTAGTTTTTAGAGCCATTCCATATCTTGACAAAAATACTAGTCTATCTTTGACAGATACTTTAAATCTATTACATCTATTCTACGTTTTCAATCATAATGAATGTTTTTTAATTAATAAAATAGATAAATAAAACACAGTCATTAACTGACAAAATGATTAGAAGATAACCAGAATATTTTAAATAAACGTTATATAATTCAGCAAAACGCTACTATCCTTTCTCATACTTAACTTTTTACTGGCTTTAGAAAAAATCACAGTCTACATACCAAGCTCCTGAATTTGAATTTCTTGCAAAATAGAGACGCCCATTACTGACAATATTTAAATTAGCTTTTTCGTCGGAAGATATCTGAAAAGCAAAATCAAAGCCCTCGGGAAAACCTAAATGTCCTTGTATATAAGAACCGTAGCCGCCAACTTTTGTTTCATAATGATGCACTGCTATATCTTCTTCGTAATCAACTTCTTCTTGCTCTTCCAATAATAAAATTTCATCAGAAATATCAGTTGGTATATCAGCAGAATCCCACATAGGACGATCCTCTTCTACTAAATGAACAGACATTGGACAGGGCTTGATAAATGAATCTTCATTTTTATAATCAGTAAAAATCAACTTATTTAAGTATGCATATTCGCGAATACAAAAATAACTTATTAAATTCTCTCCAACTGGTTTAAAATTTAAAGAAATAAATACTGAAATCAGTTTAACTGCTTTCAGCGAGTCTGGTACATAGGGCAGTGCCTCGAGATTAATTTGCAGTAACGGAATCATTTTTATACCATTTTCATCCACCGGCAGCTGCTCCTGCTGTAAAGAATAAGGTACCGCACCTATCCAATGCTCTTCCAGCAAGTGTGTAGGTCTGAAGCCTCCCGTCTTGAACACCACAGCTTTTTTATTTAATTTTATTCTTATCTCTTCTACATTCATCTGTTTTAACCTCCTAATTCTTAATGAGAACCCAGCTAATATGTCCCTCTCCAAAAAAGATTAAAATGATATTTCTATTTTCTGTGTTTATCAGCGAGAAAAAACCAGGTATCGCACTTATAAATATGACCTCTGACAATTTCAAAGCTTCGCTTGTACAAACTACGTTACTTTCTCTATCAAAAGCAAGCTGTTGTCTCCCGAAGGATCTCCCTTCCTCTACAGCCATTGCTCCCCTATTTTCCGGATTATTTGAGCTTTATCCACGCAGCCACTATACTATCATTATAACAAGAAAGGAGAATATCTATGGCTATTTTAGAAGAGTACCTTAGCAAAATTGATCAGCCAAAAGAACGAGCTACAATGACTGTTCTTTTGGCTTGGATTACAAAGCAGTACCCAAGCCTGGTTCCTGTCATAAAATGGAATCAGCCAATGTTTACAGACCACGGAACCTTTATTATTGGATTCAGTATCTCTAAAAAACATTTTTCTATTTCTCCAGAAGTGAAAACCTTGAAGCAATTTAAAGAAGAAATTGAACAAGCTGGTTATGACCATACTGAAAATATCATTAGAGTCAACTGGGCTCAGGATATCAATTATGACTTATTAAAAAAATTGATTGATTTTAATATAGCTGACAAAGCAGACTTTACCAAGTTTTGGAGATAGCGTTCGCGACAGAAGAAAGTTGCTTTCAAAGCTAAAGTGTCCTGCATTTACTCCAAATCTGTTTTTTTAGATTCTTTATGTATAAATAACAGATTAAGCGTCAAATGAACAATCACTGGAATCATTTAAATAAAACAGAGAGCACGGACATAAATACATGTCCGACTCTCTGTTTTCGCTAATTTTCGAATAAATAATACTATGGAAACACTCGTCAGTATCCCACAGCGGCAAGTAACCGCAGAAACACATAGCCCAGCCTTTCAAATGATTTACTTGGAACCGCAATAAACCTCCAAATGCTGCGGAAGTACCTTAAAATGCAGGGGTAGCTCAGGTCCTTCATCTCCATCTACACTGGGATGCAGTTCAACTTCTTCTTTTACAAATAGACTACCTTCTGTAAAAGGCTGATAGCCAATTGTTTCACTAGTATGGTCAATCCCCTTTAAAATATCCGGTACACTTTTGATTGTGTCTGTAATTGTCTGATCTTTCAAATAAAGCAGATAAAGCTTACCGTCATTCGGCTTCGCTTCTGGCACAACACGTTCATAACCCCCAACTGTCTGGGTTAAAACAACGACAACCGTACTGCTTTCAATTAATTTCTTTTCACCGTCTATTTCCAATGAAAAATGATAGCTGTCATTATTTAGAACCTGCTTAAAGCCTGAAATGAAATAAGCCAATTTTCCAAGCTTCGTCTTTTCTTCAACATCTACATCACTGATTGCTTCTGGAATACTGCCGGCAGCAACAATATTGGTAAAATAGACATCATTGACCTTGCCAACATCTAATTGGATTCTATTTTTCAGATTTAGCTCTTTAATTGCTTCCTCCGGTTCCATCGAAATATTTAAAGAACGGGCTAAGTCATTTACTGTCCCTAAAGGAAAGAAACCGAACTTTGGCCGATAATCTTGTTCAGCTAAACCATTGATTACCTCATTCACGGTTCCATCACCACCCATGGCAAACACACTATCCGCTTTTTCCAGAACTGCCTGTCTGGCAAATTCCGTTGCGTCGCCGCTTCCTTCTGTATGCTGTACCTCAACATGATCAAACAAACTCGTCAGCTTCTCATAAGCCAATTGTTCATATTTCTTCGCCTCTTCATTACCAGAACTGGGATTTACAATTAATACAGCTTTTTTCATTTTCACACTCTCCATTTCTGTCTCTAGCTATTTTCAGTATAGCAGGAAGCAGAATGTTTCATGAATGAATATGCTTGAATTTTTGTGAGCTAAACATCCATTTTCTTCTAGATTGAATACCATATTTCTAATTGCTACATCGAATAAATGATGATACCATCAGAAGCATTAGAAGAAAATGAACTGAGACTAGAGAAACCTAAGCTATCTCAAATACAGAGCTGTATTTGAGATATTAAAAAACAACAAAGGATGAACTGATGAAAAAGAAGGAATTTATCGTACAGGATTTATTGAGCAAAATTTATCAAGATCATTTCGAGAGTGGTAAACTACCGAATCAGCGGACGCTTGCAGCTACTTATCAGGTTTCCCGTTTTACTATTCAGGAGGCTATTAAAAATCTGCAGGAAATTGGCGTAGTTTATACTGTGCAAGGTTCAGGAATTTATATTCAGGAACGCTTGAAGAAAAATCCGTTAATTTTTAATTCATTAACTAGAACACCTTATGACCGCATTAGCTCCAAGCTGCTTTCTCTTGAAAAGCGATTATCTACATCAGAAGAAGAACAAATATTTCAATTAGAGGAAACACAAGAAATCTGGGTGTTCGAAAGGGCTCGTATTGTCGACTATTCTTTTGAACAAATTGAGCTGTCAAAAATGCCGGCAGCTTTATTTCCTGACCTTTCAAGAAAACATGTAGAGCATTCCATTCAGGAATATGTGGAAAAGAAAGGTTTTCGCATCTCTCACTACATCACCAGCTATACACCGACAACTATTTCACGAAATCAGTCTGAGCTTTTACTATGTAAAAAAGGAACGCCGGCTATGCTGATTCAAAACCGCTGTCTGTTGGAGGACGGGCGTGTCTTCGAATATAGCGAGATTACTGCCATTGATTACACCTGTACTTATATCCGACCCTTTGACAGAGAAATTCATGAAGCAAGAAACAGCTGAGCCCGGTAATGACTCAGCTGTCTCTTCATTTTATTTACGGCGTCACAATCGTTCCATCCGGCGTGCGGCTCTGTGTCCATTCATGGGGACGATACTCCGCAGGATAATCCAGCGCTGCTGCCTCATCAAAAGAAACACCAATACCTGCTTCTTCGATTGGGTAGAAATAGCCTTTCTTAGCTGCAGGTGTCTTATCAAACAAACGCAGCGTGTTTTCAGGAACCGGAATATTTTCCTGTATTGCAGCATTATGAAGATGGATGTTCAAGTGCGTATTAACCGCCAACCCTACCGGAGTAATATCTGACGGTGTATGCCAAGCCATCCGAACACCCATCGCTTCACAAAAATGAGCTAGTTTTATTGCCGGGGTGATACCGCCTATCTGGGATACATGGACTCGCATAAAATCAATTTGGCGGTTGATAATCAGCTGCTTCCACTCCATCGGATTATTAAAGAGCTCGCCTGATGCAATCGGAGTGGTCGACTGACTGCGCAGCTGGGACAGCCATTCATTTTGAGTAGGCGGAAGAATGTCCTCCAGAAAGAATAATTGATATTCTTCAGCTGCCTTAGCAAACTGCAATGCCTGATTTGGGTGAAGACGTTCATGAACATCATGAAGCATCTGAAAGCTGTTTCCATAAGTCTCTCTGACTGCCTGGAACATTTTCAAAGTAGTATCCATATACTGCTGCTGATCAAAGTAGGAGCCTGACAGCGGACTGTCCGGCGTGTTCAACCTAGTCGGGCTGCCACCATAAAAGCCCAGCTGGCAGCGGATATATTGATACCCCTCCTGACGTATACGATTAATCTCTTCAAAAAGCGCCGGCAAATCCTCTGCAACAGCATGTGTATATGCTGGAATTGCTGTCCGTGCCTTTCCACCCAGCAGCTGGTATAGAGGCATTTCTGCCAGCTTTCCTTTAATATCCCACAAAGCCATGTCAACTCCGGAAATTGCATTATTGATAACCGGTCCATTGCGCCAATATGCGTTAACATGCATCACCTGCCACAGGTCTTCAATCTCATTGGCATCTCGTCCAATCAACAGGGGCTTCAAATACTCATCAATCATTGTTTTCACAGCCAGCGGACGAAACTGGAAGGTTGCACAGCCTAATCCGTGGATATCTTTATTGGTCTCAAGTTTTACAACAACAAGATTATGCCGGTCTGGTTTAATTGCAAAGCTTTTTACATCCGTAATAATTGTTGGTGTCATTTATCATCATCCTTGTCATCGTGTTTGTCTTACAGAAGCTATTGAACCACGCAGAAACAGCCTTTGTCAATTTGGACTGAATAATGTCCTGAAAACAACATAAAAACAGTCCAATTCACAATAAAACCAACCATAAACGCCTTTAAATAAGCATTTTTATACAATGAACTGTTTTTTAGGACTGGTTTTCAAAAATTAAATTCCATGCTATCATCAAATTTGTAAACGGAATCAATCGGCCGAAAGAAATCTAGTAAAAAGGATGATTAGATGAAATATGAACAAGCCATTACTCAAATAATTCAAGGGGTCGGCGGAAAAGAAAACATCAACAATGCTTGGCACTGTATGACTCGCCTCCGCTTCAATCTGAAAGACAAAGAAAAAATTGATTATGCCGCTCTGGAAAAAATTTCTGGTGTGGTTGGTACAAAATATCAAAGCGATCAGCTTCAAATTGTGATTGGCACAGCTGTTGCTGACTACTATCAGACTCTAGCCAAAATACTGGGCTTAGATAGCGAGCGGCAAGAAAC
This sequence comes from Enterococcus sp. LJL51, assembly GCF_049894025.1. Taxonomy (GTDB): domain Bacteria; phylum Bacillota; class Bacilli; order Lactobacillales; family Enterococcaceae; genus Enterococcus_L. The sequence continues at coordinate 32,714 of NZ_JBNEQE010000017.1, forward strand.
AGCTAATGGTGAAAAAAAGGGACTAGTATCTCTGTTTATGGATACAGTCTCCGGTGTTTTCGGACCAATTGTTCCAGCTATCGCTGGTGCAGGTATGATTAAAGGGCTGATTGCTGGTTTAGCTGCACTTAATCTAATTTCAGCAGAATCACCTACTTACATCGTCATCAACATGTTAGCCAGTGGTGTTTTCACCTTTCTACCTTTTTTTGTAGCTGCTTCAGCTGCTAAGATTTTTAGAACAAATCAATACTTGGCTATTGCCATTGCTGCGACGCTTCAATTTCCAACGATGACTGAAGCATTGACGCAGGGAGATGTCTCCCAATTCCTTGTTTTTGGTTTTTTGCCTGTACCTGTTTTCAATTACGCTGGAACTGTAATCCCCATTATTTTTTCGATCTTATGTCTAAGTTATATCTATCGTTGGGTGGATAAAATATTGCCGGAAGTCCTTCGGACAGTTTTTACTCCTACACTCTCTCTTTTTGTTTCCGGATTGCTGGCACTCGTTGTTATTGGACCAGCCGGCATTCATTTAGGCAATCTTTTAGCTGACGGCGTCAGCTGGTTATTCTCCATTTCGCCAGTTCTTGCCGGAATCATTGTAGGTGCAATTCGCCCAATTGCCATTTTAACAGGTCTTCACCATGCAATGACGCCTATCGCCTTACAGAATTTTGCGAATCAAGGCTACGATATGCTGATGCCCATGATGTTTATGGCAAATATGGCAATCACAGGAGCTGCTGCGGCAATGTATACTAAAGTAAAATCCAAAGAAGAAAAATCAATTATTATTTCTTCTGCAGTATCTGGTTTATTAGGAATTACAGAGCCGGCCTTGTTTGGTGTTTTAACCAAGTATAAAAAAGCGTTTTTTGCAGCAACTATCGGCAGTTCCGTTGCTTCAGCATTTATCAGCTTCTTTGGCGTTCGAATTTACGGCTACATTTTATCCAGTATTTTCAGCCTGCCGGCATATATTGGAGAATATTTCATTTTTGCTGTATTAGGGATTGTGATTGCTTTGGGCACTTCTTTTGCCATCGCTTACTTCCTAGTACCGAAAGAAGCTGCTGACAACGGCAGCTTCACTAATGAAATTGAGTTGACTGCTGTTACAGATGGTCAGTACATTCCTTTAGAAGATGTTAATGATTCTGTTTTTTCAAGTAAAATGGTCGGCGACGGCTATGCCATGAAGTCTCTTTCAGGGGAAGTTTTCTCACCAGTTACTGGAAAAGTAACGTCCATCTTCCCAACTAAACACGCCATAGGTATTACCACAGATAATGGTCTTGACGTTCTGATTCATATGGGAATTGACACAGTCAGCCTAAACGGCAATGGCTTTCAGCTTTTCGTCACAGAAGGACAGCATGTAGCTGCCAACACAAAAATTGCCTATATGGATTTAGATATCCTGAATAAGAAAGCGAAGGATACCTCAATTATTGTTGTCGTAACCAACATGGACAAAGTCGCCCGTTTTGCTGGAGATTATCAGCTTGAAGGCCACCATCAGCCTGGTGCTCCGATGGAAAAGGTTGTTCTTATCTAAAAATAGGTATTGAAAATTTATACTCAATCAAAAAGGTCTCAGCGAACATGTTGCAATTCGCTGGGACCTTTTTAGATAATAATGGATTAGCTCTGTCGGCTCTTTCGTATATTTTTTATTCTAGTTACACTTCTCAAAAATTGTGTTCATAATTGGACTGCTTTGCTTAAATAACATGCCCTTTTCCGTACGCTATTTTGCCAGACGATACATTGCATCGGCATAAATTGCTGCTGCCCGGAACAAATCGTCCAGTTCCATAAATTCATTTGCCTGATGCATAGTATCAGTGTAGCCAGGGAACATCGCGCCATAGGCTACCCCGCGCTTCAGTAAACGGCCATATGTTCCGCCGCCAATAATCTTTTCTGAGCCTTTTTCTCCTGTATGATCTTCATAAACCTTCAACAGCGTTTCTACCAACGGATCGTCCACAGGAACATAATGAGGCTCTTGATTACGGTCATCCTGAACGATTTCAACACCGTCAACTCCAATTGATTGCTGCACACCGGATTTCAACTCTTCCACAGTTGTCCCTTTAGGATAGCGGAAGTTCAAGCTAATCTTGTTGCCTTCCGTGCTTTCTTCTTCAAAAACAAACAAGCCAGCGTTCATTGTCAGACGGCCCATCTTCTCATCCTCATAGGCTACTCCTAATTTTTCTCCATAAAAATCTTCATGGATGTGTGCTGCTGTATTAAGGAATGTTTTTCCATCACCTGCAAAATCATAGTCATTTAAAAATACAGCTAAAAAGGTTGCCGCATTAATTCCAGACTGAGGACTTGCCCCATGAGCACCTTTACCAACAATTGTAAGCCCAGCTGTATTTCCAGCTGCTGTAAATGAACCGCTAATCGGCTGTTTGTCAACAAACGCTTCAAATGCTTCTTTCATAGCAATCAACTCTTCAGCTGTTTCAGTTAAAATTGCCGCTTCAGCTGTTCCTGGAACCATGTTTATCCGTAAACCAGAATGGAAGCTGACCAGTTTCGTTTTTCCAGTATTGGAACCATTGAAATGCGCATACAAGGTTGCATTACCTTTTTCGCCATTGATAATTGGAAATTCAGCATCTGGAGAAAAACCAAAATCAGGTGCTTCTTCATGCTGGAAATAGTAATCCATATCTCCCCAGCCGCTTTCCTCATCGCTTCCTACAACAAAACGAATTTTCTTAGACAACGGCAGCCCAAGCTCTTTAATAATTTTCAAACCATAGTATGCTGCCATACTTGGTCCTTTGTCATCACTTGATCCACGGGCAAAGATTTTACCATCCTTAATCACTGGTTCGTAAGGATCTGTATCCCAGCCATCTCCAGCAGGCACAACGTCCATGTGTCCAAAGATACCTAAAGTTTCGTCTCCTTCACCATACTCAATATGTCCAGCATAATTATCGACGTTTTTAACAGTGAAGCCGTCCCGTACACCATAGTCCAGCATGTGTTCCAGAGCCGCTTTAGGTCCGGGACCAAAAGGAGCATCCTTCGTCACTTGATTGTCGTCTCTCTCACTGTTAATACGCAATAAGTTCTGTAAGTCTTCAAGAAGCGCTTCTTTGCGTTCTTCCACTTCTTTTTGCCAATTGATTGTCATCCTCAGTCACTCCTAATATAATATTCTACCTTCCCATCATACCATTATCCTTCATAAAAATAAAAAGGTGCCGCCGCATTTTATTTTTTTCTAATACTGTTTCTTTCGCTATAATAAACTTGTAAAAGAAAAGGAGGGAGCTTGTGAAACAGCTATCCAGAGAAATTTTGCCCCAAGTCATCCGGCAAAGACCAGAAGACAGCCATAAAGGAACCTACGGACGGGTTGTTTTAATCGGAGGAAACAGCCAATACGGCGGAGCCATCATCATGAGCGCACAGGCCGCAGTTGCCTCTGGTGCAGGTCTGACTACGGTCATTACTGAGGAAAAAAACCATGCACCCCTGCACGCCCGTTTGCCGGAAGCCATGGTTATCAACTGGTACGATCTTGAATTAGTTAAGACAGCTTTAGATACAGCCGATGTTGTATTAATCGGTCCTGGTCTAGGCTTAGAGAATCATAGTCGAAAGCTGTTGCGGTTTGTCTTGCGAAATCAGCTGGAAAATCAGTGGGTAATTATCGATGGTTCTGCTATTACGCTGCTTGCCGATATGGCAGTTTCTTTGAATCATCCGGAGCAGATTATCCTTACACCTCATCAAAAGGAGTGGGAAAGAATCAGCGGTCTTCCCCTTGCTAAACAAACTGATGAAAATAATCAGCTCACCCAGCAGAAGCTGCAAGCCTCAATCGTAGTTAAAAGTCATCGCACTCGAATTTACACGTCTCATAATTCATACTTAAATACAATCGGAACACCAGCAATGGCTACAGGCGGTATGGGAGATACTTTAGCTGGAATTATTGCCAGCTTTATTGCTCAGTTTGATGCCAAAGAGCACGCTCTTTGCGCGGCCGTTTATCTCCATAGCCTGATTGGAGAAGAGTTGGGAAAAGACAGCTATGTCGTCCTGCCAACAAGCATCTCCACACACCTGTCTTCCTATATGAAGCGATATGAACAAACTTCAGAGAAATAAAAAATGTGACAGTGCAGCCAAGATACAAGGCACACTGTCACATTTCAAAATCTAATAAACGGCAGCCAAATGCTGTAGCACTGATCCCATCTCGAAAATATCAGCTGTTAAAAAAGATTGTACTAAGAGTTGATGCTTTTGAAATTCGGTATTTTATCACAGCCCAGCTATTAGCTAAAATACTGCTATTTTCCCTCGAAATCCGGGTCTAAAAGCTGATATTCTTTATTTGTCAGCGGTCGGTAATTCCCTAAATCAAGGCTATCATCTAATATCAGCCGTCCCATTCTGAGACGTTTTAAATACACCACTTTTTTATCCACTGCTTCAAACATGCGCTTCACCTGATGAAATTTCCCTTCCTGAATGACTAGGCGAATCTCTGTTTCCCCTAATTTTTCATCCAGCTGATCGATAAACAGCTGACTAGGCTTCACTGCCTCGCCGTTTTTCAACTGAAAACCTTCTGCAAACTGTTTTACATCCGCTTCAGTGACGATTCCGGAAATACGGGCAAAATACTCTTTATCCACATGTTTTTTTGGCGATAGCAAACGATGTGCCAGCTGGCCATCGTTGGTCAAAACCAATAGTCCTTCTGTATCCTTGTCCAGACGTCCAACGGGAAAAATATCTTCCCTGAAATCTGCATCGGACAACAGGTCAACGACCGTTTCATCATATTTATCTTCTGTGGCTGAAATAACCCCTTGCGGCTTGTTCAGCATGTAGTAATAGTATTTCTGATAGTGCAGCTCTTCACCGTTGTATGCTACCTTATCCATAAGCTCATCGACCTTTAGCTTACCGTCCTTCACCATTTTCCCATCAACTGTAATCGCTCCTTGTTTTAACAGTTTTTTTACATCTTTTCGGCTGCCGCAGCCTGTATCTGATAAAAATTTATCCAAACGCATCATATCTTCTTTACCTCCTGCTTCATACAAACCGCCCTGCATTTTCTTAAAAAAATGTTGGTCCGGGAAATTACTCTCGAACCAACATGACTTTTTATTTTATTTTAACTTTGCTGCGCAAACCATTCACATTTTTTCCAAGCAGGCGATCTGCCAGCCGTATTTTCAAGGTTAGGTAGCCATATACAGCAACCCCTACCGCTGCTACCAGCAAGACAATAACAAAGGCCTGAACCTTACGATCCGGACTTAAAAATAAGTAGAGAACCTGTCTTGTAAGAAAGGCTGCCGCCACCATAATCAAGCTAATAATAAAGATCAGCAAGCTGCGACGCATAACTAAGCCTAAATTAAATCGGGACATCTCTTTGATTTTTCGAACAATCAGGAAAATTGATACGCTGAAACCAATCATTGTCGCAATTAGTGGGCCATAAACCTCAAATAGACGAATACAAGGATATTGAACCAACAGCTTCACGACAAAGCCAATACCAAAGAATTTAATTGCTGCCCGATTTCCATACATTCCCATCAGCATATTTGAAACCAGCATATATAAGCCTAAAAACAGCCCGGCGTAACAGGCTTGTACCAACACATTTGTTCCCAGATTATCTGTTCGGTAAAACAACGTATAAAGAGGGCGTGCCAAGACAATCATACCAAAAGTAGACGGCAGCATAACAAATGTAAACAGCTGGAGATTATTGCTGATTAGCTTAGATAACCCCCGATAGTTTTTCAAAGTTACTGCTTCGGTAATTAAAGGTAAACCAGTTGACGCGATAGATGTGGCCAGCGCAATCACGACCATCGTAAGCTTGTCAGGATTGGCATTAAAAATACCGAAAAGCTCTCTCAGCTGCGTATCAGAATAGGTTGTAAAGGAGCGCATAAAGTTTGAGAAGGTGAACTGGTCAACCAACTTGAAAACCGTGACTCCTGATCCAACAATAATAAACGGAATTGCCTCTTTAAACGTCTCAATTAAAAGATCCTGTGGTGATACTTTGTGCTTATTGGCACTATGCTCTTCCAGATAGTCGAACATCGGCTTTTGCTTATGCATATAAAAATACAGAACTAAGAAGCTGACAATCATTCCGATAAATGCGGCAAAAGTAGATTGTGTTACTGCATCCACATAATTGCCGTCCAACACCTTCATAATGATAAAGGCTGTTAGCAGCATGTAGAAGACCCGGGCAATTTGCTCTACAATTTGTGACAATGCAAAAGGCATCATGTCCTGATTTCCTTGGAAATAGCCTCTGATGACACTCATGGAAGGAAATACAAGTACTGCCAGACTAAGCGAACGCATTGTCGGTATCAGTTCTTCCCCGCCGCCAGACCATTTTGCTAAAAATGGAGAGGCAAGATACATCACTAGTGCAAAAACAGCGCCTAAAACAGCCATCATCTGCAGTGCTTTGTAAAAAAGCTGCCGGCTGATTTTGTATTCATTCATGGAATTGTAATGGGCTGTCTGCTTCGCTATTGCCGCCGGAATTCCAGCAGTGGAAATCAGCAGGAACAGAGAATAGACCGTATAGCCCATGGAAAACAGGCTGTTGGCCTCATCCCCATGCTCTCCCATCCAGGCGTACCATGGTATGATATAAACCGCTCCTAATAAGCGGGAAATGATATTGCTTGCTGTCATCCAGGCCGATCCCTTAACCATCTTCTCCTGATTGGTTAAAACCGGCTGTTCTACAGACCCTGGTTGATTAATCATTTACTCCTCCAACTTTCTTAGACATACTCCCTTTATTTTAATTGTAAAATCAAGGATATGCAATGAATTTATAGAATAATTCTTGGATGTCTTAGAATTCTCCCCCGAGAAAGTGACAACTGCGTCATTTTGCGCAGCTTCCAGTTATTTAAACAAACAAAAAATACAAATCTTTTATCTGTTGAATCCATATTTACTACCCAATACTAGTCAACCTGTTTTCACTAAAAACGTCAAGCTGTGTCCTTCATTATTACAACTATTTTAACGTTTCTCAACGAGAATTTTAGAGGTACAGCAGCTGCCGCAAATTAAGTTGATTCAATTTCATTTTAAATACCTTTCCTAAAGAAACTATAGTTTCCTCAAAAATAGTAAAAAGCACAACAGACAGGCTGCCCCTACATTGGCGAAAAGATATATTCCAAAGACGTTTTCCCTGCTTTTTTCTCTGTATAATCGATATACATTCAAAAATTTTAGAAAGGCTGGTGTGTACATTATGAAGCCCTCGTCTTTAGCAATAGTCGCCGGAATCTTATTGGCTCAGGGAGGTATCCACCTGTTGCCTAGACTATTTTCTCTTATTCAGCTAAGTGATTTGCTGGTAATCCTTTTTAATCTGCTGCTTTTTTACGTTATCATTTCTGCATTGAAGCCATTTAAAACAGCAACAAAAAAATAAGCAACGCTTTATCGACTTGATGGAGATAATAAGGTGAGAACATTTCTGCTTAATCCCTAGCTTGGAAATACCATCCAAATACGAGACAATCATCTATCCTTAAACTTTTAGTATATCTAAATCCGCAACTGAAACAAATGACTATACTGTACTGGTATAGTCCCCTCTACATAGGACGAGCAGCTGCAAGAACAACTTTTCCATCTCAAATTCAATCAAGAAGACTATCCGCTTTTTTTGATAGTTTCTTGTTTTTTTTAATAAAACTACTCATAGCTAGTTGATTATTTATATTTAAGCTTAAACACATCCTTTCATTTAAACTGAATCCCCTCTATATTAATGAAATTTTCTAATACAACTAGCGTTCATAAGACTATTATCAAAAATATAGTTTTTGTTTTTTATTAAATAAATATTTATTTCTGTTTGTTATAGCAGTATAATATTTGAAAAGAGCAATCTTTAGCTATGGAGGCGTTCAGCTATGGACCCATTAAGAATAGGAGCAGTTATTTTAATTCAGGTAAATGCTACAGAGAAAACCTGGGTTACAATAATCGATGTCTTGCCAAACAATAGATTTAGGGGCGCCCTCTTTCTTTATCCACTTACAAAAGACAATATTCTAACTTTCGGTGAAAGTGATATAATTGATATCGACCTTTAAACAAGGTATCCTTTTGTCTTGCTTATCTTTCCCTCTCTTGTTCCGAGCAGGAAAATGGCATTCCCTTATTCAGAGTCTTTCATAGCTCACAGCGTATCAATGTTATCCGTTTAAAAAAATAATTCTGTGCTGCTGTTGGAAATATCCTGACAGCAGTTTTTTATTTTTCAAAATTCCTGTTTAGTCTCCTTTTATCTTCTCTTTTTCAGCAAAAAATCCAGCTTGATTTATCTAGCTTAGACAACCACCCAATCCAAATAAAAATTTTGTTCTCTTTCTCTCAAATATTTAGAAAAACAGCTTGTATTTCTAAATAAAGATTTGTATGATTGAAATGCTGAATTAAATAATAAAGACTAGAAAAGAGGCATGATGATGGGAAGAAAAGAAGATAGAAGAGCAATGCAGAAAAAACCAGTAACAAAAAAATGGTGGTTCTGGTTTCTTCTGCTTTTATTACTTGGAGGCGGCGGCTTCGCAGCTGTGAAATTCATCCCGATAGAATTGCCTTTTGGAAATACAGCCAGTAAAGATTCTTCGGCAGAAACAACAGAAGAAACAACAAAAACAAGCACTCCAGCTGAACCAACCACAGATATCCTAGCGAAATATGCCAAAATCCAGCTAGGAGATCCTTTAGTAGAAGATGTGAAAGGCTCAAGCTTTGATGACGTTGTCGGCTTGTTGGGCGATCCTAGCTCAAATGTAGACTCTGAACTGAGCGGGGCGCAAACAAAAATGGCTATCTGGAATAAATTCAATGGGAAAACAACTATCAGTGTGAACTTTAAAGATAATTTTGCTACTGGTAAAAATGTTTCAAATCTAGTATCGGAAACGAAGGAAAAACCTGCCGGGAGCAAATTTGAAGGGATTGCTACTGACGGAAGCTACACTTATGAACAGGCTGTCAAAGATCTTGGCACGCCGGACTCGTTGACAGATGCTCTTGTCAACGGTGTAACAGCTGTTACTGCATTTTGGACAACAGACAACGGGCAGAGCTGGACGATTCATTTTGACGATGGTGCAGCGGTTTCTGTTGAACAAGTAAACTAGTTCATTCGTTTACGAAGAAGAGCAGGTAAGACAAGCTGCAGCTCAGATAGTTAGCCGGTATTGATGACTATCCGTTCACGTTGCTCAATTTAGTTTCCAAGGGGCAGCTACTGGGGATTTATCCTTTAGTATGACTCCGCCGTGATGCTCAAAATATAGAAGACTATCGAAACATTTTTTGATTTAAAGAGGGCGGTTGTGCCAGAAGGGTTCAGCTTCAAGCACCTACCTGGTGTTCCACAAATTTTTGCGAATTTTCTTCTTATTGTCGAAGAAGTTACTTCTAAAACACCGTTTATCTAGGTTTAAGGGACTGAGGCATACTAATGTCACAGCCCCTCTTTAATTTTTTCTATTCCTGATAACTAGAACAGTCCAGCCTTAGTAGTGCTGGATTGCCGTTGTCTTGATGTTTTTGACTTGAAACTGTATGATAATGAATGAAATGATAAAAAGGGGGTGAAGCTTTGCGACGCCCACTAACTTGGAGGCTTATAAATATGAGTATCTCGTTAACCAACATACGCCAATGCTTATTGGACGAAGGGCTTTTAAAAGAGCTGACGACAATGACTACCTGGTCGCTTACCATATCAGAATCCTTTTCTGACACAGTAGTTGATACACTTTCCTATGATTCCAGAAAGGTTTCTGCTGAAACGCTTTTTTTCTGTAAAGGATTAAACTTCAAAGAAGAATATTTAAAAGCTGCCGTCACTGAAGGTCTGCAGTTTTATGTATCCGAAACACCTTACGATGTACCCGCAAAGCTGGGCTTTATTGTTACTGATATAAAAAAAGCTATGGCTGTACTGAGTATGCTGTTTTATGACTATCCACAAAAGAAAATGACCTTAATTGGATTTACTGGTACAAAGGGCAAAACTACAGCGGCCTATTTTACAAAATTCATTTTAGATTTGTCAACAAGCCATAAAACCGCCATGCTATCGACAATGAACTCTACTTTAGACGGTGTTACTTTTTTTAAGTCTCATTTAACGACACCTGAATCATTAGACCTTTACCGAATGATGGCGGAAGCTGCTGCAAATGGGATGTCTCATTTCGTCATGGAGGTTTCTTCTCAGGCCTATAAAACACATCGGGTCTATGGTCTAAACTTTGATATCGGACTTTTCCTGAATATTTCACCTGATCATATCAGTCCAATTGAGCATCCGACGTTTGATGACTATTTCTACTGTAAGAGACAGCTGATCCATCATTCTAAAAGAATTATTATCAATCGGGATGCAGACTATTTCCAACTATTGAAGGAAACAGCGGAAATGGCAGAAACACCCATGATTACGTATGGCAGTGGAAAAGCCGCTGATACAGACTATGTTTATACAAAAGATGCTCAGCATTCATTAGCGTTCTCTGTACAAGCTGCCAATGATTCCCTTAACCTCTCTGGAAACTATCAGCTGCGTTTAGGTGGAGATTTCAATATAGGAAATGCGCTTAGTGCAGCAATCGCCAGTCGTCTGGCAGGTGCTTCCAAAGAAGATTGCCGGCAAGGAATTGCTGCCGCTACTGTACCAGGCCGTATGGAGCAGCTAACACACGTGAATGGTGCCCAGGTTTATGTGGATTACGCCCATAATTATGATAGTTTGAAAAACCTGCTCAGCTTTGTAAAAGAAGAGCATTCAAATGGAAAAATCATTGTCGTGATTGGCAGCACTGGAGACAAGGCAATTTCACGAAGAAAAGATTTTGGAGATGTTTTGTCTCAGCTGGCAGATATCGCTATTCTAACAACAGATGATCCAGCCTCTGAAGATCCTCAGGTAATTGCTGAGCAGATTGCGGCGCATATTCTTCCTGCTGTTGATGTCCAAATCATTATCGACCGGGCAAGCGCCATCAAAGCTGCTTTGAATGCCAGTGCACCAGAGGATGCTGTTGTACTAGCTGGAAAAGGTGCTGATCTATATCAAAAAGTCGGTAAGGAAGATGTTCCTTATGAGGGAGACTACCTTCTGGCAAAGCAGTTTATTGAAAAATACTAAACAATGGATTGACTACGTACCGTATTCTAAAAGAAGCTGTGGTATTACGAGGTACTCCTCAAAAGCTGTTTTCAAGTGCAGCTTTTGGGGAGTGCCTCGTTAGTCTGTCTTGATTTCATAAAACCTGATCACCGGTGTCCCTAAAGCTGCTTTTCTAGTCAGACTAATTTTTATTAAGAATCATCGTATCCTTTTTTTCATACTTATTATGACCACTTTTCGCCTTCTTATTTTTCCAGCATTTTATAGCCTCCTGCAGCGTCCGCTCCTGATTATCTGCAAAAAAATCCCGAATATAAGTATTGTATTCAAATTGATTCTCTATTTTTGTCGTATTTTGCTTTTTATCTTCCATAATTTGCTTATACGCTTGAATAGATTCCTCATATGTTTTACCTGCATGCTGCTTTAACCAGTTTTGAAATTGAACATTGAAGGTGAAGCCCTTTCCAATCTGTTCCTTATAAAAAGCCCGATGAATTTCTGAACAAACAAAATTCTCCTCGATTTTTTTATCCAACGTAATTTCATGTATAACAGGTTTCTGTTTTGGAGAACTACTGACTCTGATTTTTTCACCAGTTGCTAAATAGTGTGCGATTCGCTTTGTCAGCGCTTCTTTGTTCCCTGTAGTCTGCAAACCTTCCTCTCTACAGAATGCCGCCAGCTCTTCTTTCAAATAATAAAAATCTAAAAATACTGCTGAATCCATTGTCTTGCTAAGTATCGGTCTTTCCATAGTCACAGCTCCTGTCTTTATACTTGTTTTATTTCTCCATTTTATCATTAGAAACACGCTTTTTTCTGATAAATCATGCTGTAGTCTCATTTTTTTCTTCCTTCCTCATGCTATACTTTTTCTAAACAAACAGAGGAGGAAAAATTATGTTTTATTGGGTGCTTATTGGATTGAATTGTCTTATGGGGCTTGGGGCAGCAAGCGGAAGCTTTCTCGCTCTAAATGCAGGTGCCAGAGAAGCAGTTGGCATCGACAATAGCATGCTGGTTAATTCCCCATTTACCTCGTTCTTGATCCCAGGTCTGTTTTTGCTGCTGGTACTTAGCGGCGGAAATATTCTAGTTGGTATTCTTTCAATAAAAAAATTACCTGAATTTCCATATTATCAGGCAGCTATCGGTTGCATTCTCTGCTTATGGATAGTCATTCAATGCATCATGCTATGGGAAATTGTAGCCTTACATCTTATCTTCTTTATTATAGGTTTTATACAGTTGCTGCTGGGTGTTGTTTTGATTCGAAAAAGACATAGCCCTTTTCCGTTTATCGCTCATCAAAATTAGAGCATGATTAACAACCAGAAAGGAGTACCATGCTATGGATTTAATCCATGTAGGAACCACAACGATTGAGACTCCCCGTCTAAAACTGCGGCCATTTACAAGCGCTGACAACCATGCGATGCGTAAGAATTGGATTAGCGACCCAGCTATTCAAAAAATGTATTCTGAACCTACCTATCATACAACTACAGAGGTTGCAGACTTGTTAAAAAAATGGATCGATAGTTATCAAAGCAATACCTACTATCGGTGGGCGGTCTGCTTAAAAGAAACAAATGAATGCATTGGTCAAATAGCCTATTTCCTAATTGATGATGCCAATCATTTTGGCGAACTGGAATACTGTATTGGATCAGCTTTTCAAAATAAGGGCTATATGACAGAAGCTGTACACGCAGTTTTAGCCTTTGGCTTTGAAACGGTTCAGCTAAACAAAGTACAAATTTGCCATAAATCCACAAACATGCCGTCAAAACGGGGAATTGAAAAAAGCGGCTTTACTTATGAAGGTGCTTTACGAGAATATTTCTACATAGATGGTGAATATGTAGACCGGCTTTATTATTCAATGCTGAAAAACGAATGGGCGACCATCTCGTTGGACTAAAATCCAACGAATTTCTGTGAACCAAAAAAATGAACCGATGATCCAAAGTTAGGTTTTGGGTCTAACTTTAGAGATATCGGTTCAAGCTTACAGAAATTTTTTTGCAGCTAAACAAAGAAACAAAAATTTTTAATTAATAAAAGTAGAAACCGCTGTATACGGCAAGTTCAAATCAGCTGCAACTGCAGGATTAGTCATCGCTCCGCCAATCGTATTGACCCCCATCTTCAACGCTTCGTTTTCCTTCAAGCTGCCTTCAAAGCCTTTATTCGCCAGCTCTAATACATACGGCAATGTCGCGTTCGCCAGTGCAAATGCAGAGGTCTGCGGCACAGCTCCCGGCATATTTGCCACCGCATAATGAATCACACCATGCTTCACATACGTAGGATTTTCATGAGTGGTTACCTGATCAATCGTCTCAAAAATCCCGCCTTGATCAATTGCAATATCTACAATAACCGAATGCTCCGGCATTGATTTCACCATATCTTCAGTTACCAGTACAGGGGCTTTATGTCCCGGCAGTAAAACCGCTCCGATTACTAAATCGGAAGTTTTAACCTCTTCCTGAATATTGAACTGATTGGACATCAGTGTTTTGATTCCACCGTTGAACTGATTATCCAGCTCCTGCAGGCGTTTTGTACTTACATCTAAAATCGTAACATCTGCTCCCATGCCTAATGCGACCTTCGCTGCATTCATTCCCGATATACCGCCGCCGATAATCGTTACTTTACCTTTGCGGACGCCAGAAACACCACCTAATAAAATACCCTTCCCGTCAGGTACTTTTTCTAAACAGCGGGCACCAATCTGAGTTGCTAATCTGCCGGCAACTTCACTCATAGGCGTCAATAACGGTAGTGAGCCGTCTGCCAACTGAACACTTTCATAAGCAATTGTTTTTATTTTTCTTTTCATCAATTCTTCTGCTAATGGTTTATTCGCAGCTAAATGAAGGTACGTAAACAGGATTAAATCCTCTCTCAAAAATTGATATTCCTCAGCCAGCGGTTCTTTTACTTTAAGCACCATTTCCTGTTCCCAGGCTTCTTCGGCTGTTTTTACGATTACTGCACCTACCGCTGTATACTCCTCATCCTTGATTGAAGCACCTGCACCAGCATTTGTTTCCACAAATACTTCATGACCCGCATTGATTAAATCAAGTACGCCAGAGGCTGGCAGTGCAACCCTGTTTTCGCCAATTTTGATTTCTTTAGGAATCCCTATTCTCATACTTTCTACCTTCTTTTCCATTCGATTTTTATTTTCTCACATATCTATGTAAAAATTATAAGGTAAGAAAAAATGATGTGCAAGGTCGTTTTACGTATTTGTGATAATTTTAACGAACGATTGTTTTCTTATTCTTCGATTTTCGTTACGGTTATCTTGTTAAAATGTATCTCTACATTTTCCGGATTAATACAGCCTGTCTTTTCTTCAAGTGTATTCAAGATTCCCGTTGTCATGCCCCATTTTAGAATGTCTTCATCAGAATAACCCCCGTCTATTGCCGCTGCTAATCCTGCCAGTGTAGCATCTCCGGAGCCTACAGGATTCACTACATTTATTTTAGGAATCGTCACTTGATAAAGAATATCCCCATGCTTCGCTACAGCTCCTTCAGCCCCCAGTGATACGACCACCCAATCAATTTCTTTAAAAACAGGATTTCTCAGCTGCTCTGCAAGCGTCTCTTTTCCTGCCCTGTCAACCTCAAGTAGCTCAGCTATTTCTGTTTCATTCGGTTTAATCAAAAACGGCTTATTCTCAGAAAATACGGCTTGTTTTAGTGTTGCCCCTGACGTATCCAGCAAAACCGGAATTCCTTTTTCAGCAGCAAGACCTATCAACACTTCATAAAAATCTGAACATAAGCCGCCAGCCAGACTACCAGATATGGTTACTAAAGAAGTATGTTCAAGCAGCTCCGTGTAGTGGGCTAAAAACTGCTCCTCTTCTACGCGGGAGACTGTTGGGCCTTTCTCTAAAATTTCTGTTTGCTGCCCATGGTCATGAAGGATAGCAATCGAGTTCCGTGATTCCTCTTGAATCATCGTAAAGCTGTGGTTGATTCCCTCCTCAGTCAGCTTTTCTTTTATATAAGCACCTAAATATCCCCCTAACACGCCTGTAGCCAACAGCTCTTTCCCAAGCTGAGAAAGAACCCGTGAGACATTTAATCCCTTGCCGCCAGCTGTTTTTGATACCTTTTCCACCCGGTTTACTGTATCCAGTTTGAAGCTTGCCAACGGGTAGGACATATCGACAGATGGATTCATCGTAATTGTTAAAATCATTATTTGATCTTCCTTTCATAAAAGCTGCTTTACAAAAAAGCTGAGGTGATTGGCGTCACCAGTCATCTCAGCTCATTTTTTTATTTTACATATCCGATAGCGGATTATTCTCCTACCTCTACCTTATCGTGCCAAGAGGAGGCGGTACGGTTAACTACCTCATTTAAAGATTCAATGTTTGCTCTACCTTCAGAAAGCAGCCAGCTGCTGGCAGCTTCTTCTCCTGCTTCCACAAACGGCTGTACCCCATTTTTCCATGTTGCTCTACCACATAGAACACCATTAAACGTAGAACCGGCTTCTTTCGCAAATTCAAGGGTTTCCTGGAATAATTCCGCAGAAACGCCAGCGCTCAAAAAGATAAACGGCAAGTGCGTTGCATCGCTTTGTTCTTTGAAGTAACCTAAGGCTTCTTCACGAGAATAAACGATATTCGTACCGTCCTCCGCAAATCCTTCCACATAATTCATATTCACCGGCACTTCCACCTTTAACACATCAACCTTGTATTGAGGCTTAGAAAATTCCTTCATCATTTCAATAACCTTGTGTGCTTTTACCTTCGCATATTCTTCAGAGGATGCATCAGTAATTCCAGCATCATAGGAAACCAGTTCAAGATAGAAAGGAATGTCTTCGCCAAAGCACTCACTGCCCAAGCGTTCCGTAAATACATGCTTTAGATGGTTAATTTCCGCTGACTCATCCACATCATAATATAATAGGAACTTAATTGCATCGGCTCCCTGGTCTTTTAAACGACGTACAGACCAGTCTTCCAGCAAGTCCGGCAATCGTCCCGGTGTAGAGGCATCGTATCCGGTTTTTTCATAAGCCAACAGCAATCCGGCATCAGTGGCCCTTGCTTTGGCACCCGTTAAACCATATTCAGGATCCAGCAAAATTGATGAAGCAAACGGTGTTAATTCCGCAGAAACCAGCTTCTTAAAATCACTAATCTGTTCATCTGTAGCCTCTTCACCAAATGCTCCAATCATTTTCTTCAATGCACCGCGCTGATCAATTGCCAGCGCTTCAATCAGACCGTTTTCTGTAGATAATCTATCCATCGCTTCTTTTTTTGCTTTACTTATTTTCAGCATACTTTCTTCTCCTTTATTCTGCAAAATTAATCTTTTTTATATAGTGACCGACCGTCTACATAGGTTTCCAGCAGCTCTATCTGTGGACTAATAACTAGAAAATCAGCAGGCAGTCCCCCTTCAATACTTCCACAGCGATCCTCAATATGGACACTCTGTGCTGGAACTAGCGAAGCCATCTTCAAGGCTTCTTCAACCGTTGCTATATCCCAATCAACAACGTTTTTCACCCCATCAAAGAGCTGCAGAACACTGCCGGCCAAGCTGCCGTTTGACTGCAGCCGGGCAGCCCCATCCTTCACATCAACTGGGAATTCACCTAATGTATACTCTCCGTCAGGCATACCGCCTGCACGCATACAGTCTGTAATCAAAGCGACCTTTTCAGGTGTCTTTACCGTAATCAGTACTTCAGCCGCTGCCGGATGCACATGATGCCCATCACAGATTAGCTCCGCAGTGGTCTCTTTGGTATTCATTGCTCCGCCTACCATGCCAGGTTCTCGATGACTTAGTCCGCTCATTCCGTTATACGTATGCACAAATACCGATGCTCCGGCAAGAACTGCAGCCTGTGCTTGTTCATAACTCGCTGCACTATGACCGAGAGCGACAGTCACTCCCTGCTTCGTCACGGTTTGAATAAATTCAACTGCTCCCTCACGTTCTGGAGCAAGGGCAATTTTCCGAATAAGCCCATGACTCAGTTCCTGCCAATGATTAAATACCTCAATATTAGGATTGGAAAAATAACTGGGGTTTTGCGCACCTTTATGCTCAGCCGTAAAGAAGGGACCTTCAAAAAAGATTCCCTGAATTTTTGCTCCCTCGACCTCTTGATAGTGTTCGCCGATAGAAGCCGTTACTTCATTCAAGGTTTCTACTGCAGCTGTCAATGTTGTCGGCAAAAACGACGTCACACCGCAGCTTAGCAGCCCCTTAGACATTTCTCTAATACCGTCAAAATTGTTGTCCATTACGTCATGACCTAAAAAACCGTGAATATGTGTGTCAACCAGTCCGGGAGCTATCCAGCTGCCGCTATAATCAAGAATTGTTCCCAAAGGCTGCTCCTTCGTATAGCGTCCAAATTTTCCATCAGTTACTTCTAAATAGCCCGCTGCAGCTGTACCGCTCTTCAGAAAAAAACGGTCTGCCTTAATAAAATACTCTGCCATTTCTCTTACTTCCTTTCGTCACTAAAAAGCCAAAGAGCATCCAACGGATAGCCTCTCCAGTTCTTCCACTATTCAGTTCTCACATTCACGATGCATACTATTCTGCAAAAAAAGCACTGAACTCCTTTTGTTAGACTGTTTTCACTCAACAACCGGATTCAGTGCTTTCTATTTTCAAACTAAAGCTCATAAATTGTTACACCTTGAACGACACGGTTAACCGTTCCGGTTGGAGACGGTGTATCTGGTGTATTACCGACTTTAATTGAACTGTTCAATGCCACAGTTTGAGCAAACATCACATCTGGAAGTGCCAGATAGGCATCTGGCAACAGCTCTTTATTCGTAAAAGTAAACTGTGTTCCAGAGAAAGCTGTTTCTCCGGCCTGACCTATCCCGATAACTTCGGCAGCAATTTTATCCCCTTGAACCTCTTCTAAAATATCCAAATCATATTGCCGTGTATAAGGATCGTTATTTACAAAAACAAAGACTAGTGTATGCTCATTAACAAAAGATTTTGGCCCATGACGGAAGCCTAATGATGAATCAAAAACAGTGGCAATTTTTCCAGCTGTCAGCTCTAAAACCTTTAGCTGAGATTCTCTCGTTAGTCCTGCAAGAGCCCCAGAGCCTAAGTAAACAAGCCGTTGAAAATCAGATTTTAACAGCGCCTGAATCTCCGCTTCACGCTGAATCACTTCCTGACCCATTTCACTCATTGCCTCTACATATTTCACCTTCTGCTCCAGAGAAGTCAAATCAAATATCAATAGGCCCATCAATGTCATACAAGTAAAGCTGCCTGTCATCGCAAAGCCCTTATCATTTGATCGCTCAGGCATCAGCAACAGCTGAATCCGTTCATTTCCTGCAGCTGCCGCAGCCAGCTGACCATCAGGCGCACAGGTAATCGTAATATGAAAAATATTCTTTACGATTTTATTCGCGGCCGTCACTGCCGCTAAGCTCTCCGGTGAATTTCCGCTGCGGGCAAATGAAACTAAAATGGTTACCTCGTCCGGCAGCAGATAATCATACGGAGCTGCTACAATATTGGTTGTTCCGATGCTTTCAAAGGAGAATTTCTTGCTATCTCCGTTCCGGGTTAAGTAGGGGACTAAAGTATCTCCCACATATTGAGAGGTCCCGGCACCCGTAAAAATCACGCGTATTTTATCATTGGTTTCCTGTTTAATTTGTGCAAGAAAATCTGAAACAGCAGCTTCATTTTTACGATAGATAGCGACTGTTTCCTGCCATAATTCCGGCTGTTGTCTGATTTCACGAGTTGTAATCTCAGCGCCCATTTTCTCTAAAGTCTCTGCCTCTTGTTCGAACATTCAGCATGCGCCTCCTTGGTCTTAGTAAACTAGTCAGCGAACATGGCGTACCTTATAACGGAATTTATCTGCACGTGCGACACTCAGCGTAAATTCAATGACCTCATTTTTGATATTATAGGTCGTTCGAACTAAATTTAAGCTGGGGGCACTATAAGGCACTTCCAATAATTTCGCATCATTATCACTTACAATACTTGCATAAAACTCTTCTTCCGCCAGCTTGATTGTTTCACTATAATCTTCAGCAAAAATGTCATACAGCGGTTTTTTCTCTAAATCTTCTTTTTTCATTCTCATAAATTTTTTATAGGGTAAATACGAGCGTTCAACCATCATAGGCATGCCATCGGCACTTCTCAAGCGTTTAATTTTGATAATTTTTTCACCGAGCGAAAGATTTAAATGCTCAGCAAAGAATTTATTAGCTTCTACTATTCGGTATTCTAGAATAGCGGTATTCGGCTCTTTGCCCAGCTGTCTCATCTGCTCAGTAAAGCTGTAGCCGCCAGTTAAGTTTGTTACTTCCTGACTTATGGATGAAACAAAGGTGCCTTTTCCATGCTGGCGATAAATATAGCCCATTTTCTCCAGCTCCTGCAGTGCCAAACGCACTGTTGTACGGCTTAATCCATATTTATCTGACAGCTCCCGTTCAGACGGCAGCATAGCATGGGGCTCCAAATCTGTTTCAATCTGTTCTTTCAATAAATCAACCAGCTGATCATACAGTGGTTGTCTTCTCTTTCTTTCCAAAGTCTTCCCCTCCCGAATCAAGTGGTCGTAACCACATGATAAGTTTATCATTCTTTCATCGAATTTCAACGATTTTAGAAAGCAGCAGACAAACTAAGGTGATTTACTTACTCTAGAGATCGAAAGAAAAGACTGCAGACACTGAGGTTGCGACAGAATGATTCTACCTACCTCTACGGTTCCCGCTTCGCTCCATTCTCGAAGTATAGTGGATTGGAACGAAACACCGTTTATTCAAGTTTAGAGAATAGGGTTATATCAATGTCACACCCCTTCCGCCTGCAGTCACACTTTAATTACTATAGTCAGCGGCTCATTTATGGCCAGATAGACGGCCATAGTCCAAATCCAGAACCAACTAAGCCAAGGATAAGAATCAGCCCAATACATCTGAGAGGCGTCCAGCCGCGCTTAGCCAGGAAGAAGTAAAGCATCATGGTAACGGCCAGTGGAATCATCTGAGGCAGAATCCCGTCCAGAATTTCTTGAATATTGATTGTTACATCTTTTGTTTCATTCTGGTTGTAAGTAACTTCAAATTCGCCAGTCGCCAATTCTTTTACACCTAACGCTTTTTGATCTGTACCTGCATCCTGAATTTCATCTGTCAGATTGCCGTCGTCATCTTTTTTGTAGATATACTCATCAAATTTGCTTACTTCAGCTGCCGGAACAACTTCAGTTACAGAGTAAAGAGCATTGGTTGTTCCGTTTGGAATCTTAACATCTACTTTTGTTGCCCCATATACACAGGTCAGAGCCCCTACTACAAAAATCCCTAAAATACTTGCTGCTCTAGTAAATTCTTTAGCATTTTCCGTCAGAACACCGATTGCATCTGTTCCCAGCTTATAAGACCAGTTCATCAGGAAGAAACGAAGAGCGAACTGAGCAACGTTAAATACCAACAGGAAGATGAATGGCGCAGCAATATTACCGTCAATTGCCATATTAGACGTAATTCCCGCAGTAATCGGCACCAGCGTAAACCAGAATAATGCATCGCCGATACCGCCTAAAGGTCCCATTGCTGCAACCCGAACTGCACGAATCGTTGGAATGTCTGTCTTATTTTGTTCAAGAGATAGAACAATCCCCATAACAAACGTTACTAAAAACGGGTGTGTATTAAAAAATTCCAGGTTGTGGCTCATTGAAGCAGATAAATCATCTTTGTTATCCCCGTGAATTTTTTTCAACCCGGGAAGGATAGAGTAAAGCCAGCCGCCAGCCTGCATCCGTTCATAGTTAAAAGAGGCCTGCAGGAATAACGAACGCCAAACCATTTTGTTTAAGGTCTTTTTATCCAGCTGAGCTGCTGGTGTTGTATTTTGATAGTTATCTGGAATATTATATGCCATCTTCGTCACCTCCGAAGTTATTCGCAGAAGCCGTTTGCTTGAATTTCGTTTGAATTTGATAATCCCAGAACGCCAGAGCAAAACCGATAAACGCCAGGATAATCAACGCTGGTCCGCTTAAGCTTGGTGCTGCCATTACGATGACTGCTAAGGCAAACCCGAAGAAGTAGAAACCCCACATATCTCTGGAAACCATTACTTTCAGCAGGATAGCAAACCCAACATAGCGCATCATTCCACCAGCTGCACTTAAGCCGCCCATCAGCCATTCAGGAATAGCATCAACCACGGTTTGACCGAATGCTTGTCCGCCGATAAAGAATAATACGACGATAATGCCAAAAATTGAACCCAAAGCCAACATCGCTAAATAGTTAATCCGGTCAATTCCCTTAGTATTTCCTTCATGAGCATAGTTGTCTGCCACTGTCATTACTGGAGACATTAAAGAGAAAATTAAAGTAACACCGTATTGTCCTAACAGAGAAAATGGAATCGCAGTTGCTACTGCTACTGTTGGCTCCAGCTTCAAAGTAATTGCCAGAACAGCAGCCATAATTCCCCCAATTACCGCATTTGGCGGCTGTGCTCCGCCGACCGGCATATTCCCGATAGTCATCAGCTGGTAGGTTCCCCCTACTATCAGCCCTGTTTGTAAGTCACCTAAAATCAGCCCAATCACCATACCAGTTACAATTGGCTGGTATAAGGATTCAAGGAAGCTGAATTGATCAATCGCTGCAATAAATGTCACTAAAAATACTAATAAGATCTGTAAAATATTGTAATCCATTTTTTTATCTCCTTCCTAGTTTTAACTAAAAAGTTTGCCCGTGTCTTCTACTGGTGTTGTCGGTACCCGGCGAATTTCCAGCTCAACACCTAATTCCTGCAACTTTCTGAATGCGGCAACATCTGCCTCATCCACTGCAACTGTTGTTGCTACTTGACGCTTCCCTTCCGCCATATGCATGTTTCCAATGTTCACTTTTTTAATTGGCACTCCTCCTTCTACTAAAGTCAATGCATCCTCAGGACTTTCAACAATGATAAAGATTTTCTGATTTGCTGATGCCTTGCCAATAATGTCAATTGTCTTTTGCAGGCTGAAATAACGTGTTGCTACTCCGTTTGGAGCTGCCATGTCCATCAATCCCTGCCGAACTTTATCACCTGCTACCTTATCATTTGCTACTAGAATCAGATTAGAACCGATAGAACCATTCCACTGTGTTGCTACTTGTCCGTGGATTAAACGATTATCAATACGTGTTAATAAAATATTGGGCATTGTTCCTATCTCCTTCCTATATAATTTCCGCAAAAGATTTCAAATGCAGTTCAATCGCCTTTTCTTTACACTACAGACTAAGCGTGACTTCCCGTACAGAGAATCTTTTACAGAATTTACAACGATTATTTATTATCAGAACTAGCTGATTTAACAATCTCTGTAACGGCAAATCTTGATATTTCCATCACAGCATTCGACTTCACCTTAACGTCAACAGTCTCGTCACCGACTCTCATCAAGGTTCCATAAACGCCGTTTAAAAAAATAATCTGCTGTCCCACTGCCAAATCCTGATGAAGCTTCCGATAGTGATCCTTTTGTCTTTTTACATTTTTATAATTGAGAAGATAATAGCCGACTGCCATAACCAGTAAAAAAACAATCATAACAACAGATGATGCCAGTATACTTTGCCACATCACTAAATCCCCTCTTCCTCAGATTCAGTTTCTTCATTCTCAGACAAATCCAGCTTCGCATGGACCAAACCAGATTTCCCGATTTCGATGATTGCCTCCAAAAATTCATCTGCTGAACTAAATGTATAGCGTAGACCGCTTCCTTCAATCAGCAAAGGAAGATTTGTCCCTGCTACAACCTCTACCTGCTCCTTGTCTGCTGCTAAAAGCATCGCTGTCCGAAATGGCGTACCACCCATCAAATCAGAGAAAACCGCTACACCATCTGTTTCTTCCAAAAGCTTTGTCAGCGTTCGTTTCATCTCTTCTTCAAACACTTCCAACGGCTGTTCTTCATGAAAAGGTACCACTTCAAACATTTCCTGTGGACCAGCAATCATTTCTACTGCTCCCATCATTCCCGGAGCAAAGCTGCCATGTCCTGTCACAATGCATCCAATCATGTTTTCACTTCCTTTCACTGGTATTAAAAACTCAACTGGTAGTAACCACAATATCAGTATAATACCAAAACGCTTACAAAGTCAATTTTTTTCTAAAGAAAACTGTTAAAAAATAGGAAAAAGGATCAGTAAACAAACAAAAAGAGGTTATATTATTAATACCAGTTAATCATCAGTAAATCCCACTACTTATAACAAAAAAAGGACTATACCACTAGTCAAACTGACTGTAGTACGTCCTTCAGGCCTTAATAAGCATTGTTTCAGAGGCTGCCTATTCAAAAGCAAATCGTTTTATACTAAAAAAAGGAGTGGTTGTTTCCTTGTATCACTTCTATGATTTGAGATAAAACACTTTTGATGTAGTCGCCTTTCTCTGTTATCTAATTTTTTATTTCATTACTTTATCCCGCCAAGAACGGGCGCTTTGCTCTACTACTGAATTTAATGTTTCGATATTTTGTCTTCCCTGTGTATTAAACCACTCTCGTCCAGCTTCATCACCTTTTATTACATAAGGCTCTACTCCATCCCGCCAGGTTGCCCGGCCGCAAAGAACACCATTAAATGTTGATCCAGCTTCTTTTGCAAACTGGATAGTTTTTTGAAACAGCTCCATAGTTACTCCAGCACTTAAGAAAATAAACGGCAGCTCTGTTGCATCGCTCTGCGCCTTAAAGTAGCCTAATGCTTCCTCCCGGCTATACAAAGGTTCTTTATCGGAAAATCCTTCAACGTAATTCATATTTACAGGAACTTCTAGTTTTAGAACATCTACATGATATTGAGGTTTTGAGAATTCCTTGGTTGATTCAATCACTTTTCTCGGCTTGATTTGAGCAAACTCCGGAGAATGATCATCAGCAACCTCTGTATCATAGGTCACTATCTCTAAGAAGAACGGGATATCTTCCCCTAGACATTCACTTCCCAAGCGTTCAATAAATACATGCTTCAAATGATTAATTTTTTTATCATCATCAGGATTGTAGTAAAGTAAAAACTTAATAGCATCTGCTCCTTCTTCTTTCAACCGATGCACGGACCAGTCCTCCAGAATATCAGGCAGTCTACCCGGCGTATTTGCATCATAACCAGTTTTTTCATACGCTAAGAGCAATCCAGAATTGTCAGCCCGCTTTTTAGCAGCTGACAATCCATATTCAGGATCCAGCAGAATAGCTGATGCATACTTTGTCAGTTCCTCTGAAGCCGCTTCTTTAAAATCAACAATTTTTTCCTCAGGGTTCAACTCGCCAAAACCAGCCATCATTTTTTTTAACGAACCTCTTTGATCAATCGCCAGCGCTTCAATCACCCCGGCTTCCGTAGACAATCGTTCCAGAGCCGCTTTTTTTCCTTCACTCAATTTCAACATAGAGATTGTTCCCCCTTTAGTAATTTTTGCAGTACTCAACTTGAGTATATGCCGGAAAAAAGAATTTTACAAAAAGAAGACCTTTCCTGATTTTTACCCTTGACCTGTTACGCGTTTCATAACGTATAGTAGAAAAAACAAGGAGGGGAACTTTTATGATTCAAACCATTTTAGAACTGCACGACACCTTAGGAACTGAGTACTATTTTGTTTCTGTCTCCATCACTAATCATCAAATGAAGCTGACCAGCCTCAACAGCTGTTGTAAATATTTGGATAAAACGGTAGACTTGACTCAACTATCCGATGTAACTCAGCAAGACAATCCGTGCTCTCTGAGCTTTCTATACGATACAGAAAACTACTGCTTCGTAGACTACGGTAATGCTGTTGTAGACTACATACAACAGCAGATACCAGCTGTTTTACACCGTTGAAAAAGAGAGGTACTCATGACAACCATTCGAGATATCGCCCGCTTAGCAGGATGTTCCGTCACTACTGTCTCACGCGTCCTGAATAACCATCCTTATGTAGCTGATGAAAAACGAAAACAAATTCTTTCACTTATTAAAGAACTGGATTATTTCCCCAATGCACGCGCCAGAGAACTCAGCCGCGGCTTATCAAAAACAATCGGCGTAATGATTCCACATGCCAACGTTCCTTATTATGAAAAGATTATCAGCGGTATTTTGAAGGCTGCTTTCAAAGCAGAGTATAAAATTACCTTACTGCCGACCGATTATGACCTTGAAAAAGAAAAAGACTGTCTGGAGCAGCTGGCTGCCAAAGCTTTCGATGGACTGATTATCACCTCTAAGCTAACACCTCTCGAAACGATTCAGAGCTATTTAAAATACGGTCCAATCGTCTGCTGCGAGGATACTGGTACTTATCCAATTTCCTGCGTATCATTCGGTCGAATGGAATCTTATCAAGAAGTCTTTCGCTATTTTAAACAAAAAGGAACTTCTGCCGTTGGAATCGTCATCGGCCGAAATCCCTCTATCAGCCCAAGCAGCCGGGTTGTCTTAGCCGCCTATCAGCAGGTGTTTGGTCAACCGCCGGCTTCAGAGATGGTCTATACAAACTGCCAAAGCTACACAGACGGTCTCAACGCCGGCCTTTTCTTTTCAAAAACTAAAAAAATCGACGCTATCCTGACAAATAGCGACGAAGTTGCTGCTGGCATTCTTCAAACACTTAATAACCCCATTGTAGAAATTATCGGTGAAGAAAATCTGCTGGCAAGCAAGCTCTTGAATATATCAACCATTGATCATCATCTGGACCGCTGTGGTGAAGCCGCTTTTCAGCTGGTGTTCAAGGAAAACAATTCACGTCTGTCCATTCCGTACACCTTTATTCAACGTTAAAAAAGAACGAGGTAAAAGCGGTTATTCCGAAGAACCTTAAAAGTCTGGGGCATAAACTAAATTCCCAGACTTTTAGTCTGCTTAAATCCGAATAAGCAGTGGGACAGTAACACATACCCACACTTAACTGCGACGAGTAACCACAGGAGTAAATTCTTCAGCAACAAGCTGAAATTTAGCAAAAATTTGTACGCACCAAGTAGGTATCAATCAACAGCTACTCAGTTTCTTCGGAGTGTTTCTTGACAATTTTCTCGTCGTTGTAAAGCACAGCGAGGGACGAGCTAATGTTAAAACAGTACCTGCTTGAGTCTCGGAGCTGAACACTTTATCACAACCTCCTCTAATCTTAGTCTTTTCATTTGAAATTAGATGCGAAAGTAAATCTAGACTTGATTAATTTCACGTGCTCTTTTATTTTTCCTACGGAAAGTTCACGATAACTTTTGTTCCCAGTTCATTCGATACAATTCTTATTTTCCCTTGATGAAGAAGTACAATATCCCGACAGATAATAAATCCCTGACCTGAGCCCTCATATTCCGAAGGATGAAGCTTCTTTCCCCTGTTCAGCTTTTTTAACTTGCTTTCTGGAATAGCTTTTCCCCCATTTGAAATAACCAGCTCTTTTGCTTTAATGATAATTTCCACGTGCGTACTAGCATTAAATGCATTTCTCAATAGATTATCTAATAATCTCAGCAGTAAGATACGATTTCCAACCACAGGCTCTTCTTTAAAACTACGAACCAACTGAAAAGGATAATCTGCCTGTAAACTAGTCAATAATTCAGTTAGATAAATTGGCTCTTTAGCTACGGTACCTTCCTTCAGCTCTCCCATCAGAAGCAGCTGCTCAATGATTTCCTGCAGATGTCTGGTTTCATCCAATATATCCTGACTCATCATGAGTTTCTCTTCTTCTGTTGATTTCATTCGAATCATCAGCTCTGAATATCCAGAGATCAAGGTCAACGGCGTTCGAAGCTCGTGAGAAATCTGTTGGACAGGTTTATAAATTTTCTTCATCTGCCAATAAATAATCAAACTAATCACGGTAGACAGACCCAGCCCAAAAATCAAACTCTGAAAAATACGTATCTGCTGCTCCTCATATAAAAAGCTCACATTTTTTGCATAAAATATTTCACTTGGTTCTCCCTGAAGGAAAAGCGAACTGCTATAAGTAAGAAAATGCTTTCCCGACTCCTTAAATACAGATAGCTGATTTTCCTCAAAAGCCGGCATTTTTTCGATTTCATTCAACGATAACAGAACCGTACCGTCCTCCCGCCTTATTTCGACAGAAATTTCTTGCTGCAAATAGGTAGAAAGAACTATTTCCCTAGATACTAATGACAAGTCATCAGCTGTCAGCTTTTGAGCAATCCAGCCGTTATCTTGAACTAGCCTTCTAAAACTGCGTACTTCTTTATTCAACGCCTGTTGAAAACTATAGCTTACAAAAAAAAGCAGACAGACAAAAATAAGCCCCTGAAAAAGTGTGAATATAAAAAAGAAATTCTTCTTCCACAAAACCATTTAGACCACTTCCAGTCTATAGCCGATTTTATATACTGTCACCAGCTGCTTTTCCAAGCCCAGTTTTTTTCTTAAGCGCTGAACGTGGACATCCACCGTACGCTCGTCCCCCAAGTAATCAAAACCCCAAGCGGCTTGCAGCAGCTGTTCTCTGGTCAAAGCCATATTTTTGTTGACCACAAACACTTCCAGCAGTGCAAATTCCTGTGGAGTCAAATCAGCTGACTGCGTCTCACAAAATACTTGCCGTTTCTTCAGATCAACCTGCCAGCCGCCAACTTCCAACGCCATTTCTGAATGAAACCTCCGCAAAACTACTTGAACTCTGGCAATCAGCTCATCTAACGCAAACGGTTTAACGATATAATCTTCTGCCCCCAGATTTAATCCTCTAACCCGATCTTCCACACCATCCCGGGCGGTTAAATAGACAACCGGTACCTTTTTCATGCTTGAAAATAGTGAGAAGCCATCAATATCTGGAAGCTGAACATCAAGCAGAATCAAATCGATGCTTTCTTTTTTCAAAACAGCAAGAGCTTCCATGCCATAAAAGGCCTGGAAGCAAGTGTATCCTGCAATCTTTAAGCTCGTATAAATCAACTGATTCACCTTATGATCGTCTTCAACAATCAGAATAGTTTTCATTTTTTCTGTTATTCCCCGTCAAGATGATCTGATATCTGGAAGATTGCCTGATCGATTTCAATAATCATTTCCGGAGTCAAATCATTTATCTTGCCATCTGGATCCTTTCCATATTTTTCACAAATTGCCACAATCGGCTGCTCTGTATCAATCTCATTAGAAACAGCTGCCACATCGGCTGTAAATGTTTCCAGTGCATAAGCAAACTCATATTTTTTATCTGCATCTACTTCATTTTTTGATAGAATTGGCTGCTCGCCATGTTTATAGATATAGTAAAGAGCATTCATGTATTCATATTGCTCATCATTCAGTTCCTTGACCTTCATAGTATCTACATCAACTGCATATTTTTTATTAAACGCTTCAACCAGCTCTGGAGAACATTCCATGTACTCCGTGTAGTATTCATTCAGAGACATATTATCAATCTGCGCAAACATTTCCTGTGTTCTGGCCACAGCTTCTTCCATCGTTTCTTCCATAGGAATATCGACTTTCTGCTCTGCCATCACCTGTGTAATCCAAACACCTCCGACAAACAATATGGCGCTTGCCGCTGTTACAGCAATCAATTTTTTTCCAAGACTCATTTTTTTCATCTTCTTTCGCTCCTTTATCTTTGATACTTTAAGAATAGCGAAAAGTTATTACCAAGTTGTAAACAGTTCATTTTTTCTTTGAAAAATCCGAAAACTAAACAAAATGACAGGCTTCAGAGAAACGCAAAGCAGCTTACGGAAAAGATACTCCATAAATCACCTGAATCATTCAGCTGATATTCAAAAAAGGGTTTTCTCTCTACCATTTTAACATCCTTAGTGCAGCTCTCGAAAGTGTACATCGTCTATTTATTTTCAATAGTTAAAATGAGGTCGAGACAAAAGTGTTTAGCTCCGAGAAATAAGTAGGTACTGTTCAACATCAGCTCATCCCTCGCTGTGTTTCACAGCAATAAGACGGATTATCCGGAAATTGTCAAGAAACACTACGAGGGAACCGAGTAGCTGTTGATTGATACCTACCTGGAGCTTTTCATATTTTTGAGATCGTTCGGCTTATTTCCGAGAACTTCAACTCTTAGTGCTTTTAGCACTTAGAAGTTGATGCTATCGGAACGAAGTGTAGTGAGCTTGCTGTCTCTACGAGTCTAGCGATTCTCGAGACAAAGCATTAGGTTCCTACAAGCTTGTCTACAGTTCTCACTCTGTTGCGATCCTCGAAGCATACAAAGACTGGAACGCCGTTTATTCGGATTTTATAGAAAGAAGAGTTCGGGCATTTACTTATGTCCCAAACTCTCTTATTCTTTCTTTTTAGTAATCATTCAACCTTCGAGCAGACAAAGTAGCTCCGCTAAGCCTCCTGCCTCACAATTGACTTTTATTGTTGTCTGATTTTTTATATTTTCTATATTTACGCCAAAGAAGTAGTCCGCCAATAGCAGCGAGCAGGATATAGAGACCATTGCTGCCAATAAATACCAGCACCTCTTCTCCCTTATTTTTCCAATACTGCAGCTGTTCCTCCCAATTCCCTTGAATCCGGTCAGTTACAGAGGGACTTTCCTGTTTCTTCTCTACTTTATTTTTTTCCTTTAAAAAGACTTCAACTGTTACATAGTCGACCTGATTATCAATACTCTTATTCGAACGAACCAGCATTTCCCGCTCCGAACGGATTTCTGACAGCCGATCCTGAATCTTCAGCATATCGTCCAGCTTTTCACTTTTAGATAATAGTTCCAGTAAGGCGGATTCCTCTGCTTCTAAGGCCTTGATTCGGCTTTCATTATCCGAATATGCCACACCATAATTTTCTGTTCTGATGCTTTCGTCAGTGGTCTCTCCAATAGCCTTCAACTGCTTCAAGGTGTCCTGACTACCTTTCGCAGGAATACGTAATACATAGTTGGCCTGCCGCAGGTCATCCATCCACTTGCTTCTCTCTGAATTTTCAATATAGCCGCCGCTTTCTTCAACTAATTGTTCAAGCTTCGCTGTATCTCTAGAAAAATCAACGGTCTGTTTTGTATACGTATAAAAGCTGGCCGTTTTTTCCGCTTCTGCGACTGTTGATTTACTCCCTACTGCCGCTTCATTTCCAGACGGCTCCGCTGTTTTACTCTCTGCTTCAGGCGCTGTTTCAGGTTCTTCATACATTTTCAGCATACCTTCGCCAGCATAATCCTGCTTGACACTTTCAGTAGATGTATAGTTGGTTTGCCCAGATTGAGTCTGTTGCCAGATGATTATTCCGGCAAGTACAGCGGTACAAAGACCGGAAATCCCAACCAACTGTCTTTTCGAAGGTTTTCTAAGCTTTACTGCTGCTTTTTGTTTCAGCTTTTTCCATACTGAACGTTTTTCCATTCGCGACTGCTCTTCTATTGCTGTATCAATAATCTGCATTATTTTTTCTTCCGGGATTCGAATATCCTCCCATTGCTGATTCCATTCTTGATTCAGTTTCATTTTTCTCCCTCCTCAAGATACATTCTTAATATACTGCGGGCCTCATGCAGCTTATATTTGATTGTTCCAGCCGGTTCATCCAGAACAACACTGATTTCTCTAATTTTTTTCCCATAAAAATAGTGAAGAATCGTCACTTCCTGTAGATGCTGAGGAAGCTTTTTTATTCCTGCATGGATATCCAGATGCTCCTCTTTTGAAAGCCTTTGTTCGGGCAGCAGCTGCTCTTCCTCAATCCCCTGCAGGTAGCCTTTTGCACACTTCAAATAATCCAACGATGTGAAAATAACTATTCGAACAGCCCACGTTGTAAAATACTCCGGAAACTGGAGCGTACTTATTTTTCTAATAATTTTAATTACGGAATCCTGTACAATATCTAATGCATCCGCTTCGTTTTTCACATATAGAAAAGCTGTTTTATAAAGCTGCTGGTAATGTCCCTTCAACAGCTGTTCCAAGGCTTTGGAATCACCGGCTACAGCTTTTTCAACCAATTCTTTTTCCATTTTTTCACCTTCTTTACCTGTTAGACGATTGCGTTTAAAAAAAGGTTGGAACTTTTTTATCTTTTGTCTTTATTTTACGATCATACCGAAATCAGCCAAGGAATACTAGCCTTCATAAAAACATAGGTGCAGCACATCCGATTTCCGAAGCCTGCTTCTCTCTTGTTCCCGATTAAGTCAAACAAATATTTCTAACGAATAAATCATCAAAATAAGGAAAAAAGAGCGAGGCAGCAATCAAACAACTTGCTGCCCACGCTCTAACTATTAGGAATAATTGATTAATAAGGAACTTCCTTTATTTTTAAAGCCCCATCACGTTTCTCTATCTACAACTACAAATCAGCAGAAGTAAATACCTCTGACACATCGTCGTCATCTTCCAGTCTTTCAATCAGCTTTTGAAGTGTTTCGGCCTGCGCCTCTGTCAGCTCCACAACTGTTTGAGGAACCATCGTCAGCTCTGCCTGAGCAAAAGTATAGCCTTTTCCTTCCAAATCATCACGAACAGCTGCAAAGTCTCCAGGCTCCGTATAAATTTCAAATACTTCATCCGAAGCTTCTAAATCTTCACCGCCCGCTTCTAGCACAAGCTCTAGCATTGTATCCTCATCGATAGCAATAGCAGCCGTCCGCTCGATTGCCAGATACCCCTTACGTTCAAACATATAGCTAACCGAACCAGTTTCTCCTAATGAACCGCCATTTCTGTTAAATGCTGTTCGGACATTCGTTCCGGTACGATTTCGATTATCTGTTAATGCATAGACTAAAACAGCCGAGCCGCCAGGACCATAGCCTTCATAGGTCACTTCATCATAATGCTCGCCTGAACCAGAGCTATCCGCTTTTTTTATTGCCCGGTCAATATTATCGTTCGGCATATTCGCCGCTTTTGCCTTGTCCATAACCAGCCTCAACGCTGGATTAGTTGCCGGATCTCCGCCTCCTGCTTTGGCCGCCATGTATATTTCACGAGAAAGCTTTTGAAATATTTTCCCTCGTTTTGCATCCTGCGCATTTTTCCTGCCCTGAATGTTTTTCCACTTACTATGTCCTGCCATCTGTGCCCCTCCCAAGTATGTTCTTTCTTCTATTGTACTATTCTTTAGAAAGTATGCAACCGTTCTCTAAGTGAGCTGATTCTAGCCCTTATCTAAGAAGCAGCATGATGAGAAACGTTCAGTAAAAAAAACTGCTAGTTTATCTGGATAAGAGTTTCAGCGTAACTTATACAATTAAGAGGAAATATTCTTTTTTTATTGATAGTCATTCTTTTTCACCTCTCATTTACTTATAAATAGATATTCTTAATCAAAAATCAAAAACTTTCTATTGTTTTTTAAGTAATTTTACCAAAATCTATCTGCTACACTTTAGATGAAATTTGTCTGTTGCATTGTCGTGAGTTAGGAGGGGAATGTATTGGAAAAAAAAAGGAAGAAGAAAAAGGGATACATCCAGAAATTATCCACTGGCTTTACCGTTTTGCTGTTATTATTATCTGTTTGTCTCTCTTGTTCTATTGTTTTTGCAGAAGCTTTGAATGAACAGCCAACAGAGCAGCCTGTAGAACCTGAAGGCACAGAAGCCACTGAAAGCTCAACCATAGAATCATCTTTTATAGAAGACAACAGCGAAAAAACACCTGAGAGTGGTCATGTAGAGGAAACAGAGCCAACAACAAAACCTGTAGAAGAAATACCAGAGACAACTTCGGAGTCAGGCGCAGAACAGGAAAAGATAACCATTCAAGAAAATGCTGAAGCAAAGACACCATACCTTTTGAGGCAAACAGCAGGATTAGCAAACAGCGTCGCGGTCATCCAAGGTGGGATAAGTCAAGATATCACTCTGGAGGATCCTGATTTTAATCCATCATTAGTATATGCCAAAGCCGGAGATACGTTGAAGTTCACTTCTATTTTTACCCGTCCTGCAGATGTAGAGGTGAAGAGCTATACGATGACTTTTTCATTTAATAATCGTGGAAATTATCAACAAAGGGATAGTTCAAATTTATTACTAAGAAGAAGCTATCCGGGCTCTTCAGATAGAGATTTAGTAGATTATGTTTCTTGGATACCTAAAGGTTATGGTGCAGAAATAAACGTATATCGTTCAACTGGTCAAGATCCAATCAAAAGCGACATCCTTTTTACTTTTGAGCTGCAATTGAAAAGTAATTTTACAGGGTTTGATTTGATGAACTTTCAAACTGATTTATCTGTAGACTTGGAAACACTTGGAAGACAGCAATACTCAGATTCTTCCTATTATTGGCTTCATTTAAAGGATAACCAACCGACACAATTATCTTGGAACAAAGATTCATTGGAAGAAATGAAGGAAATTGATGCTCATGATGTCAGTACAACGCTGTCAGTGGCCTTCTATTGGAGTGATCCAGACAAGATGTCGGATTATTTACCCGATGGCTTTATCATGGAGGACGGTAATGGGTATGAATATATTGAGACTCGTGCAAACGACAATGTCAATTCCGGTACAATCATTATTTCACTGAATGCTTACCTTAAAAAGAAGCCTTACGGAAACAATTTCTTGACGATAAAGGCATACAAGGAAGATGGCGAAGGCAGAAAAACGATTATTTCAAATAAACTATTGCTGGATTTGACGGTGATCGGCTCAGTTTCATGGATGAGTGTCACAGACAAAATCAACTGGACGGTAACAGCGGGGCAAGATATGAGTATACCATTGGCAAGGACAGAGGATTTGACAGTCAACGTCAAAGATAGTCGCTCAGATAGTGATCGAGCTAGCAACCCATGGAAGCTGTCTGTTTCTACCATAAAAAATGGTTCAGAAGATTATCCCTTTTCACTGGTTTGGCAAGATACAGGCGAAACGCCAATAAACTTGGATAATACTGGAAGCATCGTCTACACATCCGGATCAGATTTGACGATACCTAACCCTGAACGACCTTTTGCTTTTCAAAAAAATTGGCAGATAGATGAAGGAATTCTTTTAAAGATAAATGATGCACCAAATATTGGCGAAATCTATGAAGAACCAATCACTGTAACTTGGACATTGGTTGATGTCAGCTCTGGGACATAGAAAGGGTGAGTAGTATGAAAATGCAACTAGGTAAGACGCTAATCACTGCATTACTTGTAATGCTCTTTATATGGCCTGTGTCATTTGCTTTGGGAACAGCACACGATGTCCATGAAGAACAAATACAGATTGAATTGATAGAAGGATTCACAGAAACTACTTCTACTGGAGAGAGTTCTTCCCAGAGCAGTTCCAAAGGGACACAACCTTCTAATCCTTCGTCCAGCAATAACAACGCAAAAAAGTCGTCAGGCAGCTTCTTGAAAGCTAACGAGTCTATTAGTTATTTAGGATCTTTTGTGGGGGGATTGCTGGTTATCTTCAGCCTATATTTTATAGTGAGACGACAAGGAGGGGGGAACAAACATGTGTAAAGTAGTATTTTTTATTTTCAGTCTTGTTTGTGTAGTTATACTGGCACCAATAACTGCATTTGCAGAAAAGAGCACAGCTGTGGAGATTTATCTGACGAAAAGCCAGTTGAGTCTGGTTGATGTTCAAAGCCCAACCTTCAGTCACCAGAAGTGGACAAGTGAAGAGCGAACGCTTACATCAAAAACAGATTTGTCAATTACCATCAAGGATAGTCGAACAGGAGGAAATTCAGCTTGGGCTCTCTATTATCGTTTGGATGCTTACCAAGAAAAGAACAGCCGATTATCGCTTGAACAGGCACGTACACATATTGGTCAAGGACAATTGACAAGTGCAGATAGAACGGTCACTTCTGATGAGTATCAAGCTTACCCCATTGATATGGAGGTGACGAACCAGACAGAGCAGTGTCTACTTAACCATATAAAAACGAATGAAAGTGGGCCGATTACGTACATTTATACAGTAAATAAAGACGATATTTCTCTGCAGTTGCCAAAAGGAATAAGGGCAGGAAGTTATACCGCACAGCAGATAATTACTTTAAGAGATTTACCAAAAAGCAATTAATGGTTATGGAGGAGATTAGGATGAGAAGTATCAAGTGGAAATTGATTAGTATATGTATGACGGGACTCTTTGTGACCTCGGTGCCGGCTTTTGCTACAAACGGCAGGACAGAGACCCACGTCACCGTGTTAGAAGGAACGAACCAGGGGATTCAGAATGTACCAGCTTCTTACTCCTTTTCAGGCACCTTTTCCCCAGGAGAAAGTATCTACACCTTGACGGGAATAGTTAGTGCCAATGAAAAGAACTATCTGGTAGAGGACTACACAGGGAAGTCTAAGAGCTGGAAATTGACAGCAACCGTTTCACCATTATCTGTGGCATCCATAGAGAGTGCGGAGGTAACTAGCTTAACGATTACACCTACAACAGGAAATCCAATCATATTAAGCTCAGGAACCGGTAATGGGAATCTGATTATGGAGAAAACAGCAACAAATTTTAATAACCAGGGGGAATATAAGCTGGAAGTTGCTAGTGTAGCGCTTGAAACAACAGCAATAGGGGATTACAAATTTGGGATTGGCGATGTCTTAACCGGCTCAATCACCTATACCTTGGTGGATACGATTCATCTCAACTAATTGGGATTGATTCCTATGAGCTATCAAGAAAGGGGATTACAGCGTGAAAAAAGCAATTAGTCTATCATTCAGATTATTGACTATAGGATTCGTGTCTATACTGTTGCTTTGTTTGGATGACCAGCTCGTGTTTGGGGAAGAAATTGGATTCAGCGTACAAGCAGACTTACCGGAAAATCAGCTAAATAAAGAGGTTTCTTATTATGATTTAAGAATGCAGCCAGGACAAAAACAGGAAATTCTTCTTCGTATTTCCAATACCTCTAATCAGGAACAAACTTATGAAATCAACGTAAATCAAGCATATACTAATAAAAATGGCTTTATTGATTATGAACAGAAGGATGTGGCAATAGATGATTCTCAGCAATATCCGCTGAAGGATATTGCTGTACACGACTCGGAAATCACTGTTCCCCCACAAACAAGTATCAACTTTCCCATTCAGCTGAATATGCCAGCTGCAGCCTTTGACGGTGAAATCCTTGGCGGTATCCAGGTACTGAAAAAGACAAAGGAAACGGAAGGGAAAATCGTGAACCGCTACGGCTATATTATAGGCTTGAGGTTAACAGAAACCGACACGCCTATCGAGCGCCGACTTGAGTTGAAGGATGTACGGGCAGAAAAAGCATTTGGCTCAACAGGAGTTGTAGCTGACATTCAGAATCCGGTCATGGAAGGGATTGGTCACTTAAAATATGAGTTGCTGATTAAAAATCATCAGAACAAAACGGTCAGAGAAAAAGTCTATGATAAGGAGATGTCGATTGCACCGAATTCCACTTACACCTTTGTGGTGGATTGGGAAAAGAAGCCGCTAGAAGCAGGCGAGTATCTATTTTATTTAACTATTTCTGATGCGAAGGGCAATCGCTGGAATTTTAAAAAGCCGTTTACAATCAGTGAAAAGGAAGCTAAAAAAGTGAATCAGGCACTAGTCCCCATAACACCTTCTTCGAATAGACCGTCCTGGCTATTTGTTCTATTAGGAATTTTGAGTGCTGGAGCTGTATTTCTCCTGTTCTTACAGCGGCAAAAAAAACTTACACAGCTGCAGCCGGTGATTACAGAGACAAATGATGGAGAAATGTCCAAAGCAGTTGAGGAGCAACCTGAAACGAAGATATAACCCAGGGAGAGGACAGCACCTACCTCATTTCTCGAAAGTAATCAAGCCTGTTTAGAAGGAACAGCGGCAATCTCCACACTATAATCCTAAGGTTGAATGGCCGTTTTACAAGAGCCGTACTATGGAAAGAAATTAGATAAGTCTCTCACCCTTAAATAAATAGAAATAGAGTGACCTTGTGTGTTTCTCTGTGCTGTTTTACCAAAGCATTGGATTTGCATTCTGATATTCTATTTGTAATCCAGCCAATAATTTATCATTCATTGATTCACTTCAACATTTTTATACAAACTTTTTTAACTACATTCGTTGGCCACATCTAAACAGGATAACGGCAGTCACTCTCCTCGAGGATTTCCGTTATCTTTATTCATTTACTATACCTTCTTTTTGGCGCCCTTAAATGCAAGAATTATCCAGCTCAACAGAATTGCCAGCAAGGCACCTACTGAATCCAATGCAACATCTTGAAACAGCGGTGAACGCCCCCCTGTAATCATCTGATGGATTTCATCTAATCCAGCATATCCTGTAGCCGCCAACCAAGCGACAACTCCAGTCAAGCCAAGCTGATTGATTCTCGGTTTTAATCCTAAAAACCAACTGCCGCCCAAAAGAAAATAGGTTCCCAAATGAGCCCCCTTACGGACAAAAAATTCAATAAAGCTGAAATAGCCTCTCGCTTGAATACTAACCTCTTCCCCTGCATAAGCAAACGAAATCCCGCTTAATTGTTCTTTGAAAGGCTGACTTGCCAGCCATCGTTCTAAAAAATCAAGCTGTGATTGCTCCGCATAGGTTTGAGAAGAGCTATAAAATAAAATAGCCATAATTATAAATGCTACAACTAAATATAGATTACTATTTTTCAATAAACCTTTCATTTCATCACCTCATCTCCTTATAGTAGCCTTTTTTAAGATAACAGACAATATTTTTTAACATTTTTTATTAATCTTAATAGTTGTTGTTTCCTCGTCTAGCTATTCCCTTAATCCATCAACTGAAAAAATAAAGGTTTTAAGCTATAATAATGAGTATCTGAAAAAAGAAAGCAGGTTAATTTATGACGTATTCACTAGTTTGGGATTTAGAGAGTATCTTCCCAGGAGGCAACTCTTCCAGCCAACTGATTGAACGAATGGAAAAAATAAAAAAAGATTCAGCTATTTATCAAAAAGCTGTTCAGGAATGGGACTTTTCTAGTCCGAAAGCCGCTCAAGAGCTTGCTTCTATTATCCAGCTCATGGAAAAAATCACTGATGGATTTATGCAGTGCAGCAGCTTTATTGAAGCTCTCCTGTCATCTCAAACAGACGATAGTACAGCCAAAGTTCTGCTAGGCTCTCTTAATAGTTTACTTCCTGCTATCCAGCTTGGGGAAACACTGTTGAAGAAGAAATTTTCTGAAATCAATGAGAACAACTGGCAGGAGCTTCTTGCTCAGGAATCACTGAATCAGTTGGCTTTTCGCTTAAATGAGTTTAGAAGAGAAGGCAGTTCTCTGCTATCTGAAAATGAAGAAAATATTATCAACACACTCTCATTGGATGGGCTAAATGCTTGGAGCACTCATTACGACACAATTGTTTCTACAATCACCATTCCACTAGTAGAAAATGACGGCTCCATAACTGAACTGTCTGCTGGTCAGGCATTTAATCGAATGACTAGCGATCCTGATTCTAACATTCGGGCAAAACTATTCGATGCTTGGGAGAAGGCCTGGGCAGCAAATGCTTCTGTGCTGGCTGACACCTTGAATCACTTAGACGGCTTTCGGCTAAACACTTATGCACTTCACGGCATGAATGATTTCTTAGAAGAACCTTTGCGCTATAATCGAATGAAGAAAGAAACACTAGATACTATGTGGCAGGTTGTCACTGATAATAAACAAATAGTTGTCGATTATCTCACCAGAAAAGCTCAATTGTTCGGAAAAGAAAAGATGGACTGGCAGGATCAAGATGCACCAGTTATCTTGGGAGATTTAAAAGAAAGAGTCTATACATTTGATGAGGCGGCTGCATTTATCCTGACTAACTTCAATCATTTTAGTCCAAAAATGGCTCAGTTCGCCCGTTCGGCTTTTGAAAATAGCTGGATTGAAGCAGAAGACCGCCCAGGAAAAAGACCGGGGGGCTACTGTACTGAATTACCGGAGACCAAAGAATCGCGAATATTTATGACCTTTGGCGGTTCTGTTAACGAAGTGGCTACTTTAGCCCATGAATTAGGACATGCATTTCACAGTAGTGTTCTTTGGGACTTACCTGCTCTCAACCGTGATTATGCAATGAACGTTGCTGAAACAGCCAGTACTTTCGCTGAATTAATTGTTGCCGATGCCTCCTTAAACGCTGCTGAGACTGAAGTGGAACGGATTAATTTATTGGATGCAAAACTACAAAATGCCAATGCCATGTTTATGAATATTCACGCCCGCTTCATTTTCGAAACGAATTTCTATAAAGAGAGACAACAAGCTTTACTGACAGCCGAACGTATTACTGAATTAATGACTAATGCACAAAACGAGAGCTATCAGGATGCTCTTGGCACCTATCACCCACATTTTTGGGCCAGCAAGCTGCACTTTTTCATTGATGATGTACCTTTTTATAATTTTCCATATACTTTTGGCTATCTTTTCAGTATGGGAATCTACGCCTTTGCTAAAAACCAAAGCCTAGGTTTCGAAGACAGCTATATTGCTTTACTTAGAGATACAGCTGCTATGACAGCTGAAGAGTTAGCTGAAAAACATTTAGCAGTTGATTTAACAAAACCAGATTTCTGGCAAGCTGGTGTTAATTTAGTTACTGATGACATCAAAGAGTTTTTACGCTTAACAGAAAAATATATTTAAAGATAAATATGCTTGTGATTTTTATAGTGATTTAATATCTTTTACAGTATAAAAAAAGAACTGGAATTTCTATTCCAGTTCTTTTGATTATTTACATAAATTACATACGTACTGCAAAGCTTGGTGTAAACGATCCTACATCCCCATAACAAACTCCCTGCGATGGGTTTGCTGCGTGAATATAACCGCCACCACCTGTAGCAATCGCAACGTGGTAGCTACCTCCAGGTGATCCCCAGAAATACAAATCTCCAGCTTGCGCTTGAGAAACAGCTATACGCGCTCCAGCACTCTCTTGTGGAACTGACCAACCGCCAATATCGCGACCAGTTACAGTTTTATAAACATACCAAGCTAATCCAGAACAATCGAATGTATTTGGACCTTGTCTGCCAGGACCTTGTGTATAACCTTTACCAATATGCTTAGATGCTTCAGCAACTATAGCACTTCCATATCCGGAAGAAGGTGGCGTTGGTTCTGGTGTCGGTGTTGGTTCCGGTGTTGGCGTCGGCTCTGGCGTCGGTGTTGGTTCCGGCGTAGGAGTCGGTGCTGGTTCTGGTGTCGGTGTTGGCGTCGTATTTCCTTGATTAGGCTCTTCCGAACTTCCCGGTGTTTCTTGAACATCAGAATTTGGTGTTTCACTACTTTGATTAGTCTGTTCTTCTGATGACACAGGAGACGTAACTACAGCTTCTACTGCTGCTTGTGCCGCTGCATCTTTGGAAGCCTGTTCTTGTTGAGCAATTAATGCACGCTGCGCTTCTGCTTCTGCTTTTTGCTGTGCAAATGAGGCTTTTTGGTCTTCAGCAGTAGCTCTTTCAGCTGCCAGCCCACTTTGTAGAACTTCCAAATCTAATTGAGATTTGATAATTTCGCCTTTTTGAGCTTCTAACTCGACTTGATTATCAATAATCTGTTGCAGTTTTTGATCATTTTCAGCTTTTTTCGCTTCAACAGCTTCTTGATCAGCTTTTTGCTGCTGTACTAAATCAGTATTCGCCTGAACAATTGTTGTCATCGCCTGAACACGAGTAATCGCATCAGAAAATGAGTCAGCAGAAAGAATTGCATCCATATAACTTGTTGCATTTCCGTTTACTTGAACGTCACGAGCTTGATCTTGAATCGCACGCTCGCGTTTTTCAATACGTGTTGTCAACACTGCAATTTCATCTTCTAAAGCTGTTGATTGATCTCTTAATTCTGTCTGCTGAGTTTGCAATGCATCAGACTGCATTACAATCCCTGCAATTTCATTTTGTAATGAAGCAATCTGTGTTTGTACAGTTGCCTGTTGGTTTTTTATTCCATCGATTTTTTCATCTTGTTGTTGGATTTGCGTGTCTACATCGTCTGCCAATACTGGTACGGCTCCGACGGTTGACAGTACTAATGAACTTAGCATTAGCATTGGGATTACACGTTTTTTCACTATTCATTCCTCCGACAAATTATTTAAACTTATAAATTAACAGTAGATAAATTCTTTTTAAATTAATGACTCCATCAGTTTAACATATCCCTATGTCATAGAGATAATAGAGACATTACAAAAGTATTTCAAATCCAAAAGAAAAAATACTGCAGACATGTAATCATTCTACAGTATTTTTATTGTAAAATACATTATTTACCCTGGAAAACGCCAAACCACTGCTCTAAAGCTTGACGGCGGTGCTGGTGCCCAGCCTTTTGTTGTGGAAACAAATCCAGACCCACCAGGATTATTCGCTTCAACAATTTGGACAACTCCGTTTTCCACACCAACAACTAAGACCGTGTGAACGCCGCCTATCCAGCCTGACGGAGTAAAGATATTTTCATATTGAACAACATCTCCCGGCTGAACCTGGCCCCATGATACTTGTGTTGCACCAGAAGCAACATATCCGCTGTGAGGATCGCCGACAGCAAAATTAATCCCTCCGGCATTTAACCAGCGACGTACAGAAACTAGACATTCCCCTTGCGCACCCCAGCCTGTCGGATAACTATTACCGACATCATTAAGCGCTGCACTGATTGCTGCCTGCTTCGCTTTAGATACTTCTCCTGCACTTCCTGGAATTGATGTGTCATTATTGCTGTTTCCAGCATTATTATTCGAATTATTTTCCTGAACAGGAGGTGTATCGATTTCTGTTGTCGTTCCATCTTCTTCGACAACGTTTGTCGTCGGTGTACTTGCTAATATTTCCTGAGCAAGCCGTTCCGCTTCTTCCTGTTTTTTCCGCTGCGCTTCTTTTTCAGCAGCTAGTTTTTTCTCTGCTGCTTCCTTTTGCGCAATAAATTCGGATTTTTTGCTTTCTTCTGTTGCACGCTGTGCTTCCAGTTCGTTCTTAGCAATCTCCTGTTGAATCTTCAATGTATCTAAAGAAGCCTGTTTAGCGTTTAAATCATTTGTTGCTTTTTCCAGGGCCGCAATCTGATCTTCAACAAC
Source organism: Enterococcus sp. LJL51 (assembly GCF_049894025.1). Lineage (GTDB taxonomy): Bacteria > Bacillota > Bacilli > Lactobacillales > Enterococcaceae > Enterococcus_L. Next base: position 75,076 of record NZ_JBNEQE010000017.1, read on the forward strand.
AACTGTTTTATCTTCAACAGTTTCTTTATCAATTGTTTGCTGTTCTAAAAGATCATTATTCGCATTAACCAAGGTTGTTAACCCTTGCACGCGCGTCAATGCATCTGAAATAGACTCTGAATTCAAAAGAACCTCCAGATAGCTAGTTCCATTCCCACTAACCTGTACATCTCTAGCCTGCTTTTGCATTTGGACGTCTCTCTTTTGAATGCGGACATTCAAGTCAGAAATTTCATTGTACAATGCTTTAATTTCATCAGTCAGTGTACTTTTAGTCTCAGTCAGCTCATCCACTTTAGCAGCAATTTCCAACATTTCATCTTCTATTGCTGACAATGCCGCTTCTGCCTCTTGTTCCTTCGTCTTTAAGTCATTAATTTTTTGATCTTGCTCTTTGATTTGAGAATCGTAGTCTGTTGCTTCCACAGCTACTGGCAGGCTGACAGCAGTCAGTGCCAATGAACAAACCATTAATGTTGATAAAAACTTCTTCTTCACTAATTTATTCCTCCGGTTTTGCAAATCTATAATTTCATAATTATTTACACAAATCTTAACTTTTACTTCTTACAACATTGAAATTGTAACATAGATTTGTGTCATATACATAAAGATAATGTTACAAAACCATTTCAAGACCAATCATAAAATAACATCCATTATGTATTTCTACCAATTATAAATAACAAAAAAGAGGCTACGTTGTAGAAAACAGCCTCTTCATTGGGTAAAATAATAACACAAATACCAACATATTAAACAGGAGTGTTGGTCCCAGCACTCTTGTGATGAACAAAACCGGCCCTACCTTAGATAAATGAAAAATTACCTGTAGAGCAACTGCAATCAGCTCATAGCTAGTAACAAATATAACCATTCCAAAAAAAGCCGTAGGAATATTGGTCTCTAAAATCCCCTGAAAAGTATACATTAGCATAACTGTTGCTACAAGAGCTACAGTATAAATTCCTAATATGCCCAAATAATAACTATCACAAATCAACCCTAGGATTAACGCACTGATAATTACATAACTCTTTGAGAGATTGGGAATCATTGTTAAATAAGCAAGTAGTAATAAATGAGTACTTGGAAAATAAACGTTATCTAAAAGATTTTCAGCCCCCACAGACAGCTGTCCGTCCAGCAGCAGCAAGAAAAACAAAATAACTGGAGCAAAATATTTTATTTTCTCTTTTGGAATCATTCATTTCCCCCTGCCGATCTTTGAATAATAGTTACAACATTTATATCATACATATCCGCAAATGGTTTAACGTATATTTCACGATCCAGTCCGTAATGATCCGGCTCGATTTTTTCTACTGTTCCTATCGGAAGATTTGCTGGAGAGTTTCCACCTAAACCAGATGTCTGCACAATATCACCGACCTTGATTTCAGCCTCGCCAGTCAATTGTGTAGCAACCATCGCCTGTTCTTTTTCGTCGTATTCTTTTAGTAACCCATAAGAATCGCCGCCTTCGCTGCTTACACGCGCAGGAAAATGGTTAGAGTTTTGATTTTTCGATGTCAACAGCTCTACTTTGGAAGAGAAACCATTCACTTCGATCACCCGACCGACTAACCCTTTTTGAGACATAACAGCCATATTAACTTCGATTCCATCATTACTCCCCTTATCAACAACCATCAAATCCTGCCAGCTGTCCGGCGAGCGAGTAATAACATTGGCAGTTACCTTCTTATAGTTCGTCAATGTTTCATTCAGACCTAATTCGGCTTTAAGAGCGTCTATTTCTTTCTGGTAGTTTTGATTTTGGATAGCCAGCTCGTTGTAACTGTCAATTTTTTCTTTTAGCTTCTGGTTTTCATCATATGTATTGAAAAGGTTTGTTAGTGAAGATAGACTTCCAGCAACTGCTTTAGCAGGTGCGGAAAACATTTTATCGATAACGCCGACACCGTCATTTACGGCAGACTGAACAGCATTTGTTTTCCCATTGGAATTACGCTGAGCTGCAGTCACACTGATAATGGCAACAACAATAATGACTAATATCAATGTAATAATAATATTTTTATTTGGATTAAATTTTTTCACAATGACACCTCAGATAGTCTTCAAACTGATAGCCTTAATTTTACCACTATTTAGATTTAAACAAAAGAGCAGCAGCTGCTCTTTAACTTTTTTTATCAATTTTATTTTTGTAAAAAAACGAAGGAGCCGACTAATTCTTTCTCCAGCTCACAACGTTTTTCTACAAATGAGTTCTTGTATAAAAATCTGAGTCTGGAACCCTGCTGCTATCCCAGACTCGATCTGCTTATTTCTCTTTATTTTCGTCGCTTAGCATTGCTTTCCTTGACGCATTTACACGTCCTTGCTTATCGATTTCCGTTACTTTGACCAGAACCTCATCACCTAGCTTCACAACATCTTCCACTTGGTTTACCCGTTCGTTGGCAAGCTGAGAAATATGAACCAGAGCATCTTTTCCTTTAATCAGGTTTACAAATGCACCAAATTTTTCAATACGGACAACTTTTCCAAGATAAACTTGCCCTACTTCTACTTCTTTTGTCAGTTCTTCAATAATCTTGATTGCTTTTTGAATCATTTCTGCATCTGCTGAAGCAATACTCACATTACCTTCTTGATCGATATCAATCTTAACACCAGTCTCGTCGATAATGCCATTGATTGTTTCGCCGCCTTTACCAATTACATCCTTGATCTTGGCAGGTTTGATTTGAATCATTTCAATCTTCGGTGCATACTGGCTTAATTCTTCACGAGGCGCACTCAGTGTAGAAGTCAGCTCCGCCAAAATTTCCATACGAGCTTTTTTCGCCTGAGTTAAAGCTTCTGTTAGAATTTGTTCAGTAATACCCTGAATTTTAATATCCATCTGTAAAGCGGTAATACCGTCTTTTGTTCCAGCAACTTTAAAGTCCATATCACCAAGGTGATCTTCCAGCCCTTGAATATCAGTCAAAATAGTGTAGTTTTCACCGTCACTTACTAGACCCATTGCGATCCCTGCTACAGGAGCTTTGATTGGCACACCAGCATCCATAAGAGCAAGAATACCTGCACAAATACTAGCTTGTGAAGAAGAACCATTTGATTCTAATACTTCTGACACAACACGAATTGTGTAAGGGAAGTCTGTTTCGTTAGGAATTACCTGAGCCATTGCTCGTTCACCTAAAGCTCCATGCCCAATTTCACGGCGTCCCGGCGAACCTGCGCGTCCTGTTGATCCAACAGAAAACTGCGGGAAATTATAATGATGAATAAATCGTTTGCTGTCTTCGATACCTAGACCATCAATAATTTGATGTTCTCCAAGTGGTGCTAATGTACAGACAGATAAAGCCTGTGTCTGCCCTCTGGTGAACAAACCAGAACCGTGCACTCTTGGTAAAATCCCAACTTCAGATGCCAACGGACGAATCTCATCCAATTTACGTCCGTCTGGACGAATTTTGTCAATCGTAATTAATTCACGAACAACGTCCTTCTCCAAATCTTCAGCAATTTGCTTCACTTCTTTTGTAATACGGTCGCTTTCTTCAGAATCCGCGTATTTTTCTGCGTAAACTTCTTTAACCTGATCTTTAACTGCATCGATATTATCTTCACGTGCAAGTTTTTCTTCTGTCATTACAGCGGTTTTCATTGTTTGATAATAACCAGCGAATATTTCTTTTTTCAGCTCAGCATCTACTTGTAGAAGCTGGATATCCATTTTGGGTTTACCAACTGCAGCAACGATTTCTTCTTGGAAAGCAACCAGTTCTTTGATTGATTCAAAACCAAACAGCAAAGCACCAAGCATATCCTCTTCAGATACCTCTTTCGCACCGCTTTCCACCATGTTGATCGCTTTTTTAGTTCCAGCTACAGTTAATTCGATATCAGTATTTTCAGCTTGTTCAACTGTTGGATTCAATACATACTCGCCATTTACACGGCCAACATCAACACCAGCAATCGGACCGTCAAACGGGATATCTGAAATTGCCAGCGCAAGAGAGGAACCAAACATTGCAGCCATCTCAGGTGTGCAGTCTTGTTCCACACTCATCACAGTATTGGTAATCTGCACTTCATTTCGGAAGCCATCCGCAAACATGGGACGAATTGGACGGTCAATCAAACGAGCTGTTAATGTTGCACGCTCACTGGGACGTCCTTCACGTTTGATAAAACCGCCAGGAATTTTTCCTACAGCGTACATTTTCTCTTCATAATTGACAGTAAGCGGAAAAAAGTCAAAATCTCTGGCATCTTTTGAAGCAACTGCTGCACTTAATACTACAGTATCGCCATAACGAACCAAGACTGCTCCATTTGCCTGTTTTGCCAATTGACCGATTTCAACCTGCAGCGGACGTCCGCCCCAAGTCATCTTAAATACTTGTTTCTCTGACATATAAGTCTCCTTCTTGCCCTTTGAAAAGCGAGACGCTACTAAACAAATGAAAAAATCCAAATGGATTGAATCCTTTCATTTGGTTAGTAGAGTTTTGACTAACTTTTCAAAGTGCTGTTTTATTTTTTCAGCTTCAGTAACAAAGCCTTGTTTCCATTTTGTCTTGCCGGATACGCTTTTGCTTAGTGCAAAAACTACTTGGTCCTGCCATCCAATAGCAAAAAAGTGAGATTCTGGTGAATCTCACTTTCGCATGTTTGATTAACGACGTAATCCTAAGCGTTGAATCAGTTCACGGTAGCGTTGGATGTCAGTTTTACGTAAGTAAGCTAACAAGTTACGACGGTGACCGATTTTTTTCATTAGTCCACGATAAGAATGGTGATCTTTTTTGTGTACGCGTGCATGTTCATTCAGGTGATTGATATCAGCAGTCAATACAGCGATTTGTACTTCTGGTGAACCAGTATCTCCTTCATGACGAGCGTATTCGCTAATGATTTGGTTTTTCTGTTCTTTAGACATTGCCATGTGTTCCACCTCTTTCTATAATTGTCACCCTATTACTGAGTAAAGCGTTGGTGATTCGTCAAACCAAGTAATAGGCGGTGTGTTTCCACACAGAATATACTTTACAGGATAGCGTATTAAAAAGCAAGATAAAGCTTAGCATAATCCCTGTTTTTATATAGAAAACTCCCCATTTTTCTAATTTTTGTGATACACTTAATTACGCAAAATAATCCATAATGGAACAACGGCAGATTTGTGCCCGAATTCCTTAAAACCAAATAGACGGTGCTTCAGAAGCACTCTTTTAAAAGGGCAGCGGAAATCCAGTAAAACAGTAGCTCGCTAAGCCCATTGCTTCTGTAGCAGCCTCGTTTCCATTTATAGAAGGAGGAATTATCCTAGTGATTACCATGAAAGATATTATTCGAGAAGGACATCCAACACTGAGAAAGGTGGCAGAAGAAGTGGCTTTCCCTTTAGCTCAAAAGGATATTGAGCTTGGGGAAGAAATGATGACCTTTTTAAAAAACAGTCAGGATCCGGAAAAAGCAGAAGAGCTTCAGCTGCGGGGAGGCGTTGGTCTGGCTGCCCCTCAATTGGATATCTCTAAAAGAATAATTGCTGTTCACGTTCCCAGCGGTGATTTAGAAAATCCGGAACCCGTTTTAAGTGCTGTTATGTACAATCCGAAAATTATCAGTCATTCTGTTCAGGATGCATGCCTGTCAGATGGCGAAGGCTGCCTGTCGGTAGACCGGGAAGTGCCCGGCTACGTGGTTCGACATAGCCGCATCACTCTTACATACTATGATGCAGCTGGAGAAAAACAGAAAAAACGCTTAAAAAACTACGAAGCAATCGTTGTTCAGCATGAAATCGATCACTTGAACGGTATTATGTTCTACGATCATATCAACGCAGACAACCCTTACAGTCTGAAAGACGGCGTTTTGGTGATTGAGTAGCTTTCAGCTTCAGCACTAAAAGACAAAATTTCCAACGTTTTTCTTAAAAAGGAGTATACTAATCGTGTGTTATCACGAAAGGAATGAGAATCATGTTGGAAATCCATTATTTGCTGACAAGCAATGATACAAGTGAAAATGTAAAAATCTATGAGAAAGCCGCTGATTTCGTAGCTGCTCAACAGCGGGAAGTACCCGATTTAGAAGATTACTATAAAGTGACCCAGGTACTGCTTGACAATCAAGAACTTCCTTTAGAAGAAGCAACCATCTTCGGATTGTTTAATACATTGAATAAATGAAAAAAACAGAGCTGTGTTAGGCTTTTCCCCTAACATTGCTCTGTTTTTTTATTTCTATTTTTTCGAAAGCTCCGTCCCATTGATGCTGACTTTTTCTATATTTTCCAACTCCAAATAGCTGCCAGAAACCTGAATGCTGGTTTTTTTTCCTTCACTACCGGATGTCATCATACCATCCTTAAGATAGTCCAGTGTTGTTCCATCCTTCATTTGAATGTTAATCTGCCAGTCTGAATCATAGCTCTCCGACATATCCACAGTACATTCAAAGCTAAGGCTAAGCGGTGATAGTTTGATATTTTTCAGCTTTATTTTCTTACCATCTACAACCACATCTGTATCCTGCAAATCAGTAGTCGGAAGCGCCTGCGGCTCAGCCAGCTTAATCGCCCATTCCCCTGACTGCTGAATCTCGTGACCCATCCCATCAATCCGCACATCATATTCTGAAAGCTGTTCGGCAGAGATATCAAATATCAGCTCTTCATAATCTGTTCGACCTGTTTGATTATTATGCGTGCCTTCATCTACTTGAAAGCTGGCCATAGAATGCTTTTCTTCACCTGTTTTCCGATTAATTAATACAATAAAGGCGTATTCTCTTTTTATATGGTTTGGATATTTAATCTGAACATGCAGAAAATCGTCTTTGTATGCCGCGTTCGTCAAAACAACCTCTTGCTCTTCATCCAGCACTACATTCATTTCCAGCGGTTTCAGCCCTACTTTGTTCAACTCATCCCACGTCAAATTGTATTTTTCCATCAGTACAGGGTCAGAACCGCCTCCTTGACCATCCTGCTTAGAAATATCGATCCAAGCAGCTTGCTGATTAATATGATCTGATAGTTTGACTGGGCTCATTGTTTGCTTCTCCCAGCGCCCGGACAAAATTGATTCCAGCAAAAAGCCCGGAGTTGAAGCTGAACCGTCAAACGTGGCAATTGCTGTTGTTAGAATGGTTGCTGTTTTTGTTTTTTCATCATAATTAATAACCCGACTATTCCCACCACCGTTCATCTGCCAGCGATCAATCATTGTTTCCCCATCTAAACGGTCACCGGTCAAGTCAGTCAGTTCTGAAAGAAAATAGGTTGTACCGCCATCCTTAAATGCCGACACCGCAGTCAGACGCAGCCCCTGATCCTCTACCGAAGCATCCAGTTTATCTGTATTCAACAGCAGTTTGTCTGCATCGCTGCCAAACAATTGGTAGTATGTTCTTTTTAGCGTACCCAATTGAGTAAAGCCAACTAGTAATAAAACCAGTGCTGCAGCCGCAAAAATCAAACCCTTTTGCCATTTTTTTGTATTTGAAAGCTTTTTTATAGACGTATTTCCTGTTTTCTCTTCAAACCTTCGACTAATTGCCTGTAGATTTTCTTCTGAAAACGGTTGGGTATATTCTAAAAAATCATCCAGCTGTTCCTCAGTCAAATACTCCAACGGTACATCATGCTTCTTTTTAGTTTCCATACTCAGCCACCTCTTTCAAAAAATTTTCTTCTTCCAGCAACCGCTTCAGCCTTTTCTTCCCTCTGTATAAGCAATTGTCTACTTCCTTCGCTGGAAGCCGCATCACATCACGAATCGTTTGCGGCTTCTCTTCATAAAAGTAACGACGAATCATGATTTCTCTAGTAGGCTCATCCAGTGTGCGAATGGCATCATACAATGCCTGCCATTCTTCTTCCCTGCTCATCCTCAGTTCGCTGGCCGGTTCTTCTGCTTCTTCCAGTTGAATCATCTTTTTTTGATTCTTCTTCACTTTATTCAATGCCAAGCTACGGGCAATCACAGCCAGATAGCTTTTCAGCGATCCTTTCTCCGGCTGATATTTTTCCGGATGCTGCCACAAGCGGACAAATGTATCGCTGACCACTTCTTCAATATCCATTACAGCTGAGCCGTTTTTACTCGTTATTACTGTGGAAGCGACTGCCCACAGCAGCTTTGAATATTGCTGAATAAGCCTTTGATATACCGCTTCATCACGATTTAACAACCCGATATACACTTCTTCTTCCATTTCATCACCTCTTTTTTTATCGTTCACTATTAATACAATCAAAAACTGAGAATTCCTCACTTTTTTATATTTTTATCAAAAAAATTAGGAGCTTCCTATTTTTGGCGAACGATATTCACTATTACCAATTCCCTTATTTTGAAAAAATAAAAAAGAAGCCGGACAAAATAAGTCTCGACCTCTTCAATAATAAAACAGCGGCTGATTTCTTTTAATAATTTTATCAGATAAAGTTTAATTCCTTCAACGCTTTCCAGATACCGTCCTGATCGTTGGTGTCTGTTACAAGCTTCGCTTCTCTTTGAACATGAGGCTGAGCGTTACCCATCGCTACACCAACGCCGACTTCCCTCAACATCTCTCTGTCATTATCTCCATCGCCAAAGGCAATGATATCTTCCTGTTTGATTCCCACCCGGTCAGCCAAATTTAAAATTGTAGCTGCCTTAGAACCGTTTTCGGGAAGAATATCCACACTCTCTGGATGCCAGCGGACAAAACGGAATTTCGGGAATTGCTGCTCAAATGTACCTTCCAGCGACTCATCATAAAACGCCAATGCTTGATAGATGTCTGCCGATTGCTGGAACTGCTCATCGTAGTCCAAATCATGAAAATCGATTGAACGCATCGCTTCAACCACTTGGTTCGCACGATGTTTGTTTTTCTTTTTCACTTCGTCCAGCCCGACATACGCCAGCCCCAATTCATTCTTCTCAAGCTCAGCGGCAAAACGAAGCAGCTCGTCTTCATCTAACAAATTCTGATAATACTGCTCGTGATCTAAAAAGGCTGCTGCGCCATTACAAAGTATGTAGTTATCAAACGCTAAATCAAAGATGACCTTCTGCGCCATATAGCGGCTTCGTCCTGTGGCAATTGTGACTAGATGTCCTTGTTTTCTCAACGCTGCCAGCGCCTCTCTAGTACTGTCCAATGCTTGCTTATCTGTTCCTAACAACGTTCCATCGATATCGAATGCAAAAAGTTTTCTCTTCATGAAATTTTCAACCGCTCACTTTCTTCTCCTGCTGAGTAGCCTGCCAGTTCCCTCTATTTCAGTCCATTTTCTTCTAATCGAAAAATAGAACCCACACTGGTATTTTTAACACATTCATTGGTCTTTTTCAACTTTTTCTAATCGTTTAAGCTCAAAAAACGCACAGAATACAACACTTCAAAGTACCTTCACTTTACACTAAAAGAACGCACTAAAAATATTTTCGATAGAATTATTTCCTAAAACCCTCTGTTCTTTAAGTCCACAATAATATCCTGGTAAAATACACGTACATCAAACCCATCAATATTTTCTCTATTCAAGTCAATCATATCTGCATGTGAAATGCCCCGTTTTCCAATTGGGCCAACCAGTTTAGTATTTTCAAAATAGCTGGCTGATTCAACAGATACCAGCCCATCATTTTTCCCATCAAAATGCCTGACCACCGGATAAAAAATATTTAATGGGAATTTTCCTCCAGCTGCTTTATTTACATATGATGCTACGCCTTGATAATACACGTCGTCCTTATCAGGCATCTTGGCATTAAGTGTTTTGCAGGTCTCATCACTTAAATCAGTGACTGCTACTAAAAAGTCAGGATTTTGATCTCCTAATCTTCCCAAAGCGCCATTATAAATCTTCTCAACCCGATTCAGCATTTTTTGAGGTGCTTTCTTCAACAAATAATCTGCAAAAATACAGCCATGATGCGGTGTATTAATCGTAGTAAGAGAAGCGACATATTTATCCATACCATAATTGGAAATTGCATATCGGCTGTCGAGCCCGCCCTTAGAGTGTGCGATGATATTTACTTTTTCACACCCGGTTTCTTTCAGAATATTTTCGATTTGCTGTGCCAGCTGTTTTCCACAGTATTCTGCGCTTTGAGCAGACTCTTGATTTCCATAGTGGATAACCGCTCCTCTTTGCTTTAGAAATCTTGGAATTCTCCCCCAATAATTTAAATACTTTATATCCCGGAAAAAAATGCCGTGCACCAGCAGCAGCGGATATTTGGTTTGGCATTGAGTGGACGCCGCCTCTACATCAGCAGCTAAATCTTTCTCAAATTCAAAAGCTAATTCATCCTCCACAACTCGAATAACCCTTAACAGCATATAAATATTAACAACTGGAACCCAGCCGCAGACGGCAGCCATGATTCTCAGCTTCAACCCCAGTTGCACAGAAGACAGATAGACACGAAGCATACCATTCCAAAAAAGAAGCGCCTCTAAAAATACAATCCAGATAGTCGACAAAACCAATAGCTGCCAAGAAAAAGAATAATTTAGCAGAATGGGAAGGACTGTCAGCACCATCATGGAACAACTTACTACGAAAACCTTTAGAGAATAACAGCCTTTGTAGAGAACTGACAGGTGTTTTCGTTCAGCTGTTTTTTTAGGTATCTTATGAATTACTACTAGTGCACACCCCAAAAAGAGAACGAATATCAGCACTTTTACTTGTAAGCTTTGAGAGCTTACTAACCCGGCAAGCGGCAAAAAAAGACACAAATTATACAGGAATGCATAAACAAAAACCGGAACACTATTTCCTAGCGAAAACATGCGCAACATAAGCTTTCTCCTCCTTTTTAAAACAACAACAGCTTTTAAGATACTTTTTTATTGCTCTTCATGTGAAATCATTCATATAAACTATAGTATCACTCCGACGATTCATTTCAATAGTTCTCTTTGAAATCATACGCTATTCCAGCTAAAATAAGCAGCGCAGCTTCTGACTGCTTGAACCAATAAAAAAGACTAAAAACGCTTATTCAACAGCATTTTTAGTCTTTAGACAAAGAATATTTTATTAATCTAAGTAGTTGGTGTCAGCATTATTCAACCATGCATAGCCAAGTCCCATCACCAAACCGCCGCCAATAAAGTTGCCGATCAGTGCAAACACTAAATTATGCACAACATTGCCTAAAGTCATTGCTGCAATCGTACCATGAGAAGCAACATATGCCAGTGTAAATGCCGGGAAGTTTGCGATAACGTGTTCAAAGCCTAAGAAAGCAAAGATAAAGATAATGAAAATGATAGCAGCAATTTTCCCTGCATCATCTTTCATCCGCATACTCACCAGAACCGCTGTATTTACAACGATATTAGCAAACATTCCTTCTACCAAAATCTGTGTGGTGCTTTTTGTCAGTTTACCGGCAATTGCTGTAAACATATAGTTATCTGAAGCCAAATTTTGAAAAGGAGCTGTCTGACCAATCAGAAATCCGAACAGAACACCGCCGACTAAATTGAAGAGAATACATGTAAACAGAATTTTTGCAGCAAGCGGCAAGCGTATTTTTTTACGGTATACGCCAACAGTCATATACAACATATTTGATGTTCCCAGCTCAGCATTCATATACAGAATCATTACTAAAGACCAGCTGAACATAAACGCATAAAGCATTTTTCCTAGTCCGTGTGCAATGTCTTCACCTTTCATAGCGATTACAAATGCTACAGCTGTTCCTAAGGTTAAGAACATACACGCAAGCATTGCTCTGACAATATAACGGACAGTGCTGTTTTGAAACAAACTAATTTTTTTATTGATGGACTTGTCAATCTGTTCAAATAGTGGAGATACAGGTTTCATTATTTGCTGCTCCTTTTCAGTTGATTTTCAATATGTATTTTCAAAAAATATCCTTTACCATTCTAATGACCTGAAGAGAATTTGTCCAGTATTTTCTGCTTATTTCCCAGTAATTTCTTCTTATATTCTGCTTCCTCTCATTTTTCTTGCTATTTAATTGAAAAAACCTTGACTTAACAAGCTTTTTAGCGATATAATGTTCTTTGTGTAAAATAATGCAGCAGAAAAATAATAGGCTCGTCAACAGTCCATTGCCTCAGTGTTTAGCTTTTAAGATAATGATATCTTATCCAGCTTTTCAGGTTCAACTGCGTAACCGCGGCTGCAAAGGTGAAGGTTGAAGAATGAACTGAACGAATATGAATTTTTCAGAAGATTATTTTACTCCAAAAACTTATTTTATTGGAGGAATTTTGAATGTCTCGTTATACAGGACCATCATGGAAAATCTCTCGTCGTCTAGGTATCTCATTATCAGGAACTGGTAAAGAACTAGCACGCCGCCCTTACAAACCAGGACAACACGGACCAAACAGCCGTGGCAAACAGTCTGAATACGGTTTGCAATTAACTGAAAAACAAAAATTACGTCATATGTACGGTATGAACGAACGTCAATTCGTTAACTTGTTCGTTAAAGCAAGCAAAATCAAAGAAGGTAAACACGGGGTTAACTTCATGATTCTGTTGGAACAACGTTTAGATAATGTTGTTTACCGTTTAGGTCTTGCAACTACTCGTCGTCAAGCACGTCAATTAGTAAACCATGGTCACGTTATGGTCGATGGCAAGCGTGTGGATATCCCTTCATACCATGTTGAAGTTGGTCAAGTGATTTCTATCCGTGAAAAATCTCAAAATATTGTGACTGTTAAAGAAGCAGTTGAAGCAATTGTTGGTCGTCCAGCATTTGTTAGCTTTGACACTGAAAAATTAGAAGGAAGCTTCACTCGTTTACCAGAACGTGATGAACTATATCCTGAAATCGACGAAGCTCTTGTCGTTGAATACTACAACCAAAAACTATAATCCCTTTGGGATTCTCAAAAACCCTCTGCTGTCTTTTCAGCAGAGGGTTTTTCTTACTTTTTAAGCAGATGATTAAGCTCTGCGCAGTTTTTCTTCGCTTCATATTTTGCATAGATATAGAACGCTACAAAGTGCAAAGCCAATGATAACACCAACATTCCAGGAATCCATGAGGCAATGTAGGCAAACATTTCCTCTGAAAACAGATAGACAGCTGCCAAACCAAATCCACTATTTAATATCGAAGATATTACTACATTAGCCAGCGGTTTAAAAGTTAAATACTGCCATAATCCTTTATATACCACTCCGCATAGAAATGCTATACTGGCCGCGACTCCAACTAGATTCCATAAATACATCACCTGGATTTTTTCCCCATTGAAAAAAATCGATAATAAACATACTATCCATAAAAATGAAGCAGTAAAAACTTGAAAAAATGACTGTCTTAAATCCTTTAACATGATAACGCCCTCCTAAATTCTTTGATGTAATGTCTGCTGATAATATATGTTGTGCCGTCCTTCATTAAGAGCTGAATCCGGGCATTCACCGAAGAAGTGAACTGCGCCACATGGTTTAGATTAATCAATGTTTGATTATTGATTCGCATGAATCGATTCGAACGAAATTCAACTTCCGCATATTTTAGCCTCTTTCCGTAAAGATACATATTGCCATTTTCTAACTTGAGATTACACATTCGATCTTCTGATTCAATACTGATAATCGACTGAACAGGGATTTGAATCTTCCGATTATTCACTGCATTAATAGCTGTAACTGTTTGATTGATCCCATTAATTGCCTGTTCCAGCTTGGGCCAGTCTTTTTGATGCTCCGGATTCGTCATAATCAGTACTTTGCCAACAGCTACCTCTTCCTGTGTTTGAAACTCTGTTTTCATTTATTCCCCTCCTACACAATCTATAATAAAAAACTTTTCGGATAAACGGTGTTTCAGAAGTAACTTCTTCGACAATAAGACGAAAATTCGCAAAAAGTTTGTGGAACACCAAGTAGGAAACAGTCAACATCGAATGGTTTACCTTCGTGTTTCCTGTCATTTTCGGAATTTTCGCCTTATTGCTTAGAATCACTGTGATTGCTCTTTGAGCAGAGCAGATGATGAAAAGTACCTACTTGGTGCTTAGAATCACTGTAATTGCTCTTTGAGCAGAGCAGATGATGAAAAGTACCTACTTGGTGCTTAGAATCACTGTGATTGCTCTTTGAGCAGAACAGATGATGAAAAGTACCTACTTGGTGCTTAGAATCACTGTGATTGCTCTTTGAGCAGAACAGATGATGAAAAGTACCTACTTGGTGCTTAGAATCACTGTGATTGCTCTTCGAGCAGAGCAGATGATGAAAAGTACTTATTTGGTGCTTTGCGCTGACCATTTCTGACTCAATCTCTTTAATCTGCCAACATTCATTTTTTCCTTTACAAAAAGAACATATGTTCTTATAATGGTTAATAGATAAAAAAAGCTGGGAGGAACACATATGAAATTGGTTGTCACAGAACGTCATTTGGGAGAAGGAATTTTCCCAACATTTACTGCTGGAACAAAGGTGACTGATATTGTACCATGTAGTCATTATAAGAATTGGTTAGGGGGAACTATCGAAGGCTATCAAACTTATTTTCCTCAGGACTATATTGATAAAGACACATTAATCCGAGATTACAATCCGACAGAATTAGCAATGGCAGAAAATAGTATTGTTGAATTATTAGAAGTTGTCTACGCTTGGGCTCTGATTCAGGACAAAAACGGTCACATTGGCTGGATGCCCTTCGAAAAGCTCAAATCACTATCCTTTACTTAAATATTGAAAGAGAGTCTCTATAAAAATATATTGGTCTTCTTCAGAATAAAACAATCGAAACTTTAAAAGCCAAGCTATTACATGACCACATTAAACATCTAGCCTATTGCATTGCTGCTCTGCGGTCCCTTGAAAGACACAGATCAGGAATCTGGGACACAAGTAAATTCCCAGACTTTTAGTATGATGGAAGTCCAAATAAATGGTGAGACAGAAAACAGGACTGGAACCTTAGCCAAGCCGGCTACGCTCCAGTCCTGAAATAGTTCTCCAACATCGATTCATATTTTGATACATAGTGAGAATTGCAAATGCAATGCCGGCTGAATTAAGGCGGGGTCTTTAACACTACTCACCATTCTAGCCAAACTTATGTCGACAAAATATTTTCTATAAAAACATCATCGGCTAGATACTTATCAGCTGCTTTCAGTTGTTTCTACTTTCCAATACGCCGTCTTTCATAACATACACTTGATCACAATATTCAATCAAGCGTTCATCATGAGTAACCATAATCGTTGCTTTATTCTTCTCTTTTGTTTCCCGCGCCAATATTTTCACCACTTCGAATGCTTTATCTGTATCCAAACTAGCTGTTGGTTCATCCGCCAAAATAACAGAAGGGTCGTTATACAGCGCCCGTGCGATGGCTACACGCTGACGTTCACCTCCTGAAATCTCATCTGGATACTTTTTCTTTAGAGCGGCTACACCCAGCTGTTCCAATAGCTGATTACCAGCCTCTGAGTTCGCTTTCTCCTTTTTCACTTTATCTACTAATTTTAGTTGTTTTTCAATAGATAGAAAAGGTACCAGATTCGAAGCTTGAAGAATAAAACCAATCTCTTTAAAACGAATAGCGGAGCGTGTCTTTTCTTTTTCTGAACTGAAGGACTGTCCGTTAATTTTTATTGTTCCTGCTGAAGGCGTTTGGAGACCGCCAGCCAAAGTTAAAAATGTACTTTTTCCTGAACCACTTGGTCCAATAATCGCTGTGAAGCTGCCCTTTTCTACAGAAAAGTTTGTCTTTTTTAAAGCAGAGATTTGTTCATCTCCATCTTGAAAGTTTTTCTCTACATCTATAAATTCTATCGCTTTCATTCTGTTCTTCCTCCTAACCTATCGCCTTCAGCGGATCAACTTTAACAATCGTCCGCACCGAGAACAGGGCTCCCAGTACTGCAACAATCAACATGGCACCTGCTATTCCGCCAAAAAATAATCCATTTACCTCAAACGGAACAGCTGCGGGCAATACCAAAGAAGTCCCAATGGAAGCTAGTAAGCCGCTGAAAATGCCAATAACGGCTAAAATGAAAGTCTGCGCAATCACTGATACTGAAATGTATTTGCTGGAAATCCCCTGAGCTTTCATCACCCCAAAAATACTGGTTTTCTGCAACGTCAATACATAGATAAAGATACCAATGACAATCGCTCCGATCACAATCAAGAAGCTAATCATAAAGCCAAAAGTCAAAACCTGTGCGCTATATCCTGAAAGACTATTGATAAATGTAGAGATATCGTATACCGACAACTCTTTATTATCTGTTTTTACTCCTAAAGTAGAATCATCTTTGCCCCTGACAACAATACCATTAATTTTCGCCTGATCATCAGGCAGTTCTTGTCCAAAGCGAATTTGCTGAAATTCTGAAATAGAGACATATAGTACCGGCGTTACTACATAGCGGGCATTTTCAGTAAAGCCGACAATTTTCACTTCCCGTTCACTCCCTGCCAGCTTCACTATTTCGTTTAGCTTCACTCCATCCTCTGTCTTTAAAGTAATGTCGGCTACCGCTTCATTCTCACTCTTAAACGCTCGACCCTCTACAATATTTGGCATAAGAAAACCGGCTGAATCAATTCCAAAAAAGTTAACGTCAACTTTTTCTTTATCCCCGTGTTCTCTCTTAATAATTCCTGCTGTTTGTGCAAAAGCTGCCTTCTCTTTTGCTTGAACATCATCTAGTGTCTGAATAGAAAGAGACGACATATTTAAGTTACCATTAGCCTCTTCCGAAAGCACAATACCATCTGCCTCCCATTTATCCACAGCCATTTTAAAATCTTCTGACAATCCATAAGCTAAACCTGTTAAAAAAAATACCAAGTAGGCAATTAAAAACATTACTCCTACAATCAATCCATACCTTAATTTAGAGTGCTTAATTTCGTTCCATGCTAAAAACATCGACTTCTCCCCTTCTCTTACTGCAGCAGACTCACTATCCTTGAAAGCGACAGAGTGTCTCCGGTAAAAAAGATTATACACAAACAGTGACACTTTGTCACTCCTTTTGCATTATTTCCTTTTTACTATCGTGAATCACTGCTATAATACATCTTTTATTCTATTAACGAGTATAACAAATCCACTTATTTCTCACAAAATAACTGCTTATAATTCAAAATATAATTTTTTTCTTTACTTTCTCAAAAACTTCTTTTATAGTATTGTTAACCACAAAAAAAACAAGGTTAACAAAGGTGTGTGAACATGAATTATTCATTACGGTCAACTATTTTGGCAGCAGAATTTGCTGCAATCATTGCAGTTTTTTCTCAATTAACAATTCCTTTTGGAATTATTCCGTTAACAGGTCAAACCTTAGCTGTTGGTTTAGCAGTCACTGTCCTGGGACGGAAAACAGGTACCTTTGCTATTCTAATTTATTTGTTGTTAGGATTGATTGGCCTTCCCGTCTTTTCTGGTATGAGCGGAGGAATCGGAGTACTTTTTGGTCCGACTGGCGGGTATTTAATCGGCTTCATTGTTAACGGACTAGTCACTGGCTATATTTTAGAGCGGACTTCTTTTACCTATTCTTGGGCAATCATTGGCAATATCGTTGGAGCAATGCTTACTTTAGTCTTTGGAACTATTTGGCTGAAAATTTATGGAGGCAGCGGCTGGATCGGCGCATTCCAAGGAGCTTTCCTGCCTTTCATAATTCCTGGTCTGATAAAAGCAATTTTAGCCGGCTATCTCGGCATTTTAGTAAGAAATAGACTGCAATTTCTAGTTCCTAAATCAGAAAACTCTATTCACAGATAGTAAAAAACACGGTATACTTAGTTCAAACGATTACAGGAGGTATGGAATGCTAAAGAAAAAAGGAATTATTCGCCATATCATTGAGCTAGGTATTATCTTTGGAGTTGTTTTGCTGTTGAGAGTATTTCTTTTTAATCCTGTAGAAGTAATTGGTACCTCTATGGAGCCCAACTACCATGAATCCGATCGCTTATGGCAAATGACTTTTATTGAACCTGAACGCTTTGATATTGCCACTTTTCCCAGTCCACGTACTGGCAATCTAATTGTCAAACGAATCGTAGGCTTGCCTGGCGACACTATCCGTTACGAGGATGATCAGTTATATATTAACGAGAAGGCATATGATGAAGCATATTTAGATGAATTTAAAGCACAGCTGGATGGTAATCAGCCGTTGACAAACGACTTTACTTTAGAGACATTAGATGCGACGCAGTCAGCAACTGTTCCTGAAGGAAAATACTTTGTTTTGGGAGATAATCGGCAAATTGCCGATGACAGCCGTTATTTCGGGTTTGTTGACAAGGACGATATTCAGGGGGTTGTCTATTTCCGCTTCTTCCCATTTAATAAAATTGGTGTCCAATAAGAACTGCTTTAGCACAAAAGGGAGTGGGACAATAGTCAGAAGAAAATCTGATTATTGTCCTACTTTTTTGATTTTAGGGTACACAAAAAGCACGCAACCGTGTAAGATTAAAGTGACTAAACCAAATCAAAAGGAGCGTGCTTTTA
>NZ_JBNEQE010000018.1:0-78588 GCF_049894025.1 Enterococcus sp. LJL51
AAAAGACACGCTGAGTATACGCATACAGAATAATTTTTAATAGCATCTTCGGGTGGTAGGCCGGTCGGCCTAATTGTTCTTCTAATTTATTAAAGAGTGTTTGCGGCATGGCTTCGACTAAGGCATTAACCGCAAAAGCGACATCCGTTTCAGGAATAAACTGTTCCAACTCTAATGGTAAAATCGTTTGATTAATGGTATAATCTTTAAACATAAAAGCACGCTCCTTTTGATTTGGTTTAGTCACTTTAATCTTACACGGTTGCGTGCTTTTTGTGTACCCTAAAATTAAAAAAGTGAGAAAATAATCAGATTTTCTTCTGACTATTGTCCCACTCCCTTTCCAGCCACATCCAGCTTTTCATTCCATATAAATCAACCTGAACATATCTTCTGGTTTTCAGCTTCTCGTCAAGGTCCATACCTTCTTCTTTTAGTTTGCGCTTGCGCCAGTCAGCTGCCTTTTCTGCGATCGTTGTCGCTCAATCCATATTCATACGGGACATATCAAAGACACCGTATTCTGCATTGTAGGCACTGCCGCTTTTAATCTGAGCCAAACCAGTATTCATCGCTTCCTTTAGAGCATTCACTTCTGTAAATAGCATGAAAGGTCAATCGCTTCTGATTCTAGTGACCAGCACTGAGTTTATTAGGAGCAATATAAATACTTTGCTTTTACATAGCAAAAGGTATTAGCTTTTGATTCGCTAATACCTCCTCAATAACACTAGAAATTTGCTAAATACTAATTCCATTAATAGAAAAACACTATACTTTTGTACGATAAATACAGCTAGCTTTTGTTAGCTATTGGAAACTTGATTAGTGAGCCTATACTCTCTAACAAGGCTTAACTATCTGACGCCAAATCAGATAGTTAAGTTCCTTTTTATTATATTTATTTATCAATTTTATAATTTTTAATCCAATAAAGTGTTTCTTTTTTGTTCGTGATTAGCTTAACAAAATTTTCTTCTTCAAATTGAACTCGAGTATCTTTTATACTAACACCATGAGCCTCACTTAACATGTCGATTATCGTTACTTTTCCTTCTGAGCTAGATAATAAATATTGATTACCTTCTAAAAATATACCTTCGTACTGGTTCCCTTCATATAATTCATCACTAAAATTAGTTTTCTGACTAATATCATCAGAAATTACAAAATCTATTGTTTCTTGTAAATTATCTTTATCAATTTCTGAAAGTAAGAAATCCTCTATTTTAAATATTTGTTGTTTTTCATATGATTGCAAAATATTGGTTATTTGCTTATCAATCACTTTGCTTACCTCCTATTTAGGGTTTTGGAACAGGATAGGTAGTCCATACATTTTTTAGTTCATCATAAACTATTTTTATATGTGTTTCTCCTTTGGTTCCAATAACTTTCCCTGTATCAATAATACTAGAAAAGGAATTTTGTCCTTGACTCCCTACTCCATTTGGTATAGTTTCTACAAGTTTACCATTTTTTAATGCGTTTTGAACTATTTTATTAGCTTCTTCTGCTGAAGAAACATTAAACTTTCTAGCTCGCTTGGCAGTTGAACTATTCAAATGTTTATTCTTAATTTCAAATTTTTTAATATTAACATCCAATTTCTTCCCAAATCCACTGACTTTCTTATCCTTCAACACCACTTCATCCACAGTCAATGGATGCCCTGCATAATACGCTGCGATACTCACTTGAGCAATACTACTCAATACGATGGACCAGCGCTGGGCTTTTTCTACATCAGTTAGAGGACGTCCGGTGTCGTAATCCACCCCTTCACGCAGCTCTATGGCTAAGCGGCTCATTTCATCTATATCGTTGCCCCGCTTAATTTCACGGCCATACAAATCAAATTCTTTTTCCGCCCATTCCCTATAGGCTTCGTTTACCTTATAATCATCCGCAGAAATATACGGCGGATTTTCCAGCCACATCCAGCTTTTCATTCCATATAAATCAACCTGAACGTATCTTCTGGTTTTCAGCTTCTCATCAAGGTCCATGCCTTCTTCTTTTAGTTTGCGCTTGCGCCAGTCGGCTGCCTTTTCTGCAATCGTTGTCGCCCAGTCCATATTCATACGGGACATATCAAAGACACCGTATTCTGCATTGTAGGCACTGCCGCTTTTGATTTGCGCCAAACCAGTATTCACCGCTGCCTTTAGAGCATTCACTTCTGTAAATAGCATAGAAGAAAACGCATGGAAGGTCAACAGCTTTTGTAGTTTCTTTTCCAGCATACGCTTTATTTCCTGATAGCTGGTAATGACATTATTTATCTCATTGATATGCTGGACGCGTTCACTAGATACCGGCAGCACCCGCTTAACTTCAACAATTTGATGTTCCATTGCCTGAATTTGCTGTTCCCATTTCTCAATTTCTTCTTCTAGCTCGGAAGATTTCAAGTCAACATTCGCTACATCAGCACGGTACTGTTCAGGTATTTTACTCACTGCTTCAGCAGTCGCCTCTGAAACAAGGATTGCTCCCTGAATCAGCGGCACATAGACCGCTTCAAAATAGCTCTTTGCTGTACGATAGGTTTTTCCACTTAGCACCTGATCCCCAACAAAGTCTTTGATTCCTGACTGGAGAGTTTCTAATCCCTGCTGGGCTTCATGGCACATTGTTTTAGTACTGTCTGCCTGTGTCTGCGAGGCCCCTAGATACATATCGATACTCAACGGCTCTCCTCCTCTTTTTCCGTCATCCACCTTTTTTTCTGATAAAATAATTCGTCTTCTTTTTCATTTAACGAATAGTGTTCTTTTGCTATATTCTCCTGCTCTTCCTCCATCATTTCTGATAGATTCCGTTGCTTTCGTTGAATTTGCTCTGCGCATTCTTCAACTAAATACTGGTCCTCTTTTTCTCCAGCAATCAAGTCATACGCACTTTGAAAAAGAGCTGCTGTTTGAAAAAAATGCTCTTGATAGGCTTCATCTAAACGGTCAATTGACCGTTTCTTGTCCTCCAGCTCTTCCTTTTCATAAACGAGCTGTCGTTCAGCTCTTGCTAGTTCTTCCCACTGTTCCTTCTCAGCCATTCAATTTCTCCTTATGGGGCAATAATTCTTGTTTGGCCAAGCTTAACATCCTTCGCCGCAAACTCTGCTGCTGTATTCTTGATGTTATTTGCGTCAGTCAGTACTGCACTACGGATAGCTGCCATCATACTCTCAATCTCATCAATCGCACCCTGGGCAGCTTGATTACCGGAAACCGTACTTTGCGTATCTCTTGTCACAGCTCGTGAAGTCCCCAGCTCCTGAACCCCCTGCATAATACCTGTTGCCAGTTGACCGGCGACAGACGTATTGTTAGAAACACCCATTTAAACTCCTCCTTTTTCACTTCCAAATGTCAAAAAACTGTTTATAAGAAAAGTATACCAAAATTTTGCTTTATACCGAACACTTTTTTAACATAAAAGCAATCGGTTCATACATTTATTAACCGTTACCGAAAAAAGACCCTATCCAGTTTTGGATAGAGTCCATTCTTTATCAAACCTGCTTGGAGCAATTGATGCTTTTATATCAGTCTGCTTTTGTCAGCGAGTGTGTTTTGACTAAATTCCGGCAATACTCTTCCCGCCGACAAAGCTTCACTCAGCAGCCTCAGCGTTCTTTCACCGAATCATCGGCAGAATCTACATATGCTGGAGCTAATCTATTTGAAGCCAGCACAAATGGTGTGTAAATAAGAAAGGCTAGAACTAAAATAACCAGTTGAACCAGGATAGCTGAAATAGTTTGATAGCCAACAAAGGCATTGACGAACAAAGGCAGACCGAAAGGAACCTCTACTGTTGCAGCCGGAATAATATGGGTCACTGTAGCAAAGTACGCAACCGCTGTCGCCATTAGCTGAGACAGAATAAATGGAATTGCATAAATCGGATTCATGACAATTGGCAGCCCGTACACTAATGGCTCGTTGATACCGAAAATTCCCGGGATAAGCGCAAGCTTAGAAATCATTTTTTGATCTTCCCGCTTTGAAAAAATCAGCTGGGCAAGGACTAACGCAATCGTTATCCCTGCTCCGCCCATTACAACATAGACTCTAAAAAAGGTCATTGTCAACGGATTAGTAGCTACATCTCCTGCTTGTGTCTGAGCAATATTGTCTGCTAAACCTGCTAACGCCAAAGGACTAAGTATCGGCATAATAACCATATTTCCATGAAGACCGAATATCCAGAAAATCGCCGATGCAAAAGCTAGCAGGATGATTCCGACTGGACCGCCCTGCATAACGCCTTGAAGAGGAGCCTGTAGTGTATTGTAGATAATATCACTCAAATAATCGCCAGAAATATTATAAATGATTGTGCTGATTACTGAAAAAATCAGTAATACCAATAAAATTGGAATCAGTGAATTAAATGACCGGGCAATTCCCGATGGTACCGCCTCCGGCATGCGGATTTTTAAACGGTCAATCTGCATCAGCTTTGAAAATAGTTCAACAGATAAAATCGAAATCAGCATTGCCACAAACAGACCTTGGGCATTAATACTAGAGGTTGCAATACCGCTCGTCACAATATCCTCCAGCCCCTCAACCACCGTTACAATCGACTGAGGAACAATCGTGATGAAAGAAATCAGCGCAACTAATGCTGTATAATTTCCGTCCATCTCGTTTCTCTGTCCAATCAGTTTACCAATTAAGAATGCCAGCGCCAGACTCATCGTAGACATCGTTGCATAGTTAATTGCTGTGAACGCCGGGCTTAACGAGCTAAGAAAGCTAAGCTGTTCAACTTGTGCTAAGCCCACCTGTTCTGAGCAGAGAATCGTATTAAACAATGTGGCAAAAGAACCCACAATAATAAATGGCATGTAAATAGTAAATGCTGTTTTGATACTATATAGATATTTGTTTTGATTCACAACCTCGGCAAATTTACCGACCTTCATTGCAAAGCTGTCTAATTTTGACATAACTCTTTCCCCCTTATAGTTCCTTTAGCTTTTCTCCGTTGTCTGCAATAATTTTTTGATAATAATAAAAGCTTTCCTTCCGCTCCCTTTTCAAGGTTCCCCTTCCCTGATTGTCGCAGTCTACATAAATCATGCCATACCGCTTCTCCATTTCTCCTGTTCCTGCACTGACAATATCCAAGATGCCCCACCAGGTATAGGCAATTATTTCACAGCCGTCCTGCACTGCTTCTGACAAAGCCAGCAGATGTTCCTTCAAATAGTTTTGCCGCTCAACATCATTAAAACGCCCATCCTCACTTTTACTATCCCTCGCACCTAATCCATTTTCGGCAACCATCAGTGGTATCTGATAACGGTCATATAGCTCATTACACACATAACGCAAGCCCAGCGGGTCAATCTGCCAGCCCCACTGTGAGCTTTCCAAGTATGGATTTTTCTTGCCCTGAGGTCCTCCTGTTCCTGTCATCATCACCAATTCATCTGAATAGACCGTTGTAAGATAATAGCTAAAAGCCAAATAATCACTGGTATGTTTCTTGATGAGCGCCAAATCCTCTTCACCAATGTCTAATGTGACCTTTAACTCTTCAAAAAGCCGTTTTGAATAGCTTGGATATGTGCCTCGAATCATCACATCGGAAAAGAAAAGAGAATTGCGGCGAAATTGATAACTGCCGAAAATATCCTCAGGCTTTGGTGTCTCTGGGTAAACCCCGCTTAATGACAACATACAACCCATCAAAGCTTGGGTATTGTATTCTTTTAATGTTTTTACAGCTAGTGCATGAGCGACAAACATGTGATGAGCAGCCTGATACTGCTGCTGTGCAGGGTTTTCCACTCCCGAAAGGTCCATTGCCCCAGCAAACCACGGAATTTTAATGATGTTATTAATCTCATTGAAGGACATCCAGTAAGTCACTTTTTCACCAAATCTTTCAAAAAGAACTGTACAATACCGCATAAAATGATCAATCATCTCCCGATGATTCCAGCCGCCGTATTTTTCAACCAGATATAATGGCGTTTCATAGTGAGAAATTGTCACAATCGGTTCAATCTCAGCCTCCAATAATAAGTCAATCAGTTCTTCATAAAAGGCTAAACCTTCTTGATTTGGTTGCTGTTCATCTCCCTTTGGAAAGATTCTCGGCCAGTTAATCGAAAAACGAAAACAGCGCAGCCCCATTTCCTTTAGTAAAGCAACATCTTCCTTAAAGTGATGGTAAAAATCAATCCCTTGATGAGATGGATAATATAAAGCCGGATCAAGCTCTTTTGCTATATGCAGCAGCCGTTCTTTGCCAGCCGGCAATACATCGCAGATACCTAAGCCCTTTCCTGCTTCTAAATATCCACCTTCTGCCTGATTGGCTGCTATTGCTCCGCCAAAAAGAAAATTGTCTGGAAACAGCTTTTTCATAAATTCCAGCCTCCCTCGTTTGATAGCAGAAATATAGCATCTTTTTAGTGAATTGTGAAAAGTCATAAAAAGGCTTTCAAACGCTTATATATCAATATTTATCCACAAAAACAACAAGAAACTGGTACCTTTTTCTAC
Organism: Enterococcus sp. LJL51; assembly: GCF_049894025.1. GTDB lineage: Bacteria > Bacillota > Bacilli > Lactobacillales > Enterococcaceae > Enterococcus_L. The sequence goes on from NZ_JBNEQE010000018.1 coordinate 6,528, forward strand.
AGTTTTTTCCGTAAAAATAAGTACCAGTTTTTGGTCATTTATAAAAAATCATTCAATCCATCTTCTTGATGGCGGTAGTTAAAACTGTCTTTGCTGAAAGGCAGCCTGAAAGTTCCTATGTAATCAATCACCAGACGCTTCGTATATTCTACAACTAAACCGTCTCTGGAAATGGTTCGGCTCGTAATGCTCATTCCGGCGTGATTTTTGCGCTCATGGAATAAGCGGGCTTCCTGTTCTGAAAGGTTCACTGCCTCAAAGCTTGCCAGACTATGTGAAATAGACAGTCCAGTGTCTAAAATCAGCTTTTGCAGCGAGCCTTGCCCCATTTCTTGATCAAAGTAGGGAAAGATTTTTTTGGGAAAAATTGATTCTTGAAGTTCCATCACCTTTTGGTCAACAATTCGCACTCTTTTTAACTCCCAAACCGCCCCTCTATGGCTGCTGTCAAAGATTCGTTTTTCTTCTTCCGTCATTGGACGTTTTGTTAGCGAAAGAACCTTGGAAACAATTTGACTGGACTTCTTTTCAGTAATTGAGCTGTAGATCAAACTAGGATTGGCAGCTGTTTTATTCACGATTGTTCCTTTGCCAGGGATTGATACTAGAAGCCCCGCATCCTTAAGCTTCTCAATCGCTTTTCTAACTGTATTTCGTGAGACCTGATATTCCGCCATTAATTTTCGTTCAGAAGGAATTGCTGTTTTCGGCAGATATTTTTTTTGATAAATCTTACTCAACAAGTCCTCAGCAACAAACTCTTTTTTCTTCATCAGATACCCTCCTTTTTGAAATCATCCATTTTTCTTCTACTAATCTTCGCTTTATTTATCTTATACAATAAGCCCAGCAAATAGCAAGCGCTATTTCCCTCCTTATCTCTGTCTGTCAGACTCTGCTTCGTCATTCGTCCTACCAGCAGCACTTTTTATCTATCATCTATCAAAAAATATCAAACAGATTAGAGTTGACTAATTCCCACCTGGTGCTTTACAAAGTTTTTTCTGAATTTCGGCTGATTGTTGAAGAAATACTCCTGCGGTTAAGTGCTAATATGTGTGATTATCCCATTGCTTATTCAGATTTTGACATACTAAAAGTCTGGGAATTTATCTATCTCCCAGACTCAACTCAGCTTATTTCCAAAGAGGGCTTGTTCGTGAGCCCCCTATGTTTACAACCATAACTATTTTTAGACCCGTTACCCAATGTTACTAATCTGTCGTCAGCTCAATCAGATTGCCTTCCGGATCCTGAATTACGGCTTCATAATAACCATCCCCTGTAGTTCTAGGACCATTCAACAATGGAAACCCATCTGCCACAAATTTTTCAGTATAGCGGTCAACGTCCTCTTTGCTGCCAACTGAAATAGCCATATGTGTATAGCCTAAGCTCTCAGCAACTCTATTTGAAAGATGCTGCTTGGTTGTCAGTTCTAATCTACTGCCGGAATCAAAGCTTAGAAAATACGATTTAAAACCGGTCTTTTTATTATGATAGAGCTCCGTACTGCTTACGTTAAAATATTTTTCATAAAATTCCTTCATCTTTTCTAAATCCTTCGTCCAAATCGCCACATGTTCGATATGCATCGTTATTCTTCCCTTTCTTGTTACTTCTTTATTTTCTCAGCTATTGATTAATCGTTTATCGCTTAATAAGCTGGGGTTCTTTAGCCCTTTGCACCAATTCTTGGTCAGATGTAATGTATTCTATAACCTCTGAACCAATTTCTGTTGGCCGAAAATCAATCGTGGAAAAGCCTAAGGCCTGACTATAGGGCAAGTTTCCTTCTCCTATAATCTGGTAATCTTTTTTATGAATAAATCCAGCTTCCTTTAGTCCCACAATAATTCCTGCTGCGGTATCATCTGCATTAGCATAGATGATTTCAGGAACTGCTACTTTTTTAAACGTTTCCTTTGCCCATTCAACCCCGCTTTGATATCCTTCAATTCCTGTAAAAAAGTTTGCTCCTTCGAACGCATCGCCAAAGTATTCTTGATAGCAATCTAATTTATCCTTTGCGCTCACACTTTGAGAAGGTCCTCTTTTAGCTGTAAAAATAATTTTGGAATATCCCTGCTTTGATAAATCATTAAATAATGTATGATAGACTTTTTTTCTGTCTGGATAAATCATCGCTATCTCTTTACTATCAATTTTTTCTGTTGATACGATGCGTCCCCGGCTGCTGAGCTTTTCCCAGTCAGCTAAACGACTGGCTCTGGATGTCAGAACAAGCCCGTCAATCATCCGCCGTTCCAGTAAAGAATAATACTCGTTTTCTGCATGCTGATCATAATACGTCGGCAAAAGTAATACCTGATACCCTTTTTCTTTCGCATGAAACAAAATACTATTGACCAACGTATCATAACAGGCACTATTGTAGGGAACTGTGACACCTAAAGTATAGTTTTTACCGTTACTCAGCTTCACTGCGTTGCCGTTTGCCACATATCCGGTCTCATCAATTGCCTGCTGGACTTTTTTTCTGATTTCATCGGATACATATTTTTGATTATTGATTACCCTCGATACTGTGGATTTTGAGACACCAGTCATTTCAGCAATATCTCTAATATTAATCAACTGCTTCACCTCCATTCGTTAAACAGCCGCGTAAGACTGATTGCAAAAACATACTGATTCCATAACCAGTACCTAATATGATTTATGTAAAGTATAATCTCTGGGACGCGTCCCAGGTCAAGCTTTTTTTGCTGCTAATTCTATATACAAAAGAAAAAATCTGCTATATATGTTCCTCGAAATAACTGTTTATTCACTGCACCAAATCTGGAATAACCAGTCTGCAGACATTAATCATTAGCCATTCAAACAGTTGATAAAATTAGCTCCACTTCATTTTAATCTATTCATTCAAATAAAAGATAGTAAATTGATGCTTTTTTGACTATCTTTCATTTTTACTTTTTCTATCAAAACATACTTAGTCAAATCAGTCAGTGACATTTCATATTCTAATCTAACAAAAACTACGTTTACTATCTACTGAAACCAGCATCAGCTACTAGGATACTTATCCTACCGCTTATCTGAAAAATATTGTTTCAACTATTTCTGTCTGTTATGCTTAACATGTATTCTTCAACAATCAAAGAAATCTAAATACAAAAACTATTGTAAATAATTGTGAGGAAATAAAATGAATATAACAAGTAAAATCGTAATACAATTCACCTTATTGACTTTTTTTATTGCTTATTTGATAGCGGCTATGCTGATTTTTGGAGGTAATTTTGGTTATTCTGTCCATAACTGGGTGGATAATATACAACAATTTTTTATGAACATCCCTTTTTCTATCTACATTCTATCTCCAGCAATTGCCTGTTACATTATTTTAAGAAAGAATAATGTGATACTTCGTCCACAGGACTGGATAAAGACTGTCTTTTATCTAAAAAATAATCCACTTCTTTATCTATATGTTTTTTTCATCTTGATTCTCTACTTTGGTCTTCACGTCCTTATTAGCGGTAATTTCATATTAAGCATGCCTTTTTATACTATCTTATTATCTTTGCCAGGAGCATTAATTATTGGCGGTTTGGAAGAAGCTGGGTGGATGTATGTATTACAGCCGTTCTTATACAAAAAATATGGATTTCTTCGTTCTTCCCTACAAGTTGGTTTTATATGGTTTCTTTGGCACATTCCATTATTTTTTATACCAGGTACAAATCATGGTGATGGTCATATCAATTTTTGGATGTTTACTATCCAGTTATTTTCATTTCGTTTTGTACATGGTGCGCTTTACACTATTTCAGGGAAAGGCTACATCTTTATGAGTGTGTTGTTTCATACGTTGTTTAATGCCTCATCCCCAGTATTTGGAACCACAACAATGAATTGGACTGGAACAATCATCGTCAACACTCTTCTTATACTTATTTCCATAGTAACTGTATATTGGTATCAAAAAACAAAAAAAAGCGACAAAACTGCCGCTTTTACTCAGAAACACTCCTAGCTAAACTATAGATTTATTTCCGTTTTTTGTTGTTTTCTCAAAGCTACTTTAACTGAGTTTTCACCTTATTTACGATACATCTTAAACTCTAAGAACAGATCATTATAAATCCCCAGATACTCTGAGCCTAAATCCTCGTATACCTCTAGATGGGCGATTGTTTCATCATTTGGATAGAATTGTTCGTCCTCAGAAATTTCCTTTGGCAACAGTTTTTTTGCTTCCTTATTTGGTGTCGAATAGCCGATATACTCTGCATTCTGCGCCGCATTTTCCGGACGCAGCATATAATTGATGAAGGCATATGCTCCTTCGACATTTTTTGCAGTTTTCGGAATAACAATATTATCGAACCATAGATTAGAGCCTTTAGAAGGAATCACATAGTGAAGATGCTCATTGCCGTCCAGCATTTCTGCGGCTTCTCCTGAAAAGGATACAGCGGCTGCACTTTCTTCATTAATCATATACATTTTGATTTCATCAGCTACAATTGCCTTAACGTTGCTAGTTAATGTGTTTAGCTTAGCAGATGCAGCCTTTAGCTCCTGATCCTCTTTGCTATTCAGAGAATAGCCCAAGCTGTTCAGCGACAAACCGATTACCTCCCGAGCACCATCAATCAGCATCAAGTTGTCCTTTAGCTCCGGACGCCACAAGTCATCCCATTCCTGCATGCTTTCCTCATCAATAAACTTATCATTATAGATAATTCCCAAGGTTCCCCAGAAATAGGGAATAGAATATTGATTTGCTGGATCAAAATCCAAATTTAAAAATCGCTCATCGATATTATTCAAACCCTTCAGCTTTGAATGATCAATCGGCAGCAGCATGTTTTCCTTTATCATTTTCTGAATCATATACTCTGATGGGATTGTGATATCATACGCAGTTCCACCCTGCTGGATTTTGGTAAACATCGCTTCATTTGAATCAAAGGTCTCATAGTTCACCTTATAACCGGTTTCCTTTTCAAAGGCCTTAATCAATGCCGGATCGATATAATCTCCCCAGTTATAGATTGTCAAAACATCCGCACCAGCCATACCGCTGGCACGTTCAAGCTGTCCGGCTCCTAGAAACAAAATGATAATAATGACGATAATTCCCGCAAATAAAGAGTTTAACTTTTTCATGACAGCTTCGCCACCTCTCTTTGTTCACGACGGAGCTTCTTCAGCCGCTTAGACGTATTGTCCTGACTGATGAAGTAATAGCCAATAACTAAAATCATGGAAAATAGAAAGACTAATGCACTCAGCGCGTTGATTTCCAAGCTGATTCCTTGTCTGGCACGAGAATAGATTTCTACAGAAAGTGTAGAAAAGCCATTGCCTGTAACAAAGAAGGTAACCGCAAAATCATCAAGTGAATACGTAAACGCCATAAAATACCCTGCAATAATTCCCGGCGACAAATACGGCAGTACAATATTCTTAATAACCTGTAGATTATTCGCACCCAAATCTCTTGCTGCATCAACCATCGAATCGTTCATTTCCTGCAGCTTCGGCAGCACCATCAACACCACAATCGGAATACTAAAAGCAATATGAGACAGCAAAACACTGGTAAAGCCCAAACTAATAAAACCAACTGCCGTGAAAAAAATCAGAAAGCTGGCGCCAATAATAACATCCGGCGACACGAGTAGAATATTATTAAAGCTCAACAGGGCTGTCCGGCTTCGGCGGCTTTTCGTATAATAGATAGCCATTGCTCCGAACGTTCCAATAATTGTTGCGATTAATGCAGATAGAAAAGCCAGTAAAAATGTATTTAGTACAATAATCAATAACCGGGTATCCTCAAAAACCGCAAAATAGTTATCCAAAGTGAAGCCAGTAAACTCATTCATCGTGCCGCCGCTGTTAAAAGAATAAAAAATCAAATAAAAAATCGGTGCATATAGAAGCAGAAAAACCAGCAGCAGATAAAGGTTTGACCATTTAAATTTCTTTCTAATCATTTCGCCCGACCTCCTTTTCTCTTTTCACCTGTTAGAAACATCACAGCAACCATAGCCACAATCAGCACAACACCAATCGTTGAGCCCATGCCCCAATTCTGAGTAACTAAAAAATGCTGCTCTATCGCTGTCCCTAAGGTGATTACCCGATTTCCCCCAATCAGACGCGTCAGCATGAACAAGGACAGGGACGGAATAAAGACGGCCTGGACACCGCTTTTCACTCCGTTTAAAGACAAGGGAAAAATTACCCGGCGAAAAGTCTCTGCACTATTAGCACCCAAATCACGGCTGGCGCTAATCAAGGAAGGATTCATTTCCTCCAAAGCATTAAAAATCGGCATAATCATAAAGGGCAGCTCAATATAGGCAGCTACAAACAGAAAGCTAAAATCGGTAAACAAAATCTGCTGGGAGCCGATACCCATAAAATTCAGAAAATGATTGACTGTTCCATGGACACTAAAAATTCCAATAAATGCATAAGCTTTCAGCAGTAGATTTACCCAAGTGGGTAAAATAACCAACATCAGCCACAGCTGCTTATGCTTAAGCTTTGTTAAAAAAAAGGCAGTAGGATAGCTTATCAACAAGGTAACCAGTGTAATCAAAAAAGCATACCAAACTGAGTTAAAGGTCATTGCCAGATACGTTCCCGAGGTGAAATAGGTCTGATAATTTTCCAGACTAAACTGACCGTTCATATCAAAGAACGACTGATAAATAATCATCAATACAGGTGCGATTACAAAAAGAAGCAACCACAATGTATAAGGAATCGAATAAATTCGACGTACTGCTTTCATTCTTTTGCCTCCTATTCCTCGTAGCTTTCCAGACGGGCATCAAAGTCTTCTTCCGACTCATTAAAGCGCATCACGTGGATATCCTCCGGCTCAAAAAATAATCCTACTTGAGAACCCTCCACTGCTTTTCTAGTTGAATGGACCATCCATTCATTTTTTTGCTCGTCAACACAGATGATTTCATAATGAACGCCGCGAAACAGCTGTGTGTCTACTGTTGCTGTCAGCTTACCTTTTTCTGGCGTCGTAATGGTTAAATCTTCTGGACGAAGAACAACCTCCACCGGTTCATTTGGACGCATTCCGCCATCCACGCATTCAAAACGCTCACCGACAAATTCTACCAGATTATCTTCAAGCATCGTTCCATCAACGATATTGCTTTCTCCAACAAAATCAGCTACGAAATGATTAATCGGTTCGTCGTAAATATCAACAGGACTGCCGCTTTGAACAATTTTTCCTTTGTTCATCACGAAAATTTCATCGCTCATTGCCAAGGCTTCTTCCTGATCATGGGTTACGAAAATAAACGTAATGCCTAAGCGCTGCTGCAGATCCCGTAGCTCATACTGCATATCTGTCCGTAGTTTCAAGTCCAATGCTGATAATGGCTCGTCCAAAAGTAAAACCTTTGGCTCATTAACAATCGCTCGGGCGATTGCTACCCGCTGACGTTGACCGCCGGACATCTCGCTGATTTCTCTATTTTCATAGCCGGGCAGCTGAACCATTTTCAGGGCACCTTTTACCTTCTTTTCAATCTCCTGCTTTGGCATCATCTTAATCTTTAATCCGAAAGCCACATTGTCAAACACATTCATATGAGGAAACAGCGCATAGTCTTGGAAAACCGTATTTACCGGCCGCTTATTCGCTGGCACGTCATTGATTCGCGTTCCTTCAAAATAGACATCCCCTTCACTCACATCTGTAAAACCTGCTAAAATACGTAAAATGGTTGTTTTACCGCAGCCGGAAGGACCCAGCAAGGTATAGAATTTCCCTTCCTCGATTTCAAAACTGACTTTCTTCAATACTGTTTCGTCATCGTCAAACCGTTTGACAACATTTTCAAAAGAAATAATTGTTTTCCCCACTCGTTCATCCCTCCGAATTATAGATAAGAGTCCGTTACTACTACCAGCACTCTGCTTCTGCCTTTAGATTTATTCTTTAATTGGTGCGGCTCGGCGGCCTCATAGTAAATGGCCTCGCCCTTTTTTGCTGTATAGGTGCTTTCTCCAAGCATCAAGGAGACTGTGCCTTCCAGTACATAGATAAAGGTTTCTGATAAAGATGGCTCAAAGGTCTTATATTCTCCATCCTTATCGAAGGTTAACAGAACTGGCTCCATATCATTTTCATTTGACTCGGGAATCAGCCATTTCAATGTATAGCCGTTTTCCTCATCCGCATAATAGGTCGCATCTTGTTCATCATAAACAATTTTCTGCTCAGCAGCCTCTTCACTGAAAAATTCCTCCGGCGTCACGCCTAAAACCTCAAGAATATTGAAAAAAGTCTCCATAGACGGAGAACTGAGGTCTCTTTCCAGCTGAGAAATATAGCCCTTTGTTAAATCCGTTCGTTCACCAAGCTCTTCCTGTGTTAGATTTTTTTGAATCCGCAGGTTTTTCAGCTTCTCACCGATGTCCATCTTATCACCTCACCCAAAATATATAAAAACATAGCACCTAAGTTTACTTATACTAAACCAAGAGTTTAATTTCATCTTTTTTCAGTATACGAATTTTTCAAGAAATAGCAACTATTTTTTAGATTTTTTCGGGATTTTAACAGATAAAATTTTAATGAGAAGAATAAGCAGAAATCCGCCATCAAAAAAAGAATAATATGATATGATAGTAGTAATAAAAACAGGAAATTTATGGAGGGATTATTATGGAAAAATTTTCAGCACTATTACTTCAAGAAACTGATGAAAACGTTACACATAGTATTCAGGAAATCACAACGGATCAGTTATCCGAAGGCGACGTGTTAATCAAAACCAGCTACTCTTCTATCAATTACAAAGACTCTCTTGCCGTTCAAAAAAAAGGCGGCGTCATCCGCAGCTACCCAATGATTCCCGGAATTGATGTGAGTGGTACCGTTGTTTCTTCCAGCAATGACAGCTTCAAACCAGGAGACAGTGTACTTGTTACCGGCTATGGTCTTGGTGTTAGCCATACGGGCGGTTTTTCCGAGTATGTTCGTGTGCCTTCTGAATGGGTGGTCCCTTTACCCGCTGAACTAACTGAAAAAGCTGCAATGGTTTTAGGAACTGCTGGGTTTACTGCAGCCTTATGTATTGATGGACTTGAGCAGCATGGCTTGTCAGAAAATAAAAATGCCAGCATCTTAGTTACCGGCGCTTCCGGCGGTGTTGCTAGTCTGAGCATTGGCATGCTTAAAAAAGCAGGATATACAAATATTACAGCTTTGACTAGAAAAAAAGAATCTGAAGCAGCTCTAAAACAACTAGGAGCTTCTGAAGTTTTGCTTTTAGAAGACTTTATGCCGGAAAAAATCAGACCCTTAGGAAAACAAGATTTTGATTTTGTTTTAGACACTGTAGGCGGTGAAGTTTTAGCAGCCGCACTACCTTTAATCAGTTATGGCGGAAGTGCGGCAATTTGCGGCAATGCGGGCGGCATCGGTTTAAACACAACGGTTCTTCCATTTATTTTGAGAGGTGTTAACCTTTTAGGAATTGACTCTGTTAATGTAGAAATGACAAAAAGAAAAGCTATCTGGAAACGAATGGCAGCGGAATGGGCAATCGCAGACACTGCACTGGTCAATGAGATTACGCTGCAAGAAGCACCACAAACCTTTGCTGCACTACAGCAGGGTGCCCATATCGGCAGAACAATTATCAAATTTTCCTGAGGAGCATAGATAAATGAATATTTTGATTACCGCAGGGGGAACTTCAGAAAGAATCGACAATGTCCGATCAATTACGAATCATTCCACCGGAAAGCTAGGACTGGAAATTGGCGAAGCCTTTCTGTCCCGCGGACATCAGGTGACCTACCTGACAACCGCCACTGCTCTGCGGCCTGTTGCCAATAGCAAGCTGACAGTCTTTGAAATTGAAACCACTGCTCAGCTCCAGCGGACAATGGCACAGCTTTTGGAGGAACAGACATTTTCAGCAGTGATTCATAGTATGGCTGTCAGTGATTTTTCAAGCGAGACCAGTCTGCCTGAAGAAGAGCTGATCGACAAAGTGACTGAACAGCTGCTGGCTATGCAAACCTACACAAGAGAGAGTATTGCAGAAACCATTCGTAAAGCCTTAGATGCCATTGGCAATCAAAAAACTGAAGCCAAGAAAATTTCTTCAAAGACAGAACGGCTCTTGCTTTTTCTAAAGAAAAACCCTAAAATAATTGCTATGATTCGAGAGAAACAGCCGCAGACCATACTAATCGGCTTTAAATTATTAGTTGGTGTTTCAGAAGATCAGCTGATTCAAGTAGGGATGGATACCTTAGAACAAAACCACTGTGACTTTGTTTTAGCCAATGATTTAGAAAAAATTCATGGACAGCAGCATCATGGCCTGCTGCTCCATGCTGACCGACAGATAGAAGCTGCGGATACAAAAAAAGAGATTGCTCAATTGATTGTAAAAAATGTTGAGGAAATGGAGCGGATGAATGAATGAAAACTATTTTATTAGGTGTTTCCGGTAGTATATCCGCTTATAAGTCAGCGGATATTACCAGCCGGATTACCAAAATGGGCTATGAAGTAGAAGTAATTATGACAAACAACAGTACTAAGTTCATTACACCGCTAACTCTACAGGCTCTTTCAAAAAATCCAGTTCATACAGATGTAATGGAGGAAATTTATCCTGAGCAGATTAATCACATTGAACTGGCAAAAAAAGCAGACCTTTTTCTGGTAGCTCCGGCTTCCGCAAATATCATTGGAAAACTGGCAAACGGAATTGCTGATGACATGCTTTCTACAGTAGCACTTGCTTTAAAAACAGAGGTGCCTAAGCTGATAGCCCCAGCAATGAACACGTATATGTATCAAAACCCAATCATGCAGCGAAATCTGAAGCTCTTAATAGAAGCAGGCTACGAAGAAATTGAACCTCGGGAAGCTTTACTTGCCTGTGGAGATTTCGGCAAAGGTGCACTAGCAGATGTAGATACCATTGTTGCCGAAGTGAACCGAGTATTATCCAGTCCCAAATAAAGGAGTTCATCTATGAAGAATACGAAAAATTTTACTTTGACTGCCATGTTTCTGGCTATCTTAATTTTACTAGCAGCAGTCCCTTTTTTGGGATTCATTCCAATCGGTCCAATTAATGCAACAACTATGCATATTCCTGTCATCATTGCTTCAATCGTTTTAGGACCAAAAATTGGCGGATTTTTAGGCGGCGTGTTCGGTGTTATCAGTATGATACGTAGTACGATAGTCATCACACCCCTGTCCTTTGTTTTCTCTCCGTTCATTCCAGTAATCGGAACGGATCAGGGAAGCTGGAAAGCTATACTGATTGCGGTGCTTCCAAGAATTTTGATTGGGATTGTTCCTTATTATGTATACAAGCTCTTCAAAAGTAAGACTGCTGTTCAACCAGTTGGACTGTTTGTAGCCGGTTTCTGCGGATCAGCGGTTAATACTATTTTAGTTATGGGCGGAATTTTCCTATTATTTAAAGACGCTTACGCTCAAGCAATGGATATCAGCATCAACGCCGTTTTCTCAGTAATCGCCGGAATCGTTTTTACCAGCGGAGCTGTAGAAGCTGTTGTGGCTGCCTTAGCTACTGCGGCAGTAGCCGCTGTCCTATTGCGCCTAACTAAAAGCAACGCCACCCAAAAACTATAAAAAAGATATGCAGATGAGCCTAGGTCCCATCTGCATATCTTTTTATTTTTTCCCTTTTTTCAGCTTATATGCGTACTCGCTGGCTTTAAACAACAGCTTATTCACCGGCAAATCAAACTCACCGATAAACTCATTGATTGTAGGATTAAAATTGGACTTAAACTTAATCAGTCCATCGTTTAAACTACCTTCCAAGCCGCCCATATTACAAGACTCACAGCCTCGTTCAAAGCACTCGTTAATCGCTTCATACCAAGTCAGATACGCCGGCATATAGCGCTTATAACGGTCATCCATTCCAGCATAAAGAATTTCACTAGTTGTTCCAAAGGTAATCGCCAGTGCACCGGCAACTACTGCTTTTTCACCTGAAGCAGCAATATTCTCCTCCAGCTCAGCTAATTCCCTCGTTAATGAAAATTCCAGCTCTTCCAGATTATGACGTTTTTTAACCTGATTTTCCTTCAGATTTGCTAAATCTTGCTGATTCTTATCGTGACGAGCCTTCGTTTCGTCATAGCGAGCCCTCAAGTCCACCTCAGCCAGCATAATAAAGGATTGCTCAGGATAAATATTCAGCAGTTTCTTGAAGTAGTCGCTGTCACGCAAGGATATCTGCTGACGTTCAGTCGTTAGCTGAATCATTTTAGCAAAGTCCTCGACCAATTCTACATGTCCCATACGAACTGTTACACCTTTTTTCTGTGCCTGCTTCATCATTTTCCGAGTGCTTTTAGATAGCTGTTCTTCACTGAAATCAGCTTTATAAATATTCGCCTGAAAACGCGGCTGAATCGTTGCACTCATCTCCATTGTCAGCCCCTGATATTTTGCTCCCGCTTGTTCTAAATTTGTTATGACCTCTTGGGCTAACGGATTAGGAATTTCTTCCCGATCCATTTGAATATCTTTATAGATAATCGTCGGATCCATTTTCGCAAATAAAGCCCGCTTTTGCTTGCCAAGCTTTTTTAAATTATCCATGAAGAACTGAACCAGTTCTTTATTTGAGTAATCCATGATTGGACCTCGCGGCGTATACAGCATTGAAAATCCAGCCGGCAATGGTCGCACCAATACCAGACTAGAGGCCACAAGCTCGCCATCTTTATAAGCCCCTACAATTTCGGAACCCCAATTGTCCTTAACCTTAGCCCATGAAGCGGACTGCAGCAGGTTACACAATGGATGCCCCTGAACAAATCGGTCATGTTCAGTTGGATTAATACCTATTTTAAATTCGTACATTTGCTAATCCCCTCTACTTCTTCTTACCCATTAGCTTATCATAAACTGCCAGTCGGAAAAAGTCTCTCTTCCACTAGATATTATTCATTCACTTATCAGCTGTAGTCATAAAATAATAGCTTTTTTTACAGCCCCTAGAAACGATAATCCACAAGCATTAATTTTAACCCTTCCCATGCTCTTTGTAAAGAATTGAAAACATTCTTTCTCCAAATAAGAGCTTTAACTAGGCATTTTTAGGTTATCACATTATCACATCGACTATTATCCAGTATAATGAAAGGAGAAATAAAAAGGAGAAGATATATGAAAATAAAAGGAAAAATAAAAATTGTTGTAATGGTTGTAGTTGCTTTAGGCGCACTTCTCTTTGTTATGAATCTCAAAAGTTCACCAAAAAACAGCCCAAAATCAATCCCTGAAATCACCTATCCAAATATCGATAAACAGATTACTATCCGCTTCGGCAGCAGCAGTATTTCTACTTGTTTCATTCTCACTGAATCTGAAGAACAATGGCTATTAGCAATGACCTTGTTTAATGGTGGGGTTTCACAAGAGGAGACAATAACGATTTCCTCAAAAGACTATGAAAAACTGGAAGCTATTTTTGATAAATATAAAATTTGGTCTTGGAATAACTTTGAAGAATCAAAGCAAATGGATGGCTCTCACGGCTTTACTTTAGAAATCATTGAAGACGAAAAGCAACTCTTACGAGCACATGGCGACGGAATTTATCCGGAAAATTATATGGCCTATGAAAAAGAAGTGTCCAAGTATTTAAATAGTCTTTTTATTAAGCAGGGAATTACCACAAATTCCAGAAATATCTAATACTGAACTAGTACTGTAAAGTAATATACGTAAAAAAACTTGAGAAAATTTTCTCAAGTTTTTTTGTGAACAATCATTTTACTTCCTGATTAGGCGTAAGCAAAACTGTTATCCGTCCATTCTGCATGGCTTCCTCGACTACCTTATCTAGTTCTCTTTGATTAATAGGCTCTGGTTCCTCGCCTTCCTTTGGTGCATACGTTCCAGTTAGTACCACTCCATAATCGAAGTACTCCATATATTCCTGATAGTCGAAGCTTTCCATTGATTTTCCCTTGTAGAAGGCCATTTCTTCTTCTAGAGAAATAGTTTTATGACTACGATTGACTCGTAAATTTGGGCGAACAGATCTATCAGAGTATAATTTAAACCCTTCTTCAGTCTCAAAATACTTACCATAGTCCCAGTAACAAATATAGCCTAGCTCTTCAAGATAGTCTTCTACCTGAGAAAAATCATTGTTTAACTCCGTTTCATATACATACTTATTATCTATATAAGCTAAATAATGGGCAAGTATATGGTTACGCAGTATCCTAACGCCTTTATCTTTTTTAGTATTTCTCAAAACTGAATAATTATTCAGCCGTTGCTCTTGTCCATACTCATTAAATGTGAAGTAAAGTACAGGAGTATTCGAATAATCTTTTTCCCAACCGTAGTTAGCTAAACTATCATGAAAATCAAATACTTCCTCAAAATACAAAAAATAATCCTTAACCTCCTGCTTCTTTTCCATCAATGGCTGGATATAAAAAATATACTGACTTCCCCCAACAATCAGAGCTAGCAAAACACCTACGATGATTAATCCCTTTTTCTTATACTTCCGAAAGACAAAAAAGATTAGTAGAATCAATATAGCTAAATATAGACTTATAACCATTTGACCTCTTTCTTGTTTCCAAATTTGTTGGATAAAACTAGATCAATTTATTGTTTTCTTCATCTCATGATAAGAAATAGAGTTATTCCTGCTCACCAAATTCTTTCAGAACAATTTCTATCCGCTCATTCTGCATGGCTTCCTCTACTACCTTATCTAGTTCTTTTTTATTAAGAGGCTCTGTTTTTTCTTCTAATGATGAATAATAACCTATAAGGACTACTCCGTAATCAAAATATTCCATATATTCCTGATAATCAAAATCATTCATCGACTTATCTTTATAAAAGCTCATTTCTTCTTCCAAAGAAACTGCTTTATTCCTTCGGTTAATTCTTACATTAGGTTGAATAGATTTATCTATATATAATTCATAGCCCTCACTTTCGTAAGGCTGATAAATTCCTCCATCAAACCCACACTCATAACCTTTTTCTAAAAAGTACTCTTTAACCTTTGAAAAATCATTTCCAGCAGTTGTATCATAAATAAAATGTTTCATTACATACGCTGTATAATGTGGATAAACAAGATTTCTTAAGTGTTTTATTCCCTGCTTTTTTGGATAGACTTGTTCACTAATCGAATCAGCTGTTAAGCTATGTGTACTCCCATATGCTTCAAAAGTAAACCTCAACTCTGGTTTCTTAGTATAATCATCTTCCCAACTATAGTTATCTAGACTATCATGAAAATCAAAATTCTCTTCAAAATAATTAAAATAGTTCCGTACCATTTCCTTTTTTGCATTCAATGGTTCTACATGCATAAAATAATAGTAACTACCCACAAGAAAAGTCAAGAATACACCAATAGTTAGCAATATTTTCCATTTCTTTTGTTTAAGTAAAAATATAAACAACAGCAATAATACTACAATAATGATTACTTCCATAAATACCTCTTTCAGTTACTACTCTGGTTCCTTAGGTGTAAGCAAAACCGTTATCCGCTCATTCTGCATGGCTTCCTCGACTACCTTATCCAGTTCTCTTTGATTAATAGGCTCTGGTTCCTCCCCTTCCTTTGGTGCATACGTTCCAGTTAGTACCACTCCATAATCGAAGTACTCCATATATTCCTGATAGTCAAAACTTTCCATCGATTTTCCTTTATAGAAGGCCATTTCTTCTTCTAAAGAAATTGTTTTATTGCTGCGATTCACCCGTAAGTTTGGGCTTATAGAAGAATCGATATACAACTCATTACTATCTACTGTGTCATAAACCTCTTGATCCCATTTCAATTCATAACCTTTATCAGCTAAAAATTTTTTAACGTTAAAAAGATTGTTTTCCAGACTATTCTCAAAAGAAAATTCATTTATTATATATGCGGAATAGTGTGAAAAAATATGGGTTCTCAAACGTTCAATACCTACATTTTCTTTTGTAGTACCATTTAATGACTGATTAATTAAACTCCATTCTTTATTATATGCTGAAAACTTAAATATTAATGTTGGGGTTCTCCCATTACTTTCCCCATAAGTGTAGTTTTCTTTCTTGTCAGAAAAATCAAATTTTTCTTCAAAGTAATGAAAATAGCTATCTATTCTATTCTCATTACTTATTTTCATATAATAAGTTACTGAGAAAATGAGCACCGCTGAAATAGCTATAACTGATAAACCAAGAGCTAAAAGACTTTTTTTTGAATCCTTCTTCAACTGATTAAGTTCGATTAAAAAAAATCATTTATTGTCTCCTTAATTATCAAAGTTTTTTCAGCTACTTATTCTTCATAAGACTCAAGAAAAAATCGTTATCTATTTATTACGATCAATATAGCTAAATATAGACTTATAACCATTTGACCTCTTTCTTGTTGCCAAATTTGTTGGATAAAAACAAATCAAACTATTATTTTCTTCATCTCAACTTATTAAAAAAATGGAGTTATTCCTGCTCATCAAATTCTTTCAGAACAATTTCTATCCGCTCATTCTGCATGGCTTCCTCTACTACCTTATCTAGTTCTTTTTTATTAAGAGGCTCTGGTTCTTTGCCTTCTTTAGGTTCATAATATCCAGTGAGCACAACTCCATAATCAAAATACTCCATATATTTCTGATAATCAAAATCTTCCATTGACTTTCCCTTATAGAAGTTCATCTCTTCCTCTAAGGAGACGTTTCTATTACTACGGTTGATTCGGATATTCGGCTGAATCGATTTATCTACATATAGTTCATAACCCTCATTCTCTTCAGGAAAATAAAGCGATGTATCCAAGCCACATTCATAACCTTTCCTTGAAAGATACTCTTTAACGCTAAAAAAATCATTTCCGACATTCTCATCATAAGCAAAATGCTCGATTATATAATCTGCATAATGATAATAAATATGATTTCTTAAAACCCTGATTCCAGACTCATCTTGAATTTTTCTAACTGTACCAATTGTACTATTTCTTAGTGTACGTTTACTTCCATACGCTTCAAAAGTAAAGGTTAACTCCGGTTGCCTTGTGTAGTCATCTTCCCATCCATAATTATCCACACTGTCACGGAAACCAAACGTCTCTTCAAAATACTTAAAATAGTTCTCTACCGCCTGTTTCTTTTCCATCAGTGGCTCAACATAGAAAATATACTGACTGCCCCCTATCACTAAAGCTATCAAAGCTCCGGCAATAATTAATCCCGCTTTTTTATTTTTGAAGCTGAAGAAAAGTATTATCACAAGAAATAGAATTACTAATAGAATTATTGTCATAACTTTCTCTCCCTAATAAGCTGCAATATCGGCCATTGGAGGAATTGTATTTAAATAATATTTTCTCCCCCAAGAGCTAACTATAAACTGCTTTTTATCTTGATCATAACCAGTAATCATTACAGTATGCATCTTAGCACTCTCATCTTCATAGTCATAGGCGTCTTCTGGAGAAAGCAAATCCATTTTTGTAAAATAGCAGGTCATTGTTATCAGCTTTCCGGCCTCTAATTGATTTTTTATCTCCTCTTCACCGCAAAACAAAAGATTTTTTCCAACAACTATTTCCCCATGTTTCTCAGTAAAATGTTGGATATTTGAGTTCAAATCACCTGACATTACACCTGGATGGATGAGAGGCAACTGCTTTGTTGTAAAGGGCAGATCCCTCCAATCATTTTCTTGGTAGTAAAAGGAAAGAAGTAATTCTTCGAAATTAGTCATTCCATCAGAGGTATAGTATGAAATCCCATAATCATTTTTGAATGCTGCTTCACGACCTTTATATTTTAACAAGATAATATTTGTAGCAGCCGCATAGCCACATCCTTCACTTTTTAACTTAGAGAAATAATTGAATAGTTCTTCCTTATTTCTTTTCACACCAGTTACTCGCTCTGCCATTACTAACAGTTCTTCTATATCTTCTTTAGCCTTCTGTCGGATTTTAGGTGTTGCTCCCCCAACTTCATCCTCTAATAATTTCTTTAATCGGTTCGCCAAACTCCCCTGATCTGCACCAAATTTTCCTAACGTATCTCCAAAAACTTCTTCTTTCTTAAACTTCGTATCCCATTTTCTATTAATGACGTTAATCCAATAGTTTTTTTCCAAATCAAAGCCCTGACCATTCCACGCACCAGCACCTAGCGTACCATCATCGTTCATACCGATAGACGTTAAGGCAGTGGTCATTATGCTGATTTCTGCGTTGACGCCTGAGAAATAAGCGGTTGATTTTGCTTCAAAATTCAGCAGCTTCTCCCGTTTTTTCTCTAACTCGTTCACTTTGTCTTGATTATTTCCAATCATCCGGTTGATGATGGCCATACCGATGCCTAGACTATCAAACTTTTTATCTTCCTTTTTCATTGCCTGCAGTTTGTTCTTCTCACCCTTCCAGGCATCCAGACGGCTTTTCGCCTCTGTAATTTCCTGATCAAGCTCTTCTGAATCCAAGGAATCACTACTTACTTCCGCTAGATAGCCTTCTGTATATTCTTTGTTAGCCGTTTCCACAGCTTCCCCCAACAGCTCCAAGCCTTTGGCTAAAGCAGGATAAACCTCGCCCATATAGCTTTTTATTGAATCAAAGGCTGCCCCGCTTAGACCAACAGCAATCCCCATTCCTGCTCCAGCAGAAGCCAAACCACTAGTTGCACTTTGTACCTTTGAAGCATAGCTGACAATCCCGCTTGTTTGTGTTTGCTCCTGACCAATCTCCATCTTAACCATGTTTTTCCTCCTTTTCAGCTTCCAACCGAGCCTGATAATACAACTCTGATTCTTCACTTTCTAAATCCAGCTGTTCTTTGACCAGCTGTTCTCGTGCCTCTTCCAAATCGCCCAACAGTTCTCTTCCTAATTGTTGATTTTCATAACTCAAATCCTGTATATGGCTGCCTGTCTCACTAGTTGGAAACATTTCCGTCAACCGCTGATCCTGACGCAGCTCTGCCTTACAAAGAGCCTCAATTCGTTCCATCTGTTTGGATAACTGGCGTTGCCTGTCTTCATTTTCTTCCAGCTGCAGACGGACTTTTTTTTGTGCTTTCGCTATTTTTTCCGTCATCATCAGCTGCCTCCGAAATTCTTGTCTGGTCCAGGCAAATCAATCATTGACTTCTGTATATTCTGTCCCATTTTCTGATCTTTTCTGACAAAGGTGCTTACTATGCTTTGGACACTGCTTACATCTCGAAGAACGGCTGCCTGTACAGTTTCCGTATATCGTTTTAGTGTTTCTACGGATTTCTTTGCCTCAGCATTACCGCTGATTGTTGTCTCACTGGAAAACGTAATCGGTACCGTAATGTCCAGCTGATCAGCCGCCTGTGACAGCTTGGTTGCCTGATTCTGTGCCTCCAAGGGATTAACATTTAAATTACTCATTGTTTCCACTCCTTTTTAATTCCGTAATCGCCAGCAACAACTAACTCGTTGTAATAATAGTATAGCATAAGGCGCATTCTTCATGATTTATTTTTTGAATAAACACACATCTCTTTAGACAAATTTTTTCAGCAGACTGTCCCTCTATAAATCCTCATTCTGAACAACTAAAAAACCAGCTATATACTAGTCTCAATGACTGTATATAACTGGTTGAAATCATTTCCTGATTTATTGTCTAGGTTCTCGCTTCAAAATGGACCTTTTTGTCTACATAGTACATAATCGGTGCTGAAACTGCCATTATTATCAGTTCGCTTAAGGCTAGGAATAAATAGGTTTCCCAAAAGCCTTTGTCAGCAGCCCCCATATTCATCAGCATTAAGGCAATCAATGCCATAGATATGGTAAAGAATATAGTATTTAGCACAAGCAGGGTCTTCTTATCCTTAATAAAATAGGAAAGAATAGCTGTTAGTCCAAGTGACAGGAAGGTTTGTCCCCCTCCGTAAATCACATCTACAATTCCAAAACCGCCGTAGACGAAATTAAAGATAATTACGCCGCCTAAGACGCCCCACATCAGCTTTTTATTAAACACAACTAGATGATTCAGGCTTTCTGAAATTCTGAATTGAATCGCTCCTGATGCAAAACCAAAGGATAGCATCGATAAAACGATATACGCTGCTACGATCATTGCATTAAGAGTTAGTACTTTTACTTTATTGCCGGTTGATACAGATGATTGCATTCTATCTCCTTCTTTCTCCGAGTTTTTTTACTGGGGATGGTTGATGAACCCAGGCAGCCAAGCTTTATCTGCATTAGACCCTTTATATCTTCTGCTAAATAATAATTGGCAACAGTGCTTATTGTAGACGCGATAGAGGGGTTTGTCAAATCCTGTTTTTCAAGTAAAATGAGCCCGGGAGATCTGGTACACACCCTTTAGATAGAACGCTGAAATAGAAAAATGTCTGCTTGTTAGGATGCGCACCCTTCTCCTCTACCTCATGCTTCTTCTTATTTTTATAAATAGTATGCATTTCTGCCGCAAACTTTTTTATGCATGACTGAAAAAATCAAAATCCCTTGTACTACTACAAAGAGTCTTACTTTCTTTAATTCTTAGACAAACCCTCATGGATTTTCTCAAGATTCCACTTCATCATGTCATAGTACGTATCCCCATTTTCTCCTTTTTCAGCTAACGAATCAGTAAATATTTTGCTGAAGATAGGCAATTCGGTTTCTTTGGCAAGACGCTCCATACTTCTTGAATCGACAGAGGTTTCTACAAATAACACGGGGACTTTAGAAGCTTTAACTGTATCAATGATTGTCTTCATCTGATCTGGCGTTCCTTGACTTTCCGTATTAATTTCCCAGATATAGGCTGCTTTTAACCCATATGCTTTGGAAAAATACTTAAACGCTCCTTCACTCGTTACGAGCAGCTTCTTTTCTTCCGGAATATCGGCAAATTCTTTTTTCCCTTTCTGATCTAATTCTTTCAACTGATTGAGGTATTTTTCTGCATTTGCCTGATATTCAGCGGCGTTCGTTGGATCTTTTTCAACAAAAATCTGCGTGATGGCTTCAACATAAGCAATACCGTTTGTGATATCCAGCCAGGCATGGGGATCTTCCTGACCACTGTCTGCTCCGCCGCTAAGATACAGCGGTTCTACTTGTCTGCTGACAGCAAAGTAATCTTGATTTTCTTTTTTCCCTGCGGTCTCCATCAGCTTTTCAAACCAGCCATTTCCAGTTTCAAGATTTAAGCCATTGTATAAGACAACATCTGCAGTACTGGCCTTTTGAATATCCTCCGGCAAGGGCTCGTATTCGTGGGGATCGGTTCCCACGGGGACGATGCTGTGCAGCTCAATATGACTGCCTCCGACTTGCTCAGCCATATCAGCCAAAATAGAATTAGTCGCAACTACCTCAAGCTTCGCTGATTGCTTTGTTTCTTCACTCTTATTTTCATTAGCTGTTTTACTTCCGCAGGCACCTATGATAAAGAGTACACCTGTCAAAGTCAGCCATTTCATTATTTTTCTCATTTATCGTTGCCCCCTTCTCCATTCAGACAGCAGTCCTTTACTCGGTGTGAATAAAAAGGTCAAAATAAAAATTGCTGCTGCTGTTAAAACAATCGTCGCTCCTGAAGGTAAATTATAGCTATAGCTGAAAAACAGCCCTACAATCGAACTTATTACACCGATTAGGATGGATAGCCCAATCATTTTTGACAAACTATTTGTCAGCTGATAAGCAGCAGCCGCTGGTGTAATCAGCATCGCAATCACTAAAATTGTTCCTACCGTCTGCAGCGAAGTCACGGCAACTAAAGTCAATAAAAACATTAGCAGGTAGTTAATCAAGCCCACATTCAGACCATAGGCCTGCGCCATCGTCGGATCAAATGAAGTGATTTTCAGTTCCTTATAAAAAAGCAGCACAGCCAGCAAGACAACCACTCCTACCCCAGCGGTCAAATACATATCAGAATCCCGAACGGCTAACACATTCCCAAACAAGATATGATAAAGATCTGTTGCACTTTTCGCAAAGGAAATCAAAATGATACCTAGGGCAAAGAAGGAACTAAAAACAATCCCTATTGCGGTGTCTGTTTTTAATCGGCTGTGTTTGGTCACAAAGCCAATCAGCGAAGCAGAGAGCAATCCGAAAACAGTTGCGCCAATAATATAACTAGAGCCGAACAGGTACGAAACCGCTACACCCGGCAATACTGCATGAGAAATTGCATCTCCCATCAGAGACATCCCCCGTAAAATAATGAAGGAGCCGATGACACCGGCAATAATTCCCACTGCAACAGATGTAAATAAAGCATTTTTCAAAAATTGATAGTTTACCAGTCCGTCAATAAAATTTGATAGCATTTATTTTCCTCCCAACTTCAGCATTTCAGCGATTTCTTCTCCATATGCCTGCTTCATATTATCTAAATTGAAAACTTCTGCTACAGGTCCGGCGGCTATCAGCTCTCTGTTAAGTAAAATCACCTGATCAAAATAGTCCTGAACCTTATGCAAATCATGATGGACAATCATCATCGAAATCCCTTCATCCCTTAATTGCTTTAACAGCTGAATCATTATTTTCTCGCTTGCTGCATCAATCCCTGCAAAGGGTTCATCTAGAAAAATCCACTCTGCTTCCTGTGCCAATGCTCGAGCGATAAATACCCGCTGCAGCTGGCCGCCTGACAGCTCGCTAATTTGATTTTGTGCAAAATCTGTCATTCCGACTTTTTCCAGACATTTCCAAGCTAGCTGCTTTTCTTTTTTTCCGGGACGTTTAATCATTCCTAGTTTAGGATAGGTTCCTAATAAAACGACATCAATTACATTAATTGGAAAAGCTAATTCGATATTTTGCCGCTGCTCCACATAAGCAAAACGCTTCAGACGTTTCTTAATCGGCTGCCCTAGATAGGTACTTTTTCCGCTTAAGGCTGGAATCAACTGGAGAACCCCTTTTAAAAAAGTTGATTTTCCGGCACCATTTGGTCCTAGAATTCCAGTTAACTGCTCTTCCTTTACTACGACATCAATCGCTTCTAAAGCAGTTCTATTTTTATAAGTAATTGTTAAATTCTCAATGACTAAATTCTTGTCCATTTAGCTTCACCTCTTTTTATTTTTAGGCACACCTAACTTTTTAATCATTCTAATACATCTTGCTTTTTTTATCAACTAAAAAATAGCGTTTCAGCTTTTATTTAGAAAAGGCTACTTGCTCATACATGTGATTATGACTTCCAATATAACCACGGTCTTCCATTTCTTTTTGCTTTTTGTTCATGCTATACTTAAGGTGAACCAGAGAGCTCCTATGCTGGATAAGTTTAAGATTTTGTCGTTATTTTCAATGCCTTAGTCTATGAAGAAGGAGATGCTTATCATGCTGAAAAACTATGAACGAATTTTAGTTGCTGTGGATGGATCCAAAAATGCTGAACTCGCTTTAGAACACGCTGTTGATATCGCTGCTCAAAATCAAGCGGCACTGTATATTTTGAGAATTATCGATGAACAGGCAATCAGTCATAGCTCCTTTGCTTTTTCTAAAGTTATGGAGGAAGAAAAAGAATTAGCTGAAAATGAAATGGAGCAGCACCTTACTTATGCTGCTCAACATGATTTATCAACTGTTACTTCGATTATTGAAATCGGCAATCCGAAAGAGTGGGTTGCTACACTCATACCAACTGAAGAAAATATTGATTTACTTGTAATTGGTGCAACTGGGAAAGGTCGCCTCAGCGAAAAAACCGTTGGTTCAACAACGACTTATGTTGTGCAAAATGCGCCATGTACCGTTCTTGTCGTAAAAGAATAAACAATATTCATGTCAGCAATTAAGACCTGTCTGAAAAGTTTCACTACTAGAATTTTCAGGCAGTTCTTAATTAATTGCTGTTTTTTTATAAATAACTGTTAGATAGTGATATTACTGAATTTACAACTATGATTTTTTTAAACTTAGTTATCAATAAAAAAAGTCTGGAATAAAACGAAAGATTCGTTTTGTTCCAGACTCTAAATTCGAATAAGCACTCTTTTATAAACCTTTTTTATCAAACTATTTTTTTGCTACTCATTCAGCTAAATAGTTCAAAGCGTACTGTACATGATACTCAGCAGCCAAGAGCAGTCCTCTTTCATCGATATCAAATTTTTCATGGTGATGCCCATAATGAGTAGCGGGATTCTCCGGATTTCTGGTTCCTACACGACCATAAACTCCGGGTGCTTTACTTAAAAAGTCTGCAAAATCATCTGCTCCCAAGCTTTTTTGATGATTGGTAATCACATTTTCAGAACCGACAATGTCTGCAGCGACTTTCTGAGCCAGTTGGGTGGATTCTGCCTCGTTGATCAATGGAGCAGCTGCATCATAAATAGAAAAGTCCGAAACTTCTGTTCGATGGGCCTGAGCCACTTGTCTGGCAATCTCTTCGACCCTTGCCAAAACAAATGCCCGTGTCTCATGAGTGAATGCCCGAACTGTTCCTTCAATCTCAGCATGATTGGCAACGATGTTGTAGCGTGTCCCCGCCTTGATAACGCCAATCCCAACAACTACTGGATCTAATGGCGAGACTTCCCTTGCGACAATTTTCTGCAGCTCTACCACAATGCTCGCTGCGGTCAGAGCTGCATCTCTTCCTACCTCTGGTTGAGCTACGTGACTACTAAATCCTGTCACTTCTATTTTGAAGATATCACAGGATGCGTTGGTTGGTCCCGGCGTTGCCACTAGCTTGCCCACAGCTACGTTGGAATCAAGATGGATGCCGAATACTCGATCTGCTTGCTCGACAAAGCCGCCGTCTACAAACTGACAAGCACCGGCTCCAATTTCTTCAGCAGGCTGAAAAGCCAGCTGAATCGTTCCCGAAAAATCCTCTTCATGATTCTTTAAAATCTTTGCGGCTCCCAGCAGAGCTGCCGCATGACCATCATGACCGCAGGCATGATTTAATCCCGGATTTTTCGATTGATAGTCTTTCCCGGTTTTGTCTGCCAGTTCCAATGCATCAATATCCGCCCGCAATAAAATGGTTTTTCCAGCCTTTTTCCCTTCAATGGTTGCCAGAACGCCGGTCTCGCCCACCGCTACATACGGAATAGCTAGCTTAGTTAATTCTGCTTTAATCTTTTCAATTGTTTTGTATTCTTTTAGACTAGCTTCCGGATATTGGTGAAAATGTCTTCTCAGAGTAATAATCTCCTCTTCTATGTCTAGAATCTCTTCTCTAATTGTCTTTTCTTTTACAATACTCATTTAGTCCATCTCCTTTTTTATTTACGTCCGAAAGTTTCCCATGCTGGCACGCTTGAGCCCTTTGATGTATCTTCAATCACTTTTTTTGTTGCATCCTGCTGGTAGGCATCCACTATTTTTTGATACAGCTTATTATCCTCATCTTCTTTTCTCGCCACAATGATGTTGACATATGGCTTAGAGGTGTCATCAACCGGCTCCAGATAAATCGCATCTTCTGTTGGAATGAAGCCAGCGTCAACTGCCATGCCGCTGTTAATAACAGAAGCGTCAACATCTTGTAAAGCCCGAGCGGTTTGAGCAGCATCCAGCTCTGTAATTTTCAGATTATGTTTGTTTTCGGTAATATCATTAACTGTTGGCGTCTGCTGTTTATCCGGATCTACTTTAATTAATCCTGCGCTCTGCAACAGCAGCAAGGCTCTACCGCCATTTGTCGTATCATTAGGAATGGCTATTTCACCGCCGTCTTCAATATCTTCAATATTTTTTAGTTTGTCTGAATAAATACCTAAAGGTGCACTGACCGTATTTCCAATAGAAACCAGTTCTGTATGATGCTCCTCATTGTAATTGTCTAAGAAAATCTGATGCTGAAACGAATTCAAATCGATTTCCTTTTCTGCTAATGCGGCATTAGGTTGGGTATAATCGGAAAACTCGATAATTTCTAAATCAATATCTTCTTTCTTCAGCTCTTCTTTGACTGATTCCCAAACCTCGTTATTGGCTCCAACGACACCCAATTTCACGACCTCGGTTTTAGTGCTCTTCGCATTCCCGGAAGTACATCCTGCTAATACCAAGCCTACAAAAGCCAAAGCGGCCAAAATTTTTACTGTTTTTTTCATTTAAATTCCCCATTCCTCAATGTGATGTTTTTTTGATTAACACGTTGCTGATAAACTGACTTAGAAAAACGAATAATAGAATAATAACTGTTGCGGCTATTGTGACATCGGTCTGAAAACGATTGTATCCTCTAGTAATTGCCAAGTTGCCTAAGCCGCCGGCACCAATTGCTCCAGCCATAGCTGTTAAGCCAATTAGATTGATCACTGTTACCGCAGATACCCGAATAATACTTGGCAGGCCTTCAATCAGATAGACACGGAAAACGATCCCGATGGGACTGGTTCCCATTGCCTCAGCAGCTTCAATGATTCCCTGATCTACTTCCAGCAGTGCGTTTTCTATTTGTCTGGCAAAAAAGGGGGTGACTCCTACAATCAACGGCACCAATGCCGCCGTTGTACCAATGGTTGTTCCGGTTAGAAAGCGAGTAATCGGCTGAATCAACGCCAGCATGATAATAAACGGAATTGAACGGCAAAGGTTGATGATTTTATCCAAAATACTATAAATCGCTGTATTGGCAAAGATTCCTCCTGGTGCAGTCGTTACCAGGACCACTCCTAAAAGTATACCGAAAATTCCAGCCCCAAAAGCTGTCCAGAAAACCATGTAGAGAGTCTCCCAAGTACTGCTGATAAATTCCTGTTTTAGCTGAATGACATTTGGAAAATAGTTTTGTAATAAGCTTCCCATTCTTGCTCCTCCTTAGATTACCTGAAAGGCTCTTTTTTCCTGCAGCTGTACTTTAGCCTGCAGCGTAGTAATTTTCACCTGCTGCTTTTCCAGATATTCTCTGGCTTTTTCCCGCTGCTTCTCTTCTCCGGACAGTACCACAATCAGACGACCAATCGGTACCTGCTGCACAATTTCAACATCACCGTATAAAATATTAGTAATGACATGATATTTACTGAACAGCTGCGCAATCAATGGCTCACTAGTTTGTTCTCCTACATAAGACAGCTCAACTAGTTCTTCATTTTCTTTTAGGTTTGTCAGCGTTGGATGTTCAATAATTGTTTGTAAGGCTTGATCAATATGAGCTGCGGTCCGAATAAAATCTTTTGTCAACGCTTCTTTGGGATTGCTAAATACTCTCACAATGTCGTCTTCTTCAATTACTCTGCCGTTTTCCATGACCGCGACCCGATTGCAGATTTCCTTTACCACCTGCATCTCATGGGTAATCAAAACAATCGTCAATCCTAACTCCTGATTCAGCTTTTTCAATAGCTTTAGTATTTGACCAGTTGTCTTAGGATCCAAAGCACTGGTTGCTTCATCACACAAGAGGATTTCCGGATCATTTGCAAGTGCTCGGGCAATTGCGACCCGCTGCTTTTGCCCGCCAGACAGCTGGCTGGGATAGGCTTCCTGTTTTTCCTCCAGCCCAACCAGCTGCAGCAGCTTTTCAATCTTTGCTTTGCGTTCACTCTTTTTCAAGCCGGAATATTTTAATGAAAAGTCCACATTATCGAAGACTGAACGCTCATTCATCAAGTTGAAATGCTGAAAAATCATTCCTATTTTTTTGCGCTGTTCTCTAAGCTTTTTCGGAGAAAGTGTAAGTATATTCTCCTGATTGATTGTTATTGCTCCAGCAGTTGGACGCTGCAGTAGATTAATCACTCTAACCAACGTACTCTTTCCAGCTCCGGAGTATCCAACGATGCCAAACACATCTCCTTTATTAATCTGCAGCGAAACGTTTTTCACTGCTTCAATTGTTTTCTTTTTTTCTTGAAAGACAACATCAATATTTTTTAATTCAATCATGTTTTTCACCCCTCAGTTTATTTAGACAGGCAATTCAATCGCTATAGCAATGAACGCCGGAAAATCTGCTATACTATGCTCTTTTCAAAAATAGATACATCCTATTAGAAAAAATAAAAAAAGGCATCCTCAAATGTATGATTTTCATACACTTGAGGACGCCTTCTGCGTGTTACCACCTCATTTCGATACTTATTCACATAAGTATCCTCTTCAGGTACGGCGACAACTGCTCGCTTATACCCTGGCACGTTAACGGGTGCAACCGTCGCCGTCTTATGATTGCTCACTCGGGGCGCTGCTCAATGGCCATTTTCCATAATTCTGTCAACACCCGTTCTCAGCTCTTCGGGCTCTCTGTTGGATGACATCCATATGTACTTTCCATCTCGATGCGTTTGTTTTGTTTTTATTATTGCTGTTATGGCCGGACTTAAAAAAATAAAAAAAGCCCTTCTACTGGTTGTTCAGTAAAAGGGCGAATAATCGCGGTACCACCTTATTTTTTGAAACAGATTCTATCTGCCTCTCTCCATTCAAGTCATTGTTTAACTTGCTGCATTGATAACGGGTGCCGCCCGCAGCTGCTTACCTATCAACAGCTTATTCTCAGAGACCATCTTCTGCTTTTCTACCTTATCTCCTTTCACCAGACGGAGACTCTCTAAAAAGATAATCCAAACATACTCTTCTCTTCAATGAATTTTTTTATTTAAGTGTTGATTAGCATTCTATCGAATTTTTTTTAGTCTGTCAAATCTTTTTTCTATCTTTTTTTTTAAATTATTTTTCAGAAGCGTTTACTTCATCACCTATTGATAAACTTTGGAAAATGTATCCAACATAGCAATCAATAAAAAAAATAGGTAAATTATCAGTTTTCACAGCATAAATAAGCGTGTTGGCAATCAATTCTCCCATCGTTTCCTGCACAGCCTGTCCTTCATGTTTATCCGCTTTTGGTCGTTGTTCTAAACGCAGGTTAAAGCCCTTAATCAGTTGCTTGTCCAATCCTTGAAAACTAGGCAGCTTTTCTCCCTCATTAAAAATCAACAGCTGTTTCAATTGTTTTACTTTTTCTGGGGCATTAATAAATAAAGATAATTTTTTTTGAAACAAATCAGAGCTTTCTTTATCAACGACAATTGGAAATTCTACCATCATCGTATGGATAAACCGCTGATTTAACTGTTCTAAAAATTGATACTTATTTCCATATAGCTTCTGAAATAGTTCACGGCTAATACCGGATCTTATTAGCAGCTCAGTCTGGGAAATATGCCAAAAATTTTTTCTCTTTGTCAACAGCTTCAAAGCGGTCAACAGCTTTCCATCAACTTCTTGTGCATAATCATTACGAAGCATTCGCCTCACCTGTTCCTTTTCTTTCCATCTTAGTTAAATTTTATGTTTTATAATTAAAACCGCCAGCTTATCACCGTTGTCCAGTTCCTTCCTCATTCCTTTATAACCATCAGGAACAACAATTGAAAACAATCGTTTGGATTTGACGGCAGCCTCCATAAATAAACGAATAAATGTATCGCTTAAATTGCCGTCAATGACCAGCTTTACTGATTGATTGCGAATCATTTCCTTTACCCCTTTAAGCTGTTTTAGAGGGTCAAGCAAAAGCTCTTTCCATGTGATAAAATGAAGAATACTGGCAGGATGACTGCCTAAGAGTAAATCAGACTGCTGCTCCTTTCCTGTGGATTGCTTCAGTCGTTTTTGAATGTATTCTTGAATGTTTTTCATTTCAAATCCCCTTTCCTCAGCTTTTACATGTGAATAAGGAGAGTATAAACCTTCAAGTCCCTTGAAGGTCAACCATTGAAGGGAGTTTTTTTATGGAAGAACGAAATTTTTATACAGTTAGTCAAGTTGCCGACATGTTGAAACTGCCTGCCTCTATGATTCGATATTGGGATGATCAGGGATTAATCCATTCCACCCGTCACCCTGAAAATGATTATCGTCTCTTTTCTCTGGAAGATGTTATCTTAATTAGCGATATTGATTTCTATAGAAAGCTGGGAACACCAGTTAAACAAATCAAGGATTTGGAAAGTAAAACGGTTATTGAAAAATTGGCTATATTAGATAAAACAGAGGATGAAATGAAGAAACAGATGGTTCAGCTGCAATTAAGACAAGAGCAGCTTCAGAGGAAAAAAAGACAAATTACACATCTCATAGAACTAGATGCAGGTAGTCTTAGATTGTCTAACCCGACTATCAGCCAAATTAATAAGGTTGACTTGACAGATAATCAGGTTCATCAATCTATCCTGAAAAACCCAGCACGCTTAGGTTTTCTTTTGGATGAAAGCGGTAAACAGCTCAGTCTTGGCTATGCAGTAACAGAACCAGCTGCTGAAATCCCGCACATCTGGCAAAAAAGCTCTGAAAATGTAGACTATTATGAGTTTCTTCTGGAAATAGGACAAGAAGAGCAAATGAATATCGAGACCATTAGAAATGATATAATAAGCCAAGGCTATCAACCTGGGAATACGGCAGGCTATTACCTTATGAGTGCAGCTGATCCAAAAACGGCCAGCTATGTTGAATATTATCACGCCTGGATTGAGGTCGAGACAAAAGTGTTTAGCTCCGAGAACCAAGTAGGTACTGTTCAACATCAGCTCATCCCTCGCTGTGTTTCACAGCAATAAGACGAATTATCCGGAAATTGTCAAGAAACACTACGAGGGAACCGAGTAGATGTTGATTGATACCTACCTGGAGCTTTTCATATTTTTGAGATAGTTCGGCTTATTTCCGAGAACTTCAACTCTTAGTGCTTTTAGCACTTAGAAGTTGATGCTATCGGAACAAAGTGTAGTGAGCTACTTTTGCGTCTACGGTTCTCACTATGTTGCGATCCTCGAAGCATACAAAGACTGGAACGCCGTTTATTTGGATTTTAGAGAAAGAAGAGTTCAGGCATTTACTTATGTCCCACTCACAAAACTAAATAAACGGTGTGCTGACATTCTCCATGCTTTAAAGATTAGAACAAAACAAGAACCTTGGAAACAGAAGCTGACTCTTAAAAAAAACAGATGATATAAAAATGGTATCTCCCATTTTTATATCATCTGTCTAATTTTTTTAAGACACAATATTTCCACAACAACGTTTTTCTATGCCTATTGAAATAAACTTCGGTCTCTCCAGCCGGTAATCAGCAGCCACATAAAACCAATAAAAATAAGAACATATAGCAGCATACCTATGGGATTTCTAGGATTAAGCGCCCAGCCAACACCAAGGCTTTTAGGTATAACAACTGGTGAGTGCCA
This sequence comes from Enterococcus sp. LJL51, assembly GCF_049894025.1. Classification (GTDB taxonomy): domain Bacteria; phylum Bacillota; class Bacilli; order Lactobacillales; family Enterococcaceae; genus Enterococcus_L. The sequence continues at coordinate 37,755 of NZ_JBNEQE010000018.1, forward strand.
GCCGCTATTTAAGCTATCTTTAGGTGTCACAATAAAATAACGGGCAACTGTTAAAATATACATCACAGCAACTAGAACAACCGGCAGCCAATTCGGTGTAAAATTAATTTTATCCCAGATACCTAATAGGAACAGCAGCAGCACAACACTAATCAAGAAACCGTCTAACACTTTTCTTTTTTTCAGCTGTTCCAGTTTTTTTGCATCCTCATTCATTCTTTTCATTAAATGGTCATCTCCTTTAAGTAATAAATCCAGAGAAATACCATAATAATCACTCAGCAAAATAATCGTGGGAATATCAGGAAAATTTCTACCAACCTCCCAATTTGAAATTGTCTGCCGAGACACATGGATCTGATCGGCAACCTCCTGTTGTGTGTAGCCAAGGTTTTCCCGCTGCTCCTTTAATTTTTCTCCAAGCGACATCTGATTATTCCTCCTTCATCCAACTTTAAAAAATTAACCTATAAATGACAAGCTAATCTTACTGGCAAACCACAGAATATGCAAGCTCGATATTCAAGCATCCCGCCATTACAATAAAACAAAAGAGTTATCGGTCGCTTTCCGATAACTCTTTTAGTTTAAAAATAACTAAGATTTTATTTGATTGAACAACTGATTAAACATTATATCCCGCACAAAACCAACTGCTAATAGACTGTTGCAGATACCTGTTAATACACAGGCACTTTTTTAAAGCGCAGGCCGGCACAGCACACCGCAAGAATAACTAATCCGAGTGTGATTAGCAAAGGAAGCAGACTGCTTCTTATATCTATACCATTTTTCAAACCTTCGGAAGTCACTCCTATTAAGTTGAGCGGACTCACCTTCTCAACTGCTGAGAAAATATTCAAAATCAAAAGACCTGCTATCGCTAAAAAGCTTAACAGCAGTCCGCCTGATGCCTTTGGAAGCAAAACCTGACCCAGCTGGCTGACACCAATAAAAAACACACCGAATAACCAAAGTGAAAATACGTACCAAAGTATAGTTCCAACAGGCTGATTTTCTCCTGAGAACAGTACAAAATTATATAGATAGGTAATTAAAGCTGAGCCAGCCAGCCCTGCCAACCATAAACCAGCTTGATAGCTAAACTTCGCCAGCATTGCCGTATTTCGATTGATTCCTTTGGTTACCAGTAAAACCATAGTACCATCACTTAATTCTTTTCCTAAAGATTGGCCAAAGGTAATCATAAAAATAATTAACGTCATCTGACTGTGGTTACTGAAAAATTGGAGCCAGCTGTCATAAACAGTTGGCGTAGGAACCTGAATCATCAAGCTTTCTCCAGTCCCTAGATTTTTAATAATTTCCGGTAGTAATTTAGCTGTAGCTGGCGCCGCCAATCCGAATAAGAGAAATAAAATGCTGATAATAAAAAATCGATACGTTCGAAAGGCCTCCACAGCTTCTTTTTTAATTAAAATTAAGTAAGTCATTCTTTTGTCACCTCCATAAATATTGATTCTAAAGACGGTGTTACTTGCTGAAACGTTTTAGGAAGAATCAACTGTGCTGTTAGATACTGAAGAAATTGTTGCCCATCCAGCTGAATATCCTTTATCTCAATCGTAAGTTCGTTATCTTGCTGCCTAATTTCGAAGTCGTTAGAAAATTTATGCATAAAATTCAGCGCTTCGTTTTCTTTGGCAAACGCAATAGTCAGCTGTTTTGTGTGGTAGGATTTTTTTATTTCATCCATGCTTCCAGAACAGCGGATTTTTCCCTTGTGAAGAATCGCTACATAGTCACTAATTTTTTCAACATCTTCCAGAATATGGCTGGAAAACAAAATAGTCGTTTCTTTTTTCAGCGACAACATCAGCTCCAATACTTCTTTTCTTCCTAACGGGTCCAACGCTGAAGTCGGTTCATCACAAATAATTAACCTGGGACGGTTCAGCAAAGCCTGAGCCAAGCCTAATCGCTGCTTCATACCACGGGAAAAATGGCCAATTCGGCGATTGCCGCTATGCAAATTCACTAGCTGGAGCAGCTCCTCTACTCGATTAGATAATTCAGTCTTGCTGATACCTGTCAATTCTCCAACTAAAAATAAATATTCCTTTGCTGAATAATAAGAATAAAATGCCGGAACATCAGGCAGGTAGCCAATCGCCTTATTTGTAGCAGAGTCGTTGTAAGAAACTTTATTTCCATAAACAAGTATTTCTCCTTTTGTCGCAGGAAGTAAGCCTAGAATGATATTCATCGTAGTGGTCTTCCCAGCGCCATTTTCTCCAACGAAGCCATAAATGGCATGCTCCGGTACAGTGATGCTAACGTCTTCAAGTACTTTTGTTTGCCCAAATGACTTTTGAATTCCTTTTACTTCCAATACATTCATAGTTCCTCTTCCCTTCCAAACAGAAAATAGATGATTGGTCCAATGACCTGAAAGAATAACACAATCAGACACCAGATCCAGACGCTCACAAATCGAACACGCTTATGTTTTAAAATGTGAACCAGTGCAACAAGCGACAAGGTTAGCGACACTGCTAAATAGGGAATTAAATACGGTAGATACTCTATAAGTTCATTCAATTTTTACACCTTCTTTTATATCATTTGTATTATATATAATAATACAAATGATATAAAATAGCAACACAAATAAGACTGCACAAATTTAAAATCAAATGCCGCAGTCTCTCACCAATTAAATGTTCAGTTCAGATCCAGCACTACTATTAGGGATCTAATCTAGGGTTTGAAAGTGCTCCGTTCTCTCAACTATTACCGTTTAGCAATACTCACTTCAAAAATCGAACCCTCTCTACGATAGCCTTTTCCTTCGTAAAAATCATCCACATCCGACATAACATACACTGTTTGCTCCGGATATTCCAGACAAGGCTGCTCCATCAGCCGCTGTGCAATTCCTTGCCCTCTGAATTGCTTATCTACTAATAAATCACAAATATATACACCAAAAATTCCATCTATCCGGCAACGGCAAAAGCCCACAGTCTTACCATCAACTGTTGCTAAATATGTTTTTGATTCCTTCACAGCGGTTTGGTATGCCGCTTGCCTTGTTTCACTTGTGTAGTCGTTCCATTCCGGTCCTTCATTAATCATCAACTGAAGCAGGTCCGGCCAATTTGTTTCTTGATAATACTGAATCTGTATTTCCATTCTCTTTTCTCCTAACTAATTAGTTGTTTTGTTAGTATTTCTGTAGCTAATCCATCCATTACCCCTTTAAAAGTTGAGTGGAAACCATTTTGGATCAATATTTTTTTAGAAGCAGTATTTTCCGGGTCAATGATTGCAGTTATTTCTTTTAATTGAGCAGCAACAGCCATTTCGACTAATTTTTCCGCTGCTGCACGCCCATACCCCTGCCGCCAATAGTCTGGAAGCAGCATATAGCCGATTTCAGCTTTGCCTGCCTGCTGTTCATCCGGTGTAATATGAGCTAAGCCAATATACGTATTTGTCTGTTCACTATAAATCTTGAAGGAGCCAAATTTATCCACTTGCTGGTTTCTTCTCAACAGCTTTTCAAATCTTTCTTTTGCTTCAGTCTCTGGTATTGCACGCTCAGTAATCTGAGCCATTACCCGAATATCAGAAACCAGCTGATAGTACTTTGAAAAGTCCGAGGCTGTAAATTTCTCTAAGCTTATCATAGTCACTTTCCTCTCTTATCTATTCTGAATCAAGTATATCCTGAGCAACTTCTGCTTTCAATCTCCCACCGGTCTGCTATAATAAAGATTTGTAGAAGGAGGCTGTTATGGATAAGCACTTATACCTCATTATTAATGAGCACGCCGGCAGCGGAAATGGAAAAAAAGCAGCTGCCAAACTAAAAAAACAACTACAGCTCTTAAATGTACAGCATACAATATTTTATACTGAATACGCCGGACACGAGAAGGAACTTGTTCAACAGCTGGCTGAGGAAACACTCATTCCATGGACCGACGATTTTGCTGGAGATCTCTTTCCCCTGGTCGTACTTATGGGTGGTGATGGGACGCTGCATAGTGCAGCAAATGCCCTTTCACACATCAACTCGGAAATCCCGCTGGCTTATCTGCCCTGCGGTTCTGGAAATGATTTTGCCAGAGGTACAGGAATTGATCGTCAAATTGAAAAGGCCCTGTCCCAAATTCTGCGGGCGGATGAGCCTCAGAAAATTCAAGTAATCGCCTATAAAGATGATGTTCAGGAAGAAAAAGGAATCGCAGTCAACAATATTGGCATCGGACTGGATGCAGCGATTGTTCAGGCAGCGAACACGTCTAAAGCAAAACAGGCACTGAACAAATTCAATATGGGTTCTTTATCCTATCTGTTTGCTATTTTAAGAGTATTATTCACTCAAAAAGGATTTCCAATTCTAGTTGACATTAATGGCAAAGGTGTGGAATTTAGCAAGGCATTTTTATGCACCATCACGAATCATCCCTATTTTGGCGGCGGTGTTGCTATCGCTCCGCAAGCTGACCCTAGAAAACCAGTTCTTGATTTAGTTTTAGTAGAACGTGTTAATATTTTCAAAATCTTTTGGCTGATTTTCTTACTTACACGCAAAAAGCATATGGAATCCAAGTATTTTCATCATTATCAATCAAGTAAATTTAGAATTGTTTCGACTATTCCCGAATACGTCCATGCAGATGGTGAAATATTAGGCCAACGGAATCTTGATATTACCTATACTCTTGATCAACGGTTGTTTTGGTTTACAAATGATTAATTATTACAACTAAGGCATTTTCTATAATAAAGCTTATTGGAGCGGATCTTCCCGCTCCTTTTTTGTGTTTTTTAAGCAGAGCTCTATCGAGCCGTTACGGCCCTTCATCTTCTTATCAAAGGACTTCATCTTTTCATTTCAGCTAATAGGCGTTTGGAACAAACAGCAGCTACAATACTTACAGCTTTTCCATTGCTTTTTTATTCTATTAACTCATCATAACAAGGTTCATATTCATTCCTCTTTTTAGCGGCTTTCTTTATGCAAAATCATTTTCAATGTATCTCTGCAAATTGCTTCGTACCTTTTCATCAAATACAGCAATCGCTGTTTTATCTCCTTTAGGTGCATTTGGCCACTCATCAACTTTTGCTCCCAAGTACTCCTTAGGTGCTCCTGCGTATCGAGCCACTAGATGGATATGGAAATGATTGACTCCTTCTCCCATGATAAACGAATAGACATGCTCTATTTCAGGCAAGCTAATCAATGCCTGAGCCAGCCTTTTCATCATAATACCTAGTGCCGCCATTTCCTCATCTGTTGCATCATACATCCCGCGAAAATGCCGTTTTGGTTCTATAAAATAATAGCCTAAATATACAGCGTCTCCTTCTCTCCACGCCTGACGATGGCTTACATAAAGCATATCATTTTGATAAACAGGAGCAGCAGCTACCTTATGCTTCTCACAAATTAGACATTCACTTACCAATATATTCATCCCTCTCTACTTATATTTATCTTCACTTAATGCAACAGAAAAAAACAAGCTTCTTTTTACTATTTTAAGTATAACAAAAGTAGGTGTAGCTATGTCTCAACTTTCACCGTTTATTTATAAAAAAAGAGCGGGATTTAAACTCCCACTCTTGTCTTTTAATCGCCTGATCTTCTTATTATAAAATAGCTATTCGTATTGCTGACCTCAAAAAAGCGGTTTGCATAGATAATCGTAAACGCCGTCCTCCCGAAGATAAGCTAACACACTCAAAAAAAGAAGAAGCTTTTTCAAATGTGCTTTCTTTTCTCAAAGCTCAACACGTTAGTCAAATTTTCACATAAAATCTTCTGGTTTAAGGTCGTCCATTCCAATCATTGGATCAATAGTCTGCTCAGTGACCTTCTGCGGTGTCAACAGCCAGTCCATTTCTGTTTCTATCTGCTGCTCCACCATTTCTGAATCCACTTCAAATAATGACATTTCAGCTGCTGTATTTTGCGGATTCTTTTGTCTATCTATGACAGCAGACGACTGATAAGCTGATGGTGCTTCTTCAATAACAGGAGCAGCAGGTGCTTTTTCTTTCTCTTCATTAACTAGTTCCGGAAGCTCTGTTCCAGCAAAAGGCGAGTCTTTCAGCCGCCCCTCTTCATATGCTTCAAGCTGAGTTCTGGTTGAAATTGTCATATTACCAGCTTCACTAATCCGGTTGCTCAATAATGTTTTTCGACTTGCAGATTCCCGGCTGACACATTCCTGAAATGCACTGGTTTCTCCTAATAAAATCAGCAAATCCTTACTTCTTGTTACTGCTGTATAGAGCAAATTTCTCTGAAGCATACGATAGTACTGCTTGACAATCGGCAAAATAACCATTTTAAACTCACTACCCTGTGCTTTATGAATAGAACAGCAGTAGGACAAGGTAATCTTATTCCACTCATTCCGCTTATAGCTGACCTCCGTTGCATCAAACTGCAGAACCAGCTCGTCTACTTTATCCTCGGACTCTTTCGCTGTAATGATGCCTACAACCTCACCCATATCACCGTTATAGACATTTAACTCAGGCGTATTCACCAGCTGAAGCACCTTATCCCCAATTCGATAAACCGTATCATTCCAGGCTACTTCCTTCTTTGTACCATCATTGGGATTAAAGATTTCCTGCATCATCTTATTCAAAGCATCAATTCCCGCCGGTCCCCGATACATAGGAGCCAGCAGCTGAATATCCTGAGCCGTAAAGCCTTTGAGCTTAGCCTTGGTTACGATTTGCCGTACGTAGGTTTCAATATGGTAGGCATCACTGGGAAAGAAAGAACGGTCTTTTTGATTTTGAGTAAAGTCTGCTGGAAGGCGTCCCTGTCTAATTTCATGAGCTAGAGGCACAATGCTTGAGCCATCCCCTTGACGGTAAATTTCCGTTAGCTCTACACTAGGCAGTTCTTCAATCTGTAGTAAATCATGAAGTACCTGTCCGGGACCAACCGAAGGCAGCTGATCTTTATCCCCTACCAAAATCACCTGCATATTAGTCGGGATTGCCTTAAACAAGGTATTAGCCAGCCAGGTATCAACCATTGACAGCTCATCAACAATCAGTAAGCCGCCCTCCAGCTCTTTTGCACTGGTAGAAGGATTCTTTTCTCTTCCTGTCAAGCCCAGCAGACGGTGGATGGTACTGGCGTTCAGTCCCGTAGTTTCATTCATTCGCTTTGCTGCCCGCCCTGTTGGTGCTGCCAGATGAATTGGAAACATATTCTGAGTATAATCTTTGATATCCAAAGATAAACCATTCAACTCAGCAAACAAGGAAACAATCCCATTAATAACAGTTGTTTTCCCTGTACCTGGTCCTCCAGTCAAAATAAACAGCGGCGATTTTATAGCAGCTTCAATTGCTCTCTGCTGCGACTCTCCGTAGACAATCCCCAACTGTTTTTCAACAATTCGGATGGTCTTTTCAATTTCCTCTTGGTCATAGGAGATTTCTTTTTTTCTTGCCAATAGCCGCTGAATCGAACTGCCAATCCCCCATTCAGCAAAATAGAGACTGTTTTCAAACAGCTTTGTGCCTTCCTGCTGAATTTTTCCTTCTTCAACAAGATGAATAATTTGTGTCGCTGCCTGATCCATCGAAATTTCAACAGGCCGACTGGCTTCCAGTATTTGGATAGTATTCTTCAGCAGTTCCTCAGCCTCCACATAGGTGTCGCCGGTTCGTACAGAATGCTGAAAGACTTCATGGGTAACAGCAGCTCGAATCCGTTGGTCAGAATCCGCCCGTATCCCCAGCTGCTCAGCTATTGTATCTGCCCGCTTGAAGCCGATTCCTTCGATATCTTCAACTAGTTGATAAGGGTTTTCCTGAATAATAGTTAACGTCTCTTCTTTATATGTCTGATATATCGTAAAAGACAGCTGGCTCCCAAACCCATAGCGGCTCAAGCCAATAATGACTTGCTCCATACCATGATTCTGACGAATCGTATCAAGTATCTGAGCCCGTTTCTTCTCATTTAGCTGCGGAACCTGTTTTAGAAGCTCTGGTTTTTCAATGATTCGGTCAATAGCCTCATCTCCCAATAGCTCAACGATTTTCTCAGCAGTCTTTTTCCCAATACCTGGGAACTTATCACTTGAAAGATAAGCAATGACTCCGTTTGTTGAGGTTGGACGTTCCTGCCGGTAGCTTTCCGACTGAAACTGTCGGCCATAGCGGGGATGATCTACAAAATCACCAAAAAAACGATAGGGCTCTTCCTCCTGAATGTCTCCAAAGCTGCCGGTTACGACAATTTCTTTTTCCAAATAATCTGTATTCGTATCGGTTACCGTCACCAGCATCACCTTGTAAAAATTGCTGGGATTTTGAAAAAAGATTGCCTCAACTTTTCCGACTATGAATTTCGCTTCTTCCTCCTGCATCAACATTCTATTCACCGCCTTTCTACCGTTGATTTCTTACTACTGAAGGAAAGAATCATCGTTCCAAAGCAGCAGTTCATAGGGAAATCCATTTTCAGGTTCCTGAGTTTTCAAAATAGTCAAACTGTTGTTCATCAGCCCGCCCATACTCCGAAGCTCTTTCTTTTCTTTGCCGGACAAATGCTGAACACTAGCGGTCATTGATGCACCATGCCCCACAAACAGATAGGGGCCTTCTCCATTACTTACTGCTTCTCTTACTACCTTGGAAATACGTTCTATCGCTGCTTCAATCCGCTCTCCTTCAAAGATTTCCGGTTCATATTTATCAAGATGATATCTCATGTTGTCCAGCTGTTCACCATAAATTTTCCGCATTTCGGCAATTGACTGCCCTTCAAGCTTCCCTAATCCCAGCTCCTTTAAATCGTCTGTATACACTATTTCTACAGGCTTAATCAGCTCGGCATTGATTCCTTCAGCTGTGGTACGAGCACGCAGGGAAGTGCTTGAATAAATCTTTTCAAAAGGCACCTCTCTAATCTGTTCTCCCAATTTTTTTATTTCATCATAACTTGATGGAAGCAAGGGCGAATCGCCTGTCATCCCTTGAAAGCGTAATTCTTTATTCCATTCTGTTTTTCCATGTCTAGTAAAGTACAGCTTCATACCTTAAATACCTCCATCAATGAACATTATCGATTTTCAATCCTTTTCAGTTTATCATTTTCAATGAAAAATTTCTATGTTTCCCGACCATTCACCACGACAAAAGCATGAAAATAACTCTCTTGATTATAGATACTTAGTCAAGGGCAAAACAGAAATCCGGAGACCACACTAATGAATTGAGACAGCTAGCCGGAAGCGACTCGGCTAAAATCGTGCCGATTCCATTCCTAAATAGCGTCAAACTCGCTGTATTTCTTATGCTAACAGCAAGTAATTCCCTATTTGCTTCTACAGCTGCTTCAATTCTTTACTGGTTCCTTCCTATTGGAGAAAACACTGGACTCGATAAAGATAAATCATTCCCATAACTCGACAAATGGTGTCTTTTGAAGGAGCATCATTTTCCAGAGCAATGAAGTGTTTCAAAATCGTTTTATTACGCAAAGCGAAAAAATGACTTTCTTCCCATTCGTTACAATTTGCCCAGTGGTCGAAAAAAACAAACATCACACTAGCTGATAATGAATGAACCACCTTGTTTGCTTGACAAGAATCGGTGACTTGAGATAAAAAAACAAAGAGGACCTTCATGAAAAGCGCCCTTCTACATTGGGTTGATAGTTTCAGTCTAGTTCATTACTACCAACAGGAAAAGAAAGTCTTTCATATTTTTTCACTTTCTTTTTTCTTCGTGCTTCTATCCTAGCTATTCTCCCTTTCCACTAACTTTTAGCTAAAATACCTCCAAATAAGCGGCTTCCTATTTATTACTTCCTTTTATATAATACTTAATAAAAGGAGGTAAACCATGATTCACTTTAAAAATCTTGAGCTCAAAGAAAATGAAGATAAGCTGATTCGCTTTCTGGAAGAACATCAGCTGGAAAATACTGGTATAGCTCAAAAAAAATCAAGCAATTTTTCTAAGGGCCTATTTGATGATGACCGCTATATTGGAGGCATTACCGCCAGCAATTGGATGAACACTACCCATATCTCCCTCCTCGCTGTGGATAAAAATTACCGTAAGAGCGGTTTGGGTACGCTGCTGTTAAAAGAGGGCGAAGCTTTTGCTCAGAGCCAGAACGCAGAGATTATTACTATCCATACACAAGATTATCAGGCAAAAACATTTTATGAAATGCACGGCTATTCAGTTTTTGGTCAACTAACTGATTCTCCCTTTCACGGGACAACAAAATACTATCTTGAAAAAAGACTGCCTATTGAATAATACCAGCTCAATACGTACGATGATTTGAAAAACGACGAATTTCCCAAGATACTGGAAACTCGTCGTTTTTTTATGGATTTTAATTTTCAATACAAATAGCTGATATCGCTGGCAACGGTCGGATAAAGCATGATTAGCTGGTTGATGTTTTCTTTAGGCAGCTTTTGATTAATAACTAAAGTAAGTAAATTAATTAGCTCATCTGCTTCATTACTCAATACGGACGCTCCCGCTAATAAACCTGTTTGCTTATCTACAACAACTTTTGCCATAGCCAAAGGCTCTTTTCTGTATTTATAAGTGAACCATTGGGAAACATCTAAGTCCTGCACCTCATAGTGCTCAGTTTCATCTGGTGTAACCTCTGTCTTTCCAACCTGGGCCAGCTTCGGTGAAGCAAATAAAATAGTTGGAATCTCAGGATAGCTGATTTCTTCATCTATCTTTCCACTCAGCAGTTTAGCCAAATAGCCGCCCTCAAAACTGGATACTGGAGTCAGCTTCGGTTTTTTCTTTGCCAAACAATCTCCCAGACTATAAATGTTCTTCACACTAGTGCGCAGCCGGCTGTCAACCTCAATCCCTCTTGCAGAATAATTAATTCCTATTCCCTCGAGATTCATTCCTTCTACATTTGCGATTCTCCCCGTACTGCAGAAAATACGATTGACCTCCAGCACATCACCAGAAGCAAGCGTGGCTTCAAGAAGATCATCGGTCTTTTCGATTTTTTCAACCTCTTCATCAAAATGAAAAATAATTCCTTTGGACTTCATGAGCTGAATCAATGCATTTACTTGTTCTTGTTCAAATCCTTTCAGCGGCTTTTGATTATGGTGAATGATATGTACTTCACTGCCGCTGCTGTGAGCAATATTTGCTAATTCAAAAGCAATATATCCGCCGCCAATAAATGCCATTTTTTCAGGAAGTGAAGGCAGTTCCAAAAATTCAGTACTGGTTTCTAAATGCTCTTTTCCAGGAATATCAAGCAAAGCTGAATGCTGACCAGTCGCTAAAATAAATGTATCCGCTGTGTAGCTTTTTTCAGAAACTATAATTGTATGCTCGTTTTCAAATACAGCAGTTCCTTCAATAACGGTAATTCCAGCACCTTCCAAACCGCCTTTCTGTTCCTTGGGCACAGCATCTGTAAAATCTTTTTTAAAGGCCATCAGCTCCTCCCAATTTACAGCAGGTTTTCCAGCATAGCCTGCACCCTTTAGCTGTGCAACAGCTTCTCCGGCAGCAACGCCATGATACAGAATCTTTTTAGGATCACAGCCTCTATTTGGACAGGTTCCTCCCCATTTGTCAGCTTCTACTACAGCAATTTTTTTCCCTGCCGCTGCCAAATCGTAGGCTGCTGCCATTCCTCCCGGACCACTGCCGATGATGATTACATCAAATTGATTTTCCATAAGTTATTTCCTCCTTAACAAGCCTGTTATCTTTATTATATAGCAGGAAAAAAGGGGTTACGAATATAACGATTCTCTCTCTGAGGCAATCCTGTATCTATTGTATAGATAATTTTCTCCTTATCCTATAGCTACGAATCTCTGCTTCTATTCCTTATAGAATTATGCTACAGTATTGGTAATGCAAAAAAGCTGATTAGTATGGGAGATACTAATCAGCCGGCTTGCCTCATTTACATGAAGCCATATGATGAAAAAATTATATCATAGAAATGAGGAGAAAAAAATGAAAAAATCATTAGGTAGGTTGGGGAAAGTGGTTTTGGGGATTGCTTTGGTGATTATCCTTCTTGTTAGTTATTCCAGCTGTGAAGCTAGTAAATCTGAGAAGCAAAAAGAAAAAAGGGCAGATGAACTTCTAGCAGGTAAAGCCGAAGTGCCTAATACGTACTTTGATACAAAAGAAGAGGTAGAAGCAAAATTTGATGCTGCTGGATTAAAGGTCAAATTTGTTGTTTCAAATTTTGACCACAAAGCAACAACAAACAAGCGTTATCTTCGTAAGGATGAATGTGATGATATTTCAAGCGATCAGCCTGCAGTAACGTATTATGGTACAAAAGAAGTTGGTGATCGTCATGGTTTTTACGCCGACAAAGGAGCAACAGTTATTGTTGGCTATTCCGACCATGATTTTGACGGAACTGGTGGAAAAAACAATTCTAAAGCTAGTTCTTCTAGTTCATCCAGCTCTTCTAGTTCCAGCAGTTCTAGCAGCTCAAGTTCAAAAACAAAAGAATCCAGTTCTTCCAGCACAACGCCTTCCAGTACCAAACAGAAAAGTTCTGGTTCAACGAAGAGTATCGAAGATGTAGAAGCAGCAATCAAAAAAGTTGATGAAAAGTATGATGAAATGATTGAAAAAGCTCAGGGATATGTAGACAATCCTAGTACTTATACTGATTCTACTAGCCTGACTTTTGCCGCTGACTATATGGGATTGATGGCTGAGTATACTGAGCTAAGCGGTGTAATAAGCGATGCGGGCGACAACATGACTGCTTCTGCAGCATTAAAAATCTATACAGATATGCTGACAAAAAGCGTAGAATTAAGTAATCTGTACTCTCAGCTGCAAAAATAGCAGCTGTCAAACTGCTTTACTGAAAAATAAAGCTACCCTAAAGGAATCCAGCGATGGAATGCTTTAGGGTAGCTTTTAATTTTAAATGATACTATTTTGTATTAGCATGTGTCTGAAAACTCTAGCGACGAATATTTTCGAGATTGTTATGGAACTCGTCGGCAGAAATACTCACTTATGCACCACATTGCCAGTTCTGTTTGCCTAAAGACTTGCTAACAGAATGGTATGCGTACGAAAGTAAACGTCATTTTTCAATCAATAGTAGTAAAAGTGACTACTCTGAAATGAGCTAGCTTGTGGTTTTGCTTGATTTCCACAAAAATCCCTGAAAAATTCGGATGTCATTCTATTTTTCAGACAGATTCTAGTAAAAATTTAAAAGAAAAACGCTAGGAGCTCTTTTCTGAGCGTTCAAGCACTATAAGAGAACGCCTGACCGATGAAAGAAATCTTTTCTAAAGCCACAGATCTTTCACTCTTTTTTTCTGAAAAAAGAACTTGAAACAAAATCAGCCATTTTTCCTGCTTTTGTTCCAAGCTCTTCAATTTTATTTACTTGTTTGTCCTGATAACACACCTTTAATCCAGCTTATCATTATCATAGTGATGCTGCAGCTCCAAGTTTGGAAAAGACTGCTGACGCAGAGCTTCATAAACGACTAAAGCAGCCGTATTAGAAAGGTTCAGAGAACGGACGTGTTCATCATTCATCGGAATTCTTAAACATTTGTCTGAATGCTCCCTCATAAACGTCTCTGGCAATCCGGTTGTTTCTTTACCAAACATAAAATAATGGTCTTGTCCGTCTGAGAAATTCTCGTCACTGTATATCTTATTAGCAAACTTAGTAATCAAATGCAGCGGCTGATCTCCTAAAAATGCAAGAAAATCTTCCAGACTTTTATGGTAGGTAATTGCTACATCATGCCAGTAATCCAGCCCTGCTCTTTTAAGCTGCTTGTCGTCCGTTGAAAAACCTAACGGCTCGATGAGATGTAAGGGCGCATTAACCGCCGCACATGTCCGGGCAATGTTGCCTGTATTTGCAGGAATCTGAGGTTCAAATAAAACAATATGATTTGTCATTTTATTATTCCTTTCCTTCACTAAAAAACTTATTTAGAACAACAAAAAAACGTACCGTCTCGGTGTTAATCACTGCGAGCCACTACGTTAGTGAAGATTCTTTTCACTAACTTTTATCAGAACAGGAACCTGATAAAAACCAATGAAAAAACAACTTGTATGTAATATAACACCAATATCAGAGCTTTGCAATAGTTTTTTGTGAAATTCTTTTTTGTAAGCGTTATCTTATCTCTCCTATTAACATGCGCAGGTCAACCGTTATTTCTTCAAGAGGATTTTCTTGAAGCTGCGCTTTTCTTTCAGTTGTAGCCTGCCATTCCAATGGCGACATTTCCAGTAAGTCTAAGCGACGTTCTTGTGGGACATCAAAAATGGTAGTAATCCGCTGATTCTCAATGAGCTTCATAGATTGCGAGAACTTTTCAACTACCTTCAGATTGGAATAATGTTGTTTTTCCAAATCTTCCGGGAAAAACCCGGCTCTCAATTCCTTTAAATATCCCTCTTCCGGAATTATCTTAATCACACGTCCTTTTGGTGTCAGCACCCGTTGGAACTCTCCGTAGTGAGAAGGAGAAAAAATATTCAAAATACAGTCTACAGACTGATCTGCAAAGGGCAGGTTGGTTAAATCTGCGGCACACCAAAACGCATCTATTGGCTGATTACTGGCTAAATAGACCCCTTCTTTAGAAATATCAAAACCAATTTTAGTTCCTTCCATCCCCAGAAATGCTAACTCAGAAAGAAAACTACCTTCGCCGCAGCCCACGTCCAAAATCACTTTGCCTTCAGCTGTTTGAGGCAAGACTGCTGCCAGCATATTTTTATACATACCGCTTTTAATCATCGCCTGACGGTGACTAAACATTTTCTGATTATATTCGGTTTGAGTATGCGTTTTTAAAAAGTACAGTGTCCCTTTTTTTGAAAGCTCAAACTGATGATTTTTTCTACAAGTCAATGTGTAGTCATTTACATCCGTTGCTTCATGGCACAACGGACAGCGGAACAGCGAACTATTCGCCTCCAGAAATTCTCTAGCCTTATCTCTTTTCTTAAGCATAACCGGCTCCTTCTCTTCAACTAGTTTCATCTGCTCTATCTTACAATGGAAGAGTTCCTTTGGCAACACTTGAAAATATGTTACAATGCCTATGAAGAAATTAAAGGAGTGGTACCTGTGATTAAAGAATTTTGTGCAGAAAATTTTACGGATATTCCCGCAGCTGTGAGAAATGGTGCTGGACGAATTGAATTATGTGATAATCTGGCGGTAGGCGGAACTACACCTAGCACAGGAGTTATTGAAGAAGCTGTTCATTTTGCAGAAGAACATCCTGTTTCCATCATGACCATGATTCGTCCCCGTGGTGGTGATTTTGTCTACAATGATATCGAACTAAAAATTATGCATACAGATTTAATTGAAGCAAAAAAAATCGGAACTGATGGCGTGGTTTTTGGTTGCCTTACTGATGATAACTGGCTGGATGAGGAAGCTCTTGATCTTCTGATAGAAACTTCAGAAGGACTGCAGATTACTTTCCATATGGCTTTTGACCAGCTTTCAAAAGAAAATCAGTTCAAAGCAATTGATTGGCTGGCTGAGCGAAATGTTCAGCGCATTTTAACTCATGGCGGTCCAGCGGGTACCCCAATCACCAAAAATCTTGCTCATCTTAAAGAACTCATTGATTATGCAGACGGCCGTATTATCATTTTGCCGGGCGGCGGAATTACTGCCGCTAATGTTGATGAAATAGTCAGCGCTTTGGCTATTAGCGAAGCACATGGCACAAAAATCGTTTCACTTAACTAAAAAACACAGGATCAGTTCGAGAGCGGACTGATTCTGTGTTTTTTAAATAGTGACATACTATTTTTGCCAGCGAAATTTTAAGTACTTAAATATAAATAGAAAGAACGTTGCCAATCTCTCCGCAGGCAAAGGTGAAATTGACAGCTGAACTTCGTGAATCTCGACAGCACATTCCGTCCATTACTTGGGTAAAACAACACTTAGTTATCCAGCTATGGAGCGAAATACCTCTTATACAAAAAAGAACCTGAAAAAAAACCAGTCATTTCCTGCTTCTTGTTTCAAGTTCTAAGATTTCATTCAGTTTTTCTCCTGCCAACACAATTGGACATAGAAGTTTTTAAATAAAGTATGCCATAAAAATACTGGCAATATTAAAATAAATCAAGACGCTTGTTAAATCACTCAATGTTGTAATGAACGGTCCGCTGGCGACTGCCGGATCAAAGCCCAGCTTATCCATCAGCATTGGAATTAAGCTTCCAGCCAGATTTGCGACTGTAATTGCACAAAGCATCGCCATTCCAATGACAAACCCTAAGGGAAAATTCTGCTTCCAAATACCCACGACAATCATTATTGTCAGACCAGTAATTGCGCCAGTAACAAGACCAGTCAATACTTCACTGATGATCAAGCGGTTAAAATTGCTGTCCTTGTCATCTGCTACTGCTAGCCGGCGTACTGCTACTGCCAGCGATTGTGTTCCCGCATTACCAGCAGTACCAGTAATGAGCGAGATAAAAACAGCTAGGATACTTGCTTCACTAACTAAAGCTTCGTAATGGCTGATTAAAGTCGCTGTAGACATTCCCAGAAACAGCAGGGTAATTAGCCATGGCAGTCTTTTGGAAGCCGCTTTGAGGGGATTTTCACTAACCTCTTCCACGTCAACCCCAGCCAGTCCGGAGTAATCACTGGCTGCTTCATCATCAATAACATCAATAATATCATCTACGGTAACAATCCCCAGCAAATGCTCATCATAATCAATAACCGGCAGTGCCAGAAAGTCGTAATCCCGAATCGTTTGAGCAACATCCTCCTGGTCATCTCCCACGTGAACAGAAATAACACGTTCGCTTAGAATTTCACTGATCAGTGTATCATCATCATTCACGATCAAATCACGAAGAGAGATAA
Organism: Enterococcus sp. LJL51; assembly: GCF_049894025.1. GTDB lineage: Bacteria > Bacillota > Bacilli > Lactobacillales > Enterococcaceae > Enterococcus_L. Next base: position 54,667 of record NZ_JBNEQE010000018.1, read on the forward strand.
CCCCCACCAGATGGTTTTCCTGATCCACAACATACACGTAGTAAATAGTTTCTGCTACATCCGCCTGATTTTTCAACACATACATCGCAGAGCGGACCGTTTGATTAGCAACAATCGATACGTATTCTGTCGTCATGATGGAGCCGGCAGTATCGTCTTCATAGTGCAGCAGCTCTTTAATCTCGCTAGCGTCTTCTGTACTCATCAAGCTAAGGTATTTCGCCATTTCACTTTTATCCAGCATATTCAGCAAGTCTACTGCGTTATCTGTGTACATCTCAGACAGCATTTCCGCTGCGTAACTTGGGCGCATTTCCGAGATGTAGTCTTTCATATCTTCATTATCTTCTTCAATAACGTCAAACATATCCGCCAGCTCTTTAGGCGATAGATAGTTATATATCTGCTCCCGCTGCTGCGCTTCCAGAGATTGGTAAAATTGACCCTGTTCATAAATATGGAGCGTTAAGAAGGCTTCCCGGAATTCATTCATCTGGTCATTTCTCAAGTAATCCAGCAAGCTTTCAAACTGCTCTTCAATTTCCTGTCCTTCATTCACTTTTCCCAACCTCCTTCTTTCTTATTTTCTATCAATCAGCCGCTGCATATCTTCTGCCAATGGGGAGTCAAAAAACAGCTCTTCATTGGTAAATGGATGCTTAAAACTCAAGTGACTGCAGTGCAGCGCCTGCCGCTCTATTCCTTTATCCAAGGCGCCATTGTAAAGCTCATCTCCTAGAAGCGAACATCCGATACTTTCAAAATGAACCCGTATCTGATGCGTTCTACCTGTATGAAGCTGGATTCTCACAAAGGCAATCCCCTGATTTTTATCAGACACTGCAGTCAGCCAGTATTCAGTTTCTGCATAGCGCCCATCTTCAGAAACTGTGCGTTTCAGCAAAGAGGTCCGCTCCCGGCTGATTGGCGCAATAATCTGACCATGGGCAGACAGCTTAGCAATATCGCCTGAAACCAGTGCATGATAGATTTTCGTTACCTTTTTCTGCCGCAGCTGCTGGTCCAGCATCGCATGAGCAAATCCATGTTTGGCAAACAGCATAACTCCAGAAGTATCCCGATCCAGTCTTGTAACTACATGGATTACCTGATCCTTATAGCCCATCCGCTGATAATATCCCTTTACCCGGTTTGCCATTGTACCGTTGGGATGATACTGAGCTGGAATAGTCGCAATTCCTGCCGGCTTATCAACCACTAAAAAATGTTCATCCTCATACAAAATAACGATTGGCTCATCCGACGGAAGCATCGTCTCATGCTCGCCTTCATCTGGAACAACAATCGTTAGCTGTTCTCCCATAGAAAGCTGATAAAGGACGTTCTCCACCTTGCCGTTCACTTTAATTGAACCGCCTTGAAACTTTATCTTTGCCAACAAGCCCTTTGAAACGCCCTGCTCTTTCAAATATGACTTTATCTGCTGGGAAGATTCTTTATTATATACCCATTGAAATTTCATTGCTTACTTAATCCTCACTAATAAATGCATCCTTCACTCTATACCAAAAATGCATATGCTTATACGATGCAAAGTGTATCCGCTCATCCGCAATCCTGTAATGGATGGTGTCCACATTTTCCTGATAAATGTTCAGCTGATCTACTGTAATCAGATAATCACTGCTTTCCTGCAAATCAATAGAAACCCATTCGCTGTTTGCAATCACCATAGGCGAGCCCAGAGTACGGAAAACACGATTATTCAGAGAAGCTATTTCTGCCAGCTGAAAAGCATTTATACTCGGATGAATGACTGCTCCGCCTACGCTTTTATTGTATGCTGTCGAACCTGTCGGGGTTGAAACAGATAGTCCATCCCCTCTAAACCGTTCAAATAATTCATCTTTGATATAAACATCGGCAACCATCGTCCGATTGGAACGCTTGATTGTTGATTCATTCAATGCCAAAAAATGCTTGTCAGGTTTATCATCACAAAAGGTAATCCGCACATCCAACAACGGATAGCTAACACTTTTTTCCTGTTCTCTCAGCAGACTTTCAACAAGCTCTTCCAGCTCATAGTCGCGCCAATCTGTATAAAACCCCAGATGTCCCGTATGAACACCCAAGAATTTCACATCATTCAACATGTGGCTAAAACGATGGAACGCAGAAAGAAGTGTCCCGTCTCCCCCGATTGAAATAATCAATTCAGGATCGCTGTCGGACACTTCAATTTCTTTCCGCTCCAAAAGCAAACGCAGCTGCTTCGCTACACTTCTTGATTTTTCTTCAATATTATGGACGATCGCTACCTTCATGGCTCTCCCCCTGCATTATTTCTGAGTGTCTTTTTTCTTGTAGTACTCATTTGTTGCCTTTTTTCTGCCGTGTGAAAACAGATGCTGTGCCTCTTGAATTTCTTCACGGATACTGGACATTTCCTCATCCAGCTGATACGCAGCTTCGGCGGCCCGCTGCAGCCGGTCATTCAGCTCTTCTGGAAAAACACCTTGATACTTATAATTTAGAGAGTGTTCAATCGTCGCCCAGAAATTCATTGCCAATGTACGAATCTGAATCTCAGCCAGTATCTTCTTTTCTCCGGTAATAAGCTGAACCGGATAAGCAATAACTAGGTGATAAGAACGATAACCGCTCTCTTTTTTATTAGTGATATAGTCTCTTTCCTGGACAATCTCAAAATCTCTGCGATTCCTTATAATATCCACTACTTGATAAATATCTTCAACGAACTGACACATAATTCTCAGTCCCGCAATATCCTGCATTTCTTCACCCAGCCGGTCCAGCGAAATCTTTCTTAAAGCTGCTTTAGTAAGAATACTGTCCACAGGCTTTACCCGGCCTGTTACAAACTCGATGGGGGTATGTCTGTTGCTTTCATTAAACTGTTTGCGGATTCCCCGCAGCTTGACTTTCATCTCTCCAACAGCTTGTTCATATGGCGCAAGAAAAAGTTCCCAATCTTTCTCCATATTTTTCCCTCAATTTCCTTGAATTTGATCCACTGCTTATTTTACCATAGTCCGATGAAAAATTGGATTTTTTATTCTGTTATTCGCCTTTTATAAAAAAAAAGGTCCAGACCATCACTTTTCTTGACGAAACCATGTAACATGTGTGAAAATTAGGTATAAAAGAAGGTGAGTTTCGGTTGAGTGAAAACTTAGAAATTGAATATAAGACCATGCTCTCAGAAAGGGACTTTATTCGAATCACTGACTATTTTCAATTAAAAGAAGAGGATTTTTTCTTACAAGTAAATACTTATTTCGATACATCTGCATTTCATCTAAAGCAAATGAACATCGGCTTAAGAATTCGAACCTTGCCTGATGCTGCTGAGATTACTCTAAAGGTTCCCGCTAAAGACGGATTGCTGGAAATCACTGATCCCATCACACCTGAGCAGGCAGAAGAAATAATCCATTCTCGGATTTTTCCAAAAAATAGTGAAGTTTCTCAAAAACTGCAGGATCTTACAATCAATACTCCATTACATGTGATTGGTCAACTTAAAACCAAGAGAGCACAAAAAAAACTTCCCCAAGGTTTATTAGCTCTTGATGAAAGTTGGTATAACCAAAATCACGATTATGAACTGGAATTAGAAGTTGCAGATGCTTTCATTGGAAAGAAAGCATTTTATAATCTGCTAAATACTTTGAATATCAAAGAAATCAGCGGATTGAATAAGATACAACGGATGTTGTTGTCTTCTCCTTCTTATTCCTCTGATACAGACTAATGAGCAGAATGCTTCAATTTCTTCTGTTTTTTTGGTAAAGTACAGAAATTGGTCGTAGTCGCGATATTGGCAAAGAATCGAATTGGAGGAAGTATGAATGATTGAAATATATTTGTTCGTAAATCCATTAGGGAGTATTTGCTTGGACATTGAGCGGGACATCTTATCGTTCGCTCAAGCAGAAAATAAAAAGATCCAATTACGTTTAATCCCCTTAGTAAATATGAAAACTATTGACGGTTTGCTAAGTTTGTACAATATTCCTTCCCATGACATCAATAGAAGGAATCAGCTTTTTGAAGAGATTTATTCTGCTTCGCTTGATTTTAAAGCAGCTCAGCTGCAAGGAAAAAAGAAAGGCCGTCACATCCTTTTGAATCTACAGGAAATAGTAGGAGAAGCGGGATCCGTTTATTCTCCTGATTTGGCTGAAAAACTGATTGTTGAATCAGGCGGCGACTTGGAAATGTTCCGCTCTGACCGTCAATCGCCATTTGTGAAGGAATCCTTCCAGATTGATCAGCAAATTGCCAGAGAAATGGGTGTTTCTAAACATCCGTCAGCTGTTATCTATAATTATGCCTGTGATAGAGATTTCGGCGTACTCGTTGAGGACTATCTGTCTATTGATCATATTAAACAGCTGTGTGAGACTTCTGAAGAAAATTATATTCATTTTCACGATCCAGTCCAGATTGCAAAGGCTCATGAACAAAGCGTACCGAAGGGACATTTACACTTACTATAGAAAAACAGGAAACAGCCAGTATCTGCCTGCTTCCTGTTTTTTTGTACTTTCTATTATTTTTCAGTAAATCAAGTTCTCCCTCACCAAATAAAAGAACTTAAAACAAAAGCTAAAATTTCCTGCTTTTTGTTTCAAGTCCTATAATTTTATTCAATTTTCTTATCAGCCTGATTTGACAAAGACCTTTTAGTTTTTATCAAATGTCTCTATCAAAGCTTCAAGCTCAGATAAGCGAGCCTCAAAAACTTTCATAGCATCTTCAATATACGCTGGTTTCGTCATATCTACGCCAGCTTTTTTCATTACTTCAATCGGATAATCGCTGCTGCCGGACTTCAGATAGCTTAAATAATTTTCCAGCGCCTGCGGTTCTTCTTTAATAATTTTATCAGCCAGCGCAGAAGCTGCAGAGAAGCCTGTAGCATATTGATATACATAATAATTGTAATAAAAATGTGGAATTCTAGACCATTCCAAAGCAATTTCTTCATCTGGTACTACTTCAGGGCCATAGTACTTCGCATTCAATGCCGCATAGCTTTTATTCAGATGATCACTTGTTAATGGAATACCTTTTGCATCTTCTGTATGCAGGAAGTGCTCGAACTCTGCAAACTGAGTCTGACGGAAAATCGTTCCTTTGAAGCCGTCCAGATAATGATTTAAGACATAAGCCCGAACTTTAGGATCCGTTTCTGTTTCCAGCAAATATTCAGTCAAAATATTTTCATTGGTTGTTGATGCGATTTCTGCAAGAAAAATAGAGTAGTCTCCGTATACATAAGGCTGATTGTTTCTAGTAAAGTAGCTGTGGACGCTGTGCCCCATTTCATGAACCAAGGTGTACAGCTGATCAACACTATCATGCCAGTTTAACAGAATATATGGGTAGGTATCATACGCCCCTGATGAATAGGCACCGCTTCTTTTTCCTTGATTTTCCACAACATCAATCCAGCGCTGATCAAATGCTTGATTAACAATATTCAAGTATTCTTCACCCAGCGGAGCTAAAGCTGCCAGTGTTTTCTCTTTTGCTTCCTGATAAGTAAATTTGATTGGAGCATCACCCAAAATCGGTGTATACATATCATACATATGAAGCTCATCAAGCTGTAAAAGCTTTTTCCGCAGTCCTACATACCGGTGAAGCAAAGACAAATGATGGTCAACTACTTCTACTAACGTCTCATAAACACTTTCAGGGATATGATTGCTGCTTAACGCTGCTGCTCTTGCTGAGCCGTACTTTCTAATTTTTGCTTTAAAATTATGTGCTTTCACATGAGAAGACAAGGTTGAAGCAAATGTATTATTAAACTGTTCATAAACACTGTATAGCCCTTTAAATGCTGCTTCCCGCACATTTCTAGAAGTGTTTTCCATCAACTGACCGTACATGCCGTGGCTCAATTGGATTTTTTCACCTTTATCATCTTCAATAACTGGGAATTTCAAATCAGCATTGTTTAAAACAGAGAATGTATTGCTTGAGGCGCTAAATATTTCTCCCGCTCCAGCCAGCAGCGACTCCTGTTCTTCGCTTAATACATGCGCCCGGCTATCTAAAATATTCTCAACAAAATGCTTGTAGATGTTCAATTTAGGTTCCTCATCAAAATAAGCCCAAATCTCCTCATCTGACAAAGAAAGAACTTCAGGTTCAAACCAAGCAACGGCTTCCCCAACCTGAGAGTATAAAGATGCTGCTCTTGCATATAAAGCCTGATATTCCGAGTTAGTTGTATCTTGATCATTTTTCAAATGAGCGTATACATAGATCAACTCAATTTTCCGATACATCACCAATAAATATTCAATTGCTTCTAAAAACGCTGTACTGCCGTTTTTTAAGGTCCCTTTTTTTTGTTCTGCTTCCTTTATTTCCTTTGACAGCTGATCGTAGGCTTCTTCAAATGCTGTATTATCTTTAAATACCGCAGTCAAATCCCATGTCAGTTCTGTTGCTAGTTCGTCGCGTTTTGGTAATTGTTTTGCTTCACTCATAGCTTCTACTCCCTTCATACATACCATATAAATCCTTTAAAGCTTTCATTACCCATGAAATGATTCTCATCCTAAATATAGATAAAGGGCGAGTTATTATAAGCTCATTTCTTTAACAGAATTTATATATCTATAGTATCATATTTTCAATGGAGTGCTAGTAATAATAGCTTGTGGAAAATCTAAGCTCTTGAATGGATTAGATTGATTTAAAGAAGCAAATTGGTCGTCAGGCAGTTTGATAACGAACGTTTCTCCAGCACGGCGAGCTAAAATCCTGAATACTATCAGACTTTCTACCAGTTGATTGATTAGCCAGCAGGCTATACAGTCTGCAGAAATAGCGGGAAACGTATAAAGCAGCTTTTCCCGAATAATTAGCTGCTGACAAAACTGACTAATCACTTCAAACTGAATGCGTTCCCCCTGTTGTTCTTTCAAAAACTGCCAGAGTGAGCAGAGTAGATAAAAAGAAGAATGTGTATAAACGAAACGCTGACTGACCTCATAATAGAACCAGGGATGAAGCTGCAATAGATGTTGGTGATTTTTATAGCAGCATTCCTGAAAGCTTAGAACTTTCTTATCCTTTATTAGCAGCTTCTTAGCTAAGTAGCGGTAACTGTTTAAAAGCTCTGTTTTTAAATCGTAGCTTCTCGTGTGATGCAGCTTTAATTCATGCTGATTATGAAACAACTGATTCAATGGGATACTACAGAACGGCCAAACCTTCCTCCCATAGTATACCTGTCCCTTCAGATTTTCTTCTAAATGATAATAGAGCATTAAGGTCTTTTGACGCCAGTCTGCTGCCCAAAAGTAGAAACCCAGTGTTTTACTGAATAAAGTAAATGCCTTTATATTCTCGCCCATTTCTTGTTTATGCCAGAAATGTTCACCGCAAATCCATAATGGGATATAGCCGTTAGCTAAATAGGTTCTTGTTCTCTTCATTATTTTTCCCAGACCTAGTGAACTGCATTGAACTTCTATAGCTATATTTCCAATGAGTAAATCTGGACGCTGTTTTAAATCAGGTAGATAAGCTTCTACCTGATAGGAGATTTTATAAGACTCACACCAATCAATAAACATTTCTTTCAAAGCTAAATGCTCCTCTGATTCATTATCCACAGAGCCGGCAAATGAGCAAAGTGAACGGTGGGCAAAATGAGGAATTCTAATATGTCCCGCTTTTAGCTGAACCTCTTGGCCGCAGACGGGGCAAAAAAATTGCTGTTCCCGGTGCATCTCCATTTCCTCATCTGAACAATGAACCAACTGAACTAAATCACCCTGCTTGTTTTTTGCTGTAAGCATGGTCATCACCTCTATTAAAGCTACGCACTTTTTGAACGATTCCATCATTCGTTAGAATCCTAAACAAAAATAATGTTCTACCCAATTCAACTTTTATCGCTAACCATGATTGTCTTCTCTGATAGCGGTCAGTTGCTTCTTCTGCATTTGAACTTTAGAACCTTGATTGTTATTCTTAAGCTTAACGATTACCTGCGACACTGCCAGACTTAGAAACAGAGTGAGTATAAATAAAGGTATTCCTTGAAATTCTCGAATTCCTGTCAAAGAAAACAGCTCCTTAATTACTTCCAAAAACAACGGATGTAGGAAAAACAAATACTGACCAAGTATTCGCAAATTACTAAAATCTCTTGTCTGCCATCTATCAGACTGAATCAGTACAGCTACAAGAAAGAAAGCCGCAGGAATCAGACTAAATAAAAAGTTCTTGTCTGCTCCCTGATTATTAAAAATCAGCCAGCCTTCAACAAGTAAGAGAATACCGCTAAAACCCAATTTTGCACCTACTCTTTTTTGAAGCAGTGGAGACTGTTGATAGTCAGCCAGAAAAAAGCCTAGTAAAACAAAGATAAACGCATAAAACAAACCGTTTCGAGTGGTTGCAAAAACAGACTGATATAAGCGAAACGGCTTTTCAATAAACGTTCCGCTCAAATAGCCGGAATAGGTTTCAACCGCACCTAATGCAAACAAAACAAAGGATAGAAAGAAGGTTTTAAGATAGCCAAGCTTTAGTAATGATTTCTTTACCAGATAAAGAGCGCTGAACAGAGCTGGAAAATACCAAAGCTGATAACATAAGCCAGTATATAATAAGCCTACAGCCAAGGCGGCTGGATAAACGGCCGGCGGAAGCCCCTGTGTATGTAAAAACCAAAGACCATAAGGCACATAGAATAAACTCCAGAATAAATATACTTTGATTTGTTTCTTAAAATATATTTTAAAATAAGCGGCTGAAGAAAGCAGCTTACGGCGGTAAAAATAACCGGTAGAAACCAAAAATAGCGGAACTGCCAATCGCCCTAGAAGAGATTTTAAAATAAAATGAAGACCATCATTTTCTGCCAACCTTCCGCAGTGAACTAAAATTACTAAAAGTGAAGCAGCAAACTGCCCAATATCCAGCAAAGGATATCTTTGCTCGGAGCTCATTTTCTTTTCCATATTATTCCCCTCTTTTATAGCATATATAACTCCCAAAAATGATTTATAGTCAGATTCTTCTACTCTCTGCATCTGTAGCTATGAGTAAAAATATCCCTTTAACAAGAGTTATATATTTACTTTATTTAGGAATAAAGAACTAAGCGAGAAACAAAATAGAACATCGATAACTAATTACTGCAACGAATGAAACCATTGCTATATCAGCATGTTACGCTTTGTTGCATCATTGATTTCACCTAAAGTCCTTTTCATTTTTCGATTTTCCGCTAAAATGGAAAAGAGCCGTGTTAGGGGGTAGGCAATGGATATTGGAAAAATCATAAAAGAAAAACGGACAGAAAAAAATCTTACTCAGGAGGATTTGGCTCAAAAGTTTTTTGTCACAAGACAATTAATATCAAAATGGGAAAATGGAAGAAGCTATCCTGATTTAGAGCAAGTAGTAAAGTTAAGCGAACTTTTTGAACTTTCATTAGATGAGCTGCTGCGTGAAGATCATGAGATGGTGAAGGAATTAAAATTCGATACAAAGAAGAAAAAGTGGTTTAAATTTTTAATTATTTTGCCTATTGTTCTCATTATTGGAATCATTACTTTTTTAGGGCTTATCTGGTGGATTGATATTGTCTTATTAGACTATGATGATATTGAAATAACAAAAATTGAGAAAGAAATACTCCCAGAAAAAGAAGTAGTTATAGAAAGAACAGGTGAAACAGTCACTCTACCTGAAGATGTTGAATACACTATCTATTTTAAAACAAATCGTTTTTTAGTTAACCTGGTTAATATATCTGGTGAGGTTAGACGTTACGATGACAATAACATTATGGTAGATATTATTGGTGAACATCATCTATACAGCTGGAATAAAGAAAGTAAAATCTGGATTCAAAGCGAGAGGGAAAAAAATGTTTTTGACCCAAATCTCAATTTAGGTAAAAGCATCTATTTATATAATTTTAACAAAGCTTCAAGTATTGATATAGATGACCTAGTCAACGGAGAAAATGCCGTTCCCAGTATAGAAGATCTAGCGGATAAATTGATTGATCTAACAGAGTTGGAAAAACTGCCGAATAAGCAAAAAAAAGAAGACTAGCTTCTTTCGATAATCAAAGGTATTCTACTTTAAGTCAAAGTATCTAAAAAACATTGAGATTAATAACCAACACTATTTGATTATAAAAAAAAGACATCGATTAGAATTGAATTCTGTTTCGATGTCTATCATATTTTAGTGAAAGTAGTATCTTGTTAGCTCAATTGCATTTCGTTCCATGATACAATCTCCATATTCGTTAAGAACCTCTGGTGTTACTGTGGAGGCTTGTCCGAATTCAAGGAGTCTTGACCATTCATTTTCGATTTCATTAATAGAAATTTCATCTAAAAAGAACATTACTTGTAAAAAATATTTATCCTTATATTTGTACAGGTTAGCCAGCATAGATTTAACATATACTTCATTTGCCAATTGAATCATTCCATCAAAGCTGCTCAGCTCAAGAACAAAACTGCGAATACTGTCATCAACCAAATCCTTGGTTTCATCAGTGTAGCTTGCTTCCAGCTGCTTTCTAATCATTTCGCTCGCTTCTTCAGAACTTAAGTCGTTGAAGCTGCCAATGTTCGGTACATCCTCTACAGAAGCATTTTTACTGATGAACAACTCTAAGCCGTCGCTTTTAGGCAAGACTTGGAAAGTAACAGCCTCACTGCCCTGGAACTCATCCTCAATATCCACTTCTTCTAAAATGCTGTAAAAGAAGTTCTCTACCTCTTTATGATTCCCCAACAAGTCGAGAAAGGTAATCCCTCTATCAGCCAGGTCTTCATTGCCAATCAATACACGAATCGTATTTTCGTTAATATGTTCCATTTCCATCTGGTTCCACCTCGCTTTTTGCTCAAGTCAGGAAACTACTTCTTATAGATTAATTGTATAGCAATCACTTCAAAAGTAAAGAGAAAAGTTCATTTATTTGAAAATTAGCAATCCATATTATAGTTTTCATAATAAAGAACCTTTTCTATATTTATACTATAGAATAGTACACTCTAGCTTGAGTAATTGCAACCAAAAAAAGAGCCTTCCAGCATTTACCTGAATAAATGTGAAGGAGCTCTTTAAAAACTCGGCAAGAACTGAATACCTTCAAGAAAGTGTATCTTGTTCTGCTATGCTAATTTTATTCATTAATTATGTGAGATTTCTCCGGATTTCATCTTTTGAAAATCCGTGATTGAAAGCTTATAATCCAGCCATCAACTGAGCTTGACGTAGTTCAAGCTGACGAACATCTCTAGGTAAAAAACGTCTAATTTCGTCTTCATTAAAACCAACCTGTAATCTCTTATCATCAATCATGATTGGTCGACGCAGTAAGCCTGGATTTTCTTTAACCAATTCCAATAAATCCTGCAATGGAAGTTCATCTAAATCCATATTCAGTTTTTGGAATACTTTCGAACGAGTTGAGATGATTTCTTCAGTACCATCCTCTGTCATTCTAAGAATTGCTTTCAATTCAGAAATATTCAACGGTTCAGAGAAGATATTTCTTTCTTTGAAAGAAATTTCATGTTCTTGTAACCACGCACGAGCTTTTCGACATGACGTACAACTTGGGGAAGTATACAGTGTCAACATTGCGCATCACTCCTCTTTATGAGTTAGTTATTTTATTTAGAACAGGAATATCATCTGTTTTCCCATCCACTTACAGTATACCGAACTTCTAATAGAAATACTAGGGTATTTTAAATAAAAATCACATTTTTTGTAATTTCATTGTCATTTAACTAACTAATAACAAATAAATAATTTCTTTTAGTAATAACATTATAACTAATTTAGTTTTTTTCTAAATTATCTGAAAACTACAACAGTTTAAAAAACTGTACTACTCCCTAACAAATGAACGTTAAAAAAACAGATTTCTTTTTTTCATTAATAAATTCTGTTCTTTTGCAGTTATTAATTGTATACTATTTTAGAAGTATTATTAAAAATAAGGTGGTAATTATGAAGACAATTTTTTCAGGTATCCAGCCAAGCGGTACGCCGACTATCGGTAACTACATTGGCGCCATGAAACAGTTTATCAGCTTACAGAATAACTATAAAGGCTACTATTGTATTGTAGATGAACACGCCATTACAGTACAGCAGGAACCTCAAAAGCTGAGACAACAAACAAGAAGCCTAGCTGCTCTCTATCTTGCAGTTGGACTTGATCCAGAGAAAGCAACAATTTTTATTCAGTCAGAAGTTTCTGCACATGCTGAAGCAGCTTGGATTATCCAGTGCAACACAACTATCGGTGAGCTGGAGCGTATGACGCAGTTTAAAGATAAGTCCCAGAAGAACGGCCGAACTGGTGTTAGTGCAGGACTATTAACCTATCCTCCATTGATGGTTGGCGATATTGTCCTTTATAATGCAGACTTGGTTCCAGTGGGAGATGATCAGAAACAGCATTTGGAATTGACACGTGATTTTGTGGAACGCTTTAATAAACGCTATGCCCAGCCAAATCAAGAAATTCTGACAATGCCGGAAGTAAAAATTGCTGAACAGGGAAGTCGAATCATGAGCCTGCAGACTCCTACAAGTAAAATGAGTAAATCTGATTCAAATCCAAAAGGATATATTTCTATGCTGGATAAGCCTGACGTTATCCGCAAAAAAATTAAATCTGCTGTTACTGATTCAACAGGAATTATTGAATATGATGTGGAAAATAAACCTGGTGTTTCAAATCTACTGAACATTTTCTCTGCGGTCAGTGACCGTTCAATTCCTGAGCTGGTAGAAGCATACGCCGGCAAAGGCTACGGTGAATTTAAATCCGACTTGGCAGAGGCTGTTGTTGATTTACTCGAACCAATTCAAATCCGCTATGAAGAACTGCTCGCTTCTGATGAGCTGGATGACATTCTTGATCGAGGTGCTGAACAAGCACGCCTTGTTGCAAATAAAACTTTGCAGCGTATGAAAAACGGTATCGGCTTAGGAAGAAAGCCTCGTAGAAAATAATATATACAAAAGGACTATAACATCTTTTTACGGTGTTATAGTCCTTTTATTTATTCTCTGCTGAAGTGGTTTCCGACACCAAACCGCTGGAAACAGCTCCACTAAAGACAAGCTATAGCTTATAAATTATGTTATGCGTCCTATTATCAGCGCGCCTATGAGAACCTCTCTACTTAGTTTCCACAGAAATGTGCTTTATTATGCTTACTGCCTGAATTGAGCATCATGCAGCCGGCGATAATGACCGCCTTTTTCAAGCAGCTGTTCATGAGTGCCCTCTTCCAAAATACCATTTTCACTCACAACAATAATACGAGTTGCATGTTTGATAGTTGCTAGTCTATGAGCAATGATTAATGTCGTACGACCTGAAGCAAGGGAGTTCAGTGATTCCTGAATAACTTGTTCAGTTTCCGTATCAAGGGCCGAGGTTGCTTCATCAAGAATCAAAATAGGCGGATTCTTCAAAAACATTCTGGCAATTGCCACCCGCTGCTTCTGTCCTCCAGATAGTTTGACGCCACGCTCGCCAATAATTGTATCTAAGCCTTCCGGCAATAAATCAATTACTTTCTCCAAATGGGCAAGTTTCACCGCCTGTTGAATCAGTTCTTCATCTGCATCTAAATTACCATAAGCAATATTTTCTCGAATTGTTCCCGGAAAGAGAAAAACATCCTGCTGAACAATTCCTATTTGACCTCTTAGTGAAGCTAATGTCATATCCCGAATATCTTTGTCATCAATGGTAATTCTGCCATCACTTACTTCATAAAAACGCGGCAATAGATTACACAAGGTTGTTTTTCCCGAACCGCTTTGTCCTACAAAGGCGACCGTCTCACCCTTTTTGATATGAAGATTTATATGATTTAATACCTTAGTTGAATCTGCATAGGAAAATGATACATCCTCATAACGAATATCTCCATCTAGATGAGAAACAGCTTCAGCATTAGGGCGATCCTGAATAGTTGGCGTTTTGTCTATTTCTTCAGTAAAACGTTTGAACCCTGCAATTCCTTTTGGATAGCTTTCAATCATGTTATTAACCTTTTCAATTGGGCGGACAAACACATTAGCTAACAAGATGAAGGCAACGAATGCACCTTCTGAAAGCTCGCCATTGATTGTATAATAACCACCGAAAATCAATGTAAACAAGTTAATGAGACGAATCATTAAATAGTTATATGCCGAGCTGATTCCCATCAGCTTGTAGAACATAATCTTAGATTTTCTATACGCCTGATTGAGGCCTTCAAAACGGACCCGTTCAAACGGCTCATTTGCAAATGACTGAGTAACACGAATTCCACTAACAGATGCCTCTACTCCGGCGTTGAAATCGCCAAGATTATCGTAGATTTTCGTATTGATGTTTGTCATCTTTTTATTAAAAATGATTAATGCTACAGCGATAAACGGTAGTAGGGCAAAGGTTGCCAGAGCCAGCTTCACATGATAGCCCAACATCAGCAGAAATGATCCCAGCAGTGTCATTATAGTAATGAAAACATCCTCAGGACCATGATGGGCGACTTCAGAAATTTCAAATAAATCTGTTGTTAGACGACTCATTAGTTTTCCTGTTTTCTGATTGTCATAATACTCAAACGGCTGTGTCTGTAAATGTTGATATAATTCCCGGCGCATATCTGTTTCGATATTCACACCAAGCTTATGACCGAAATAAACCACTATAAACTGCAGGATAGTATTCAATATATAAAAAGCAAACAAACCAAAACACGCCAAAGCAATTAGACGAAAATTCCCCTGAGGCATCAGTTTATCAATCACTTGATTGACGACAACTGGAAAAGCCAGCTCCAACAGCCCCGCTAGTACAGCACAACTAAAATCCAAAATAAATAACCCTTTATATGGTCTATAATAGCTAAAAAATCGTTTTAACATGTTTCCCCTCCTTCTTCGACGCACTTCTCCTATTATACGAAAAGAAAATTCTATATGCAAAAGAAGTTGAATATTTAAAAGATAAAATCAGTAATATTTACTGAATTAAATTACGGAAATTGCCTATTCAACACTGACTAAATCAGCTACAATGAAGCTGTTGAATTTTTTCTGAAAATTATCATAAGGAGCTGTCTTTTTTTGATTAACACAATTGTTTTTGATGTGGATGACACCGTATACGATCAGCAGCAGCCATTTAGAGCTGCTATAAAAAAAATCTTCCCGGCTTTTCCATGTGAGAAGATGCACGAGCTGTACATTCGCTTTCGCCATCATAGCGATGTCACTTTTGAAAAGAGTATCACCGGAGAATGGACCTTGGCCTATATGCGTTTTTTCCGATTGGATGAATCGATGAAGGACCTAGGTTATCCCTCAACAACTGAAGCTGTAAGCAGCCGTTTCCAAGAAGCTTATGAAGATGAGTTGGACAATATCTGCATGCATCCTGAAGTGAAGAAAGTGTTTGATTACCTAAGTGAAAAACAAATTCCTCTTGGTATCATTACTAATGGACCTACAGATCATCAGTATAAAAAAGTAAAGCAGCTTCAATTAGAAAACTGGGTGCCTTCTGATAATATTATTATTTCTCAAAGCACTGGCTATCAGAAGCCTGACAAAGAAATTTTCCAACTGGCAGCCAAACAATTTCGCATGGAGCCTGAGACAACACTTTACATCGGCGATAGCTTTGAAAATGATGTGGTTGGTGCACATAACGGCGGCTGGCAGTCTTTATGGTTCAATCATCGGCTGAGAACTGTGCCCAAAAATACCGGTATTTCATTTTTAAAAGAGGTACGCACCTTTGAAGATTTATTTGATACAGTTCAATCATTCGTCTAAAAACATCCTGCTATGCAGCTCTGAATATAGCAGATTTTTAAAGAAGGGCAGGCAAGACTGCTGCAACCTTCAAAAAACAAACCGGAATATACTGTTGGCTAGCCTCAGTATATTCCGGTTTGTTTTTAGACTAAGGGACATAGTCCACTTGGCCAGTGACTTTTTTTCATCCAGCTTTTTTCTGAAAGCTTTATCAAACATGCTGAAGCTATTCGTCTCCCATACTCAGAATTGCCCGAATATCTTCTTCAGTCAATTTGCTAAGCTGCTGCTCGTTTCCTTGGATAACCTTCTGAAACAGCTCTCGTTTCTCCTGTTGAAGCTGATCCATTTTCTCTTCAATCGTTCCCTCGGCAATCATTCGATAGACTTCAACGACTTTTTTCTGCCCCATCCGATGGGCTCTTCCTGCTGCCTGTTCTTCAACTGCCGGGTTCCACCAAAGATCATATAAGATAACCGTATCGCCGCCGACAAGATTCAGTCCTGTTCCGCCAGCTTTTAATGAAATTAGAAAAACATCTCTTTCACCTGCATTAAAGGCATTCACCATATCTAACCGGTCCTTTGGATTGGTGCTTCCTCTCAAATAGAAGGTTTCCAATCCCATCTCATGCAGCTCCCGTTCCAAAATAGTCAGCATACTAGTAAACTGTGAAAACAGCAGAACTTTCCGATTATTTTCTTTTGCTGTCTCCAAGAAGACTTTCACTTGTTCCAGTTTTCCAGAACTTCCTTGATAATCATCTAGAAACAGACGCGGATCACAGCAAATTTGCCGCAGTCTGGTCAAACCGGCTAAAATACTGATTCGATTCTTTTTAAACGCATCCTGATCCATTTGACTGACATCATCCTGCATCTTTCTAAGGTAAGCAATGTAAACAGCTTTTTGTTCCTCTGTCAGTGTGCTATATAAATTGTTCTCGATTTTCTCTGGAAGATCCGCCAGAACGTTTTTCTTATCTCTTCTTAGAATAAAGGGACGTACAATTCTGGCAACTTCCTCCGGCTTCATTTCACGAAAAGACAGTTTTTTCGGCAATAATCCCGGAAGAATAATCTGAAAGACGGACCAAAGCTCGTCCAGAGAATTTTCGATTGGGGTCCCGCTCAACGCAAAACGCTGTGGAATCATCAGCTTTCTCAACGCTTGTGCAGTCTTTGTCCCACTGTTTTTAACCATTTGAGCTTCGTCAAGAATCAAATAATCAAAAGCGGCATTTTCATACAGCTCGACATCCTGTCGAAAGCTGTTATAAGACGTTATAAGAATATCCTGCTGGTCTGCAGTAGCTAAAATTGCTTGACGTCCTTCTTTTTGTCCAGTAACTACCACTTCCTTCAGGCTGGGGGCAAACTTCTTAAGCTCTGCAGACCAGTTATAAATTAAACTGGCAGGTGCCACAATCAATGCCGGATGCTTCAAACGCTGTTCTTCCTTCTCAGATAAAAGATAGGTAATCATCTGAACTGTCTTGCCAAGACCCATTTCGTCAGCTAAAATACCACCAAACCCATAATGACTCAGCATCTTCAGCCACTTGAATCCTTCAACCTGATAGGCTCTCAGCTTCGCCTGCAGTTTTTCAGGAAGGGATACATCAAAGGCTTCCGGATGAATCAAATCAGCCACCAGCTGTTGGAACGACTCTGAAAAAACAGCCCGGCTGTTCCCTTCCAACATACGTTCCAAAATCATTCCTTGGCTTTTCGGCATTCGAACCGTTCCCTGCACATTTTTCATCGTCTCGCGAAGCCTTGCAAGAACTTCACTCGTTTGATGGAATTCTTCAGAATCAAAGGACAAAATTTCCCCAGATTCCAGTGTATAAAATGAATCATTTCTCAATAGACTGGCTAAAGCCGCATCAATTTCGTTCTCATCCACTCCAGCAATATCAAAACGTACATCCAGCCATGAATCCGACTCAGCTACTTCAATAAGAGGCTGATGACTTTGAGCGTCTAGGTACATCTCTCGAAGCTTTTTCCCCATCAGCACTTCACCAAGACGACGAAACGCCGGAATTTCTACTTTGAAAAAGTAATATAAACGTTCTCCAGCAGGCAATTTTTTCTCAAATCCTGCAGCAGCTTTTTTATAGGAAAACTTTTCAAAAAGCTCAACAGCAGTCTGTTCTCCGCGGATGTCTCGAATGACCTCTTTCCCCTCCAGCTCGTTTTGATCAGCGTTTTCCTCTGTAAAAATTGTCTCACCATAATGAAACTCAACCTGCGCATTGACTTTATCTTTTAGCTTTCTAAAAACAAACTTCAATTTCAGCGGTTCAATCAGCAGCTCCTTGTCAACAGCAGCTTCAATAGCAAGATGTCCGATTTTTTTTAAAAGAGGGGTTACAGAGCTAAATAAATCAGAAAGCTGTTGGCGTTCATAGATGATTTCCGCCTTTTCCATCCGTTTTAGCAGCTGAAGCAGCATACTATAGATTTCTTCCTGCTCTCTTGTAAACAAATAGATGGTTTCTCCTAAAATTCCCCAATGGTAATGACTCAGAAATGGGTTAAAAAGCTGTTTGATTTTCAAAATAAAACGGCCGCTGTCAGCCTTTTCAACTGTGAACCGCAACGGGAATTTTTCTTTGGAAAAGCTGACTTTACGCAATTTTTGAATTCCGGTATTCAGCTGAAGCGAGCCAGACTGACTCATTTGACTAACTAATTCCTGAGCTTGCTCTACAGGCAGAATCAAATAGCGCTTATCGATTTTCCCCTTAACCTGAACACCCTTAGCTCCCATAAGCTGACTCGTTTGATAAATATCTGCCAACCGACTTAAAATCAGGAGATCTTCCGAAGAAAAGGCTTCATGAATCAGCGAAAAGCTATGCTGTTTGTTGATACCAAAGCTTTCCTCTTTTTGAAATTTTTGAAAAAAATCGCCAATATTCTTTACCACATAGGTTCGTCTTTTC
This sequence comes from Enterococcus sp. LJL51, assembly GCF_049894025.1. GTDB lineage: Bacteria > Bacillota > Bacilli > Lactobacillales > Enterococcaceae > Enterococcus_L. The sequence continues at coordinate 73,464 of NZ_JBNEQE010000018.1, forward strand.
CCGTCATTTATACCAATACGTAAGGCAAGGCCTAAAAGTGCCAGCTCGGGATAATAATTATTTGTTTCAATGCCTTCAATGAGATAATCAATGACTAGCGATTTTCCTGTTTTCTCTTCCAGCAACGGCTGCAGCTTAGCAAATCCTTTTGTAAACATTTCTGCATTTGATGCTTTTTTCTCCACACCTATAAGCGGCTGCTGATTTTTCATCATTCTAGGAACACCCTTTGCTCTCAAGTAAAGCTCAACAGCTACTGTATGCTTACAGTAGCCTTGCTCCATCCAATAAGGGCATTCACAACGGTCCTGTTCTTTTGGTCCGCCATCCAGCTCGACTAAATAAAGCTCACTGCCGAGCACTTCACCGTACCATATCTGCTTTTCCCAATCTGGAACAACCGAGAGTACTCTGCCTTCATTTAAATATTCCCGTCCCCGACTGATGATTCGATCCGGTATGCTCCACTTCATGTTCTCACCCCATCATGTCTAATCTACATCTCTCTATTTTACCACAGAAAGAAGGATATAGAACAGCATATGAGCAGGTTGTCTGCCTCGTTCTAATCACCGGCTATCTTATCTTCATCTCATGAATCAAAATCCTCAGCTTCACCTCGTAATTATTTATTAATCAGCAAACATTTTTTCTATTTCAAGTCAAAAAAGAAAACACAGCAAAACGGCATTATCCGTTTTGCTGTGCCTTCCAAATCCGAGCATATATCAAATACTCTCAGAAGCCGTTCTTTTGAAAATAAGCTGACATTCACAAACTCCTAAAGATTAGCGACTAATCGCTCAAAGATCACTGGAATATTCTTTTTTTTACTAACTCAATCATTCTTTTCAACTGCCTCTACAGTTAAAACAGCAGCTAACTCCGAACTGAAAATTTGATGCACTAATCTAATGCATCAAATTTTGCTTTCATTGTTGGATTCTTTCGTACTAGTTTTTTAACCGTCAAATCCTCAGCCTTATTATTAGCAAGCCGCAGATTATTCTCTGATGACAGCAGCGCCTCTTTGGTCTTCTGTAGGTGGTTTATTGTTTTATCAATTTCATCAACCGCTGTCTGGAATTTCCGGCTGGCTAACTCATAATTTCTTGCAAAGGCTGATTTGAAGGTATCTAAATCCTCTTCAAAATTTGTGATATCAATATTTTGTTCCCGCATCAAAGCTACTTCCTGCTTGTATTTCAGGGAGTTCATTGCTGCATTGCGCAGTAAGGTAATAATCGGAATAAAAAACTGAGGACGAATAACGTACATTTTTTCATACGCATATGAAACATCGACAATGCCATTATTGTACAGCTCATTGTCTGCTTCCAGCATTGTAACCAAAATAGCATATTCACATTTCTTTTCCTGACGGTCCTTATTAAGCTCCTTAAAGAAGTGTTCATTTTTCTTCTTCGTTGCTGTTTCATCGCCTTCGTTTTTCATTTCAAACATGATTGAAATAATCTCAGTTCCCTGTTCGTCAAACTCCCGATAAATGTAGTCGCCTTTGCTACCTGTTTTGGCATCGTTATCTTTACCGAATTCAGCATTCGGAAAAGCGGTCATTCTCAACCGGTTAAATTCAATTTCACAATGTTGCTCCAAGCTTTCCCCAACCATTTTTGTAGACTGTTTGGCTTTAAAATCTTTATAAAAAGCGATAGTTTCTTCCTTCTGCTTTAATTCCATTTCATATTTTTCTTTGATAGAATTCTTCTCCAGCTCATTCTCTTTTTCCTGAAGAATAACTTTCGAGCTGAGCTCCATTAGCTCTTTATCTTTTGCTGAAACCACTTGTGTGATTTCCAGCTTCTTTTCATTTTCAGCAGCCTGAGCCTTTGCTTCCAGCTCTGCTATTTTTTTATCCTGTTCAGCAATTTTTTCTTTCATGCTGCTTTCTATTGAAGCAATAGCTATTTGCCGCTCCTGACCGCCTGCACTAATCTTAGCCTGCAGTTCGGCAATCTCTTTTTCTTTTTCAGACAACAGCCGATCAAAGGAGCTCTTAGCTTTTTCCTCCGCAAGTGCCACTTCACTCTTCTGCTGGAGCTTGGCTTGTTCCAGCTTCTCATGAACTTCTTCATTAAATTCTTTTGTCCGTACCTGATTCAAAATATCCGCGTAACTCGCTTCATCAATTGTAAAGGTCGTACTGCAATGTGGGCATATTATTTTGTGCATAGCTGCTTTTCTCCCTCATAAAAATTATAACTGAGCATCATTCTCTTCTATAGCTTCTTATTCTAACATGAAAATTCTACATATCAAAATACGCTTTTCTTCCCAGTTTTCAGGATGAATTTCCCAGCTTTCTGCATGTTGTCCGCTCAATAAAAAAATGAATGGGACATAACTCATTGAGTCACATCCCACCATCTGCAATTTGGATAATTGGCAGTCATCCTTACTTAAAATTCGTCTGAAAACTGCCCGAGAGCCCGCTGCTCTTCCAGCATGAACCACCCGCTAACACAAACGTTCTTACTACTGTGCTTCATATTTGAAGCTTGGATCCACTTCCTGATCTAAGGCAGCAAAGGCTTCATTCATTCGCCGCTCAACTTCGGCAATCCCATCTTTATCCATTTTCTTAATGTCACTGATATCAATCGGGTCGCCGAAAGCAACAGTAACTCTCTTACGTTTTAACAAATCTTTAAATTTCAGCGGTCCTTGATAAACAGAAGGTACGATAGGAACCTTTGCCAGTTTAGCAATCAATGCCACTCCGCCTTTAAGCTCCGAAGAATGTCTCGTTCCACTCGGAAACATAATCAGACTTAGCTCCGTATCCTTTAACGTTTTAATCGGTGTTTTAATAGCACTTGGACCTGGTTTCTCTCTATCCACCGGAAATGCATTTGCATGCTTCAAAATAAAACTTAAAATTGGGTTTTTAAACAATTCTTTTTTTGCCATAAAGCTAAATTTTTTCGGTGATCCTGCTACTGCTAAATGAAGCGGCTCCCACCAAGTTCTATGAGGCGCTACTAAAATGTAGTTTTGATTTTCTGGTAATCTGTCTTTTCCAACAAGATGTGTTCGTCCGTTAAGTATGAACAGAACAACGCGGACAACTCCCCGCATAAATGTAAAAAACATCGCTCATTCTCCTTCTTCCTGTGTTCGGTGACACGATGACCTCGGCTGATAAACTGTCTTATCCAGCTTTCAGTCTCCCCTCATAATACCATAGATATAATTTCCTGAAAATAATCTTTATCTGTTTTCAAAAAAACGTTTTTCAGCTTGCGAAACAAAGAAACACCTTGTATGATAGATATGCTTTGACTAGAAAAAGAAAAAGGAGGAATAGTATATGCTTCTGGAAGGCGAACGTATCGATCAATTATATGCTGATGATATCCAAATCATTCAGAGCAAAGAGGTTTTTTCCTTCTCAATGGATGCTGTACTGCTGGCAAATTTCCCTTCCCTACCAAAGAAAGGACTTATCGTTGACTTGTGTGCAGGAAACGGTGCTGTCGGGCTTTTCGCCAGCCGAAAAACCGCCGCTCAAATAAAACAAATTGAGCTGCAGCCCCGATTGGCAGACATGGGCGAGCGGAGTATTCAATTAAATAAACTAGAAAATCAAATGGAAATGGTTCAATTGGATTTAAAAGAGGCTCCTTCCATTATTAAACCAGATTCTGTTGACCTTATCCTCTGCAATCCTCCATATTTTAAAGAGCAGCCGGACAGAAAAACAAATCCAAACCCTTATTTAGCAGCTGCCCGTCATGAAATCCATACCTCTCTTGAAGAAGTAATTGCGGTTTCTGCAAAGCTCCTGAAAACAAATGGACGGCTGGCTATGGTTCATAGACCTGACCGTTTTCTTGATATCCTTGATTTCATGCAGTCCTTCAATATTGCTCCAAAAAGAATACAGTTTGTCTATCCAAAACCAGAAAAAGAAGCTAATATCCTTTTGGTTGAAGGAATTCTACGGGGGAAAAAAGATGGATTTCGAGTCCTTCCTCCATTTTATATCCAGGATAAAGCCGGAGACTATCACCCAGAAATGGCGGCCTTGCTCTATGGCAGATAAGCATTATTTTTATGTTCTTCATTGCCGTGACGGCAGCTTCTACGGCGGCTATACAACTGAACCTAAACGTAGAGTTGCTGAACACAATTCAGGAACTGGAGCAAAATATACTCGTGTTCCTTCAAGACGACCTGTCAAAATGATTCACTTGGAAGCATTTTCTTCCCGAACAGAAGCAACTAAGGCAGAATATCGCTTCAAAAAGCTAACACGCAAACAAAAAGAACGGTATTTGTCAGCGGCAGCTTTAGCCTTTACTATCCGCCCATTCGAAGAGAGTGATGCTGCTGCCGTTTCAGTACTAATGAAAAAAAACTTTTTAGAGATTAACAGTCAAGATTATCCTGAAAATCAAATGCTTGATTTGGCGAAGCACTATACTCCGCTAAAACTTCTGGAACAGACAAAAACTACAAATACCTATGTTGCTGAAGTAGGGGATACGATTATTGGAGCTGCCGGTATCAGCCCCTACTACAATTCGTTAACTGAAAGTATACTGCTAAGCTTTTTCGTTTCACCAGATTATCACGGAAAGGGAATCGGCACGGCATTATTCCAAACCATCGAAAACGACCCATTCTATAGTAGAGCAACTAGAATAGAGGTCGCAGCCTCTCGAACTGCTAGAGGCTTTTATGAGCGCCTTGGCTTTCAGCTAAAAAATCCAGCTCATCCTGAAAATGAGCTTGGCTACATCCAAATGGAGAAGCAAAAGAGAGGATGGGACAATAGTCAGAAGAAAATCTGATTATTGTCCTACTTTTTTAATTTTAGGGTACACAAAAAGCACACAGCCTTGTATGATTAAAGTGACCAAACCCAATCAAAAGGAGCGTGCTTTTATGTTTAAAGATTATACCATTAATCAAACGATTTTACCATTAGAGTTGGAACAGTTTATTCCTGAAACGGATGTCGCTTTTGCGGTTAATGCCTTAGTCGAAGCCATGCCGCAAACACTCTTTAATAAATTAGAAGAACAATTAGGCCGACCGGCCTACCACCCGAAGATGCTATTAAAAATTATTCTGTATGCGTATACTCAGCGTGTCTTTT
>NZ_JBNEQE010000019.1:0-72710 GCF_049894025.1 Enterococcus sp. LJL51
TTCACTGAGACGGTCGGCTTCCTTCAGCATAGAAAAGAGATCCATGCTTTCGATAAAGCCCACACCCTCGCTCAACGCCTGCCAATCTGCTGCATTATACTTTATATCCAACCTTTTCCTCCTTTTTTAGCCAAAAGGGCGCAGGATATCATTCTGCTGCTTTTGAATTCCTGCCAAACCTTCCGGTGCTGATTTTTTCTGATTAAAATTCGGATGTAAGCGTTCATTTCTTTCACTTTTAAATTATCGCTTTCTTTTATTAAAACACAGAACAGAATCTCACTATTAGAATAAATAAAAATCATTTAGATATATAATTATAACAAATAAAACATCAAACGATGTATCAATATTTTTAAATAATATAAAAGAAAATGAGATTTTAACTTTTTCTAATTTGTAAAAAAAAAGCGTTTGGAACATAAATAAATGTCCAAACGCTGCCTTATTTAACATTCGAATAAACGGTGAGACAGAAGCAACTTGCTACACTTCGTTCCAATAGCATCAACTGTCTCACATTTGTGTTTCCTGTCATTTTAAGAAAATCCTTCTTATTGCTGTGAAACACAGTGAGGGAGCAGTTGTTGTCGAACAGGACCTACTTGGTTCTCAAAGCTTAGCCCTTCTGTCCCTCCTCTTTTACTCATTTATAGAATTTTCGTTTATCATTTCGATGCCAGAATAAGACTGAATCGTTCAATTAAAGATTTGTTACTTCTCCATCAACACTGCGTTCAATTTTCATATCTGTGATAGGAACGTAACCCAATTCTTTTACAACACTTTTCTGAATACCATCACTAATCATATAATCCAGGAATTTTTTCACTGATTCATCAGGCTGCCCTTTGGTATACATGTGCTCGTAAGACCAGATAGACCAAGTATTATCAGCGACATTTTCTTCTGTCGGCTCCACACCGTCAATTTTCAAAGCTATGGTTGATTCATCCATATAAGAAAATGCTAAATAACTAATTGCCCCTGGAGTTTGAGAAACAATCTGACGGACAGTACCTGAGGAATCTTGTTCCTGTGATTTTACCGATGTCGCTCCGTCAAGTCCCCATTTTTCGAAAGTCGCTCTAGTTCCACTACCTTCCGGTCGGTTGATTACAGCGATTTCCTGATTCTTGCCGCCAACATCCTGCCAGTTTGTGGTTTTCCCTGTAAAAATATCGATTAACTGAGCTTTGGTCAGCTCTTTAACACCAACATCCTTATTCACTACAGGTCCCATCCCTACAACTGCTACTTTATGGTCTACCAGCTTATCCGCTTCAATCCCGGATTTCTCTTCAGCAAAAACATCAGAATTACCAATTGTTACTGCGCCATCAGCAACTTGAGATAACCCTGTCCCGCTGCCGCCCCCTTGAACAGAGATAGAGTAGGCAGTATTTTCTGCGATAAACTGATCTTTGGCAGCATCAACAAGAGGTTGTAGTGCAGTTGAGCCAACTGCTACAATTTTGGTTGGTTCGTTTGTTTTATCAGAAGCTTCGCCTTTCGTATCAGAACTGTTACATCCTGCCAAAAGTACGCCTACTGTAATGACCATTGTTGTTAAAATCTTCTTCTTCATTTCAACACTTCCTTAGTAAGATTAGTTACAAGCTTAGTCTAACAAGTCATTGTTAATGCTTCTCAAATATCCTGTAAATAATCGGTAAAGAAATGTAAAGATTTTGTATACAAAAAAAGGCGGTCTTTTTCAACGGAAAACTCTTGGAAAAGATACCTGTTTATTTCGTTCATTTAGCTGTTATTCACACTATTAATAGTAGTATTTTTACTATTGGCAGCATTCTTGTATGTATCATGGCCTTGCCTTTTTATTATAGAAATAGCAATATGTCAGCCGCAAGGGGATCCCTTTCGCATTTTTATCAATAAAAACATCCTTCTCATCACCGCATTTCTAAGCAATAAGAAAGATGTTTATCAGCACTTGTTTGGGACGCAAGTTGTAATGTATGGTCCTAATCTTTTATCTCTTTAGTCATATAGATAGTCAACCGATTCATCGCTTCAACCAGTCGTTCCATATCGGCAGCATAGCTAATTCGGACATAACCTTCTGCTTCCGGTCCGAATGCAATTCCGGGAATTAGTGCTAGTGCCTGCTTCTCTGCCAAATCAATACAGAACTTCATTGAGTCTTGTTCAACACCCTCAGGTATTTTTGCAAAAATATAAAAGGCACCATTCGGTCGAGCAACTTGAAAACCTAGGGTTGTCATCTGATCATAAACAAAATCACGACGTTTACGGTACTCTTCCTTCATAATTACGCCGTCATTGATTCCCTCAACCAATGCCCGGACTGCTGCCTTTTGAGAAATTGTTGAAGCAGCTGTTACCAGATATTGATGGACCTTAATAATTTCTCCGGTTAACTCTTTTCTGCTAAAAATGAAGCCGATTCTCCAGCCTGTCATTGCGTGAGATTTAGACAACCCATTAATCATAATAGTCTGCTCAGGAATAAATTCAGCAATCGATACATGGGGATCATCATAGGTCAGCTCACTATACACTTCATCACTGATAACAAATACTGGGTATTTTTTCAGAACCTCTGCAATTGCTTGAACCTCTGAACGATTGTAGGTTACCCCAGTCGGATTGCTTGGATAATTCAAAATGACTGCTTTCACCTGTTCACCATGGACTGCCATGGCTTCATCAATCATTTCCGGTGTTAAAACAAAACCATTGCTTGTTGTATCTATATATACAGGCTCTGCACCCGCTAGTGTAATCACTGGTTCATACCCTGGATAGATTGGTGCCGGCAGCAGGACCTTATCTCCTTTTTCCAAAATAGCCAGCAAACTGGCAGATATCGCTTCAGTTGCACCAATAGTGACTAAAACTTCTGTTAAAGGATCATAAGCTAATCCATATTTTCCCTTAATAAAGTATGCAGCTGCTTCGCGGACATCCGTTAACCCTGCCATGCCTGAATAATGAGAGAAATTCTGCTCAATTGCCTGTTGTCCGGCTTCTTTTACATGGTCTGGCGTATTAAAATCAGGTTCACCCAATGTCAGCTTCAATATATCAGGAATTGTAGAAACCTGCTCATCAAAGCGGCGGATTGTAGAAACCGCAATCTTATAAACCTGCTGATTAAATCTGTTTGTTAAGTCCATTAACATCACTCCTTTATACTTGCTCATTATGGTATCATATTCTGCTTAATAATGAAAATATTATTTAAAAACATGATTTTTTTCTCGTCAAAATCTCATTTTACTCTTGCATTTCCTTTTTCGATTCTTTATAGTTAAGAAAATCACGAATACTTAATAGAGAAAGGCGTGAAACGATGAAAGGCATTCGTAAAATCGCACCATACATTCCTGGGAATCAGCCAAATTATCCAAATATGATTAAAATTAACACAAATGAAAATCCCTACCCTCCTTCACCAAAGGTCGAAAAAGCGTTAAAAGAGTTCAAAGTAGAGGACTTAAAACGCTACAGCTCTTTAGACAATCAGCTTTTAAAAAATGCACTGGCTGACAAACACCAGCTGCTCCCGGAACAATTAATTATTGGAAATGGTTCTGATGAAGTATTAGCATTTTGTTTTCTTGCTTTTTTTAATAGCAGCGAATCGATTCTTTTTCCTGATATTACTTATGGTTTTTATAAGGTTTGGGCTGACTTGTTTCATATCCCCTTTAAAGAACTCCCGTTAACGACGGATTTTCATATTGATTTTTCTGATTACAACCAGCCAAATGGCGGTATAGTTATTGCTAATCCTAATGCCCCAACTGGTTTATTTAAATCTTCAGAGGCTGTTCGCACACTCTTAAAAAAACATCCAGATGTGATTGTCATCATTGATGAGGCTTATGCAGAATTTGCAGAAGAAACGATGCTTCCTTTACTTGATGAATTTTCTAATTTGATTATTGTCCGTACCTTATCAAAGTCCCAATCACTGGCTGGTTTGCGTATCGGATATGCCATAGGAGATCCTCGGTATATCGCGGTTATGGAAAGCGTCAAGTCTTCTTTTAATCCTTATTCTGTTGATTTACTAGCTGAGAAACTGGCAGCTGCAGCAGTTGAAGATACTAGCTACTATCAGAAAATAAATGAAGAAATCTGCAAAACAAGAGAGTGGTTCGTCAGCAAACTGGCTACCTTCGGTTTTCAGTCTTTGGATTCTCAGACTAATTTTGTATTAACAACCCATAAAACAATCGATGTACCCGCACTTTATCATTTTTTAGAAGAACAAAATATTTTTGTCCGTTATTTTGCTAAACCAGCACGCTTAAAAAAATATCTGCGAATTTCGATTGGCACTCGTGAAGAGATGGAGAAAACAGCCGCAGCTATTGATTGTTTCCTAAAAGAATAAATTAAAAATTAGCTTTATTATAAAAAAGAACTGTACCGTCGTTAAATAAACAAGGGTATAGTTCCTTTAAAAAAATGATTCAACCTCATCTCAGATTGACAGACAACAAACTGCATACTATCATAGCGCTTGGAGCAAAAAACAGAGATTCACTGGTTTTGTTTCAAGCTTTTTTTGAGAAGTAAAAAAGCACGAATAAGCTATCGGCTGGCTAAAGAGCGTTTAGCAAGAAAGGGTTACTCCCCTCTTTGCTTGTAAAGCTGACTCTTTTGCTAACTGATTGTTCTAGAAACTTCCTTCAACAGCTTAACAAAATGATGCGCAATTTCTGTTCTCTGCTGATTTTTCTGATAGAGGATACAGATTTTATTTTCTTCCGACTGTTCTAGAGGGATTAGTCTAATTTCCTTTTTCGTAAATCCAGTAACGATACCTGAACCGGAAGCATAGGCATTCGTTTCAGCTAGAATGTTCATCAGTGTTCCCCGGTCGTTAACATAAATAACCGTTCCTTGTTCATCTTCTTCAATCAAGTCTTCAGCAAAATAAGAAAATTCACTACCCTCCTGAATAAAACGAACCTGAGGATAGGCCATTAATTCCTTTAAGCCAATTTGTCTTTTATGGGCTAAAGGATGATGGTTGCCCAAGAAAATGTGGGTAGCAAAATTGCCAATCACTTCATAAGTTAGATTCGTCCCTGACAAGTGACGTTCAATACCAGACCGATTCTTACTATTTAAATACAGTATCCCCAGTTCACTGTTATGACTTTTTACATCTTCAATCACTTTAAGAGTGGTCGTTTCGAACAGACGGAATTCTTTGTATTGCTCTTCAAATTTTTTAATCATCTGCGCCATAATTTTTCCCAAAAAATCATAATGCTGTGAAGAGACAGAGAAACGTTCACTTGCCTGCTGCTGGATATAGCGCTGTTCTAATAATGCCAGCGGTGTCAATACTTTTTCAGCATGCTCTAAAAATTGAACTCCTGCTTCTGTTAGAAAAGCCCCTTTGTTTGTTCGCGTAAATAAACGAATACCTAATTCATCTTCCAGCTCTTTTATGCTATTGGATAAGCTAGGCTGGGCGATAAAGAGCTTTTTCGCAGCTTCTCGAAAACTGCCGTTATCAGCAACCGCTACGACATATTTCATTTGTTTTATATTCATCATCATTCTCCATTGTTCATTCGACTAAATAAACCGGACGACCTTTTCTATCCTGCAGCGGACGGCTATTGAGCGCCAGCATACCTTCTTTCAGGGATTCAACCAATTGCCTATCCATCTGCCCCACTTCTTGGAACACAAACCAAGGAATCGGTCCCTTTGTCGGCGGAGTAGTTAAAGAACCTGTATAATGAAAATGGCTTCGTTTTTCCGGTAAAAAAACGGAAGGGTCAAAATAAAACTCATGTGTTCTTATGCTGCCTTCAACCAGCGTTCTTAGCTCTGTAAATTTGTTTACATCTCTCGTCAGATTGAACAAGCAGCCTACTACCAGGTTTTGACCTAAATCATTCATATGAACTAGATGAAACTCGATAGGATACTCCTGTTCTTCAAGCAGATGCTCTGCTGGCGTATGAAAGTGGATATCCGTCAAATGATAGGTCTGATCCGCATACACGATGAAGCTTTCTGTATTTGGCGGTACAAAGTGCATAGTATTTTTAAATTCTTTTTCAGTAAAGACTTCTTTTTTATAATGAAAGGTAATGCTGTCACTGCCTATAAGCTTCTTCTCATTGATAGAATCGACAGAAAGACGAATTGGCGACTGATCTGGAAATGCCGCTCCTTCAGCAAACCAGTCACATAAAGTTCCCCAATGTTCTGGACCTCTTTCTCCTGAATAACTCCATTCTACATCCATATTTCGAATATTTTTCATACGGCCTCCTAAAAGAAAAAAATTATTTTTGATAACTGTATCTTATTTCCCAATTTGGGTCAAACAATGACCTCCCGAAAATCACTGCTCAATAAAATAAAAAAGGACACAAGCGGCAAACATCTAAAAATTGCTGCTTCTGTCCCAACGTTTATTCTAAATTGAAATAGGTATCAAAAATCGGAGATACAATTAGACCTCTAGACCCTCAGCACACTTAAAACCGAATAGACAGTGAGATGGAAGCAGCTTCTGCGGTAATACGTCGACAGCGAATGGCTGACCTTCGTGTTTCCTGTCATTTTCGTACATTCCTTCTTAATGCTTTGAATCACTGTGATTACTTACTACGAAAGTAGAACAAGTGATGAAAAGCTAGCTTGCCCGCTGCTTAAATTCAATCACTTTTATCTAATCTGTTCTCCTGTTTCATTTTTACACTGTTTTCCAAGCAGCTGGGTTTTGCTTCCATTCCTGTAGTAGTTCTAAATCCTGAGCTTCAATATATTTTGCTTCCAGCGCCGCTTCAAGCAGTGTTGAGTAATTTGTTAATGTCGTCAACTCAATACCATGCGCCTCAAAATTTTCTAGTCCCTTTGGCAATTCATAGGTAAAGATTGCAGCTACGCCTAAAACATCGGCTCCTTCACGTTTGGCTGCTTCTGCGGCCTCAAGGACACTCCCGCCAGTTGAAATCAAATCTTCAATGATAACCATTTTCTGACCTTCGCTGATACGTCCTTCAATCTGGTTCCCTTTCCCATGTTCCTTTGCCTTACTGCGAATGTAAACCATCGGCAGGTCAAGAATATCTGCAACCCAGGCAGCATGAGGAATGCCCGCTGTAGCTGTTCCTGCAATTACTTCAACCTCTGGATATTTCTCCTTAATGGCTGCTGCCAGACCTTGAGCGATTTCTTTACGAATCATTGGATAGCTCATAGTAATGCGGTTGTCGCAATAGATTGGACTTTTAATGCCGCTAGCCCATGTGAAGGGATCATTTGGACTTAAAAACACCGCTTCAATTTTTAATAAATCCTTTGCTACATTTTTTGCTAATTCAGTCATTTAATTTCCGCTCCATTCCTTTTTAATTGACAGATATGCTTGATAGGGATTCTCAGCCTGAGTGATTGGACGCCCAACTACTATATAATCTGAACCGATTTCTCTTGCTGCTGCGGGCGTCATTACCCGCTTCTGATCGCCAACGGCACTTCCGGCCGGACGAATACCTGGTGTTAGACAAACGAAGGATTCATTCGTCGATTCCTTAATCAGTTGGACTTCTTGCGCAGAACAAACAACGCCATTTAGCCCAGCCGTTTCAGCACATTTAGCATAGTGCTTAACACTTTCCTTTAATGAAGCATGAATTAGCTGATCGTGCTGCATTTCTTCTTCACTAGTCGATGTCAGCTGAGTAACGGCAATCAGAATGGGTGTTTGGGCTTGCTGAGCTCCAGCTTCAAGCCCTCGCTTAGCAGCCTGCATCATTTGAATCCCGCCGGCCGCATGAACATTTGTCATATCCACGCCAAGCTTCGCCAATCCCTTCATCGCACTTTCTACAGTGTTTGGAATATCATGCAGCTTCAAATCCAGAAAGACAGAATGACCAGCCTGTTTCAAAAAGCGGACAATTTCCGGACCCTCCTGATAAAACAGCTCCATTCCTACTTTCAAATAAAGCTTTTCTTCCACAGGAAACCCTTCAAGAAAATGTTCTACATCTTTTTTTGAAGGGAAATCCAATGCAATAACCGGCCGTTCAATCATGAGCGCCGCTCCTCTCTTACTTCTTTAATTAACTGCTCCAATGATTCAATACCAAGCTCTGCCATGCGAATAGGCAAGCCTTCAATCAATTTAGGACAAATATAAGGATCAGTAAAATTCGCGGTACCTACACCAACTGCGCTTGCACCAGCCATAAACATTTCCAGGACATCATCTACCGTCTGCACGCCGCCCATTCCAATAATCGGAAGTGAAGAGACTTGCGAAACCTGATGAATAAGGCGAATCGCCACCGGCTTAATTGCCGGACCTGATAATCCTCCAGTACTATTTGCCAGAATCGGTCTTCTAGTTTTTAAATCAATCCGCATGCCCAGCAGCGTGTTTATCATTGTAAAGCCGTCTGCACCGCCTGCTTCAATAGCTTGAGCGATTGGCACAATATCAGTAACATTCGGCGAAAGCTTAACATAAACCGGTACTTTTGCTACCTTTTTCACTGCTTCTGTTAATTGAAATGCGACATCGGGATCTGTACCAAACGCGATTCCCCCATGCTTAACATTGGGACAGGAAATATTCAACTCGATAGCGCCGACATTTGAAGCATCCCCAATTTTGGCACAAACTTCAACATAGTCTTCTTCGCAGGCACCCGCAACATTGGCAATAATCGGTAAATCGTATTTTTCCAATGCTGGAAGCTTTTCTTCCATTACTACCTTGAGCCCCGGATTCTGTAAGCCAATGGCATTCAGCATGCCGCTAGGCGTCTCAGCAACCCGCGGTGTTGCATTTCCAAAACGAGCTTCTGCAGTCGTTGCTTTAATCATGATTGAGCCAAGCAAACCGATATCGTAATATTTTGCATATTCTTCGCCAAAGCCAAAACAGCCGCTGGCAGGGATAATAGGGTTTTTTAATGTTAGTCCTGGAAGACTGACTGCTAAAGGATTTTTCATCATAATACAACCTCCCTAGCCCTGAAAATAGGACCCTCATCGCAAACTTTTACACTCTTAGTTCCAGTCTCGTCATCCGGCACATGACAAACGCAGGCATAACAAGCGCCCATTCCACAGGCCATTCGCTGTTCCAAAGAGAGAAACACATTCGGATTATCTGAAAATAGCTGCGCTACGGTTTTCAACATGCCGTTAGCACCACAAGCAAAAACTGCAGCTGGTGCTTCATCCTCCAAAGCTGTCATCAATAAATTACCCACATTCCCTTGAATACCAAAAGAACCATCATCTGTTGCAAAACGAGTATCTCCTAATGCCATAAATTCATCTTGAAAATAAGCTACTTCCTTCGAGGCATATCCAAGAAAATGAATGACTTCAACGCCTTTCGCTTTCAGCTGCTTTGATAGTTCGTACATAGGCGGGATGCCGATTCCGCCGCCGACAACATAAACCCGCTGTCCAGTCTTTAGGTCAGACAAGTCAAAGCCATTACCTAATGGTCCCATTACATCCAGCTGTTCTCCTACTGTCATTGTAGAAAAATACTGGGTACCATCCCCTTCTGTACGATAAATGATTGTACAGCTGCTTTCTTCTTTGTTAATCTGGTTGATACTAATTGGCCGTCTAAGCAAAAGATCCTCGCGCGGTACTTTAATATGTAGAAACTGTCCTGGCTTTCCCATTTCTTTGACTAACTCACCGGTCAATGTCATTTGAAAAATCCTTGGGGCCAGCTGCTTCTGCGCAGTGATTGTCATCATTTCCTGTTTCATCGTCAGACTCCTTTCAGAAATAAACTTATGGCACACCCTTGTGCTTATCTGCTGTTTAATTGAGGAGCTGTAGAGAGCGCTAAGTCCGGTTGCTCTCTACTTTTCCTCTTAACTGTTCTTCTAGCAAAAGGGATATGTTGTGCTATCACTTATTATGATAGCTTACTTCTACTTTTTTAGATAGCTTCTGTAGAAAAAGCTCTTGATTCCAACACTTTTAAGATGGCATTTGCTGTATCCAGCGAAGTAAACAACGGAACACCATGCTCCACAGATTCTCTGCGGATGATAAAGCCGTCCTCATTTGCTGATGAGCGGTTTTTATCCATTGTGTTGATAACTACTTGAGTTTGTCCGCTGCGAATCAAATCAACAACCGTTTCTTTACCTGATTCTTTATCTTCGATTTTTGAAATCGTTTCTACCTGCAGCCCTGCCTTAGCAAAATATTGAGCAGTTCCCGCTGTAGCTGTAAGACTATAGCCAATCTCTGTAAAGCGTTTGGCCAAATCCAGTGCCTCTTCTTTGGTTTCGTCAGCAATAGTGAATAAGACAGCCCCATAGCTTGGCAAATGCAGCCCGCTTGCTTCAAAAGCTTTATACAATGCTTTTTCAAGACTATAATCCGAGCCCATCACTTCCCCTGTTGACTTCATTTCTGGTCCAAGATAAGTATCCACTTTCTGTAGCTTCGTAAATGAGAAGACCGGTGCTTTGATGTGAACCTGTTTGCTTTCTGGATACAGACCATCTGTATAGCCCAAATCAGTTAGCTTTTCACCCAGAATAGCTTTGGTTGCTATCTGCGCCATGGGAATACCTGTGATTTTACTCAGGAAGGGAACCGTCCGGCTCGCCCGTGGATTGACTTCAATAACATAAACAGTCTCTTCATGAATCACAAACTGAATATTCATCATTCCAATGCAGTTCAGTCCCAATGCTAGTTTTTTAGTGTATTCAGTAATTGTTTCTTTGATAGTTTCAGATAGTGTCTGTGGTGGATAAACCGCCATCGAATCGCCTGAGTGAACACCTGCCCGCTCAATATGCTCCATGATTCCCGGAATTAACACTGTTTCACCGTCACAAATGGCATCAACCTCGCATTCCCGTCCCAGTAAATAGCTGTCGACCAGAACTGGATGCTCCGGAGAAGCCTTAACAGCATTTTTCATATAGTCTTCCAGATCTTTCTGATTTTCCACAATCTCCATCGCCCGTCCCCCTAAAACATAGCTTGGGCGAACTAAAACTGGATAGCCGATACGGTTGGCCACTGCCACTGCCTCTGCTTCACTAGTTGCTGTATCACCTGGCGGCTGAGGGATTTCAAGCTCATTCAATGCCTGTTCAAATAAATCACGGTTTTCGGCACGGTCTAAATCTTCGATTGTTGTTCCGAGAATTTTCACTCCGTTTTTCACTAGCGGTTCAGCTAAGTTAATCGCTGTTTGACCGCCAAACTGGACAATCACTCCAATAGGCTGCTCCAAATCAATCACATTCATGACATCTTCCAGTGTTAATGGCTCGAAGTACAGCTTATCAGATATCGAGAAATCCGTAGAAACCGTCTCAGGGTTGCTGTTCATAATGATTGCTTCGTAGCCGGCGGCCTGAATTGCTTTTACTGAATGAACTGTCGCATAGTCAAACTCTACTCCCTGACCAATCCGAATAGGCCCTGAGCCTAAGACTAAAACAGAAGGCTTGTCAGAACGAATACTTTCATTTTCGAACTCATAGCTACTGTAAAAATAAGGGGTTTGAGATTCAAATTCTGCCGCACACGTGTCTACCATCTTATAGACAGGAACGATACCTTGTGTTTTTCGTATTTGAGTGATTGTTTCTGTGGTTGTCTGCCACAGCTCCGCAATTTTTCGATCAGTGAACCCATTTTGCTTCGCTTCTTTCAACACTGCCAGGTCATCAACACTTTCGCTAAGTGATTGCTCTAGTTCAACAATATGAAGCAGCTTATCAAGGAAGAATAAATCAATCTTTGTTAATAATGCCAAGTCTTCAATACTATAGCCTCTTCTTAATGCCTCAGACAGGTAGAATAAACGGTCATCCTGTGCCTTAACAATTTTTTCAGTTAGTACATCGTCGGAAACGTCCTTTAGTTCTTTTAGCTCATTGTGATAGGCACCAATTTCCAAAGAACGGACAGCTTTAAGAAGTGATTCTTCAATGTTTCGACCAATAGCCATCACTTCTCCAGTCGCTTTCATCTGGGTTCCTAATAAACGTTCGCCCTTTTCAAACTTATCAAAAGGCCAGCGTGGAATCTTAGCTACTACATAGTCCAATGCAGGTTCAAATTCAGCATATGTCGTTCCAGTTACCGGATTTTTCATTTCATCCAGCGTTAAGCCCACTGCAATTTTTGCGGCAAGCTTTGCAATCGGGTAGCCGGTTGCTTTACTTGCTAAAGCAGAGGAGCGGGAAACACGAGGGTTTACCTCAATAACATAGTATTCAAAGCTATGGGGATCCAGCGCCAGCTGAACGTTACAACCGCCTTCTATTTTTAATGCCCGGATGATCTTTAACGAAGCATCTCTCAGCATTTGATACTCATAATCAGACATTGTTTGACTTGGCGCAAAAACAATCGAGTCTCCAGTATGAATGCCCACAGGGTCAAAGTTTTCCATATTACAGACAACGATTGCATTGTCCGCCGAATCACGCATTACTTCGTATTCAATTTCCTTATAGCCGGCAATACTTTTTTCAATTAGGCACTGAGTTGCCGGGGAGAGCTTCAAGCCGTTTTCCGCTACAATACGCAGCTCTTCCTCATTGTCGCACATGCCGCCGCCTGTACCGCCCAGTGTAAACGCAGGTCGAACAATGATCGGATAGCCGATTGTTTCTGCAAAAGCCAGTGCTTCTTCTACTGTATGCACAATATCACTTTCTGGAATCGGCTGCCCTAGCTCCTCCATCAGCTGCTTGAACAAATCTCTGTCTTCCGCCTGATCAATCGCACTTAACTTAGTTCCTAGAAGCTCAACGTTCAGCTCATCTAAAATACCAGAAGCTGCCAGCTCCATTGCCATATTCAATCCAGTTTGACCGCCCAATGTAGGCAGCAGTGCATCTGGACGTTCTTTTCTAAGAATCCTTGAAACAAACTCCAGTGTAATCGGTTCGATATAGACTTTATCCGCAATTTCTTTATCAGTCATGATTGTTGCCGGATTGGAATTGACTAGAATAACTTCATAGCCTTCCTCTCTTAGCGCAAGGCAAGCCTGTGTTCCTGCATAGTCAAACTCTGCTGCCTGACCAATAATAATTGGTCCTGAACCAATGACCATGATTTTCTTTATATCTGTACGTTTAGGCATTTCCCTGCTCCTTCCATGCATCCATTAATTCCATAAATTCGTCAAAAAGATGTAACCCATCATGAGGACCTGGTGCAGCATCTGGATGATACTGTACTGTAAAGGCAGGAAATTCTTTATGGCGTACACCTTCAACTGTTCCGTCGTTGATTTCCACGTGGGTTACCATCAGTTTATCTGAATCAATTGTTTTTTCATCCACTGCATAGCCATGATTTTGCGAAGTAAAATCGATTCTGCCTGTCGCAATTTCACGAACTGGATGATTCAACCCGCGATGACCAAATTTCATTTTGTATGTATCTGCCCCATTCGCTAGAGAAAATAGTTGGTGGCCTAAGCAAATACCAAAAATAGGAACCTTCCCTTGAATGCCCTGAATCATTTTAATTGCTTCTGGAACATCCTTGGGATCTCCTGGTCCGTTTGTCAGCATAACGCCATCCGGATGCAAATCTAAAATCGTCTGTGCATCTGTATTATATGGAAGAACGGTTAGATTGCATTGTCTGTTTGAAAGCTCACGCAGGATACTATGCTTCAAACCAAAATCCACAACAACAACATTTCTGCCGCTTCCCGGACTCGGATACGGTTTGGTTGTAGAAACTTGAGCAACCTGATTGTGCGGCAGTACAGTTGCCTTCAGCTGATCAAAAAGATGATTAAAATCGTCGCCTGCATCTGCCAGCATGCCTTTCATCGTTCCGACTGAACGAAGTTTCTTCGTCAATGCACGAGTATCAATCCCTGAAATCCCTGGAATTCCTTTTCTCTTCAGGAATTCATCCAGTGTCATTTGATTACGCCAGTTAGAAGCTAGACGTGCATGCTCTTTAACAATCACCCCTTTACAGGTTGGAGAAATTGATTCATAATCATCACGGTTTACTCCGTAATTCCCTACCATCGGATAGGTAAATGTAATGATTTGACCATTGAAGCTTTGGTCTGTGATTGTTTCCTGGTAGCCAGTCATACTAGTTGTAAAAACAACCTCGCCTACCACATTTGCTTCTGCTCCGAAAGCTTTTCCCTCGAAGACCGTACCATCTTCTAAAATCAGTAATCGTTTCAACGTGCTATGCCTCCTCTTTCTTCCATACCAGCTTTCCATCTACAAAGGTCATTATAGTGTTCCCTTTTACTTTCCAGCCGACAAATGGTGTGTTGACCGCTTTAGATAGAAACTGCTTATCATCTATTGCCTCTTCTAAATCAAGATTAAACACTGCTAAATCTGCCGGTGCACCGATTTGCAGCGTTCCTGCATCTAATCCGAATAATTGAGCCGGCTTCACTGCCATCCAGTCGATAACCTGTTCCAAAGTGAATTTTCCTGTTTCAACAAAATGTGTATAAATTAGCTGAAAAGCAGTTTCACTGCCGACAATTCCAAATGGAGCTTTCAAAAAGCTCTGTTCCTTTTCTTCCAAACCATGAGGAGCATGATCCGTTGCAATACAGTCAATTGTGCCATCCAGCAGCCCATCTATTAACGCCTGCCGGTCCGCTTTTCCTCTTAATGGAGGATTCATTTTCCAAAAACCGTTATCTTCAGGAATATCTTCATCAATCAAAAGCAGGTGGTGAGGTGAAACCTCAGCCGTAACATGAATACCTGCACGTTTTCCATCACGAATCACGCGAACACTTTCTTCTGTAGATACGTGACAAACATGATAATGTGCACCCGTTTCTTTCGCCAAGGTGATGTCTCTGGCAATTTGAGAAGCTTCTGTTGCACTCAAGATTCCCGGAAGTCCCAGTTTCTTCGAGATTTCGCCTTCGTGCATGACACCGCCGAAAAGCAGCGATTCATCCTCTGTATGAGCCACCAACGCCATGTTATTTGCTGCAGCTTCCTTCATCGCCAGATACATCGTTCCTGCAGTCTGTACCCCCACGCCGTCATTTGTAAAAGCAAAAGCTCCGGCTTCCTTAAGGGCTTTCTGATCTGTTAAACGTTCACTCCGCAGCTCTTCAGTGATTGGTGCATATTGCAGCACCTTTACTTGAGCTTCATTTTTTATAATCTCATAGATTTCTTTCAATTTTTCGGCAGTATCAGGTACCGGATTCAGATTAGGCATAGCACAGACTGTGGTAAATCCGCCTCTAGCCGCCGCTTTACTCCCTGTTTCAATCGTCTCTTTGTAAGTAAAGCCGGGTTCTCTTAAGTGAACATGGACATCTACTAGTCCTGGAGTAATCAACTGACCTTGTGCATCATATACTTGATCAAAATCTGCTTCCTCGAACACTTGACCAATCGCTGCAATTTTTCCATCCTCTATCCAAACAGCAGCTGCGGTTACTTGATTATCTTTAACTACGATTTTTCCATTTTTTATTAATGTTTTCATACATTCCACCTACACCTTTCCTGATAGTACTGCTTCTAAAATTGCCATTCTTACATACACGCCATTGCTCATCTGCTGTATAATTCTTGACTGCAGGCTCTCTACCAGAGAATCTGCCAGCTCTACATCCCGATTGATTGGTGCCGGGTGCATGATAATTGCCTGCTTCTGCATACGTTTTGCCCGTTCTACAGTTAACCCGTATTGCTGATGGTAGCCTTCCTTTGAAAAGCTTTCTGTCCCGTCATGACGTTCATGCTGTACCCGCAGCATCATCATCACATCTACTTTTTCCACAATTTCATCCAGCTCCCCGTACTCTCCATATACATCAAACTGCTCATCATACCACTCTCTCGGACCAGAGAAATAAACCTCAGCTCCCAAACGCTTCAGCATCTGCATGTTAGATTTTGCTACTCTGGAATGAGTCAAGTCGCCAATAATCGCAACCTTCAGTCCAGCAAAACGGCCGAATTCTTCATAGATTGTCATCAAATCCAGCAGACATTGACTAGGGTGCTGACCGCTGCCGTCTCCGCCGTTAATGATTGAACACTGAATCGTTTTACTTTGAATCAGCTCATCATAATAATTTTCTTCTCCATGACGAATGACTGCAACGTCAATTCCAAGTGCGGACATTGTTAACACGGTGTCATACAATGTCTCGCCTTTTTGAACGGAGCTTGTGCCAGCTTCAAACTCAATCACTTCCAGACCAAGCTTCTTCTCAGCGACGTCAAAACTCTTGTGGGTCCGCGTGCTGTTTTCAAAGAAAAGGTTCGTTGCAAAATACTGCTTTCCTCCGGATTCCCAGACCGCCCCCTGCTTGAACTCCTGTCCCCGACGGATCAGGCCCATTACTTCCTGATCACTTAATGCTTCTACTGTCAACAAATGCTTTAAACTAACCCGCTCTGATGTATGAATCATTCGTCATTCCTCCTGTTATTTTGATAAAACTAACTGGTTTACTTTTTAAAATCTATCTTGGTTCTTTTAGCGATTTGCTAGTCTTTTCTTCTACACTAGTTACAGCGAAAGAAATGACTTTTTTTCATTTTTGCTTTTATTTTTCACTACGAGCCTTTTCAGGAAGAACCAGATTTAAGATAATTCCTAACACTGTCGCTAATGCCATACTGGTTAACTCAAAGTTGGCAATTTTTAAATAGGCTCCGCCGATTCCAATAACCAGAATTGCTGAAGTGATAACCAAATTACGTTTTTGATCATAATCAACTTTATTATCAATTAAAATTCTCAAGCCGCTGGAAGCAATTACTCCGAAAAGCAAGAAGCTGATGCCGCCAATTACCGGACTTGGAATACTTAGAATCAAAGCACTTACTTTACCGATAAAACCAGCAACGATTGCCAACCCTGCTGCTCCGCCAATAACATAAACGCTGTGTACCTTAGTAATTGCCAGTACACCGATATTCTCTCCGTAGCTAGTTGTCGGTGGTCCGCCGGTAAATCCTCCAATAATGGTAGACAGTCCATCTGCCAGCAATGTCTTATTAAGACCCGGAGACTTGAAGAAATCTCTTTTAGTAATTTTACTTAGAACCATCAGGTGACCCATGTGCTCTGTCATTGTTACAAACGCAATCGGCGCCATACTGGTTAAGGCGGCTAATGAAAACTTGACATCATAGTCAACAAAGGGAATCTGGAAAGCCGGAAGCCCAAACCACGGTGCAGCACTAACTGGCGCAAAATCGACAATCCCCATCAGGACTGCAAAAATATATCCTGTAACAATTCCCAGTAAAATAGGAATCAAGCTCAGAAAGCCTTTAAGGAACATGTTATAAAAGATGGTAATTCCCAGTGTGAACAATGCTACCAAAAAGAATTTACTGTCATAAACTGATTCGCCATTTTCCAATGTTTTAAACATTGCCTGATTCGCCGCAGTGGATGCCAGCCCTAGGCCGATAACCATGATTACAGGTCCAACAACCACTGGGGGTAAAATCTTATTGATCCAATCAGAACCTGTTTTAGCAATAATCAAAGCAACAATCAGATAAACGATTCCTGCATAAATGATTCCCTGAGCCACTGCAGGATATCCTTGTGTTGCCATTAGCGCATTGATAGCAGAGATAAATGCAAAGCTGCTGCCTAGATAAGCAGGAACTGATCCTTTAGTGATTAAGATGTACAACAAGGTCCCAACACCTGAACTAAACAAAGCAATGCTTGGCTCCAGCCCTGTCAGAATAGGTACCAATACATTGGCGCCGAACATTGTAAAAAGATGCTGCAGGCTTAGCCCCATCCATTGTAAAGCCTTTGGTTTATCTTGAATATCCAGTACAACATCTGTATTTCTAAACTTTTTTTCCAACATTTCTTCTTTCCAACTCTCTCATTTATTCATAAACTTTATTCTGCTGTTTTATTAATTAGTATTCGATCTGTTCCGTCGATTTCTTCCATTTCAACGATTATTTCCTCAGTCATTGCCGTTGGAATATTCTTCCCAACATAATCTGCCCGAATCGGTAATTCTCTATGGCCTCTATCCACAAGCACTGCCAGTGATATTTTTTTAGGTCTTCCCAAATCTATCACTGCATCCAGAGCAGCCCGGATCGTGCGTCCGGTGAATAGAACATCATCTACCAAGATAACCTGCTTTCCTTTTACTGAAAATGGAATATCGGAGGAATGCAGCTCGGCTTCCTCAGCCACATCGTTAGCCACATCATCTCTATATAAGGTAATATCAAGCTCGCCTACAGGCACATCAATGTTTTCCAGTTGTTTCAAACGTTCTGCAATTCTGGCGGCAATATAGATTCCTCTCGTCTTGATTCCCACAAGCACAATATCCTGAATCCCTTTGTTTCTTTCAATGATTTCATACGTGATACGAGTTAATGCCCGTTTCATTGTTACTGCATCTACAACTTCTTTGCCCTGCATTTTTGTTGCCTCCTTATATGAATAAAAATCTTTTTAACTTGTTGATTCTGTTGACAGCCGTCAGCTTTTTAGACACAAAAAAACTCCTGCCCAGAAGGCAGGAGGATACTTACATAATTGTATACTGTAATGCACGCAGATACATCCTTTGAGCGCACTCAAGGTTATCTGCATGTCTCCTTCTTAGCCTCACGGGACTACTCTTAAAGGACTGCTTATTCAACTAAAAACAGTTTACCTTGTATCAGATAATAAATCAATGATTATTTCTTAATTGCTCCAAAGTTTTTTCAAAAATCTCAGGAAGAGGGGCTTCAAATTCCATGTACTCGCCAGTTGTTGGATGCGTGAAGCCTAAAAGCTTAGCATGCAGAAACTGACCTTGCCCCGCCAATGTCTTTTTCGGTCCGTATAATGGATCTCCAGCTACGGGGTAGCCAATATATTTCATGTGAACGCGAATTTGATGCGTCCGCCCTGTTTCAAGCTGCAGCTCAATCAACGTAAAATCATTAAACCGTTCCAATACCTGAAAATGAGTAACAGCTGGTTTGCCCCCTTCGATTACAGCCTGCATTTTCCGGTCTGCCTTTGAACGGCCAATTGGGGCATTAATTTCTCCTTTATCATGGGAAATTTCCCCATGAACCAGCGCCAGATATTTTCTGACAGAAGTCTTTTCCTTTAGCTGTTCAGCCAGTGCTTCATGTGCTTTATCATTTTTTGCTACCATCAGTAAGCCTGAGGTATCTTTATCAATCCGATGAACAATTCCCGGACGAATGATGCCATTTATTGAAGACAGGTCCTTAATATGGTACATCAGTGCGTTAACCAATGTGCCTTTGGGATGTCCTGCTGCCGGGTGAACAACCATCCCCTGAGGCTTGTTGATTACAGCGACATCCTGATCCTCATAGACAATTGTTAATGGAATATCTTCCGCTTCAATCTGCAGTTCTTCCGGCTCCGGCACAACAATCGTCACCATGTCTTCTTTTTTCACTTTATAGTTTGAACGAACAACTTCTCCATTCACTTTCACCTGCTGGCCTTTCAGCCACTGCTGAATTTGAGAACGGGTGAAGTCCAGCCTCTCGCTCAAGACTTTATCGATTCTACCAGTTTCATCCTTTATTATTACATCAATTTGTTCCATTTCCGCCATCCTTCTAATCTTCATAATCTAAGTAGGTTTTCGCTCTTTTCAATTATTTATTACCACAGTCTGTTATCCGTGCAACTGCTGCTTATTTCTGATTCGTTTTCTTAGCTGCCCGCTCATCTAAAATCAAGTAGATAAAGATACATGCCACACCGATTACTAATGACATATCTGCTATGTTAAAGATTGGAAAGCTCATAAAATCTGTTTGAATCATGTCGACAACATACCCTAAGCGCAGCCGGTCAATAAAGTTACCCAAAGCTCCCGCCAGGACAAGACTCAGACCAATCGTAAACCAGCGGCTGCTTTTCAAGTTTTTAATCAGCATATACACCAGCACTGCAACAACAATCACGGTAATAATATAGAAAAAAATCATCTTCCCTTCTAAAATACTCCATGCTGCACCTGTATTTCTAACATATGTAAAGGATAAAAAGCCGTTGATAAACTCCTTTGTCTCTCCTAATTGAATGTTGGAAACTGTTAAGTACTTCGTCCATTGATCAATGCCAATAATCAAGGCACTTATAATTAGATAAACTGCTAACAACAAAATCATTCCTTTTCCCTATTATTGTACAAATCTCTTGGCCGGATAATTCCTAATAAATTTCCATTTGGATTTCCATTTTTCGTAATCAGAATTGCCTCCAGCCGAACCTGGCTTTCAAACATTTCCTCCACCTGATAGATATTTGTTTCTTCATCCACAAACTGATAATTTGCTTCTTTATAATTATCAGTTAGCAAATCACCGGCAGTCTTGCCTTCCAGTTCTATAGTCCCACGCCGACTCTCTACAGCCAGCCAAATGCCTAAACCGCGAACAGTAATCAATCCCATAAACACACCCGAATGGTATATTGGGAATTGGGAGTAACGCTTTTCAGCAATAATTTCCAAAATCTCCTTTAGAGGAATCTTCTTCTCAAAACCTGTTACATGTTTGCCAAATTTAGGTAAAACCTTTTCTGGTTTTATCAGCTGTTTTTCAATCTCAGCTATTCGATCTACTGCCCATTGATTTGGTTCCGCAATAACAAAATCCTTGGAAACCCGCTCGTGAACAATAGCATTTCTCAACTGCGCCATCTGCAAAAGATCATTTTCAACGGAAGCAACCTGAGACTGCTTCTTTCTTGCCAAACGCCGAACCATCTCGCTGAAGCCCATTGCAGAAGGATTGTTTAGCTCTTCTTTCAGCCATTTTTCAATTCGGTTAAAGCTGTTTAAAAATTCCTCAGCATTATGTCCCATTCGATTTCTCCTTAATTACATACGCTTTTTTGAGTGAAGTGATTAAAAAAACAAAATAAAGCACTAAAAACAGTAAAATGGCAATCAAAGGCATTCTTGTTGCAGGAATCAGCAGCATCAATACAAAAAAGATTAGATAATTACCTACCAGCATTGGATTCATTGTAATTTTCAGCTCTTTATCCAATCCATCATTTTTTAAATGAAAGGGTTCACTTTTCAAAAGATAAAAAGAAACCTGTAAATCCAACTCATTTTCAAGCACCTCTACGGTTTTTGTTGAGTTATTGCCAATAGCGAACCATTTTTTTCCATTCTTTAAAATAGTGATTGGTGTCGCCATACCGTAAAAGCCGGTTTTACGTGTAATATAAAGCTTCATATTCCCACACCTCCATGCAACTCTTAACAAGTATATACTAAAAAACGTTGCTAGAAAAGGAGAATCCATCTCCTTTTCTGTCTTCACTTTTAAAAAGCTTTCTTCCATGATTTTCTACTTAAAAGTAAAACAAAAAAAGCAAAGTTCTTCTGCTCACTAAAAGCAGCGCCCTTTGCCCGTCTCATATACTCTTTTCCATAAATAAAACAACACACAAAAAAGTAGTCTGACAAGTGTTCCTCTTGTTGTTTTCATACACATCTGAATTGAGGTTCTCATGTCCACTCAATCCTTCTATTTATTGAACACTTGCCAGACCATATTCAGTTAGTAAGGAGTTGTTGCTCAAATTCCCACGTTCCTTTCTCGTGCCATCTCGGCTTCTTACTTTGGATGTTCTCTCAACGTCCATTTTTTCACTATTCCCCTGTACTTCTTCTACAGGATTCTTTAGGGAATTTCTATTACCCCTTACACTTATTTTATACCATAATTAGCGCACTAATGCAAGCGCTAACACTCAAAAATAATTTATTTTTTATCCAAAAAGAAATACCAAAATGTCAAAGCATTACAAAAAACTGAAGCATATAGAGGGAAAACTGTAGACAAGTTTATAGTCTCAAAAATAAACTGATGATACTAAAAAAGAATAGTGTGCACCTCCTAAGTAAGATGTTCACTCTAACTTAGGAGGTGCACTTCAAAAATCATTTCTGCCTACTTCGCCTTCTTTCCAGAATCAGAACACTTCTGGCACAAGCTCGCTGGTTTACAGCTTATTTTTTAAAACAAACCAATTGCATTACCTTCTTCATCAATGTCCATGTTCAATGCTGCTGGTTTTTTAGGCAGCCCCGGCATAGTCATAACATCTCCAGTAAGTGCTACGATGAAGCCGGCGCCAATTTTAGGAACCAGTTCGCGAATAGTTATCTTGAAGTGCTCCGGTCTTCCCAATTGGGTTGGATCATCTGAAAGAGAATATTGTGTTTTAGCCATACATACTGGTAAACGGTCCCAGCCGTATTTTGTGAAGGTTTCCAGCTGCTTTTGAGCCTTCGGTGATAGCTGAACTCCTTCGCCGCCGTAAATCTTTTGTACGATGGTTTCAATTTTTTCTTCTAGACCAATCCCTGTAGAGTAGATAGTTCTGAAATCAGCCGTTTCTTTTTCAATCGTCCCAATCACTGTCTCAGCAAGAGCTGTGCCGCCGTCAGCCCCCAGCTCCCAAACCTTTGTTAGTTCAACAGGAACCTTCAATTCTTCACACATTTCCAATAATATCTCAATTTCCTTTTTAGTGTCGCTGACAAATTCATTTATTGCAACAACCACAGGTAAACCATAACTCTCCATATTTTCAATATGCTTTTTCAGGTTAGCGAACCCCTTTTTCAAAGCAAAAACATTTTCTGTTGCCAGCTCTCCCTTAGACAGCCCGCCGTGCATTTTCAATGCTCGAATGGTCGCAACAATGACAACTGCATCTGGTGCTTTCTTTAGATTTGGTACTTTGATATCGAGGAATTTTTCCCCGCCTAAATCTGCACCAAATCCGGCCTCAGTTACCACATAATCCCCCAGCTTTAAGGCTGTTTTTGTCGCTAAAACGCTATTGCATCCATGAGCGATATTGGCAAACGGTCCGCCGTGAACAAGAGCTGCTGTACCGTATATTGTCTGTACCAGATTTGGCTTAATCGCATCTTTCAGCAACAAAGCCAGTGCCCCTTGAATCTGTAAGTCACTTACAGTCACGGGTTCTCTATCAAAGGTATAGGCAACCACGATATTCCCCAACCGTACCTTAAGATCCTCTAAGTCGGCTGCTAAACAAAGAATAGCCATGATTTCGCTGGCCACCGTAATATCAAAGCCATCTTCTCTAGGAACACCTTGGATAGGACCGCCTAATCCAACGACTACATGTCTCAGCTCACGGTCATTTAAGTCCACTACACGTTTCCAGATAATTCGTCTTGCATCAATATTTAATTCGTTTCCCTGTTGTATGTGATTATCAAGAAGAGCAGACAATGCATTATTGGCGGTCGTAATCGCATGCATATCCCCAGTGAAGTGTAGATTAATATCTTCCATGGGCAAAACTTGCGCATAACCGCCGCCGGTGGCCCCGCCTTTAATCCCCATCACTGGACCTAATGAAGGCTCACGTAATGCAATAACGGTCTTCTTACCGATTTTATTCAGAGCATCTCCTAAGCCAATCGTAACTGTGGACTTGCCTTCACCCGCTGGCGTAGGATTAATGGATGTTACTAAAATTAGTTTGCCGTCTTCTTCCTGATCCAACCTTCGAATAGCAGAAAAATCTAGCTTTGCCTTGTAGTTCCCATAAAGTTCTAAATCTGCTTCGTTTAAATTAATTCTTTCTGCTACCTTTTTGATAGGCAGGAGTTCTACTTCCTGAGCAATCTCAATATCTGTTTTCATTTTTACCTCTTTTCCCGAACTTTTTTATTGATATTTTCATTTTCGTTAAGTTATTTTCTATTATAACCATTATTTTTTAACTTTTCCATGATTATATGCAGTCTATTCCAAAATATTGACGTTTTCTTTTTTTGTCATTATAATGAGACTAGTTTCAAATCTAAAAGGAGCGTGAATCGAATGGAAAAAGGCGTCGTTAAATGGTTTGATAACAGAAAAGGATATGGTTTTCTTACGTATAATGAAGAGGAAGAAATTTTCGTTCATTTCACTGCAATTGAAGAAGAAGGATTTAAACATTTAGATGAGAATCAAGAAGTAACATTTGAGGTCGTTGAAGGTTCCCGGGGACTTCAAGCTGCCCATGTTAAAAAAGTTTAATATAGAGAAAAGAATCTGGAAAGAAGCGGCTGCTTCTTCCCAGATTCTTTTTTAGACGGCTGTTTAATCAGGAAACAGTTTATGCAGTTACTGTTTTTCTGCTGCCTGATACTCTTCTTTGGTAACAATATCTTTTATCTGAACGTTTACTTCAGTAACTTTCAGATTTGTCAGACGCTCAAATTCTTCTGAAATCAGCTGTTTAATTTCCCAAAAGATTTTTGATAAATCCTTTTCAAATTCGACGACTATCTTCAAGTCAATCGTCACTTCGTTTTCATCAATTTCAGTTTTAATTCCTTCGGCGGCCGTTTCACCCTCTGTTATCGTATTTTCCTTATCTAAAAGGAAAACCTGGCCATGTATATTCAGCACACCGTCAATTCGATCCAATGCTGCTCCTATAATCGTTTGAATAATCGTTTCATCAAACGCTGAAGTTGATGTTTGATGCCTTGTTTCTGCTTCCATCCGATTCCCTCCAATTTACTGCTACTTTCAACTATCAAAAACAGCTCACACCTAAATAGTAAGAAAGTTTATTAATTTTTACAAAAATTACGCTCAAATAAAATTAGGAGTAGAAACTGATTATTGTTCCACGCTCTCATCAGCTATTTACATACTTTATATAAACAGCTTTTACTGCCGAAGATTACCAAGCATTCAAACGTCCAGAGGATTACAGAAAATCGGCTACAACTGGGGCGGTTGAAGTCCTACAATGATTGTTCCATCTCGCTGATTTTTAAAATATAGTCAGATACAAAATTTGCTGTCGGCAGAATCAATGAGCTATCCACTGTATCCATCGTGTCATTTGGTGTATGTGTATACTGCAAAGCTCCTTCAAAAAAATCAGAGGAAGTTACTGCCATGCACGGAACACCTTTAAACAGAAACGGTGCATGGTCGCCGGCATACCATTCTTTTCCTTTTACAATCATTGAATGAACAGGCAACACTTCATTAAGCTGCTGGTTGTACGCCTCATTAAAATTATAAAGAGAAACAGCTGTCTGTGAGCCTAGATGACAAGGTGAGTCAATATTAATCATGAGAGAAATTGGTTCGCTGTCTATCATGTTTAAGTAGGCAAGCTCTCCCGATGCTTCATAGTACTCTTCACTTGTAAAAGGAACAATATCCACTGTAAGGTCTGAAATTGCTAATAGTTCTGCTGTTTTAAGCAGGACAGCTGCTCCCATTCCATTATCAAGAGCTCCTGGAGTTCCATACTGTGTATCAATATGAGCCCCTACAATAATTCGTTTAGCTGAAGCACTGGATTTTTTTGAACCAATCAGCTGTCTGCCGGCGGCTGGCTGTTTTGCTGATTCAATAAGAAGCTCGGCAGCCGTTGCCTTCTCAGTAAGCAAAGAACGAATCTGATGAAACGTCTGCTGGTCAATCACAGCGGAGGGGATTAAAAAATTGCCATCCTCAAACAGCGGATGGGGTGTTTTCCCATTCAGCTCAGAAGGATTTGTTGCTGCCACAATAGCTGCCGGTTTTTTCCGTTCAATCAGATTAATCAGCTGTCTATGTTCATCAGGATAATAAAATGGATAATCTTTTGGTGATAACGGTGTCTCGGTTAAAACACCTGATAAGAGTAGAATCTTCCCTTCACATACCCCATGCTCCAGCTGTTCAAGTGTTTCAGCGGTACAAACCTTTTCAGTTCCTTTAAATGGCTCAGAGAATGGACTTGGTTCCACTGTAAATCGTTGTCCTCCAATGCAGATTGCAGAAGGGCCATACTCCCAAGTGCAGCAATCAAAAGGCAAAGAGGATACTGAATACCCCATCCTTTTTAGTCTTTTTTCAATTTGGTCAGTTAGTTCCTGATTTTTCCTTGTGCCAACTGGTCTTTCTTGTGATAAAGCATGTAACAGCTCCTGCATTATTGATTCCTCCCTTTTGAAATAAAAATCACTAACTTGTCAATCCAACAAGTCGAGCTCTTTCATTCAAAGTGTATCATGGGAATTAAGGGGTGGTGTGCATATGGAGGGTTAACATTTTGATCCGTTGTCAGTCTCTTCATTTCTTCAAATGCCGGAATAATAAATTGTGCTGCCTCTCCTAGGCGTGTCAGTTCATACAGCCAGCGGTCTCCTGCTGATACAAGTTCATCATATTCAGGATTGTTTAAAGCTGTACTAACTGACAGCACCTCTCCCTGATCATTCATGCTCAGACTCCTGTGTATGGCAGCAATACTATAGCCTACCCGAATCAGCATGTTAATAATTTTAATCCGATCTAGATCATTTTCAGCATACAGTGTCTCTTTTTTTCTCCCGATACCTGCTGAAAAAATCAGTCTGTTTCTTTCCCAGTTTCTGATTGTTTCCACTGTAACTCCCAAGTAGTTAGCTAATTTTTTTCTGGATAAACTCGGCTCTGCCGCAGTTAGCGATTGATCCTTGCTGGCAACTGCCCAATCCTGCAGCGCTTTTGCAGTACTTTGCGCAAGAACTATTTCCTGATTAATTAAGCAGAGATATCTTGCCGCAGCTTTAATACCTGCATTCCAATTTTTTTCTGCTGAAAGGGTCATCACTGCAATGCCTGCTTTTCTGAGTGAGCGGTTTGTGTAAGGATAACCAAAAATACATCGGCATATTTTTAACTGCTGGACATGGATATCCGTAAACATCCGATAGTTATTGCCTTTTCTGTCCGCTGTACTAATATACCCGGAGTGTTCATAAAGTCTGATTGTATTAGGATGGATGTTATAAAGCTTTGCCAGCTGAGCAGTTGTGTAGCTATTCATCCTGTTCCCTCCCTTTAAACTTCTATAGCTCAAATTATACACGAATGGAAGCTGCAACACTTTTGTTAGTTGAGGTTATCCTCTAAGTAAAATTCTTGATTTAAGATTCATCACAGTTAATTCGATGTAATATAGAGTTTATGGACCAAAGATATTTTCCTTCAAGCTTTTTTGTTCTAATTTTGACATCAGAAATTAACATTGCCCTTGCAAAATAAAAAAGCTACCTCACGGGTATGAGGTAGCAAAAAGGAGTTTTACTCTTTTCAGAGTAAAGTTAAAAAATAAAAGGTTGTTAGGAGTTCATTCTATTACAATACAATCTTTTTGTCAACTTATTTTTCTATTTAATTTATTTTTTCTTTTATATTAACTTCATTAAATAAAGTTTTCGTTATTTTAAAAGAAAAATCTTCTTACCTTTCACAGGCAAATAATCTAAAATACATTCACTCTTTATCAATCTAAGTTTAAAGCCTTAAGTACATTTACAATGTTGACATAATGTCATATTTTAGTTATCATGATAATGTTATTATAATAACTAAAAAACGGGTGCCTTGCACCTCTATCTCACTCTACAGTGAGATTTTTTCGTTGAAGGAGCAAAAATGGAAGACAAAACATTTAAAACTTTAGATGATCAAATAAACATCCTTAAATCTAGAAATATGCGGTTTAGAGATGAAGAACAGGCAAAATTCGTCCTAATTAACAATTCATATTACGGTATTATAAATAGCTATAAGGAGCTGTTCAGTAAGGATATGGCAAATGATTACCACAATCAGCTGTTTGAAGATATCTTAGAAGATACACTACTCCTGTGTGATTTTGACAAAAATTTAGCAGCGATTCTTTACAAATATATGATGATGATTGAAACCACGTTTAAATCTTCTTTAAGCTACTATATCGCACTTGAATTAGGAGCTGAGCAAGATGCCTATCTAAGCAAGCATAATTATTCCAATGGCTATCGTGTACAGATTGGGCGTTATAAAGGTGTTTTTTCTATTGAAAAAACGTTTGATAAAATTACAAAAAAAATAAATGATAACAGAATTTCATCCATCCAGCATTTTCAAGAACAGCACGGAAATGTTCCTCCTTGGATTGTAGCCCCTACCCTAAGTCTAGGTGTTGTTTATGAATGGTATCGACTTTGTAAGCCACCTATAAAAACAAATACAGTAAATGTATTTTTATATCCGGATAGACCAGATGAACTAAAGAAAGAACTTTTTTTACAAGCAATGAAGGTGGTTCATCTTTATCGAAATATTGCAGCTCATGGTTCACGGCTGCTGATTCATGAAATTCCTCAAAGTGCTCGTTTAAAAGAACGGCTCGTAGGAAAATATACAACCAGCTGCTTATTTTCTCAAAGCTATATCTATGATCGAACTTTTCGGATTTTTGCTTTATTTACTTCAATTTGTTTGCTGCTATCTAATCGTTCCAACACAAAAACTAATTTTATCAGTGAAATTGGCTATCTGTTTCATCAGCTGGAAATGGAGAATAAAGAAATCTATCAGAGGCTTCTTTATCGGACTTTTTTACCTAAAAATTTTATTGAGTTATTAAGAGAAATCTAATTCCACTACCAAAGAATGATTGAAAATTCACAAAATATATTTTTTACTAAAAGTTTGATTTTATCATTTTTATCCTTTATACTTAAATGTGAATAAAATCTAACATTAGAAAGGAAGGAATATATGAAAAAAATAGTTTGGATTTTCTCATTGGTAATTTTTAGTCTTTTTACTTGGGGTTCGGAAGCTTCTGCTGAAACTGCAGATTCTATTGCAAAAGAAGATAATATTGAAGCGATTGCTCGTTTGAAGGAATTAGATGGACTCGAAAGCTGTCCTATTCCATTGGAAAATTTGACCACTCGTCAGCCAGCCGATTTAAGCAGCCAGACTCTCTCGCCACTACTGAGAAACCCATCAAATCGTAAAATATTTCGCTACGATGCTTACAGCTATGTTTATAATATTTGGCAGTTTTACAGTCCAGAGCTGGCGCCTGTTGGTTTTAACTGGTTTGATAATGGTATTCCCTATACAGCAGTTTCAACCGACTATATAAAAAATGGTTTTCGTTTTACCAATAATGTTTGGGACTCAGGTGTAGGCGGCTGGGATTTAGGCCGCTACTGGCGTAATTTTTCTACACGTTATCATGATGGACAAATTTTGACTTTTTGGGCCAGAGTAGATAATTTGTATCAGCTGCTTTATTATTAATGTTGTAGAAAAAGTAGATTTCGTTTAATAACGCCCTGCCTATGAGGTACATAAGCAGGGCGTTATCATTCTCTCATCTTACACAATCTGAAGATTTCTATAATTAACAACTGTTCTAAGTTTCCTTTGATTGTCTAAAACAACAACTGCGGCATTTCCCAGCATTTTTTCAATGTATCCAATCTGTGTTTCTTTTCCCTGGATGAAAGCAACCTGCTGATTCACATAAAAGCCTATTGATAATGAAGATAGCTCAATAGCTTTAGGACCATATTGTCTTCCCATAGTAGACCTCTTTTCTTAACTTTTGCCAGCGTTTCGTTTACTTATGCAAAATGACGATTGACTATCGATCGGTCAAAGTTCAGTATTTACACTTCTTTGAAGATCCGCCTCGCTATTTTATGAAATGAAAGCAAGGCTTTCCTTAAAATCAGGGAATAGACCTATCTTTATAGTAACACAGAATGAGGTATGCCCCTAATCTCCTCAAATATTTCTTTAACCATAAAACAAAAAACTGCTAAAAAGATGTTTAAATCTTTTTAGCAGTTTTAATCTTAATACCTAGGTTAAAGACTTATAAACGTTCGTTTAATTCTTTAGCTAACTCTTCAAAGCCAGGTTTGCCAAGTAACGCAAACATGTTCGCTTTATAAGCTTCCACTCCTGGCTGGTCAAATGGGTTTACACCATTTAAGTAGCCAGAAATTCCTACAGCAATTTCAAAGAAGTACATAACATATCCTAATGAATATTCATCCATTTTTGGAACATTCACAATCATATTTGGTACGTTGCCGTCTGTATGAGCCAATAAAGTCCCTTCAAAGGCTTTAGTATTCACATAGTCAATTTCTTTACCCTGCAAATATCCTAGACCGTCCAAATCTTCATCCTGTACTGGAATT
This sequence comes from Enterococcus sp. LJL51, assembly GCF_049894025.1. Taxonomy (GTDB): domain Bacteria; phylum Bacillota; class Bacilli; order Lactobacillales; family Enterococcaceae; genus Enterococcus_L. The sequence continues at coordinate 30,050 of NZ_JBNEQE010000019.1, forward strand.
TTTAGTGAATGACGAGGCGTTTCAATTTTCACCACTGTTTCAAATAAATTGCGCATGCCATCTTGAACATATTGCCCCATAGAATGCAAATCAGTAGAAAAATCTGCTGCTGCCGGGAAAATACCTTTTTGGTCTTTTCCTTCTGATTCACCATAAAGCTGTTTCCACCATTCAGAGAAGTAGTGCATGCCCGGCTCGTAGTTGATCAGCATTTCAGTGGTTTTCCCTTTACGGTATAAGATATTACGAAGTGCTGCATATTGATACGCTTCGTTTTCTTTCAAGTCAGTTGTTGCTGCATACTCTTTACGAGCATCATTTGCACCAGACATCAATGCATCTATATCTGCTCCGCTTACAGCAATCGGCAATAGCCCTACAGGTGTCAGAACAGTGAAACGTCCGCCGACATCATCAGGAATAACAAATGTTTCCCAGTTTTCAGCATCTGCCTCAACTTTAACCGCACCTTTTGCTCGGTCAGTTGTTGCATAAATACGTTTATTCGCTTCTTCTTTACCATATTTTTTGATTAGCAATTCCTTGAAGACACGGAAAGCAATCGCTGGTTCTGTTGTTGTTCCTGATTTAGAAATAACATTTACAGAAAAATCGCGGTCGCCGATTAGATGAATCAAGTCCGCTAAATACGTGGAGCTGATGCTGTTTCCTGCAAAGAATACTTGCGGCGCCTTACGTTCTTCTTTTGTTAATACATTGCTGAAAGAATGTTGTAAAAACTCAATAGCAGCACGGGCACCTAAGTAAGAGCCCCCGATACCAATAACAACAAGTACTTCAGAATCAGACTGAATTTTTTCCGCTGCTTTCTTAATGCGGGCAAATTCCTCTTTATCATAGTTTTCAGGCAAATCAATCCACCCAGTATAGTCGTTTCCGGCACCTGTACCTTCTCGCAATGCTTTATCTACTGCATCGACTTGAGTTTGCATATATTCCAATTCATGATCAGCAACAAATGGTGCTAATTTGGAATAGTCAAATCTAATGTGTGACATTCCTTCTCCTCCTTGAAAGTAAACTTATTACACTATTACTTTACGTTCTTTTATCATATTTTTCAAGTAAATTATAACTGTATAGACCAATATCAAAAACTGAATGACTCCCTTTACTCATAAGAGAGTTTAAAAATCACCATAGCAATACTCTATTTCTCTATCAACAGTTTTCTTTCACTAATAAATCCGGCTCATAAAGCGAACGAACTATTTTACTAATCCAGCTGGGAAAAAGCGATGATTACACTGTCTGCTAGACCAGTCCCTGACTCAGCATCGCCTTAGCTACTTTTTCAAAACCAGCTATATTGGCCCCAAGAACATAATTATCTTTTGCTCCATATTCAGCAGCTGTATCACGACATTTTTCATAAATATTTTTCATAATATCATCAAGCATACTGTCTACCTTTTCAAAAGACCATGACAAACGCTCGGAGTTCTGGCTCATTTCCAAAGCAGAAACTGCTACACCGCCAGCATTGGCAGCTTTCCCAGGACAGTAAAGAACTCCATGCTGTTCAAATACATGGACAGCATCTAAGGTACAAGGCATGTTTGCCCCCTCAGCTACAATTTTCCCGCCGTTTTCAACTAGAACTGCGGCCTGTTCAGCGTTAATTTCATTTTGCGTAGCACACGGCAATGCAATATCATAGGCAGTCTTAAAATCCCAAACAGACTGACCGTCGTAATATTGAGCTTCTTTATGTGTAGCAACATATTTTGAAATGCGTTCTCTGTTTTTCTCTTTCAGCTCTTTAACCAGTTCAACATCAATTCCATTCGGATCATAGACAAAACCATTGGAATCAGAACAAGTCAACACGGTAGCACCTAGCTCTTTGGCCTTTTCCATTGCATAAATCGCTACATTTCCGCTGCCTGACACGACGACTTTCTTTCCTTCAAAAGAATCCTTGCGATCAGCAAGCAGGTGACGAACGAAATAGACTGCACCGTAGCCTGTCGCCTCTGTTCTTGTTTGGCTGCCCCAGTATGTTAATGGCTTACCCGTTAGAACGCCCGCATCATAATTTCTCAAACGTTTGTAGGTCCCGTATAAATACCCAATTTCACGGGCCCCCACACCAATATCCCCAGCCGGAACATCCGTATTAGGTCCAATGTGCTTGTGCAGCTCAGTCATGAAGCTTTGACAAAAGCGCATAACTTCACTGTCAGATTTTCCTTTTGGATCAAAATCACTGCCGCCTTTTCCGCCGCCAATCGGCAGTCCTGTTAAGCTGTTTTTGAAGATTTGTTCAAACGCCAAAAATTTCAAAACACTAACATTTACGCTTGGATGGAAGCGCAGGCCGCCTTTATAAGGACCAATTGCTGAGTTGTATTGAACCCGATAGCCTCGGTTCACCCGCCATTTTCCTTCATCATCCTGCCAAGGAACTCTAAATTGAATAACCCTTTCCGGTTCAATTAGCAGCTCTAAGATATTCGCTTCTGCAAATTCCGGATTTTCTTTCAGAAATGCTTCCATACTTGGCAAAAATTCATCAATTGCTTGCAGGTATTCTGTTTGCCCCTCTTCCTTCACTTCAAGTTTTTCCCGAATTTCTTTAACATAGTTTGTTATATTCATACATTCACCTTACCCTTCAGCTTTCTTTTCATTTTACAGGAAACAGCAGATTTTTCCAGCTAAAACATGAAAAAAACCAAAAAACTTTTTCATGTTTTGTGATACACTGTTTATTGAATTGGAGGTCAATCATGAATAATAAATTTGATGTCATCGTTATCGGTGCCGGGACTAGCGGATTAATGGCGGCAATTGCTGCTGCAGAAGCAGGCAGCCGCGTCCTGCTTCTGGAAAAGAATAAACGGATTGGAAAAAAACTTTTATTGACGGGCGGCGGCAGGTGCAATGTAACCAATAAACGAACACCTGAAGAGATTATCGAACATATTCCTGGAAACGGAAAATTTCTTTATAGTGCCTTTTCCCAATATACGAATCAAGACATCATCCATTTTTTTGAATCAAATGGAGTGTCGCTAAAAGAAGAAGATCACGGCCGGATGTTTCCTGTTACTGACCGCTCCCAAACAATTGTCGAAGCACTTTATGCTAAGCTGATGGAATTAGGCGGCACACTCTATACAGAAGCTCCTGTTAAGCGGCTTCTCCGAAAAGAGCAGCAAATCATTGGTGTTGAGCTAAAAAACAAAAAAATATATGCACCCTGTGTCATTGTTTCAACTGGAGGAAAAACCTACCCTTCCACTGGTTCAACAGGTGACGGGTATATCTTTGCTAAAGCACTGGGGCACCATATTGAGCCCTTATATCCAACGGAGTCACCTATACGTTCTGAGGAAGCTTTTATTAAGAACAAAACCCTTCAGGGGATTTCTTTAAGAGACGTTCAGCTCGCTGTTTTGGGAGAAAACGGAAAACCTGTTACCTCCCATCAGATGGATCTTTTGTTTACACACTTTGGACTGTCTGGTCCAGCAGCATTACGGTGTTCCAGCTTTGTCAATCAACTACTCAAAAAAAATCCGGAGCAGCCAGTCAAACTCACACTTGACATTTTTCCAGATAAATCTTTGCAGGAGCTTTTGTCTGAGATTAAGAAGAAAATAGCAAAAACATCAGAAAAACAGCTCAAAAATTCTCTGAAGCAGCTGCTGCCGGAACGCTTACTTGAATTTTTCCTTGACCGCCATACTTTACTATCACTGACTGGTCGTCAAGTAACTGAACAGCAGCTTGAGGATTTAGCAGTTGAAATGAAGAATTTTATCATCTTAGCGACAGGCACCTTCCCCTTAGAAAAATCATTTGTAACCGGAGGTGGTGTTTCACTAAAAGAAATTCAGCCAAAAACACTGGAAAGTAAACTTGTTCAGGGATTGTTTTTCTGCGGTGAGGTCTTAGACATCAACGGCTATACCGGCGGTTATAATATTACTGCTGCTTTAGTTACAGGTCATACAGCTGGGGTGCATGCTGCTGAAATTGCAGAATATAGTGCTTACCTGCTTGATGATTATTAGAAACTAAGCTGGAGGCATAACTAAAATTCTACTCTATGTATTTGCACCCTCCGAATAAACAGCAAAACAGATGCAGCTTCTTTTTTTGAAAAAACTGTTTCATCACACTAGTGTTGAAGCTGGAATCACGATCACTCATCCGGCGTAAACAACTATTGACGGAGAAACTGTACTTGCTATGGTTCGCTTGATTAGTTGTTTTTCACTCTACGAATACGCTGCTTATTTTCATTTAGCTAATGATGGTTCGTACTGTTTTACAGAAATTTTCAATCAGCTACAACCAGAGTAGCAGAAAACTTTCATAAGAAATCGGTCAAAAGGCTGATTTCTTTTTTTTAGTTCCATGGGAAAATAGATTCATACAGGAGGTGAACACAATGAAAATTAAAATCAAAAAAGAAACCCACTGGGGTTGCTTAAAACCATTAAATGTTTATGTAAATGATGAAAAAAGAGGGAAACTATTCAACTGTATCTCATTGAATCTGGATGTTCAACCAGGAGATGAAATCAGCTTTAAAGAGGGACCGTTTCCGGCCTTTAAAAAAATTGAAGTAGCTCCTCATACAAAAGAAATCGTAATTAAAAATTCTAATAACTTACAGCCATTATTCGTTAAATTTCTGCTATTGTTCTTTGTATTCGTAATTTCTTGTCTGGTCATCCAGTCTATGCTGTTCTTTGCAGCATTCGTTATCGCTTTGTTCCTAGGCTTCGTCTCTATTTTCAGACTTCAATCCTATCAGTTTGAGATTGACGGTCATCCCGAATGGCAGTCGTTGGAACGCTCAATCAAACTGTTCAAATAGAATAATAAAAACGTTAAGAGAGTGGGATTTTTTAAATCCTACTCTCTTTTTTGGTTCTATAATATTTTGTGTTGGTGGAAAATCTGCCAACACTTTTTTAAGTGTTCAAACACAAAAAAGGAACAATAAACTGATAAAATGAAATCGTCTAAAACCACAAATCATCAGAAAGCTTGTTCCCTATGGATAAGAATACCAGAAAATTGCTTGGACTAACAGATAAACACCTCTCCTTTGGAGAGGATTGGCTTGAATATAGATTAATGAAAAGTGTTCAGGCTCAGGTAATCAAAGCAACCCTTACCTATCGACCAACACATTGTGAGAAATGTGGGGTAAAAAAATCAAGGGCAAATAATTAAGAATGGTCATCACCTAACCAACGCTCAACTTCCTGTGTTTAATGAGCGCTTGACCTTCTTAGAACTAAAGCGCTCCCGATTTCTTTGTCGTGAGCGTGGAAAAACCTTTCATGCTCATACAGAGCTGATTGAAGAACATCATCATCTGTCTAAGCAGCTCTGTCTACAAATTATGCTTGATTTAAAGAAGAATGTCTTTAGAAAACAGATTGCTCAAAAACATTTTGTTTCAGATGTGACCATTCTTCGCTTAATGGAAGAACTCTCTGCTTCCTATCGCTCTAATTGACAGTTTCTTCCGAAAATTCTATGTATCGATGAATTCAAGGCAACAAAATGCTGTCAAGGAGCGATGAGTTTCATTTGTGTCAGTGGAGAAACCAACAAGATTAAAGTCAGCAAGCGCGTTGCCTATGGTTATCGTAATTTTTATCGTTTCCGTTCACGCATTTATATTATTCAAGGTCTTATTTTTTCACCACATGAAAAAGAGAAACAAGCGAATATCTCCGCAGCTTTATAGGCAAATCGAGAATTACCAGTTCCACTTGTGTAGGAACATTTAGTGGGATGGTATGCGTACGATGATAGATGAATGTGTAACATTCATACCTTATATTAGAGCTAGCTGTCCAGCTACGAATATACCTTGTGGAGCCTGCCTCTGCGATTACTCGAGGCAAAGCATAATAAATTTATAGGCTTAGCTGCCCAAATCATTCGCTTTATTCTCCCTTTTTCAAAAAAGAACTTGGAACAAAATCAGAGAATCTCTGTTTTTTTCGTTCCAAGTCCTTCAATTTTTTTCAGTTTTTGTCCTACCAACACAATTTGACGTAGAACCTCTTTTTTCAAATTTTTTTTACAAAAAAAGTCTGGAATAAAAGTACATTCCAGACTTTTAGTATGTCGAAATTCGAATAAACAGTGGTACGAAAGTTGTTAACTTTCTAGTTACTCTTCATTAATTCAGTCACATAAGCAACTGTTTCAGGCTGTTCTTTTTCGATTTTTGCTATAGAGTCAGCAAAATTCGGCAGGTGATCCTTGTGAGCAATCAGAAGCTCATCAAGTAATGTTTTCGCCATTGTTCCGCCTGGTACTAATGGATTTACAGTGAACGCATGTAGTGCTGCACCGTAGTCGCCATCAATTGCCGCACGTATTACTGTTTCTTCCATGCCTTTCATGTTTTGAATAATGCCGCGGGCTGCCGGCGGGAATGCTCCCCAGTTATAAGGTTCATGTCCATGAGAGGTTACCGGACCAGAAACTTCAACAACACAATCATATGGTAAATCAGTAATTGTTCCGTTATTTTCAGTAGAAACAACCATGTCCGTGCGTTTATCATTGTAGATAGATGCAATCATTTCACAGGCTGCATCACTGTAGTGCGTACCGCCGCGTTGTTCTAATTCTTTTGGTTTGTAGTCTAGCTTAGGATCTTTATAAAGCTCAAACAAACGAGTTTCTGTTTCTTTAACGACCTGAGCTCTGGTTTCTCCCTTTTCAAACTCTTCAACAGAATGCTTCAGCATTTCGTCTTCAATATAGTAATAGCGATGATAGCCGCAAGGCAGCATCCCTAAATCTTTTAGCTGCTCGTAATGGAACGGCGCATCCCAGATGTTTTTCAAATGACTTTCCTGTTCATTTTTTGGTCCGTAAATTAAGTCAATTAATTCCTGAGTCCGCTCGTTGCCTTCTTTATCCCAAACCCGGTGCCAATGGAAATGGTTAATCCCTGCAAATTTAAAGAATAAATCTTCTTCTGGCACACCCAGTTTTTCAGCTGCTTGTTTTCTATGTCCAATTGGTACATTACACAAACCGACGGTCTTTTTCCAGCCGCCATGTTTAATTGCGGCTTCAGTTACCATTCCTGCCGGATTAGTAAAGTTCACTAGCCATGCTTCTGGACAAAGCTCTTTCATGTCATTAATAATGCCTAAAATCACAGGAATTGTCCGGAAAGCCTTAAACATTCCACCAGCGCCGTTTGTTTCTTGTCCCAGTACACCATGAGACAACGGAATACGTTCATCCTTAATACGTGCTTCTAATAAACCTACCCGAAACTGTGTTGAAACGAAATCAGCATCCTTTAATGCTTCACGGCGATCCAAAGTCAAATGAACTTCCCAGTCCAATCCGGCTGCCTTCACCATCCGTTTTGCCATTTCTCCCACAATTTCCAGTTTTTCTTTTCCTGCTTCAATATCTACTAACCAGATTTCTTTGATCGGTAGTTCATCTTTCCGTTTGATATACCCTTCGATCAATTCAGGTGTATAACTTGAACCTCCACCAATTGTTGCGATTTTCAGTGCTCCTCTTGACATATAGTTCCCTCCTGGTATTTTTTCAGATAGTTATCTGATATCGTTTACATTTACATTCTAATTTGTGGGAACATTCCCATGTCAAGCGTTTTCCTAAATTTTTTTAGCAGCTGATTTTCTAATTAAGACCTCTTCAAGATTTTGGACTGCTTATGCTTTGAGATCTGCTTAACTAAACTTCCTTAATACTGCTTTTCTCATTTCTTTTTCCTGTAGAATTGAAGTCAAAAAAATTATCCAGTATACTGAGAGAAGCATGAAAATCTGGAGGCGATCTGCCTATGACAACTATCATCGATGTAGCCAAACAGGCAAATGTATCAAAATCAACTGTATCAAGAGTTATCTCAGGAAACGGCTATGTTAGTAAGGACAGCCGTGAAAAGGTGCTGAAAGCGATGGAACAGCTGGCTTACTCCCCTAACCTGATTGCAAGGAATCTTCAAAGCGGAGAAACGAAAACAATTGGTTTCCTAGCTCACGGCTATTTTGATTTACTAGGATTATTTTTAAGTAACTTTATCTCAATTGCCAAAACGCATAATTATTATGTCACTCTCTACTTTACTGATGGAGACAAAAAAAAGGAAATTGATGCCTTAAATCAAATGAAGTACAAACAGCTGGACGGCGTTTTTATTTTGACCAGAGCAAACGACTGGGATGTCATCGAACCGTATACGATGTATGGGCCAATAGCTACTTGGCACCGTATTGATTCTGAACGTATCTATTCAGCCTATGTAGATCACTATTCCGGCTATTTCGATTCATTGGACTATCTTTATCGGCAAGGCTACCGAAAAATCGGACATGTGATGGGGAATCCCAAGAATTTGAATACTAAAGCCCGGATCAAAGCGATTGACAGCTTCTATCAGGAAAAAGAATTGGTTTTGAATAAAGACTGGGTTTTCTATGATATGATGCGGGAAACCAGCGGAATCAAGCTGGCTTACCAATGGCATCATATGAAAGAACGGCCGGATGCGATGGCTTTTTATACCGATTCCGTTGCAGCTGAATTTATATCTGAATTACAAAACTTAGAATATGAGGTTCCCGCAGACGTTGCAGTCATTGGTTTTGATAATAGTGACCTCAGCAAACTGATGCACATGACAACTGTTGACTACTCAATCAATCATCAAGCTGAAAATTCTTTTATCCATATTTATAACCAGCTGAATAAAGACACTCTGCATAAACGGCCTCTAGATGTTCAACTGATCGAGCGGAAGACTACGCCAAGAATCATCAGCTAACTATACTTATACTCTGAAAAAGAGAACCAGCTCATGCCACACTGGCATTTAAATACGAAGGCACTCTCATTTTGATAAAAAATACTGTAGTTCTCTTAAGGAATTATTGCTTTTACTTGAGAGAATATACCAATCAATAGCCAAAAGCCGTGACCCTTTCAATCACGGCTTCTGGCTATTATTTAGTTGAAGAATGCTTACAGTGCACTTAGCTCCATTTTAAGATATACCTTATCCTTTAATTGGATGCCGTCTTCAAACATAGGCTCCTTATAGTGCTCTATGAAGTAATTTTCAAGACGAGAAAAAATTTTAAAGCCACAGCTTTCATAAAACGAAAGAATCCAAGGTACATCGCCAGTGCCAGCAAGCATAGCTGTACCCTGACCTTGGTAATAATTGGCGATATAGCTAATCAAATGCTTGCCATACCCTCTCCCCTGAAATTGTTCATAGGTAGCTAAATTTTGCAGCTCATAGATTCCTTCTCCCTCATCTGTTACCACACAAATACTTTTTAACCCATTATCATATAATGCGAAAAGCTGCCCTCTTTCCAAATACTTATCAATCCTATGCTCTTCTTCATCCGCTAAAAGCAATAAATCTAAAAAATCCTTTTTATGTTCATTGATAAGTTGTATCTCCATATAACCCTTCCTCTCAGATAGTTAGCTCTTTTTGCCCTCTTCGAGACACAATCTAACAGTATTCCAGCAGTTAATCACCACTGCTTAATACCTTCTTTGCTTCTTTCCCATCGTTCATTTGCACATCAGCAAAAATAGAGAGTGGGCTATAAATGACCCGACTCTCCTTCATATACTTAAAAAATACTATGCTTTTTTACGTTCATTTTTCAGAATAGAAAGTGATTGCTTCAATGATTTTAGAACGCCGCCTTCACTGTAAACCAGTACATTTGATTTATACAGCTTCGCTGAGAAGAGCGTCAGTAGAATGCCGAAGGCTAACAAAATAGCGATTGAAATCATTACACCTGATGTCGAAACTGTTTCACTTGCCAGTCTGATTGGCATAATGAATGATGAAATCAATGGGACATAGGATGTAATCCGAATAATAATATTTTGCGGATCTGTTGTACCTAAGGTCAAACCGATAAAATAGCCAATCATCGCAAGATAGATAATAGGTTGTACCGCTTTCGGCGTATCCTCTGGCTTAGAGACTAGGGAGCCACACAAAGCAGCTAGTACAGAATAGACAAACACGCCTAACAGGAAGAACACAGTAGTAAAACCAATAAAGTTTCCTAAAATATTTTCCATTGAGATGCCTGACAAGAAGCTCTTCACAATATCTAGATCTTTGAATTGATTATAGCCAATCCCAACTGCTGCTGCATAAATTGCAATTTGAGTTAAAGCTACTAGAATAACACCAGTCAGTTTCCCATAGAAATGTGTCTGAGCCTTGGTGCTGGAAAGAATAACTTCCATGATTCTTGTTCCTTTTTCAGAAGCAATTTCCTGTGCAATAATTGAAGCATAGGTGATAATAATCATCCAGAGAATAATAGTTACTACAAATGAAATCGCTGTTTGGAAGGCTGTATTGTCTTCTCCCTCGTTCATTTTGCCATTCTCATCGAAACTAACCTTTGTTTTTGCAAAGCTCGCCGGCTGCTGTAAACTAGCAACCTGTTCCGGTGTCAAATTCAATTTACCCGCATTTACTGAGCCTTGAATGTTATTCAAAATCTGTTGAAGCATTAAATCTGTAGTTGAACCCATGGAAGACTCAGAATATAATCTCCCTTTGATTGTTTCACCAGATGTATCAATGGTCATAAATGCTTCAATTTTTTCATTTTTTAACTGTTTCTCTGCTTCTTTTTGTGAAGCAACTGTTTTAAATTTAAAGTCCTCGATTTCAGCACTTGTTAATTGCTCCGCCAATACGGCATCATCGGAAACAATCCCAATCGTTTCAGCTTCGGAAAATCCTCCCGAAAGAGAAACAGCAGCATACATAATTCCCATCAAAAGGAAGGGCGCTAAAATCATAATAACAAATGACGCTGATTTTACATTCTTTTTATAGACATCTGATGCAATTATCCAAAACTTACTCATTTGGTTCACCTGCTTTCATCTTGAATATTTCTTCTAAGGTTGGCGGTTGTTGATTGAACATTGGAATATAGCCGAATTGTGTTGCTCTGGTGAATATTTCTTCTCCGGCCTTTGGATCGTTTAATGTTGCTTCAACAACACCATCTCCTCGTTTCACTGCTGAGGCAACTCCATTTATAGAGGAAACGTCTTCTGCTGTCAGCGCAGATTCTAAAAAGACTTTTGTACGTCCAAAGCTTTCACGAATCTCATGAACTTTCCCGTTCAACACCATCTTTCCGCTCCTCAACATCAACAGGTGATCACAAATTTTCTCAACGTTATCCATGTTGTGGCTTGAAAAAATGACACATGACCCTTTTTTCTTTAATTCAATGATGCCGTCTTTTAGCAACTCTGCATTTACTGGGTCAAGACCACTGAAGGGCTCATCCAAAATGACTAGCTTTGGTTCATGAATTAGAGTGGCAATCAGCTGAACCTTTTGCTGATTCCCTTTGGAAAGTGATTTCACTTTATCGGTTTTCTTACCTTTAACTTTAAATTTTTCCATCCATTCGTCAATTTTCGGCTTGATTTCTTTTTTATTTTTCCCTCTTAATTCAGCAAAATAAATCAGCTGCTCTTCAATTGACACTTTTGGATACAATCCGCGTTCTTCCGGCAAGTAGCCAATATCATTATAATCCTTACCGCTTAGTTCATGACCATTCCATAGAACCGTTCCACTATCTTGTGTAAGGAAGTCCAAAATCAATCGGAAGGTTGTTGTTTTACCTGCCCCGTTCTGTCCAATTAGCCCTAAAATTTTACCATCTGGTATTTCAAAAGAAATATTATCGACCGCAGTATAGTCGCCAAATGTTTTAACCAAATTTTTCACTTCTAACATTTCATACCCTCCAATTTTTTCTGTAGTCAGTTATTTTGTAATCACCGGTTTTCCGTCCTGGTCCAGCAGCACTGTTAATCCTCCTGCGTAGCCAGATCCAACAAACAGGTAGTTGACTCCTGTTTCCTTATCCACAATAATGCATGTTTGTTCCTTCAACATACCAAGACTTTCTCTTTGTAAAAGTTCAAATCTTTTATCAGCCATTAAAATCACTCCTTTCTAAATAATTCCTTGAAGTAAAATACTTAAAAAAATTCCTATTATTCCACCGATAATGGTTAGAATAATAATGTCTCTGAACACCTTTTGCCTTTTGGCGAACTGTTCTGGCCGAGAGAAGAACTTCCGCCGATCTCTGTAAAACACAAGAGAATATACTACGTTAATTGCAATTGAAAGCGGCATGACCGTAAAAACAGTTCCTAATAAAAACAAGATAAAGCGTGATATAAGGTAGAGAGCTGTTACTGATGTGTGGGGTTCTCTTGTAAGAAAGGCCAGCCAATAGAGCAGCAATCCAAACGGAACAAACAACAGATTACGCCAAAACATCCAAAGCCATTCTTTACGCATCCGCAGCCAATAGCTTTCTTCGTCAGAATAAATCGAGGAAACACAAGGATCTGCTTTAAAATAAAAATATTTTTTCTTATGATTGGAAATACATTCCCAGCCAGCTTCCTGATAAATCGTTAGATAGTCGTCCAGCTCATCTCGTTCTCCTGAAAAAAAATCTACAGAAAATTTTTTAATCTCAGGTGCATTTTTTTGAAATTCCAGAAAACCAAAGTTATTTAGCTTTATGAACTGCCAGCCTAGCTGTGCTTGTTCCCTCAGCACCTCCATCTCCTTTTCCGGATAAAGAGCAACACCTTTTGAAAGCACATATTTTTTTCCCTTAATGATCATCGTACTTTCTCCTTCTTTCAGCAACTAAAAATTCTCCGGCCTGATAAAGAAGTTTTCTGCGGCTGATGTCTTTTTCCAAAACATCAAGTCCCTCCTCAGTAATTAAATAAATCTTCTTACGTTCCGAATTTTCTTCCAGAGTAATATAACCGCTCTTTTGCAGCTTCTTCAAAATGGTATACATACTTGCCGGACCGATGGAAACCTTACCGTCGGTCAACTCGCTAATCTGTTTCATAATGGCATATCCATGCTGAGGCTGCAGCAAAGTAAGCAAAATCAGATAACTAGAGTCTGTCAGTGTCTCGTCCATTAAGATTCCCTCACTATATCATCTTTAGATATATCATCGAGCGATATATCGCTTAACGATATATTAGCTGAATGATTTTCATTTGTCAATTACTATTTACATTTTTTTCTGGTAATAATAAGAGGCAATTACATAGAGAACTAAAAATAGACAGATCAGGACAGAAAGAGCAACGCTATAACCCGGGTTGATAAATCCGCAGATTATTGCCGTTACTGCTAAAATGAAAATAAAAATTCTAGCTGTCAGAACCATTGCTCTTGTATTAATCTCAACATTTCGCTCATCAAATTCTTCCCGCCGGTTTTTCTCCATCTTCTTTTCATTTTTCAGCATTCGATTATTTTGAATGAACATCAAAATCCCAACAGCTCCTAATCCCACGCTCATTCCGTTAAGGTAGCTCGAAGTATGCTCATCATTAAATAATAAAAAGGATAAGCTGCCTATTAGTAAACTCGCAGCAATCATTCCAATAAACAACAGTCTCCGCCGTTGAAGAATTGCTCGATAATCTTTCGAATTATGCGCTTGAGCTTTCGGCCAAAATTTCATATATTCTCCTCCTCTAAATCAAATATAAAAATATCTTCGATTGGCTGATTAAAAAACTGTGCAATTTTGTGTGCTAAGACTAACGATGCGTTGTACTTGCCATTTTCCAAGGAAATAATAGTTTGCCTAGTAACACTTACAGCGTCGGCAAGTTCACTTTGAGTAATTTTCTGCTTTTTTCGAAGCTGTTGTATTTTATTCTGCACATGACTTCTCCTCTCTAGAAAGTATAGTCAGCTTTACAAAAAAAGTATAGCTCACTATACAAAAAAAGTAAAGCCCCCTTTACAGATTTTTTGATATTTTTATTGCATAGCCTTATCTTAAGCTTAAAAATCAACTTTCAAGGAGAAAAAAGAATGAAGGGGCTGTGACATTAGTATGCCTCAGTCCCTTAAACCTGGATAAACGGTGTTTCAGAAGTAACTTCTTCGACAATAAGGCGGAAATTCGCAAAAATTTGTAAAACAATTTTCGGAATTTCCGCCTTATTGCTTGAAGCTGAACACTTCTGTCACAACCTCTTCATTCAGCTGATTTATTAAAAATTCTCTTTTATTCGGGCATCTCTGTCTCTTGCTGTTCATTTTCTTCAAGAGATTCGTGCAAATGATTATACACGTTCTGCGCCACATTCTTAGGTAGCCCTGACTCCCTAAGCTCCTCTACTGAAGCCGCAGTAATATTTTTCAATGATTTAAATTGCCGCAGCAGTTCTTTCTTCCGCTTAGGTCCTAATCCTTCAATATCATCCAGCTTGGAAGCAAAACTGTTTTTGCTGCGCAGCTGTCTATGGAAGGTAATCGCAAAACGATGGACCTCATCCTGAATTCTTTGAAGCAGAAAAAATTCCTGAGAATTACGTTCCAGAGGTATCACTGATAAATCAGCACCAAATAGCAGTTCACTGGTTTTATGCTTATCATTTTTGGCTAGCCCTGCAATAGGGATATCCAGCCCCAACTGGTTTGCCAATACGTCCTTTGCAACATCTACTTGACCTTTCCCGCCATCGATCACAATTAAATCAGGAAACGGCAAGCCATCCTTTAAAACCCGTGAATAACGTCGGTAAATGACCTCTCGCATAGATGCATAATCATCCGGTCCCTTAACCGTTTTTATTTTATATTTTCGATATTCTTTTTTAGCTGGTTTCCCATCTATAAAGACCACCATTGCCGATACAGGATCGGTTCCCATAATATTGGAATTATCAAAAGCTTCAATTCTAATAGGAGTGGGAATATTCATTGCGTTTCCTAAACGTTCCACAGCACCAATCGTCCGTTCCTGCTTGCGGACAATCAAATCGAATTTTTCTTGTAAGGCGACTGTTGCATTTTTCCCTGCCAGTTTGACCAGCTTTTTCTTTTCACCTCGCTGAGGCTGCATAACTCTGGTGGATAGCAAAGCTTCCACACTTTCTTTATCGATATCATCGGGGATTAGCACTTCTTTAGGAATGAAATGTTCATTTTCTTGATAAAACTGCCCGATAAATGTTAAAAAATCCTCTGTTGGTTCATCATAAAACGGAAAAATACTTACGTCACGTTCGATTAATTTCCCTTGACGAACAAAGAAGACCTGTACACACATCCAGCCTTTATCTACTGCATAGCCGAAGACATCTCTATCAACTAAATCAGCATTCGTCATTTTTTGTCTGGTCATGACTGTTTCAATTGATTTAATTTGATCCCGATATTCCGCTGCTTTTTCAAACTCCATCTCGCCAGCTGCAAGTACCATTTTCTCTTCCAACTGTTTCTGTATTTCCGGATAGCCGCCATTTAAAAAACGACGAATTTCACTAACCATTTCGCTATACTTCTTTTTAGGAACATCGAAGACACATGGGGCTAAACATTGCCCCATATGATAATAGAGACAAACTTCTTTGGGCAAGACCTTGCATTTTCTTAGCGGAAACAAACGGTCCAACAGACGCTTGGTATCATTTGCGGCCCGAACATCCGGATAAGGTCCAAAATAAAGAGCTTTATCTTTCAATACCTTTCTGGTAATCAACAATCTTGGATACGGCTCACTAGTAATCTTTATAAAAGGATAGCTCTTGTCATCCTTCAACATGATATTATATTTGGGATCATTTTTGTGAATAAGATTAATTTCCAGCAGCAATGCTTCAATATTTGATTCTGTTACAATATATTCAAAGTCTTCAATTTCACTCACAAGACGTTCTGTTTTCGTATCATGGCTCCCTGTAAAGTAGGAACGAACCCGATTTTTGAGAATTTTTGCTTTCCCTACATAAATAATTGTCCCGTTTTTATCCTTCATCAGATAACAGCCGGGCTGATCAGGAAGTAATGCTAGCTTATTTTTTATCCGTTCATTCATTGCTTTCTCCCTCTCTTTATTTCCTGTAACATTATAACATGAAGAGCAGGAATGTGCGATAAAACAGGAACTGGCGTTCTAATCATTTTTCAGAAGCTGCTGCTCCTTATTATTTACTATCTCTTTCTTTGCTGTATATTGTGCTTTAACTAAATAGACTCCGATAATGATAATAACAATCCCTACTAGCTCACTAAAGGACAATTTTTCAGAAAAGATAAAAAGCGAATAGATTGAAGCAATTGCAGGCTGAGCCAGGCATATAATCGAAGACAGATTAACATTAACCTTCCCCTGACAATAGGCCAGCAAATTATGGCCAAAGACTTGTAAAAGGACAGCTAAGCCAATAAGCGGCCAAAAATCAGCCCATATTTCCGGATGCTGAATCCCTTCTGTAGCTCCCCCTATAAAAAACAAACTTGCCACAGAACCAAAGCCGCTGATAAACATAATAACACTGCTGGAGAAACGGTCTCTAAGATGATAGCAAATCAATAGAAATCCCGCATAGAAAAAAGACGCAGCCAAGGCCAACCCATCACCAAAATAATTCTCAAAGGACGGATTTATTTTTCCACCTAATAAAGCAACAACCCCCACTATAGTAATAATAGCTCCAACAATGAAAAAACGAGGCATCCGTTCTTTGAAAAAAAGATAAGACAACGGAATAACTGTAAAGGGCGTTAAGTTGGTTAATAAATTAGCATTTGCAACAGTTGTATAGGAAAAAGAGACATTCCATAAAGCGATATCGCCAGCTAAAAACACACCTGCTGCCAAAAGCAGGCCACTATCCTTTAGTGTCAGTTTTTTGAGCTGCGGATAAGCCAACGGAAAAAGCAGCGGTAATGAAAAGAGCACGCGATAAGCACCTGTATTAATCGGTCCGAGCTGGCTAAATTTAACAAAAATTCCTCCAGTCGCTAATAGACTAACAGCTAAAAGCTCCAATAAAATGTCCTTTGTTTGATTTTCTCTGATTTTTTCTTTCATCATTATCCCCCGTTTGCTCGACTATAATCTATATTTTTACTGACAGCCAAGTTTATTAAATTTTCTCTATGGTATACTATTGATGGCCCTATAAAAAGTGCCACTGGTATACATTTTTACCAGTCCACCTAGAAACAGCCCTTATTAATCAACACAATTTTCAGTAAGATTATTAATTTCATATGAAAATTCTATAAAAAATACTGTTCTTAATGTTTCTCTTGAAACAAGATTGACTGGTTAGGAATGGTTTAGTTTTAAGAAAAGGAGGATTTATGTTAGTAATAGATCGAACAAAAAAAGCGCCCTTATATCAGCAGCTTCATGAACAATTGAGGGATGAAATTTTAAGTGGTATCCGAAAAGAAGGAGAGTTATTAAGCGGCAGCCGTATTTTAGCACAGACACTAACTATCAGCCGGCATACTGTAGATACAGCCTATAGTCAATTAGCTGCTGAAGGATATATCTATTCAAAACGAGGCATTGGCTTTATTGTTGCACCAGTCCCTAGGCTGACTAACGTTGCAGGACTCGTTCAACCGGCATTTGAAAAACAGTCCCTTGAGAAAAATGAAAATATTCTCTACGACTTAACCAATAGCAGCCATACCAGTAATCTCTTTCCGAAAAAGCTTTGGCAGAAATATACAGAGAGCTCTTTGGAGCTATTGTATAAAGAGGAAAAAATATCTTCATTACTTGATAAACAAGGAGAATTGTTTCTTCGTGAAACTCTTCTTCATTATCTTGAAAGAATGAGAGGGGTTCGCTGTTCTGCCGATCAGATTATTCTAACAAGCGGTACACAACAATCCTTGGACTATCTATGTAAGCTGCTGCCAAATCAAACACAGATTCTGATGGAAGAACCATGTTATAATAAAGCTGTATCTGTATTTAAAAATAATAGCCGCACTGTTCAGACTGTTCCAGTCGATGATCATGGCATTTGTGTAGATCGACTCCCCACAGTTCCAACTGGCAGTCTCTTATATACAACACCTTCTCATCAGTTTCCAACTGGCGTGACCTTACCGGTTGGCCGACGCTATGAGCTGCTGAATTGGGCATCTCATAACCACAGCTATATTATTGAAGATGATTATGACAGTGAATTACGTTATTATGCCAAACCAATTCCTGCACTCCAGTCAATTGCTAGAAATGACCAAGTCATCTATTTGGGAACATTCTCGAAAGTCCTCTCTCCTTCTCTAAGAATGAGTTATGTGATTTTGCCCTTATCCTTAATGAACAGTTATCAAAACAAATTCTCAGACTACAATTGTTCTGTCCCCCTGCTGAATCAATACATTGTTGCTCAATTAATCAAAGACGGAAAGTATGATCAGCATGTGCGTAGATTGAATCAGATTTTCAAAAAGAGACTAGAGCTTTTTACCCATGCCTTTCAGGACGTTGCTCATAAAATAAAGATTTCGAAAAACGGCAGCGGCCAATATTTTCTAATTACTTTTTCTGCAGCAGTTTCTCAAGAAGAACTGATAAAAGCTGCTGCAGAGCAACAGGTAAAAGTCTACTCTACGATGAATTTCTGGCAGGAAAAAACCGATTGCCCTCCAAACACTTTATTTTTAGGCTTTAGTAAAATAGAATTAACAGATATCCCGGATTGCGCAAAGCGTCTTAAAGCAGCTTGGAGGCAATGGCTCTGATTGCGTTATTATTGCTGAAGAAAAAAACATGGAAGCTATCCGCAGCGGATAGCTTCCATGTTTGCGTTGCTTATATATGTTTGCTGACAATATCATTCAATTGCTCTTTAGAATGAACGCCAACCAGACGTTCCACTACTTCGCCGTCTTTTTTCAGAAGTAATGTCGGAATACTCATAATTCCGAATGAACCTGGAGTTGCGGGATTTTCATCCACATCCATTTTTACAATTTTTAGTTCATCCTCTTCATATTCGCCTGATAACTGATCTAGAATAGGTGCCTGCATGCGACAAGGACCGCACCATGCTGCCCAAAAGTCAATCAGCACTAAGCCTTCGTCTGTTTCTGCTGCAAATGTTTTATCAGTAACTGCTTCCATCTTTCATTCCTCCTATATTCAAGTACAAGGTTATTATAGCACTTCAGGTATAGATACTCTATTTTTTTGCTTACCAATAGTAAGAGAGTAATTGACACCTGTAAAATAATGCCTATTTATTCTTCAATTAACTATCACTAACGCATAACTGGCTTATTTAAATTTAACCACTGTTGCGCCGTTCCCACCTTGATTACCTGGTGCAAATTCATAGCTGCTCACGCTGCGGTGATTTTTTAGATACTCAGTAATCCCCGTTCTTAGAGCACCCGTTCCTTTTCCATGGACAATGGTCACTTGGGGATAGCCTGCTAGAATTGCAGCGTCCAAATACTGGTCTACTTCAGCCAGTGCCTCCTCGTACCGTTTTCCTCGAAGGTCAAGCTGATTTGAGACATGGCTGGATTCAGCTGAACGAATAGCTGTAATACGCTGTGTTGGTTCTTTTTCTTTGCCGGCCAAAGTCATATCATCCTCGTCAACCGTCATTTTCAAAATCCCCAGCTGAACCTGCCAGCTATTCTCACCGGCTTTTTTCAGTAGTGTTCCCCGTTGTCCGTAGGTAGTAACCATTACTTCGTCACCGGCTTTCAGCTTTTTGCTCTCTTTCGCTTTTTTCAGAACCTTATTTTTTTGCAAATGAGTTTCATCCTGATGAAGGTTAGATAGCTGTGTTTTCGCATCAATCAACTGATGCTCCTTCACACCGCCTTGTTTCCCGCTGCTCAGCTGCATTTTACGAATATCCGAGATAATGCCTTCTGCACTTTCCTGTGCTTCTGTGACAAGCTCATTCGCTTTTTTGCGGGCCTTTTCCATTTCTTTGTCACGCTCATCAAGAAAATAGTTATAAGCATCCTTCAGCTCTTTGTGCAGAACCTGTGCTTCGTCTACATAATGGCGAACTTCAAGATATTCTGTTTCTGCCATCTTTCTACGGTTTTCAAGATCAGCAATCATTTCATTCAAATCCTGACTTTCTCCATCCATAATTTGCTTCGCTTCATTAATAATCCCTTCCTCAAGACCTAGACGACGGGAAATTTCAAACGCGTTGCTTCGCCCAGGAACACCAATCAGCAGACGATATGTTGGGCTAAGAGTATCTACATCAAACTCCATACTGGCGTTAATTGTTTTCGCCCGGTTATATCCATACACCTTCAGTTCCGGGTAATGAGTCGTTGCTACGACATAAGCACTTTTGCTGCCTAGCGCATCCAAAATTGAAATAGCCAGCGCCGCTCCTTCCTGAGGATCAGTACCAGCGCCTAGCTCATCAAACAGAACCAGACTATGCTCGTTCACCTTGCCCAAGACATCGACAATATTTGTCATATGTGAAGAAAAGGTACTTAAGCTTTGTTCAATCGATTGTTCATCGCCAATATCTGCAAATACTTCATGGAAAATGCCGATAACGCTTTCCTCTCCTGCTGGGATTGGCAGCCCTGATTGTCCCATCAGCTGAAGCAGTCCTAACGTTTTTAAGGTGATTGTTTTACCACCAGTATTTGGACCAGTGATAACAATCGCCTGATAGTCATCTCCTAAAATAATATCATTGGCTACAGCAGTCTCCTGATCCAATAGAGGATGCCGTGCTTGTTTTAGGTATACGTGTTTCTCCAGACTAACGGTTGGAACTACCGCCTTCAGCTCTTTGCCAAGCCGTGCTTTGCTGTTGATAAAATCAAACTTACCAATGACATACGCATTGTGAATGATTTCCTGTTGATAAGGAACCAGCTCCGCTGAGAGTTCTGAAAGAATCCGTTCTATTTCGTTCCGTTCGGCAATTTGATGCTGACGAAGGCGATTGTTCAACTCAACAATTTGTTTTGGTTCAATAAACAGTGTCTGTCCAGAGGAGCTTTGATCATGAACTACTCCGCCAAATACGCCCCGATATTCATGCTTAACAGGAATTACATAGCGTTCATTTCTCATAGTAACAATTGCATCACTTAAATATTTGGCATTTTTTCCTCGAACAATTCCGTCTAGCTGCTCTCGAATTGTCTGTTCACTTCTTCTGATATTATTTCGAATCGTTTTTAACTCAGCAGATGCTTCATCATTAACATGACCATCTTCTGCTATGGCTGTTTTTAGTCTTCTGCTTAGCTCTGGAATCGTTACTAGCTGGTCTAACCAGTCATACAACCGCAGCAGATCAATTTCGCTATCTTTTAAATCATCAAAAAAGCGGATAACTTCTCCTGTAGTGGAAAGAACCCTGCTAATCTGAGCCAGCTCCAGTCCGTTTAAATTTGCCCCGATTTGGATACGTTTCATATGTGGACGGATATTTTCCAGCTTCGGCACAGGAATACCGCCGCGCAGACGCTGCAGCTTAAAACCGTCTTCTGTTTCCGCCAGCCAGGACTGAATAATATCGCTGTCAACACTAGGCAAAAGACTGCTGACTTCCTCACTCCCCTGTGCCGTTACAGTATATTCCATCAGTAACTGCTTTACTTTATCAAAATTTAGCGTCGCTAAAATCTTCTCATTCATTTTTTCACCTTCTATTTTCTAGTCTTAACCATAAAAAAGATACAAAAAAAGCTGAAACAAAAAGCCTGCATCGGACATTGTCTCAACTTCTCTTACAAACCTCTAACCTAACATTAGTTAATCATTTGTTCTACCCAAAGATTATAAACCTGTTTAGAAAAAATTGGCGTGTCTTTCAGCATAAATCGAACAAGTCCGCTGCTTTCAAACTGATTTTGAATAAAATCAACAGGAATCATTGACAGCGTGCTCAAAATCAAAAATAGACCTATATATAACACTACCATACTTAAAATCCCGCCTGCAACCCAGTCAGCCTGCTTCAAAACCGGTAAAAAAGTTAAGCCATGCGCAAAAATTGCGATAAATCGAACAATCAGCCAGCCAATAAATAAAATCATCAGAAAGGCTGTTGCGGCATAAAATGCCTGATCCAAATCAAGAACGATTTCCTGCTTAAAGAATACCAGTTTTGTTTCTTCTGTCGCTGAAGGATAAGGGATATATAGTTCAAGGTGTGAAGCCAATGATTTATAATTGCTCTTTGCTACAAGATAAGCAATAAAATAGCCCACACTATATAAAATCTGTAAAACAAATCCTCTTTTAGCACCGGTATAAAAACCGATTGCTAAAATAAAAAGTATCAGTAATGTTAACATCCTGTCACCCTCTCAAGCTTAGTTTTCCTGGGTATCCTGAGTACCTTTGTTTTGAATCTGCTGCTTCCGGTTTTCGTTCAAAATCTGCTGTGCCTCCATATGGTTATGGATTTCAACATCTTCTTTACCGTTCTTCTTCAGCACACCCTTCGCTTCCGCTTCAATGGCTTCGATTCGCTTAATCCTATTTTCAAGCTCTGCTACCCGAATTGTTCTGCGTTTCAGCTCTTCTACTTCCTGCTTCAGCTTCAGTACTTCTTCCTGTTTCTTCAGCTGATCGGAAACCGCATTAACAGCCAACAAAACAGAAGCTTGCTCATTATTGGTCTGAGGAGATATATGTTTAATTTCAGCCAATTGCTCATTAACGATTCTCGTTACTAAATCCATATGCTTTTTCGTTTCCTGTCCAATAATTGTATACGTATGATTTGCTATCACGGCTTTATATCGTGTCTTGTCATGTGCCATGCTTTTCCCTCCTGTAAATAACCCGTAAGCCCCATTATATCACGAAAAATATCTTTTATGGTATTTTTTGTGTGAGCAATCCTTTATTATTATATGCTACTTATTGAAAAAATTAAAGGTTTTAAAAGATTATTCTCATCTGTTTTAGAGATAACTTAAAACAATATACTGGGAATTAACTTAAAAATTCCGTAAAATGAAAATTAGAAAGGAAGATTATCATGAAAATTTTCATCTTCGGTATTGGTGCCAAAGAAAAACCAGTTGCTGAAAAATGGGCGGCTGAGCATAAGATTTCCATCGAAACAAGCAGTAGTGAGCTCAATTCTGAAACGGTCGAATTAGCTAACGGAGCAGACGCTATTTCATTCCAGCAAATGAGTGCTGTGCATGAAGAAGCGATGTATCAAAAAATGGCGGAATACGGCATCCAGCTGCTCTCCACACGTTCCGCCGGTATTGATGGACTTTCCAAGAAATATCTAGAAAAATATAACATTAAAGCAGTAAATGTTCCAGTATATAGCCCTCGTGCGATTGCCGAACACGCATTGACATTGTCGATGATGCTGCTTCGCCGCATTCCTCGTCTGCTGCAGCGGGAACAAAACCAAAACTTTGTGTTAGATGGCTTAATCGGTCGGGAAATTCATGATTTAACAGTGGGAATCATCGGCACTGGTCATATTGGCTTAACCACTGCTCAGCTATTCAAAGCGCTAGGTGCTAATGTTGTGGCTTTTGATAAGTATCCCAAAAATGGTTTAGAGGATTTACTTACTTATGAGGATTCATTGGAAGCAGTTGCTAGCCAGGCAGATATTCTTAGCCTTCACGCCCCATATGTAGCTGAAAACCATCATTTGATTAATAAAGACATTCTTTCGCTGATGAAACCGACTGCTCTCTTAATCAATACAGCTAGAGGTCCGTTAGTCGACACCCATGCACTTCTGACTGCGCTAACAGAAAAAGAAATTGCCGGCGCCGGGCTGGACACTCTGGAAAATGAGCAGTTGTATATTAATAAAACAAAGGAAGAACAAATCGAAAGACATCCTTATATTGAACAGCTGTTAACATTGGATAATGTGCTTGTCACGCCCCATATTGCTTTCTACACTCTGGAAGCTTCGCAAATCCTTATGGAAAGCTCATTAGGTAGTCTTTACGATATGCACCAGACGGGTACCAGTGAAAATCTGGTTCAACTTAATTAGAAATGCATCATCTAATTAGACCCACGCTGATTGTTGAAGACAACAGTTTACATCCGTAAAAAGCTTATAGCTCTTTTACTAGTAAAAAAGTAACAGGCAAGATATTCTTTCGAATACCTCGCCTGTTACTTTTAATGTATCTGTAATTATTCTTTTTCGAATCCTATTTCAGTCAACGCTTCTTCGCCTTCTTTGAAGCTGGCTCCTACGCCAACACTCTCATCAGGGGCATCAAAAGTGATGATTGTTTCTTTTTCAGTGTATTTCATTTCAGCATCGCCTAAACCGCTAGATTCTTCAAAAGATTTAGCTACTTCTTTTGCCATATCTTCATCAGTAATTTGCAGTACTTCATTGTCCATAACGGCTTTTCCAGATACTTTCGTAACTTTATCGCCCTCATGTTCAACGATGATTGATACTTTTGTACCGGTCATTGGCGACTGACTGAACGTATCCGTTTCAGTTTTAGCACCACAACCAACTAAAACAACTAATAAAAACACCCCAAATAGAACTCTTAACGTCTTTTTCATTTCTTTCCTCCTAAAATTTAATACTCCTCTATTGTACTTGTCTTTAAATGAAAAGAAAAGAAGAATTTTAGCTAATAAGCATTTTAATTAGTCGCCTACCTTGTAGTTTAACATTTAGAGTTTGATGAAATCGAAGCTATCCAAAGCTTTGCTTCACTTCAAGCCACCAAGCATAGAGCCTTTGAAACGGCTTTAGGGAGCTGGAAGCATCCACTAATGTTCCAACCCCCTAAATCTTCTAGCTTCTTCAATCACTTATTCAATCAATGTTTGCCTTTGCCTGGCACTCAGCCTACGTCATTTTCAACACTGTTTTTCAAGCTCATCAATTCTACAGCATATCAAACAATGACAGCTGATTTTCGTCCGGCAGGTCTTTTAAAACGCCGTTTTCAGTCATATATTCTATCAGCGTTTTGGATACCTTGCCTCGGTTGGCCAAATCTTCTTTTGACAGGAACTCCTGATCCTTCCTTGCCTCAACAATTGCCCGGGCCACGTTTAGTCCCAAACTCGGCACTGCACGGAAAGGCGCAATCAATGTATCGCCGTCAATCACAAAATTTTCCGCATCAGATTTATACAAATCAATCATGCTAAACTTGTAGCCTCGTTCAATCATCTCATTCGCAAGCTCGAGAACAGTCAGCAGGTTTTTTTCCTTGGTAGATGCTTCCAAGCCCTTATCCTGAATCTCTTTCATACGAGCTTTCACCCCTTCTTTTCCTTGAGACATTGCCACAAGATCAAAGTCATCTGCCCGAACTGAAAAGTATGCACAATAGTACAGTATTGGGAAATACACTTTAAAGTAAGCAACCCTCAGTGCCATAAGTACATAAGCGGCCGCATGGGCCTTAGGAAACATGTACTTGATTTTCGAACAGGAATCAATATACCACTCTGGTACTTTATTTTCTTTCATTGCCTTTAAATATGTGTCTCGAAGATCATCCGGAATCTTGTTCCACAATCCTTTACGCACCGTTTCCATAATCTTGAAGGCCATACCATCATCAAGTCCGGCATGGATTAGATAAACCATGATATCATCCCGACAGCCAATCACTTCTGCCAGATTTGCTTCTCCTCTTCGAATCAGCTCCTCAGCATTTCCCAGCCATACATCTGTTCCATGAGAAAGGCCGGAAATCTGCAGCAGCTCTGCAAATGTTGAAGGATGGGTTTCTTCCAACATACCACGTACAAAACGAGTACCAAATTCTGGGATGCCCAATGTTCCCGTTTTAGAAAAAATCTGTTCCGGTGTCACGCCTAATACTTCTGTTCCTTCAAAAATCCGCATAACCTCCGGATCATCTGTAGGAATTGTTTTAGGATCAATACCAGATAAATCCTGAAGCATTCTAATAACAGTAGGATCATCGTGCCCCAGTATATCCAGCTTCAATACGTTATCGTGAATGGAGTGGAAATCAAAGTGCGTTGTTTTCCATTCAGCATCCTGATCATCTGCCGGATATTGAATAGGCGTAAAATCATACACATCCATATAGTCGGGGATAACAATAATCCCCCCTGGATGCTGACCAGTTGTCCGCTTCACACCTGTCGAACCTTTCGCCAGACGATCAATCTCCGCACTGCGAAAATGGAGATTATGGTCCCGTTCATATCCTTTTACATAACCATACGCGGTTTTATCGGCAACCGTACCAATCGTTCCTGCACGATACACATATTCTTCACCGAAGAGAACCTTAGTATAGCCATGGGCTTCCGCCTGATAATCACCAGAAAAGTTCAAATCGATATCGGGAACTTTATCTCCGTGGAAACCTAAAAAGGTTTCAAATGGAATATCATGACCATCTTTAAATAAACGAGCGCCGCACTCAGGACACTTTTTCTCAGGCATATCAAATCCTGAACCGTAAGAACCGTCTTCAAAGAACTCAGAATATTGGCAGTTTGGACAGTGATAGTGAGGCGCCAACGGATTTACCTCGGTAATTCCAGTCATCGTTGCTACAAAGCTAGAGCCAACGGATCCCCGTGAACCAACCAGATAACCATCTTCCATACTCTTATGCACCAGCTTTTGAGAAATCAGATAGATAACGGAGAAGCCGTTACCAATGATACTATCCAGTTCCTTCTTCAAGCGTTTCTCAACAATATCCGGCAATGGGTCACCGTAAAGCTCTTTGGCACGATTATAGCTGAGATTTCGGATTTCATCCTCAGATCCCGGAATTTTCGGCGTGTATAAATCGTCCTTAACCGGTGTGATTTCTTCACACATATCAGCGATTGCATTGGTATTTTCTACTACAATCTTCTGAGCAACATCTGCACCTAAAAACTGGAAGGCTGTCAGCATTTCATCGGTAGTTCTGAAGTGAACAGCCGGTAAGCTATGACGATTGAGCGGATTCGCTCCTCCCATTGATCCAATAAGGATTTTCCGATAAACGCTGTCTTCTTCATTTAGATAGTGAACATTGCCCGTTGCGACTACCGGCTTATCAAGCTCATTACCGATTTTAACCAGATTGCCGATGATTTCCTCCAAATCTTTTTCATTTTTTACCAGCTCCTGCTCTAGTAGCGGCGCATAAACTGCTTTGGGCATGACCTCAATATAATCATAAAATTTTGCTTTGTTTTTTGCCTCTTCTACCCCTTTTTGCATCATCGCTTCAAAAATTTCACCATTTGAACAGGCCGAACCGATAATCAGACCTTCCCGCAGCTTATTCAACTGAGAACGGGGAATTCTAGGTATCCGGAAAAAATAGTTGACATTAGACATTGAAATTAGCTTGAATAGATTCTTTAGTCCAGCTTGAGTCGTTGCCAGAATCGTTGCATGGAACGGCCGGGCACGCTTATATGAATCCCCTTCGCCAATATGTCTATTTAAATCATCGTGATAAAACATATCATGATTTTCTTTAGCGTCCTTTAAGAAAATCCAACATAGGTGACCTGTCGACTCAGAGTCATAAATCGCCCGGTGATGCTGTTCAAGATTGACGCCGAATTTTTTAGACAAGGTGTTCAACCGGTGACTTTTAAATGTCGGATGCAAAAATCTGGATAGTTCCAGCGTATCAATCACTGGATTTTCAGCTTCCGGTATGTCGTATTTTCCATAACTGGTATTCAAGAATCCCATATCGAATGATGCATTATGGGCAACCAGAATCGTTCCCTCTGAAAATTCTCTGAACATTGTCAGTACTTCTTTTTCAGACTTGGAGCCGCGAACCATTTCATCCGTAATCCCCGTTAAATTTATGGTTGTTTGAGACAGAGGATGTCCAGGGTCAATAAACTGCTCAAAGGTTTCAATGATATTCCCTTTATGCATTTTTACGGCCGCCAGCTCAATAATTGTATCGTAAACCGCTGAAAGTCCAGTCGTTTCCACGTCAAAAACAACATAAGTTGCGTCATGCAGCTCAATATGCGCTTCGTTGTAGGCGATTGGCACACCGTCATCTACTACATTGGCCTCTAAGCCGTAAAGAATTTTCACGCCGGCTTTTTTACCAGCCGCATGGGCATCAGGAAATGACTGGGCACCGCCATGATCTGTTATTGCAATCGCTTTGTGTCCCCATTTTCCAGCCTGAGCCACCAAATCGCCAATTTTATTTGTCGCGTCCATAGTACTCATGTTGCTGTGAAGATGAAGTTCTACCCGTTTTTCTCCTTCAGGAGCATAATCTTTTCTCACTTCATGGGCAACTTCCATCAAATCCTGAGCATTCATCACTAAATCCCGCATGAAAGTATCTTCCTGAATACTTCCTCTCACACGAATCCAGCTGTTATTTTGAATTGCTTCGAAAACCTGTTCATCTTTTTCACCGTTTGAAAATTTCTTTACAATAAAAGACGAGGTATAATCAGTAATTTTTAGAATAAGAATTTTACGTTTAGAACGCAGCTCTCTAATTTCTTTATCAAAAATGTATCCTTCGATGGTCACTCTACGTTCTTCTTCGAGAATATTTCCCATCGGCATAATCGGTTCGTCAGCAGGGATGTTACGCCCCAATCTGACTGGTCCATCCAATGCTCCTGCACCGCTTTCCTGCTTTTCTTTTTTCCGTTGTTCATGCTTTACAAGAGACTCAGCTGCCTGCTGCTGAAAAGCTTCAGCCTGTTCTTGCTTACGTTCTTCGAAAAGCTTCAAGACGCGCTCTGCTTGCTCCTGATCCATCTTCGGTTCAATGTGAAATTTTTTAAAGCCATACTGGCTGTATAGCTGCTCGATGATAGGCAGATACTGCTGCTTTAGATAGGGAATGACTGCTTCGTTGTCAACAGGCAAAATGATTTTCTGATCTTGAATAACAGGTGTCTGTTTTTTTACTACTCGTTGAACTAAGGGGGAATCACATTGATTATTCAATAACGCCAGCTGCCAGTAATCAACAAGCTGCTGCTCTGTAAAAGCTCCGCCGTTGCCGCTGGAAATCGTCACAGATGTATCTGCAATCGACTGAAATGCAAGCTCCATATGCTGAATAAACGACTGGTACAACATAACCGGCATAATTTCAGGTAGCTCAAGGTGAAACTCCCACAAGCGGCTTTTTTGATGAACCATTACTTTTTTTATACGTCCCTCTTTTAAAACGGGATGCTCTCTTTCAGAATGATCCAACTGAATCTGATCCAGCAGCTTTAAAAATAGTTCTCTTTCCTGTTCCAAAATTCGAACCTCCTCTATTTCCATTGACCCTCTTTACATTCAAAAATACACGTTGCATTTAAAGGCTGATTTACACAATTATACAAAGTAAAAGTGATTTTCCAAGAAAATCATTTTAGGGATAAAATGTTGAATATATAAGCTTTTACCCCGCTTTTCTCAGCCATCTTCCAGTCCCAAATCAGAGAACCGAACATTGTTAAGTATACTATTTAATTCTATGAAATACAATCAGACCTTCCTTCATGTTTTATTGCTTTACGCATGTATTTTTACCTCTTGTACCATTAAAAAAACTACAAATTCAGGCAGTACACGTAAAGAAGCCAAGGACTTTTTTATCCTTAGCTTCTTTACACAGTTCATCTCGTAATTCATTTCGATAATACTTAAACAGTGATTATCTAACTCCGGTATGAATTTCTACCACAACTCCTTTACTTAAAAAGGAAGACTCAGAAAAATATTGCCGATTCATATTTCTGTTTGCATGAGGAATTCCATATTGTATGAAAATATTTAGCCTAAGCTTCCATATTCTTTTTGTTAATCCAATCAACAGATACATCCATTGCAGCTCTGGCTGCATTACTTTGATCCATTGAATTCACCATCACAAAATCATGAATCATTCCTTGGAAACGCAGTTGTGTTACCTCCACACCTGCATCTCGTAAATGCCGGGCATATTCTTCTCCTTCATCTCTTAAAACATCTGCTTCTCCGTTTAAAATCATCGCAGCGGGAAGTCCCTGGAGCTCTTCTTTTGTTGCTTGTAGCGGCGAGATTGTTTTAATTGTAGAATCCTGACCTTCTGGTAAATAATTATCCCAAAACCATTTCATTCCGTCTTTTGCTAAAAAATAGTCAGTGGCAAACTGATGATAAGATTTGGTATCAAAACTGTGATTCGTCACGGGATAGTAGAGAAGCTGCTGCTTGATGTTCGGGCCTTTCCTGTCCTTTGCCAGAATAGCTACAACTGTCGCCATATTTCCGCCAACACTATCACCGGCTATTGTTAAACGGCTTGTATCATAATGTTCTTCTGCATTTTCAGTTATTTTTTCAAGAACTGCATAGCATTGTTCAATAGCAGTAGGATATTTTGCTTCCGGCGCTCGATCGTATTCTGGTACAAAAACGACCGAATTTGTTCTTATTGCTAATTCACGAACTAATTTGTCGTGGGTATGCGCACTGCCAAGCACCCAACCTGCACCATGGATGTAGAGGATTACAGGTAATTTTTCTGATGCTGCTTTAGGTTTTACAGTTCGGACATTAATCGTTCCATTCGTACCCAAATCCCAGAGCTGGTCTTCAATTTCCGCATCAAACTTATTAATGGGAGAATCCTGAACCTTTTCCAATAAGGCACGTGCTTCTTCCACCGGCAATTGATAAATAAATGGTTCCTTTGCATTCGCTTCACTGAAATCTAATGCTGACTGTTCCAAAGAAATTCTTTCCACCATTCTAATCACACCTCTCCAATTTTTTGTACTTTTTCATGATAGTCTTGCTGCTATTCTTTTACAAACAACTTGCTTTTTTCTACTTTAAAACAACTTACAGAGAAAAAATCCCTACAAAATTTGAAACGGTCCCAACGAATTGCAGTTGCATTAACTGATAGTAAGCTATCTAAAAAAAGCAGCTATCTTTCCACCAGCTTATAAAAAAACTTGTCCCGAAAAAGTTTCCAGGACAAGCTATTCTTCACTTAATTGTTTTCTGAATTTAGTAAAATAGACAAGGTGTTTTCCAGTTCCTCTTTACGGACTTCAAGCATTTCACCTGTCTTTTTAATTTTTACTTCAACAACGCCATCTACAGCTTTCTTACCTACAGTAATCCGAATTGGGCAGCCAATTAAATCTGCATCAGCAAACTTAACACCGGCACGCTCGTTACGGTCGTCTACCAACACTTCGTAGCCGGCAGCATTCATTAGTTCCTCTACTTCTTGAGCTAGACGGATTTGATAATCATCTTTAATATTCATCTGTACAACATGCAAATCAAAAGGCGCTGTTCCTTTCGGCCAGTTAATACCATTTTCATCCGCATTCTGTTCAACAATCGCTGAAAGCAGACGGCTAACTCCAATTCCGTAGCAGCCCATAATCACAGGAATCTCTCTGCCGTTTTCATCCAGAACGTTCGCACCCATCGCTTCACTATAGCGTGTTCCCAGCTTAAAGATATGACCGATTTCAATGCCTTTAGTAAAGGCTAAAACGCCATTACCATCAGGTGAAGGATCTCCTTCTTGGACAAAACGCAGGTCTTCATAGCTTAGCGGCTGAATATCTCTTTCAAGATTAACATTTTTCAAGTGGTAGCCTGTTTCGTTGGCCCCAGCAACAGCATTTGCCAAATCCTGAACATGAAAATCTGCATATAACTTCACTTCTTCAGCTAAACCAACTGGTCCAATCGAACCAAAGTCAGCACCAATATATTTTTTCACATCTTCTTCCGTTGCTTCTTCAAGAAAATCAGCATTAAGGAAGTTTTTTAGTTTAACATCATTAACTTCGTGATCTCCTCGAACCAGAACCATTACAGGCGCCTCATCAGCGATAAACAAAACAGATTTAATAATCTTTTGTGGTTCGATTTCAAAAAATTCAGCAACCTCCTGAATCGTGCCTACATTTGGGGTAGCCACTTTTTCAAGGTCTACTTGACTTTCATGAGATTTTTTAGGTGTATAAAGGCTTGTTGCCATTTCCAGATTTGCTGCGTAATCTCCTTCAGTGGAGTAGCAAATTGTATCCTCACCAATATCTGAAATTGCCATAAATTCTTTTGAATCCTTACCACCCATTG
Organism: Enterococcus sp. LJL51; assembly: GCF_049894025.1. Classification (GTDB taxonomy): domain Bacteria; phylum Bacillota; class Bacilli; order Lactobacillales; family Enterococcaceae; genus Enterococcus_L. The sequence continues at coordinate 62,015 of NZ_JBNEQE010000019.1, forward strand.
CACCACCATCGCCGATAATCGCACGAAATTCTAAACCACAGCGCTCAAAAATGGCTGAATAAGCTTTTTCATAATCCTTATATGCTTCGTCCAAACTTTCATCGTTAGCATGGAATGAATAGCCATCCTTCATGATGAATTCTCTACCACGCAGCAATCCAAACCTAGGACGTTTTTCATCACGGTATTTTGTTTGAATTTGGTAAAGGTTTAACGGTAATTTTTTGTAAGAATTTACTTCATCTCTTATTAACTCAGTGAAGGTTTCTTCATGGGTAGGACCTAACAAATAGTCCCGCTCATTTCGATCCTTTAAGCGATAAAGATTCGGTCCATATGTTTCATACCGCCCTGATTCTTTCCAAAGCTCTGCTGGCAGCAGGCTAGGCATTAGCATTTCCACTGCACCGATTTTGTCGAATTCTTCTCTCATGATTTTTTTCAGCTTTGCCAATACACGGTTAGCTAAAGGCAAATAAGAGTAGATTCCCGCAGAAACCTGACGGATATAGCCGGCTCTCAGCAATATCTGATGACTCAATACTTCTGCATCATTTGGCACCTCGCGCAGGGTTGGTATTAACATTTTTGACTGTTTCATTAAAATTTCTCCTTTGTAAGAAAAGCTGAATAATATACTTTTTGAGTAGACAGGAAGCATACAAAACCGCTGTTCGCGCGTTTCCCTTCACAATCCTGCTCAGTTCCCCCAGTAAGCTATTCAACTAAACACTAATTTTATGCTTTCTATGATTAAAAGAGTTCAGGTATTCTTTAAGAGCCCTGACACTTGCTTTGTCCCAACATCATTGGACAGGCAACAGAAAAGGTTGGTAAGCAATCAGCAGTAAATTAGAAAAAGAAACGCTGAATATCATTCCAGGTGACAAGAATCATTAAAAGCATAACAAGACCCACACCGACTAAAGTGATAATCATTTCCTTTTCCTGACTCAGCGGCTTACCACGAACGCCTTCTAAAACATTCAATACCAGCTTACCGCCGTCCAACGCAGGAATAGGCAGTAAGTTAACGATTCCTAAGTTTACAGACAACATTGCCATCAGCCAGATAACTGTTTCGATGCCGGCTTTTGATGCTTCTGAAGACATTTGGAACATCATTACTGGTCCACCAAGTTTATTTAAGTTAAAGCTAGTAAAAAGGGAACCCAGTGTTTTAAATATCATTGTAGAATTATTGATTGTTTCAGTGACCCCGCCCAACAGCTTATCTGTCAAACTGTCCTTTCTGGGGACACTCACACCAATTTTACCAACGTTTGCATCCTTTTCAGGAGTAACCGTCAGTTCCTTTGTTTCATTTCCGCTTTTCACTTCAAAGGCTAATGGCTTCTCAGGATTTTCCTGAATCAGTGTAATCATTCCTTGCCAGTCGTCCACCTTTTTCCCGTCAATTGACAAAATCTGGTCGTCTTTTTTAAGACCGGCTTTTTCAGCTACACTATTCGGCTGTACGTCACCAATTCGATTCGTGTTCGTTACAGTGACACCACCGCTCATAAATACAGAAACCGTAAATAAAATTACCGCCAGTATGAAGTTATTCATCGGTCCGGCAAAGTTTGTCAGCATCCGCTGACTCAATTTAGCTGACTGAAATTGGACATCAACTGGTGCAATCCGTACCTCTACACCATTTGGTTCAATAATATTCGCGTCGTGGTCAACCGTATATGTTACTTCTTCTGACTCATCGCCATTTTCATATCCTTTGATATACAGCTCTTTTTCAAGATCATATTCCAGCAGCTCAATAGGAATACTATTGGGAAGCTGAACTTTTTTACTGGTATTAATCTTAATGACCTTATTCTCCTCATTGACCATTAGGGAGAGCATCATACCTGGTTTTAGCTCTACTTCGTCTTCTTCAGCTCCTGCCATTCGTACATAACCGCCTACCGGTAGAATCCGCAGTGTATATGCAGTACCGTCTTTCCCCTGATGAGAAAAAATCTTAGGGCCCATACCAATCGCAAATTCACGAACCAAAATGCCCGCTCTTTTGGCAAAAAAGAAATGGCCGAACTCGTGCACAAGCACAAGAATTCCGAAGACAATGATAAATGTAATAATTGTTTTCATAAATTTCCTTCTTCCTTTATCCATCGTTTCACGAGTATCCGTGTTTCTTTATCAATAGCAATTACATCATCCAATGTAAGCGACGGCACTTCCTGATGTTCAGATACCGCTTTAGTAATCAGCTCTTCAATCTGAAGATAAGAAATCTCTCCATTGATAAAAGCTGCTACCGCTATTTCATTCGCTGCATTGAAAACCGTTGGGTACGCCCCGCCTTTTTCACCCGCTCTAAAAGCTAAAGCCAGCATCGGAAAACGTACCAAATCCATGGAAGCAAAATTCAGCTGTCCTAATTCAGATAAATCAAATGGCTTTTCATTTTTTATCGGCATACGTTCCGGATAAGTCAATGCATACTGAATGGGTTCTCTCATATCGCTTGGACCCAGCTGTGCCAAATATGCACCATCCTTAAAGCCCACCATTGAATGAACAATACTTTCCTTATGTAAAACAACTTTTATTTTATCATAGTTTATATTAAATAACCAATGGGCTTCAATCACTTCAAGGCCTTTATTGACCATTGTTGAAGAGTCTATTGTTATTTTTTCCCCCATTGACCAATTCGGGTGCTTTAATGCCTGTTCAAGTGTTACATCCTTAAGCTCCTCCCGGCTCAAATCTCGAAAGCTGCCGCCAGAAGCTGTGATTACAATTTCTTTCAAATTAGTCTTTCCATGTGCTCCTTCTAAACATTGAAAAATGGCTGAATGTTCGCTATCAACGGGTAAAATCGATACTTGATGCTTCTCAGCAGCGGCCATTACCCACTGACCTGCCATCACCAATGTTTCCTTGTTCGCTAAAGCAATGTCTTTTCCTGCTTCGATAGCAGCTAGTGTAGGCCGCAGACCCACACTTCCGGTAACAGCCGTAAGCACAACATCAATTTCAGCAAGCGTTGCTGCGCGAACCATTCCCGCTTCACCTACGCCGAACTCAATTTTGGGATAAGATATTTCCAGCTCCTTTTTTAGCTCTTCTGTGCCGACACCGACATAGACAGGCTGAAGCTGTTCAATCAGCTCTCTGCCCTTAATGATATTTGAATGAAATGTCAATGAAACAATTTGAAACCGGTCTGGATAGGCTGTCACAACGTCAACCGTACTGGAACCGATTGAGCCTGTAGCACCAAGTAATGCAATTTTTTTAATCATAAAGAAAAACTCTGAAGGATCAGAGTTTTCTCACCATCCCTTCTCAGTTTTTTAGAACAAGCCGAACAAATGCATGATTGGAAAAACAAAAAGCAAACTGTCAAAACGATCTAATATTCCACCGTGTCCCGGTAATATTTTCCCTGAATCCTTGACTTCATAATGACGCTTAATAGACGATTCCACTAGGTCGCCAAATTGACCAACCATTGAGAAAATGACTGTCATAACAATCATAACCGGCAGGCTATAAGTAAATGCTTCCTTTCCGGGTACGAACAATAGGTACGGCACAGCAACTACCACAGCGGAAAGGATTCCGCCAATCGATCCTTCAATTGTTTTATTCGGGGAGACAGAAGGCAGCAGCTTCCGCTTACCAAATTTTCTCCCTACCATATAAGCACCTATGTCTGTCGCCCAGACAACAAACAAAGCATACAGCAGAACAACTAGTCCGCTGCTTCTTGCAGCAACGAAATTTTGAAAACCAACGCCGACATATAAACTTACAATTACAGGAAAGCCAGCCTGGGAAATACTATACGTATTTTTAGAAGCTACCAACGCTCCCAATAAAATCATTACCATTAAATAAAACAGGATAAAGTTATCTGTTTTTTCCGGTAGAAAGAAGAACCAGCGTTCTTTAGGTAAAACCAGCACAACTGCTGCCAGTACTGCAAGGACTCCTTCAAAGCTTAATAGCTCCAAGCCCTTCATTTTAAATAACTCATAGACCCCAACTGCTGCTAAAGCGGCAGCCGTAAGTTCAACTGCAATCCCTCCATAAACGATAATTGGGATAAATAATACTAAGGCAACAACTGCTGTAATCACACGTTGTCTCATATTTTTTCTTCCTCCGTTTCCTTCAGTCCGCCAAAGCGGCGGTTCCTGTTTTGGAATGATGCAATTGCTGTTTCTAAAAGCTCATCATTGAAATCAGGCCACAAAGCATCGGTAAAGAAAAACTCGCTATAGGCAATTTGCCACAACAGAAAATTGCTAATCCGTTCTTCTCCACTCGTCCGAATCAACAGCTCTGGATCACGAAGCTCTTCGGATAAAAAGCCAGTCATCAGAGCATCGGAAATTGCAGCTTCGCTGATTGCTTCCGGAGCAACTTCTCCTGATTTTACCTGTTCCGCAATATGTTGTACGGCAGTCACAATCTCAGCCCTCGACCCGTAATTTAATGCGAAATTCAATACCATTCCTGTATTATTCTTCGTCTGCTCAATTGCTCGTTTTACAGCATCCTGTGTATGCTCCGGCAGAAATTCCTTATAGCCCATGACCTCTACCCGTACATTTTCTTTAATCAGCTCTGGTACAAATGTATCAAAAAAATCTACTGGAAGCTGCATCAGAAAATTGACTTCTTCAGAAGGACGTTTCCAGTTTTCTGTTGAAAAGGCATACAGCGTCAATACCCTGACACCTAATTTACTAGCATGCTTCGTTATTTTTTTTACAGTATTCATGCCTTCCTTATGCCCGGCAATTCTTGGCAGTCTGCGGTTTTGGGCCCAGCGGCCATTTCCATCCATGATTACTGCAATGTGTTTTGGAATAATGCCATCTTTATCAAATAAATATTCAGCTTCTTCCTGAATATACTTATCTTTTTGCGGAAAAAAACGAAACATTTCTTTTCCCTCCATTTTAAAAAATCTATACAAATTCTGTTAAATAAGCTGGTTTATACACTATAAAATCTAGTACAGCCTCCCTATTACTTAACAGGATTTATACATCTAGACTATTATAGCAATAAGTTTCAGAAAAACCTATGCAAACAGTAAAATTTTCTTAATTGTTAAGAAACTGAAATGCTGTCTGCAAATAATGAGTCTAGACAAAAAAACGTGAGTAGGACACAACTCATTGAGTTATGTCCACTCACATGGAATTCGGATAAACGGCGGAAGCAGCACATACCAGCATTAAACTGCGACGGGTAATCGCAGGAGCACTCGCTAGCATTAAACTGCGACGAGTAACCGCAGGAGCAAGTCCTTCGGAAATAAGCTGAAATTCACAAAAATTTGAAGAACACCAGGTAAGAATCAGTCAACATCTGCTTGGTTCCCTCGTAGTGTTTCTTGACAATTTTCGGATAATCCGTCTTATTGCTGTGAAACACAGCGAGGGATAAGCTGATGTTGAACAGTACCTACTTAGTTCTCGGGATTAAACACTTCTGCCCCATTCTCGCTGCTCCTTGGATATTTAAAAAAACTTTAATCCGTTGGATTCTCAGAATTTTTTTGCTCCTGTTTGGTAACATTTCCTCTACTAATGCCGATTCGAATCACTGCATTTGTTGGAACGAATTCATTATAATTACTCATTTCAACGACCGTTCCCTTCGTCACTTCTGAATCGATATAGTAGATTTGATAGGTAAGTGGTGCACCCTTTTGCTGATATTCATCATAAAATATTTTTTGAACATCGCCTTCCATTGTATCATTACGTAAATCTTTCAAAAACGGTTTTCCTATGGAATAGGTTACTTGAACACCAGGCTTTTGACTAGCTTTGAAAGTCTCTCCAGCAGCAATCGACTGGCTGACAAAACCGCCATAAGGTACTGTATCATTGTATAGCTGTACGACTTGAATATCTGCATTTCCTTCAGCAGACTTCATAGATACTTGGGAGTAATCAGGAACTACATAAGCTTTTCCAGCTGAAATTACAACTGGGAATTTATCTTTTTTCGCAAGCTTAGTTCCTTTTGCTTCTTTTTGAGAAATGACTTTTCCAGCATCTACTGTATCCGAATCATTTTCCGATACTTCAATTGTCAGTTCGTTTTTCTTCGTCCACTCTTCCACTTCTTCTTTGGTTTTCCCAGTAAAATCAGGAACTTCTATAGTTTTCTCGTAGACTTCAGGACCTTTAGAATAATAGACTTTTGCTTTATCTTTTCTCTTGTAAGTTTCCGCAGTTACATCTTTGGATACCATTTCCAGTTTAATGAATTCCCCTGAAGCTTTTGACGCACTATATTCTTCTATTACACTTAAATTATCCGCTTTATTCTGTAGTATCCAGTCGCTAACCTCTGTCCGATTCATTGTTCCAAAGTCAGGTAGCGGCAGCCCCTCCTCCGGATCGGGACCTAAACTTGCATCTACAGTCAGTTCAGTTCCCTTTTTGATTTTTCCGGTTTTCTTGCTTTGAGAAATAATTGTATTTGTTTCTGCTTCAAAATCATAAATCTGTTCGACTTTAAGCTTTACATCATTTTCTGTAGACCATGTTCGAACTTCGGCAAGCTCTTTTCCAGTGAAATCCGGTACCTTTACATGACTCATTTGATAATAGCCAAAAAATCCCAGTGCTATAACCCCAACAGCCAGTAAAGCAAAAATCACATATTTAATTATTTTTTTTCTGCGGTAGCCGGTATCTACTTCCATTAATTCATCACCATACTCGCCATCATTACTGACTGGTCTGGGAGCTGGTGTTTTTTTTACCGTTGGTTCTTTTACCTTCCGCACTTTTTTTTCTTTTTTTCTAGCTCTCAGCATATCCTCTACAGACAAGTCTCCTTCATCTGGACGCTGGGACTCTACAACAGGCTTTTGCGCTACTGTCTCTGGCTGCCTCACAGGCTGCTGGTGATCAGATTTCACCTGATTTTGAGCTGTCTCTAATGATTCCGCGTCAGTCTTCTCCGGCTTAACCGCTTCTTTTTTCTTCCCTTTACTCTTATCGTAAAGTTTATCTTGACGGGTCTTTTCGTAGTTTCCCCCGCTAAAGTTAGATAAAAAATCACTCATATTCCTTCAACACACCTTTTTTCAAATAATATGTCGTATCAGACTGTTTGGCAATTTCATTGGAGTGGGTCACGACAATCACACACTTATCATGCTCTTTTGCCAGCTTTGTAAAAATATCTACAATTTCCTGTTCCATTTCCTCGTCAAGGTTACCTGTGGGCTCATCGGCTAAGATGATATCCACATTAGTAGACAGCGCTCGAGCAATTGCTACACGCTGTTGTTCTCCCCCGGAAAGCTGATTGACTAGCCGATCAGCTTTTGCCTTGTTGATACCAATATAGTCCAAAAGGTTGTAGGCAACTTCACGCTGATTATCCGGTAACTGGTTATCTGTAATCGACATCGCTACTAGTACATTTTCTACAGCAGTCAAATATGGAACCAGATTATAGCTCTGGAAAATAATGCTGATAGCATCTCTTCTATATTTGTCATAACCCATAGTTTTAATATCTTTTCCTTTGAAAAGCACCTGTCCTGATTTAGGAGTATCCAATGCGCTAATCATTGATAGAAATGTCGTTTTTCCCGAACCAGAATGTCCTAAGATCGTATAGAATTTGCCTTTTTCAAAAGAAACACTAGTATCCTTAAGAATAAAACGACGCCGATCTCCGTCCTGATAGTAATAATCTAATTTTTTTGTTTCAAGAATCGCCATTTTCTTTCCCTCCTACATCATGATTTTTTTCGGATTCAATCGAAGAATATACAGCAGCGGTACTATCGCCGACAGTAATGTTGTTGCCAATCCTACGACCAGATACGTAATAATATAGGCTGGTGAAAATTCAACCTTGTAGGAGTTCATAATATCTTCAGTTGTTAAATCTGAAACGCCTAAAGAGGACATTCCGTAATACATCATATCATTTGCACCATTATTGGTACTTGTCAGAATATCACTATTAAGTAATGAATCTGAAACTACCTTACCCAGAATATTTCCGCTAATTAAAGATAAAAGCAATGCAATCCCGCTAATTATCAGCATTTCTATAACAATCTGACTCATCACCCGACCGCGCTTATCTCCAAGCGACAGATAGATTCCCAACTCATGCTTACGATCACGCATGAATAGCAGAACCACCAAAGAAATAATCAGCAATGCGGCTATAATAGAAATCATTACCACATAACCAGAAATCTTTGACAAACTCTTCATGCTGCCGCCAATTTGATCATACTGATCTGTTGACGCCTTTACTGCATAAAGATCTGGCAATAACGGCTGAACCTCTTCCTTGAACGCTTCCACATCATCGACGTTTTTCAGAACATATACAGGAACATAGTATTCCTCCTGTTCATCTACTTCACTTAAATCTTCCTGCGTTTCAGCAGGGCTTTCTGCTTTATATTTTTCAAAAAAAGCTTTTTCGTTTTCAATTACTACTTTATTCGTCGTATACACCGTATTTAGCTGTTCCATAGATAAATACTGCTGATCCATCATACTGCCGGAATTTTCTTCCCCATTATCTTTTTTCATCTCTACAGAAGCCGGCTCAAAAATACCAATAATCTCCAACGGAATATCAACTTTGAATAGGGTTGAGCTTTCCCCATTCTCGTTGTAGTCATAAGCGACACGATCCATTACCATCTGATCACCTACAGAAAGTCCATTGCTTTCTGCAATTTTTGATGAAATTAGTGCAACATTTTTACCGCTATCAATCTCTTCCTGAGTGAGCACGCGCCCCTCGATTAGATTAATCTTTTTCTCTTCAATATCCAGTATTTTATTATAATTTGATCCTTTTAATGTGAAGGTATTATCTGCAGAATAGCCAGACTCTTCTTCCATAACAGCGCTTTTCAGCTTTTCAGTCTGAACCCACGATGTCGCATTGTAATCATAGTATTTTACGTAGGAAGATTCACCAATCTGTTTAATCAAATCCTCTGATAGATTTTCAATGACCAAATCTTCTTTCATAAACTCATCTTGATTGTTCTCATAATCCAACTCAACGGTCGCCATAGCGCCCATCTGGCGTTTAACGTTTTTCTCAACATTGGCAGTCGATTGTTGAATAGCAATTGCTCCTGCAATAACATTTCCTAAAATAAAAATAACAGCAAATAATAGAATAGATTTACCTTTTCTACGTGAAACACTGAAAAGTGCTCTTTTTACAAAATTCATACCTTCAACTCCTTAAAGAAATACTAATCACTTTCTCTCCATTATTTCATAACCCGTTGGTTCATACAACCTTTTTCTCAAAAACAAATATTATATGAAATAAAAAAATAATAACATAAAAAATAAGACATAAATTTTATTTTTATTATATGCTTTAAAAATATTCTAAACCTTGACAACACTCATAAAAGAACACGTTTTAGTTCAAAAAAATAAAAAAACAACAGCCGGCAGCTGTTGTTCTTTGGTTTTATAATATTTTGTGTTGGTGGAAAATCTGCCAACACTTTTTTGAGTGTTCAAACACAAAAAGGAACAACAAACTAATAAAATGAAATCGACTAAAACCACAAATCATCAGAAAGGTTGCTCCCTACGGATAAAAATACCAGAAAGTTGCTCGGACTAACAGATAAACACCTCTCCTTTGGAGAGGATTGGCTTGAATACAGACCAATGAAAGGTGTTCAGGCTAAGGTAATCAAGGCAACTCTGACCTATCAACCAACACATTGTGAGAAATGCGAGGTAATAAATCAAGGACAAATAATTAAGAACGGCCACCACCTTACCCAAGCCCAACTTCCTGTATTTAATGAGCGTTTGATATCCTTAGAGCTGACCGCTCCTAATTTCTTTGTCATGAGTGTGGAAAAAGCTTTCATGCTCATACAGAGTTGATTAAAAAACATCATCATCTGTCTAAGCAGCTCTGTCTACAAATTATGCTTGATTTAAAGAAAAATGTCTTTAGAAAACAGATTGCTCAAAAACATTTTGTTTCAGATGTGACCATTCTTCGCTTAATGGAAGAACTCTCTGCTTCCTATCGTTCTAATTGACAGTTTCTTCCGAAAATTCTATGTATCGATGAATTCAAGACAACAAAATGCTGTCAAGAAGCGATGAGTTTCATTTGTGTCAATGGAAAAGCCAAAAAGATTAAAGTCCTCAAGCGAGTTGCCTATGGTTATCGTAATTTTTATCATTTCCGTTCACGCATTTATAGTATTCCAGGTCTTATTTTTTCACCACATAAAAAAGAGAAACAAGCGAATATCTCCGCAGCTTTATAGGCAAATCGAGAATTACCAGTTCCACTTGTGTAGGAACATTTAGTGGGATGGTATGCGTACGATGATAGATGAATGTGTAACATTCATACCTTATATTAGAGCTAGCTGTCCAGCTACGAATATACCTTGTGGAGCCTGCCTCTGCGATTACTCGAGGCAAAGCATAATAAATTTATAGGCTTAGCTGCCCAAATCATTCGCTTTATTCTCCCTTTTTCAAAAAAGAACTTGGAACAAAATCAGAGAATCTCTGTTTTTTCGGCTCTATACTTTTTGATGTTGGTGGAATTCCACCAATATCTTTTTTATTTTCCAAAACAATAGAAAAGACACCTTGAAATCCTTTAGAATTAATTTGGCGAACCAATCCAAAAGGAGGAATCAAGA
>NZ_JBNEQE010000020.1:0-67847 GCF_049894025.1 Enterococcus sp. LJL51
TAAAAGCACGCTCCTTTTGATTTGGTTTAGTCACTTTAATCTTACACGGTTGCGTGCTTTTTGTGTACCCTAAAATCAAAAAAGTAGGACAATAATCAGATTTTCTTCTGACTATTGTCCCACTCCCATTTTTTTATGTCATTATTTAGAAGAGTCCTCTGTTGAGCTTTCTTCTGTTTCAGAAGAATCAGTTGAAGCAGATTCTTTTTTACTTGAAGAGCTTTCAGTCTTATCGTCAGCAGATGTGCTGTCAGTTGAGCTTTCTTCTGTTTGGATATATTGAGCTAAGACGTCTTTGAAGGCGTCATCTTTAATTTTCACGTTAGCAGCTTTCAGTTCATCACTGATTACTTTAGCAGTAAATGTCTGATCAGAAGCTTTTGCTGTTTCAGCAATTTCTTTCAGCTGTTTCTCATAAGGCTTCATATCGTTGCCTTTAGCAGAAGTTTTTGTCATTTTTACTAAATAGTAAGTTGTTTGATAGCCAGTACTGTCAGTTGCTGGGATTGGCTCGCTGACTTCACCGTTTTTCAGAGTGAAGGCTTCAGTTTGAACAGCAACTGGAACAGTTGTTGATGTTGAATCAAATTTAACTTTTCCGCCATCTTCTTTTGTTGTTGTATCAGTAGATTTTTCTTTAGCAATCTTTGTGAAGTCGCCGCCGTCATCTAATTGTTTTTTGATTTCTTTTGCTTCATCTTCAGTAGCAACTTGAATAATTTGTGCTTCTACTTCAGGGTGGAAGCTTTCCCAAGCTGTTTTCACATCTTCATCTGTGATATCGATGTTTGCTTCAATCCCTTTTTGGTAAGCAAGACTTTGTTTGATACGTGCTTTATAAGATTCTACAGTAAAGCCGTTTTGTTTCAAGTAATCTTCAAGATTGGTTCCTTGAGATTCAGCAGACTCTTTTGCTTCGTTGTATTTTTCATCAACATCCTTGCTTTTAACCTTATCGCCGTATTTATCTTCAAAGACTTTAAAGATAATCATTTCAGCAACTGTTTGTTGACTTGTACTGTCACTCTTGATACGGTCATAGAAATCTTCTACAGTGATTGTAGAACCTTTCATTGTTGCGATTTTTTCAGAACTGTTTGAACAAGCAGCTAATGCAAAGACAGAAAACATACCTGCAGCAGCTAGAATTAGTTTTTTCTTCATTAATTTAGCACTCCTAATAGTTGATTTGTATTTTTTATTATGTAGAAAAGAATTTCTCACGTTTACTACTATACCACAATCTTTCCTATAAAAGAAATAGTGATTTGATACTTTCGAACAATTTTCAAATTTTGGACACAATTTAAGAAAGATGTGAATTGTTATGAAATTTTTGATTTTTTAGTAATATTTATCATCCTTTTGAGCGATTATAAATATCTAAAAGAAGAGAAAGACGTTGTTGGAAGATATTCGTTTTTAGAAGTTTTTTTGCGGCAGATTGAATGTGTAGAAGGAGAATTTATTTGAAGTCCTTAGAATGTCCTGCACTGATTTTTTTGAATAAGGGAGGAGCTATTTGAAGTGCTGCTATTCAGAGTATAAGGTAAGAACGAAATAAGAGAGCTTAGTTTTGAGAACTAGGCTGCGTTTGCGGCTATCTGTTAGTTTTTCAGAATTAAAGAGCGAAACAAAACCGTTTGGCCGTTTAGTTTCGCTCTTCTCCAGAACTATTTCACGTTTTGTTTTAGTTCGGTTTCCGGCATTTCAGGAAGCTCGCTTTGAATTTTCTCCAGCTGCTCCTGCAACTGTTCAATCCGTGGTTCTGCCTGAAATTTGAAATTTTCGATGTCCCTGTTTAATCCCTCTACAAAGGGAGGAATAACTGTTTCGGTTGTTACCTGAAAGTCAGTCAAGGCTGATTTGAATCCTTCCAGTTTATGATTGAAATCCTCTGTTAAGTATTTCCAATCATCCAGCTCATCAATAATTTTTTCCTGCGTTTCTTTTCCGCTTCTTGGGGCAAGCAATAGGCCGCCGATTCCTCCGACTACAGAGCCGAAAATTAGTCCTTTTAGAAAACCCTTCATCCGTTAGTCACCTGCTTTGCAATTTGTGCTGCTGTATTCTGCATCTCTTCAGCAGTGTATTTCTCTTGGTTATTTTCAAAATGCATAGAGAAGCCGTCCTGTTTGCTGTATCTTGGGATTAGATGGATATGGGAATGGAAGACAGACTGATAGGCCAGCTCTTTATTATTGTTAATGATATTCAAGCCTTCCATTTCGGGAAAAGCCTGTTCAAGCGCTTTAGCAATTTTGGGGATGCGGGCAAAAATATCAGAAGCTAAAGCAGCATCGTAGTCAAAGATATCTGTTACGTGGGTTTTAGGAACGACTAGGGTATGTCCTTTCGTTGCCTGGCTGATATCTAAAAAGGCATATACTACATCATCTTCGTATATTTTATAGCTGGGAATTTCCTGATTAATAATTTTACAAAAAATACAATTTTCCATCATAAGCCTTCTTTCCTGATTGTTTTTCTTCTCCTACTTTACCATAGATAGAATAGAATGTGTAAAGTTTGTTTCAGGAAAGGAGCAGGCAAAAGCTGGTCTTTGCTGGTTTTTCTGCTAAACTGTTCTTGTCTCCTCGTACAGAGAATGAACCAATAGGAAACATAGAATATAGGAAAGCAGGTAGCCCAAAATGTATCATTTAGATCGGATGATTTCAAAACCGATGTATCAGCAATTATATGAACAGATAAAAAAGGAATATCAGGTGGAAGCAAAACAAGTAAAGCTGCCTTCTATTCGTGAACTGGCAAAAGAGTTGAATATTTCTAAAACAACTGTTGAGCAGGCCTATAATCAGCTGGTTGCAGAAGGACTGCTGCTAAATATTCCTCAATCAGGTTTCTATTTTTTACCTGCAGAGCCGGATTCAAAATGGGAACAGGAAATAGACAATGAAGTACTGGAACGAAGACAGCAAGTGGATTTCGATTTTCGATATGGGACAACATTTTTTTATACCGCTTCGTGGAATAGCTGGAAACGTTGCGTCAAAAAAGCAATGGAACAGGAATTTCTGGATGAGCGATCAGCTTATCAGGATGTGCAGGGAAACGACAGACTACGGTCTGAGCTGGTTAAAATGCTGGGACGAACGAGAGGTGTCCGCTGCCGCAAAGAGCAGATAGTTATTACAAGCGGCAGCTTGGATTCACTAGATATTGTTTTAAATCTGCTAAAAAGGAAAAGTCGGCATTTTCAAGCAGCTATTGAAGATCCTGGCTACTATGCAGCTGGACATATTTTTACCAGAAATGGCTTCCCTCTGCAGAATATCCCTGTTGAATCTGAAGGAATATCAATAAGCAAACTAGCCCTTTCGGCAGCTGATTTAGTTTATGTTACGCCTTCCCATCAGTTTCCTATGGGCTATCGAATGTCTGTAGCCAGACGGCAGCAGCTTTTACAGCTGATTCGTGAGCGTCAAGGCTACATTATTGAAGATGATTACGATAGTGAGTTTCGCTACACGACACAGCCGCTGCCCTCTCTCCAGTCTTTGGACCGACAGGATTGTGTTATTTATCTGGGGAGTTTTTCAAAAACGATTAGCCCTACTCTGCGTCTCGGGTATATGGTGCTTCCCAGACATCTAGTAGGAGAATACCGGACTTTGTATCAGTTTGATCATGAACGAGCGGCGTACATGATTCAAGAAGGTATGGCGGAGTTTCTTTCTTCCGGCAGCTATTATCGGCATATTAGTAAGGCAGTTGGAACGAACAAAGCAAAGTATCATCTATTGGAAGATCAGCTGAACTTGCTAAAGGCAGAGGGTAGGATTGATTGGATACCATCGGATGGCGGATTACATGTTGTCATGGAAGTACTGAATTTGCAGGAAACAGATGTGTTTTTACAGCAGCTGCAGCAGCACAGCTTACGTCTTTATCCTTTGTCGAAATACTCTTTTTCAGTATGTAGAGATCAGTTTTTCCTTTTAGGATACGGTGGTCTTTCTTTAGAAGAACTGACCCATGGATTAAAGCTCTTAAAGCAAGTTGTTCAAAATTTGTCGTAACTGTCCTCTATAAAAGAAAAAAATTGTCTATTTTTTAAAAGTCACTCTATTGATAAGCTAGTTGGTACAACAAAGGAAGTGGAGTGAAGACAATGGTTAAATATAAAATCAATGAACCAATAACAGTAGAACAGTTTAAGGAAATTATTCAGCAGACAGGGCTAAAGAGAAGACTAGATGATCGCAAAAAATTGATAAACATGTTGAAAAATGTTGATTTTCTGATGACTGCCTGGGAGGATGAAAAGCTGGTTGGTTTTGCCCGAGGCTTTTGTGATTTTGGCTCTATCGTTTATGTGGCAGAGTTAGGAGTTCATAAAGATTACTGGAAGCAGGGGATTGGCCGGAAATTAATGGAGGCAATAGTTGCTTATGTAGGAACAGATATTCATATTGTTCTGCTGGCATCAAAGCTGGCAGAGAATTATTATAGCAAACTGGGCTTTGATAAAGATCCCCGAGGGTATGTCAAGCTGCCCGAGCCCCTTCATCCAGATGACTGGCAAGTATAATGAAAAAATAAGTACAACAATTAGCAGAGAGTATTTTTAAATCAGTAAAAACAACTGTAGCGAATTTTATCGCTATAAAGAGAAAAGATAAAGATAGCTGGCTTTTACAAAGTTTTGCATTGCTTATCATGAGGGTATACAATGAATGGAAGGAGGGATTTTATGATGAAAAAAGTGAGTGTAGAAGATGCATTTTGGGAAATTTTTCCAGAAGCTCAAATCAATATTTTAGTTGTGAAAAACATTGATAATCATGTGTACGAAAAAAATACTCCCTATTTTACTAAGTTGTTAAAGCAGGCCGCAAAGGAAGCGGAGCAGTTTTTAGGGGATGAGAACTTTAGCAGTAACCAAGTCGTTGCCCAATGGCGCGACGGGTTTAGTCAATTTAAAACGAAAAAGGGTGCGCGCTCATCGATTGAGGCTCTGTTAAAAAGAGTGAGTCAGCAGAGAGAATTTCAGCCCATCAATCCGCTTGTGGACATCTATAACAGCATCTCTTTAAAATATGGAGTTCCCAGCGGTGGTGAAGATATAGATAAAATAGAAGGCAGCCTGTATTTAGGCAAAGCGAAGGGCGGCGAAAGCTTTCTGCCTCTTGGTGCTGAGAAAGATGCGCCTGCTTTACCAGAAGAGATTATTTATTATGATGATGAAGGAGCTATCTGCCGCTGTCTGAACTGGCGTGAAGCGCAGAGAACCATGTTAACAGAAGAAACCAAAGCTGCGGTTCTGGTGATTGAATCCATCAATGAGGAACAGAGCAAACGTGCCGATAAGGCAGTGATTGAACTGAAAGAATTGGTAGACGCTTATTTTAATTCTGAAAGTACGATATATAAGCTATCGCAAGCGTCGGCAGAAGCCATATTGGAATAAAGCAGCCTACTATAATATAGTAGCTTTAGTTAGTGTAAGCAGTATTTTTCTAATAATACTAGAGGAGAATGACCGATTCAGCCCCTTCTGTTTCATTTACTGCAAAGAGCCCTCGTTGCTCGGTTTTCATTTTTTGATTCTTTCTATGCAGCTGCTTCAACAACAAGTGATTAAAGTGAGTTCGCAGCAAAAGCCTGATAGAGTATTCTATTGCTCTCTTGGGTTTTGTTGTTTTATGGAAGATGTTATAATGAAAGCATTAAAAAATTTGGAGGCAATGAAATGAGCTTGAAAATTGAGCATTTAACTGGCGGTTACGGTCACGTTCCCGTCCTAAAAGATATAAATTTCGAAGTTAAAGCGGGTGAAATGGTTGGACTAATTGGACTGAATGGTGCTGGGAAAAGTACGACAATCAAAAATATCATCGGTCTGCTGACTCCGCAGAAAGGGAAAATTTCCATCGACGACCAAACGCTTAGTCAAAGTCCGGAAAGCTACCGAAAGAAAATCGGCTATATTCCCGAAACGCCTTCATTATATGAAGAGCTGACATTGAAGGAACACATTGAAATTACTGCGATGGCTTACGATATACCTGTAGAAGAGGCTTTCAGACGTGCAGAAGTACTATTGAAGACGTTCCGACTGGAAAATAAACTGGAATGGTTTCCAGCTCATTTTTCCAAAGGCATGAAGCAGAAGGTTATGGTTCTCTGTGCCTTTCTGATTGAGCCAAGCTTGTATATCATTGATGAGCCGTTTTTAGGTCTGGATCCGCTGGCGATTCATGCACTGTTGGAGCTGATGGATACAATGCGCAATCAAGGATCGGCTATTCTGATGTCTACGCATATTCTGGCGACTGCTGAAAAATATTGCGACCGTTTTGTTGTGCTTCACGAGGGAGAAGTGCGGGCAATCGGCTCAATGGATGAACTGAGAGCAGAATTTAATTTACCGGACTCTTCTTTAGATGACATCTATCTTGCATTAACTAAGGAAGAAAAGGTGGGGTAACATGGCAGATTTATATCGGATGCGATTATCCCGTCATTTGAAAAAAATGATGAAGTATATGCAATACGTTTTTAACGATCACTTTGTTTTAGTCTGTATTTTTCTGCTTGGCGGTTTAGGCTTCTATTATTCAGAAATTTTGAAAAATTTACCGGAGGAATTCAGCTGGGGCAAACCACTGATTTTACTAATGTGGCTAGCTGTGTTGTGGATTGGTCAACTGGCAACCTTGACTCAGGAAGCAGATAAGGTGTTTATCCTGCCGAAGGAAGCTGAAATGAAAGGCTATCTGCAACGGGCGCTGCGGCATTCCTTTATTCTTCCTGCTGCATGTTGTCTATTGCTGGGTGGAATAACGATGCCTTTTGTAGTTGTGGCGACGGGTCAGCCCTTCAGTTCTTTTATTTTTTATCTGATTATGCTGTTGCTTTTGAAGCTTAGTCATCTGAAATGGCAGGAATATGATTTGTATCAAGTGGGTACCAATGAAAGCCGCCTTTGGCTGTTAATCTGGCTAGGCGCCAGTGCGGGAGCGATTGTGGCCAGCTTATATATCCAGCCGCTTATCGGATTAGGCGCTGCAGCCGGAATATTTGGGCTCTTTTCAGTGCTGCTTGCTCAGAAGCTGCAGGGTGTATCTCTGGATTGGGAAAAAATGATTCGAAAAGAAAACAACCGGCTTCACCGGATTTACCGATTTATTCATCTGTTTACAGATGTACCGGAAATTACCGGGAGCATCAAGCGTAGGAAGCTGCTTGATCCTCTATTGAAACAAATTAAGCAGACCACTAAAAATACCTATCTCTATTTATATACCCGCAGCTTCGTAAGAGGTTCGGAATATAGCGGGTTATTTCTCAGACTGCTGGGCGTGGGCGGGATTATCCTGTACTTCTCCAATGAATTCTTGATGTCCTTGGGAATTGCAGCGATTTTTATCTATTTAATGGGTTTTCAGCTAATCCCCATCTATTCACAGTTTGACTATATGGTCATGACCCATCTTTATCCGGTTTCTATAAAGCAGAAGAAACAGGCAGTTAGCTTTTTACTAACAGTCATTTTATCAGTAGCAGCCGTTGTTTTTAGTATTCTTGTTTTAGTGGTTCTGCCGAATAAGCAAGAGGCACTAATTGTAGTGGGCGTCTTAATAGCTGAAATAGTTATTTTTACAAAACTCTATGCACCACAGCGTTTGAAGAAAATGGAGGGATAACTGTATGAAGGTTTTATGGAAGGATCAGATTGTCGAACGGGAAGAGGTTCAAATTGATATGGAGGACCGCGGCTATCAGTATGGCGATGGTCTGTATGAAGTTATTCGTGTGTACAATGGCCAGCTCTACATGCTGACTGAACATTTGGACCGTCTTTGGGCCGGGGCAGAAAAAATCAAGCTAGTTTTGCCTTTTTCAAGAGACGAACTAACCGATCGTCTAAAGAAACTGACAGAAGTTGAAAAAATACAAGAGGGAAAGCTGTATCTGCAGGTTACCCGCGGCATTGATTCGCCCCGCAACCATGCTCTACCTGATCCTAAAAAAGTACAGGGTGTGTTGACTGCTAATATCATTCCATTTGCACGCCCGATTGAAAAACAAAGTAAGGGCATTAGCTGTGGTATCGTTCAGGACACCCGCTGGCTGCATTGTGACATTAAATCACTCAGTCTGTTGGGCAATGTTCTGGCGCTGGATGAAGCACGGAGCAGAGGCTTCGATGACGCGGTACAAATCCGTGACGGCAAGGTTACAGAAGCTTCAGCTGCTAATTTCTGGATGATTAAGGATGGGACTGTCTACACACATCCGGATGGGGCATTGATTTTGCCTGGCATTACGAAAATGAAGCTGTTAAACGTGGCGCAAGAGCTGAAAATTCCTGTAAAGGAAGAAGCTTTTAACGAAACAGAGCTATTGGCAGCGGACGAATGCTTTATCTCCGGATCGCTTATTGAAGTGGTTCCAGTGGTAAAAATTGAAGATCAGCTTATCGGCAGCGGCAAGCCGGGAGAAATCACGAAGCAGCTTCATAAGAAATATCTGGAAGCTGTCGAACAAGGAACAAATCGCTAGAGAATAACCTTGAAAAGCAGGACTGTCTACGGCGGCTGTCTTCAGATAGTTCCTATTTTTCCCGGGTTGACATTCTTATAAAAAGCAAGTATAAATGAATAGAACTGTGAGGCTGGGTGAAATACCTCAGTCTCTTTTAATGAGAAAAAGATAAAATAAGCGAGGAAAAAACGAATGCGTGTAAGAAAAAGACCAGGGGCAGCGGAACTGCTGGCTGCTCATCCAGAATATGTAGTTGCGGGACCAGAACAATGGCAAGGGAAATGGCAGAAACGATTTGGAAATAATCACCCCATTCATATAGAAATAGGCACAGGCAAAGGTCAGTTTGTCATGGGAATGGCAAAAGCCCATCCGGAAATTAATTATATAGGGATTGAAATGCAGGTTAGCGTGCTTTCTATTGCGTTGGAAAAGGCATTAGAGGAGGAACTTCCCAATCTACAGCTGCTTCATGTAAACGGTGAGGAGCTGACGCAGTATTTTGCTGAAAATGAAGTAGATCAGATTTACCTGAATTTTTCTGATCCATGGCCGAAATCCCGTCATGAAAAGCGCCGTTTAACATCTAAAAGCTTTCTCACGGTGGATGAAACAATCTTGAAGCCGAATGGAGAAATTCATTTCAAAACAGATAACCGCGGATTGTTTGAGTATTCTTTGAGCAGCTTCTCTAAATACGGTATGGTGCTTGAACAGGTTTGGCTGGATTTACATGACAGCTCCTATGAAGGAAATATCATGACAGAATATGAAGAAAAATTTTCTGCTAAAGGACAGCCGATTTATCGGGTTGAGGCCCGTTTTCAAAGTGAAAAGTAACCGTTGCTACGGGTTTATCAGGTGCGTAGAACAGATGGATTAAAATGAAATACTTAACAGAAGTGAAGTAGCAAAATGCTAAAGAGCTTCTGTTTTTTGCGTGGAAATGGGGAAAATAGTCTAGCCAATAAAAGCAGCTGGCAGGAATCGATTAAGTTATCAGGCGTTTATTGTAATAGCTATAGCTTTATAGACGTACATACAGGATGTATGTTATTATGAATGTAATAAGTACAGACATAAATAAGTGGAGGTGAAAAGAAAGATGAAGCACAAAGACCATTATAATGATCAGTATATTTTAGATTTTTCATCAAAGCTATCTTCTGTTATTCAAGATTTTGATGGGACTGCCTTTTCTAACGAGCTGCTTGGACAGTTGGAGGACAAAACGCTGTTTGAACGGTTTGATGCCATTGTGGATGGGATGGAAAGACATTTAGGAAACGACTATACAAAAAATATTTCAGCGTTCTATGGTATGCTGGGACCTGAGCTAACTAAGTCAGAGGGCATGTTTACTTTTGGCTGGTGGTTATGGCCGGTGGGCAGGTATGTTGAGCGCAACGGCAATCAGGATTGGCAGGTCTCTTTAGCTTTTTTGAAGGAATTAACCAAACGGTTTACCGGCGAGTATGCGATTCGTCCTCTATTGCAGGAGCACCCGGCAGAGGTGCTGGAGGAGCTGATTATCTGGACGAAAGAAGACAATGTTCATGTGCGGAGACTGGCAAGCGAGGGCGTTAGAATTCGTCTGCCGTGGTCGCCCAAGCTGTATACTGCACTGGAGGAATTTAACCAGTATGTTGTGCTGCTTACCAATCTAAAGGATGATGACGAAAAGTTTGTACAAAAGAGTGTAGGTAATAATTTAAATGATTTATACCGGGAAGCACCCGAAAAAGCCGAATACATTATCGAGGAGTGGAAGAAGACGCCGGGCAGTAAAGCTCAGGACTGGATTATTAAGCATGGGATGAGAAATCAAAAATAAATAAGCGGTTTGACTGAGGTTGTGACAAAAGTGTTCAACTCCGAGAACCAAGTAGGTACTGTTTAACATCAGCTCGTCCCTCACTGTGTTTCACAGCAATAAGAAGAATAATCCGAAAATTGTCAAGAAACACTACGAGGGAACCGAGTGACTGTTGATTGATACCTACCTGGAGCTTCTCATATTTTTGAGATTATTCGGCTTATTTCCGAGAAAAGCTGCTTTTGGAATGCCGTTTATTCGGTTTTAGGGATGTCAAAAGTCTGGGATTTTGTTTATGTCCCAGACTCAGTAAAGTAATAACGAGCTAGTTGAGAGGGCTGAATAGATGAAAAAAGAAGAAGCAAAGCAGAAAACAATTGCCAGTCTGCTGAAGATTGCGCGAAAGCATTTTACAGATCAGGGATACTATGATGCATCTCTTGAAGAGATTGCTGAAGAAGGCAATGTAACTAGAGGCGCAGTCTATCATCATTTTAAGAATAAAAAGGGGCTTTTTCTGGCAGTTTTGGATAAGGTTCAGGCAGATGTGGCTCGCCAAATCGAAGAAGAAGCCATGAACAGCACTGATCTCTGGGAACAGTTGATTTTGGGAAGTGTGGGCTTTGTTAAAGGAGCGAACACAAAGGAAAGCCGTCGCATTTTACTGACGGATGCACCAGTCGTAGTTGGCTGGGAGGCTTGGAGAAAGGCAGATCAGGAAAACTCGATGGGCGTTCTGCAAAAGCATCTTGATGAGCTTAAGGAAGAAGGATACCTGAAGGAAAATACAGAGACAAAACTAATGACATATGCAATTTCAGGTGCATTAAATGAGCTGGCTTTGAACTATTCAACGAATAAGGCCGAAGCGTACGATCAAAAGGTTTATGAGACAATCAGTCAAATGGTTGGCGGGTTTCGAAAAACAAGTAGTAAATAGACCTATGCCGGAATACTTAGCTGCTTAACTTGCTGAATAAAAAACACCGCAGTCACTGACAGCGTTTCAGCACAAATTAGACCAAGGAATCAAGCAACGTTGGTTAGCCCAGTTTTCAGGGATGATGACAAGAGGTGCAAGCTTCTGTCATCGTCCCTATTTATTTCTGCGGGTAGAATGTTAGCCAGCTAAAGCGTTCAAACGCAACAGCCATTCTCTTGAGAACATTTTTCCTATTTATCCTCAGTCAGTCCTCGTAGCCATTTGGATGATTTTTATGCCAATTCCAGGCAGTGCGGATGATAGTGTCCAAATCTGTATATTTAGGCTGCCAGCCTAACAAATCTTGAATTTTTTTACTGGAGGCAACAAGTGAATGTGCGTCCCCTGATCGCCGCTCTCCATAAGTAATCGGAATAGTTGTTCCCGTATATTCCTCCACTTTACGAATAATTTCCAAGGTGGAAAATCCAGTAGCACTGCCAACATTGAATAGAGTACTTTCATTACCCTCAAGTAAGTACTGCATAGCGGCTAAGTGTGCATTAGACAAATCTGTAACATGGATATAATCTCGTACTGTCGTTCCATCTTTTGTCGGATAGTCTGAACCAAGAATAGTAATTCCTTCCCGCGTTCCTAGTGGTACTTCAAGAACTACTGGAATTAAATGTGTTTCCGGGCGATGGTCTTCTCCGATTTCACCTGCTAAATCAGCGCCGGCTACGTTAAAGTAACGTAAAATCACGTAGTTTAAATCATAAGCTGAATGGCACCATTGAAGAATAGTTTCCATCATATGCTTGCTTTCACCGTATGGATTTTTAGGTCTAACCTCAGTTTCTTCAGTGATTGGTCCTTCAGAAACGTCCCCATAAACAGCGGCAGTAGAAGAAAAAATCAAATTCTTTACAGAGAACTGATTCATTGTCTCTAGAAGAGCGAGCAGACCGCCGACGTTATTATCAAAATATACTAACGGTTTTTCTATAGATTCACTGACAGAAGCACTAGCAGCTGTATGGAAAACCATATCAAAGGACGTGTCGGAAAAAATCATTTTAAGTAGTGCTTTGTCACGGACATCTCCCTTGATAAAAGCAGCAGCCTTATGGACAGCGGCTTGATGTCCAGTCTGCAGATTGTCCAGAGCAACTACTTTATGATCAGCTTCTATAAGCTGTTTAACAATATGAGAGCCTACATAACCAGCTCCTCCTACAACTAAAATATTCATCGTATCCTCCTGACTAAAAATCATCTGTACTGTGTGGTAAGTCAAACTCTGATTTTTAGTATACACACTCTAATGGAAAAATGCGTCTGAAGAGCTTTGCTGCTTCCTTAGAAAAAACTACAAGTAGCGGAGAGGTAGCGGTTTCTACGCTTAATTTGAGGTATTGTTAGAGCTGGATGCTGCACTTTCCTGCTGTTTGACGAAGTCAATGGCGATGACTAAGGAAATAATTGTGTGTTCTAATTCGTCATCGAAAATATCTATTTCAAAGGAGTCCCCCCAGCTGAACCATTTTTCAGAAACACTGCCGATGCGGCTGCCGTTTTTTAAAATCTCAAAATTTTTATTCCACCAGTCACCTTGAATTTCCAAATCTTTTGCGGAGATATGGTAGCGGGATTTAAAGAGTGTAAACTCTTTTTCAATAACTAGAGCCTCTTCTCCGTCGATTTCTACAAAGAATTTTGGCAGCAGGCTAAAGACCTTCTTAGTAATCGTACCCACAGTCTGTCCGTTCATATCCAAAATAGTGAAGGTTTTGGGAACAGAAAGAAAGCTCCCCTCTACGATATACTGATCCTGCTCACGGCTGTCTTTTACGGTGTAATGTCCGCCTAAACTAAACACTTTCTGTTTAATATAAAGCTTTTTCATCAAGTACGCCTCCTTGGAATTGCTGCTTTTTTGGCTAAAACAAAAAGATGAAGTGTGCAGCAGCATACCACCTCATCTTTTTTTGTTTTTATAAACGAGTAACCTCGATTACTGTACCAGTTTGTGCATCCGCAACAAAAGCATACTGAACAAGTGTGCCGTCTTCTACACGGGAAACACCGCCGTTGTATGTTTTGGAATGAATCGCAAACTTTCTCAGTGGTTTTTTCTCAAACTCAATCCAGGAGCCTTCAATTGGTCCCTCTTTCAAAAAAGCGTCCTTTACATTTTCCAGTACAAGATCTGCATCCAGCGTGCGTTGCTTTTGATACCATAAGGTAGACAGGACACCGCTGATGACCCCTAAACCAGCTCCTAAAGCCAGTCCGCTCTTGAAATAGCTTATTTCGTTTTCTTCACCCATCAGGAACCCCCTCCATCTATTCCCAAATATTGATAAATCAATGTTATCATAATACTATGATAACACAGTCTACCGAAAATAAAAAAACGAAAAAATGTTCATTGAAATATTTTTGCGTTATAATGGAAACGATTCTTGAAACTGAGAGAATAAGTCGTTTTTGGCGGCTTAAAATGGCTGAAAGTCGACAGTTCAAGTTAATTAAATGAACAAGATAAGGCAGGGATTAGAAAATGGAAGAAAAAACATTCCAACGAATCAAAGAACTGACAGAATTACAGGGAACCAGCGGAGCAGAGGACGATATCCGAGCGTATATGAAGCAGCACATTACACCGCTAGTGGATGAGGTTCAATATGACGGACTAGGCGGCATATTTGGTATTAAGCGTGGGAAAGAAGCTGACGGACCGCGGGTAATGGTTGCTGCACACATGGACGAAGTCGGATTTATGCTGACCCAAATCAAGGATAACGGATTGTTCCGAGTAGTTCCTTTAGGCGGCTGGAATCCCTATGTGGTTTCTGCACAGCGCTTTACGCTGAAAACAGCGAAGGGAGATTATCCATGTATTTCTTCTTCTATTCCCCCTCACTTGCTGAGAGGTACTAATGGTCAAAAACAGCTGGAAGTAACAGATGTTTTGTTTGATGCCGGCTTTGAATCAAAAGAAGAAGCAGAAAGCTACGGTGTTCGCCCAGGAGATACGATTGTTCCTCAAACTGAAACAATAAAAACAGCGAATGGCAAGAATATTATCGCCAAATCATGGGATAACCGCTACGGCTGTACCTTAGTTCTTGAAGCGCTGGAAGCTTTGCAGAACGAAACACTGGGGCATACACTAATTGCCGGCGCTAATGTTCAGGAAGAGGTTGGGTTACGCGGAGCTAAACCATCTGTGCATAAATTTAAACCAGACTTGTTTTTTGCAGTAGACTGTTCGGCTGCAGATGATATCAATACTAAGAAGGACACTTATGGTCATTTAGGTGAAGGAACGCTACTGCGTATTTTTGATCCGGGAATGATTACACTACCGCGTATGCGTGAATTTTTATTGGACACAGCTGAAACCAATAAAATTCCTTATCAGTATTTTGTTTCAAAAGGCGGCACGGATGCTGGTGCTGCCCATACTACAAATGCTGGTGTACCAAGCTCTGTGATTGGTGTCTGTGGACGCTACATTCATACCCATCAAACAATGTTCAGTATCAAAGACTTTGAAGCAGCGAGAGAAATGCTGATTCAAGTGTTGAAAGGGCTGGATAAATCTACTGTTAACACGATTATTTACGGAAAGTAGAGGAAATCAATGATTATACCAACGAGTTTAGAGGAATTAGCTGAATACGTAGAGAATGGCAAGAATGTTTTCTTTTTCACGGCTGACTGGTGTGGCGACTGCCGGTTTATCAAGCCTGTTCTGCCGGAAATTGAAAATGAATTTCCGGAATATCAGTTTATTCAGGTGGATCGGGATGAATTTATCGATGTTGCGGCGAAATGGAATATTTTTGGGATACCAAGCTTTGTTGTTTTAGATGAAGGCAAAGAATTAGGTCGTCTGGTAAATAAAGACCGCAAAACAAAAAAAGAAATTACTGATTTTCTTCGGAGCTTGTGAGAAACAGAGAGGGTGGGAGCGGATGATTCTCACCCTTTTATTGTATTGAAAAATAGTAATAACAGGGATTCCCACCCTTTTTTGCCTAGCAGCTGTCGGTTAGGTTTATTAGCAAATCGAGATGTTGCCTAAAAATTGCGTGCACCCAAATGCTTTTTTTGATAAGATTAGACAGGAAAACAGTCAAGGAGGAGAATAAATGATTTTTTCATATAATAAAGAACATGTAGGCGACACCTTACTGGTGATTGTCGCAGATGATCTGGGACAGGAAAACAGTGTAGAGCGCAAGGGAAATGTTGCAAAAGTAACTGCGGGTTCTAATCAAGTGGTTGCCTGGAACATTTTTAATGTTTCTTCGATTATTTCTATTGAGGGCAGTGGACAGGTAGAATTAACAGAAGAACAACTAAATCGCCTGAATGAAGAATTAAAAGCAAATGGATTTTCTGAAGAGCTGATACTGGATGAAACACCTAAAATTGTTGTTGGATTTGTTAGATCCTGTAAAAAACACCCGGACTCGGACCATTTATCTGTTACTCAAACAGAAGTGGATAATGGCGAAGTTCTGCAGATTGTCTGCGGCGCGCCGAACATCAAAGCCGGACAAAAGGTTGTTGTAGCGAAACCGGGAGCAATGATGCCGGATGGTATGATGATTTGGCCAGGAAAGCTGCGGGGAGTAGAGAGTTTGGGTATGATTTGTTCTGCTAGAGAACTGAATGTACCCAATGCTCCAGAAAAGAAGGGAATTATGGAACTGCCGTTTGATGCAGTAGTTGGAACTCCATTTTCAGCTGAGGATTATTGAGAAGAGTAATAATTGCTGACCTATTTTGCTCAGTGTGCATTAAATAAAAAAAGCCGCCTCCGTCGATGGTCGACGAAGGCGGCTTTTTCCTGTTTTATTCTTGTGATTGTAATGCTGTTTGATCAATAGTTAGTTCGATTTTTACGGTCTGTTCTTTAGAACCGCGGTAGAAGGTAACTTCCATCGTATCACCAACTTTTTTCTTATAAAGAGCACTTTGAACATCCGTTGAAGACTCTACGTCTTCGCCGTCAATTTTAGTGATAACATCATATTTTTCAAGACCCGCCTTGTCTGCTGGAGTTGCTGATTGTACAGAACGAACGACTACGCCAGTCGTTAATTCCTCAGGCGTCTTCAGAATCTGCTCTCTTTGCTGAGTAGAAATGTTAGTCATATCAACCATAGATACACCCAATGCCGGACGAGTAACTTTACCTTCTTTTTCCAGCTGGTTAATAATGTTGACTACATCATTACTTGGAATCGCAAAGCCCATACCTTCAACACTGACAGAGTCGTTGGATTGGACAATCTTCACAGAGTTAATCCCGATAATCTGACCTTCGATATTGACTAGCGGACCACCGGAATTTCCTGGGTTGATAGCTGCATCTGTTTGAATCGCATTGATACTAATTGTTTCACCATCATCATTAGTATTTGTGATATTTCTGTTTAAAGAAGAAACAATCCCTTGTGTCACAGAGTTTGCATAGTCAGAGCCCAAAGGAGAACCAATCGCAATTGCAGGCTCGCCGATTTTCAGACTGTCGGAATTACCGAATTCTGCAACCGCATCAATATTGTCAGAAGTAATCTTAATCACTGCAAGGTCAGTATAAGAATCTGTTCCCACAAGCTCGCCCTTTACTTTAGTACCATCATGCAGAACGATTTCCAAACCTTCAGCACCGCTAACTACGTGGTTGTTGGTAACAATATAAGCTGTTTTTCCGTCTTTCTTATAGATAACCCCGCTGCCTTCACTGGCCGCCTCTAAATCCGCCCCATCAGCAGCATCAGAATTGCTGTCGCTGCCGCCGCGGTTGCCTTCATCAAACAAACCGCCGTAGAGTCCAGATTGTTGATTGCTGACACTCTGCATATTGATAACTGAAACAACTGCGTTCTGAACCTTATCCACAGCTTTTGTGATGTCGCTGTTGACATTCACATTTACGTTGCTGACTTTTGTATCCCCGTCATTACTTTCAGGCGTCAGCTGCTCAGATGAGCTAGGTGTATTGTTATTGGACATATCGGTTACTGCATATAGACCGCCGAAGGCCAACGCACCACCGAGCAGACCGCTTGCAAGTCCAATACCAAATTTTTTAAATAAACCATTTTTATTTGAATTAGGTGTAACATCTCTTCTATCCATTATAAACATCCTCCGATTTATTATTCATTTATCTAATTAATAGTATAGCTTTCCTAGACAACATTAGTCTACAGGATAGCTTTGAACTTTTTATGAAAAACTTTGGTAAAAATTCATTTAAGTGAGAAAAAAATAACCCTAATTATGAAAAAATAAAGAAGAAAGATGTGGAAAACATCTAAAAAAAGTTATCCACAGAATTGTGGATAATGTGTATAAATCAGCAGGGGAATACATGTTTGTATTGAAAAAGTTGTAAAAATAGTGCTGAAACGATGTCTAAACTGTGGATAAGTCTGTGTATATGTGCATAACTTTGTGGAAATTCTGTGGAATACAAATCTCCTTCATGATAAAATTAGTGGAAAACATGAGAAAAAGAAGAAAAGATGTGAAGAAATGCGTATAAAAATCATTACTGTGGGAAAGCTAAAAGAAAAATATCTGGTTCAGGGAATTAATGAATACCTGAAACGTCTGCAGAGCTATAGTAAAGTAGAAGTCATTGAAGTACCCGACGAAAAGGCGCCGGAAAAGCTTAGCGAAGCCGAAATGCTTCAAGTGAAGGAAAAAGAAGGCGAACGCATTCTTGCCAAGCTCTCAGACAGCGACTACCTGTTTGCCCTAGCCATAGACGGCAAACAGCCCAGCAGCGAAGACTTTGCCAAAGACATCGAGCAGCTGGGCATCTCCGGCAAGTCACAGCTGGCCTTCGTCATCGGCGGCTCACTAGGACTTAGCGACAAGGTATTAAATAGAAGCAATCAAAAAATCTCTTTCGGCAAAATGACTTATCCACACCAGCTAATGCGGCTGATTCTGGTGGAGCAGATTTATCGGGCCTTTCGGATACAGAAGGGGGAACCGTATCATAAATAGGGATATAAATGATAATAAAAGGAATCGTACTTGTGTCTTATCAGGTACGATTCTTTTTTATTAGGAGAGAAGAATCAACGGATTAATAGTATTGTATATGATATAGTCCGTTACGATTTTTCTCATATTGCAAATAGCTGAGGTGATCGTTACGGAGGTGCGTAACGACAAATTGAATACTATTTATATGGAAAACTATTCTCAAAATAAATAATGATGCTATAATTATTTTAATGAAATTCTTTTTTTTGTTGGAGCAGTGGATTTAGCATAAGACGATGAAAGCGTATTACTATCAAGTAGTGAATAAACTAGATGAAATTCTAGATTTTTTGAAATATCAGTTTTATTGCTAGTAAAAGAATACAAGAATATCTGGAGGCATATTTTATTATGAATAGCGAGAAAAAGTTACAAGTATTTATTTCTTCTACGTATAAAGATTTAATAGATGAGAGGCAGGCTGCTGTTGAAGCTGTGTTAAATGCTGGGCACATCCCAGCAGGAATGGAGTTGTTCAAAGCAGGGGACCAAACTCAGAAAGACATCATAAGAGAGTGGATAGAAGAATCAGATGTATATTTATTAATATTAGGTGCTAGATATGGTTCAGTGGATTCCGAGCTGAATATCAGTTATACAGAATGGGAATATGATTTAGCTGGTGAATTGGGTATCCCTAGATTTAGCCTAGTATTAACAGATGATTATATAAATGAAAAAGTTAAAAAAGAGATATTAAACATTAGTGACATAGAGAGGAATATAGCACCATTTAAAAATTTTAGACTTAAAGTCGAATCTCATATGGTCGAGTATATTGATCATAAACAGGCAATTAAAGGTGCTGTTCTGGGCTCTCTTAATAACACAAATAGAAGAAATCCTGATTTAAAAGGCTGGATTAGATATTCTGATAAGGTTGACGAAGGAAAATTTTATCAACTGGTTAAAGAAAATCAAGATTTGAAAGATCAACTTCAGAAAAGTAAAATAGCACTAAAAAAACAAACTGAAAATTTGAAACAAGATGATGATATTATTGTAGTGGAAATTCATTTTGACATTTATAATAAAACGACAAAAATAAATAAAAATGGTAACTCATATGTTAGGTATGAATATTCTAGTTCTGATGTTACAAAAATAGATGTTTCTGTAAATGAAATGACACGAGCTTTGCTACCTGTGCTGATTCAATATGGAGAAAAAGGTTTAATTAAGAGAGAATTTGATAATATATTGGAGGAATTAATATTTTCTAAGGCTGGTATTCGTGAGTCTAAAGAATACTTTAATGAAAAAGAAGGCTACAACTCCGATTTTAAAATTCCAGAATTGGATCGACTGATTACTCAACTAAAACTATTAAATTTTATTGATTTTAATCAATCGATAGATAAGGATTCTTATTGGACAAAAACGAATGTTTATATCTATATTACTGAATTAGGTACGGAAGAAATCCAGAGGTTGTTTGCTTACAAAAAATAAAAAATATAAAGTGAATATAAAATTTAATTAAACGCGAGAAAAAGCTTAGTCTCTGCGTTCTATCCTTTGTTTAGCTAATTTTTTTCTTATAGATAGAAATAAAATTGAAAAGAAGTGTATTTTAATATAATGAATTGAATGGAAGAGGTTTATGAGATGATGAAAACACCTACTTATGAAAAAATATTTGAATCGACTATAAGAAGATTAGATAATCTAAGGGCTTTGGGTGAAAAGAAATCAAATCCTTTAAATCGTGTGGACATTTTTCTGTTTTTTATAGTGGGAAATATTAATCTTCGTTTAAAAACCATTTTCTTTCTGTTGGAGAATGGTATTACAGATGGTGTGCTGCCGTTACAAAGGACTGTCTATGAACTTCAACTGGCTTTTCAAGTATATTCAAGTGCTACTGCTGAGGAGAAGGAGAGGTTTATTCGGATATATTTGAACAAAAAAGGGTTCGAGTCTGCCGTAAAGTGGGATAAGCTTTTAACGGGTAAAGATTCTATTTTGTTTACAGATATTGATCGTGACATGGTATCAAGTTTTAAACAGGAATTCAAAAAAAAGATTGAAGTTGATTCTGATAAAAAGCTTTCGGTCTTCAAATTGTGGTATGAAATAGCTAGTGGAAAATCATTCAAAGAGTTAAGTGATGAAATGTATTCTGGAGTAGAATTTTTTTCGAGTTATGATGAACTTTCAAATTGGTTACATCCACAGCGGTTGCAAGAAAATTTGAATCCTGAGAATTTTGAACAACAGTTGCCAGATGAATATTGGAAAATGCTAATAAATGTTTCAATATGGAGCGTAAACTCATTAGCTGAAGATATGGTTTTCATGGCAAAGCATTTTAATTTAGACTCAAGTCCAAGGTTTTTCAAATATGGTGATAATGTTTTTGAATTTACTAAGAAGTTGAATGAAATAAGAGATAATATTTAGAAAAGAATCGTTAAGATTCCTAAAGAAATTTTTCGGATGATAGTTGTGGGCTTTCCAATTACATGTAATACGGACATAAGTGTCACAAATAATGAAGTTTTTTTGAGTGGTAGGAATTCAGAACAAAAATCGATAAAATGATGTCCGTTATAGAATTCTCCAAATATCATTCACTTACGATACGGGGAACCGTATCATAAGTAGGGGTATTTTTTTGGAAAGATGGCATAATATCGGCGGTTCGATGATGAGAATCACAGGGAAAGTGATACGGGAGTCCTTGTTGATCTGAAAAAAACAAATGGATATGGGATAAGAAATACATATAAAAATGATTTTTGCTTTCTTTTAATATTGATAGAAAAGACTCTCGTTCTCATTAGTTATCAGCAGGAAGTGTTTTATGTGGAAATGTATTTTTTAAAGCAGAAGATATCAGTCTAGAGTTGTTGATGAGGAGATGATTCGTTGAAGAAAACAATCAAAGTGTTTATGTATTTATTTCTGGCGACTATTTTACTAGTGATAACAAGTCCAGTTATGGGAATTCCATTGATAAATAATATTGTTGCGTGGAGAATGGAAAGTGAATTGAAAAATATTCCAGTACCGAAGGAAACGAAACAAATTCAACATAAGAGTATTGTAGGTAAGCTGAACGGAAACGGAAATGGGATGGACTATTTAGCTACTTTAGTTGTAGAGAGTAAACAGAGTTTAGAAGAACTACAAGCATATTATAAATCACACAAACAAGGAGTGGCTATCATGAATCAAAAAAGTGATAGGTTTAATGGGAACCCTTTGGAGCATGGTGAATTAGTATATCAAAAATTAAGAGACCAGACTGAATTTTCAAATTATTATACAATCTATTTTTATCGTTCAGCTAAGTCTGGCTCAATCCTTGAAAGTGATATTCGAGGCCATTGATAAGAGACATTGCTAGTAAAGGATAAATTTTGTGCTTCAGTAATTGTTTAAAAAACTTTTGACAGACCTTTTATAGAAGAAGTATATGGAGAACTTATTTCTTCTTCCTTATTAAGTTAGTAACATGACTGTATGTTTTTTTGAAGACCGTTGATTTATTGGGTTTAAGTAAATACAGGGTAGAATGATGTGGGTGTTGGTGGTAATCTGGAAATATTTAAAGGAAGAAAATGAATTTATAAGATACTACATTGATGTTTTGGCCTTTTCAAACATTAAACAGAAAAAGATTAAAAATAACTGATTTTTTAGTAAATCGCTAAGATTATATTTTCTAGGAATGGAGTTGTTAGCATAGTGTTTAAAATGTTTAATAATGAAACAGAGTGGGAGATATTTCAAAACGTTATACAATCTAATAAACCAGTTTTTGTTAAATCCAAAAAAGAAAAACTGCTATTAAAAAAAATAAAAGAATCTGAATGGAATGATAACACAAGCACAAGGCCAGATTTTATTGCGAATGATTTGATGATTGAAATGTTTGAGATAGACGATATTGTTACAACAAAAAAAGGAAAGAATAATCCACAACGAAAAGCAAATGCAAGAGCCTTGAGAACTGTTGAGAATTGGATGAGTGAGTTTCCTGAAGGAACATTTCATCCTAATCCAGTGATTATTGGCAATGGAGATACAAGGTACAACCCTGAAACAGATAGCTTTACTCCTGATGATTCAATAAGTCATCATAACTATGGGGCATACTTAAATAATTTTAAGAGAATATGCCAAAAACACTTGGACAGTGTAGATGCTTATAAAAAGAACTACCCAAATAAACAACTTGGGTTTTTAATAGTAGATGATTCAACATATTATGTAAGGAAAAAAGAAACAAATAGGATTTCAACACGTGAAGCAGTTTTCAGTCTTCCATTTTTTGATAAAAACTTTATGAAATTATTTATAAAGTCGGAAGTTGATTTTGTACTATGGGCATTCAACAATAAATATTTCTATACTAAGGAACATCCACATGGTGAAGAATCATTTCTTCCTGAAATAGTTTTGCTCACAAAAGATAATTATTATAGTAAACATTCTAAACGCTTCGATATTAGTTCTATGATGTCACTAGAAGAATAATGAGGGTAGATGAAGAATGCGGGAAGCTTTTTTATAGTGTTTTTATCTATACATCACATCGTATTGAAAGTTTGAATAGAGTGCAAAAAAGACAGTTTAGTTTGTGTCACTAAGTTGTAACAACTTATAAAATAACTATATATTATAACTATGAAGCCCTATCATCTATATCGGTGATGGGGCTATTTTTGTGCACAAAGAAAGGAGATTGGAAGGAAGTATGGAAAAATCCCATACTTCTTTTTGAGTTGAATTAAGTAACACTCAACTGTACGTTTACTTTATAACTTTATATAGCTATCGTTTTAATAGAAATCAAAAATAGGAATGATGTGAGATACAGATATAAATTATTGAGTATTTACTATTATTCATTTGGAAATTTGTAAAATAATTTATGTGAAATATGTGTCTTTATGTGTCCATCATATCCCAATCGCTGCCTAAAACCCAACGTAATGCTGAAAGTTTTCCATTCAGCATACCCCATTCAAAATCGCTATATGGTCCAAGCGCATCTTCCCCATATTTGTCAATCATCCTTTGCGCAGCTTTCAGTGCACCTTCCCAAATATCTGAATTGATAGTGGTTTGTCCATTTTCAACTCGGCTCTTTAATAACAAATGCCTATCGAACCATACTTTTTCATAGAATTCTTCAGAAGCCTTGATGATTTCATCTAATGTACGTCCATCATCGTTTTCCAAATCATCAGTATTCTGATGATGAGCAACTTTGTATTCCTCTAAGCCAACTGTCAGGTCTTTTAATGCAGATTCAATATGAGACATACGTCGGTTTTGAGAAGCAAAAAAGGCTAATTGTTCTT
The DNA here is from genome assembly GCF_049894025.1 of Enterococcus sp. LJL51. GTDB lineage: Bacteria > Bacillota > Bacilli > Lactobacillales > Enterococcaceae > Enterococcus_L. The sequence continues at coordinate 23,654 of NZ_JBNEQE010000020.1, forward strand.
CCCTCTCCATTTCGATATCTAAAAACTCCATACGTATACCATAATAAGAGGGGGTATTAAGTAGTGAAGTGATTTTTTCCAAATGATATAATTGCACATCTATAGTAGAATCAATTTGTGTTAATTTTTCCCTTTCTGAAAGAGTTAACTCTTGGTTAGTGAAAAAAGCAAGGCCTTTAGAGTCGTTAGATTTAACTCCACAGAGATCATGTTGGAATTTTACTCGGACTTCATTATATGTTTTTTGACCGCGAGGAAAATAGACGGCACCTATCCATTTCTTCCCTTCATACGTAAATGCTATATCCTTGAGGCCGTCAGGGCCTCCTAAAGGATGAGATGGATCAACATTATGAAATCCTTCATTTGACAAAATGATGGCTGCTAATCTTTCAGCAGGAGTTTGTCCTCTATCCCAGTTTAATAGTCGATGCCAAGTCTCTTTACCTTCATTCATGCGCATACTTTCACCTGCTCAATCATTATTTTACTTTATAATATAAATGTATCATAATTTAGACAATAAAGGCATAATGTAATTAGAAAATGATGGAAATTTAGGTAAAGGAGGTAGTCTGAAAACTTAATTGTAGGAAATAAGGATTGTTTAGAGGTCATAAAACTGCCTGGAAATGCGATGATTAAAGATCAAAAAATATTGAAGAGTGTTAAGATAAAGATTTGTTTTAGAAGTATAATATAGATGTACCTTTGAATTGATAGGGAAACTATTGATTAGCTAAACTATCCATAAACGTGTAAGATTTTTGAATTAGATTCAGAAAAAAATAATTGCAAACTCTACATCTTTTGAAGAAGTAACATCTATAGTTATTAAAATAGATTAAGAAAATTTAATTAGGAGGATTTGAAATGATTGAATTGAAATTGACATATATTCCTTGGAATGACTATGGCTTCTATACTCATTATAAATTATTTTTTTCTTATAAAGTAAAAAAATCTAGAAGTGAAAGAAATGTTTCGTTAGGGAGAATATTAATAGTTAATCCAGAACTTGCGAAGTTGAAAAAAGAGGAAGAACCTTACCACAATAGCAAGGATATAGAAGGAGATGTGGATAGTATTGGAACGAATTATATAAGTTTAGGATATTCTAAAGAGTACTATTCTAAACTTTATTCCTATGATAAAGAATATCCTGGATTGATAAAACTTATCAAAGAGAAGTTGAATGATATTGTTCTTAATGAAACGGTTGATAGATATAAAGATTATGATTTTTTTAAGCTCTCCTTTACTAGAGCTTTTTCACTTCATATGATTCAAAAAGTGTATCCAAGAATTGTCAGTATTGGTAACGAAAAAAAAGATTACTATTTAAAATTTAAATTTAAATCAAGAAAATTTAAAGGGTATGTTGAAATTGATACAAAGGTAAATAATTTGCTTTCAAACAATATTTATGCAGTTATTGGAAATAATGGGGTAGGAAAAACGAAATTACTAAAACGAATAATAAAAAAATTAAAGAAGAACAATTATGAGGTCAAATCAGAAGATGAGTATTTTGATATCAATAGAATATTATTATTGACAATGAGTTCTTTTGACGATCATGAAAATTATATTAACGATGATGATAATATAGAGTATATAGGAATTAAGGATTATAACAGTATTGATGCATTAAAGTCGACCGAGTTACTTTTATTGGAGCTGTATGAATTTTTGAAAAGTATAAAATCTGATGAAAATAAGTATAAAGAACTAGAGTATATACTTAATCAACAGATTGCTACTTTTGATTCATTTTTAAGAGATTTCATAGAAGATTCCATCCTTAGTTATGAAATAGATGATGAAAGACAAGAAAATAGAAACACAAAAAATAAATTTCAAAAATCATTAAAAAATAAATTTCAAGAGTTGAGCTCTGGACAAGCTAATTTACTATATATGACTTTCAGTTTAATAGCGGTGGTAGAGGAGGACATGTTTGCCGTTATCGATGAACCCGAATTGTATTTACATCCTTTATACGTTATGGGATACATTAATTTATTGAATTATATTTTTGAACGTCGTAATGCTATTGCGTTTATTTCTACACACTCACCTTTAATAATTCAACAGATTCCAAGTAATTGTGTGTATAAAATTACTTTTGATGATATTGAAGAAAAGAGAGCTATAGAAAAAATAGATTTTCCTTGTTTTGGTGAAAATTTAAGTATTATCAATGATAGAATTTTTAATATCAAAAAGTTTGAGGCAGGTTTTTACAGAGAACTTGCAAGTAAAAAGATTGAGGAACTAGAAGAGATATATGAAAATAATGATATTGGTATAGAAGCAAAAATATATATTAAGCGTAGGATAAGAGAGGTCGTAGATAATGATGAAAATTCTTCCTCCTAAAATTACGGTTGAAGATGTTATAGAAAATCTTTATATCAGTAATGTCGAAAATAAAAAAATTATAGAAACGAATGGGTTTAAAAGAGTTGTTAAAAAGTCTGAAAGGGAATTGAATGATTTTTTTTGCCAAAGGGATCTATCCTCTAAAAATCCACTATATCCAAAGAAAAGCAAACCGTTTAGTGTTGCACTTGGCAATAAAAAGCGTGTGACTGTCAAGAAAGATAAGATGCATACACTCTATAATCGGCTTAGGGGAGGCGCATGGGGAAACTTTAAAAAATACTTTTATCCTCTTCATGAGAGTAAATGTGCTTATTGTGGTGTATTACATGCAGGCACACTTGATCATATTTTTCCAAAGGAAACTTACTATACCTTTTCCATAATCCCAAGCAACTTAGTCCGTAGCTGTTCTTATTGCAATGGTAAAAAAAATACTTTTGTATCTGAAATTATGGTTTATTATCCATATAATGAAAAACCACTGTATGATTTTTTGCAGGTCAAGAATCTAAAGGTTGATAATAGTGGTCTCAATACTGAGATGGAAAAAATCTCCCCTGCTGTATATGAAGATTACATTAATAAATTAAGTCTAAAAGATAGATTGGCTGATATAATCGCAGAGGAAATCACACCTCTAATTGCTTCTTTTTCAAAAATATACGATATAAATAGTGACTATGAATTGTTTATTGAAGAATTAAAACATCATAAGTCTGTTACTCTTTCTAGAAAATACTTAGAAGATGCACTAGATAAGCTTGATACAGACGATTTGAAAGCTGGTATTGTAGATTTAGTATTTGAACTTCTGAACCAATAAGAGGGATTTGAACTGTCAAGTGTGTAATTTGCGAATATCTTTACCTTGTACTTGTGAAAATATCATTTTTCATGACAACTGATTTATGCCAATTTTGATGATGTCTATTGTATATCGAAAATTATAATTCAGTGGCGTGAAATCAAATATTACAAAGGAGAATTTAGAATGTCATGAATAATCTGATTTTTGGAAGAATATTCATTTTTTATTGTACCTAAATATAGAAAAAGGAGAAATCATGGAGCTTATTGATCAAAAGGAAATTAAACGTTTTCGGAAATTATTTCTAAAAAAGCAAGGCTCTTTAAATAAGATTGAATTTTTGAAAGAACGATATGAGGCTGAAGGGAATTTATTTCATAAAATCCTTTTACATAGTGGTATAATATACAATTTGAGCTTGATGGAAATCGATGAATTAGTAGATTTTGTTAACACTTTGAAACTGGATACTTCTGAGGAAATGAAAGAGGATCTATTATTTTTGCAGTATTTGTTAGAAAAAGAATTTATGTATGCAAAAGAAACAGACAGTATGTAGAAGAAAATCTAAAATCTATCCGCATTGAAGATACTCTCAGTTATTTAGAGTATGTAAAATTCAATTTTATAGTAAATGGGATTAGCATAGATGGAGAAAAATATATTTCATCTATAGCTAACTCTCAATACGACCATCTATTGGACAGCTTTCCTGGAATTGTTGAATACATACGAAAGTATGATATACAAAATGCAAATAAAGAAGTAAGAAAACTTAATGCAGCTTGCAAGAAACTTTATCAGTTGGAAGCACGCCGGAACTCGATAAGGAGCTTCATGAATTCAGTAATGATGGGACTTGAAAAACCGAGGAAAATTGAAAAATATGTACACGGGGACAGAGACTTTGGAACTGTTTATTTTATGTCATCTAGGCCGACATATTGGCCTGTTTTAGAAATACATCGGGACTTAAATTTTATTTACTATAGCGAATTAGAATCGAGTATTCAAACTTCTTTGGCTGAAGAAACAGGTTATATGAACTCGTTTATTAATGGAGATATGATAAAGGTTGACATTGAAAATGGAATAGAGTGGCTTGTAGAGAAGGATGTCCTTCGAGAATACAAGCTTATTTCTCCAATGTATGGAAGTACAAACAATTCATTTGTATATAAGAATATAGAATATAAAATTATTGATTTGCTAAATGTTTATAAAGCGCTAAAAAGATATAATTATAAAAATAACGATCTGTGGATGGATAATTTTAAGTGTAATGGAGATATAGGTTCTATTAAAGCAGTTGGTGAACGGGGATTGATTAGGATGTTAGGACTAAAGTATACAGAAATAGAGCTAGTGAGATTGTTATCATTCGATATTAAAGGTGATGAAAACAGTACGCTATTAAATTACAAACCTTTAATTCGTTCTGGTTCTGTCTATTATTTGATGTCAACTTGGAATATGTTTCTTTTGGACGAGCAATAGATAAGATATTATCTGATTATAAGAATGTAGAAGTTAAGTTGGAGGGACAAGACGAAAAGGGGATACTTTTCGAGAATACTGTAGAACGTTTTTTTCGAGATTGTAATATAACTACTTTGCTACATAAAACATGCAAAATTATCCCTTATAGGACCTATTCCCTTTTGTAATGAAGGTTACCTCTTTGACTATTAATGGTTTAATCAGAGTAGGAATAGCAGGTGAGCGTACCGCCTTGAAGTCCTCACTTTTAGCTTACAGCATATATCCGATAAATGAGACGCATAACTAAAAGAGGATATAAATATCTATGTGCGTAAGCGCTTTCTTTGTGGTATGGTAGAGAAAAGTGCAGAGGTGAGTTGAAGATGACGAATGTTGCAGTACCGGGCGGATCTCAGCCAGAAATACTGGAACTGGTAAAAGCTGCTAAAAGGAAGTATGGTTCAGCGGTAAATTTTTATATTTTTGATGAAGCTGAAAATATTGACCAGGATAATTTGTGGACGTACATTTCCTGTGAAAAAGGAACAATGATTCAAAAAGCAGTCCAGAGTTTAACGGACGGGCAGACGCAGATTCTTTTAAAAGGAATCGTTCAAACCCATGACATGCTCAAAGAGGTGTTGAAAAAGGAGCATGCATTAAAAAGCCAGTCTTTGCTTTCCCACGTTTCAATCATTGATATTCCCAAATTAGGCCGTCCTCTATTACTAACTGATGCTGGGATGAATATCGCACCCACTAAAGATCAGCAGATTCAAATTATTGAAAATGCCGTTTCAGTTGCTGAGAAAATGGGGCTTGCAAAACCGAAGGTTGCCTTGCTCAGCTCTGCGGAAACCTACAATCCTAAAATGCCTTCCTCCATTTTGGCTCAGGAAGTCACCGAGTATTTCCGTAATCAAGAGGAGTTTATTGTTTATGGTCCTTTGTCCTTAGACTTGGCCTTGTCTAAAGAAGCGGTCGCTCATAAAAAATTTACTGGCCCAATCGAAGGGGATGCTGATATTTTAGTTGTTCCTTCGATTGATGTGGGCAATGTCTTTTATAAATCGTTACTTCTATTTGGAAATGCCTCAACGGGGGGACTTATCGCTGGAGTCAAAATACCTATTGTTTTAACGTCAAGAAGTGATTCTGTAGAAAATAAGCTTTACTCATTAGAATTTGCACTAGAGCAATTAAAGGAGTGAAAAATATGCTGGAGGTAGTGTTAGTTATTAATCCCGGGTCCACTTCAACAAAAGTGGCTCTTTTTGCTGATGGACAGGTGCTTGCGGAACAAAAAATCGATCATTCTAGTACAGAGCTATCTGAATTCCCCGGAGTTATCCTTCAAAAGGATTTTAGGAGACAGGCAATTCAAACCTTTATCAGCACAAAATTGGAGCAGCCCTTTATTATGAAGGCGGTTGTCGGACGAGGAGGGCTGCTGAAGCCGATTCCCGGCGGAACCTATGTAGTTAATCAAGATATGCTGAATGATTTGGAAACAGAAAAATATAATACGCATGCCTCCAACTTAGGGGCTATTTTAGCAGCTGATTTTGCCAAACAATATGGTGTCGCTGCATACATTGTTGATCCTGTGGTCACTGATGAGCTGCAGCCGGTTGCTCGGATTTCCGGACTTAACGGCATTGAGCGGCGATCAGTGGGACACATTCTAAACCAAAAAGCGGTGGCTCGGACAGTGCTGGCAAAGCACGGTAAAAAATATGAAGAAAGTCAGGTCGTTGTCGCTCATCTAGGCGGAGGAGTGAGTATCGGGGCTCATAAACTGGGGCGTATCATTGATCTATCCAATGGACTTGATGGAGAAGGACCATATACACCAGAACGAACCGGCAGTTTGCCTTTGGTCAGTTTTGCGGAAAAGGTAGTACAGGAAAAATTAACATTACCAGAAATTAAACGGATGCTTGCTGGAATTGGCGGCTTAAAATCCTATTTAAATGAAATCGATATTCGGGCAATTGAACAGCGGATAGCCGCTGGGGAGGAAAATATTAAAATTTATTTAGATGGTATGAGCTATCAGATAAATAAAGAGATTGCTGCGATGGCCGCTGTACTGAATGGACAGGTGGATTTAATCATTCTCACTGGCGGAATTAGTTATTCTACTTATATTGTTGAAGCAATCGAACAGGGGATTGGCTGGATTGCACCAGTTGAGGTGTTGGCTGGAGAAATGGAAATGGACGCATTGTACCAAGGAGTGGTACGTGTACTAAGCGGTACTGAACAAGCAAAAGAGTATAAGAGTGTATAGACCAAGTTCTCAAAAAGAATACAAGTAAACTGTAAAGAGCTGTGACTGTAGTATGCCATAGCTCTTTTGACTTGAATAACTGATACTCCAGTCCGTCAATGATTCTGTCTGTGATTGGTCTTTTACTGGTTTGATGGGAAACTATTCTCTTTCAAGGAGCAGTTCATTCAGTCAAAGAACCTGTCTCTGTTTTTATTTTACAGAACTTGGGTCAAGAAAATTATGATATTATTAATAGAATAGAGCTATGTTAAAGATTGAACAAGGGAAGGAGCAACTATCATGGCATTTTGGAATCCGTGGAGCGGCTGCAAGCGAGTCAGCGAAGGCTGCCGCTATTGTTTTATTCATGAAGGAGCTAAGAAAAGACAGCGTGAAGCCGATAAAATAGTAAAGGCACAGAGCTTCGATGCGCCAATAAAAAAAAGCAAGGGGACTTACGTCATCGAATCCGGTTCAACCATTTATACGTGTTTTAAAAGTGATTTCCTGCTTGAAGAGGCTGATGAATGGCGAGCTGAATGCTGGGCTATGATCCGGGAGCGTTCCGATTGCCGGTTTATTTTCCTGACTAAAAGAATCGAACGGCTGCAGGAGTGTCTGCCTAGTGACTGGGGTTCCGGATATGAAAATGTGACTATCGGTGTCTCTGTTGAAAATCAGCAGATTGCTGATAAACGTCTTCCGATATTACAGTCGCTGCCCATTCGCCATAAAAATATTATTTGTCAGCCGCTGCTGGGACCAATTGATCTTTCTGAGTATTTAACAGGAATTGAACTGGTTATGGCTGGAGGAGAATATCACAAAGAGGGACGTCTCATGGACTATCAATGGGTCCTTGACATCCGTCAGCAATGTATCGAGCAGAATGTATCGTTTGAGTTCCGCCAATGCAGTACACATTTTATTAAAGATGGCATCACTTACCGGCTGAATTATCGCCAGCTGTTTTCCCAGGCGAAAAAGGCAGCAATCAATTGGTCTTCTAAAGATTAACAATTGCCCTTTCAATCTCTAAATAGGGACTGCATTCTAGGATGAGAATGCCAGTTTTAGTAAAGTTGCTTTTTAGGTATGAACACTGGAGAAGTGATTATTGGTTTTTCTACAATTCATTTAATTTTATGTAATCTGCTGATGGTTGTTATGAGATTCTACAAATATTAGCCTTTTACAACAAGGATAATCCTATTGTAAATAAGGCTTTCTTCATCAAAGCAGCTTAAAATTCGGGAATTGATAACTAAAATGGCAAAGTAGAAGTTTTCCTCTTCCAAATTCTTTATAGTTGTATAGTTTGTTTACAAATTAAAGATATTCTATTACTATATAAGTATATACAAATTTCGAGGAGGATAAGAATGCCTAAATACAAAGAAATTGCGATTGCCTTAAAGAAAAAAATTGTTGAGGGTGATTTCAAGGAAAGCGAACTGTTGCCTGATCAAGAAACATTGGCTAAATCCTATAATACAAGTCGAGTAACCGTCAGAAAAGCAATACAATTGCTAATCGATGAAGGTCTATTGTATACGAGACGGGGATCAGGGACGTATGTCAGAAATAATATCAAAAAGAACAATAAGAATGTCACGCAAATCAATAGCGTATTTGGTACATCTGTCCAAGAGGGTGTGGCGGTTACCAGTAAAATCATCCGTTTTGACGTTCGCTTTCCGACTCCGTATGAGTCTGAGGAACTGAAGATAAAAACGACCGACCCGGTCTATGATATTAAGCGTGTGAGATATGTAAATAACGAGGCAAGAAGTATAGAAACATCAATTATGCCGCTAAAGTACATCAAAGATTTGGATGAGAAGATTTTGATGGGCTCTATATATAATTATATACGGGATGAGCTAGGTTATATAATTAGTGCTGCGCAGCGTGTGATTATTGCTTCTAAGGCAAATGATTTGGATAGTAAAGAGTTTAATATCGAAGTAGGGGACCCAATTCTGGAGACGAATCAGGTGGTCTTCTTTGATGATGGGACCCCGTTTGATTTATCTGAAACAAGATATCCCTACACTTCAGGAAAAATAGTTGCTGATATAAACTAGCTAGGTATGTTAAAGAAAGGACTTTACTTGTAAATGTCGAGTAGAGTCTTTTTTTATTCCATAAAATTAGTATACACTTATTTTAATTATGTATTTACAAAAATATTTGTAAGTGTTATCATGTGTTAAAGGTTAGCGCGCAGCTATAAATAATTTGGGAGGTACAAATGGTGGATGAGAATAAAAATCAAAAAAGAGAAGTTTTGATGGGGAAATTTGTTCAGACAGCTCAAAAAATTGGAAATCAGATTTATTTAAGAACGTTACGTGATTCGTTTGCGACTATCATGCCTTTATTCATTTTAGCTGGTATTGCCATTCTGATTAACTCGGTAGTATTAGATTCTACTGGGTGGTTCAAGGATATTATTAGTGCGGATACAATGTCGACTTGGCAAAATTGGGGAAATATTATTGCCAACGCAACGTTAAATATCACAGGTATCATCCTTGTGATTGCCATTGGATATTTTCTGGCAAAAAATAGGGATTATGACAACCCAATAGGGGTAGTCATCGCTGTTGTTCCGGCATTTCTGACGTTGCTTCCGCTGATGATTGAGACGACGCCAATCGATGCAGAAGCAGCTGTAACAATCAATGGTGTTATCAGCTATGGAAACATCGGCTCAAAAGGGGTTTTTGCCGCAATCATTACAGGTCTGTTAGCAACTGAAATGTATATTCGTCTCACTCGATCTAAAAGATTGAAAATCAATTTAGGCGACAGTGTACCACCAGCAGTTGGGAAGTCCTTTAACACAATGATTCCTTTGATTATTGTCGTTTCACTATTTGCCTTAGCTTCATTTCTAATTCAGCTAACTGGAAATGATTTTATGTCAATCATTGAGCGCTTCATTCAAGAACCTTTACGTGGTGTTGGAACATCGTTGTTTGGCTATTTATTCTTAGTTTGTCTGGGAAACTTGCTGTTTTCTTTTGGTATTCATCAATCTGTAATCACAGGACCGATTCTGGATCCGCTATTGATGGTAAATATGAATGAAAATATGGATGCAGCGGCAGCAGGGCAGGATGCTCCTCATATTATCAACTCAGCGTTTCATCAAGTATATGGTGCTTTGATGGGCGGAACGGGTTCAACGATTGCGTTAATCCTGGCAATCTTGATTTTTAGCCGCTATCGAGCGTATAGAGATTTGTCCAAGCTGGCTTTAGGACCTAATCTTTTTAATATTAATGAGCCTGTCATCTTTGGTTTGCCTATTGTATTTAATTTACCGATGATTATTCCTTTCGTTTTATCTCCTATTATCGGTACAGGTATTGGATATTTTGCAACAGCGGTAGGGCTGGTAAATCCATGCGTTGTCACAATTCCTTGGACGACACCGCCATTTTTAAGCGGCTTTTTAGCAACAGCGGGAGATTGGCGAGCTGTTATTGTTCAAGCAATCATTATCGTTGCACTGGTATTTTTCTATCTGCCATTTTTGAAGGTCAGTGAACGGGTTGCTCGTGCAAGTGCTGAGATGACAATTTCTTAGTCTGTTAAAAAGTTGAAAGAACGATTGATAAAGAAGAATGATGATTGGAATGAGATGATGAAAAAGAAAACATTTTTTTGGGGAGATTCCTCATCAAGTATGCAAACCGAAGGTGCTTGGAATGAAGATGGAAAAGGCCATTCCGTTTATGATATTCGTGAAGCAACGGAAACTACATCAGATTGGAAAGACGGCATCGACCGATATAACCGATACGAGGAAGATCTCGATTTGATGCAGGAGATGGGGATGAACTTTTATCGATTCCAAACATCTTGGTCGCGGGTTAATCCTACAGGTGATGGAGCATTTAATGAAGCAGGACTCTTGTTTTATGACCGCTATATCGATGCGATGTTGGAACGAAATATTGAGCCGATGCTATGCCTTTATCACTTTGACATGCCTCTTCACTTAGCACAAAATTACGAGGGGTTCATGAGTAAACATGTTGTAGAGGCCTTTGTAGAATATGGAAAAAAAGTAGTAGACCGCTACAAAAATAAGGTGAAATACTGGGTTACCTTTAATGAGCAAAACTTGTATTCAACCCCGTTGGCACTACTATATGGCGGTACGTTAACTACAGAAGATACAACAGAAAATATCCATCAAATTGCACATAATATCATGGTGGCACATGCAAAGATTGCTAACTACATCCATGAAACGACAGATGGTGAAATTGGCGGGATGCTGGCCTATTCGAATATGTATCCTGCGTCAAATGATCCTAAGGATATACGCATAGCAAGAGAATGGGACGAGTTTATCAATCAAAACCTTTTAAATGCTTTTTGTGGACGCGGGTATTCCAAACAAGTTCGAACGTTTGAAAAACAGCAGTTAGATTTAGATATATCAGAAGAAGAACTTGCAGAAATCGAAAAAGTAACGAGTGACTTTTTAGCATTTAGCTACTATTGTACTGGTTCCATCAGTCATAAAAACATTCCGTCAGATGCAGCACCAAATTATTATTTATCTTTTGGCGATGTTGAGAACCCTTTTGTCTCAAATAATCAGTGGAATCTTGGGATAGATCCTCTTGGTTTTAGGGATATAATCAATAAGATGTACCAAAAATACAATATACCGATTTTTCCTGTAGAAAACGGAATAGGCGTAAAGGAAGAATGGGATGGGAAGACAGCAATTCAGGATGATTACCGAATTTACTACCATGAGCAGCATATCAAAGCGATGAAGGATGCAATGATTATTGATGGATGTGATGTGCTAGGATATCTTGGGTGGGGACTAATTGATTTGCCGAGCTCTAAGGGCGATATGGAAAAGAGATATGGGATGGTTTATGTCAACAGAGGAAATCATGAGTTGCGGGATATGAAGCGAGTACCTAAAAAAAGCTTCTATTGGTTCAAAGATTTTCTGAAAAAAGAACACGGTATGCTAGGTTGTCAGAAGATTGAAGAGAGATAGAGTGTAAAGCTTGCTATCGAGGGAAGGTATGAATCGAAAGTCAATGGAATATAATTGAAAGAAAAGCTGCTTTCCTATTTTCCTAGGTACAATGTAAAACGTGGAACTTATTCCAAGCTTTATTTATAACTATCTATCAAAGCTAAGTCGGTCAATGGGTATTCTATAATTAACTGTCAGCTCACTACCATCATCTTGAAATTTCGCAGTGTGTCAGCGTATCATACATGTCGCTGAATAAGGACAAAGTATTCAGCTTTAGAAGCATAAAAAACAGTATTGTTTATTGACTAGAGCGTGTCGGAACAAGTTAATGGCGAATAGTTTCAAACCTGCTGGGAAGTTGTCGGCAGAACTACTCGCTTATACGTTACATAAGCCGTGTTTGCTTTTTGTTGTCCACAATCGTTCCTGAAAGTTTCAGCTGCCAAGCTACTTTTTAGTCATGCTCTAATATATCGAGAATAGGGCAATAATCAGATTTTTCTTCTGATTATTGTCCAAAATCTGTTATTGCGGGAAGAAATGATATCAGCTATACTTGATTATGGTAGAAAAAACTTTTTTGCTCAAAATGTCAGGAAGAACATTGGGTAATTATTTATTGAGTTTTCTTGCTCATTTAATCACATTTAAGTTACTTCTATTGTATTTTAATTATTGGGGGAATAATAAGTGAAGAAAAGTGTGCTAAAAAAAGGATTCATCGGACTAACAACGTTGTTTTTACTAGGGGCTTGCGGCGCTGACTCTGCTGGAAAAGGTGCCACAGAGAAAAGTAAAGAAAGCTCCAGCTCTGCTGAAGTAGCATCAGGGGCTTCTGCAACAGAATATACAGATCCTTCTGAGCTAAAAGACAGCTATGATATTATTATCGTTGGTGGTGGTGGTGCCGGAATGGCAGCTGCTTTATCAGCCAAAGAGGAAGGTATGAATCCGGTGATTTTAGAAAAGCTTCCAGTTGCCGGCGGAAATACGATGAAATCTTCAGGAGGAATGAACGCCTCTGAGACGAAATTTCAGGAAGCACAAGGAATTGAAGATAGTAATGATTTATTTTTTGAAGATACTCTAAAGGGCGGAAAAGAGACGAACGATAAAGAATTACTGCGCTATTTAGTGGATAATTCTTCACCTGCGATTGATTGGCTGGATTCAATGGATATTACACTGGATAATATCAGTTATAGTGGTGGAGCAAGTGTGAAAAGAATTCATCGTCCGAATGATGGGTCTGCAGTTGGCGCTTATCTGGTAGATGGGCTTGTAAGAAATATCTACGAAAAAGACATTCCTTTGTTTGTTAATACAGAAGTTACCAAAATTATTAAAGATAAGGAGCAGGTAACAGGGGTAGAGGTAAAAATAGATGGAGAAACCAAGACTATTTCTGGAGATGCGGTTGTTATTACGACTGGTGGATTTGGTTCCAATAAGGAAATGATTGAGGAATATCGTCCTGAGCTGAAAGATTATGTAAGCACAACATCGGAAGGTAGTACAGGTGACGGTATACGCATGGTCGAAGAAGTCGGCGGTGCAGTGGTTGACATGAAACAGATTCAAGTGCATCCGACAGTTGTACAGGATTCTGGTATGTTGATTAGTGAAACTGTCCGTGGTGAAGGCGGAATCTTGGTTAATCAACAAGGTGAACGTTTCTATAATGAGTTGGAAACTCGCGACAATGTATCTAAAGCCATTACAGCTCTTCCAGAAAGCTATGCTTACCTTATTTTTGATGGTGCATTAGCTGAACGTGCTAAACAAGTAGATTTCTACAAAGATCAAGGTGTTGTCATTGAAGGTGAGACAATCGAAGATTTGGCTAAAGAAATCGATATGACTCCTGAGACATTAAAAGAAACAGTTGATACATGGAACAAAGCAGTAAAAGACCAATCAGACGAAGCATTCAAACGTACAACCGCAATGGATTATGACTTAACAACTGGTCCATACTATGCGATTAAAATTGCACCAGGTATCCATCATACAATGGGTGGTGTTAAAATCAATACTAAAACAGAGGTTTTAGATAAAGATGGTTCTGCAGTTACAGGCTTATATGCGGCTGGAGAGGTTACTGGCGGAATACATGGACAAAACCGTATTGGTGGAAACGCAGTTGCTGACATTATTGTTTTTGGTAGACAAGCTGGAACACAATCGGCTCAATTTGCAGCTAAGAAATAGATTGTATTTTAGACCTTGATTTTCCAAAAAAGCAATGAAGCTGGAAAAAGGCGTTTTTATGTCAAATTCTGGTGCTAGGATAAAAGCTAAATAACGTCGTAAAGCTTGGAACAAAATCAGAGGCATCCTGATTTTGTTCCAAGCTTTTCTGGTAGTATGAGAGGATTTCGTCAATTATCAGGACAACGGGCTGGATAATTGGCAAAAACAATATCAAAGCCACTCTTACCTCATAAACAGGAACGACCGGATTTTAGTTTGACTGAGAATCGTGAGAACCAACCAATTTAATAAAGAAACCTTCTGAAATAAATCAGTGACTTTCCTCAACAGAAAATAGCTGCAGCTTACAGCTTTTCATATTTATGAAAGAATAAAATTCGCGGGCAGCAGAGCTGTTTCCACCAGCAGTTTCGCCATTTTTTGCATCTTCCGCAGTTTCCCATTCAACCAAATCAACCCAAGTTTCCTCATCTCGAAGTACTTTCCAGGAAATAAATCCTTTTTGCTTCGACAACACTTCGTCGTTGCAGCTTTTTGAAGCAAGTAGAAAATCTTCTACTGATACATTTTCTTTAAGCGTGTACGTGATAAACCAAATAGCCTTAGACATGGTAAAATTCCTCATTTCTAAATTTTATTTTGTTTTGCTATTTGAGTATATCAAGGGAAATGTGACAGCAGTGTGTCACATTATAAATATTTTTGTGAAATCATTTTTGCTTCATTTTTTATGCTGACACGAATATGCTCTGGCTCCAATACTTCCGCATAACGGCCAAAAGATAAAATAAACCCATACAGCCAGTTATTCTCTGGCCAGAAGACTGTTACAATGAAGCCGCCATCCGACTGTTTTTCAATCATGCTCTCATGAAAATCATCAAACACTCGGAAGGCTCTTTCTGGTTCTATCCGAAGCTTGATTCTGACCAGATTCGGTTCTTTCTGGTTGAGAGAACCAGCTTTAGTTGATAGTAGCAGGGAATCCCGCGCAGTAAAGCTTTGGTCAGTGACAACCAGGTTTTTGATTCGGCCTATTTTGAATAACCGTATGTCCTGCTTCGTTAGAGAGAATCCCTTTAGATACCAGGCTTTAGATTTAAACCAAACTTGTATAGGCTCTACACGGCGAAAGGTTTTCTTTCCTTCTTGATTGTAGTAATCAAATTCAATAATTCGTCGTTGGACGATTGCTGTTTTAAAGTCATTGAAAAAATCATTTTCATGGCTCCAGCCTGAAAAATCCACTTCCATCCAGTTTGTTATGGTTTTGTTGAATAGTGTAGATAATTTTTGCAGTACTTGGTTAGTATCTTCTGTTTTAATACTTGATAAACCATATAATGCAGATAAAATCTCTGTTTGCTCGCCTTCGTTTAATAATGATTTGTTCAGTACAAAATTAGGCAAAAGACTGATACCGCCTCCCTTTCCTCTTTTCGTATAGACAGGAATTCCTGCTGTGCTCAAAGCGTCTATGTCACGGCAAATAGTTCGTCTTGAAACACCGAAGTATTCAGTCAATTCTCTTGCTGAGACACTTTTCCTATCCAAAAGGATATAAACTATTTCGAATAGCCTGTTGATCTGCATACTTATCACCTGAAATCATTTTTTTATTCGTTAAATATACTATATCATAAGAGAGTGTGACGGAGCTCCTCCATGGGAAGAGGAATCGCAGGAACAGAAGGGTTTTGTCTTGAGACTTGACAGTAGGTACGCTTATCATCGAACTAAGCCATTGTTTTAGCTGAGCTTCTTCAATCGTGGGAAATCTTCAAAATAAATGCAAAAAGGCAACATGAAAGGGAAAGAGTCTGGGACATAAACTGAGGTGCCCTACAAATGTTAGACAAGAAAATCTAATGATTATGGGGTATTTTTATGTCAAAATAGTCAAGTGAATTCAAATTGGAAGTCGTAACAGAATACCAAAAAGAAAAACTATCTTATGAAGAATTAACTTAAAAATATGGGATTCCTTCACCAACACCCATTAAAGGATGGATAAGATTGGTTGAAGTTCAAGGAAAAGCCGCCTTGATGAAACGTAAACGCCAACATTTTTCTGATAAACAAAAGCTGACTGTAGTAGACTATACAGAGTTGATGGCGGAATATGCTAAACTTGGAGAAACAATAACAAATGCAGGGGATGATTTTTCCTCCTCATCTGCGATGGCTATTTATACAAACATGTTGACGAAATCAACGAAACTAACGGAGCTTTATTTGCAGTTAGGCCAATAATAAGACTCTATTTAGAACGAACCATTACTGGAGGCTATTCTTTTGTGTCTGGGCGCTTAACTAAAAGCTTGTTGTCTTCAAAAAAATCCTAGCAGGAAATTTTCCTGTTAGGATTTTTTGTTATTTATCTTTGCTTATCCCCTGTCGCCATTTGACTAATCAGATTTTGAAGAAAAGCCAACTGTTGAAAAGCGTGCTTCAATTATTTCTGTACATCTAAATTAAAATTAATGAGTTGAAAAAAACTAACCAATGAGTTTCACTCGTTCTACGTCTAAAAAATGCTGCAAGTTTAGTACAAGCCCGCCCAAAAGAGTTGCTTTGTCATTTAAAGAGGAATTTCTGACAATGACTTTATTTGAAAAACGGTTTTTCAAGCTGCCTTTTAATTGCTGAATCATATCAGGGATTTCACGATAAAGGGAGCTGTTCAGCACGATAACTTCAGGGTCATAGTGGGCAATTAAGTTATTAATGCCTATGCTTAAATACTGGCAGTTTTCTTTAACAACCTGAACAGCATCAGGGTCGTTATTCTGGTAATATTCCCGAAGAATGACGGAATTGACGTAGTCCATTGATTTAATTTGTGCAAATTTTTCAAAACAAACTTTATTGGCTGCATACATTTCTAGACAGCCATGATTTCCGCAAGGGCATTTCTCCCCATTCATAACTACAATTTGGTGACCTATTTCACCGGCAAACCCATGAGAGCCCACTTGTAGTTCGCCGTTTTGAACAATCCCGGCACCAATCCCACTATGCATGTTTATGCTGATTAGACTGGAAGAATCGGAAGTAAAGGTGTATTCGCCCAAAGCAGATAAATTCGCTTCGTTTTCTAGATAAACGGGATAATCACTTAGCTCTTCCGCAATTTGCCGAAAAGAAATTTGTTCTAAATTATGATGAGGGGTAAAAATGATATCGCCATTGTAAACTGGTCCGTGAATGGCAAGGACGACGCCGATAACCCCGTAATTGGTCTTGGGTAATATTTCGTTAAATGAAGTGAAGATTTCCGCAAAATATTTTTTTATGGTCTCTTCATCCAAGGTAATTGGTTTCTTTTGAAAAATGCTGACTTCTTCTCCGTCAAGATAGGTTAGTAGCGCATTAATATAATTATAGCCAACATCAATCGAAA
Organism: Enterococcus sp. LJL51; assembly: GCF_049894025.1. GTDB lineage: Bacteria > Bacillota > Bacilli > Lactobacillales > Enterococcaceae > Enterococcus_L. Next base: position 41,250 of record NZ_JBNEQE010000020.1, read on the forward strand.
TTGACAGACCAGCTTTACCGTTGTACTTCAAGATGATTGGTTTACGGCCTCCCGCGTTGCTGGATGAACCGATTCCTGTTTCCAGCACTAAATAATCCTCAATCAATTTTTTTACAATGACAGAAACAGTTGCCTTTGTAAGGCCTGTCATTGTGGCTAAATCTGCTCGAGAAAGATTTCGGTTGTTCATAATAAGCTCGAGACACAAGGATTCATTAGGTGTACGTCGGGTGTAATGTAAATTTTCCATCGAAAAAACACCTCCTATTAATTTGTTTGTTATATATACTTAATACAGTATACATATAATTCGTGCAGCTTACTAGTTTTTTTGTATTTCCTAGTTTGTTTGTAAAATGAACATACTATATTGAGAATTAAAATATAAAAACTATAATTTCACTAAATAAATCTTTTTTAAATGTAAAAAGAGACTTGACTAATATAGGATAAACGGTTAACATGATGGCGTTGAATTAGTTTGTAAAAAGAACAAACTAACGTGAATGTCATTTTATTTTTAGGAGGAAGAAATAATGAGCTATTTTCCACGCGTAGAAAAAATTAAATATGAAGGTCCCAAAACAACGAATCCATTTGCTTTTCGTCACTACAATCCAGAGGAAATAGTTGCTGGTAAATCAATGAAAGAGCATTTACGTTTTGCTGTTGCATACTGGCATACGATGACACAAGATGGCAGTGATCCTTTTGGATTACCAACAAATCAGCGAACATGGATTGCTTCTACTGAAATGGAAACTTCACGAAATCGAGTAACTGCATTTTTTGAAATTTTAGAAAAATTGGGTGTAGAGTATTTTTGTTTTCATGATGTTGATATTGCTCCAGAAGGAGACAGCTTAGAAGAATTCTATAAGAACTTAGATGAAATTACGGATTTGATTAAGGAACAAATGGATCGGACAGGAATCAAACTGTTATGGAACACCGCAAATATGTTCAGTCATCCAAGGTATGTCAATGGAGCTGCATCAGCTAACCATGCAGATGTATTCGCTTATGCCGCTGCACAAGTGAAAAAAGGGCTGGATATTTCGAAAAAACTAAATGGCGAGAACTATGTATTCTGGGGCGGACGTGAAGGCTATGAAACCTTATTGAATACAGATATGGCATTTGAGCAAGACAATATTGCACGTTTATTCAAAATGGCCATTGCGTATGGCGAAAAAATTGGGCATAAGCCGCAGTTCTTAATTGAACCAAAGCCAAAAGAGCCTAGCAAACATCAATATGATTTTGATGCAGCAACTGCCCTGCAATTCATCCAAAAGTATGGATTGGAAGGTGAATTCAAGCTAAATCTGGAAGCCAATCATGCAACGTTAGCTGGTCATACATTTGAGCATGAAATTGAAGTTGCCCGAACCAACAACGCGTTAGGTTCGCTAGATGCCAACCAAGGAGATGTTCTACTAGGCTGGGATACAGATGAATTTCCAACAAATGTGTATGATGTGACATTAGCTATGTACGGTGTTTTGGAAAATGGCGGAATTGCTCCAGGCGGAATTAATTTTGATTCAAAAGTACGCCGTTCAAGTTTTGAAATGGAAGATTTATTCTTGGCTCATATTGCAGGTATGGATACTTTTGCACGAGGCTTGAAGGCTGCAGCGAAATTAAAAGAAGATCGTTTCTTTGATGACTTGAAGGAAAAACGATATGCGACCTTTAAAGAAGGAATTGGGGCATCGATTGTTGCTGATAAGGAAAACTTAGAAAGCTTGACGGAATATGCGTTGAAACTAAAGGAAATTAAACTGGAATCAAGCCATATTGAGTACGTGAAATCTTGTCTGAATGATTATTTAGTGTAAAAGATAAAAGTTCTCTACAATTGGCTGCAAAGTTATAAAGGGAGCTTGAGTTAGTTTTTGATAGGAATATTAAATTGTTTGGATTGTAGAGAGTTTTTCTTTTGTGAAGTAACTAAAAATGATAGGAATGGAGCTGCCGATGAAAATGCAAAATCCTATTAACACAGGGGGGGCTGCCAATAAAGAGGACGTAACAGTCTTTTCATTAGGCTCTGAAGGTCCTGATGTAGGTGTGATGAGTGTAATTGAGTCGCAAGGAAAATCTGGAAAGATTCTTCATTATGGATTTGATTATACCGATACATGGCTAAAGGGCGTTGATAATGGTCGAATCACTGCTATTGTTGATTAAGAGGCCTACCAATTTGGTTATCAAGTAATTTAAAATTTAGTTAAATCGATTGATGGGAGAAAAACTTGATCAACCATTCCAATTGATGTGAAATATGTTCAGGCAGTAGACCTGCAGAGTTAGGTAAATGAAAAAGTAAGGTGAAAACCGATTTAGTAGAGGATTTAGCAAAAGAAAGTACCGATGAATCTGAAAAATAAAAAATTATAGCTTAGCTTTTGGGGATGAACAAGTTGCTTATCTCCCATCAGCTATCTTAAGAAGAGGTGAAAAGATGGCTTATGTTTTAGGGCTTGATTTAGGAACAAGTGCGCTTAAAGGATTAGTAGTTGATAAACATGGACGAGTAGTAGCTGAAGCAACAGCGTCTTATCCATTAGCTACTCCGCAAATCGGATATAGCGAGCAAAACCCTATTCACTGGACTGAAGCAGCTGATAAGGTTATAAAAGAACTGCTGACAGTAATTCCTGACATGAAAGATTTATTAGAAGGGATTAGCTTTTCAGGACAAATGCATAGTTTAGTGCTGCTTGATGAGGAAAATGAGCCGTTGCGTCCGGCAATTTTATGGAATGATGTCCGCACGACAAAGCAATGCAAAGAAATTACAGAAACAATGGGAGATGTTATCCTCGCCCATACAAAAAATATTGCTTTGGAAGGCTTTACTCTACCTAAAATTTTGTGGGTGCAGGAAAATGAACCGGAGATTTGGGCACAGACGAAACAAATTCAGCTACCCAAGGATTATTTGCGTTTTTGGCTTACAGGTGACTACAATATGGACTATTCTGATGCGGCTGGAACATTATTATTGAATCAAGAAAGTCAACAGTGGGATACAGAGATCTTAGAGCAATGGAACATTCCTATTTCGATTCTTCCAGCACTTGTTGAGTCTGCAGAGGTTGTAGGTCTTCTAAAACAAGATTTAAAAGAACGTTATGGATTTACTAAGGACATCAAGATTATTGCTGGAGGAGCAGATAATGCTTGTGCGGCGGTAGGCGCTGGTATTGTCAATGAAAAAATTGGTCTATGCTCCATCGGTACAAGTGGTGTGTTCCTTAAATATGAGGATGGAGTAGACAAGGATTATCAGGGGAAATTACATGTATTCCATCATGCGATAAAAGATGCTGCCTATTCAATGGGGGTTACTTTAGCAGCGGGAAACAGTTTGGATTGGTTCAAGAAGACGTTTGCGCAGAATCAGTCCTTTGACACGCTGTTAGCAGAGATTGATACGGTACCAGCTGGAAGTGACGGGCTGCTCTTTTCACCTTACATTGTTGGAGAGCGTACCCCATATAGTGACAGTCAAATTCGCGGAAGCTTTATTGGTATGGATACGCATCACCAACTGAAGCACTTTAGTCGAAGTGTTTTAGAGGGGATTACGTTTTCGCTAAAAGACTCCCAGCAAATGATGGAGGAAGTAACTACCGAAAGGCTGGAGAGAATCGTCTCCGTAGGCGGGGGTGCAAAAAATGAGAATTGGCTGCAAATGCAGGCTGATATTTTTAATACACCCATCGTTACTTTAACGACAGAGCAGGGACCTGGCTTAGGGGCGGCTATGTTGGCAGCAGTTGGCTGTCAATGGTATTCAGATTTGAATGAATGTGCGAGTCAATTTGTCACGTATAAAGAAGTAGTTCAGCCTCAAAGAGAACAAGCAGCAGCATACAAAAAAGTGTATGCACGCTATCAAATGGTATATAACGCAACAAAAGATATTTGCCATGACTATTTTTCTACGCTTGATTAATTAGAAGATGAAGCAGGAAAAAACTTTATAACGGTTTTCAATATAATTTTTTTAAGTCAAAAAGGGACCTTAGTCACTTCGATTAATAATTGGAGTAGCTAAGATCCCTTTTTATATTCGATTCATAAGGTATTAATACTGTGAGTCAATGAATTGAATTCTGTAATCAGCCATTGGGTCACTACTACTGTCAAAGAAACGAACAGCTATTTTTATGATATAGTAAGTGTATCTGGAAAACGATGGAGGAAGCGAATGAATAATAATGATAGATTACTGCGTCTGAGATATGCATTGGACATGAAGGATGCAGATATAGTAAAAGCTTTTGAACTAGGTGGATTAGTTGTTTCTAAAGAAGAAGTGAAAGAAATGCTGACTAAAGAAAACAGCCAGCAGCATGAAGAACACGATGATTTTGAAAAGAATATCTATGTCAAAACGATTAATAATCAAGTACTGGATACGTTTTTGAATGGATTTATTACTTTAAAACGTGGTGAGCCTAAGAATGGAAAAGCTGATACCCCACAATTAAAAAGCAATGAAATTCGCCACATTAATAATATTCTTTTGAAAAAAGTGAAGATTGCCTTAGCCTTGACCAGCGACGACCTGTTGGATATTTTAGCTGAAGCTGGTGTCTATCCTTCAAAAGGAGAAATGAGTGCTATTTTGAGAAAAGAAGGGCATCGCAATTTTAAGCCTTGCGGAGATAAATATGCGCGTAATTTTTTGAAAGGCTTAGGCTTACGTTATCGTAAATCCTAGCATAAATAAGTAAGCTGTTTAGCAACATGATAGGTATAGAAAGTTGAGAAAACGCAGTCTACTTAAGAACCAAGAAGATCAATCATCATGAATCGGTGATTGGTCTTTTTGTCATTAATAGGCAGAGAATGTGGTCTACCACTTTAGGTTGAAAGTTAGCAGATTACGTGATACTCTGTGTGAGTATTAATTTTCACAAAAAATAACATATATTTGAAAAAGTTATTTAATCTTATGAAATTAATAATGAAAAGCAACAAAATTTTGTATATCTATATTATAGAGGAGCTATTAAGCAAGATAGTTAAAAATGAATGATTAATTAGGAGAAAGGCTATTTATGGTTAATCAAACGAAAAATGAAAAAGAAAACACAACTGATTTAGAAATAAAAAGGATAAGGAAAAGTGTTGTTTATAAAATTGTTGGATTAATTGTCGTAATCATTGCAGGAATCGGAATGAAGGTATATATGAATGAAAAGAATTTTAATGATGAGATGATGAAGGTTGTGAATAGTGATGAAGCTAAGAAAATATATGAAGAAACTATAATTAATAATGATCCTAGTGCCTTTACGCCTAATGGAGTTATTCAAAGTTATAAAATCGACTACAATTCTGTCAAACATAATCCGATGGGAGGGATTATGCTCATTCTAATTATTAATAATAACGAGAATCTCTATATTCATGTAACTTTGAGTAAAGATTATGAGGGCAGTTTGGATAACAGCTCAGGAGGTGCTTCTTCAAAATTAGACGATTTATTAAGCATTATGAACCTAAGTGATAATTAATTATTTTATAAAGAAGTAGAAATAAACTAGGAGAAATGATATCTATGGATAATCATAATAAAACTGAAAAAAACAATACAGTTAGCTCAGAAATAAAAAGGATAAGAAAGAGTGTTTTTTATAAAATTGTCGGGCTAATTTTGGTGATTATTGTAGGAATTGGAGTGAAAGTATATATGGATGAAAAAAAGTTTAATGATGAAATGATGAAGGTTGTAAGAGAGAATAAATCATTGGTAGAAGAAGAAATAAAAAAAGATGATTCATTTAGAAAGATAGAGACGATTGACATTGATTATTCTACCGTAAAACATAATCCAATGGGAGGAATTATGTTTGAGGGGTTCGTTAATGGGAATGAAAAACTCTCATTTTCTGCTGGTTTTAGAAAGTATATTAGAGCGGAAGATGAAGAGTATAGTGACTTAGAATCTACTGGAGTAGATTTTTCTAAAGAATTAGATGATTATTTAACAAGTGGTGATTCCGATGAATGATAATTATTTAACTGATGAAGATAGAAATAATATCGCTTGGAAGCAGTATTCGAATTATAAAGAAGGGGCAATTGTCAATATACCTGACAAAGGCAAAATGGGCTACGTCTCAAAAGTAGTAAATAACAAGGAAACCGGTGAACAAGCCTATATTGTTACTGATAAGAAGCTACCTAAAAATCCAACCTCAGAAGATTTAGCGAGTGTGGGTAACGTAACAGTCTTATATCGAGGATCTACCGCTCCTTCTGCGGGCAATATTGTGAATCCTTGGAATAATGATTTCTCAGATGTCCGAAAGGATTGGTTAGATAATGATGCCGCTATTGCTAAACAAATCGCAACGAATAATTTTACAGGTCCAACACCTCAATTGATTTCGGCTGCGGAAACACTGAATGAACAAATGGCTTTGTATAAGAATGCCTATTTTGATATTTACGGACACTCATTAGGGTCTATGAATGGTCAATATGCAGTTTCTGCAAGTAATTATCCTGAACGTATTCGTAGTGCCTATCTGTACCAAGGACCAAATATTTATGGCTTGTTGTCAGATAAACAGAAAAAGCAGGCAGATAAGCTGAGGGAGCGTATTTTTAATTATGTCGATATGAAAGATTATGTTCCTATCGGGTACGATCTCAAAGGTATAGGAATCATTATCCCTGTAGATTCCAAAGAAGATGTGGGATTAGTTGACCGTCATATGTGGGGTGGTTATGATTATGACGACCATGGAAATCTACGTGTGCCGCAAGGAAAAATGATCGGCATAAGGACTGCTCAGACCAAGATATTTATTCAAGGTCAGCTGAATACGTTAGATATATTGGCAAAGAAATTAAAAACAAGCGGCGGTGGATTATCGGCCTCTGAAGAAGCTTATTTAGACAGTCAGCGTGTATTGGCAGTTGTGAATGGGGTTTATCAGTTAGTGGAACAAGCGATTCAAGATTTGTCTGTAGAGTACAAAAAAGAAATAGGAGAAATTGAAAAGCTATGGGAAGAGACGCTTGCGGCTGCCCGTGACGTAGGAGCACATTTAGAAGAGAATGAAATTCTTTCTGCTTTAATGTCAGGAGGATGTACAAAAGAGACACTGGTTGTTCAACCAATTGCAGAGCTGGAAAGTACCTTTGCAGAAATTGCAGCAATTGGTGCAGACTTTGTTTCATTAGTGAATCAGATTAAATCAAGCGTGGCACAGCAATTAGCAACGGACAAAGAATTAGCTGAGCAAGTGGGCATTTTATGACAGAGGAACAAGTGAAACGAAATTTGACAAGTGAGTTAGATGAAATGGCATCCGACTTTGAAAAAAATCAGCAAATATATCAGAGAAAACGGGAGAAATTAGAAGAGCAATTATTGGAAATAGGAAGAGAGGAAAAATGACAAAAGAAACAGTTGATATAGAAGCACTGGCGAAAAAGATGATGAAGCAAATAGAAAAAATGATTATTCAATCTTCTATCGCAAGTACAGCACATGCAAAAGTGAAAACGAAAAAAGAAAAGTTAAAACAAAGTACTAAAGATACCTTGACTGTGACTAAAGGAAGTTTGGATGGTGTAGGGAGTGATTTATCTAGTTCGCTAAAAGGTTCATGGGGAACTCAAGCGAAGGAAAGCTTAACACGCAATAGTGAAAAATTAACAACATTTTAGATTGGTATTAGCAATTATACGGAGCAAAAAATGAAAGATTGAATTGTTTGGAATCAATTGTGTTTTCCAATCAAAAAGATCAGTTACTTTAGAGTTACGCTACTCTAAAATAACTGATTTTTTTTATAAAAAATTATCGATAAACAAACAGAGAGACGGCCATCGCTTTATGATACAGCTGCTATAGAATTTACTCAAACCAATAACTCATCCAGGCAAGAAATAGTACTGCCTTTACTTTCATAATAACGTATCATTTCGTCAATTTTCCTTCTATCGTAGCTGGTAATGCAGTCTGACAAAATCGTGACGCCATAGTCTGCTTTGCGCAGGTTATAACAGGTCGATTTAACACAAGCGACAGCATCTGCTCCTGTCAGGTAGAATTCGTTGATTTCATTAGCATTAATAAAGTCTGCAAATTCTTCGCTAGTCAATGCGTTGCCTTTATATTTGGTAAAAACATTTTCCGATACAATTTTCAAGTCTGGAGCTAATTCAGCACCCTGAGTATTGGTTTTAAAGGTTCTTGTCCCTGCTGATAAATTTTCATGCCTGATATAGATGACATGCATATTACTGTCAACGGCCCAATCAATCGCTGTATTAATGTTATCGATGATATCCTTGTAATTTTTTGTTATATCATTTTGAATATCGATAATTACTAATGCTTTGTTTTTCATAATGTCTCCTCCTAATTGTCTATAACTTCCACATAAAATTTTGTAGGGTATATAATGTTTGATTTGTTTACTCCTTTATTATACGAGGAGATTGTTGACATCAGTATGGCAACAATCTATACTGACTAAAAAGAAATTTTGAAAGGCGGCCATCCAATGAAGGTAGACAGGCTCGTTAGTATTATTATGATACTGCTAGATAAAAAGCGTATAGGTGCAAAAGAGCTGGCTGACAGGTTTGAGGTTTCAACCCGTACGATTTACCGTGATATAGACTCCATCAACATGGCAGGAGTTCCTGTTCGTTCAACATCGGGAGTATGCGGCGGCTTTGAAATCATGGAGAATTACAAGCTGGATAAAAAGGTCTTTTCAACGGATGAGCTTTCTGCTCTCATGATGGGGCTTTCCAGTCTGTCCAATATGATGTGGGGGGATGAACTGGTACATGCCCTTGCAAAGGTCAAAAGTTTTATCCCGGCTGATAAAGCAAAAGATATTGAGTTAAAGTCCAATCAGTTATCTATAGATTTAAGCCCATGGATGGGCAACAAGAACATACAGTCATATTTAGAAATAATCAAAGCAGCTTTAAAAGAAAACAGACTGCTTTCTTTTGACTATGCAGATCGCTACGGAAATGAGACGACTCGAACCGCTGAGCCCTATCAGTTGGTATTGAAAAATAGTCATTGGTATTGGCAGGGATACTGCTATCAAAGAAAGGATTTTCGCTTATTCAGGTTATCCCGTATGTCAAGCTTGAACATGCAGGAAGCAATTTTCTCACCGCGGGAATATCAAAGTGCACAGTTGGATTTTACAGATATTCTGGCGACCATGCAGACAGAAATCACTATTCGAATCCATAAGTCCATCATGGATAGTGTCCTTGATTATTGTACATATGAACAGTTTTTACCAGACGGTGATGAGCATTATCTTGTCCGCTTTCCTTTCATAGAAAATAACTACTACTACAGTATCCTTCTTAGCTTAGGGAATAAATGCGAATGTTTAGAGCCGGTGTCTATTCGCAAAGAAATCAAGCGCAGAATACATGAGATGGCGTCAATGTACGAAAGCTAAGTAATGGAGGGCAAGAAAGAGGGCAAGAAAAAGGTAAACAGGTTTTATCCAGCTATGATGAAGTGGAAGGAAGTACGGACCGAGGCTTTTTTTAGTGCTGAATAGTCTAAGTGCTTAATGAGATTACCAGAACCTCAGATATTTAACAGAGGTTATTTATTGACAGAGTTATTTTCCCATGTTAATCTGTTCAACATCATAAGAACAAAAAAATTGGAGGGAATCGACATGACATTCAGCAAAAATTTTGCAGTTAAATCTTGCTGTTGTTGTATGGTGCTAAAAAGCAGCATACCGCTTTGTCATGCCTGTTAACTGCCCAATTTTCGCTTATTTTTGATACTCGGAGTAGGAGTTTAGCCTCTTCTGGTGTCAGTCTAACGGAATTTCAAGGTGCTGATTAATAGTCAGCGCCTTTTTTTGTTTTTCAAAAATTTGTCAAAGGAGCCTACAATGATTATTAATTCTATCCAAGCGGCTATTGGTCATACGCCGTTATTGCGCTTCACACATCACGATTTTCCTGAAATCCCTGAAGGGTCTGCGGTTTATGCTAAGCTGGAATATTTGAATCCCGGCGGCAGTATTAAAGACCGGTTAGGTGTTTATCTAATCAATGAAGGATTGACCAGCGGCAGGATAACTAGAGAGACAACGATTATCGAACCTACCGCCGGCAACACAGGTATCGGAATTGCTTTGGCAGCTTTAGCTGTTGGGTTGCCAACAATTTTTGTCGTACCAGAGAAGTTTAGTCTAGAGAAACAAGCCTTAATGCAGGCTTTGGGAGCCAAAATTATTCATACACCTACTGAAGCAGGGATTACAGGTGCGATTGCCAAAGCAAGAGAGCTTCAGGAGGAACTGCCAGACAGCTATTTACCGCTGCAGTTTGAAAATCCTGCCAATCCTCAAGCCTATTATCAATCACTTGCTCCAGAAATAACCGCTGATGTCGGAGCGGAAATCACCAGTTTTGTAGCGGGAATCGGCAGCGGAGGGACGTTTAGCGGGGTTGCCAGTTACCTTTTGGAAAGAAATACAGCCGTTCGTTTAATTGGTGTAGAGCCAGAAGGTTCTATTTTGAATGGTGGATCTAGTCATAGCCATGAAATTGAAGGTATTGGCGTAGAGTTCATGCCGACTTTTCTGGAAGGACTGCCCATTACCAAATATGCAACTATCAGTGATTCAGAAGGATTTGCTATGACAAAAAGACTAGCAAAAGAACACGGACTTTTAGTGGGAAGCTCTTCAGGAGCCGCAATGCAGGCAGCGTTAGCAGAAGTAGCACAGCTGCCGGCCGGTAGTCAGGTTGTGACGATTTTTCCTGATGGGGGCGAACGTTATTTATCTAAAAATATTTATTCACGGGAGGATTATTAATATGCATATCAATACGAAGCTGATTCATGGCGGAATTTCAGAAGATAAAACGACTGGAGCTGTTAGCGTACCTATCTATCAGACCTCCACCTACAAGCAAAATGGGGTTGGACAACCGAAGGAATATGAGTATTCCCGCTCGGGCAATCCAACCCGTCATGCCTTGGAGGAATTAATCGCAGATTTGGAGGGTGGTGTGCAGGGCTTTGCTTTTAGCTCTGGTTTAGCAGGAATCCATGCAGTCTTGTCCCTGTTTTCTCCAGGAGATCATCTGCTTATGGGCGATGATGTTTATGGCGGCACTTTCCGTATTTTTGAGAAAGTGTTCGTTAAAAATGGGTTAGAATATACAATTATCGATACCAGTGACTTAGCAGCTATTGAAGAGAAGATACAGCCAAACACTAAGGGGCTCTACTTGGAATCCCCAAGCAATCCGCTGTTAAAGATTACTGATATTAAGGCTGCTGCGGCTCTTGCTAAAAAGCAGAATTTATTAGTCATGGTGGATAATACCTTTGCAACTCCTTATTTCCAGCAGCCTTTGGCATTAGGGGCAGACATTGTGATTCACAGTGGAACAAAATATCTTGGCGGACACAGTGATGTTGTCTCTGGGTTAGTGACAACGAATGATTCTCAGCTTGCACAAGAGCTTGCTTTTTTACAGAATGCGATTGGAGCTGTTCTAGGTCCGCAGGATAGTTGGCTGATGCAGCGGGGAATTAAAACGTTGGGTGTACGGATGGAAGAACATCAGCGTAATGCATTAGCTGTGGCGGAATTCTTGGAAAGCCATCCTGCTGTCGTTAAAGTTTATTATCCTGGATTAACCAGCCATAAAGGACATGAATTGGCAGAAAAACAAATGAGTGGTTTTAGCGGCATGGTCTCTTTTGAACTAAAGAACGAGCGCGCTGCGGTACCATTTGTAGAGGCCCTGCAGCTATTCACTTTAGCCGAGAGCTTGGGCGGTGTGGAAAGTCTGGTAGAGGTTCCATCTGTTATGACCCATGCGTCTATTCCAAAAGAAAAAAGGGAAGCAGCAGGAATTAGGGATGGTTTAATCCGTTTATCGGTAGGGCTTGAATATGTAGAGGATTTGCTAACTGATCTGAAACTAGGACTTGCAAAGGCTGGTGTTTAGGTATGGGTTTGGAGTTTATGCCGATTTTTGAAGAGTGGGCAGCAGATTATGATGATGAGGTCAATGGCGGTAATCCAGAGTATCAGGAAGTGTTTGCCGACTATTGGAAAATATTGGATGAAATCACCGCAGCTGCTGGAGATGTTGTGCTAGAGTTTGGAAGCGGTACTGGCAATTTGACGGAAAAATTAGTCGCTGCTGGAAAGACTGTGTATCCAGTAGAACCTTCTGTGGAAATGCGCAAGCTTGCTAAAAGAAAGGCAAGCCTTCAAAAGTTGAATTTCTTAGCAGGGGATATGGAAAACTTTCCTGAACTACCGGAAGCGGTGGATACGATTGTTTCAAATTTAGTGTTTCATCATTTGACTGCTGCTGAAAAAACAAGGGCACTTGAGCGTTACAGTCAGCTGCTGCCGAATGATGGGAAAATCATATTCGGTGATACGATGTTTCTATCTCAGGACACTTATGCTAAAATATTGGAAGAGAAAAAGGCCTTGGGGGAGCACCAGCTTGCAGCAGATTTGGAGCGGGAGTATTATCCGTTACTATCAGACCTGGAAGAGAGCTTCACTAGGAACGGCTTTCGGACGATGTATCGGCAAATGAATCGCTTTGTTTGGCTGGTCATCGCAAAAAAATGAGCGGAGGAAGAACAATATGAGAATGAATGTTGAAAGCTTTAACTTGGATCATACGAAGGTTAAGGCACCTTATATCCGTGTAGCGGATAAAAAAACAGGGGCTAATGGAGATTTGATTGTAAAATATGATGTTCGCCTGAAGCAGCCGAATAAAGAGCACATGGAAATGGCGGCGCTGCATTCATTGGAACACTTAACCGCAGAATTAATCCGCAATCACGCAGATTATATTGTGGACTGGTCGCCAATGGGCTGTCAAACCGGCTTTTACTTAACTGTATTAAACCATGACAACATTGATGAAGTTATGGAGGTTTTAGAAAAAACGATGAAGGATGTCCTACAGGCAACTGAAGTTCCGGCAAGTAATCCGGTTCAATGCGGCTGGGCAGATAGTCATACGCTAGAAGGCGCCCAAGCACTAGCGCAAGAATTTCTGGACCAGCGTGCAGAATGGGGCAACGTTTTTGCAGATTAGTGTTGGCAGTAAAAAAGTTAGTTGTCAGATTTTGTTTCAATAAGAAATGAAAAACAGTTAGGCACTTTGTAGCAATCTTCAAAAGTTAGACCAAAAATCTAACCTTTGGGGGTTGCTTCACTTTTGCCTAGCTTTTTTGTTGCTTTCTTAAAGGATATCTCTTTTCTTTTTGAAATATATTACGAGGTTGCAACAGAAATCGTTAGCTTCAAGCACCAGGTAGGTACTTTTCAGCATCTGCTCTACTTACGCAGTAAGTAATCACAGTGGTTCAAAGCACCAGGTAAGTACTTTTCAGCATCTGTTCTACTTACGCAGTAAGTAATCACAGTGGTTCAAAGCACCAGGTAGGTACTTTTCAGCATCTGTTCTACTTACGTAGTAAGTAATCACAGTGGTTCAAAGCAATAAGCAGGAAATTACGAAAATGACAGTCAACATGAAGGTAAACCATTCGATGTTGACGGCTTCCTACCTGGTGCGCCACAAATGTTTGCTAAATTCTGACGTATTGCCGAAGCAGCTGCTCCTGCGGTTACTCGTCGCAATTCAGTGCTTTGTGAGTGCTCCTGCGGTTACTCGTCGCAGTTCAGTGCCCGTATGTGTGACTGTCTCACTGTTTATTCGGTTTTAAACATATTAAAAGTTTGAGAATTTAGTTAGGTTCCAGATTCATTACTATGTTCCTATACCTCTTAGAGCTTAGCTTCTTACTATTTAGCTTGACGTTTTTCCCATTTTGAGTGTTATTTGTATATAGGATTTGATAAATTCCTCCTTGAGTATCATCTGGAAGCTGGCTTTCTTACATGCTATACTTTCTTAAAATGAACAAAAAGGAGAAGGACTGTTGGGAGAGAAACACAAAAGGAAATGGAGAATAACGATTCTCGGGTTGTTGGTATTGCTTTTATTGAGCGGTTGTACAGAAGACCGTGTGAAAGCAATCAATATAAAAAATACAGAAGTCTTCACTATAGGAGAAGAGGACGTAAATAAAGAATTGGAAACCAGTAATCAGACATTTTCAAATTACCAGTTTGAAGGGCTGACCTTCAGGAAGACTTATGGATGGGCTGACGATTCGTTTATATTGCGGCTGACTAAAAACTACCGCGATGAAATTTACGAGTACAATACAGCAAGTAGAGAATTTACACACATTACTGATTTGTCCTTGGCCTCAAATGAAATCCAAGCGGATTTACGTATTGGCGATTATTTGTATTTGATTGTTGCTAAGGAAATTAGAAAATCGAGTACAGGATATGGTGTTTTTAATTATTTACTTATGACTATTAACAGTAAAACCAAGCATGTTGAGACCAGAGAGATTGCGACTCTACATGAGGCTCCGCTTTTTAGAAGTATCGGATTTCAGATTAAAGAAGGTATCTTAGGGATTCGTTATGGGGAGGCGTACATAGATGAGATGGACTATATTTCTTTGGACCTAGTTATTAGTAAAGAAGAACAGGCGCAAATTGAATTGGAGAAAGAAAAAGAAAATGAGATTTTCGAAAATTCTTTTGAAGTAAAGCTGGGAAATTCATATATGGATATAAGTGAATTAGATAAAGAAGAGTGGGATCGGATTGAAGGATATCTTTGGAAAGACTCATACTTACTATATATTCCACAAAAGCTGGAAAGAGAACCGGGAATCCCGGATGATGAAGAAAGTGAGTCTGTGTATCAAGGGCAATACTATATCTATAATTATCGAACGAAAGAGAGACTGAGAGTCGCTTATCTGAGTTTGGACAATCGAGAAGTCGTCAAGATGACGGATAATTTTATTATGATTACGCCGGAAGATGGCGACCGACGCTTGATTCGGCTTCGTGAAGAGGAAGGGAAAGTTCTCAAAGAACAGATTGAAATTCCAGGAACAGAGGATGTTCGTTATGTGAAAATGCTGACTACGAGAGCTGGGAAAACACTTGTTTTAGTGAATTTAGGAGACAGTACAAATGGGAATCTCCTAATAATGCAGGAGAATTGAAGGGGCATTTTACTGTGCAATCCTCCGAAAAGTAACTGCTGCCTGTAGTAAGAAGTAGAGAGGAAGATAATTTGTGTGTATCGAGTAAATCTATTCACCATTTTTATAGATAAATACATAATCCAATTCGTATACTAGCAGTAGAGAAAAAGAGAAATAGAAAAGCTAAAAGGGAGCTGAGCGAGTGAAAAAAATAAAAGGGGTGCGTCTGCTATTGGGCCTGTTGGGTTTAGGTATACTATTGGCAGGTGCGATGTATTGGCGGCTTCAGCTGCCTGACAAGACCGCAACGATTTCTACAACTGAAAGCAGCAGAGAGCCTCAAGTGTCGTCCGTGCAAAGTACGGAAGTATCGACAACCAAAGCAATAGAAGCTTCTTCAGAAACTATTGAAAGCAGTACGGAGTCTTCCAGTAATCAGGCGGAACCGGAGGCAGTATTCCATACAAGGGTCAGTCAAATTGCCAATGAATCAGTTAGTCATTTAACTGGCAAAAAAGGAATTTATGTCGCAGATGTCAATCAAGTAGCGGATATCTATCTGGAAAATAGCGACAGCCCGATTCGAGCAGCTAGTATTATCAAGCTGTTCCTGATGGATATGTTTTATTATCAGGTTCAGGCAGGGCTGCTTCAACTAGATACAAGCTATGCGTTAAAAGCATCTGATAAGGTTGGCGGCTCTGGAGTGATTCAACAAATGGCGGAAGGCAGCTTGTTTACGTATGAAGAGCTAGTTAATTATATGATTACGGTGAGCGATAATACAGCCAGTAATATCTTGTTAGACATATTAGGTGGTACAGGGACGGTTAATCAATTCATTCAGCAGCAAGGCTATCTGAATACTCGATTTGAACGGCGCTTTTTAGATACAGCAGCATTAGCTAGCGGTTTAGATAATTACACTTCGGCTGGGGATGTGGGAAGATTATTAACGGCAATCTATCATAAGCAGGCGGTTTCCCCTGTCTACGATCAGCAAATGCTTATGGTACTTGCAGGCGGTCAAAACCGGACAAAACTACCGGCGCAAATCGGTGCTGAGGTAACGGTCTATAACAAAACCGGTGAATACTCCGAATATGGTGTACAAAGCGATGCCTGTATTTTTGAGAAGAATGGCAAGGCATATATACTGGTTATCCTATCGCAGGATGGTAATGAAGGGGAACAGTTTCCGGCGATGAACCAATTTGGTTTGGCAATCTACAATGAATATTTAAGCGCAGATTAAATAAAAGGCTGCGGTTTAGCCTGAACTCATAAGTTGCAGCTCTCTAAACCTTGTCAGCTTTATTGAATGAATCATTTGTTCGATGAATAAGCTTGGGTGAAGGATTGTGTATGTTCAAAAAAATTCTGGATATTTGCGGTTGTATAGACCCTGTAGTAGAGTGTTTATTGTAAGGACTTATGATCCGTGACAAGCAATTTCATTTCAGACAATGGAGGAGGATTATGATGAAAATAACACAATTAACGGTGGATACACTAAAGCGCGCACAGGAACGTTTTGAAGAAACTCTTAATCAGATGAGTGCAGCAGAGGCAAACACGATGCCGGCACCGCTGATTAAGTCAGTAACTTGGCTAATATGGCACACGGCACGAGAACTGGATTTTCAGATTTCAGACCTAAATCAGACCCAACCGCTATGGCTGGCAGCAGGCTGGAGCGATAAATTTGCCTTGGATTTGCCAGATGATACAGAGGATTGGCGGCATACACCGGAAGAAGCGGCAAAAGTAGTTGTAACAGATAAAAACCTGCTGCTGGATTATCTGACAGCCAGCGTAAATCTTACGAACACCTATTTAGAAACAGTGGAAGAAGAACAGCTTAGCGAAGTCATTGACAAAAGCTGGACACCGCCGGTTACACGACAGGTTCGTTTGGTTTCAGCTGTTGATGATGCAGTGATGCATTCAGGACAGGCGGTTTATACAAGAAGACTAGTTATTGGGAAATAGGAGAAAGCTCATAAACGATGTCCCAAAGCAGGATATCTAGTGTTGCTAGAAGAAACGGAGAATCAGTTATGGCAGATTTATTGAAAAATATGTACAATCAGCAATCAATTAACGGTCTTGCAGAGGATATCCAGACTGTTTATCCTACCTTTCCAATCGAGTCCTTTTTATCAGAAGTCATAGATGACGCATGGGCGGATTTGGAATTGAAGGCTAGGATGCGGAAAATCAGCACAAGCTTAGGGAATTATCTGCCTTCCGACTATGAAGAGGCATTGACGGTGCTCGATAAGGTTGTTGCAAACTACTCTGGTTTTTTCGGCATCTTATTTCCTGATTTTGTTGAGGTTTATGGACAAAGCGATACTGATTGGGCGCTGTCAGTAGCGGCGCTGGAAAGATATACGGTGTATTCTTCTTCCGAATTTGCTGTACGGCCGTTTATCATAAAAGATAGCGAACGAATGATGAAGCAGATGAGAAGCTGGTCCCAAAGTGAAAATGAACATATTCGCAGACTGGCAAGTGAAGGCTGTCGACCTCAGCTGCCTTGGGGTGTGGCATTAAGTGCTTATAAAATAGATCCATCTCCCGTACTGCCTATATTAGAACAGCTAAAGACTGATCCTTCCCTATATGTTCGGAAAAGTGTTGCTAATAATTTGAATGATATTTCTAAAACCCATCCAGAACTTGTCATGGAGCTCGCTAGGGAGTGGTATGGCGAAAATGAGCAGACAAACTGGATTTTGAAGCATGGCTGTCGGACACTGTTAAAAAGAGGCAATCAAGAAGTACTGGCAGTTTTTGGTTATCATGATGCTTCAGCGATAATTATTGAGGATTTTTCTTTAGCAAATGACGTTATTTCAAAGGGAGAAGAGCTCAGCTTTTCAGTCGCTCTTTCTGCAAATGAGGCGACAAAGATTCGGCTGGAATATGGGATTGATTATGTAAAAGCCAATGGGAAAAGAAATCGGAAAATCTTTAAAATATCTGAGCTTTCGCTAAAAGAAGGAGAGCAAAAACTATACAGCAAGACGCACTCTTTTGCAGATTTAACTACCAGAAAGCATTATCCGGGGCAGCATACCATTACACTGATTGTAAATGGTGCTGAACGTGAAACGCTGGATTTTGATTTAAATGGTTGAGTGTTGGAAAGAGCTGTTCTAAGTATGTTCTTATAGTCAAATAAAAAAAGGTATGCCCTGAAAGTTGTAAAACATAACAACCTTCAGGGCATGCTTTTTTTATTTGACTATTTTTTCGTTAGCTTCTTAAGCCTCGGCCTTTGTTAATCAAGTACCAGCAGACGGCATAAAGTACAGTGATAAACAGAATGAGAATCGTCATCGAAATGACAATTGGAACATCCTGAACACCAAGAAAGCCGTATCTAAAGCCTGAAATCATATAGACGATAGGGTTAACTTTTGAAACAGCCTGCCAGAAAGGCGGCAGCATAGAAATAGCATAGAATACACCGCCAAGGTAAGTTAACGGTTGTAAAACGAATGTAGGGACAATTGATACATCATCAAAGGATTGAGCAAAAATCCCGTTTAGTAAGCCGGCTAATGAGAATAAAATAGCAGTCATAAGCAAGGTAAGGATGACGATGAACCATGAGTATACATGAAGCGGCACAAAGAACAATGAGATAATAGTGACAAGTGTGCCGACTAAAATGCTTCGTCCCATCCCGCCGATAACAAAGCCCCAGATAATAATATGTGTAGGGACTGGAGCAACTAAGATTTCTTCAATATTTTTCTGGAATTTCTGAGAGAAAAAGGAAGAAGAGACATTAGAATAAGAGCTGGTGATTACCGACATCATGATGAGACCGGGAACAATAAATTCCATGTAGGAAAAGCCTGCCATTTGTCCGATTCGTCCGCCAATCAGGTTTCCAAAAATGACAAAGTACAGGGATGTGGTGATGACAGGCGGCACCAGTGTTTGCACCCAGATGCGCAGATAACGATTCGTTTCTTTTACTGCCAGACTTTTTAAAGCAGTGAAATATAGATTAAACATTTTTTGTTCTCCTTATTTGTACTAACGTATTGATTTTTCTTCTGTGATTTTTAGGAATAGTTCTTCCAGACGATTGGACTTATTACGCATGGATAGAATGTGGACACCTTGCTTCGTAAGCTGATCAAATAAATCATTCAAGCCCTGATTGCGCTCAACCTCTACAGCTAGGGTCTGATCATCTTCAAAAGCGCTCTTGTAACCAGTGATTTCAGGCTGCTTATCGTAAGGAGCCAAATCAAAGATGAAGGTTTCAAACTGCAGCTTTGATAGAAGCGTCTTCATGCTAGTATTTTCAATCAGCTCCCCAGACTGAATGATTCCAATATTTCGACAGAGCATTTCTGCCTCTTCTAAATAATGAGTCGTTAGAATAATCGTCGTACCGCTGTTATTCAATTCCCTTAGGAAATCCCACATTTCACGTCTCAACTCAATATCTACACCAGCAGTTGGTTCATCCAGAATAAGCAGGCGAGGTTCATGCATCAAGGCGCGGGCAATCATCAACCGGCGTTTCATTCCGCCAGAAAGCATTCGAGCACGCACGTTGCGCTTTTCCCATAAATCAGACTGCTTCAGGTACTTTTCGCTGCGCTTCAAAGCTTCTTTGCGAGAGACCCCATAGTAGCCAGCCTGATTTACAACAATCTGCTGGACTGTTTCAAAGGGATTGAAGTTAAATTCTTGAGGGACCAGTCCAATCTGCTGCTTGGCGAGCACTAGCTCTGTATCCAGGTCATAGTCGAAAACCTTCACCTTCCCTGAAGTTTTGTTGACAAGGGAAGTAATGATACCGATTGTGGTTGATTTTCCAGCACCGTTTGGACCTAAGAGAGCATAAAAGTCGCCTTCTTCTACGGTTAAGTTAATTCCTCTCAACGCTTCGACGCCGGAGGCATATACTTTTTTTAAATCTGTTATTTCTAATGCGTAGGTCATTTTGTTCGCTATCTCCTTTTCCTTTTTGAAGAAATCAGGATATAGAAAACTTTTGCAGATTTCTATATCTAACCAGTCCATAAACACCAGTTTTAAAGGACCAAACCTTAACGGTCAGACAAATTCCTTCGTAGACACGATTCTTTTATTTTATCATTAATCTTCTGGTTTACAAAGCTAAGTAGCTCTTACATTTATTTTTGTTGCATTTCTTAAAACGTGAAGGAGGATTAATAGACAAAGTAGTTCCTATTTTAAGCTAGAGGGCGTTAAAAAGTGGAGTGGTCTCTGAATTTTTCAGAGATTATTGTGAAAATTAAGAAAGGAAACACAGCTTAGGCGGCATATAAACTATAGTAACAGAATGGTATGCGCTGTTTTGATAACTATTTCTTGGAAAAACTAGTTTCACTTATCTTTAAGAACTAGTCTATATAACGATTCAACTCTAAAGCTTTCAGATACGCCTAATTCTAGTTGACAATTTTCGCCTATCAAGATACGTTATATTGTGAAGTCTGGATTGTAGAGAAATAAAAAAAGAAATAGCCTTTAAAAAGATGTTTCAAGGTGATGAGTGATTGGCATACAACCTGGTCTAAAACATAAAATGGCCAGACTGTGTTTTTTTCATATCGTAAAAAACGTTAGCAGCGTCTGTGAAACAGTCAAATAAATAATGAGGGGTAAGAGAAACACGATGAAAAATATTAAATTAACTATTGAATATGACGGCGGAAGATATCTTGGTTGGCAAAGACTTGGCGATTCAGACAAAACGATTCAAGGGAAAATTGAGCATATTCTTTCCCAGATTATTGGAACGAAGATTGAAATTATCGGCTCGGGTAGAACAGATGCCGGAGCGCACGCTAAAGGACAAGTTGCAAATTTTAAAACAGATGCGACAGTGGATTTAGCAGAGATGCTGACAACGCTAAATAACCAGCTGCCTCGTGATGTTGTGGTGAAGAAATTGGAAGAAGTGCCAGAACGGTTTCATGCCAGATATAATGCAGCGGGGAAGAAATATAGCTACTATGTTTGGAATGAAGTGATTCCTTCTGCATTTGAACGGAATTACAGCTTTCACTATGCAGAGCCGTTAGACCTTGAGCTGATGAATGAGGCTTGTCGGAAATTAATAGGGACACATGATTTTATTGGTTTTTCTTCTCTTAAAAAAACAAAAAAATCAACCGTTCGAACGATTAATGAGCTTTCGATTCAACAAGAAGCTGGTTTGCTTCATTTTACATTTGTTGGAGATGGCTTCTTATACAAAATGGTGAGAATTATTATGGGGACACTGTTGGAAATTGGTACAGGAACGATGAAATTAGAAACAATCGATGAGGTATTTGAACGGAAAATTAGAAGTGATGCCGGAATGACGGTGCCGTCACAAGGGCTTTTTCTTGATGAAGTTTATTATAAATAGACATACAGGAGAAGCTTTTTCCAACGATATCCTTGAAAGGCTCAGATAGCAGCGCACACAAAAACACCTCAAAGCTCAAAAGAGTGCTGAGGTGTTTTTGTACGCTTGCTAGGAGGATAGTAAAAGGAGCGAAACAGACGCTCTTTTTGTTTCACTCTTTCATCCAAATAAGCAGAGCGATAGAAAACATTAGTTGTGCTAATCTGTGGCTTGAAAAAAATACAACAAAAAATTAAGATAGGCATTTTGAAACGCCAAAGAATCTACCAAATATTTTCATCAGGAGAAGCTTTTTCTATCAAATGATTATACAAATCCTGATTTTCTAGATAGTTTTTATACAATACTGTCTTTTTAGTCGGGTTGGGGTTCATAGAATCCCACTCTCCAGGAGCCCCTCTCTCAGGTCCCATCGTAATCATTACTGTATGAAAAAGAGGTTCAATAGTGTCACCAGCTGTCTCAAACCGATAAAAGTGAATACCTCCTTGTTCTTGCTGTGCAACCTCTAAAATGGAGCCGTTAAGACGATAAGAGTATTGGTGAATATCTATATAGGTTTCGAAGTCTTCGGCTAGGATAATATTTCCACCCCCATCGGTGTAGCTGGCTGTACTCATTGCCAATAAAACTTTTATGGGCATATCCAAGTCATAATAATTTTCTAGAGCAACTGATTCGGGAGACAGTGATTCTTTTGTTGAAGTACTTGTTTCGGTTGTCTCTTGTGAATGTGACGCATTGTTCTGTGTCTCGCTCGTTTTTTCTATGGTGCCGCTTTTTGAGCTTTGCGTCTTGCTTTCTCGTGCAGATGACTTTGCAGTAGATGAAGACATCATCTCTTGTTGGCTTCTACTATTGGTTGATAACGAAGGAACATCTTTACTGCTGCTGCAGCTGGAAAATAACAGTAAGCTAATAAGTAAAGCAGTTACTTGTAATGTCCTGTTTGAAATTATAAACGGGTATAGATTTTGTGTTTTTTTCATTTTCATTTCCTCACTTCTGCATGTGCTGTTAATAATTATAACTTGTCCTTAGAAAAAAAAGCAGCTTATTTTTGCTCTACAGCAGATGATTCGTGCTTTTTCTTTATCCGCAGTACAATAAGGATAACGAAAGTAGAGGAGTGGAGTATATGTCAAGCTATGAAAAAAGAACAGAAGATCATTTGCTTTCACCGGAAAATACGGTGTTAACAATTATTGACTATCAACCGACACAAATCAATTCGATTAATTCAATGAATCGTTCAGAACTGATTCGCAATACTGAAATTGTGATTGAACTAGCTAAGCTTTACGGTATTCCTATTGTGCTGTCAACGGTGAATGTGGAGAAAGGCTGGAATTCTGATACAATTCCAGTATTGAAGAGAGCTGTTGGTGATGGCGTTCAGTCTTATGATCGAAGCTCAATCAACGCTTGGGAGGATCAGGAGTATAATGCTGCTGTAAAGGCATTCGGACGTAAAAAAATCCTGATTGCTGCTTTATGGACAGAAGCTTGCCTAACCTTTCCAACGTTGGATGCACTGAAGGAAGGCTATGAAGTCTATCCCATCGTAGATGCGGTTGGAGGAACCTCTTTACTGGCTCACGAGACTGCCTTACGCCGTGTAGAACAAGCCGGTGCCCAGTTAACAACGATAGCTCAATTAGCCTGCGAGCTGCAAAGAGACTGGAACAGAGAAGAAACTGTACCAGGCTTCGATGAGCTGATGACTAAGTTTGGTGCTTTTTCTAATTTGAGGTAATCGGAAAATCAGGAGTATATTGTGAAACAGACGTATCTAAGCCTAGCCATTTCTTTTATTTGTTGAACTGTAGAAACTCAGGTTGTCTATGTATGGTATAAGTAGAAAAGACTCAGTGGTCAGTGACAGCTGAATGAGTAAAAAGAAGCTGTATGTTGTACAGTTGTAAGAGTGAAAAAGTGAATGGAATAATAATCAGATTTCCTTCTGACTATTGTTCCACTCGCTTATTTTTGTTTCTACAAAAGGCGAGGTTGAAAGTGTTTACCTTCGAGAAGCAAGTAGATAAGTTTCATGTCAGCTCGTTTTTCACTGTATTTTACAGTAATAAGAAGGATAAGCCGAAACTTGTCAAGAAACACTACGAGGGAACTGAGTAGTTGTGGATTGATATCGACCTGGAGCGCCGCATATTTTTGAGATTATTCGGCTTATTTCCGAGAACTTCAACTCTTAGCACTTAGAAGTTGATGCTAGCGGGACGAAGTGTAGTGAGCTTGCTATCTCTATGAGCCTAGCAATTCTCGAGACAAAGCATTAGGTTCCTACAAGCTTATGTCAAAGCTCCTCAATAATATGTAGTTTGTAAAAAAGATGCATGCCATTTCCCAAACCTGAATTGCCGGCAGGTGTAAAAAATCTCATTTTTCTGAGGTCTACGTGAAGACCCATAAATAATAGATGTATTTCGTTTATTCATGTAGCAGCCCTTGCATTGGGAAGCAGTGTAAAATAAAAATGGTTGAATGATTGTAGCTAAAGTGAGATAATCCAGCTAGTCTTTCGCTGAAAAAGCAGGGTCTGCGATAGTAATAGGTCTCGATTACTCATTATTGCCAAGATACATAGTGAGGTACGAGCTGATGTTGAACGATACCTATTTGGTTTTCGAGACAGAAGACTTCTGCTGCAACCTAAGCGTGTACATATTATTAGTAGAGGAGCGTTTTAAATGATTACATTAAAATCAACTAGAGAAATTGAGCAGATGAAGGAGTCTGGAGCGATTTTAGCTGGTATTCATGAACAATTGAGAGAGTTGATTGTACCAGGAATTACAACGAATCAAATCAATGCGTTTGTTCATAAGAAGATAGAGGAAGCCGGTGCGACAGCTGCTCAAATTGGATTTGAGGGCTATGAATATGCTACTTGTACTAGTGTGAATGAAGAAATATGCCATGGGTTTCCATCGGACTATCGGTTGAAATCTGGAGATGTTGTTAAAGTAGACTTTTGTGTGGATCTTCATGGGGCTATTTCAGACAGCTGTTGGACGTATGCTGTTGGAGAGATATCCGAAAAGCATCAGGAATTAATGGCGGTTACTCTGGAAGCCTTACGCTTAGGGATTGAACAAGCACAAATTGGCAACCGGGTAGGTGATATTGGTCATGCAATTCAGAGTTATGCAGAGTCGAAAGGATATGGTGTTGTCAGAGATTTTATCGCACATGGGATTGGCCCGACAATCCATGAGGAGCCTTTCTTTCCTCACTATGGAATTGCAGGAAAGGGACTGCGTTTAAAGGAAGGAATGACACTGACCATTGAACCAATGATTACAACTGGTACTTGGCGAATGGTGATGGACCCCAATGGTTGGACTGCCCGTACGATTGACGGCGGGTATTGTGCTCAATATGAACATTCTATTGCAATTACTAAGGAAGGTCCGGTGATTATGACGGGGCAAAATTAAGGTAACTAACGCTACTATTGGACAAAAGGCGCTGAAGGAATAGCTTCCACAAGTCTATTCTTTCAGCGCCTTATAAAAGGTTTCAAAATATATCGAGAAGCCTCGACATATTAAATTGCATAAAAATATACTTCCATCCCATTGAGAAGTAAATACGTGTTGGTGTACATCTGGATAATGGTTGGAATCTCCGTGATTTGCTCCATACTTTCCACCTATAGTTGCATGTGGTCGTCTTTGTACTGCCAAATCAGGCAATGGAGTGTCTGGGTCAGTTTATTCTTGGCTGTAGACCACTCAACTACTTCCTTCACTCGAATGTTTTATACTAAAAGACAGTGCTAATAAAAATACTAATACTGTCCCTAATTTTTTTACTTATTAAACTAACTAGTTTTAATGAACTGTAGATTACTTTAAATAGTATTCATTACTAAATTCTCCTACTGTAGCACATTTAAAGCTTGCTTGACTTTTGCTAATAATTTTCTGATTTCCAATTCATCATATTTTTCATAGCCATCTTGTATTACCCTGTTAATAGCTGTTTCAATATACTTATAAAATTCTTCAAAACTTAAGTATGCCTCACAATCTTCATTTGCTGCTGGTTGATCAATTGAAAATAGAATTTGATTATTTTTTAATTTTCCATAGGCGTGGAATGATTCATCAATCTCGTCACTAAATAGAAATCCCATAAATTCTTCACCGAAACCTTCTTTTCTTGCAAACCTAGATAATATTCTTTGTAATTGTATATCAGAAATACAAAAGAAAAATGAATATACATACTTTTCTATTTCTGATTTATCATTAATAACTCTACACATATATTTCTCCTTTATTTTAGTATAGGATAAAAGTTAGTAACTGCACCTTCTTTTATATAACCTTTAAATTTTAAACCATTAGAAGCATGACCTATTATTTCTCCAGTATTTTGATTAAATATACCATTCTGCATGGCTTCCTTCCCCCATGCTATCATTTGAGCATCATTTATCATATTCGGGTCATATACTGTTTTAGGGTATTGTACTTTCTTATATTTAATCGGTTGCGCTAATGCTCCTCCAGAAACTTGCATTGGTAATTGATATTCAATTTCATAAACTCCAGAAATAGTCGGATGAGGTGTTTTTCTCAAAATACAATCATCTAAACCAATAGTAGAGTCTAAACTTAATAGTGCTGTTTCAAATTTTTTCAAATTATGTCCGCCACTTACTGTTTTTCCGGTAATTTTTTCAGCATTCTTCAAATGATTTTCAGCATTACTGCCAATTCTCACATGATAGTTTTTCCCTCTAACCGTCTGTCCATGATACGTACTTCCTGCATCCCCATCTATTTCCGGAACCTTAGTTACTTTTCCCTTAACCGTCTTAGCTCCGTTATAGCCTAACATAAATCCTTCCAAGACCGCAAACGAGACTTTGAGTATTCGCTCTCCTGTGGATAGCTTTCTTCCAGTAATCAGCTCTTTTCCTGTCCATGCCTCGGTCGCATTAGTGACAGTTCCTATCATATCCAGGGTATTGGCAATGGCCAACGGCAGCTTCGATTGGAAAAAGATGAGGGCTCCATTGACAGCA
>NZ_JBNEQE010000021.1:0-65441 GCF_049894025.1 Enterococcus sp. LJL51
AATTACATTAAGAATTATAATACCCATAGAATTCAACGGAAGTTGGGTTATCTATCACCGATAGCCTATCGAAAACAGACCGTTTAATCGCCTCTCTTTTGCCCTCTCACTTTTGGGGGTCAGTGCCCTTTTCTCACAACCTCTTGATGCTATCGTAACGAAGTGTAGTAAGCTGCTTCTGTCCTCCGTTGATTCGGATGGTAGAGCAGACGTAGTTTGGATATTTAGTTATATTCCAAACTTATTTTGATTCTCCTCCTATGACATCGATGTCATTTACAATCCAGCAGCCCTTACATATAATTAAAAAAACGCCAAAAGTCGTTTACGCGTTATAAAAACCCTAATAAAATCAGCATTTCTCAGGACCTTTTTAGAAATGCTGATATATCTTCACAAAAAGGAGGCAGGTAAAAGAAAACAAATTGATTCAAGTAAATAGTTGGGGAAAGAGTAAAAAATAAAAAAGTTGTTTAGATCCGTTTTAAGAACAATACGCTTCACATATGATGATTGACAGCGGCTGCCTTTACTGTTATTTGTCTCACTTACTACAATCTATTTGTACTAATCATGACAAATCAGCACTAAACAGCTAAAAGTGATGTATATTCTAAATAGCCCGGAGCATAAGATTTTAGGAGGTCTTATGTTTCGGGCTTCTTGCTGATTCGATAGCTATTATTTTTCTATTTTACTAAAACTCTCCTTTGCGAAAGCGTTCCAAGTCATCCTGCCATTCCTTTAGCAGCTTATCGCTTAGAACCTTATCACCAAAAAGCTTTGCACACTGAATACTATCCCTATATTTATCTTCAGCCTTTTTCCAGTTTTTTTGAGAAAAAAGCCAGTATTTTCCTTCCAACATTTTTACTATAGGTTTTTTTTGAAAATCTTGACTGACCTGTATAATATTATTCAAAAAATCTATTGCATCAAGTAGTCTATCATGATAATTGAATTCCAAAAAGATACTACTTGCTGTCAATGCCACTCTGTTTAATACTATTAACTCAGCTTGATTGTAATCCTCTATATGATTTACCAAATTATCAAATAAATAGTTGAATGTCTTTTCATCATAATCTTTGTAATGGATATAATGAAAATATAAATTAATAATCAGCAAATCATTGATTGAATAGTTCTTTTTTAACAGTAACTGAGAAAAGTAATCTTCCAAGAGCTCCTCTCCAAAAGCTGCCTCCTTCGTTAAGTGGATTATCATCACCGCTTGTTGAACATCAATTATAACCTGCTCTTCTTCCGGAAGTTTATCGTAATAAGTATCATAAATTTCCAAAAAATAGTTTTCTTTTTTTCCTACCAATTTTTCCTCTTTATATGTATACATTTTATATAGCTTTTCCTTTAACTGCTCATACCTTCTAGGCAACTCCACATGCCTTTCGTCAACTAATTGACCTATAGGAACACACAGCTGTTTTGATATGAACCCCAGCTTAGGCAAGGTTGGTAAAGACTCGCCAGCCTCGATCCGTGCCAGCTGACGAACGGTCAGCTCAGCTTCCGTATCACAAAATTCTGCCCGGGATAAGCCTTTGGATTCCCGTAATCCCCTGATTTTCTTACCCAACTCTTCCTTAATATTTTCCATAGCGCCACCTTTACTTATCCTTCTTGGTTTGGAATATTTCGAGATCGCTCTCCCATTCCAGCATAATCTTTTCACTTAATACTTGGTCTCCATGTAATTGTGCTAATTGAGCTCCTTCTTGATATTTCTGTTTCGCTATCTTTATATTTCCTTGGGAATGAAGATAGTATTTTCCTTCAATCATATCCATTACAGGTTTCTTTTGAAAATCTTGATTTATCTCCATAATCCTTTCGGAAACTGAAACAATCTCAATCATTTTTTCATACCTATTATTAATTTCCATTACAGTAACTGCTGTCAATAATAATTTACTTAACAAAAACAATTCAGTTTCCATAAAAATTGCTAGTTGATCTACTACTTTACTAACAATTAATATAAATATTTTTTCGTCATAATTATTATAAAAGATACAATGAAAATACAGATTAATAATCAACAAATCGTTTGTTGTATATTTTTTTTCTGCATAATTTGATAAAAATAGTCATTAAGTAGCCCTTCACCAAAATCTGCATTTTCGGTTAAATGGACATCCATCGCAGCTTGTTGTACATCAATAGCCAACTGTTCTTCTTCAGGTAATCGACTATAATAATTTTCATATATTTCACTAAAATATTTTTCTTGTTTTAAAAGTCGTTCTTTTTCATTATAGGTAGAGAGTCTATATAATCTATGTTTTAGTTGTAAATATCTCTTTGGTAATTCAACATGTTCTTTATCAATCAACTGACTAACAGGAACTGATAACTGTTTGGCTATAAAATCTAACTTAGGCAGTGTTGGCAATGATTCTCCCGCCTCTATTCTAACCAGCTGGCGAACAGTCAGCTCAGCTTCCGTATCACAAAATTCTGCCCGGGATAAGCCTTTTTCCTCCCGCAGCTTCCTAATTTTCTTTCCTAATTGATCTTTAATGTCTTCCACATTTTCACCCCCTCTTCTCGACTATAAAACAATTGAAAACAAGAAGCAATAGCTTGCTGACCTATTGACCATTTTCTCTATGTATTTCAGTATTTTAGCCTTGATATAAAAGAGAAGCAGCAGCTGTTTGACGGCTACTGCTTTTGTCCTGCTAAATCAATCTAGGCATCCTATTACTTATTCAACATAGTATCGCAACACGGTATGCATCTTTTCGAGGGCAGTTTTTCTTGCGTCCTTTAAATAAATTTCTTTATGTGCTAGGGTTCTGCGAGTCAAACCGTTTTGCTCGCAATACACATCCATTTTAGCAAAGCTCTCCGGCTCATCATCATAGGGACCCACATGAAGAATCTGAACACAATGTCCCTCTTCCAACTCTTCAAATTTTACGCTGTTGTTACTGGAACTAGGTTTCTTTTTACTCACCTGCTCGATATTCATCAACGCTACTTCTTCAGTGACAAAATCCGGCTGGCGAATCATCAGCTTATAAATCAAATCTTCCTTATCAAATGTGCCATCCGGCCGAACATCTTCCTTGTTTAGCGTCCAGATACCTTCTAATGGATATACTACATACTCCTCATAGCCTTCTGGTATGAAGCCACTCTTCGGCATCATTTTCATTCCCCACGACATAGCAAATAATGCTCCAGTATCTATACCAAACTGCTCGTTATTTGGATTTCCCTTCCCAGTAATTGTGTAAAATTTTTGTTTAGGAATCGTTAGTTCCATCGGTTTTTTCTTGGGAAAATACAATTCTTTTTCTTCTTTGCGCCATTCATGCTTCATATGTTTGCCCTCCCTGATACTTTGTTTTTGTATAGTCCTATTATAAACTATGACCTTAAGGAACGAGTCAAGAGATTTTGTTTATTATAGAATTAACAAAGAGGAGATAAGACAATCCTATGCCCTATCTCCTAGAATCTGGCTAAAGAAGAAGCCTACGACTTCCCCTAATCCGAGAAGACCGCTCAGCGATACATGTTAGATACTTTAGAAAATTTTTAATACAATATAAAGAAGAATGATTGTTAGAATTCCTGACCCCAAAGCCAACAGCCATTTTTGCCGTTTCAGGTGGCGGCGTTCTTTTTCAACCTGCTCAGTCGTCATTTCTTTATTCTCCATAAAACTTAATATTTCAGAATAGGTTTGAACATCATGCTTCTTCTTCAGGCGTTCAATCGCAACTGCGGCTCCCAGCATGATACTCATGCCAATAGCGGGACCCACGGCTCCTAACCAGCCATAATATTTTACCAAGGGCATTAAGGCAATCATCAGGATAAAGCCTCCACACATCACCCACGCCAAATGGTTCATCTTTCTTACCTCTACTGTTTTTTTCATCATTGGAACATCTCCTCTCACTAATTCGTCAAGAGAGACTTCAAAATAATCACTAAGCAGAAGCAGACTCTGCAAATCAGGATAGCTTCGTCCTGTCTCCCAATTCGAAACGGTTTGTCTGGAAACATGAACGACCTCAGCTAACCCTTCTTGAGAGAGCTGTTTTATTTTTCGATGTTTTTTTAATTGCTCACTGATTTTCATAAAATCTCCTTTCGACACCTTAAAGATAGCCAATAATATATCTTCTTTCTACCAAATCTCTTTGACAAAGAAGAAAAAACAGTGATAAAAGTTTTTGACAAGCTTATTATATCAGTATTTCCTGTAAATTTGGGATTTTTTCTTGCTTTTTATTTCTAAACAAATGAACAAATATTTTTCTACATTTTATTAACGTCAACAAATAGCTTACTAATAAAATCACGTTATTTTATCTCTATTCTTTTCTATTATTTAATCCAGGCTTCCGGGCTTTTCTGCGATGACTGCTACTGTTTCACTATTCACATTAAAAGGAGCTCCTGCAACATTCTCATAGAACTCTCTAACTACAAAACCCGCTGCTTCTAACTCTCCGAGCAATGTTTCCCTAGTTGAAAAGTATTTCCAGATATTGTATATCTTTTGCTGTTCATTCGTATTAACAATCGCTTGATCTAAAACAAGATTTCCGCTATATTTCTTTGTTCGACTTAGAACAATATGCTCCCCATCTGACCAGAAGCTGCTTTCTCCCCAATAACTCCACTGTGATTTTTCTTGGACTTCTGCTAACTGATTGATTGTAAAGTTATCCATCAGTAACTGACCGCCTTCATTCAAAGAATCAAAGATTACAGCTAATGTTTTCCTACGTTCTTCTTCATTAAGTGCTCCATAATCGCAATAAATGAAGAGGGCTAAATCATACGCTGTAGACGGTTGCCACTCTAAATAGTTAGCTTGAATATACTTAATCCCCAACCGCTGTTCTTCAGCCCTACGCTGCCCTTTTGTAATCGACCGCCGAGAAAAATCAATGCCTGTTACTTGATACTCTCTCTTAGCTAAGCGTTCTGCATATAAGCCCGGACCACAACCAAAATCAATCACTTTTGAAAATTGTTTAACAGGAAACTCTTTTTCGATCCAATCTACAGAAGCATCAATAAATGCCGCTTTTCTACTAGCACCATCAAAATCGGGATCTAAATGTGCCGTTAACAGCTGTTGGGAAATATAGGAATCATTCCAGATATTTCCATTGCCTTTTTCATAGGCCTGCGGCAGCCTATAGTCCTTTACTTGTCTTTTTGTCATTTCCTTTCCCTCCTAAATAAAATAAAACACAAAAAAAGCTGTAGAGTCTATTTACTCTACAGCTTAGAAAAAGGCTCAGCTAGAGTAAATAAAACCATTGAAGCAAGCCTAAATAAGCATCCCCTTTGAGAATGTTTTTTGCTTGTTCAATTGATTTTATCTACTCGTTTCCAATAACTTTTATCCTGCCGATTATACAGAATCAAAAGAAATCGGATGCTTCACCAGCCTTATTTTTGTGTTTCAACTAGTTTAACAGAATTTTTCTAAAAATGAAACCCTGTTTATGTGGCAGCTCGTTTGAAGCAATAGGGTAAATGATCATCAACAAGACCTGCTGCCTGCATAAATGCATAAACTGTTGTGGTACCTAAAAATTTAAAGCCTCTTTTTTTCAAATCCTTGCTGATTCTATCTGATAGTCCTGTCGAAGCTGGCACTTCGTTTGCTTCTTGCCAGTGATTAACTAGCGGCTGGTAGTCAACAAATGACCAAATATATTGATCAAAGCTGCCAAACTCTTGCTGAACAGCTATAAATTTTTGAGCGTTGGTTATTGCTGCTGCAATCTTTAGTTTATGCCTGATAACACCTGGATTTTGAAGCAGCGCCGCTTCTTTCTGTTCCGTATAAGATGCAATCTTCTTATAATCAAATTGATCAAATGCCTCTGTCAACGTTGCTCTTTTTTTCAAAATTGTTGACCAGCTCAGACCAGCCTGCATGCTTTCTAATAATAAAAATTCAAAGAGCTTTTGATCATCATGAACAGGTACACCCCATTCTTCATCATGATATGTTTGGTCCAATTCACTAGTGTTTGCCCACTCACATCGTACAGTTTTCATAGATTACCTCCGTTATCCTTTTATTTAGGATACCACAAGAACGTACGTTTGCATACGCGAACTATACTTTTTTATGAAGAAAGCGATACAACGTCAAAAAAAAAACAGAATAAAGACACTGAGACTGCTGCAGCTTCTGAATGCCGGATTTTACTCAAACACTCAGAAGCAGTTTCTCTTTAGAAAATTCTTCTGGTTTTTTCAGTTATACAATAAAGAGCCAACTGTTCCATGTATTGGAATTCCAAAGTATGGTTCATTTGTGTTACTGTGCCCATATGTTCATCTTGAATTAAAAAACCAGTCATTTCTACAGTCAAAATACTCCCCTCCTTCCTAAAAATAGTCTATAAAAGTGTAGCATAAAATGTCTCGCGGATAATTGTTTAACTAGAATCAAGTTAAGGGGATCGGGTCGCTTCGCCTCTGTGCGCCAAAACGAACAAAAACCACTATCTCATGGCTTCTAGCCATTCGACCTACGACGGCAGCCCCA
Organism: Enterococcus sp. LJL51; assembly: GCF_049894025.1. Lineage (GTDB taxonomy): Bacteria > Bacillota > Bacilli > Lactobacillales > Enterococcaceae > Enterococcus_L. The sequence goes on from NZ_JBNEQE010000021.1 coordinate 6,560, forward strand.
ACAATGGGTTGGGGGATTCAAGAGCATGAGGTCTTTCTTTTAGCCGTCCATTCCTTAAAGCCTCTTAGAGTACTTAACAGGCTCTCTACGTTGATTTACCATGGACACAATACCTTGCTTATCATTCCGCTTTTCTACTAGCGACTATTGCCGATAACACACTCTGCTGAAAGTAATAAACTGCTTCACTTATACAACTTAATCCTCATGTTTTTGTCTCTGGCAAGCATAGCAAGTGCATATACACTTACAAAAAAATTGGAAATTTAGGGCACACCCCAACCCCAATTTTTCGCCATATGTTATCATGTTGCTCTGCTCGCAAAACGAAAAGATCAGGACAATGTTGTCATTTTTTCGCTATTTCTTGCTAAACTTTCTTTTGCTTTCGTTCCCCATGATCCTTTGAGCGAACTAGACAAATCACTTGTTATACCGTCCATGCTTCCTTTAGTAACGGCTAAAGTATCTGTCTTACTTTTCTTTAGCTTATCTTTTTTCGTTTTTACCTTTGCAAGAGCTGTACTTGCAATCGAGGTCTGAATAATCATCTTTTCCATCTGTTTAACCATTTGTTTTTTTAAATCTGCAATATCCAACATTTCTTGTGTCATTCTTCTTCTCGTCCTATCTCATACAACTGTTCTTCTAAATTATCTCTTTCTCGTTGATACCTCAATCTGTGGTTTTCTAATACATCATCTACTCGTTGCTGCTCTCTTTGGATCTCATGCATAAGTTCCTCTCGTCCATTTTCAATCAATCGCATAGAGGACAAGAGTTCACTTTCTTCTACACCAAACTTACGTAAATAATACGCTGTAGAATCTGAAAATTCATCCAATGAACGATTGACCTGATTTCGTTCATACATCAATTGTTCACCCTGATCTTCATAATATCGACGGTTAGCTAAATAATCTGTTTCAATGTCTTCTAGTGCAAGGGGTATCGATTGTTTTTCTTGTTCTTTCGTCATCCAATCCCCACCTGTCTAGCTAAGTCTTTATCAGTAGCCAACTGCTGAGCAACACTGGATTGAATTTGATTGGCTAATGAAATAAAATCTGCCCCAATTGCCTCTATCTCTCCAAAATCACTCTTTAAATCAGAAATAGGTTCTGTAACTAGCGTACTCTTCGTACAACCTCCGGCAGACAATGCAGAGAGTATTTCTCCTTCTTCCAAATGCGCCCCTACATTTCGGGCAGTTGTAAGAGTTTCTTCCCATAACGGTTCAATTGCGCTGATTTCTTGTTTATACTCTATTTCTAAGTTACTGATTGCCTGTTCCACCAACTGGTAAATACCGTCAACAATCGCTAACACTCGTTGACTATCTATAAAAATTTCTTCCGAAGAAGACAACCCACCACCGCTTGTTTTCAATTTTTGCTCAAGTAATGCTAACAGATTCATCTGTCCTTGAATAAATATTTTTGTCTGTGCCGTTCGCACCGCAATCATTTTTCCTTGAGGCACACGTAAATTTCCGTGCTGATCATAATCATAGCCACCCCACATGTGGCGGTCAATTAGCCCAACATCTTCTTTTGAATCGACAGGAATAATCATTCCTATTCCTTTCAAGCCGTAGCCAATTGGCACATAATCTTTCATATCCACATAATTAAATACACGATCTCGTAATTTATCGGCTTGCTTTTTTTGATCGTCTGTCAATAAACCATAAATATTCGGCCCTTGATACAAATAAGCACTACGAATACGATCTGAGTATTTACTTTCAGAGAGCGCATATTGACCGTTCATTGAACCTAATGAATGCCCATAAATATCAAAATAAGCATTCTCATATAATGCCATTTGTTCATTCAATGTTTTTGCAGAAGAAACCAATTGAGGAGTCGGTCCTGTAAACTCATTTGAAAGAATCTGTTTTGCAATAGCAGCATCATTCGTTACCCAGTCTTTCCAAACATCTCCAATATCACTGTTCATTGGATTCATTGTCTGCAACGACGGAGCAGTAGATCCTCGATACAACACAGTAACAGTTGTCACACTAGCTAATTCTTCTTGTGTGGGATTAGTAGGTAATTTCTTATCTGTCACAATATAAGTTTGTTCGCCAGTCTCTGTATTATTTACTACTTTTGATACATAGCCTATTGAACCTATATTTTCTACAGGAACTTTATCTCCAACTTCATAATCAGAGTATTGCTTCCATGCAATATTTTCTCTATCTTTATCGGTAAATTTATTCATCATAAACACCACTTTCGCCTAGATAATCATCTAAATCTGCTGATATTCTTACAGGAATAAGCTCAACATCGCTATATTCTTCTGTCTCAGCCTGTACATATTTTCTAAAACCAACAGAAAAAGCTAATTCCTCATCATTATTTACATACCCTTGAACCATTATTCCTCCCATAGGATTATGCTTTACAGTAGAATAATCAATTTCAACAGTCTTGATTTTACACAAGGAATCATTTTGCTTTAACCACTCATCTACTAAAAATTTATTCTCCTCAACCACCTTTGTCATCTCATCTTGAAATTGCTTTTCATCCATATACCATTTCACTCCTAGTCCTATAATAATTAACGAAACCAATCCAATAAGCTTGAAAAAAACACTTTTCCTAATTTTTCTTATTTCAGAAATATGCGGTTCTTCTTCCATACCTTTATTATGTTCAGTCATAAATACTTCTCCTATTTTGTATATAATAATTTAGTTTACCATACAAAAAGATACACTTAAATAAGCCTATGCCCTTTTCTGATTTTTTTACATAGTCACGTTCTAACTTTCTCAGATAGGCTCGCTTTTTCAGCTCATACAATGCCCCTCCTAAGCGTGAATAATACCAATCACTTTTTGAGATATGGGCTAACTCTTCTCGACATAGAGCTATTTTAGCTAATAAGCCGTCAGGACAGCACGCCTTTTTATTGTATTGCTCTTTCACCAATACAGAAGAATAATTGGCTTCCGTATCCTCATTTTTTACACTTTTCCGCAAAGTTAAATTCGTGTTTTTATCCCCTAAACCTCTTTAAATCGCTGATACGACATTTCTCGACGTGTTGGTTCAATACAATTTACACAGTTAAACAAACGAGTACCACTCGGATAAAAGCGCAAACGTCCGCCTTTAATTACCGCTTTGCTGGGGTTCGATTTTGTCGTGTGAAGCCCTCTTGTATTCGCCAACGATTCATCCAATAAATCAACAGTTTCATTGTCGAAATATTCCTCCTCCAAAATAGCCTGTTCATAGTTATCGACACGCTAAGGGATACCTAAATCTTCTAAAGGCAAATCAGCCATTTACTCTCTTTGTAAGAGAGTAAATGGCTGATTTATCCGTATTCAAATGGGAAGCTGGAAGCTATGAATACTCATATAAAGACATTGAAACGTGTCTCTTATGGTTTTAAATCCTTTCAAAATATGAAAACACGGATTTTTCTTATGAACGATTTGATGAAAATGAACGAACAAAGAAGCTGGTTATCGAAAGTCTTTCTCTTTCAACAACCAACCTCTTTTTTCTACTCATCAGCCCGATTTGACAATGAGCCCGGATAACATGCGTAATGTACCTAAATGCGCAGAAGCACGCTCAAAACAACGCAGAAAGTTAAAATACTGATTCGACGCTTCTTTCACATCAGATACACGCTCACGAAATGTCACCGTTAAAAACAGCTCATTTTTGCACCTGTGAAATTGGCATTAATCTGATAACCCAGATTTTTAAACGTCTGACGTAACGAATTTTCATTATCTGCTCGAGTTTCAGATTGCAATTGAAACTCTTTGATCTCCCCTGTCGCCAGTAATACATAGCGGTGTTTATCTAATTTTTTGATACGAGCTTGCCGGTTTGCATGCTCATATACATCAATAGCTATTTATAGATTGCCCAGTAATTCAACGCTTCATTTCCTAGCTCTTCAGCTGTGTACTGGGTTCTTGAATGCCCCTTCGTCTCGGAGTCATTGGGGTCATTCAACCAGAATTTTCCGTCACTAACCCCTGTTAGAACCATAATATGACCAGTTTCAGTGAATTTTCCCGGCTGCACGGAAATGAGTACTGGGTGTCCCTGACTCAAATGATTTTCCACCATACTCATATCACTCAATTCTTCATACATATAGCCTTTTGCTACAGCAAAATCATAAAATATGGTCCAATTTGTTCCCTGTCCTTCAATGAAATAGTTGCTTTGAGACCAATCCAAAATAGCCTGCGGCTGAACATCTCCCCCATCTAGGTAAGAAGAAATCATCGCCAGAGATACTATGGCACAACCATTTTTTTCTAACGTGTTATTTTCACCAGTGCCGTACGGAGTTGCTTTCCAACGTTCATCTGTCTGTAAAATCAGCGGCACTTTAATTCTTCCTGCAAATTTATCCTGTTGAATCTCTTGATTGATTTGTTCCACATAACTTAGCGGTTGTACTTCCTGTGTTTCCTGGGTACTTTCCTCGGTCTTTTTCTTTTCAACCGGCACTTCTTTTTTGAATAGACTTGAAAATCCCGCTTCCATTGGAGCTGCTTTCCCTAGCAAAGCACCTAGTAACGCTGCAGCTGCCAATAATCCTATTATCAGTTTCTTAGGTTCTATTTTCTGCATAAATACGCTCACTCTCTTCTATGTCTCCTCGTTTAAGAGGCTCTCTCTTAATCTTACAGAAATGAGAAAAAAAAGCAACAGAAAATCTAATGAGAAAAGGGAACATATTTTCTTGAAATTCAAGAGAAATTTGGTTAGAATAGATATAGTATTATGCAAGGTGTCTTTACATGAAGGAGGTAGAAGAATGGATAACAAACATAAATCAACAATGAAAAGTATTTCCAGACTCATTACCCAATCTTCTCAAAATTTCTTCTCAGCTCTTTTAGAGGATGGTAAAGATAAAAAAGAAAAATCAAAAGAGCTGGAAAAAATTCTGAAAGAATTACAGTTGGCGGCTGCACAAAAAAGTCTTGTTGTCCTTCAACTGAAAGAAAGTCCGGCTTCCCAAAAGTTTGAAACAGTTTCCGGGTGGATTGTTTCAAAAAATATTACGGATACAGTTATGCTGCGTTCTCAAGAAGATTCACAGCAAATTCGAATGATTGCTGTAGAGCATATCAAACGAATTAGTCGATTAACTACTTCTGATAAACGTCAGATTAAATAGCAAGTATATAAAGATATAAATGTAAAGCTGTTTTCTCATAGTTCCCCTATGAGAAAACAGCTTTTTTATTTCCAATTAAACAAAACCTTAAATTGGTATATATGAAAAAACACAATATTAATAAAGGTTTTTACTATTTTATAATTAAATGGTATACTTGTTATGTAATAAGAAAGGAGGAAAATAAATAACGAAGAACCTGATTCATTAACTAAACTGAGCTTGCTGAAAACTACTTCTTTTTATAACGCCAACGGTGGACCTAAAGTCCCTGTTATTTAGGAAGCCGTCACGGCAAACAAGTTAATGAGCACACTACAAAAGTTGCTTAATTTTACATCTATTAAGACATCACATGTTCCGGGTCTAGCTACACATGGATGGATTTGATTGGCACTAAGCGACGATGTTTTACCTACGAAAATGGTAGCGCTATCATTTATATTGAAGCTATTCAAAATAAAACCAACCCCCTTTAAGACGCTTTTATTTGTTATAATAAAAAATATTTTAATTTTAATGTAAGAAAAGATTGTAATTTTCAAAAAAATTAATTATAATTACGTTTAACCATGATTAAGTTCAATGGAAAAAATTTTGGAGGGATTTAAATGAAAAAAGTGAAATTAGTAAACACATTTGCATTGATTATGTTAGGAATGGGTATTGCGTGCTCAGCAGGTCAGCCTGCATTTGCAGAGAGTCAGACTGCTGCACAAACACAAGTGGAAACAGTCCAGCAAGAAAAATATGCACTAGAAGACTTAAAAGAGAAAGTTGCTGGAACCTCTTATGAAGATGAAGTTAATCAGTTACTTCCAGTAATAGAAAACATTGAGCATGATGTGAATCTACCAGCTAAAAGTGCGCGTTTCAACTCAGTAACCATCTATGATCTTGATAGTATCGGCGCTCGGTTAGAGCTAATTGTAGAAATCGGAAATGCTATCGCATTTTCTGTTGAAAAGTTAGAGAACAAGGTTGAACAGGCTCATCGGGAGATTGGTGTAGAAATTACACGGGCTATTATAAAAGTTGCTGACCCATTTGCCACTACAAGTGAAATTAAACAGCAAATCATTGCATTACAGCAGTTAATGGCTAAAATTGCCGCATATCCTGACTTGGATTTAGACTCAACAGCTACCGCACCTGTGAAGCAAAAATTAAGTGATGCCATTTGGCATACACGTTTTGAGCGTGATAAAAAAGTGCTTGGAAAGGTTCCTTTTGCTGTATACAACAATCTAAATAAAGTAATAACAAAAGCTGTTTTTGTTCAGCTTAACCCTAAATCAACAGTTAGAGACGTTTATGCTTCAATCCAGAGCTTGGAAGACGCTCTTGCTTTTGCAGTAAGCCAAGCAAAATAAATTCCCCTTATTTCCAGATAAAGATTGAAAATAGTTACAACTGAATTAAAAAAAGCTCCCGTAAAGACTCTTTCTAAAAGGGGCTTTACGGGAGCTTTTAGTTATTTAACTGAGATTTTTTTATAAATATCCTACAGAAAACTTCAAACAAGCATGTCCTCTTATCAATTCCTACTTGTTTTGGGACTGACTAGTTATATAATGTCCGTTTTTGGGCAGAAACAACCTAGGAGCGAGGTTTGCAACGAGAACTAAAACAACACTCACAAGAACAGTATTGGCAATGGCGCTGCCCCCATTAAATACCAAAGAATACCAGTACGGGCTCATGCCTGCCGGTGCATAGGCGCCCCACACCAAAACTCCTGCCCAATAATGCCAGAACCAGCGGGAAACTACTGCAGTTATACTCCCTAAAATAATAAAACGAATACTTTTAGCCTTCTCTCCTTTTGAAACAGCTGCTTGAATCTTGTCCGCAAATAAGCCGCCCATACCGCCAAATGCAAAGGCAAAGGGATACTCAAAGATGATTTGAGGCACAGAAATAAAATTTTTCATCGCTGAACCAAGTACGATACTTAAAAGCCCCCAGATAAACCCTGACGTAAGTCCTGGCAGAACCCCTCTCCGATAGGAATACAAGACTAACGGAATCATCCCCAATGATAAATCAAAGGCGGCATTTGCCGTTTCCAGCGGAATAAAGGAAAGTGCCATCGCCATTGCTGCAACTACTGTTCCCTCAATCCAAACCCGTAAATCCATTTTTTTCGACATAAAAAAATCCTCCCTTAAAATTAGAACGAACCATTCAACAAAGGAGGAGTATATCTATCTACTCCATCACAACTTCCTACGCACGCATTAACGCAACAGGTTCAAGGGTTTAGAGTGACCTCATTCTCAGCTGTAAAGCTCCCCTATGTGATGGTGTTCTATTCAATTGATTGTCTGTTTAAAGACAAACCCAGTCTAGCATAAAGAAAAACACTTGTAAATTACATTGCTTCTTGTCCCTGCTGTTTCATCTATGATAGACTAAAACAAAAACATCTCTATAAAAGGAGTTCTTTACATGGAATTAAAACTTCACGACACGCTGGACTACTCAGTTATAAAATTTCCAGCTACCTATGAAATCCCTGAAGCATTCAATTCTCTGACGGCTTTCAAAAGTATAACCTATACAAATGATGAATGCTCTTTTGTCGTACCGACCGATTCTTTAAATACTAATCAGGCTACTGCCGTTGATTCCGGTTGGTTCATCATTCAAATCGTCGGTGAACTGGATTTTTCTCTAGTAGGCATTTTAACCCAGCTGGCTAATCCTTTGGCGGAGCAGGGAATTTCTATTTTTGCCCTTTCAACGTATAATACAGATTATCTGTTAATAAAAAACACCGAAAAAGAAAGAGCTCTCCAAACACTGATTCAAGCTGGTCACACCTTTAACTAGCCATTTACTGCTATTGATAGGAATCGTCACTCAAAGGACAGCTGCCTGTGGGCTTCATCCTTTTTTTGTAAAAAAACAGACAACCAACACTATTTACGAAACGATAAGGAGGTCTTCCATTGTCTCATTTGGCTGAAACACTTATGAATCAACTAACACCCTTCTTTGATTTATTTATTCTTTGTCTGAACGTTCTCGCAATCATCGTTCTGATTTGGGGCGTAGTTATCGCTGCTGTCGATTTTTTCAAGAGCAGCCTGGATCGTAGTCAAAAGCTGCTGATTGCTAAAAACAATAACCTGATTAAAAACTTTCTCGGCAGTTATATCCTGTTGAGCTTGGAAATCCTGATTGCCGCGGATATCATTGAGTCTGTCATTAAACCAACCTTCCAAGATATTTCCAAGCTGGCTGCTCTGGTCGTCATTCGAACGGTCATCTCTTATTTTCTCCATAAAGAAATTGAAGATGCCGAAAAGAATGAAACGGAGACAGCCACTACACTTGAAAAAAAACAGCAAAACTAATTTTCTCAAAAAAAGAGACTGGCTACCAAGCACCAGTCTCTTTTGCATTTTTATATTCTACCTTTTCTAGGCATGCTTAGGCAGTTGAATATCTAAGGCTTCCCCATTATTTTCAAAATGCCATGTTCGTTTTCCTGTATTATAGACTAAAGAAGCGATTATCGGGTCTTCTTTATAGGCATAATTCTTCGTTTTCCACAAAGAGTCCTCAATCATATAAATCGGAATGCGGTATTCCTTCCCCTGTTGTTCAATATTCTGAAAACAGAATACTACGCCTTCCTGTAAAATTGGCTTCATTTCCTTTAGCAGATCACTGCTAAGCTTATCTACAGAAACACCTCTGCGGAAAAAGCTTTTTTTGTCATTAACCTTTTCTAAGATGACACTACTGATTTTATCCGCTAAAATCTGATAGAATTCATCAATATAGCGATAATAAACTCTAGTCATTTGATCAGCAAACTCAAAGAAGACAAAGTTATTCTGCAATTTATAAAAGAACGGTGAATGCAGACTGGTTTTGGTGTGCCCAAAATACAGCAGCTCTGAGATTTCAAGAGGCGTTAATTCCTTCAGCATCGCTATGTCAGAAAAATCCATCCACTTGATCTCTTCTCCTTTTCTTCTGCGGCCTGCATCAGAAAAATGCTGATTCACATTGTCCAATCCGCGAATAATTTTCAGACCGCTATGTCTTTCATACTCACCATCTTCTGCATAAGGGTTCAGCAAAAGAAGATTTTTCGGCTTATGTACGACAGATCTGACAAAATCATAATGCGTTATTCCTTTGGATAAAACTGCGTTGCTTGTTATATCCACATGTACATAAATTAAATCCAACAATTACCAATCACCCCTTCACGGATTTCTACTTATTCCATTTTACATTATTTATCATAAAAAAGCTTATTTCTTTTTGTTTAAAATTCAATTACAAAAGCAGATAATTCAGTCACATTTCATTTTATTTTAAAGTACCTTTTTTAGTTTAAATTTAATTAAATTTATGGGGTTTACATATAAAATATGATACACTATAAAAAAATAGGAGTGTGACGAATGAGTAAAAAGAAACGGGCGTCAGCTGCGCCAAAAAAACAAAAGAAGAAAAAGAAAAAAAGCAACTGGCTAATCAATATTTTATTGGTTTTACTTTTACTTGTCGGTTTAGCTTTGATTTTCAATACACAAATTAGAAACTTTCTTATCCAGCAAAACGGCAAATCTTATAACCTGGATGGAGTTACTCAGGAAGATGTTGCAAAGAACCTGAAGGCCGATACTACTTTTGATTTTGACTCTGTTGAGTCAATCAGCACAGAAGCTGTTATCAAAGCACAGTTTGAAAACAAAGATTTACCAGTGGTCGGCGGTATTGCTGTTCCAAGCGTGGAAATCAATCTGCCAATTTTCAAGGGGCTTTCCAATGTCGCTCTGCTCACAGGTGCCGGAACGATGAAGGAAGATCAGGAGATGGGCAAAAGAAACTACGCACTAGCCAGTCATAGAACACTGGACGGGGTTTCGCTATTTTCTCCTTTAGAATATGTAGAAATTGGCGCAACCATCTATCTAACTGATTTAACTAATGTGTTTACCTATAAGATTTTTTATAAAGAAAAGATTGATCCTTCCCGAGTTGAGCTAATCGACGATATTGAAGGGAAAAATATTTTAACACTGATTACCTGCGGCGACATTCAGGCAATCACACGGATTGCTGTTCAAGCGGAGTTGGAAGCTACTACACCAATAGCAGACGCTACGGATGATATGTTGACTGCTTTCCAAATGGAACAGCGCCTATACAAATAAACAAGAAGGGAGACAGACTGATTGACTAAACAAATCAGCTATCTCCCTTTTTTTATTTAAATGGACGATACTCTTCGTATCCAATAATCAATGGCTGTTTCTCTGATAGCCATGCTTAAGCCGCTGGTAGCTGTAGCGAAAGGCTGACAGCAAAAGAACAAGCGGGTAGACCGCTGCACAGGCAAATAACCATTCCAGCGAGAAAATACCCATCATGGGCAGATGATAAGTCACAGCATACACTAAAGGCAATCCAACTGCCAATAACAGATAAAAGAGCGACAGTTCAAAAACGATTGATTTAAATGACCGCATGTTTTCATCCTCCATTCGTAAATTCTCCAGCTCTGATAATGCATTCATAAGCTTACTCCTTTATTGTAAAAGGTTGCTCATAAAATTACATCCTCCTTAGGACTGAGATTATCACGTAAAAAAGTATGAGTTTTTTTATTTTCCCGCTTCTTTTTTCAAGTGTTCCAGCCAGGCTGTGGTTCCTTCATTCACCATTCGATATGTCGTCTCAAAATCTCCAGTATAGTAAGGATCAGGAACTTCTGTCTCTTCTTGGTGCTCAACGACAGACATAAATAGATGGATATTTTCTTCCCTGCCTGCTGGTGCTGTTCTCTTCAAATCAGTCAAGTTGCTATAATCCATCCCGATAATATAATCATAAACCACAAAGTCCTGTTGGTTAATCTGTGTCGACCGCAGCCCATCAACAGAGATGCCATGCGCCTCCAATATCTGCCGCGTTCCTCGATGCGGCGGATTTCCTGCTTCCCATCCACTGGTTGCGGCAGAGGACACTTGAATCTTTTCCTCCAAACCAGCTTTCTTAACTTTCTCCCTCATTACCGCTTCAGCCATTGGTGAACGGCAAATATTGCCTAAACAGACAAATAATACACGTATCATCTTCATTCCTCCCAAGCTCTCTTTCCTTCAGCATAACAAACTTCAAGTCCCTTTGTAAAATACTTCAAAAAGCCTTTCGACTACCTAAACTGTGGAAAAATTTTGGCCTCACTGTAACCCTTAGAGTTTCCTCTGAAAATAAAAGAGAATTCACAGAAATCTAAAGAACAATTTCTGTGAACTCACTCTTACTATTGGAACTTATCATTTTATCCCTACGGCTATTCAGCACTCGGAAAAGCTGTACAAAAAGTTTTTATAGTGTTTAGATACCTATTCCTTGTTTTCTGCAAACCATTGACTAAACTGTGGCAGATATTCCTGATTCGCCCACAGCATATCCTGCAGTACCGCACCAGCTTTATCACTATCATTGACTAACGGGTTAATGGTTAAAGCTTTGAGTGCCGCCAGATAATCGCCAGTAACTCCTGCTTCAATGACTAATTCTTCATAAGCTTTCATTAACGAAATTTGTCCTCTAACGCTAGTTTCCAGCTCTCCTACAGTCACCGGCAACGCCCCGCGATGTGTCACTACACAATTACATTCAATAGCAGCATTCTCAGGAAGGCTGGAGATTGTCCCATTATTACGAACATTGACATAATGAATTTTTCCGTCGCCATTGTAGATGGAATCAATTAAATTGACAGCTGCTTCACTATAATGTGCGCCGCCGCGTTCCTCCAGTTGTTTTGGTTTTACAGCTAGTTCCTGATCCTTATATAGCTCAAACAACTCTTTCTCTGTCTGAGTCACTACTTCCCCCCTAGTACCTTCTTCTTTCGCTGCACGCTTACAGTCCTCCAGCATTTTTTCCCGAGTATAATAATATTTCAGATAGCCAGCTGGAATCATGCCGATGGAGTCAAGAACGTCAGCCGGAAAAGAGAAATTCGGAATATTCTTCGCAGAAATTTCTGTTCCATCTTTGATTTTTTCAATAACATCCAATGTTACATCTTCGCCATTTACATAGATGTTTTTCCCAAACACGAAATGATTTAATCCAGAAAATTCTACAGAAACATTCTCCGGTGTCGTCTCATACAGCTTGGCTATCTTATTTACAATCCCAATTGGAATATTGCATAGGCCGACTACCTTAATAGAAGAATGTCTAAGTACCGTTTCAGTGATGATGCCTGAAGGATTAGTAAAATTAATCAGCCAAGCATTCGGACACAATTCTTCCATATCACGACAAATATCCAAAATTACCGGAATGGTGCGGAGTGCCTTCATCGCTCCGCCAGCACCGTTTGTTTCTTGCCCAATTAAATCATACTTCAAAGGAATTTTTTCATCTCGAATTCTTGCCGGCAACAGTCCTACACGAAACTGTGTGGTAACAAAATCAGCATCTTTTAATGCCTCTTTACGATCCAGCGTCAAGTGAATGGTGATATCTGCCTGTGCTTTCTCAACCATCCGTTTTGCTAATCCACCGACAATTTCTAATTTTTCTTTTCCTGCTTCAATATCAACTAAATAGATTTCTTTGATTGGTAGTAAACCATCCAGCTTCTTTTGAATAAAGCCTTCAATAATTTCCGGCGTGTAGCTGGAACCGCCGCCGATAGTAACGATTTTTAATGCATCTTTTGACATGTGCTGTCTCTCCTTTAGTTAAAGTTGTCTGTTTAGATTGTTTCAGTCTGTATTCCTTTAGCTTTCAGCATTTCCTGTTCATCTTCTTTTTCTACTTGAACAGCCTGTTTATCTAAAACCTTGAAAAATGGATAGTAAATCAGCAAATCAACAAGCAGGAGTCCGATAACAAACAGCCCCGCCCGAATATCCATCGTTCCTAACGCAGCCCCTATCGGCGCTGGTGTTGTCCATGGTGTCTCCACCACACCTTTACCAATCCAGCCGAAATACATGAAAGCATAGCCAAAGATAGCGTTAATTACTGGAACAAAAATGAATGGCAGCATCATAATTGGATTAAGAACGAGCGGCGTACCGAAAATCAGCGGCTCATTAATGTTAAACAGTGAGGGAATAATAGATATTTTCCCAAGCTGCCGCATTTGTCCTGAACGAGCTCGAAGCATCAGTATCGCCAATGCCAGTGTAGAGCCTCCACCGCCAATCGCGATGATATACGACCAGAAAGGCTGAGTAAAGAAGTGAGGAATAGCCTCTCCTTGAGAAAAAGCTGTCGCATTCGCTACAATATAAGCACTCATGAAGGGTAAGCGAACAAACTGGGTGATACTGGCTCCGTGTAAACCAAAGAACCAGAATAACTGCGCCAGGAAGGTAATCAGGCAGATGCCTACTAGCGAATCCAAACCGGTCATTGCCGGTGCTAAAAGCTTCATGATCATCGCAGGAATCAATTCTCCATTTGTAATATTTTGAATCAGCAAGCTAACACCGTAAAAAAGCCCCGTACATAAGAACAATGGCAGAATGGCATCAAAAGAAGCAGCAATAGCAGGTGGAACGCCGTCCGGCATTTTAAATCGAATATTTTTCTCCGCTAACAAACGCATAATTTCCACACAGCTGATACTTACAATAATTGCAGTGAATATTCCTTTTGCATCTAAATACTGCATTGGCAAACTAAGCAGCCCTAGCTGACTAAACTCTTCTACTGCCATATTCTCCGTCAGCTTGTCTAAAGGAACTCCGGAAAATGCCGGCGAGCTAACCAGTAAAAACGTAACTGTTGATACAATCGATGCATCTAGTGCAGGCATGCCATATTCCTCAGCCAGATTATGAGCAATTGAAAAAGCGATAAATAATCCCATCAGTCCCATACTCATCATAAAAGGCAGTTTTAGTGTATAAGCATTAGCCTGAGCCCAGTCATACCATACGGACAGAAAATTCGTCAGTACATTCCTCTGAGACATCTGTTCCGGGTTAAACGGAGGTGTAGCAATGATCAGGCTGACACCGCCTAAGATAGATAATGGGATGGAAGAAACCATTCCATTTCTAAGCGCTGACAAGTGGCGTTGTGCTGCCAGCTTGTTGGCAATCGGCAGTAAGCTTTTTTCAGCGACCTGGTTAAATTTGTCCATGATACTCATTTCATCATCTCCTTTTTTCTTGTTAGGCATAGTATAGCGGTTACATTCTAGCTATTACTTAAATTTCCATGATTTGGAAATGATTTCCAATTAATGGAAAAACAGAGGGCTGCGAGAAATTAACGAGTACATTAAAGATACTATTATTAGAAAGGAGCCGAAAAATGAAGCTACTAATAAATGCTGATGATTTTGGCCTAAGTAGAGGACAGAATTACGGAATCATCGACTGTTTTAAAAAAGGAGTTGTTGCTTCGACTACTCTTTTAAGTACCACACAGGCATTTGAACATGCCTGTCAGCTGGCAAAGCAGCATCGCACCCTAGACATCGGCGTGCACCTATCCTTGGATTTAGGACAGCCAGTTTTAGATTCTCATATGATTCCCAGTCTAGTCAGTCAACCACAAACATTCAAACGCTACAATTTGGAAGCAAATGAACTTGATGTGTCTGAGGAGGAGGTTTATAAAGAGTGGCGTGCCCAAATTGAAAAAGTGTATGCTCACGGCTTAACACCCAGTCACATCGACTCTCATCACCATATTCATATGATGACAAATATTTTTCCTGTTTATACTCAGTTAGCCAAGGAATTCCAGCTGGCTGTTCGTTTTCATCCAAGAAAATGGTCTGACGAGCAGATTCAAGCCTATCAGCCGTTGCTTGACGGGCTGCCCCATGCGGATTATTTTTTAAATTCTTTCTATTTAACTTCGATTACACCTGAGTTTTTTGCAAACTTACAGCTTGAAGAAAATCAAATCTATGAAATGATGTGTCACCCCGCATATGTCGATCAATGGATTTTTGAAAACAGCAGCTACAATATCCAGCGTTCTTTAGAAGCAGAGACGCTGCAGTCAGAGCGGACAAAAGCATACATTAAGGAGAAGCAAATTGAACTAATCAATTTTGAACAATTATGTAATTTAAAAGGATAAAATACACAATCCCAGAAAAAATTCACTTTACTGGTAGTTAAACAAGCAAAAAAGATAGAACACTATGTGCCTTACCGCGCATAATGTTCTATCCTTTTTATCTATTCATTTTTTCTGGCAAAAACCTCCAGCGCCAAAATTCCCGTTATCACTTCAAAGGCATAAGGATACGCTGTGAACCCTTCTTTTTCTTCATAATAAATAAACTGATCAATGTATTTATTGCTTCGAATATTTTCACTAGCTGTTATCATCACAAGCTTCGGTTTGCTATTTCGGCTCAGCTGCAGATCATGTACTAAAAAGCGTTTAAGATGGCTGCCGCCACGAGAAAACAAGAGAATTAACGTGTCTTCTCCAGCATTTTCAATATATTCCAGCTGTTCCTGAAAACGAGTTCGAGTATCCATAACAATACCGCTTGTTAATAAATCCGTCTGCAGATTTAATACCACACTTTGAGAATGAAGGGAGCCGAATGCCGCTACTTTAGGATAGGTTAGAATATCCTTTGCCAGCTGCTGCAGCTCTTCGTTTCTAACACTCTTCTTCAAAAGCAGGAGGTTCTCTATAATGCTGTCTATATAAGTATCCTTTAAGGCTGTCGTTAAGCGACCTTCATAAGCAAACTTTTTTTCTCCAATATCTGTCCATTGAAAAAACTGCTGCTTCAGTTCATTGAAATCTCGAAACCCTATTTTCCGGCAAAAACGGGAAATACTGGAATTTGATACAAAGCATGCCTGAGCCAGTTGAGAAATATTGTATGTTTGAATACTCCTTAAATTGCTCAAAATAAACCGGGAAATCCGATAATCATTTGTTCCAACTGGTTCACTGTTCAATGTTGCCAGCAATATAATAATCATATTAAACATCTGTCTGCACCTTCTTCAATATGTATTAACAGAAAGGTCGATGCTTTACTTCCAATAAAACCGTCAATCCTCACTATCCCCTTGTACTCTCTTGTCTTCACCTTACCGTGCTTCTATCGGCACTGTCAAGAGTTAATTCGCTTCAACTGTCCAATGGTTCTAATTACTAAATCCAAGCTAGATAAAAGCTGTAAAAAGTGGTATTGGATACTTTTTTAGATTTCGGAAGAGTATGCCTTATATCTATAGTAGTCTTTATAATTCGGCTACATAAAATCGTCAGAATCTTGCTGATACAACCGATAAGAGAAGAATTCAATATCCTTTGCTAAACGAAAGAGCTGAGTTGCAATTGTTAATGGTGTTTCCTGATAACCTTCCATAATCCAAGTAAATAGGACACCGCTGCAGCCATAGGATAGAAAACGGGCATAAAACCGCTTATCCTCATCCAGCAGTTCATGCTCAGCATCCATCTGTTCAAATAGATTAAGAAACAGCTTTTTTGTAACCTCCGCAAAATCAGTCCGAATAATATCCGGATAAGCGTTCGCTGTATTGTAGTAAAAATCTCTTTTTTCCTGAATAGCTTTCAGCATCTTTAACGCCTGTTCTTCCCAATTATCGATATTAACATCCCTTGTATCTAGATAGAGAAATGCATTCTCCTGATAAATCCAGCGTAGCAGAGCATATTTATCAGAAAAGTGGTAATAAAATGTCTGCCTATTCAACCCAGCTGCATGGGTAATATCTTGAACGCTTATTTTATTGAATGCCTCTGAGCCGCATAAGTCTATCAGCGCTTGAGCAATTACTTTTTTGGTTTTCTGCGATTCACTCATAGCTTTCCTCCCTACTTTCTCTCATTGTACTTTCGTCATTTGTGCATCTATTGTATCAAATATTTTTGAAATGACAAACTGCCTTTCAGCTAACCAGCAGTCCGCCGTTAAGCCTCTTTACTAAAAATGCACAGAAAAAAAGACACCTTAGCTGTCAGTGTCTTTCTTTCCCTATTATTTAACCAGACCCAATTAAGAACAATTTGCATATTGCCCTAACCCTTTTCTTATCGATAAATAACTAACCCAATTATTTATCGATAAGAAAAGGGGCATCCAACTACAGTGATACCATCCCTCTCCTATGTATAAAAGAAAGAAATACATTGGATACCTACTTGATTTCCGATATTTCTACCTTACCAATCATATGATTATTCAAAGCCAGGATTTTTTTCTCCCACTGCTTTAAAAGAATAATCTTAAATAATTCGTCATCTAACATAACTTTTAATAATTTCTCATGCTCTTCTTCATTAGAGATGACAAGATTTTGAACAGTTACTTGCTTGGTTTCTATAGAATAACCTACTTTGCTCAAACTTATCCCCCTTAATCTCCAAACCAATAAGCGCATAAAGCAAATCTTAAATAGTATAGCATTCCTTATTTCCCCCTGTTTTATCTTGATTTATATCAATCACAAGGTTAGTATAAGCAATTCAAAAAAAATCCAACAGGACATTAATGTCCTACTAAAAAAGATTAGGAAAAAATATCCTAATCTCGTATAAGAAGTATTTAATTCATTTTTAAATCGGTTTCCCATTCTTGGACAATTTTTTCGCTTAGTATTGTATCACCGAATAATCTGGCACATTGTGCCCCATCCATATATTTTTGGTATGCTTGCTCAGTATCTTTTTGAGAAAATAACCAGTATTTCCCTTCTATCATATCCATTATTGGTTTTTTCTGAAAATCTTGATTTGTCTGCATAATGACATTAGAAACTCTTACAATATCTATCAATTTATCATAATTTCCATATTTGATAAATACATTAACAGCTGTTAATAGTAATTTATTAAGTAGAAATAACTCAATATCAACAGAATAGTCTACTTGCTCAATAACTCTATCAACTAAATCTATAAAAATATCTTCTTTGTAATTTTTATAAAAGATACAATGAAAATATAAATCTATCGTTAGTAAGTCATTGATTGAATACTCTTTTTTATTCAAAATTTGTGAAAAATAATCATTCAATATTTCTTCACCAAAATCGGCATTTTCTGCTAAATGAACATCCATTGAAGCTTGTTGAACATCTATTGCTAATTGCTCTTCTTCTGGCAGATTATCATAATAATTTTCATAAATTTCATCAAAATATTTTTCTTTCTTGGCGATTCTTTCTTTTTCCTTATAAGTTGAAAGTTTATGTAAACTGTATTTTAACTGTAAATATCTCTTTGGGAGCTCAATATGTTTTTCATCTATCAAATGATGGATTGGGACAGCCAGGCGCTGAGAAATAAAGGTTAGCTTAGGTAATGTCGGTAATGACTGTCCGGCTTCGATTCTTGTCAGCTGCCGCACGGTCAATTCTACTTCATCATCGCAAAAAGCTTCCCTGGTCAAACCATTTTTTTCTCTGAGCAGTCGAATTTTCTTTCCTAACTCAATTTTTATATCCATGACTTTCTCCCCCCAGTCACTTATATTGTATAGTTAGTCACAAGCAACAAGCAACTGAATACCTGCATTTCGCTATATTTGTTAGCGTTTTCCTATGCAAAACTTACGGAATCATCATCGGATTATTCCTCTATACTTACAGCATTTTAAGAAATTCAAGCAACTTATTATATCATAAATATAATTACATTATATTGTTTGCTTTTTATATCATTTTTCTATTCTTGGGAAAAATATGGATAATCAAAATGTTCATATGCTAATGGCGTAGCGATTCTACCGCGCGGGGTACGCTTAATAAACCCTTTTTGGATTAGATAGGGTTCATACATATCTTCAACGGTTTCTGTCTCCTCCCCGATATTCACAGAAAGGGTGCTTAGCCCTACAGGACCGCCGCCGTACAGTTCAATTAATGTCCGCAGCAGCTTCTGATCTACATAGTCCAGCCCCTGATGGTCCACTTGAAGCAGAGTCAACGCCTGATCTGCAATATTTTTGTTAATCACACCATCTGATTGAACCTGAGCAAAGTCCCTGACTCTTTTAAGCAGACGGTTGGCAATCCGCGGTGTTCCCCGTGAACGCCGTGCAATTTCAAACGCGCCTTCTGTGACAATTTCAGTTTGAAAAATATCCGAAGAACGAAGAACAATTTCCTGTAAATCATCATCTGCATAATATTCCATATGCGAGACAATTCCAAATCGGTCTCTCAGCGGTGCAGAGAGCTGTCCAGCTCGAGTTGTTGCACCAATTAGCGTAAATGGCGGCAGCGGAAAATGAACTGGATGAGCCGTTGTTCCCTGACCAACCATGATATCTACAAAAAAATCTTCCATCGCTGAATACAGCATTTCCTCTACTACTCGCGGCAGACGATGAATTTCATCAATAAATAAAACATCGCCAGGCTCTAGTTCATTCAAAATAGCAACCAAATCACCGGGACGCTCAATGGCCGGACCACTAGTGGTTCGGATATTTACAGCCATCTCATTGGCAATAACCATCGCCATTGTCGTTTTCCCTAATCCTGGCGGACCATATAATAGTGTATGGTCCAAAGATTCCTGCCGTTTTCTGGCAGCTTCTATATAAATACTTAATTCCTGCTTTACTTTATGCTGCCCAATATACTGCTTTAAAAATTTAGGACGCAGAGAGATTTCCAACGATTCTTCTCCATCATTGCTTTCTCCTGAAAGAATCCGCTCTTCACTCACTATTCTGCTCCTCCTTTATCGTTTCATCATTAGTTTCAGTGCACTTCTTAGATAAACATCTGTTTGAGAAGCTTCAAGAGCTTCCAACTGAGGTGTGACCTTTTTGATTTCCTTTTCACTATAGCCAAGTGCACTAAGCGCCTCTAGAGCTTCTGTCAGCTCCTTGGTGCCGGTTTTCACTGTAGACTTAGCCATTGCTTCCGCAGCAGCTTCAGAGCGTTCCAACTCTCCCAGCTTGCCCTTCAAATCAAGAACCATCTGCTGCGCAGTTTTCTTGCCCACGCCGGGGAATTTCGTCAGATATGCCGCATCTTCTGCTTCAATAGCATGGATTAACCCGCCGTGATCTTCCGATGCCATGATAGCCAGCGCACTTTTAGGTCCAATTCCTGAAACACTAATCAGTTTTAAAAACAGCTGCTTTTCTTCTAAATCTGCAAAACCGTACAAGCTATGAGCATCTTCCCGAATAACCTGATGTAGATAAACCTTTGTCTCTGTTTTCCCTGAATACCTGTAGGGATTACCCACAGACACCTGATAACCGATTCCATTTGTCTCTAAAACGATGTAATACGGACTGATATATGTAATGTTGCCGATGATATATTCGTACATGTTTTCACCTTTTCTAAGTAGTTTGTGCCGTCTTTAGTTTATCACAAAGCAGCAAAAATCTATAGTCATCCTATTTAAAAAGGGGAAAATACGTTTGCTTTTCGAGCCGTTCCGAGCACTGCTTCCAGCTTTGCTGAACGGTTCTTCTACAACAATATAAACTCTAAAAAAAAACAGAGACCGGAATAACTACTCCCGGCCTCTGCTTCAGTCAGCTTTTATTTATTCTTCAATGTATGTCCACTTGAAGTCGTATTGTGCACCTGCCGCATGAGCAACAACGCCTTTTACTTTGGCCTTTCTCATATGCGCTTCTGATTTTTGATAGATTGGAATCACACCCATATCATCCATCAGTAGTTTTTCAGCTTTCAGCATATCTTCCCAACGTGCTTCAGGATCTGCTGCATGTGTAACATTCGAAGACTCAATCAGCTTGTCATACTCTTTATTTGAGTAACGACCTCTGTTGTAAGCATTGCCTGTAACAAACAAGTCTAGGAAGCTGCTTGGATCCGCATAGTCTGCGCCCCAGCCGCCCATGATTGCTTCGAAATTCCCGCTGTTCCCTCTATCCAAACGAACAGAGAAAGGTACAGGCGTTACGGTTACTTTTATACCGTCCAGCGTATCATTCAGCACACCTTGGATATATTCTGTCAGCTTTTTCGTTGAATCGGTATCGTCATGGACAATATCCATTTCAAAGGTTTCAATCCCTAATTCTTTTTTCGCTTTTTCCCAATATTCTTTTGCTTTTTCTTCATTATGGGTCAATACATTTTCGTTTTCTTCTGCAAAATCTTTATTATCAGTTGGTGAGAATGACAGCTCCCCTGGAACTAACCCTTGTGATACGACTGAACCATCGCCTAGAATCTGATTAACTAGCGCTTCACGGTCAATAGCATAAGAAATTGCTTTACGCAGGTTTTCATTGTGGTACGGAGAATCTGCTTCACGCTGATTTAATTCCATATAAACTGTACGTCCATCTTTTTGACTGATAAATTCTGGGTCACTTGCCATTTGCTGTGCAAGCTCGCCATTTAGGATTACATCGTCCGCTTGACCATCCTGGAACAAGTTCAATGAAGTCGGTGCTTCTTTTACCACATCCACGTTGATTTTTTCAAGCTTAACTGTATCTTTATCCCAGTATTCTTCATTTTTCGTATAAGACCATTTAGTGTCTGTTCCCGGACCGTCAAAGTCAGTTAATGTAAATGGACCATTATAAACCGACATGTCACTTGATGTAGCATAGTCTTTACCATTTTTTTCAACAACTTTTTGATTTTGCGGGAAGAAGGACGGAAACGCCAGCAGGTAATCAAAGTAAGGCGTTGGTTTTTCTAAAGTAATTTCCAGTTCATAATCACTAACTGCTTTAACACCCAGCTCTTCAACATCTTTCTCGCCGGCATTGACTGCCGCACCATTTTTAACTAATTCAAACAGATACGCATACTCTGCTGCTGTCTTAGGATCTACTGTTCTTTGCCAGCCATAAACATAGTCAGCAGCTACAACAGGGTCGCCATTTGACCACTTTGCATCCTCATTCAGTTTGATTGTATACGTCAAATTATCATCACTGATTTCAGCCATTTCAGCCGCACCGGCTGGCTGCGGTTTACTATTTTCATCTAAACGATACAAGCCTTCATAAACATTATTCAATGCTGAAAAGCTGATTGTATCTGTTGCCAGTGATAAGTCAGCACTAGGCATTTCTTGTTGAACAACCTGATTAAATACCTGTTCTCCAGAAGCTGATCCAGAGCTTGAGCTGCCTCCGCTTGTATCTGTAGAATCAGAACTCCCCCCAGTGGTTCCGCATGCAGCCAATGTTACTGCTGATAAAAGAATGATACTCGTAAATTTCTTCATATTATGCTTTTTCATCCAATTCTCTCCAATACATCATATTATTCTTTTCATTTTTTAATTTTTAGAATATTCATATAATACTAAAAATTCTGAACGAGCGCAATCCTTTTCTACCGATTCTATTAAAAATACGCAATATCGACGATTTATTTTAGTCTAATAGGTAGATTTTTATAAAAAAGAAGTGAGGATAGGCAATGAACTACTCCTACACTCACCCATTAATTAAATTATTAAACCTTCTACTCTTATTCGGGTTTTTAACTTTCAATCTGCTTTATCACTAATCATCAAATATCAACGTTTGAATCACATGATCCGGCTCATCCTCATGACCGACCGCATATTTTTCTCTGATTTCTTCCAATAATTCCAAGATTTCAGTTTTATGCCTGGGATACAACTCTACATATGCTTTTACACCACGGCTGAGATAACGGTAAAAGGTTGCGTCGCTGACTATGACACCTAATCCTCCCCATTGAAACATTACACCTTTTTCAAAGTAATCTTCATCCCATGGATCAAAGCTTCGTGGAAAAAAAAATCCAATATTACCTCCACTTAAGCCACAACCTGCTATTATATTTTTTAAATTTTCTACAAGTTCTGAATCTGTGTAGTAATTTAGACTCATAATCATTGGGTATAATGAATCCTCGTATGCTCCATAGGTAGCTTCAAAAGCTTCCTTATCATTTATATTTTCTATAGACATTTTATAAGCCCCTTTGTTTTACTAAACTTTTAGTCTTTCCATTTCGATACTGGGTATAAGCTATCGATATCCCCAGTATCAGGGTTTTTCCATCCCTCAAACTTCAGTCCATTTTTAGCAATCCCTTTAAAGTATAAGTTTTTATTATCTTTTCTAACTTCAAACACTCCATTATTTATTGCTTCATTAGCCCAGTTATTAACAGTACCTTTTGATATCTTTGCTTCATCAATTAGTGTTTTTTTATACTGAGAAATATTAAACTGTCCTTCAATAGGAATACCTCGATGATCTTTTTGTTGAATTTGATAACGCATATCTCTAATTCCATCTATTGTTGGATGTGGAGTGCTTCCCACCTCTTTATAGCTAAGACCTTGATCTTTAAAGTATTGATTAAATGCTGCTTCAGTATGAGCACCTTTCACACCACCTCTTTTGGCAAATCCTTCTGCAACAGATAGATGATTTAACCAGTTACCAGGAATAACTGGGGCTGGTTTGGTATACCCGTAATTCCCCAGACTATTCGCTCGATTCAACGAATAGGTTATTCCATGCTTCGTTCCTGTCACCGTGGTCGGCAGTGGGTTTTCTACTGTCTTTGTGCCGCTTGCTGTAAGCAGTTTATAGGAACCATAGGCAAAGCCCAATGTGGACAAGGCTGCGGCTAATTCGCTTTCATTCAGCCATTGATAAAAATCATAGGCCGCCATTGAGGTTTTACCAATTCCGGAGATAAATGTGTTGTAGTCTTTCCCTGTAGTATAATCATACCCGTTTCTCAGGCCTTCATCAATCTTGGCTGCCCAGAAATCAAAGCTGATAAATGTCACCTTGCCATCTTCCAAGTAGTTCCCTGCCCTTTTCAGATAATCTGTCAGACGTTTGTTCACCACACCTCGGCCATCTTGTTCCAGCTTCCAGAAAACCTTAGGATTGCCGTTACCGTCTAAACATACCATGGCATATACCGTGTAGTCCTCCAACTCATTCACAAGGGCATCATCAATTCCTCTAAGGCGCTTGTCTCGTGCCAGCCATTTGTCTTGAATAACAGCTGTCCAACTCAGCTGATTCATACTAGGTAAATCAAAGACGCCTGTAGCGGCATTCCATGAACCATTGGCTTGGTCTGCTCCTTGAATTACCAACTGCTCCAGCTGACTGATTTCTGAAAATATCTCAGGGGATTCTCGATGGAAGTCCATTAGCTTTTCCAGCTTTTCTTCCAAAAGACTCTTTGCCACGTGATAGCGTTCCATCATCAGAGCGTTCCTCATTAATTGACTGCTTTTCAGTGTATCTGGAATCTCTAACCGCTCAATTCCATAACGTAGCGCCTGCGCTTCCTGAATCTGCTGTGCCAGCTGGTCGATTTTTTCCTGTAGTGCGGCTGATTTCAAATCCCCGCTGTCTACTTTTACCTGATAATCCACTGGAAACTGCTGACAGGCTGTACCAACGGCTTCCGACAGAAGTACACCCGCCTGAACCAGCGGCACCAGCACTGCCCCATACAGCATCTTTGCTGAATCATACGCCTCAGATCTCAGCTCCTGATCCTTCACAAACTCCTGCAATGCCTGAATTACCTGTGCATAGCTCTGCTGTTCCCGCTTACTAGCAGAAAAGGCGCTACTACCTTGACTTTGGGAAGCTCCGACAAACATGTCAATACTCATCGGCTACCTCCTCGTTTACAAGAAGTCGCTTGCGTGCATAAAACAGTGTATCGCCTTCTTCCCTAAGCTGACTGTTCTTTCTATTTAGCTCCTCTCGCTCTTCCTCAAAACTATCTGTCAGCTGTCGCTGATCTTTTTGGATATCATAATGGACCTCGTCAATTGTATTAAAGAAATCATTCTCGACAGATTCATCCTTGATTTCTTCCAACAAGCGATTGGTAGTAGCGAAGTGCGCCTCATGAGCGTCACTCAGCTGCTCCAGCTTTTTTTGGTATAACGTCAACTCCTCCTGCACTGTTGTTAACACCTTTTCCTGTTCAACCAACGCTGCCAGTTCTTGATTCATGACTGTCCTCCATTTCCTTGAGGGATTTGAGCAAGCCCTTCCCTCAAAGCACGGTCTGCCGCTTCAAATTCTACAGCAACGGTTTGAAGTGCAACCGATGCCTGACCCACTGCTCCAATGATTAGATTTGTTGCATTTCTTGCAGAGTGTAGCGCTTCTTGGGCCTTCGTATTTCCAGCCACTGTTGTTTGGGTATCTGAAATGACCGCCTGTACGCTCTCCAAACCATCCAGTGAGCGGGCAATATTCGTTGCCAATTGATTGGCTAATCTAGGGTTATTATGAACCTGTGTCATTTGTATTTCCTCCTTGATATCCCCTCTTTTTGACTAAAAAATACAGCCTATAGTTTAAGTAAGCGAGCACAAAAGAAATCTGACAAATTATCATAAATTTAATTAAATAACGAAGTTTTTGATAATATAACTATTCATTAAGTTGTTTAAATCTAATAAATATATACATTTATATTCAATTCAAGTTATACATCCAGATAAACAATGCCTTTACTGCAAAAGCAAATAAGAGAAGCTCTTGTGAAAATCCAATCTATTAACAACACCCCATATAACAATTCAAAATATTTAACCTCAAAAAAAGAAGCCTATTTTCATTATCGAAAACAGACTTCTCTATTAAAACTGGCTATCCTGAACAAAGCATTGCTGCTCAGGTATCATTGGGGGGGATTTGCCAGAAATGCTCTTGCCAAACGTTACTAACAACGGAAAGTTAGATTTCTTCCTTTAGCAGCACCAAGCTTTCTTTTAAGACCGCTTCGCCATCTAAGGTTTCATAGTCTTCCTTTGAAATCAGCTTGTAAGGTACTGCTTTATAGTTTAGAAAATCCTTCAGACGATTCACTTCATACTTTGATTGGGGACCAATCAACAAAGCATCAACTGACTGCGTTTGGATAATCTGTTCAGCAATAATCGCTGGAGCCGAATAGACATGGACATTAATATTTTTCTCATCTGCTGCCTGCTGAACATTTCTAACTAGAAGCCCAGTAGTAATTCCAGCCGTACAGATCAACAAAAGTGTTTTTTGCTCGTCGTTGCTCATTACTTCCAGCTCCTTTTAAGATATTTTTTTCTTTTTATTGTAGATATCCAGAACAACCGCCAGTAGCAAAATCAAGCCTTTAATCGCCTGCTGCCAGTCAACACCAATACCAAGGATAGACATCCCGTTGTTCAGCACTCCCATAACTAAACCACCGACGATGGCACCCATAATGGTTCCAATCCCTCCAGAGGTTGAAGCTCCGCCAAAGTATACTGCAGCCATCGCGTCCAGCTCCATTGATGTACCAGCCTGCGGCGTTGCTGCATTCAGACGAGCAGCCAATACCAAACCGGCTAAGGCAGCCATTGCACTCATATTGACGAAAACCCAGAAAGTAATTTTCTTTGTTTTAATTCCGGATAATTCGGCAGCTTTTTTATTACCGCCAGTAGCATAAATTTGCCGGCCGGCTACTGTTTTATTCGTTAAGAAGCCATAAACTGCAACGATGATTCCTAAAATAATCAAGATAATTGGATAGCCTTGATAAGCTGCAAAGATAAAGGTTACACCGACTACGAGAATACCTGTAAATAACGCCTTGATAATAAATGCATTCATTGATTCTACTTCAAAAAGATTTTTTTTGCGTCGTTCACGTGTCCGCCACTGGCCGATAATCAGTGCTGCAGCAATAATCAGACCAATAATCATGGAAAGGATATGCAGATGATCTCCTCCTGCTACATCCGGCAGGTATCCAGTGGAAATTTTTTGAAAGGCTGACGGAAACGGAGCTAGAGACTGTCCGCCTAAAACAACCTGTGTCAATCCTCGGAACATCAGCAAACCAGCCAGAGTTACAATGAAAGCAGGAATACCAACATATGCGACCCAAAAGCCCTGCCAAGCACCAATCAGCGCTCCAATGCCAATACAAAGCGGAACTGCCAGCCAGGGGCTCATGCCATTATTAACCATTAGCATTCCGGCAATTGCTCCCACGAAGGCCATCACTGAGCCTACCGATAAATCAACATGTCCTAACAGTACAACTAGCAGCATTCCGGCAGAAAGAATTAAAATATGACTATTCTGCAATACCAGATTGGTAATATTCAGCGGCCGCCAGAAGATACCGCCGGTCATGATTTGAAAGGCAATCAGCAGCGCTACTAAAATGATTACCATACTGTAGCGGCTGAAAATATCCATTGCTTTATCTTTTAAATTGAGCTGCTTTTTTTCTTTTTCTAATTTATCTGTGTTTTCCATGTTAACTCACACCCTCTTCTTCCATGGTCATTAAGTTCATCAACACTTCCTGATTGGCTTCTTCTCTCATTACCTCACCGGTAATCCGACCTTCATTCATGGTATAGATACGGTCACACATTCCTAAAATTTCAGGAAGCTCTGAAGAGATAATGCAGATACTTTTACCAGAAGCTGCCATCTCTTCAATAATTGTATAAATCTCGTATTTAGCACCCACGTCGATTCCTCTGGTCGGCTCGTCTAAAAAGAGAATATCCGGCTCAGTCATCAGCCATTTTGCCAGTACAACCTTTTGCTGGTTCCCACCGCTTAAGCTGCCGACATTTTGAAATACCGAGCTGGTTTTAGTCCGCATTTTTTTACGATACTCCTCCGCAGCCAATACTTCTTTTTCTTTATCAATGACGCCGCTGCGGCTGATTTTCCCAAGACTAGCAATGGTTGTATTTTCGCAGATATCCATCAACAGATTCAGTCCCAATGCCTTACGGTCTTCTGATACATAAGCCAGTCCATTCTGAATGGCAGCTGGAACATCCTTCACAGATATCTCCTTGCCATCCTTATATGCTGTTCCACTAATATTGCTGCCGTAGGAATGACCAAAAACACTCATGGCAAACTCGGTCCGACCTGCTCCCATCAAGCCGGCAATACCAACAATTTCTCCCCGACGGATAGAAACATTGATGTTATTATTCATAATTCGGCTGCCGTCAATAGGATGATGAACCATCCAGTTTTTCACCTCAAAGTACACGTCGCCAATATTCGGATGACGATCTGGGTAGCGGTTCGTTAAATCACGTCCAACCATCCCTCGAATAATCCGTTCTTCAGTGATCGCTTCATTTTCCAGTGTTTCAATCGTCTGACCATCACGCAGAATCGTAATTCGATCGGCGACATTTACGATTTCATTCAGCTTGTGGGAAATGATGATAGAGGTAATTCCCTGACCCTTAAATTCTTTGATAAGTTCTAACAAATTAGCACTCTCTTCTTCATTTAGGGCTGCAGTCGGCTCATCAAGAATCAACAGCCGAACAGATTTTGAAAATGCTTTAGCGATTTCCACCAGCTGCTGATGTCCTACGCCAATCTGGGAAACCAATATATTAGGATTAATTTTCAATCCTACTGTTTTCAATAAATTATCTGTTTTTTTCTCTGTTATATCCCAATCAATAATGCCGTGCTTTGCTTGTTCATTGCCTAAAAATATATTCTCCTTAATAGATAAATAGGGACTTAGAGCTAATTCCTGATGAATAATAACAATTCCTTTATTTTCACTATCCCGCAAATCTTTAAATTTGCACGTTTCTCCATCATAGATAATCTCGCCGTCATAACTGCCATAAGGATATAATCCGCTTAAAACATTCATTAGCGTCGATTTACCCGCTCCGTTTTCACCGCATAATGCATGGATTTCACCCCGCTCGATTTTCAGGTTTACATTATCTAAGGCTCTTACCCCGGAAAATTCTTTAACAATATTCTTCATTTCCAGAATATAATCTGACATACCGTCCATCCTCTCTTTCAGTTTTTTGATTTTTACCGGTCTGCCGGCTGTCTTCTACAGCACAGCTTTTGAAAAGACAAGCAGGAATCGAAGCTGATTCGATTCCTGCCTCCTGTCTATTCTTTCAGATCTGCCTCTGTATAGTAATCTGTATCAATCAGCTCAACTTTATAATTGTCTTTATCAACAGATACCGGATTTGCCAGATAGGTAGGAACGACCTTCACACCATTGTCATAAGTTTCTGTATCGTTTACAGGCACTTCTTTGTCGTTATTGATTGCTTCAATCATTTCAATCGTATTTTTAGCTAAAATACGTGTGTCTTTAAAGATTGTTTGTGTTTGTTCGCCGGTAATAATCGATTTTACCCCGGCAATTGTTGCATCTTGCCCAGTGATTGTTGGCAGTGGTTTATCAGAAGATCCGTAACCGACCCCTTTCAGAGAAGAAATAATCCCTAAACTGATTGGATCATATGGAGAAAGCACCGCGTCTAATGTTTTATCTGTATAGTTTGCACTCAGTAGATTATCCATCCGGGCTTGTGCAGTAGAACCATCCCAACGCAGTGTTGCAATTTGATTAAAGCTCGTTTGACCAGAAGGTACCTTTAGCTGACCGCTGTCTAGATAAGGCTGAAAAACTGACATTACCCCATTAAAATTAATTAAGGCATTGTTGTCATCTGGAGAACCGCCGAACAGCTCAATATTGTAAGGACCTTCACCATCCTTCAGACCTAGCTTATCTTCAATATAAGAAGCCTGCAGTACCCCAACACCAAAGTTATCAAAGGTTGCATAATAATCAACGTGCTCTGAATTCATCAACAGTCGGTCATAGGCAATTACCTTGATGCCTTCTTTACTTGCTTTTTCTAGTACATCCGTCAATGCTGAGCCATCAATTGAGGCAATCACCAGAGTATCAATTCCTTTGGTAATCATATTTTCAATTTGAGCGACCTGGTTTTCTACCTTGTCTTCCCCATACTGTAAATCTGTTTTATATCCTAGCTTTTCTAATTCCTTCACCATGTTGTTGCCGTCCGCAATCCAGCGCTCTGCTGATTTTGTCGGCATGGCAATCCCCACGTACCCCTTATCTCCACTGCCTCCGGAAGCCGAACCGCTGCAGGCGGTAAGCACGAAGCTTCCTGCCAATAATAATGCAGCAAATGCCATTGCTTTCTTAAAAGCTGATTTCATCTTGATCCCTCCAAATTTTATAATTGCTTTACACTCCGAAGTATAGCTGTTTTAGATACCGCTTACATTAAATGTTTTTCATGTTTTCTAGAAATTCTTTTTGTTCTTTTTTGCACAAATGTCTTTTTCTGGGAATTTTTTTGATTCTCTTGATTTTTTTTCGTTTACTGTTCTGCAACCCCTGTTAGTCATCATATTTTGGTAGAATAGAGATAACAAAGAATGTCTTGATAGAAAGAGTGAAAACGATGAAGAAAATAGTATTATTTATTTTTCCGTTACTGTTTCTTTTAACTTCCTGCACAGCAGCTGCTGATATAGAGGAAGAAAAAAATCTGGTAATCGGCTTTTCTCAATCAGGAACGGAAAGCAAATGGCGCAAAAAACATACTGATTCCATCAAAACCGAACTTGAAAAAAACAATCAGGTTTTATACCGCAACGGCTACATGAGTCAAGAGCGGCAGATTCAGGATATTCGAACTTTTATTGCCTACAAAGTAGATTTAATTGTATTTACCCCATTACAGGAAGATGGCTGGGAGCTTATATTAACGGAAGCTAAACAGGCGGACATCCCTGTAATTGTCGTTGACCGTCACATTAGCGTTTCTGACCAAAGCCTATATATCACGCATATCGGTCCAAGCTTTAAAGCTGAGGGAAATCGGGGTGGCTTATATGTCACCAATCATTTTGCGGACAGTCAGAAAGAAGAGATTAACATCCTTGAGCTATCCGGATTACCGGAAACTTCTCCGACAACTTTACGAACAGAAGGTTTTCAAGAAACCATTTCCCGTGATTCACGGATGAAGATTGTGGATACTTTATCTGGAGACTACATTCGAATGAAGGGAAAGGAACAGATGGAGCAGTATATTGAAGAACATGATATTTCTTCAATTGATGTCCTTTATAGCCACAACGATGAAATGACCCATGGTGCGTTGGAGGCTTTGGCAAAAACAGATGTTGTTCCAGGTAAAGATATCATTATTGTAACGATTGACGCGCAGGAGGATATGATTCGCAAGCTGCGGGCCGGCGATGTCAACTGTGTCGTTGAATGCAACCCGAATGCCGGCTGGTTTGTGGCTAACGCCATTGAACGTTACTTTTCTGGTCATGAACTAGCTCATGAAATTTATATGCCGGAAACCGTTTTTTCTGAATCCAATCTGGATACGATTCCCACTAGAAATTATTGAAGGAGCAGCTTATGAAGAAGAAGGTTCTCAGCATCCAGCAAATATTTTCCCAGGCGAATAAGCTAATGTTTGCACTAGCAGTCATTCCGCTACTCGTTAGTGTAATCCTTTATTCCAGACAGATTTTCATTTATCAGAACACGGTCACTAACATTCAGGAGGCGAATGAAATTGCCGCCAAGGTCGACGACACTGTCTTAGAGGAGATGTGGGATGTGGTGACAGGTCAAATTCAGCTAAATGATTATAAGAAAAACAGCATCGTTGACGAGCTCCGCAAAGATATCTACCACATTCAGGAGAATACCAGCACCAAAGGCGAACGCAGTATTCTCGAGGTTAGTTTAAGAATAATTGATACACTGGAGAACTATCAGGAAGACATCCTTAATAACCTGACCAAGGAAAACTCCTATGAAAAAAACAAAGAGGTTATGGTTCAGGTGGAATCTATCACGCAGCTGCTTTCAGATATTCTACAGGAATTTGTCCGCATTGAGATTAATCTGGCGAGTCAGAAAAACACCGAGCTAATCCAATCATTGGTTTTTCTCAGTCTAATCGAGCTGCTCATTCTTGTCGGAATCATTTATTTTGTCAGCAAAAACCGCCGCTTTCTAAATGAACGAGTCCAAGAGCCTTTAAACAACCTCATCACTATGTCTAACGAGCTGGCCAAAGGACATCTGGGCTACCGGTTGGCACTTCCTGAAACACCAGAATTCTCTACCTTAACAGAGAGCTTAAATAAGATGGCGGATGACTTAACACAACTACTCGAGGAAAATGCTCTTAAGCAATATCATCTTGCCCAAAGTGAAGTTCGAGTACTACAGGCTCAAATCACCCCTCATTTTGTTTATAACAGCTTGGATGCAATCGTCTCACTGATTGAACAGGAACGCTATGAAGAAGCCAAGGAAATGACCTTTGCTTTATCTGATTTTTTCCGGATATCCCTAAGTAAAGGCAAGGACTGGATTAGTGTGGCAACAGAAATCAGGCATATCAAGGATTATCTAGTAATTTTAAAAATCCGCTACGGTGAGATGCTTAACTTTGAAATCGATGTACCCGATCAGCTGCAGGAATACAAGATTTTAAAAATGATTTTGCAGCCTTTGATTGAAAATGCTGTTTATCATGGTATTAAGTTCATCCGTAGAGCGGGATTAATTCAGGTCGCCGCACAGGAAACAGAAGACAGCCTGATTTTTACTGTAACCGACAATGGTCTGGGTATCACATCAGAACGGCTGCTTGAAATTCAAGAGGAGCTGGCAAAGGGCATTGATTCTGATTTTAGTACGGGTTACGGATTGTATAATGTGAATAAGCGGCTGCTGCTTTATTATGGCAGACAAGCCGGCATTACCGTTGAGAGTCGCTACCGACAAGGAACAATCGTGACTGTGACTGTTCCTAAACAGCAGGAGGGGCAGGAAAATGTATAAGGTGTTTATTGTAGAAGACGAGCATTTAATTCGGGATAGCTTGCGAAAGCAGGTGTTGAGTTTTAGCGAGCATTATCCAATTACCTTTATTGGTGAAGCAGGAGATGGGGAAATGGCACTGGCTTCCATTTTGGATTTACAGCCGGATATCATTTTGACAGATATCAAAATGCCATTCATGGACGGACTAACCTTTGCCAAGGAAGCCCGCAAGCTGCTCCCTTGGACAAGAATTATCTTTATTAGCGGCTTTGATGATTTTGAATATGCCAAAGGCGCCATTCAGGTGCAAGCAGATGAGTATTTGCTGAAGCCAATAAAAAATAAAGAGTTAGAACACACGATTGCCAAAGTCGTTCGCCTTCTGGAACAGCAAAAGCAGGTACCGACAACAGCATCTGACTCAGATGTCCTGATTACGGAAATCAAAAAAAACCATTTTCTCAACGGCTTATTCAAAGGAGAGCTGGCAATTTCTACTGCCATTAAAGAGGCCGAGAGCTTTCAGCGATCGATTATTGGTAAAAAGTTCACGGTGCTTCTTGCAACAAATCAGTTTAACAGTGCTTTTGAAGACTATACTCATTTCAGTGAATATTTGAAATTTCTATTTAAAGAAGACGAAAACCTTTTGTTTTCCAGTGTTTCTTCACGCTTTATCAAATTTCTGGTATTTGACTCCCAAAAAGAGGATGTACTGGAGAAAAGCTATCAGGTAGCTCATACCCTTATTCACGAGCTGGAACAGAATTCTCAGGATGACATTGCAGTAGCTATTGGTCCGGTTGTGGAACGACTAAGTGAAATTCCTACAGCCTTTGAAAAAGCTCGGGAAATGCTGGGAACCTATGGTTATTTTCGAACAGAAAAAATCATTAGCTATGAAGACGATATGAAGGAAGGCGAATTATCTCCTACCCATCCGTTTAAAATGGATCTGGCCAAGGAAATTTTCCTGTTGACAGAAACAAATGTGGAAAGCTTGGTTCAAAAGCTCGCACAAGAACAAGGAAATTACGAACGAACACGAATGATTCGATTCTTTATCCTGACTGAGCTGAATGGTTTGGTGAAAAAGAAGCAGAAGTCAGCTGCGGAAGATTTTCCCTTTCAAGAGTCTCTGACCAATTTGATTGATGTTTCCTCCAACAGTGCGCAATATGAAGACTTGCTTAGAAAAATGATTACTTACTTAATTGAAGTTAAAATTCATCCGTCCATGTCAAAATACCACAGCGTGATTACACATGCGATAAACTTTATCAATGAGAATTATACCGACCCTGATATTTCTTTGAACATGGTTGCTGACGAGTTGTCGTTGAGCCCCGCTCATTTTAGTACCATCTTCTCGCAATCTTTAGGGAAAACCTTTATTGAGTATTTAACCGATAAACGAATTAGTCTTGCTAAGAACTTATTAAAAGAAACGAACCAGAAACTATCTGAAATTGCCTTCGAAATTGGCTATAATGACCCTAATTACTTTAGTTTTCTGTTTAAGAAAAAGAAAGGTATTTCGCCAAAGGAGTACCGCCAAAACCATTAGGCTACAATAAAAAACCATTGGAAAGCAACAGTGCTTTTCAATGGTTTTTTGTCAAGTTATGGTTCACTTTTGAGTAAGCTGTCATTGTTTCCTCAGTCTTATTCGAACAGCTTTCGATAGTCTCCATATCCTGTTTTTTCCAGTTCAGCTACCGGAATAAATTTCAATGCTGCAGAATTGATACAGTATCTCAACCCGCCTTGATCCGCCGGACCATCTGTAAAGACATGTCCCAGATGGGAGTCAGCCTCTTTGCTTCGAACCTCAACTCGATGCATGCCGTGAGAAAAATCGGCTTTTTCCTGTACGTCCTGCTTTTGGATAGGCTGAGTAAATGCCGGCCAGCCGCAGCCAGCATCATATTTATCCTTTGAACTGAACAATGGCTCGCCGCTCACCACATCAACATAGATGCCGTCCTGATAAAAATCATCATACTCTCCTGTGAACGGACGTTCCGTTGCATTCTCCTGAGTGACAGCAAACTGCATATCCGTTAATTTTTCTTTCAGTTCTTTTTCTGACGGTTTCATAACGAATCACTCCTTCTTTATTTCTTTTATAGTATCATTCCTTTAAAAAAACCAGAAGTAAGACGTCTTATACCTTATTTAACTGCTGATATTCCTATCGCAGCTGTTTTTTCATTTTAAAAAGGAGTAGGATAATAATCACTTCCCACTCCCCCTTATATTTGAATATTTGAATCTTTGTTTTTACTCTGTAGTTCTCTTACCTTTTTTTACTGCCACGGCTGCTTCAAAAACGTCAAACTATTTCCAAGGCATGTCCAGATCAACATGTGCAGCAAGTGAAAGACTTTCTGAACGTTTTTCCTGCCGATTCTCTTTACGACCTTCATAGCCGCTGCAAATAAACTGCTCCTCTTTTGTTACCGGTTCAATCTTCGGCAGCTCGTTGCCCTTTGGTACTACAAAAGTCATAAAGCTCGTTCCAGCTAAATACCGCTCTCCCGTACCTAAATCTTCACCGATTACTTTCGCAAAGACCTCCATCGAACGCTTACCGGTTCCTGAAACAAAAGCTTCGATACAAGCGGAATGACCAGCCTTCAAGGGCGCCAAAAAATCTAAATGATCTACTGAAGCTGTGACAATAGGTTCTCTGGACAAACGCATTGCAGAGATACCGGCTGTTTCATCCAGCCATGCCATCAGCTGTCCGCCGAATAATGTTTTATGATAATTCAAGTATGGAAAGGTAATAATATGAGTCTGTACAGACCTTGTTTCAGAGCACTTCATTTTCTTTCACCTCTATAATTGTTCATAATCGCCAGCCAACAGCCGGGATAAGCTGGCAATCGGTAAGCCCATAATGGTATAGTAATCGCCTTTTATTTCCTTCACAAAAAGAGCACCCTGCTCCTGTATGCCATAGGCTCCGGCTTTATCCATGTATTCTCCGCTGTCCAGATACTGATTAATCTCTTCATCTGTTAACTGATAAAAGGTTACATCTGCTGGAACAAGCATTGAAACGGTTTTGCCCTCTTCCATCACAACAACTGCTGTGTATACCTGATGGGTTTGACCACTCAACTTTTTTAAGATTTCGAAAGCGTGCTCACGTGACGTTGGTTTACCAATAATTTCATTCTCTACTGCCACAATCGTATCACAGCCAATCACTTTAGCTTCTGGATGCTTTTTAAAAATACACTGAGCTTTATCCATCGCCATCTTTTGAACATAGTTCTCCGGCAGCATATTTGGCGGCACTGCTTCATTGATGGCAGCCGCTTCGACTTCAAAGTTTGGAAGCAGACGCTTTAGCAGCTGCTGTCTTCGTGGCGATTGTGAAGCTAAAATAACTTTCATTTTCCTGCCTCTTTCATTTTCTTTAGTGGGGATCTTGAATACGTTTAAACATTTTTTCCATATCAGAATTTGTAAAGTGAATCAGCACCGGACGTCCATGAGGACAATTAAACGGATTCGCGCAAGTAGCTAAATCAGCCAATAATATCCGAGCCTGCTGCTCATTCAGGTAATGATTTGCTTTAATCGAACGTTTACAGCTCATCATAATCGCTGTCGCTTCTCTAAATTTCTTCACACTGACCTGACCGGTGATTAAAAGCATGTCAATCATTTCCCGAATAATCGCTTCTTCTTCCCCAGATGGATACCAGGTTGGATGTGCTCTAATAATAAAGCTGTTTTGACCGAAGCCTTCCAGATAGATGCCCACACTTTCCAGCTTTTCTTTCTGTTCATTGATCTTTATTGCATCGCTGTTCGGATAGTCCAGAACAATCGGTACCAGCAGTTCCTGCAAATCACTGCTTACTTCACCAATCTTTTCACGGAAATATTCATACTTAATCCGCTCCTGCGCTGCATGCTGATCAACGATATACAAGCCATTCTTGCTTTGCGCAAAAAGATACGTACCGTGCATTTGTCCAAAATATTCCAATTCCGGAAAGCGCTCGGTCTTTCGTTCCTGCTCCAGCCGATCAACCGTTCGGTTTAATTCTTTTATTTGGTCTTTGTTCGAAACATCAAAATCCGGGTGTTCCCGTTGAAGCTCTTCCTCGACAACAGTCTCGACCGACTGCTCTACTTCTTCAGGAGTATCCTGCTGCACCTGATACTCAGCCATGCTTTCGACAGAGCCTTTTACGAATGTCGGTTTGGTCTTATAATTATTTGAAAGGTCTTCATTAATAGTACCCGTCATTACCGGCTCCGCTGTATTACTCAGCTGTTGCGCTGGTTCTTCAGCTTCCTGTTCACGTTCATTCTGCTGTTTTTTGTCCTCTACAAAGAAACGGCCGCTTGTCGAATCAAAGCTGAGGCTGCCTGGTTTACGCACTTCCTCCGTCTGCCTCATTTCACCTGACTGGTCTTCAGTCAAAGGAATTTCCAGCTGTTCAACCTTTTTTTGATTCTCGACTTTTGTCTTGAATTTAAGATTTGCAGCGGCATTTGGAATCAGCTGTTCCTGGCTTAACGCTTCTTCAATCGCCTGACTAATAAGCGTCATCAGCTCTTTTTCTTTACTCAAACGTACTTCCTGTTTTGTCGGATGAACATTCACATCCACTAATAGCGGATCCATAGTGATTTCCAAAACGGCAATTGGAAAACGGCCTACCATCAGCTTAGAGCCATAGCCATTAATAACTGCTTTATTTAACATAAAATTTTTGATATATCGGCCGTTGATAATCGTCGAAAGATAATTTCTACTGGCTCTAGTTACTTCCGGCAGTGAAACAAAACCGTAAAGCTCGAAATCTAAATCCTGTCCACGAATTTCCAGCATCTTTTTCGCTGTACTTATCCCGTAAATTCCGGCAATCGTCTGTTTTAAATCTCCAGTGCCGGCGGTGCTCATCATCTTATTGCCATCGTGTACCAGCCGAAAAGCTATAGCCGGATGACTCAAGGCCAGCCGATTGACAATATCGCCAATGGTTGCCAACTCAGTCTGAATGGTTTTTACATACTTCAAACGGGCCGGTGTATTGAAAAAGAGATTTTCTACGGTAATTTTTGTTCCTTTACGTAGAGCTCCTGGTTTATTTTCCGCTACTTTACCACCAGTTAATCGGGCAAAACTGCCTTCAGACTGGTCAGCTACGGCTGTTTCAATCGTCATTTCAGATACTGAAGCGATACTGGGCAGAGCCTCGCCGCGGAAGCCAAGACTTCTTATCCGGAATAAATCATCACGCGTATGAATCTTACTTGTCGCATGCCGTTTGAAGGCATTCAAAACATCATCCTGAGCGATGCCGTCGCCATTATCAATCACTTGAATTTTTTTCAACCCGGCTTCTTCAATAAAGATATCAATCTGTGTACTTCCCGCATCTATTGCATTTTCAATAAGTTCCTTCACAACTGAAGCCGGGCGCTCAACTACTTCCCCGGCAGCAATCTGGTTGGCAAGCTGCTCTGATAATTCTTTAATCTTTCCCATGGCTTGGACTCCTCTCTTTTATGGAGTGAATCAAATTCTTTTTTGCAATTCGTACAGTGTATTCAACGCATCCATCGGCGTCATCTCCAACAGGTTCAGCTTCTTCAATCGATCGATTACACTGAGTTCGTCTGTTGACACTTCCTTGAACAAGGAAAGCTGTTCGCTCTCTTCCTCAATTACAGCTGGACTTTCTGCTAGTGGAATGGCCGCAGTTTCCTGTGATTCTAAGGAGGAAAGAATAGCTGCTGCCCGTTCCAGTAAATCAAGAGGCATGCCGGCTATTTTTGCAACATGAATACCATAGCTTTTATCTGCTGGTCCTTCCATCATCTTATGGAGAAAGACTACGTCGCCATCTTTTTCAACCGCACCAACGTGAATGTTTTTTAAGCTGCTTAGTGATTCATCCAGCACAGTCAACTCATGGTAATGGGTTGAAAATAAGGTTTTTGCTTTAACTTTTTTATGAATATACTCAATAATCGCCTGTGCCAATGCCATACCATCATATGTGGCAGTTCCCCGTCCAAGCTCATCAAATAGAATCAAGCTGTTGGGCGTTGCATGTCTCAATGCCTGATTAGCTTCCATCATTTCTACCATAAAGGTACTCTGACCAGCAATCAAATCATCTGAGGCACCAATTCGAGTGAATATTTGATCAAAAATCGGCAGTTCAGCCGACTCGGCTGGAATAAAACAGCCGATTTGAGCCATAACTACGGTTAACGCCAACTGACGCATATAGGTACTTTTACCAGACATGTTGGGTCCGGTAATCAGCAGCAGCAAGTCATCCTGAGCAAAGCTGATGCTATTGGGGATATACTCCTGATGTCCCAGCACTTTTTCTACAACGGGGTGGCGGCCATCCTTAATATATAAGCTGCCGTTTCCAGACCGCAGTACTGGCCGAACGTATTGATAGCGTTCGCTGACTACCGCAAATGCCTGTAAAACATCCACTGTACTCAGTGATTTCGCCAATCGCTGCAGACGGTCGATGCTCTTCTTCACTTCTTCCCGAACTTCTAAAAACAGCTGATACTCCAAATCAACAGATTTTTCTTCTGCTTCTAAAATCAGCTTCTCCATCTCCTTCAATTCAGGCGTGATGAAGCGTTCCGCATTTGCCAATGTCTGTTTACGTTCGTATTTGCCTTCTTCCAGATTAACCAGATTGGCCTTTGTTACTTCGATATAGTAGCCGAATACCCGATTAAAGCCTACCTTCAATGTTTTGATACCCGTTTCTTGACGTTCTTTAGCCTCAAGCTCTGCCAGCCACTGCTTGCCATGACGCATGGCATCCCGGTATTCATCCAGCTTTTCATGGTAGCCATCTCGAATGACATTTCCTTCTGTAATCTGTAGAGGGGCGTCCTCTCTAATCGCCTGACCGATTAAATCAACAAGATCCTCTATCGGATTCAGTTCAACTAAAAGCTCATTCCATTCGCCCTGATTAATTCCGACAATCAGCTCCCGAATCATTGGTACTTGCTCAAGAGAGGTTTTCAGCTGAATCAAGTCCCGTCCATTGATGCTTCCAAAAGCCACCCGGCCGGCAAGACGTTCCAGGTCATAAACCTTCGTCAGCGCTGCTTGCAAATCAACACGCTCAAAATAAGCATTGAGTAAGGATTGAACCATCTCCTGCCGACGAAAAATTTGTTTTTCTTGTATTAGCGGACGATCCAGCCACTGCTTCAGAAGACGGCCGCCCATCGCCGTTTTAGTTTCATCCAGCAGCCACAGCAGTGTTCCCTGCTTCTTACCAGAACGAATAGAGCGGGTAAGCTCCAAGTTAAATTTTGAATAATAATCCATTTTTAAAAAATGATTTGGCTGGTATTCCACTGCTTGTTGAATATGATCTAGACTGCGTTTTTGCGTTACCGCAAGATAGGTCAGCAGCTTTTGCGTCACTTCGATTTCCAGCGGTTGAGATAATGTGCTGGTTAAAAAACTAAACTCTGCATTTTCCTGCGTTTCCAATTGTTCTGAAAAAACAATCGTCAGCCTTTCCTGCAGCACATGAGACAAGCTTTCTGGTATCTCGCTGCCTAAAACTACTTCTTTTGTTTGTAGAGCCGCAGCTTCATTAACAACATTTTCTTCTCCAGTCAACAGGGTGCTTTTCAGCTCTCCGGTTGTTAAGTCCACATAAGCCAGACCATATGCTCCGTCAGCTGCTACCAGGGCTGTCAGGTAGTTATTGTCTTTAGCCTCCAAGCCTTTACTGTCCATTACAGTTCCAGGAGTAACGAGCTGAACTACTTCCCGTTTAACCATGCCCTGTGTTGTTTTAGGGTCTTCCACTTGCTCACAGATAGCAACTTTGTAGCCCATTTCAACCAGTGTGTCAATATAACCTTGTGCTGCATGGTGCGGAACACCGCACATTGGTATTGGATCATCAGCATTTCTATTTCTACTTGTCAGCGTCAGCTCTAAAAGCTGTGCTGCTTTTTCTGCATCTTCATAAAACATCTCATAAAAATCGCCTAGACGGTAAAAAAGAAAGGCATCAGGATACTGCCCTTTTATTGTCAAATATTGCTCCATCATAGGGGTGTGTCTGGTTTTTTGCGGCAATTTATAGCCCTTCCTTCTCTAATTGATCATTGACGCCTCGCTGAATCATTGCCGTAATATGCTGCAAAAGGTCATTTGCTTCCTTTAACTGTTCTCTATAGGCAACAACCAGAGGATGATTATCAAATTCAGCTGTCAATTCATCCGCCCGCTTCAATGCTTCCTGCTCAGCAGCCGGTTTGCCGTAATGAGCAAACTGAACAGCATCTTTCTGGGCAGCTTTTATATTCTCTACAAGCTCTGTCAGCTTTTCGTTGTCCTTTACTCTCTGTTCAATCCGCTTATATGCTTGAATTGTCTCATTTTCCTCCAGCAGCTCCAATAGCTTCGTCAGCTCTGCATCTATGTTTTTGTCTCCAATAGGCTGCTCCATTTTTCACACCTTCACTCATTTAATTTTGTAAAAATATGTATGTTTATTTTAACACATTCTGAAATTTTGCCAAACGTCAATTCCGACAGCTAAAAACTACTTTTGGTTATTTTTCCCACCATAGACAGTTTGCAGCGCTCACATCATTCTGTTCTATCCAAGCTTTTTGAACCGGCACTCAAAAAGCGGAGTAGCTTGACTAAGCAAGCAGTCTTCAGCCCTGCAGCTTTTTCACCGGAAACAGGAATGAGCGAGGCATCATCTCTATCCCCGCTCTTTCCAGCTTTTGCTCTCATATCTTTAACCACCAGCCGCTGTTATTCATGAAATGGACGGTCTTCACTAATCTGAATCAGCTGGATATCCTTAGCCTGACCCGTTTGATCATCAAATTCAATATAGCAAGCGGATAAAATAGTTCGTCCGCTTTCGACCACTTCAAAGCGCTTAGGCAATGCTGTCCAAAACTTCTCAATGATTGGCTCCCGCTTCATCCCTAATATACCATCATAAGGACCAGTCATCCCAACATCTGTCAGGTACGCCGTTCCCTTTGGTAAAATACGGGCATCATTCGTCTGTACATGAGTATGTGTACCAACAACTGCGCTGACCTTCCCATCTAAGAACCAACCCATTGCCTGCTTTTCACTTGTTGTTTCTCCATGAAAATCAACAAAAATTAAGGGTGTTCGTTTTCTGGCCTCTTCAATCAATTCCTCCGCTTTGCGAAAGGGGTCATCCAAATCAGCCATAAAGGCACGAGCCTGTAGATTAATAACTGCCAGTTCAAGCTGGTTCACTTTCACATAGACAATCCCTTTTCCAGGCGTTCCTTCCGGAAAATTCGCCGGCCGAATCATCTTCTTAGCTTCGCCGATAAAGTCAAAGATATCCCGGTTATCCCATGTATGATTTCCCAGTGTTACTACATCTACACCGTCCTGCAAAAATTTTTTATATATTTTCCCGGTGATTCCCCGCCCAGCAGCAGCGTTCTCCCCATTTGCGATTGTCACCTGCGGCTGATACTTCTTTTTCAGCTTAGGTAAATAATCTGTTATGGTCTCTCTTCCAAGTGAACCTACAACATCTCCAATAAATAGTATACGCAAATATTCTTCCTCTTCTCTTTTATTCTTACTGATTCATTATAGTAGTTTTCCCAGTGAATGAAAAGCTCTGCCAACTGAAAAAAGAGAGGAGAACAACGAGTGTTGTTCTCCTCTCTTATTAATAGTGTCCTTAAAAGTCTATACAGGCTCCTCCATTAGATAGTATTGGATGAGGCTGATTAGTCTTCCATATATGCCCATTTGAAGTCATATTTTGCACCAGTAGAGTGATAGAAGATATCCTTCGCTTTTGGCGTACGTAAGTGCGCTTCTGCTTTTTGATAGATTGGTACAATACCCATGTCGTCCATGATTAATTTTTCTGCATCCAATAAATCTTTCCAGCGTGCAGCAGGATTATTAGCATTTGTTGTTGAAGCACTCTTAATTAGTTCATCGTATTTAGTGTTTGAATAACGTCCGCGGTTGTAAGAGTTTCCTGTTACAAATAAATCAAGGAAGCTGCTTGGGTCCGCATAATCCGCTCCCCATGCACCAAGTGCCACTTCAAAATCACCTTTTTCAGTACGGTCCAGACGTACAGAGAACGGTACTGGACTAACTGTTACCTTCAAGCCTTCCAGGGTTTCGCCAAGAGAGCCCTGCAGATATTCACCTAGCTTCTTACCGCCATCTGAATCATCAACTAGAAAGTCCATATCCAATGAATCAATTCCCAATTCTTTCTTCGCTTTTTCCCAGTATTCTTTTGCTTTATCTACATCGTAAACAATTGGATTTCCTGCTTCTTCAGCAAAATCTTCGTTTGTATCTGGATTATTCGTCAAACCTTTTGGAACTAGACCTTCAGCAGAAGTAGAACCATTTGCTAAAATTTGAGTTACCAGAGATTCACGATCGATTGCATAAGCAAAAGCTTTACGTAAATTGACATTGTTGTACACAGAATCTTTATCACGCTGATTCATTTCTAAATAGAAGGTAGAAGCCGCTTCAAGAATCATGTAGTCCGGATCATCCTTCATCTGCATAGCCAGCTCACCAGACAATGGCACATCGTCTGCTTGACCATCTTGATACAGGTTCAATGATGTTGGTGCTTCTTTTACAACATCGATAACTACTTTATCCAATTTCACTGTATCTTTATCCCAGTATGTGTCATTTTTTGTAAATGACCAGTTTGTATCTGTACCAGGACCGTCAAAATCAGTTAAAGTGAATGGACCATTGTAGACAGACTTATCACTTGCTGTTGTATAATCTTTGCCGTATTTCTCTACGATATCCTGACGTTGCGGCAGGAATGAAGGAAATGCCAGCAGATAATCAAAGTAAGGCGTTGCTTTTTCTAATGTGATCTCCAACTCGTAGTCACTTACAGCTTTAATTCCCAGCTCTTCTTTATCCATTTCTCCAGCTGTAATTTTTTCTGCATTTTTTACAGGTCCAAACATATATGCATATTCTGAAGCTGTTTCAGGTTCTACAGTTCTCTGCCATGCATAGACATAATCTTTCGCTGTAACTGGTTCGCCGTCGCTCCACACTGCATCTTCTCTAAGTTTGATTTTGTACGTCAAACCATCTTCGCTTAATTCTGCCATTTCTGCAGCACCAGCTGGCTGTGGATGATTATCTTTATCTAGTCGATAAATCCCTTCATACACGTTATTCAAGGCAATGAAACTCACCTCATCAGTTGCCAAAGACGGATCTGCACTTGGAATTTCCTGTCTTTCAACATATCTAAATACCTGTTCACCACTAGCTGTTCCACCTGAACCGCTATCGCTGTCAGATGTTCC
This sequence comes from Enterococcus sp. LJL51, assembly GCF_049894025.1. Classification (GTDB taxonomy): domain Bacteria; phylum Bacillota; class Bacilli; order Lactobacillales; family Enterococcaceae; genus Enterococcus_L. Next base: position 50,758 of record NZ_JBNEQE010000021.1, read on the forward strand.
TCCGCCAGTAGTTCCGCAAGCAGCTAGTGTTAATGCACATGTCGCTGCAACAAACCCTAAAGTTGTTTTTCTTTTGATCCCCATTAGAAAACCTCCTACATAAAATTAAATCTAGTATGAATATATCAAAAATACTTTCCTCCCGCAATGATATACCCTTATGAAAAATTAAGCAACCAGTAAAATTTAGATGAGCTTACGATGAAAAAAACTATATACAGTGCAAAACAGCTTAGGATGGAACAGAAGTGTTTAGTCTCGAGAACCAAATAGGTACTGCTTAACATCAGCTCGTTCCTCACTGTGTTTCTCAGTAATAAGAAGAAATTCACGGAAATACCAAGAAACACAAATGTGAGCCAATCGATGTTGACTGATTCCTACCTGATGTTTCTCAAATTTTTGTGAATTTTGGTTTATTTCTGAAGGTTTTGCTCCTGCGGTTACTCGTCGCAGTTCAATACTTGGAGAGTGCTCCTGCGGTTACTCGTCGCAGTTCAATACTTGGAGAGTGCTCCTGCGGTTACTCGTCGCAGTTCAATGCTGGTATGTGCTACTGCTCCCACCGTTTATTCGGATTCCACGTGAGTAGGACATGACTCACTTTAACAAAGCGTTCAAAAAAAGCTGAGACAGTCACTATCTCAGCTTTACTTAACTATTTTGCGTAGTCAACTGCACGGGTTTCCCGAACGACAGTGACTTTGATATGTCCTGGATAATCCAGTTCATCTTCGATTTTCTTACGAATATCTCGAACCAGACGAACAGCTTCTAAATCGGAAATTTCTTCCGGCTTAACCATAACGCGAACTTCACGTCCGGCCTGCACGGCAAAACTAGATTCAACACCAGTGAAGCTATTAGAAATATTTTCCAGATTTTCCAATCTGCGAATATAGTTTTCCAATGACTCGCTGCGTGCCCCAGGTCTTGCTGCTGATAGAGCATCCGCTGCTGCAACTAATACAGAAATAACTGAAGTTGCTTCGATATCGCCGTGGTGAGATGCAATCGCATTTATTACGACTGAATTCTCTTTATATTTAGCAGCCAGTTCAGCGCCAATTTCCACGTGAGAACCTTCAATTTCATGGTCTAATGCTTTTCCGATGTCATGCATCAGTCCGGCACGTTTCGCTAATTGTACATCCTCACCTAGCTCTGCTGCCAGAACACCAGTCAGCTTCGCAACTTCAATTGAGTGGTTCAATACATTTTGACCATAGCTGGTACGGAAACGTAAACGTCCCAAAATCTTAATTAAATCAGGATGAAGTGTATGTGCGCCAACTTCAAAAGCAGCCTGCTCGCCATACTCGCGAATCCGTTCATCCATTTCTTTCCGGGATTTTTCAACAGTCTCTTCAATTCTGGCTGGATGAATCCGGCCATCCTGAATTAAGCGTTCAAGTGTCATCCGGGCGATTTCTCTTCTGATAGGATCAAACCCTGAAAGTACAACTGCTTCCGGCGTATCATCGATAATTAAATCAATACCAGTCAGTGTTTCCAGCGTTCGAATATTCCGACCCTCACGACCGATAATCCGACCCTTCATTTCATCGTTCGGCAGGCTCACAACAGAAACAGTTGTTTCTGAGATTGAATCGGCTGCACAACGCTGAATGGCTAATGACAGTAGATTTTTAGCTTTACGATCTGCTTCTTCTTTTGCACGCTGTTCTGATTCTTTAACCAGCACAGCCAGCTCATGACTTAACTCTTGTTCTGTTGACTCCATGATGATATTTTTTGCTTCGTCTTTAGACAAAGAAGCAATACGTTCAATTTCCTGATGTTGTTTTTCCACCAGTTGTTCTACTTCTTTTTCCCGCTCATCAATTAATTGCTGTCTAGCACCTAGCTTCATTTCTTTTTCTTCCAGTGAGTTTTCACGTTTTTCAAGAGTATCATCTTTACGATCCAATGTCTGTTCTCTTTGAAGCAGACGATTTTCCTGTGTCTTTAACTCTAACTTGCTTTCCTTCAACTCACCTTCAATTTCTGACCGATACTTCTGATTTTCTTCTTTTGCTTCAAGCAAAGCCTCTTTTTTCAAAGTCTCTGCTTCTTTACGGCCATCTTCAATAATGCCAGCGACAGTGTTTTTAGCACCATCTACTGCTTTTTCGTGACGAGATTTTGCAATAAAAAACCCAACTCCAAGACCGACAATTAATGCGACGATAGCGAGTGGAATGACTAAACCCATTGTTTCCACCTCCATACTATCTTATTATTCATTTCAACTATTCATGTAGTTTATTGACAAACTAATGTCATTATCAATATTTCTACTGTGTGCATACAAATACACACAACTTTATTCTAATGTTTGTCCCTCAGTGTGTCAACTTAAAATAACCATTATCACACCGCTCTGCCAGACAGTCTGAAAGCTGTGAACAAAAGACTGGACATTCATTTTCAATCGTCTGACTTCTATTTTTTAAAATTTCACTTACAGTTATTTTATGATTGTTCATTTCGGCTCGCTCTCGGAAGGAAGGCTTCATAAAGAGATGCACAAAATGATTGTTATCTGAAAGCCATGCCTTCAGATAAATAATTCTCAAAAGCAAATGTGTTGCTGTAGGCTGCACCAATTCTATAGCTATCTTAAAAAGCAAAAAACAGGTAAGTGCTCTAAAAAAGCAAACTTACCTGTTAATTTATGATTTATATTATTCTTCATCCAAAGGCAGTTCTTCCTGGCCTTCTTCAACAACGATAGAACCATCACCGATTCCATATGCTGCCCGAACTTTAGTAGAAAGCTCCTCAATCATTTCAGGATGTTCCGTCATGTAGACCTTCACATTTTCCCGTCCCTGACCAATTCTTTCGCCATTGTAGCTGTACCAGGCACCGCTTTTTTCTACCAAATCCTTCTCAACAGCCATATCCAGAAGCTCACCTTCCTGAGAAATACCTAGACCGTACATTACGTCCACCTCTGCTACTTTAAAAGGCGGTGCAACTTTATTCTTAACAACTTTGATTTTCGTACGGTTACCGATGATATCTGTTCCCTGCTTCAACTGCTCTGCACGGCGCACTTCTAATCTGACAGTGGCATAAAATTTCAGGGCACGTCCGCCAGGTGTTGTTTCGGGATTACCAAACATTACACCCACTTTTTCACGAATCTGATTGATGAAAATAGCGATTGTTTTTGTCTTGTTGATTGAACCAGACAATTTACGTAGTGCTTGAGACATCAGACGAGCCTGTAGCCCGACGTGACTCGCACCCATCTCTCCATCGATTTCCGCACGAGGTACTAATGCTGCTACAGAGTCAATAACCACAATATCAATCGCTCCACTGGATACCAGTGCATCTGCAATTTCCAATCCCTGTTCACCTGTATCCGGCTGAGACAGCAGCAATTCGTCAATATTTACACCCAGCTTCTGAGCATATTGAGGATCAAGTGCGTGCTCGGCATCAATAAAAGCTGCTGTTCCACCTTGTTTCTGTACTTCAGCGATAGCATGCAGCGCTACTGTTGTTTTACCAGAACTTTCAGGACCATAGACTTCGATAATTCTTCCGCGAGGATAACCGCCGACTCCTAAAGCAACATCCAGCGCCAAAGATCCGCTCGGAATTGTTGATACCTGCTGATCAATCTTTTCCCCCAGTTTCATGATGGAGCCTTTACCAAAGTTCTTTTCTATTTTTTTCAATGCAGCATCTAGTGCTACTTTACGATCATCAGCCAATTGATAATCCTCCTTATATGTTAAACATAGTTTATTTCCGATAATTCTATATTAACTTTTTTGTTCGTAAAAATCAAGAAGAAAGCGAACAAACATTCGCATTTTATTTTTTCTTTAGAATTGCTCGGCGAATTAGGTCCAGCCCTTTCATCGCCGAGCTATATCGAATGTATTGACGGTCTCTAGTGAAATGGAATTTTTCTGCTGTAGTCTTTCCTCCCCGCTCAGCAATCCCTATCCAGACAGTGCCTGGAGGATGTCCTTCCAGCGAATCAGGACCAGCAACGCCAGTAAAAGCAACTGCATAATCGGTATCTGTCAGCTTTCTCGCTTGCTCAGCCATTGCAGCTGCACAGGCTTCGCTAACCACACCATGCTCTTTTATAAGTACTTCTGGAATACCCAGTAAAGTTTCTTTCATTTCTTCCGAGTATGTTACAAAGCCGCCTTTTAAAACCTTCGAGGCCCCTTGTACACTACCAATCATACTTTGAAAAAGCCCAGCCGTCAGGCTTTCTGCGGCAGTGATAGTCTTGCCACGCTCAGTCAACAGCTTCACCGTAGTCGCTTCTAAAGAGTTATCATCTCCATAACCATAGAAATACTCTCCTACAACTGCCATAATCCGCTGTTCCATCTCAAACAGCAGCTTTTCTCCCTGTTCTTCAGAAGCCACTTTAGCAGTTAGACGCAGTGTCACCTCATTAGGCTTCGCATAAGGAGCCACGGTGGGGTTCGTCTGACTATCAATCAAATCCTTTAAATCAGTCACTAGCTGAGATTCACCAATTCCATAGAAACGAAGAACTTTAGACACCAGCTGCTCGGCTGCTGGAAACAGCTCTTTGATTAACGGGCGGACATGCTGAAAAAACATCGGCTTCAGCTCACTCGGAGGTCCCGGCAGCAGCAGATAACTAGTATCAGCCTTTGTTATTAGTGTACCGATAGCCAACCCGGTGGGGTTTGGGATACTTATTCCTCCCTCAATAGTCAGCGCCTGCTGCATATTGTTTTCGGTCATCGGTCGTTTAGAAAACGTGAAAAATTCCTGAACCCTTTCAGCACCCGCTTCATCTATAATAAGATCCCGATGAAGATGCTCTGCGACTGCTTGTTTCGTCAAATCATCTTCGGTTGGTCCCAGACCGCCGCATAAAACAATCAAATCACTTCTCTTTTCTGCTTCCTGCAGCAAATCAGTCAGCCGCTGGAAGTTGTCTCCAACAACAGTATGGTAGTATACCTCAACGCCGAGACTGGCGAATTCTTCGGAAAGAAAGGTTGCATTTGTATTCACTACTTGACCGAGCAGCAGCTCTGTTCCTACGGCAATAATTTCTGATTTCATACTTTTCCTCTTCTCAATTAATCTACGTAAAATTTCTTTCATTCATTTTACCACAGACCATTTTTTTCAGGAAAGCTCTGAGATTTTTATTAATTTAAGGAATGTCCAATTTGAAAATGGTTATAACTTATATCAATTTTCTGTATTGACCAGTTAAGAATAAACACTCATTTGCTGGTTTGGATAATTCTTATTTTCAATTTCGTCTACCATCGCTAATGCATAGTCGGCATAGCTGATATAGCTTTTTCCTTCTGCATTTTTTGTCAAAGTATCACCTGCGGCAAAATACTTACCTGTCCGATCTCCTTTTGCATCAAAGTTTTGAGCAGGGCTAATATAGGTCCAATTTACTCCCTTAGATTCTTTTAGTAGCTGCAGACTTTCACCCATGGCTATCGGAACCGTCTTATATTCATCAGGCAGGGTATCTTTGAGCTGCTGACTTCTATCTGCATTTAAATAGAGACTACCCGCACCCCCAACAACTAGCAGACGAGTTGGAAGACCTGCTAAGAGACCAATCAAATGTTTCATTGATATAGAAAATTCTTCAACATTTCCCCAAAATCCTAGCGCACAGACTAATACATCAAAGTCCTTAACATCTTCTCTCGTCAATGAATACACGTCTTTTTCAATCACCTGTTGATTCGGTCCGACTTTATTTTTGTCTCTGACAATTGCTGTTGTCTGAAATCCTCTTTTTTCTGCTTCCTGAATAATCAGTGAACCTGCTTTTCCATTTCCGCCAAGTACAGCTATTTTCATAACAATCCAACATCCTTTCTTTTCTGTATTAACTCTATGTAGTTTCCTCATAAAAAAACATAGTTTATAGTTAAATTTTAGTCGTCAGACTCAATTAAATCAAATCAGAAGAACTTTTTCAGGTTCTAAAAAAATTACATGCATATTTTAATAATCTTATAGATTTACACTTTGAAAAAATGGTAGAATGAAAACAGAATAGACGTTAAAATGTATTTCGTACATAAGGGAGAGAACTATATGAAAAAAGGAGTCACTTTGAGTTTATTGGGTATCTGTTGCTTCCTGCTGATGTCCTGCAGCACTCCGGACAAAAAAACGACGGCAACAAGTAGTTCGGAAACAACCAGCAGCACTACTATTGCTTCCAATGAAGCACCAGCCCAAGCCAGCATCACTGCACAAGAGGTTGTTCAAAAATTTAAAGACGCCGGACTGGCTGTGTATGAAGAACGGGATATGACACAGGAGGATTATGGTCTGGCTCCAATGAAAGCGGCTACGGGCGTTATATTTGGTGTCTACTATTCAGAATATACCGCTTCCTATTTAAATGGCCGTGTAACTGTTTACACAAACCTAGCTGATTTGCAGGAGGTCAAAAAATTCTATGATGACTTATCTGCCGAAGATCCTAAATTCAAATCCTGGACAGCTGTAAACGAAGAAAAGCTCGTGCTGTTCCAAATGAACGGCGGTATCGACGAAGCTGCCTTCAACGAATTCCAATATGTTCTGGGCACGCTGTAAATCAAATCATTGTATTTTTTAAGCTTGCCTGTACTAAGAACATTGACTGACTATAAAAACAGAGATGAGGCTTAAAGCTTTGGACATCAAAGCTCCAGCAGCTGCTAAATCAATGTTAACTGCTCCCAACTAGTGCTTTACAAAGTAAAATAACACTCAGCTTCTAATAAAAACAGAGAGCGGGATTTATCTACATCCCGCCCTCTGTTATTTTATTTCCTTCAATTCGATACACTTTAAGCTTCCATCGTATCATCAACCGATTGTTCCCGATACTGCTCCATTTTTTCCTGGAAGTAGGTCTCTGTCTTACCATAGGTTGTGTAAGTGATTGCATTCGCTCCAGCTTCAATAGTTTCAAGAATCTGTTCATCTGTTTTGCCGCCAGAAGCGATAATTGGAAATTCCGGATACTGTGCTCTAATCCATTTTACCAGCTTCACCGTATCTTTCCCTCCTGCTACGTTAAAAATATCCACGCCAGCTTCAATCAGCTTGCTTAAATCCCGCTTATCGTTGACCACTGTATACATGATGGGAATATCCACAGCTTCATTCACAGTCATAATTGTTTCAATATTTGTAGGACCGTTCAGCACCACGCCGTAAGCCCCGTGCTCTTCTGCGAAAGTACCTAAACGAGATGAACGGTTTCCAGAGGTTAAGCCGCCGCCGATTCCGGCAAAGATTGGTGCCTGAGCTACTTGAGAAATAGCAGATAAAATCCGGGTATTCGGTGTCCATGGATAGACTGCTAAAATTGCATCAGCGTCATTGTTCGCAATAACCGCTACATCCATCGTGTAGATAATACTTTTTATCCGCTTTCCATAAATGCTGATGCCGCTCGCTTCACGAATTGCTTTCGGCATCTTAATAATACTTTGTCTCAGCTCGGAGGACAACTCTGGCATATATTTGGGTGTTTTTTCCATCTAGACATATCTCCTTTTATTTAGTGTTTATATTTCTATACATACAGCCACTATCATTTTTTTAATACACGTTGTAGTTTGTTCTTACGCAGTATAGACTATCGTTCATTAATTGAACAGAATTTAGATAGAGTCAGAGAGCCTCAAGATCTGTCAGATCTCAGGCTCTCCTTTTTTCTTGATTAAATTGAGTGGGACATAACTCATTGAGTTATATCTTACTCACGTGGAATCCGAATAAACGGCGGGAGCAGTAGCACATACCAACATTAAACTGCGACGAGTAACCGCAGGAGCACTCGCAAAGCACTTAACTGCGACGAGTAACCGCAGGAGCAAGACCTTTGGAAATAAACACTTCTGTCCCATCCTCATTCTTGCTTGCTAATTACAGCTCTGCATTAAACAGCTGCTTCAACTGATAGACAACGTCATCGCTGTCCGCGTTGATTGTTGCACTTTCATTGATGCTGGACAGTTTTTTTAGTTCATCCAACTGGGCATTGTAGCCAATCGTATTTACTGTTACACCTAAGCCTTTGATGATAGGCGCTACTTTGTCAAAGCTATAGCCTTCATTCGTTTCGCCATCAGAAAGGACAAAGATAATCGGCCGGGCATCTGGTGTTTTCTCTAGCTGCTCCTGAATCATATTCAGGGCGACTAATGCACCGTCATATGTCGCTGTTCCGCCATCAGCTGTCAAGTTTTTAACAGCTCCGGTAAAGTAACCACGCTGCTTAGCATCCATCCGCTCAATTGGCAGCTCCACAGTGACTGTTGAACTGTATGAAACTAAGCCAATGTAAGAATCATCACCAATATATTTGCTGCTGTTTAGTAAAGATTGTCTTAATGAGTTAATCGGCGCGCCATCCATAGAGCCGGAAACATCTGCAACGAACACAGCAATAATAGGTTTTCCGCCATTTTTATTTTCTTTCCAAAGCTTTTGAATTGAGGAAACAATTGCCCCGTCGATATTATCGATTTCCAGCTGATAATCATCCAGCTGATTAAAGCCATAAGAAGAGGCTTTTTCCTGGTTTTCAGCTTCTTGAACATATTTTGTAAATTCAGCAACTACCTGTTTCTTTTCTTCAGAAGCTGTATTCATCGTATACATCGGTGAATCTTGCCGAATCCCCAGCGGCACGTACTTATACTGCTTAAATTCCGGTGTATTGATATATGTTTGATAACTAATCGACATGATATCCACTGAACCATTTTTCGCTACTTCTCTTAATTGAAGTGTATTAAATAATGTGGACGGTAAATCCTTTTGAAATGCCTGTAGAGAAGAAACAGCCTGATCGCTTAATGGATTATTCGCATCAAATTGATTCATCAGCTGAGTCAATAGACTAAGACCTGTTGAAGAGGTATATGGGTTTGTATAGCCTAACAGCATGCCATCATCCGTTACAGCTTTCACCAACGATTCAATATTAACCTCTCCATATTTCTTGACGATTTCATCGTAAGTAGCTTCCTTCATTAGCAAACCACCCGTATTTCCAATGGTTCTATCTGCCACTGTTGTCAAAGCTGTCCCATTTGATTCCAGCATCTTCCCCCACAAAAGATTCGATGGTGTATAGCCGTCCGGGACGTAGTTTTCAGAAGCGATATAATCCAGCCCAGTACCAGAAGCCATCGAACGGATAGAAACTGAAACAGTCTTTCCGTCAATCATACTATTCTTCTTGTTAAACTCCTCAGCCAGTTCAACAAACAGACCGTCTTTCCCGCTGCCGGCTTTTTCCGGACTGACAAAAATTTCTGCATTGATCTGGTTTTTCCCTTCTACAGTCAAAGGATACGTTTTATCAATTGGCGGAAGCTCTTCCTTTTCGTTCATTGAGCTTGTATCAATATCCCGTTTCAGTTCTGCCGTTGAGGCGTCGATTTTCTTCACGTAGCTTTTCAGCTCTGACTGAGCATCGGCTTTCGAAAGATTTTTGATATCTCCAGATCCGCTGTCGATTTTCCCGTCGTTCCCTGTTGTACATCCTGAAAAGAGGGCTGTCAGGATGATGCTCCCCACAACAAGCCTCTTTATTCCCCTGATTTTCATAGTAAAAGCTCCTTCTTAGTTATTCGATTGTGTTGTTTAGCGACTGCAATGCCTTGGTCATACTGTCTAAATCCCCTCTAGTTGATGGAGATTTAGAATCCAGATAATTTACGGTTTCGTGTAATAACCCTCTTACTTGTTTTAGAATTTCCGAATTTGTATTCAAACGCTTGGTAATTTCCTGAGGATCGCCCTCAATGGTGATTCGGTTAACAATGCTTTTGGTATTCTGTAATATCTGCATTTTGGCCTGACGCATGGAATACTCGATTTTATCTAATATTTCAAATTCATTATCCGCCTGCAGCTCTAGTAAATCCTCGATACAGCCGTCAATTTGATCAATCATTTTCTTAGCTTCAACAATATCCTTTTGATAAACCGTGTGTGTCTCATAGAGCTTATCCAGTTTGCTTACGATATCTTTGCCGTCATAGTGCTGATCGGCTTTTTTAGCTGGCTTTCCGCCAGCTTTCAGAGCTGCTTCTTTCTTTTGCGAAAACACCACAATAATCAGACCGGCTACGGCCAGTGCAGCAACAATCAGACCGGCTGTGGCAATGGTATTGAATGTTCGAACGGTTTTTGAACCATAGCTGATAACCGCAGCATCAAAATCCAATAAAAGGACTCGAACAGCAATCCAGACCAGTGCCCCAATCGCCCCTGTTCCTATTAAAAGGAATCGTATTCTCTTCTGTGTCATTCCGTTCTACCTCATTTCGTTACATCAATTAGTGCATTGGCGAGCTCTGTGCGCATACGCAGCATTTCCTCCTGAGCATGCTTTCTATTCGCTGCTCCTTTTTCACGAATCACTTGAATATCCTTCAATGCAGCGATAGTCTGTGTATTCACTTCATTTAAAGTTTCAATATCCACAATGCTCTTCTCCGAAGATTCTGCAGCCTGCGTAGAGACATGGTGAATTTTCTCCGCATTTTTCTTAAACAGTTCATTTGTAATATCAGAAACGGCATTGTCTGCTTCAATTGCGGACAGTGTATGCTGAGCTGAAAGCGCAATGGTCATTTGCTGCTTCCACATTGGAATTGTATTTGTCATTGTCGACTGAATTTTATAAGCCATTGCTTTGTTTGCGTTCTGAATCACGCGAATTTGAGTCGCCAGCTGTTGGCTAATCATCTTTGTCATATCTAAATCATGAACCTTTTTTTCAAATTGAGTCAATTTATCGGAAAACTCAGAGAGATTGTTCAGGTCTTCCTGATTTTGCCCAGCCGCTTTATTCTGAAGCTCCGGCAAAGTTGTTCCTTTAAGCTCAATAATTTTCGCTTGTCCAGCAGCCACATAGACTGATAAATTCTGATAAAACAGCTTGTTGGCCTCAGACATTTCTTCCAATGTCAGGATATCATTCGTTATTGTTAAGTAATGACCTTCTAAATTATTTAAAATTCGGGAAACATTCGCGTTGACATCTTCAAATCGAATCATCATTGTTTCGATTTTATTTTTGCCCCGCTTAAACAGTTTTGTCAAAAATCCGTCGTTTTCATCCGGATCAAAGCTTTCCAGCTCTATGACCAGCTCATTAATGATTTTACCAACATCGCCTAATTCATGACTTTTAACCTTATCCAGCGCCTGATCTGAAAACTCAGATAAACGAGATTGTTCCTTCGCTCCATAGGTCATTACACCCATCACGTTATTAATATCAATCTGATCTTTTAATTTATCGATTGCTTCAACCTGAGCTTCGGTCAATTGAATTTCCGGCTGTTTAATCTCTATCTCAAGCAGCTGCTCAATTTCCTTCGTCTCTTCCTGTGGTGCACCAAATGTAAACTCATCCATAAACTAACACACCTTTCTTTTTTATTATTCATCCTCTTATTGATAGACATTTCTCTGATTCTTTTATTCTTTGACACCTTTCATCATGTAAAAACTTCTCTTGTGAAAAAGTTGTATAACTATTATTTTAGATTATTTATAGGCTCCTGTCACTAGCCTGTCAAAAAAATCCGTGAAACACTATAATTTGAACAGCTGTTAAATGAATGTATTTCTCTATTTTCACTTCAAATAATAAGCTTCATTATCCCCTGTTTTCCATACGACTGCCAACCGCTCTTTATGCTTTTCCCGGACACTCCTCTATTTCGTCCTGCTGCTGTTTAAATAGCCGAACTGTTACTTCATTATGAATCTATCTATTATAAACCGCACTCGCAAAAAACAACACAATCTATTTTTGTCTATAAATAAATAGACAAAATCGGAAATTAATCTTAAAATAGCATTATAAACAAATAGAACAGGGAGAAATTACTATGGGCAAGAATCAGAAATTGAATGAAGAAATTATCATCAATGGTTTTTTTGAAGAAGAGTCAGACTACATCTGTCTTTACTGTGGAGCTGCATTTAATAAAGAGGAGATTTATCCAATCGACCAGCACTTGTACAACAGCATTTACGCCGTTAACGACCACCTTCACAAAAAGCATGGCGGACCATTAAAGGCGCTGCTGGCGCTACCCACAACTGTCTCTGGCATTTCTGGCACACAAAAGAATCTTATGAGCCTTTTGAGCATCGATCTAACTGATGGCGAAATTGCCGAACAGTTGGAAATTAGTCCATCTACTATTAGAAATCATCGGTTCAAGCTGAGAGAAAAAAAACGACAGGCATTATATCTCTTGTCGGCAATTGAATTACTGGAAAGGGTGAATAAAAAAATGACGGCAGAGGAAGTTAGCATCGCAACCTATGATGACCGCTTTATGATTAGTGAGGAGTATCGGGAAAAGACATTGGCGTCCTTCTTAGATGACAACGGCAGAGCGAATCGAATTCCAAGCAAAGAAAAAAGCAAAATCGTTCTGCTGCAGTACCTGGCAGAATCATTTGCAGAAAATAGAACCTATTCAGAAAAAGAAATCAACCAGATGATCAGCGAAGTTTTTGACGACTATGTTGCCATTCGCAGGTACCTTATTCAATACGGCTTTCTCGGTCGAACCAACGATGGAAAAAAATACTGGAAACTTTAGGTTAGCTTTGGAATACAAAGAGAAGGGGACGCGACATAAATTTGTCTCAGTCCCCTAAAACCGAATAAACGGTATTTCAGTATTTCCTTGCTTCGGGAATCACAACATTGTGAGAACCGTAAACAAGCTTTTAGTAATCTGATGCTTGTTAGATTCCTAGAAATAGTGCCGCAGCTGCTTTTACATCAAATGAATTCAGCAATCTCCTGAGCGGCCTCTTTATCTAAAATCAAGGTAAAGTTCGGATGCAGTTGGAAAACAGAGGACGGCACCGCTTCTGTTACACTACCAAAAAAAGCTTTTTTAATGATTGCTGCTTTTCCTTTCCCAGAAGCCATCATGATAACTTCCGGAATATTCATAATGCTTCGCGGTCCCATCGTTACATATCCTTCCGGCAGCTCTTCAGCAGCTCCTTCAACCTCGCCTAATAGAATATCTTTCATATCTGGTCTTGCGTCAATTGATACAAAACTTGTCTGATCACCGAATTTTGTGGTATTCGGCAGATTTCCGCAAAAATGACCATCAGCACCAATTCCCAGAAAAACAATGTCAATACCGCCGATACTTTCAAGATATGCATCGTGCGTCTGATAGTTCTCCATTGTCAGCTTGTGAAGCTGTTCATCTGCAATTCCGGCTTTCTCAAAAAAGCTCTTCTTTAAGTTAGTAATTGTCACACCATCACCACCGCTCTTTTTAAATGGAATTTCATCAAAGTTGAAAAAAGTGATTTGAGGATTAATCTCATGATTACGAATGTGAGCTGAGGCAATTTCATACGCTCGAATTGGACTGCTGCCAGCTGTGACAGAAATATTCTGAAAGCTGCCGCCATAAATTGCTTCTATTAATTTCTCTGAAACTCTGCTGCTCATTCCCTCATAGTCTTTTTCTACAATAATTTTCATTATTTCTACGCCTTCTTTCTTTATTTTTCCTTTATAATAATGTCTATAGCTACTATAGAGTCAAGAGGAGGATATAAAAATGGAAGACTTGCTTTCTATTGGAAAAATGGCTGAACTTTGCGGTATATCGATTCAAAGACTACGATACTATAGCAATTTAAATTTAGTTGCTCCTGTCTATATTAATCCGGAAAACAACTACCGGTATTACACAATTGACCAGAAGCAGACTATTTTTTTAATCCAGACCCTTCAATATCTCGGTTTAACCTTGCAGGATATCGCCGAATTTATTGCAGAAAATCAGATTAGCAAACAAACGATCAAAAAAATAGCCGGCTACATCCAGAAAGAAGAAGACAAAATCGCTCGAATCAAACGAATCACAAGCATCCTATTTGAAACACAAATGACAACTAGTCAGCCTGCTTTTTTCTCAACTTTAGAAGTCTCTTGTAAAAATGATACAGCCGTTTTTGACTATGGCAGTGAATGGGTCGCAGCGAGTATGTACTTCCGAAAAGAACTGCTAAAAAGAAATCTCTCTCTAAGCTATCTTTTTTTCTGCGGGATAAAGCAGCAGCTGAACGATGGTCAAAAATGCTACTCCTACTACATGGAGCTTCCGGGGATTGCAGTAGAATCTCTTCCTCAAGAAAACTATGCCGATTATCAGGAGCTTCATACGCACGAGGAGCATTATTCAAAACACCTAAATACCAGCCGTACAACTTATCTGCTAAAACTGCCGGGAATAGACACGAAAAGCAGCTATAGAATTCTACAGGCAAAATGGTAATCAGCCGCTTGATTCATAATTTAAAGGAGACTGGGACATAATCCACTCTCAAAAAGAAAACAAGCTCGATTTTGATGATGAATGTCAAAATCGGGCTTGTTTTTTCTTCTTCCCTTCTCTTTCTCTCCATATATTTTCCTAATTTTCTTAGATTTAGTGCCATGAGAGCCAAACCAACATCAATCTTCGCTCCTTGTTTTCCACGTAAATGGAAACGATGGAACGCCAAATGAGCCTTTAGATGCCCAAACACTGGTTCTACATCGATTTTCCGTTGTCGATAAATCGAACCTGTTTTTTCATCTGAAAGCTTCTTCTTGCATTCTG
>NZ_JBNEQE010000022.1:0-49350 GCF_049894025.1 Enterococcus sp. LJL51
CAGAATGCAAGAAGAAGCTTTCAGATGAAAAAACAGGTTCGATTTATCGACAACGGAAAATCGATGTAGAACCAGTGTTTGGGCATCTAAAGGCTCATTTGGCGTTCCATCGTTTCCATTTACGTGGGAAACAAGGAGCGAAGATTGATGTTGGTTTGGCTCTCATGGCACTAAATCTAAGAAAATTAGGGAAATATATGGAGAGAAAGAGAAGGGAAGAAGAAAAAACAAGTCCGATTTTGACATTCATCATCAAAATCGAGCTTGTTTTCTTTTTGAGAGTGGATTATGTCCCAGTCTCTTTTAGTATGTGGAAATCCGAATAAACGGTGAGACAATCTATACTGGCACTTAATTGCGACGAGCAACCGCAGGCTCACATTCTTCTTTAGAAAATGCAGCTTTTTGAGCACCGTCTTTTTGTCTTTCAGGAGCAGCAAGAGCGGATGCTTCATTTATGTCCCACTCCCTCTTCTGACCTTCAGTACCTAAGACTTCTTTATCTTTAGTCGACAATTTCCGCGCCTAATGTATTAGCAAAATGCCGCAATGCCCATTCGTGCCCAGCCTGATCAAAGCTTGCTACAGCAGATTTATGAATCACCAGTTGATAGCCTAGATTATAAGCATCTACAGCTGTATGCAAAACACAAATATCCGTACAGACTCCTGTCAAATGTATTTCCGTGATTTGGCGTTCCCGCAGCCGAATATCCAAATCTGTACCACTAAAAGCGGAATAGTGCCGTTTATCAATCCAATAAACGTTCTCCTGATTTTTTGTTTCTTCGTATAGTGGTTTTAAGCCGCCAAATAACTCCCGGCCCTTTGTCCCTGCAAGATTATGTGGGGGAAACAGCTTACTTTCCGGATGATAAGCGTCATCCTTGTCATGTCTGTCTATACCATATATGACGAAGTCGCCGTTCTCTGTAAAGGTTCTGGTAATCTCTACTAAAGCTTCCTCAATCGCCTGTCCTGGTTCTCCTGTTGTCAAAGCACCATCAGCAGCAACAAAATCATTAGTGTAATCGATAGAAATTAATGCTTTCATTCTCTTCACTCCTTTGTTTCATTAGTGTCCCAGCCATTACCTGTTTTTATACCAAATGTCTAACAAACTGGATAACCATCTCAGCAGATTTCTTTCCAGCTTCTATAATAAACTCATCGAAGGACTGTGTAGCTTCATGGTCAGCCGTATCGCTAATTGCACGAACGACTAAAAAGGGAATATTGAACTGAGCTGCCGCTTGAGCAATAGCTGCCCCTTCCATTTCACAAGCCAAGGCTTCTGGAAAATCCTTAAGTATCCCAGCGGTTTTTTCCCTTCCATTTACAAAGGAATCCCCAGTTACGATTAGTCCATGCTGTACAGGTAAGCCAATCTTTTCAACTGCTTTTTTCATTTCGGCTTTTAAATACGTGCTGCACTCATAATATAACGGCATTCCCGGCAGCTGTCCTTTTTCATAGCCAAAGCCTGTAACATCAACATCAAAATATGCCAGTTTATCTGCAATAACAATATCCCCTACAGCCAAGCCTGCGCCAATTCCCCCGGCAGAGCCTGTATTGATAACCATGTTAACACCATACTCCTGAATAAGCAGCACCGTAGTTACAGTAGACAAGACCTTGCCGATACCTGAACGCACAACGATTACCTCGTGATTGCCAAGTGAACCTGAAACAAAAACCGCACCCGCCCGTTCCCATGATTTCTTTTCTACTAATACTTTTTTCAGTTCTTCAATTTCCTGATCCATCGCACCAATAATACCGATTTTCATTTATTATTCCTCATTTCTACAAATTCAATACAATCAGCATAACAATCACTAAAAGTACAGCAACAATAATAATTGCCTTCGTCAGTGTTGTACTTCGCTGTCTAATTTTGTTTTGTTCTCCTGAACGCGTCTTAACGATCTCCTGACTTTTTTTCCGTTCTTTTCTATAAAAATCAGAAATTTCTTTTTCCTTTTCCTGATACTCTTGTTCAGCACGCTCCTGGCGCTGCTCCAGCTCAGCTTCAGCAGCTGCCTTGCGCTTACGCAGCTCTGTCCGAGTAATTAACGGACCTTTTCCCATCAGTGTGCCTCCTTAGCATTTTTCTTTAATTCCATTAATTCCCAATATTGAACAGCAAACAATGTCTTGGCATCACAAATCAAGCCATTGGCAACCTCTTGTTTTGCTTCTTCTAAAGTCAGCTCGTACAATTCAATCACTTCATCCTCATCCTGAGGCAGCGGATTTTCCACCTTTTCAAGATTTTCTGCATAGAAAATATGAAGAATCTCGTCAGCGAAGCCCGGAGATACATACATTCCTGTTATTGGAATCAGTTTTTCTGCTCGATAAGCCGTTTCTTCTTCAAGCTCCCGTTTGGCTGTTTCTATAGGATGATTTTGTTCACCCGGGTCAATCTTTCCGGCTGGAATTTCTAAAATAACTTTTTCCAGAGGCTTGCGGAATTGTTTAACCATAACCATTTTATTATCAGCTGTAATTGGAATGACTGCTACACCGCCCGGATGAAAAACCAGTTCTCTTTTTCCTGTTGATCCATCTGGTAAACGGACATCATCAACAACAACTTCTATAATATGACCTTTAAATATCTCCTGTCTCGTTATTGTTTTTTCTTCAAAATCCTCATAATTCAACATGTTTTCACCCTGCTTTCAGTAGTTCAGCATATTCTGCTGCTGTGGACGAGCTCTTCATTATTTTAGATGATACCGCCCAGATTTACAACTTTCTTAAAAAATACCATATTTTCCATAATAATAAACTTTTTTCGCTGTTTCTTATGTTTTTTGTAAATATCAAAATCAACCTTAGGACGGATATTTTTTCTAATAGGGATTGTGTTAAAATGACTTATGTAGCAAGAGAGAAATCTTTTGATTAGAAAATGGAGGGTATTCATATGATTGGAAGAAAAATTTTACAAATAATCGCTTATATAGTTTTAGCTGCTGTTCTTGTCAACTTCACCTATATCAATATCGAATTGATTGCGTTTCTTTTAGTAGCAGCTATCCTCATAACTCTTTTTGTCGGACGTAAAAAAGATAAAGCTGCGCCGGCACTGCCGAATCTGACAAAAGCAAAAGAAGAGCACTATGAACAGCTAGGAATGAGCGACAACGAAATCATGTTTTTCCGCGACACCATGAACACAACCAAACGTCAAGTTGAAAAGCTTCAGGAAAACATCAACCGTTCAACAAAACTAAAAGCAATCGATTTGCGGAATGATACCTTGCGGGTAGCAAAAGCTATGTTCAAGGAATTGGTAAAAAATCCAACTAAGCTTCATTCTGCCAATCATTTTCTCTATACTCATTTGCCGAATCTAGTAGACCTGACTGACAAGTATTTGGAAATTGACAGTCACGAAATCAAGAGTAAACAGGCGTATGAAAAACTAGAGGAGAGTGCTCAGATTATCGACCAAGTGTCCAAGCTGATTAAAAAGGATTATGAACAGTTTGTAGCTGAAGATTTGGAAGATTTAGATGTTGAGATTTCGATTGCTAAAAACAGTTTGAAAAGAGATAATAATGGTAGCGAATAAATAGCTACTTACACAGGAGGTTATATGGATGGATAATAAACAAAAAGAAACCGTATCCGTAGACAACGCATTAGATGATTTATTAAATAATCCGTTCTCTACACCAATCGATACATTAACAACTACGCAGCAAAATGAGATATCGGCACTGCGTGACCAGCAGGCGGCAGTCCGTTTGGTTGATAAGCTGCCGGAAGATCGGAAGCGTCAGGCTCAAGAACTGGCTTCAAAAATTGATATTCAGGATTCACAGGCTGTAATCACTTACGGCTCTAATGCTCAAAACAAGCTTAGCGAATTCTCTCAGTCTATGCTGAATCATGTACAGGCTCAAGACATCGGTCCGATTGGCGATTCTCTGACGGATTTAATGTACCGTCTGAATGAAGCAAACCCTGATGAGCTTCGTGCTGGAGAAGGAAATATTTTTCAAAAAATGTTTGGCAAGGTAAAACAGTCAATTTTTGAAATCACTGCAAAATATCAAAAAATTGGTGCACAGATTGATAAGATTGCTGTCAAGCTAGACCGTGAAAAGGAAGGTCTTTTGAAAGATAATCTAATGCTGGAACAGCTTTACAACAAGAACAAAGACTATTTTGATGCCTTAAATATCTACATTGCTGCCGGAGAATTGAAAATTGAGGAACTAAACTTAAAAACAATTCCGGAAGCGATGAAAAAAGCGGAAGAAACCGGCGATCAGATGGACGTGCAAATTGCTAATGACTATACACAGTTTCTTGACCGTCTGGACAAGAGAACCCATGATTTGCGCTTAGCTCGGCAGATCACAATTCAGCAGGCACCTCAAATCCGCTTGATTCAAAATACAAATCAAGCACTCGCTGAAAAAATTCAAGCATCCATTAATACTGCGATTCCATTATGGAAAAACCAAGTAGTTATTGCACTGACCTTGCTTCGTCAAAAGGATGCAGTAACTGCTCAGCGTCAGGTCTCTGAAACAACCAATGACCTATTGAAGAAAAACTCTGAGATGCTGAAGATTTCTGCTATTGAAACTGCCAAAGAAAACGAACGGGGGATTGTGGATATCGAAACACTACAGAAAACTCAAAATGATCTGGTTGAAACAATTCAGGAAACACTTCGTATTCAGCAGGAAGGAAAAGAAAAACGCCGTGCTGCTGAAATCGAATTAGGCAATATGGAAGAAGACTTGAAGAACAAGCTTTTAGAACTAACACAATAAGCAAAAAGACCTGTACCTCTTTTTTAAAAGGAACAGGTCTTTTTTTAGATTATATGATTAAGAAAATCAGCCATTTCCACTAATGATGACTTTGCTTCTGGAACAGTGGCAGCTTTTGACTGAAAAACATGCCAAAGTCCTTCCCACTTCTTATATTCTGTCTGAACGCCGGCTGCTTTCATTTTTTCAGCAAGACGTTCACCATCACTCCATAACAGCTCATCACTTCCCACGTGGATCAATATTGGCGGGAAACCTTCAAAGGTACCAAATAACGGCGACACATCTGATGCTTTACGCAGCTCTGAGCTGCAGTAATAATCCGCAGTCAACTCCAAATCCTCTTTAAAAAGCTGAGGATCTTTTTCTTTATTCTCATCGATAGATTTGCCAGATAAGCTATAGTCAATCATCGGTGAAAAATGAAAGGAGGCTTTTGGCAATTCTGCCTTTTGGGTTTTTAGGCGCAGCATCGTTGCTAATGACAAAGTACTCCCCGAAGAATCGCTGCCAAAAATGATGTTTTGCGGTAAATAGCCTTTTTCCAATAATCCCTGATAGAGCTTCCCTGACGCCTCCACTGCTGCCGGATAAGGATGCTCAGGCGCTAGCGGATAGTTAAAAAGCAATACCTTTCGATTGGTATGTACGGCAACATACGTCCCCAGCTTACGATGGGTAATAATAGAGCCCTGGTTTAGGCCTCCCCCGTGAAAATATACAATGACTTGATTTTCCTGTGTATCTTTTGGAATCAGCCACTCCGTCTCTAATCCGACAATTATTTCCGGAACTGCTCTCATACCTTCCGGCAGCTCCACATTCTTACAGGAATCCTCCCATTGTTTCCGCTGTTCCTCCAGAGGGGTGTACAAAATCTCGTCTAGATCTTTGCTTTCCATCATCTTTTTACTTGCTTCTATAGCAGCTGTACTAGGCATGAGTTTCCTCCTTTTTTGTTCTTATTTTACCACAAGAATAGCTTTCCACCATATTTGAATCCGCCTATCCATTTTTTGAAAGCATACGGCTAACTAACAGAAAACCTTCCCATTTATGGGGTCAGTACAAATCAGATTCTCCAAATAAAAAGAGCCAAGTAAAAATTGCTTTTCCAATTTTTACCCGGCTCATCTTTTTCTTAACATCTTCTTTATTTTATTCAACTACACTAATTCATGATAAGAGTCTCTAACCTTCTCAAACAGCTTAGTATAGGGCTTCAACCCCGTGTATTGTTCGATTGTAGCATCAAGTCCGCTTTCTTCGATAGCCTGCTGTAATGCGCAGGCTTCCTCATCTGAAGGATTCTCAAACTTCAAAGCAGCAGCAATTGCTATCGCTAATGCTTTTGGCGTTTCATTAAAGGCTTCTACAAATTGGCGGGCCGGCTGAATAAAGCGGTCATTTTCGCCAATTTTTCTGATTGGCGAACGTCCAACCCGTGTAACATAATCAGATACATATGGGTTTTTAAAACGGTCAATTATTTTATCAATATACTCTTGATGATCTTTGTGAGAAAACTGGAATTTCTTTTCCAGTAAGGCTCCGGTTTCCTCTAATGCACTTCGAACAATAAATAGTACTTTTTCATTATGGATGGCGTCCTCAATAGAATCAATGTTTTTAATATAGCCAAAATAAGCAGTTACTGCATGCCCCGTGTTCACGGTGAACAGCTTTCTTTCAATATAAGGCGTTAAATCTGGAACATATGTCATCCCAGCTATTTTAGGTGCAGATGCCGTGTTGGGAAGCTCCTCCACCACCCATTCATAAAAAGGTTCAACTGTCACAGTTAATAAATCATCATGCTGCTGATCTGGTACAATGCGGTCTACTGCTGAGTTAGGAAATGCCACAAATTCATCTGCGTACCGCTGCTCTTCTTTTGACAGCTTCTTATATACCTCAGCCTTTAGTAGAGCTGAACCGCCAATCATATTTTCACATGCAATCACAGTAAGCGGCTTTTCTGCCACACTCCTTAAGCGAATCCCCTTAGCAATCGTATCAGCCAATCGTGGTAAAATTGTCGGACCAACTGCCGTCGTTAAAATTTCTGCTGCAGCAATCTCACGAATCAGCTGTGTTTCATCAGAAATACTGCTTAGAGCCGAAACGTGTTCAATTAGAAAGCTCTCCTGCTGTTCGTTTGCCAGAATCACCCGATATTCTCTTTTATCATTAATTGCGTCTACAATCTGCTGGTTCACATCTGCAAAGATAACGTTATAGCCGGCATTCGACAGCAGCCAGCCGATGAAGCCGCGTCCAATATTTCCTGCACCAAAGTGGACAGCCTTTTTCATACTGCTACACCACCTTCAAAAAGCGAAATAATCGTTTCTTCACTTTGGGCATTAATTAGTTTTTCGACATTCTCCATTTCAGAGCAAACCATTGCAATTTCTGATAGCAGCTCCAAATGTTCATTCTCCGCTCCTGCTATACCTATGATTAGCTTAACTGGATGGCTATCAAATTCTACGCCTTCAGGCACCTGCATCACAACAATTCCTGATTGCAAAATATCATTTTTGCTATCCTCTGTTCCATGGGGGATAGCAACCATATTTCCAATAAATGTTGAGGTCATCTCGTCTCTCTCAATCATTTTTGGTATGTAGGCCTCTGTTACGTAACCTCTTTCTTCTAATAATTTGCCGGCTGCAGTGATTGCTTCTATTTTATTTTCAAATGTTTGATTTAACTGTACGTCTTGCTCTCTTAATTTCATCTATTTCTTACCTCCAAATGACTATTTATTCTTCTGTCCTTAGTGTTAAAAAGTCCATTAACTTCTGAACAAAATAGTTGGATATCTCTTTCTCTTCTTTCCCTTCCAAAACCTCAACAAGCTGAGGATCATCCACAAATAACGTGCTAATGTAGCTCATAACTTTTAGTCCTTGCTGAGAATACTTTTCCGGAGCTAAAAGCAGAATCAGCTTATTCACCTGCATGTCAGACTGATCCATTCCTTTTACTGTTAGCGACTCAGAAAGCTGAAAGACTTGAAAAAAGGGCTGTCGAATCATTTCATCACGTCCATGAAACATTGCAATCCTAGTGTTAGGAATCCCAAATCCGCTCCAATTTTCCTTCATCAGCAGTCCAATCAACAGTTCGACATTTATTGTTGGATCTTTTTCCAGAAGCTGTGTGCATACTGCCCGTAGTATATCTTCCGTGTTTCCCAATTGTCCCTCCAAAGAACCATAGTTGAAATTCTTTAACATTGAAAGGACAACCTCGTGGTAAAGCTGCCGTTCTTCAAGCAGGTCAACAGCTTCCGCTATAGTGATTTGAGAGGCTGTCATATCTTTAGCAGCTCGCTTCTCTGGTTCATGACGAATACTTTTCAGATATAAATCAATTTGTGTGATTTCCTGTTCTGACAAAATCGGTGAAACAAGGAAATAATCAAAATCTACCTTTCCCAAGTCAATTGTGGAGATAATGATATCTACCTCTTTTTCACGCCGTTTTCTTGTCAGTTCAAATAGTGAAACCGTCTGAAGCTCTTTCAATTGAGGAATCTTTTGCTTTAAGCGTGTTACCAGCATTCTTGAAGTCCCAATCCCGCTGGCGCAAACAACTAGTCCTGAAAACAGGTTCTCACTTTCCATCTGCAGCAGAACTGCGCCAAAATGTAAAACTAGATAGCCGATTTCTTCATCTGGAGCTATTTCTCCCTGATACAGCTGATCAAACACTCGGCGAATAATTTGAAAAAGCTCAGGGTAGTCCTGCTTGATTGAATGTATTAAGGGATTATATATTCGCATATGCTGCTGTAATCTTCTTATAGTTGGTTTTAAATGAGAAATCAGTCCTTTAAACAGCTGCTCCTGGGGCAGCTGTTTATCCAGCTCTGCCTCAACTCCGGCAATCAGCTCTTTGGCAAATAACATTACTTGAATATCTTCATTTTCAATAAGCTTTTGATCTGCTTTGCTGCTCTTCAGTCCCCGCAAATACATTGCCGCATAAACGGCTTCCCCTTCTGGTACAACTTCTTTGTCGATTTCTAAAATCTCTCCCAGCAGCCGGGCTGCTGTCTCATATTCCGCTGTGCCGGTTAGCTCCGCAGCTTGGCTATCCTTGACAAAGCTGCCATTAATAATACGTTCTGCTGCAATCGCCAGATGAACGATTAAATTCATATAAGCTTCATCACTGATTTCCGGCAGTTCGTTTTCCCGCCAGCTGCGGATTCGTGCTTCTACTTTCTTTAAAACCTGTTCATCCAACAGATTGAGCAGACGTTCTTCGATCCAAACCGATGTTGTCTCACTTTTTTCCTTTTCCTGAAAATATTTAAGCAGCTGGTAATTAGGAAACTGATCACCAACGATTCCACTCATTAGATGGCGCCGCTCAATTTCTCCAGCCTTCAAGGATACTCCAGAGCCTCGTTTTCGTTCGATAACCACTCCAGCTGGAAGCTGCTCTTCAATTTTAGTCAAATCGCCGCTTACTGTCGAAACTGTTACGTTTAAATCATTCGCTAAACCTACCAGCTTAACAACATCTTCTTCCTGCACAAGTGCTTTTAAAATTCTTAGCTGACGCTCCTCCGGACTGTATTCGTTATAGGAAAGATCCATCAGATACCAACGAAAATTTTGAATTGCCTTTTCTGTGCCATCTATTCTCATCAGGCCATTTTCTTTATTTAACTGTAAGTCATAGGAGTGCAGTGTATCCTCCACCTCTTTCATATCACGGCGAACAGTGCGCTCGCTGACGTTCAGTTCTCGAGCCAGCTGCTTAAGAGACACTGGGAGCGCATGATTAAGAAATTGCTCCAAAATAAGTCGAGCTCTTGCTGAAAGATACATAGCTGCTTCCTCCTTTTTTTCTTGAGACTAACTGAATCAGGCTGCTACCCTTGTCCGATAAGCTTTTCTACCAGCTGGTCGTATTGATCACCATTTAAGAAATTTTCAACTGAAACATGATAAGCGTTAGGCAATTTCTCCATTGCTCTCGATGTCAAATCCTTATGTGTAACAACAATATCGGCATCCGTCGGCAGCTGAGCAATCGCAGAATTCACTACCTCAATGGAAAGCCCGGCTTTCTTCACCTTATTTCTTAATACTGAAGCCCCCATTGCGCTCGATCCCATGCCTGCGTCGCAAGCAAAAATAATTTTTTGTACATTAGTCAAAGCAGCCCCGTGGTCCGCAGCTTCTTCTTTCGCAGTAATGTTCTGAGTAACTATTTGTTTTCCTTTCAGAGCACTTACTTTTTCCGTTGCTGTTTCTAAGTCTTCAGCAGACTCTTTTGACGTTTTTAAAATTAAACTGGAAATTCCGAATGATACAGCAGTTGCTGCTGCAATCGCTAGAATTACTCCTAAGTAGCCATCACGAGGCGTCATTGCCAAAATAGCAAAGATACTTCCCGGTGAAGCAGGAGCTACTAGTCCTGAATTGAAAATTGATAAGGTTAAAACACCTGTCATACCGCCGGCAATTGCTGATAAAATTAGTGCAGGCTTCATTAAGATATAAGGGAAATAAATCTCATGAATCCCTCCAAGGAAATGAATGATAATCGCACCTGGTGCTGTCTGTCTTGCAGAGCCTTTACCAAACAATGTATAAGCCAATAAAATTCCTAGCCCTGGTCCAGGATTTGCTTCCAGCAGGAACAACAGTGATTTACCTGTCTCCGCAGCCTGTTCAATAGCGATTGGGCTGATTACTCCGTGATTGATGGCATTATTTAAAAACAAAACCTTAGCCGGTTCAATAAATACGCTTGCTACAGGCAGTAGTGAATGCTCAATCAAAAAGCTAACGCCGGAAGCCAAAGCAGTGTTCAAGCCTTCTACAGCAGGTCCAACAACTAAAAATGCTAGAATAGCTAAAACAGAAGATAAAATACCTGCAGAAAAGTTGTTGACCAGCATTTCGAATCCCGGTTTGATTTTTCCATCAACCAGCTCATCAAACTTTTTAATACAAAAGGCACCCGCCGGACCAACAATCATTGCTCCTAAGAACATTGGAATGTTCGCCCCTGTAATTACACCCATCGTTACCATTGCGCCGACGACACCACCGCGAATATCATAAACCAGCCGTCCGCCGGTAAATCCAATCAGAATTGGTAATAAATAATTGATTGTTGGTCCAGTAATCTCGTTCAGCTGTTCATTTGGCATCCAGCCGGTCGGAATAAATAAAGCTGTTAAAATTCCCCACGCAATAAATGCTCCAATATTCGGCATAATCATTCCACTTAAGAAGCTGCCGAACTGCTGGATCTTCACTTTCATATTCCCCTGTGTTTGTTCCATGACTTTTTCCTCCTCATATTTTGAAAAGTCCTTAGTTTTTAAAAGCATTTCTTTTTGGCTGCGCAGCCGAATTTTTTCGTGACCAGCTCTTGCTGTCAACTTCATTGTAAACGCTGTCTATCCTATTCACAAGGAAATGAAAAGACAGTTTTGTCACCCGATAATGGACAAAACCTGTAATGGACCTGTGACTACTACCAAACTATTCTTTATGTAGTTTTAACAGTCCATCTTCTATAATAAATATGAGGATAATCCTAGAAAAGTTATGCAGTTTAGAAAAGCTGAACGAGTTCATTCAGCTCTCAAGTAATAAGTCCATGAGGTTTTGACAAACACTCATACTTGGAGCAGCTCGAGAAATATAGTGCTTGCTATAGGCTTGCATTCCTCATGATATAATCACAATAAAAAGAGAATTTCAGTATTTTTTCTGATAGGTTATTGACCCTGACGCAGCGTGAGGGCTTATGCTGGATTCGTGAGGAGGAATATAAATGAAAACTGTCAAAGAAGTAGCAGAATTAACCGGGGTAAGTATTCGTACACTGCGCTATTATGATGAAATTGACCTGCTGAAGCCTGTGAAGCTTTCGAAAGCCGGCTATCGCTTATATGATGATTGTTCTGTCCAACAGCTGCAGCGTATTATGTTTTTTAAGGAACTTGATATTCCATTAACAGAGATTAAAAGAATCCTCAGCAATCCGGATTTTAACAGTGACGCTGCCTTAGCTGCACAAAAAATTCTATTGGAGGCTAAAAGAAACCGGCTAAATGGTCTTATTGAACTAATTTCCGATGTAATGGCAGGGGTGAGGACGATGGATTTCGAAGCATTTAACGAGGAGGATTTTACTAAACTTATTACTCATTCACTAAAAGTTACTGATGAAAAATTAATTATCAGTAAATTCGGCAGTCTTACAGAATACCGCAGCTTTTTATTAGCGGAGTTTAAAAAGGATGGTCAATTAAGCTCCCGCTTTGTTCAGCTTTACGGCAGCAAATCAAAAGCTCTAGAGACTAGCCTACAAAGATCAGAGAGTACCCAGTCGCTGCAAAAGCAAAAAGAAGCCATCAACCAAATTTATGCTCAATTCTCTTTAGCGATGGATACAAATAATTCAGCTTTGGCCGAAAAGGCTGTCATAAAGCTGGCCGAAAACTATAAAAATTTTTTCAAACTGATAAATGCTAGACGCTTACTTTTAGAGCTGGCGAAGGGGTACCTAGATCCTTCTCAGCAAAATCAGGCAACTGAAGCGCAATATGGTACTGGAATTACTGTGTTTATCGCCAAAGCTATTTTGACGTATTATGGTGAGTCCAGCGCATAATGCCTTTTATCTTATCATGAGGCGGCCGACTTGATTTAATGTTGAAGAGAGCTTGCTGGAGAAGCTGGACATTACCTGGACAGCTCTCTCACTATTTCCTGATATCACCTAGCTTACAACTATAAAAATTTTATACTCCCCTTGCTAACAAAAAATTAATTGGTTTATACTTTAATTTTAGTTTCTTTTTTGTTTGATATAATGAAATAGCAGATTATGCTGACTACTCAAATTTACAAATAAGCACTATCTGATTAACTATGGAGGAGAAATGACTATGTTACAGGGTAAAAAAATTTGCTTAATCCCTGCTGCACTGACGGATAGGGCGAAAGTATATGACTGGTGCTTTCATTCAGAAACAACGAAATTCCATAGCGGACCACCTGATTATCCAGAAAAAGAAATTCCGACTTATGAAGAATTTTGCACTGCTTATTATGAAGACTATTTTTTTACTGGAACCAGACCTAGTGATGGTCAGGGCTTTCTTATTCTAAATGCTGATGAAGCCATTGGCTATATTAGCTACTCTACTTTTCATTTAAAACCAGCACTTGCAGAACTCGATATTTGGATGAATTGTGAGGTAAATTGCGGCAAAGGATTTGGTGTTGATGCCTTAAATGTACTTAGTGACTATCTGAATCAGACAATCGGCAGTAAACAAATAATCATCGCCCCTTCAATTAAAAATACTTGGGCACTTAAAGCATATGGAAAGGCTGGTTTTAAAAAAACTGAGAAAAAAATGTCTGCTTTTTTACGGGAAGAGTACGCCGCTCTTTATGAAAATGGGGATTACGGTGTGGAGGAAACAGCTATTTTAACTAAGTCTTTCCTATAGAAAAAAGGAGCCTGAGATATAACTATATTCCCAGACTTTTAGTATGCTGAAAGTTGAATAAACGATGTTTCAAAGCTTGTTTATGCTTCAAATATTTGAGATAAGTGACAAACAGCGACGGAAGTAATCTGCCTCTCAACTTATTTACATTCAATGACTCAAAAAGCTGGCTACTCCAGTGAATGATAAAAAAGACGTAAATCTTCCTTCGTTTCTTTAGAGAGCTCTTTACTTCTCTTTTTTTGAATCGCCCCTTCTAACCCATAAAGAAAAGATAGACAGGCGCCTTTATCTACTTGTTCCCGTACTAAGAGAAATGCCGCCATACTCCCCTTCTCTTCCAGTTCCTCCAATGTATCAATGCCAACCTGACTGAGCTTTTCTACAGTTACTGGTCCAATTCCCTGTGCTTCCTCCAGCTTCATCACAGTTCCTCCTTACTCTGCCAATGCGGCAGCTGTCCTAATTGATAGACAGCGGCTTTCTCTGCAGCCTTTCGATCTAAACCTTGTGTAGCAACAATAAAATCAGTCATCCCAGCTACCATTTCAGAAAAATTTTTCATCGTTCCATCTTCTTTTTCACAATAGACACAATACTCTTTTGTCATATCGGAAGCGGCAAAGTCTGCTTTATTTCGCATCGGCATGCCACAGGCAATACAATGTTTCATTTTTTTATTCCTCCTTTGTAAACTAATGTCAGAAATTGTTCAATCCAATAGGCCTTATTTCTTTTTATGATATTTTTTCCACCAAATAAATCACGGTTTTCCAGATAATAGTGAATAAACCCTAACCAGTTTGTAAAAAGCACCGCCAACGGCAGGCTAAGTGTATCATTGACTGCTCGTTCAAAATGATGAGCAAAGGCAGCTTGAATACTTACATACAAATAGCTAACCTCTTGATTCAGCAGCAGCCGTTGAGTAATGAAATAAACATATAAATCTTCATATTGTTCTAAAACAGATAGATGAAGAAACAGATAGTCCTCCAATGAGGCTATCATACCGGTCTGCATTTGATAATCAAAATCCTTTAGTAGTTGAGAAATCACTTCTTCCATCAATCTGTCCTGATTGACAAAATGCAGAAAAACCGTTCCTTTGCCAACTTCTGCCTGGCGGCTAATCTCTTCAATTGATACCTCAACAAAGCCCTTTTTACCATATAAAACAGTAGCTGCAGCTAATATTTTCTTTCGAGTCATTGCTTTTTTTTCTGCTCTTTTCATATTTCCTCCAATTAGAAAGTCAGTGGGACATAACTAAATGATTGAACTCTGCCTTATCTAGAATCCGAATAAACGGTGTTCCCAAAATAGCTGGCTCGTGAAGCTAGATACTAGTCAAATGTTTCCTTGGGTAATCTTTGATATGACCGATTTTACAACTATAAAAATTCTACACTCTTTTATCCCTTATCACGAACTGACTACATAGTCAGTTTATAACTTTCTAGATTTTCTGTCAATTATATTTTTAGCCTGCTTAAAGATTACTATTTTACCTATTGCGGTGGATTCTAAAAAAAGTCTGGGACATAAACAAAATCCCAGACTTTTGACATCCCTAAAACCGAATAAACGGTATTCCAAAAGCAGCTTTCTCGGAAATAAGCCGAATAATCTCAAAAATATGAGAAACTATTTTCGGATTATTCTTCTTATTTCTCGAAGCTGAACACTTTTGTCATAACCTCAGCTATTCAAAAATTATTTTTATCAGATAAAACTACTACTTACTTAATCTGATAAAAACGCAAGATTTAGTTGATTTGAATACCTATTTGGAAATCCAATTGAGGATACTCCTCTATACTTATCGATCTAAATCAATCTTTTAAAATCAGCTGTTCATTTTCTTTAATTTTTTTAAAACCTCTTGAAATTCTTCTTCAAGCCTTCGTTTTTCCAGCTCGTCTGCCGAACTCAGTCTACTAATTATCACCGTTTTACGGTTCTCCAGCAGCAGCTTTTGCTGTTTCTCCTGCTCTTCTAATTCGCTCAAACGGTTTTGATCCTGCTCAGACTGAATATCTTTCCCTGAAATCAGCCAGGTTTCAGTAGCTACATTACGGATAAAGGTATCGTCATGAGAAACAAAGAGAATTGTCCCTTGATATACATTTAATGCTTCTTCTAAAACCTCAATCGAAGAAATATCCAAATGGTTGGTTGGCTCATCCAGCAACAGCAGATTATAATCGCTTAACAAAAGCTTGCTGATTGCTACTTTGCTTCGCTCACCGCCGCTTAATACACCAATTTTTTTAAACACAGCATTTCCAAGGAATTGCATATGAGCCAGTAAATCCCGAACCGACTGATCACTATGCATAGAAGACTCACTTACGGATTCAAAGATTGTCTTTTCTTCGTTCAAGGTTTCAAAGGTTTGACTAAAATAACCGATACGAACACCTTTCGCAAAAGTAATCCCTTGTCCTCTATTGAGAATTTCTTTAAGCAGAGTCGTTTTTCCTGAACCATTCACTCCTATTAAAGCTGTTTTAGAACCTGTTTCCAAACGAAAAGCAGCTGTTTTTAGAAGTTCTTTATTTCCTGCTGTCAAATTGTAGCCCTCAGCGGTCAAGGGATATGCTGTATGCAGCTTCTGAGCAGGAGAAAACGGAATAATCAGCTGTTTTTTCTCAATTGGCTTATCTACTTTTTCCAGCTTGGCTAAACGAGTTTCCATAATTTTTGCCCGATCATCTAAGTTTTTTTTCGCTCTCTGATCTCCCATTTTATGAAGTCTTGCCTCAGAATTTCCCATACGCTTTGGTGCTTTTCTAGTCTGGCGGCTCTTTTCCTGCACCACACCGACTGACTGAGTTAACCGCCGCCTTTCCTGTTGATAGCTATCATATGCTCTCTGTTGCTCTGTCTCTTCAATTTTTTTCTGAGCGAAATACGTATCGTAGTTTCCTTCATACAGCTTCACTCTACCATTTTCTATTGCTAAAATTTTATTAACAACCTTATTCAAAAAAGAACGATTGTGAGAGATAACCAGCAGTGTTCCTGCATATCGCTTTAGTTTCTTTTCTAAAAAGGCAATTCCTTTTTTATCTAAATGGTTCGTCGGCTCATCAGCAAGCAAAATATTGGTAGGTGATTTCAGCGCCTCTTGTATTCGCCGTTTTGTCTGTTCACCGCCGCTATCTGTTGTTTCAGTATCAATCAACTGTTCAATAGACGCTGTCTGGTCACTACAGAACACTTGCCCTTGGTTTGGTTCAATTTCGCCTTTTATAAGAGAAAAGAGTGTTGTTTTTCCTGAACCGTTGTCTCCTACAATTCCCACTCTACTTCCATCAGGAATTACCAAATGGTCGATTGTAAACAAATCCTTATCTCCAAAGTACATTTTTATATTTTTTAATTCTATTGACATAACAAAAAAACCTCCTTCAATCCTGAAGAAGATGCCTTATTGACCTAAATATAACGAACACTCAAAAACCAACCAAAATAAACCCTAGGTCCGGCTTTGAATAACGAAAGATATTTTGTCATGACTATTTAGGCACACTCATCCACTACAGAATTTAATAATTGTATTAAATTATTGAATAGTAGATGTAATACGCATAGTCTGAATACCTTTCCCTTTCTTAACATTAACCATAGTCTAACAAATTTCTTTTATTTTTTCAATACTTTCTGCCTATAGTTGTTTTTATTCTTCTTCGTGATACAATAAAGTAAAAATTACTATTACCATTAATATAGAAAGGATGAGTGCTTTTGTCTCACTTTGCTTCTAAAAAAGAAGAACGCCAATATTATGAGCAGATAGCCAGTGAAGTAGAGTTCTTAAAGTGGTATCACCAGCAGGATCATCCTGAGTATGAAAAGCCTTCATTGACAGTTGATATTGTTTTGATGTGCTATAACAAAGAAGAGGATCAGTTAAAGCTGCTTCTAATTAAGCGAAAAGGTCACCCCTATAGAAACTCATGGGCACTGCCAGGCGGATTTGTTATGCCGAATGAATCCACAGGCGAAAGTGTTCTGAGAGAAACAAAGGAAGAAACCGGCGTCGTAATCTCTAAACAGAATATTGAACAGCTCCATACTTTTAG
Source organism: Enterococcus sp. LJL51 (assembly GCF_049894025.1). GTDB lineage: Bacteria > Bacillota > Bacilli > Lactobacillales > Enterococcaceae > Enterococcus_L. The sequence continues at coordinate 17,403 of NZ_JBNEQE010000022.1, forward strand.
TACACCTAATCGTGATCCCCGCGGCTGGGTTGTAACGGTCAGCTATCTGGCGTTTATCGGTGAAGAACCATTGATTGCCGGAGACGATGCGAAAGAAGTCAGCTGGTTCACTATGCAGCGGGTGGGAAGCAAGCTGCTTTTGGCAAACGGAGAAGCCGAAATAACCCTTGACCTAAACGATTCAAGTGCCAGTGATCATCATCTGTTAGCCTTTGACCATAGTGAGATTCTTTTAAAGGCCTTTAATCGAGTAGCTAACAAGATGGAGCATGAACCGCAGGTGCTGCAGGTTTTAGGAAAGGACTTTACAATAACAGAAGCACGTAAAGTATTTGCCAAATTTTTAGGGGTGGACTACAAGTCCATCGATCATTCCAACTTTAAAAAGGCCATGCTTCAATATTTTGAAGAGATTGGTGAACGTCCTGTTGGGATTGGCCGTCCTTCAAAGATTTATAAATTAAAGCTGGATGACTAGATGTCGGTAAAATTTGACTTTAAAGCGAGGATGGGCAGAAGTGTTTATTTCCGAAGAGGTTGCTTCTGCACCCACCATTTATCCAGATTCCAAGTGATGGGGTATAACTCATTGAGTTATATCCCCATCACTTTTTTCTATTACTTAGTTTGCTCCTTTTACCACCCGCTTAGTACAAGCTTGCCAACCATTTTACCCCTTCCTACCAGCTGATGTGCCTTCTCCAAATTTTCTGCATTTATCGGCTGAATAGACTCCGTTACAGTGCTTTCCAATTCATGCGAGTCATACAGCTCAGCCAGCTGCTTCAATATTTCACCTTGACGACTCATATCTGCGGTTTGGTAGAGGGACCGGGTAAACATGAACTCCCAGCTGAATGTCACGCTTTTATTTTTCAGCAAATCTAAATCAACCGGGCTTCCGCCATCAACGATAGAGCATATTTTCCCTTGGGGCTGAATTATCTTTGCAATCTCCTGCCAATACATACTAGTATTATACAAACATAAAATATATGGTACTTCTCTAATGCCTATTTTTTCCAACTCATCTGAAAGAGCATTCCGATGATTAATGACAAAATCGGCACCCATATTTTGAACCCAAGTCATTGTTTCTTCTCTGGAAGCTGTAGTAATTACCTGTAATCCAGCTTTTTTTGCCAGCTGAATAGCTATTGAACCTACGCCTCCGGCTCCGTTAATAATCAGAATTTGTTTACCTTTGTCTGCTTCACTAATTCCTAAACGATCATAAAGAGATTCCCACGCAGTCAAACCAGTTAAAGGAATTGCGCCACTCTCCTCAAAGCTAAGGTTTTTGGGCTTTTTAGCTATCAGTCTTTCATCCACTAACTGATACTGACTATTGCTGCCGGCTCTACTAAAGTCTCCAGCATAAAAAACCTCATCTCCGATTTTAAAAGAAGTGACTTCTGCTCCAGTCTCCTTCACAATTCCCGCACCATCCCAGCCCAAAATCCGATAGTCATTATCTATCTTTTGTTTTGCCGTCTTTGTGTCAATAGGATTCACTGATACAGCCTTCACTTCAATTAATACATCCTTAGGGTTTTGCAGCTCTGGAACAGCCAGTAATCCATCTTCAAAATGATTTTCCTGATTGGTTTCTCTTAATACAACAGCTTTCATCGTCTTCATAACTTTTCCTCCTCACAATAATTCAAGCTCTTACTGATAAGAGTACGCTGAAATGAAAAAAAACGCACTTATTTTGTGCTGGTTTTAGAACAGCTACAGAATAAGTGCGTTTTATTTTATTTGTCCTGCTTGGCTTGACTGCCAGCTACTAGACTTTTAGCAATCAGCTGGGCGTATTCCACCTGACCATCTATATTAGGATGGACTAAATCTTCGTAGAACCATTCGTCATGATCTTTACTAAGACTATACCAATCAATAATTGTCAGATTTTTGTATTTGTTTGTCATGGATTCAAGCATGGCATTGACTTCATTTTGCCAACGCCTCGTTGGTACCCGAACGTTCAGCCAAAAGACTTGTCGCTCTTCTCCAATAATTTTCATTAGATTATCAAATTGATCTTCGGTAAAAGAGCCATTTGTTCCCAAACCGATTAAGACAGTCTCCTTCAGCTGATTGTCCGTCTTCAATTTTTCCAGTGGTTCCTCGCTGCTATACAGCTGCCGTCCAACTTCGCCATCTACAATCATCTTAGGAAAAATCGCCTGCAGGTCAGCCGCGCCGTCCAAAATAACAGAATCACCAAATGCTGTTACCTCTAGAGCCTGGGCCTGGTTCCATTCGTCCTCGGTTAGTCCATAATGCGTCGGATCTACAGGTTCTGCTTCGCTGCTGGAAGAGCTTGCTGTCTTATCTTTTTCTGCTTGCTTTCGTTCTTCCGCCTTCTTCTTATTATTGGCAATGGTTTCTTGAAGCTGCTTTTGTTCCGCCGTCACATAATTAACCGGTGCTTCAACCCAGCCATATACTGCAAAACCAAATAAAACTGTGCCAATTAGAAAAGTAGCTTTAGGAATAGTAATCCATGGTCTTTTCACCAAATCCTTCAGAGCGTACCAGATATATTTGTAATAGAACTTGCCAAGGGGCTTTTCAATAAATCGATAAGAGAGTTCACTAATACCTAAAATCAACGCTAGTTCAATCAGCGAGTGAATAATCAGATGTTCGCTAATATTTTTTATTTTTGCTTCGTAGAAAATCATCACTGGAAACTGATACAGATAAATGCCATAACTCCGTTTGCCAATCCAGGTGAAGACTGGATTTGTCAGCCACTTATTGACATCTGCGCCTGGATGAGCAGTGATTGCAACAAGTAATGTGGCAAATACAGTAACCAGCAGCATGCCTCCTCTGTAGACAAAGGTATAATGGTCTGCTAAGAAGATAAACGAAAGAATAACTGCCGCCAGTGAAACACCTCCAACGATATTCAAAAGATAACGAGCTTTTTCAGGTATTTCTTTTTTTAATCGAAAGGTCGGCCAGACGAATGCTAGCCCGCTGCCCAGCAGTATTGAAAACAATCGCGTATCCGTTCCATAATAGACTCTTGTAGGATCTGCGCCTGGTGTGTATAAGATAGCCATTAACAGCGCCGAACCAAGTGCTGCACCGAAAATTGCTGTGGTAATTTTTACTCTGTTCTTTAAATATTTCTTTAAAAGAATAAATATGAGTGGCCAGATTAGGTAGTTTTGAGCCTCTACAGCCAGAGACCAGATATGGGTAAACGGTGATTGTGTTGCGAAACGATCAAAGTAGGAAAAACCGTGAAATATTTGCCACCAGTTGTTATAATATAACATGCTGCTGGCTACAACGCCCCGAAGATTATTGAGCAGATCCCTCTGAAACAGAGCGATGTAAGCGGATGTGGAGATAAGCATAAAAATTAGTCCTGGATAGAGTCGCTTCATCCTTCGTATGTAAAATCCTTTAACATCTATCTCATTATTTTGAAGCCATTCCTGGCGAAGTAAATCGGTGATTAAATAGCCCGAAAGAGTAAAAAATATCGGGACCCCCAGATAGCCTCCACTCATGATAGGAGGAAATAAGTGATAGAGGATAACCCCGACAACTGCAAGTGTTCGAATGCCATCGAAACCAGTGATATAACGGCTGTTTTTCAGCCTTTGTTTCTGTTCCATCTATATACCAACTTTACTATAATCTATTTTTATAAAGGTTATTTTTAATTTTTAGATGCTTTTTAAAGCAATAAATTAAATATACGTCCTTTCTATAGAAATGGCAAGAATAGTTTTACGATTTTCTTAAAAATTTTACAAATTCTTATAGTAGCTGAAAATAAATTTTCAACTAAAAAAATTTTTACCGAATTTGATATTTTTCTTTTTCCTAGGAACTGTTAAATTTCATGAAATTTAATTTTATGTTTATATTTTTAAATAACAAAAAAACTCGAAAAATATTATATATATTTCACGAGTCTTTTTTATGATTCTGCATTTTCTTTTGGAACATTTAAACCAATAACGTATACAGTGAAGGATTTTGACTTAAATCAATGTAAGTTGGATCGAATTCATTCAGCTTTTCAGTAAGTTTAGCCAAATCTTCTGGATTTTTTAGCAAAATCCCTAAGATAACCGGTCCAGTTCCCCGGTTCACTTTCTTGGTATACTCAAACCGTGTAATATCATCAGCAGGTCCCAAAACATCATTTACAAACTCTCTCAACGCTCCCGGACGCTGAGGGAAGTTAATTACAAAATAATGTTTCAGTCCTTCGAATATCAGCGAACGCTCTTCAATTTCAGCCATTCGATTAATATCATTATTTCCGCCGCTAATGATACAAACGACATTTTTCCCTTTAATTGTGTCTTTCATCTGTTCAAGTGCCGCAACGCTCAGTGCACCCGCTGGTTCTGCTACAATCGCCTGTTTGGAGTATAGCTCTAAAATTGTTGAACATACCTGACCTTCGTCAACCGCCAACAACTCATCGACTGATTCCACTGCGTGAGCGTATGTTTTCCCGCCAACTTTTTTTACTGCTGCACCATCGACAAATTTCTCAACCTGAGATAATTCAATTGGCTCTCCTAAATCAAAGGCCGCTTTCATCGACTGAGCACCTTTAGGCTCTACTCCGATTACAGCAGTTACAGGACTGACGCTTTTAGTATAGACGCCTGTTCCGCTAATTAAACCGCCGCCGCCAATCGCAGCAATCAAGTAATCCACTTGAATGTCTTCTTCCCGTGCCTTGTTAAAGATTTCTACAGCCACCGTTCCCTGCCCTGCCATGATATCCAAATCATCAAAAGGATCAATGAACGTTTGACCGTTCTTTAAAGCAAATGCTTTTGCTGCTGCCGCCGAGGCATCAAAGGTATCTCCTACCAATTGGATTGTTACTTCATTTCCACCAAAAAACTGAACCTGAGTAATTTTTTGCTGAGGTGTAGTTGTCGGCATGAAAATCGTTGCAGAAACCTTCATTTCCTGACAGGTGTAAGCCACTCCTTGAGCATGATTTCCCGCACTGGCGCATACAACACCATTCGCTAACGTTTCAGGTGCAATTTGCGAAATCGCATAATACGCGCCTCGAAGTTTGAATGAGCGTACCTTTTGCAAATCTTCTCTCTTTAAATATACACTGCACTGATATTTCTGTGACAGGTATACATCATACTGCAGCGGCGTCTTCATCACTACTTTGCTAAGTAGTCCATATGCGTCTTCTATTTTTTCTTTTGTGAGCTTTGCCATCATTTCACCTCATTAACGAACAATTAGTCATTTCTTGAAACAAAGGGCATCATTTTTCTAAGCTCTGCACCAACTTTTTCAATCGGATGTCCGGCGTTTTCTTCTCTCATTTTATAAAATTCCTTGAAGCCGTTCTTATTGTCATCCACAAAGCCTTTAGCAAAATTCCCGTTTTGGATATCAGTCAGAACATCTTTCATATTTGCTTTTGCCTGCTCTGTTACTACTCTAGGTCCAGATACATAATCGCCATATTCCGCCGTATTAGAGATAGAATGACGCATCTTCTCGAAGCCTCCTTCGTAGATTAGGTCGACAATCAGCTTCAGTTCATGACATACCTCGAAGTAAGCCAGCTCAGGCTGGTATCCAGCTTCTGTCAGTGTTTCAAAGCCCGCTTCAATCAAGCTAGTCAAGCCTCCGCATAAAACAGCCTGCTCTCCGAAAAGATCTGTTTCAGTTTCTTCTTTAAAGGTTGTTTCCAGAACACCTACACGAGTAGCTCCAATTCCTTTGGCATAAGAAAGAGCGACATCTGATGCAGTTCCTGTTGCGTCCTGATAAACAGCAAATAAAGCAGGTACAGCAAATCCTTCCGTAAATGTCCGGCGAACCAGATGTCCGGGTCCTTTAGGAGCAACCAGAAAGACATCAACATCTTTGGGAGGCTTGATTACATCAAAATGGATATTAAAACCATGAGCGAAAGCCAGTGCATCTCCTGCTGCCAGATTTGGTGCAATTTCATTTTCATACAACGCACCTTGAATTTCATCGGGAGCTAAAATCATGACAACCTGTGCCTTTTTAGCAGCTTCTCCAACCGGCAGTACTTCGAAGCCGTCATTTCTAGCTGCTTCAGCTGATTTTCCTTCTCTAATTCCGATAACTACCTGATTACCATTATCCCTCAGGTTCTGAGCATGAGCATGTCCTTGAGAGCCATAGCCCACAATTGCTACTGTTTTTCCTTCCAACACATTTTTTTCAACTGAATCATTGTAATATACTTTTGCCATAATCATAAACCCTCCATATTTTTATTAGAAAAGCAATCCAAATTTAGCTGCCTTTTTGTGAAAGATTGTTTTACAACCTTCTTATCTATTCAGCAAGCGGAATTTGTAATGCCAGACGTTATTAGTAAAGTGAAAATATATTTTTTTGCGGCTAGCTGTCGGTCTCTCCTTCAGCTATTATTCCCTCTGGTAAATCCTGTCACACCTGTTCTTGCCAGCTGCTTTATCCCATAAGGAGCAACAACATCAACAAAGGCGCTAATCTTCTCACTGGTACCAGTTACCTGAATGACTACTGTTTTTGTGCCCACATCGATGACATTGGCTCTAAATGGATCAATGACTGAGAAAAGCTCTGAACGAACAGCAGCCGGCGCATTTAGCTTAATCAAAGCCAGCTCTCTTTCCAGATGTGGTTCATCAGTGATGTCGGAAACCTTAATCACATCAATCTGCTTGTTCAACTGTTTGGTTATCTGCTCACTTTCATTGAGATCTTCCACTTGCACAATAATCGTTATTCTAGAGATATTGCTTTGCTCTGTAGGTCCTACTGAAATACTGTCGATATTTACCTGACGCCTGGTCAGAACACCACTGAAACGATTCAGGACACCTGAATTATTATGAACTGCAGCTGTTATAATTCGTCTCATCTTAGTCCACTCCCATCATCTGATAATTTGGTTTGCCTGCCGGCACCATTGGCAGTACATGTTCAGTTTGTGATACTGCTACTTCAATCAGTATCGGACCTTTTTCTTTAAATGCTTCGGTCAGATCTGCTTCGACCTTTTGCGGATCAGTAATGCGAACAGCAGAAATTCCATAAGCTTCAGCCAGCTTAACAAAGTCCGGCTGACTGGCAAATACAGACTCCGACCGCCGTTCGTTAAAGAAGCTTTCCTGCCACTGTCGGACCATTCCCAGCGATTGATTATTCAAGAGAACAATCTTAATTGGCAAATCGTAGTCATTTAAAATTGCCAGCTCCTGATTCGTCATTTGAAACCCGCCGTCTCCAACAAACAGGACAACCTCTTTTTCGCGACAGCCCAGCTTGGCGCCAATCGCTGCCGGTATACCATACCCCATCGTTCCCAAACCACCGCTCGTAATGAACTGCTTTTCATTTTTAAATGGATAGAACTGTGCTGTCCACATCTGGTGCTGTCCAACATCTGTTACCACGATTGCTTCACCAGCTGTCAGTTTTCCGATGTACTCAATTACCTTTTGCGGTTTGATTTCTTTCTGTTGTTCTGCGTCATATTTAAATGGATGCAATTTCTTCCTTGACTGATTGATTTTCCGCCAGTCTGACCAGCAGTCTCCGTTTTCACACAGCTCATAAGTCAGCATTTCCTTCAATGTTTCCTTTGCATCGGCAACTATCGGAATCTTGGTTTCAATTATTTTACCGATTTCAGCTGGGTCAATATCAATATGAGCAACTACTGCATTCGGAACAAATTCCTGCGGCGCACTTGCTAGGCGGTCGTCAAACCTCGAACCAATGTTGATCAGCAAATCACAATCTGTCAGTGCCATATTCGCCGCAAAGGAACCATGCATACCACCCATTCCCAAAAACAGCTCATGCTCAGAAGGTACTGCACCCAAACCAAGTAGCGTACTTAATACAGGCAGCTTGTGCTTTTCAACAAACGCGGTTAATTCTTCACTAGCATTCGCTTGAACTACACCCGCTCCCGCTAATACAAGCGGCTTCTTCGCTTCCTTCAGCTCCTCCATCAGCTTTTTAACCTGAAGCTTATTAGGAAAGACTGTCGGCTGATAGCTTGGCAGTGCTAATGCAGGCGGGTGCTCGGCATCTGATTCAATAATTGTCATATCCTTAGGCAAATCAATTACTACTGGTCCTTTTCTTCCTGTAGAAGCAATATGAAAAGCTTCATCAATGATTCTCGGCAGCTCGCTCGTATCTCTTACCTGATAATTATTTTTAGTGATCGGCATCGTAATTCCTACCACGTCAGCTTCCTGAAAGGCGTCTTTACCAATACCATTAGTCGTTACCTGTCCGGTGAATACCACGAGGGGAACCGAATCACTCATTGCATCCGCAATTCCTGTGACTGCATTTGTAGCACCTGGTCCGCTTGTCACCACTACAACTCCCGGCTTGCCAGTTGCCTTTGCATATCCCTCCGCGGCATGTACAGCTCCTTGTTCATGCCGTGTTAATATATGCGGCATCTCTCCATCATACAAGGCATCATAGAGCGGGAGGACTGCGCCTCCCGGATACCCGAAAATCATTTCTACATTCTGACGAAGCAGCGCATCAATCAATATTTTTGAACCGCTCTTTGCATTTGTCATACGCGTTCCTCCTAACTTTTGATTCTATAGCTCCTTTATTTGCTGGCTAAAGCCAATCCTCTTTGATTATTTTCCTACTAACCTGTACAAACCAGTTCTTTTAAAAAAGGATATTATAGTAAAGAAGTACCCATTGCATTTTTGGTCATACCCATTTTTTTAGTCAAGCAAATCATCAGGAATACGCATAATACCGCCTGTATGAGCAGAAGTAACCAAGGCTGTATATCTAGCTAAATACCCAGTTTTAACCTTAGCCTTAAACGGCTGCAGCGTTTCTTTCCGCTGCTGTAGTTCTTCTTCTGGAACTTGAACATTTAATGTTCGATTAGTCAAATCAATTTCAATCGTGTCTCCATCATTAATTAGCGCTATCGGTCCGCCTTCAGCAGCTTCAGGAGAAATATGTCCTACAGCAATTCCCCTAGTAGCACCGGAAAAGCGTCCATCTGTAATCAAAGCAACATCTTTGCCTAAACCTCTACCGACAATACTTGAAGTCGGCGCCAGCATTTCAGGCATGCCCGGTCCGCCCTTTGGTCCTTCATAGCGGATAACCACCACGTGTCCTTTAGTCACCGTATGATTATCAATTGCTTGAACTGCCTCATCATGAGAGTTGAAACAAATCGCTTTTCCTGTAAACACTTGAATAGACGGATCTACACCACCGACTTTAATAACGCTGCCCTTTGGTGCAATATTTCCATATAGAATTGAAAGACCGCCGACAGGGCTGTACGGTGTTTCCTTTGGATGAATGACTTCCTCATTTTTAATTGATGCATCTGCTACATTTTCCCGAAGAGTTTTACCTGATACAGTTATCCTATCAGGATGAATCGCATCGCCTAAATCAACCAGTTCTTTTATGATTGCTGGAACTCCACCAGCTTCGTGTACATCATGCATAGAATAAGCGGATGAAGGAGCAATTTTTGAAAGGTAAGGGACTCGCTTGGCAATTTCATTGATTGATTCTTGATCATATTCAATCTCTGCTTCATTTGCAATTGCCAAGGTGTGAAGAACGGTATTGGTTGAGCCGCCCATTGCCATGTCTAAGGCAAAAGCATCATCAATTGCCTCCTTAGTGATAATATCTCTTGGTTTGATTTGCTGTTTAACTAAATCCATTAAATGAAATGCAGATTTTCGAACCAATTCTTTGCGCTCCTCTGAAACAGCTAAAATTGTGCCATTCCCCGGCAGTGCCATACCTAAAATCTCCATCAGACAATTCATTGAGTTTGCAGTGAACATTCCGGCACAAGAACCACAGGTCGGGCAAGCATTTTGTTCCATAAAGGTAAATTCTTCTTCTGTCATTTGTCCATCTTTATAAGCTCCTACCGCTTCGAACATAGACGATAACGTCGCTGTGTGTCCACGAGGATCAACTCCAGCTTTCATTGGACCGCCGGAACAAAAGATAGCTGGTACATTCGTACGGACACTTGCCATTAACATGCCCGGTGTGATTTTATCGCAGTTTGGAATGTAGAAAACACCATCAAACCAGTGAGCATTAATCACGGTTTCCGCCGCGTCTGCAATTATTTCCCGGCTGGGTAATGAATAGCGCATTCCAATGTGCCCCATCGCTATGCCGTCATCAACCCCGATTGTATTGAACTCAAACGGAATTCCGCCAGCTTCACGAATCGCTTCCTTCGCAATATCCGCCAGCTCGCGCAGATGGACATGTCCAGGAACAATATCGATATAAGAATTACAGATAGCAATAAATGGTTTCTCCATATCTCTGGCACTTTTTACTTGGCCTGTTGCGTATAGCAGACTTCTTGCCGGAGCTGCTTCGATTCCTTTTTTGATCATATCACTTCGCATTTTTATCACTCCAATTCTGGTTTTCGGTCTCTTCAGTCTTGCTTCACCTATTTCTTCTACAAAAAAAGCATCCCATCAAATGGGATGCTTTAGCAAGAATCCCATTCACTAAAGACGAATAGGACTCAAACATCTGCAAAAATCTCAGTGTTCTAAGTCCTCGATAATAAAATAATGACTAATTCAATATTCGCTGTCTTTCTCATAAGTGGATTCTCCTTTATTCGCTGTACATAGGTACATAACATTAAAAATTAATGTGAATCAGAAAAGCTTTTGTTAACTATAAACTTTTAAAATGAGAATGTCAATAGAAAATTCAGAAAATTCGAAAAACATTTTCAATTTTCTTTTCTAACTTTTAGTTATAAAAAGCTATTTGGGAACAGGAGCTGTTTTGCGAAATAAAAAAACACTAGAACAAAATTTGACTTTTGTTCTAGTGTTGACAGTTTAATTATTTCTAAAATAATATAACGGTTTTTTAGTCAGACGTTTCATCTGACGTTTTTTATCTTCAATAATTGATAAAAGCTCATCAGAGAAATTTTCAAGAATGACTCGACCGCCTTTATACGTGTTTCCGCCAATTGAAGCAACCTCATCTGGCGTAAGTATTACCTTTCGATGGGTAATTTTTTTAAAAAACACATCAATCAGGTAAGTTGGCAGATAAAAATTATTCTGTGCTGAAAAAGATTCCAGATAAATAAAATCATCAATACTGATATAACAGTCATCAACTGACAGAAAATGAACAGACCGGTCAATATAGATATCTCTCTTCTGTAAAATCTCATTAATTTTTTTATTCAGAAGATTTAAACTCTCAATCTCCTTCACATAATTTTCCAATTCGCGGTGGCGAATATATCTGCGTTCTTCATATGAAAGCCGAAAAGCCATCGATAAGATCACAATTGCCGCCCCTACGATAACCCCTATAATTCCTACAAAAAAAACAAGCATTGGATTTACCTCTTACGTTAGTTTGTCTGTAAATTAGTATAGCACATTCTGCTTTCTAGAGAAATTAAAAACTACGGCTACACACCTCGGTATATCCTTGCTCTATCCAAGTTCTCAGTAGAAATCAAATTTTCCAGCAATTACCATAGAAAGCAGAACTAACTTATAGTTATGCTTCACGACGTATCAGGATTGTCACACCTTTTTCAAATTGAGCTTCATATTCCTGCAGAATATGAATAATCTTTCGTTCCGTGGAACAGATACCTATCTTCTTATCCGTTTTCTTCACCGCCCGCCAATGAATAATCCAAAAAAGCGGTCCTCCCAGATACCAGGCAAATTGTGAGGTGTTATCCAGACATTGACTATACAAAAACGACAACCGCTCTATGACATCTCCTGTAATCACATAGTCTTCCAACTGCTTTCTCAACAACGGATAAAGCTCTTCAATATCATTTACATCATTCAAATCATACTACTCCTTTTTTCGTGTTCATTTAGCCGCAAATAATTCTTTTACTTTCTACAATATACCTTTTTTAGAGAGGTGGATGGCAATTTCTTCTCTCGTTGCTGGAAAAATAATGCCAGCTAGTCCCTCATACTCATTTCCATAACTGTCCATCAGATAGCCACACTGCTCACATTCTTCCAAAAAATGAATTTTCCCGTTCGGCTGCTTCGCAAGAACATAATACATAGTATATTGATTAATTTTTGGGCAGTCATTGCTTGTAGGAACCGCCGCCAGCTCCCATAACGTACTGCTGATGATCATCGCTAACCCGCCGATTTTATTATATTCACGTTGACTTACTATGTTTTTCTCTGTTTCCAAAGAGAGAGTTGTCTCTGGATTAACATAGACTGCCGGATCAAGCTCGATTAGCATATCCAAGCGCGAGTTTTGCAAAACCTCTTTTCTGAAATATCGATTATTTCTTTTGACAAAAGCCGCTAGTGCTGCGTAATAGGCTTGATGACTGCTCATTATGTTCTCATCAGAAAACAGTGCGTAGTACTGCTGCATAAAACGACTGTCTCGCTTCATGTAATTTTTCATCTGCTGCTCCTTATCCAATGAACCTGTCTACTCTAATCAACTACACCTTTTCTTCTATTAGAAGACGTTTCTTTTGATAATAAATTAAGTCTTCCTGATCCTGCAGCTCCTTAGTCTCTTTAAGAAGCTTTTCTTTTTCCTCCTCCAAATGAAAGAATACAGCTTTTTTCTTTTGCTGAACCTGCCATCGCAATTCCTCGGTCATTTGTTTTTCCTGATCGTTGCCGATAAACTGATCTAAACGGCTGACAAGATGATTCACCCGGTAGAACAGTTCACTATATTTATCCTCAAGCTTGTCCATTTTTCTCTGTGTTTCTATAGCTTCGTCTAATGCTTTTTCGACATTTCGCTCTTCCAGCAGCAGGCCATCCCATTGGTTAATCTTCTTTCTATCCATTTACACGCCCTGCAATTTTCTGGATAATGATTTGCCTTCTCTGCTTGGATACAAATCCAACCTCTTTATCACTCATTAACTTTCCTCCTAAATAGTCTCATAATAAAAATGACAAAATAACCAATTAAAAATTCTTTTCATTACATATAGTTTATCATAATCCTTGGAAATCAACTTATCAGATTTTTTCTCTTTATATAAAATAATTGATATAGCTTCTCCTATTTTTCTGTGTAAAAACAGGTGAATAATTTCAATGCAATTTAATTGACCTTTATTGACCATTAGAGTATACTTTTTTTAGGCATTCCAATCAGGGATATGTTAGAATGTTTTTATGAGCTTTTTATATAGGAGGACATAACTTATGAATTTAATACCAACAGTCATAGAACAATCATCTCGCGGCGAAAGAGCCTATGATATTTACTCACGCTTATTAAAAGACAGAATCATTATGTTGAGCGGACCAATCGACGACAATGTAGCTAACTCCGTTATCGCTCAGCTGTTGTTCCTTGATGCACAGGATTCTGAAAAAGATATTTATCTATACATCAACTCTCCGGGCGGCAGTGTTTCTGCTGGATTAGCAATCTTTGATACAATGAACTTTGTTAAAGCTGATGTACAGACAATCGTATTAGGGATGGCAGCTTCTATGGGCAGCTTCTTGCTGACAGCCGGTCAAAAAGGCAAACGCTTTGCGTTGCCGAATGCTGAAATCATGATTCACCAGCCATTAGGAGGAGCACAAGGTCAGGCAACTGAAATTGAAATTGCTGCTAAACACATTCTCGATACACGTGAACGCTTGAATAAAATCTTAGCTGAACGTACGGGGCAACCAATTGAAGTGATTGAGAAAGATACAGATCGCGATAACTTTATGACTGCACAGCAGGCAAAAGATTATGGGCTGATTGATGAAGTGATGGAAAACAGCAGTTCTCTGAATTAATAATCAGAATCTCAAAAGTCTGAAATCATTAGATTTCAGGCTTTTTTCTTTGAAATTAACTTACAAACAATAGTACACTAATAGTTGAAAGAAAATTAAAGGAAGAAAGGATTATTGATGATGGATATTTCTCAAATCGATGCCTCCAAAGTTACAGAAGAAAATGGTTTAATCATCGGCAGAGACTCGGCTCCAGTGAAAATGATTGAGTTTATGAATGTCCGCTGCCCTTATTGTAGACAGTGGTTTAATGAATATGACGATATGCTTACGACTTATGTGAACAATGGAAAACTGCAGCGGATTATCAAACTGTTCGATAAAGAAAAGGAAAGCCTGCAGCGGGGAAATATGATGCACCGCTTTATCAATTACGACCTTCCGTTAAAAGGTTTGACAGACTTACGGCAAATTTATGCCACGCAGGATAAATGGGGGGATATGTCCCTGACTCATGTTGCGGAATTTGCTCAAAATAATCTGGGACTGCAGGAAATGGATAATCGGGCAGTTTCACAGGCAGTTATTGATGAAGCTGTTGCTGCTAATATCCAGTTTGTGCCAACCATCATTATTGACCAGCATATTTTTGATGAATCAGTTACAAAAGAAGAGTTAATTGCCTATATTGAACACAGAGAGTAACAATCATTTAAAAAATTTGGAGTTAAAAAAATCAACTGAAATAAATATTCGTTTTATGAGGTCTGGGATATAAATAAATTTTCAGCTCTTTAGTTGTGCCTGCTCCGAATAAATATACTAAGATTAGTGGGTAAGGTATTCGATTGAATATCTTACCCACCATTTATTATTCTGTTTTCCATCTATTTAGCTGTGTTTTTTATTCAATTACTCTTTTCAAATCAACCCAAGATTAGTTCATGATAATTCTATTTTTTTAATCGCCTTATTTTTCATCCTTGTTTCTTCTTAGCAGCCTTGCTGCTTCTGCCTCAGAAAAAACCTGCTTATCAATTTTAATAACTGCTGCTTGATTTTCTTTTGGTGGAACAAATCTGAAGATAGTACATTCAGCGATAGTTTTTCCTGGATTTGATATCCGATGAATGCTTTTGTTCATTCGAATCAGTTCACCCGCTGCTACCTGACGACACTGCAATAAGTCATCAATCCATTCTACACACAGACTTCCTTTATTAACTACAATAATTTCTTCAATTTCTTTGTGGGCATGCCAATCCTGAACACAGCCAGCTGGAATAGTATTCGTATGCACTTCAAAGGTATCAAACAAAAAATAGCCGACTGCAGTTCCGTTTTCTTTAGTAACTGACAATGCGTCCATTTGAGTCATTATATCCGGTATTTGTTTTTTCATTCTATCCTTCATCCTTTCTGCGCTTTGGAATTTTACTTGTTGGAGCATTTAATGCTGATTACTCGTCGAATTCTATATATTAACTAGTATACCGACAAACCGCTCTCCTGCCTATTTTAACTAGGAGAAAATCCTAAACTATGTTATTCTTTTTATTAAAGGAGGGGTTATTTTGTCTAAAGCAAGCTATTTTGCTTCATTGCTTCAACAGGGAATTCCCGTTGAAAAATATAAAGAAGCAGGAAATTCCATGCTGCCGATTATTAAATCAAATCAGCCTGTGAGCTTAGAACCAGTAACGATGAATACTGAGTTAGCAGTCAATGATATTGTTTTTTGCAAAGTCAAAGGTAACTACTACACACACTTAATAACAGCTGTTAGAAATCGAAACAATCAACTGGAGTTTCAAATTTCCAACAATCATAATTATGTGAATGGCTGGATAAAAAAACAGAATATTTTCGGCAAAGTTGTTAAAATTTGGTAATCACCAAGTTTTATTTTTTTTCTGAAAAATAAAAAAGCCTCAATTTTTAGAGAACGAATTGAAAGCTGTTTTATATTAGGCATTGCTATTTATTTGTTTATTTTACTGCTGGCGGCTGCTGATAATTGCATTTTTCTCTTGATGAAAACAGTCATGAACTATCTCAATAGAATGACCAACAGTTAACTTTCTAGTCGTTTCAGGAAAAAACATTCATTATTTCTTCAAGTAGCGCAAACCATATAAAGTCTTTTAAAAACAATTTGCTATTAGATAATACAAGCTATTTATCTCTAAACATTTCTTAAAAAAATCACTGATAGTCTAATTTAATGCTTGAATAAGCATTTCTATATATTGTTCTGCCATCCTTTCTGCTGATTCACCAGATAGACCAGTGCTGACAATATGATAGACTAAACCCATCAGTCCAATTAGCATCAGCTCAGCTGAATGCTGATTCGCCGACGTAAAGCAGCCTTCTGTTATCCCCTCATTGATTAATGCCTGCAGTAAATCAATTCCTGCTTCTTCTTCGCCCTCCTCTGGAATAGGATCATTACGGGAGGCCATCATTACGGCTTTAAATTTCTCAGGATATTTTATCATTGTTCGAATAAACGTCCTGTTGCATGCTCTCAATTTTTCAACTGGCGTCTGTTCAGGATACTTTGCTAATAACGTAGTAATCTCTTCCATAACTTCCTGAAAAACCCTAGTTGAGATGCTTGTTAAAATATCATCTTTGTTTTTATAATAATTATAGATTGTGCCAACTGCATAACCGATTCTTTCTGCTATTTTTCGGATTGACAGCTTCTCGATTCCTTCTTCAAGAATAATTACCACAGCCGCATCTACAATTTTTTCCTCTATTGCTATTCGTTCTATTTGTTTTCTTGACTTACTATCCATTCCCATTCACCCTCTATCTATCTATTAAATATCCCATAAAAGAAGTGCAGCATCAGTCCGTAGCTTTTATCTGTATTACTACTGAAAAATTTCTTTTAGCAAGTCAACTCACTCCAGGCAAGTCAAAATAAAAAATTATAGTGAGTCTGTACATAATCGAGCGAAATAAGTCGCTTCGCAAAAAATACTTGATTCCTCTGTATGACTAGTTATTAGCTTTGAACATCGAAGCTTTTTTGAAATCCACATAGTTAGCTCTTTTGGCTACTGTTGGTCTAATCATAATAAAGAAAGAAGATATTTTCAACAGAGTATCTTTACATTTTTCCGATTTATGTTATTATTATAACATAAATATGAACGATGTTCATTTTATGAATATTGTTCAAAAAAAGGAGAGAGCCTTTCTATGAAAACTATGATTATCTACGATTCTAAACATGGAAGTACCTCACATATAGCTAAAATGATTGGTTGCGAACTCCAATTTGATGTTCAGCTTTCTGACATTCAGGAACCTATCAGTCTATCAGATGATTTTAACCAAATTATCTTTTTAGCACCGGCTTATGCCGGTCAGCTGAGAAAACAAGCTGCTGCATTCTTAGCTTCTCATCAAGAAACTTTACTACAAAAAACGCTAATTCTTGTCAATACTGGCTTACAGTTCTCAGAGGAAAAGATTGCGCAGCAGCTTCAAGCTATTTTTCCCGCTGCTCTTCGTGAGCATGCCGAATTGACTGCTTTTGCTGGATCAATTATTTATCCAGATAAACTAAATTTTTTTGAAAAGCTGATTCTAAAAAAAATATTTCATGATCAGCGCTTAGAATTTCCACGCCATGAAACTGATCATTACCTAGATAAATCTGCTCTGGACAGTATCGTACAAGCACTCAATGAACAAGAAGGGAGGACATATAGTACATGAAACAAAAAACGGAAATCTTGCTTGGATTGACAATCTTGTTTGGATTCATTACTACATTAGCCGGTATTTTTTCGTTTGATTTCAGCGACTCCTATGAAGTTCTTAATCAATACGGAGAACCGGTAGAACTATGGGGCTTCGGTATCTATGCCCATGACTCATATTTTAAAGCACCTATTCTCATTGGCTCAGACTGGTCTGTTTTATTATTTTTGCTGCTGCCAATGTCATGGTTCTTGCTGAAATACAAAAAAAGCGGGAGCGAGAAACTACTGCTTTTGCTAACAGGTTTGCTCTCAGCACTACTTTACTATGCTGTTAGTTTGGCAATCGGTGTGGCTTATAATCGACTTCACTTGATTTATATCTTATTTTTCTCTTTATGCTTTTTCAGTTTTATTTCTTGCCTATTTTTATTAGATCATAAATGGCTGAAGCAGCAGCAAGAGCGGAGTCTTAATAGTCGCTTTGTTCATTTTTTTCTGATTCTTTCCGGGTTTTCAATATTTATCGCCTGGCTGCCGGATATTTTATCCGCCTTGATATCAGATTCACCATTAGCGATGCTTGAGATTTATACTACTGAAATTACTTATGTTATCGACTTAGCCATTCTCAGCCCTTTCATTTTTCTAGTACTATATCTAGTGAAAACTGATGATAGTCGTGCGTATACGTTGCTGCCCGTTACAGCATTGATGTGTACGTTTATTGGCATCATGGTTATTTTTCAAACGGTAATGCAGCTGCTGGCTGCCGTTGATGTGCCCCTTCCAGCGCTAGTCACTAAGGTAATTGTCTTTATTCTACTCTCTTTTTATTCATCCAGTATTAGTTTTCGTTATTTTAAACACTTCAAACAAGTATCAGACGCTAGAGATCCTGCAAAACCTTAAAAATATGATTTTATATACCTGATTTTTACATGAAAAAACTGGCCTACTCCAAGTAATCAGAATAAACCAGTTTTTAGACTCTAAAATATATTGTGTTGGTGGAAACTCCAAAAGGAAAATCTACCAACCTTTTTTATGCACTTTTTTCTCTAAGCTTTTCAGCAAACTCATTGATTTTTCTAATACGGTGATTAATTCCAGATTTAGAAATCGCTCCAGAAGGAATCATTTCTCCCAGTTCCTTTAGGCTAACTTCTGGATGCTCTAGACGCAGCTCGGCAATTTCCTGAAGCTTTCCCGGTAAAGCCTGCAAACCGACTGTATTTTCTATATATTGAATATTTTCTATCTGTTTTGAGGCAGCATCAATTGTTTTATTTAAATTAGCTGTTTCACAGTTAACCAATCGATTCACTGAGTTTCTCATATCACGAACAATTCGAACATCTTCAAACTTTAGCATAGAATTGGTTGCTCCGATCAGGGTCAGAAAGTCAGCGATTTTTTCTGCTCCTTTTAGATAGGAAATATAGCCGTTTCTTCGTTCTAAGGTTCGTCCATTTAATCCATAATAGTTCAGCATGTCGCAAATATCGTTATTATGATCTTCATAAATGGAGAATATTTCCAGATGATAGCGGCTGGTTTCCGGATTATTTACCGACCCAGTTGCCATAAAAGCCCCACGTAAATAGGAGCGCATCTTTTGAGCATTTCCGACAATTTCATCGGAAACATGGTCCTGAAAAACCAAGCCGTCCATAATGTCTAAATCCGCTAATACAGATTTGGTATCCTGTTTTAGCCGAACAATGTATACATTGTTTTTCTTCAGCTTCATCTTTCGTCTAACCAGCAGCTCCGAACGAACATCATAATGATCCTTTAATAAGGTATATATTCGTCTGGCAATCGCCGCATTTTCGGTCTGAACATTTAAAACAAACTGTTGATTCAACAGACTCAATGAACCATTCATCCGAATCAGAGCAGCCAGCTCTGCCCGTGCATGTTCTCTGTGAACCTCTAAGGTTGTCAGTTCCTTCTTTACATCTGAGGCAAATGACATTTGAATGTACGCCTCCTTTCTATTTCACTGTTGCTTTTAATACTTTGCGCCAAAGACTATTCGGAATAGTTCTTCAACAACTTTGTCTCCATCATGAAAAACCCCGCCGTTTCTCAATTCTAAAAAGTCTGTTGATATTACACGGCAGCCTTCATTTCTTAAGCCTTGGAAATCGTGGACTACCTGTACTAGATATTCATCATAAATCTCAAAGTCCATGTACCCATCTGGTACAGGTTCAGTATTCACCAAAACAGTATCCACAAATTTCTCTCCTAAATGGTCATGGAGCACACGAATATGATCAGCATCGGTGAAATGCTCTGTTTCCCCCTTTTGCGTCATAATATTACAAATATAGACGACTTCTCCAGTTCGTTTTAAAATAGCATCCCCAATTTCACCAATAACAAGATTCGGCAAAATACTAGTAAATAAGCTTCCTGGGCCCAGCACAATCATATCTGCTTCTTCAATTGCTTTTACAACTTTTCGTGCTGCTGTTGGCTGTTCATCATCGTTCGTATTTGTCACAAATACGTGATCAATCGTTTTACGTGCTAAACCGATCCTTGATTCACCCACAGCTCCAGTACCATCCTTAAATATAGCGTGCAGGGTAAGCGGCCGCTCAGAAGAAGGATAAATATGTCCATCTACATGCATCATTTTCGATAAAAGCTGAATCGCTTCATAGGTACTGCCTCTCATCTCAGAGACAGCGGCTATAATCAGATTGCCTATGGCATGATTAGCAAAATACTCATCATCTTTATTGAAGCGGTATTGGAATATATCTTCATACAGCTGGGGCATATCTGAAAGTGCCACCAGCACATTTCTTAAATCCCCTGGTGGTGTCAGATTCATTGACTTTCTAATCTCTCCACTGCTGCCTCCGTCATCGGCAACAGTTACCACCGCTGTAATTTCTGCCCCCTGATTACGGAGACTTTTCAAAATAACCGGTAGTCCTGTTCCACCGCCGACAACGACTATTTTAGGCTTACGGATTCGATAGGTTTTCATGAGCGATTCACCGTCTCTTTCCGTTTGTCCTTATCACGATGGGTTACATTTACATGATAATTTTTTTCCAGTTCATGAGACATCCGTTCAGTGAGCGCAACAGAACGGTGCTGTCCGCCTGTGCAGCCAATAGCGATAGTCACATTAGATTTTCCTTCTTTTTTATAGCCTGGCAGCACATACTCTACCAAATCAATAAACTTTGTATAGAATTCTTCTGTTTCTGGAAAATTCATTACATACTCATAAACAGCGCTGTCCAGTCCAGTAAGCGGCCGCAGTTCGGGAATGTAATGGGGATTAGGCAGGAAGCGTACATCCATTACAATATCTGCATCAATCGGCAGACCATATTTGAATCCAAAGGAAACCATTTCTACGCGAAACTCGTGGGTATCTCTAGATTTAAATTCCTTACTGATTCGTTCTCGAAGCTGTCTTGGAGAAAGTGCCGTTGTATCAATAACTAGTTGAGCATCTCCTTTAATTTCTTCCAAGATTGCCCGCTCTTTTCTAATCCCTTCAGTGACTAATCCGTCCATAGCTAAAGGATGAGTTCTTCTGGTTTCCTTATAGCGGGAAACAAGCTCTTCATCGGTCGCATCTAAAAACATGACAGTGGTATCAATGACATTGGTATTTTCTATTTCAACAAGCATATTCTGTATTTCTCTAAAAAAGGCACGTGATCTCAGATCCACGACCAAAGCAATTTTCGATACTTTGCCAGATTCTTTAATCAGCTCCCAAAATTTGGGAATCAAACTTGGCGGCATATTATCAATACAGAAATATCCCATATCTTCAAAGCACTGCACCGCTACTGTTTTTCCTGCACCGCTCATTCCTGTAATAATGACTAATTGTAAATTATCGACCATAAAATTCACCGCTCCTCCAACACATTTTACTTATTATAACATTCCGGGCGTGTCAAAGGAAGCCTTAGCTCTAAGCGCAAAAAAAGAAGGCTTGCGCCTCCTTGCCAATTCACTTATCATATTGTGTCAATAATGCTCAAGTAGTTGATGTCCAAAACAGGGTTATCAGATTCTAAAGCCATACGGTCAATCGGATGACATTTGAGCAACTCCACTTGTACTGCATGATCTTCCTTGGAAAGAGCTTTTCCAATAAATGACCAAGATAAGTGATCAGCACTGCATAGATACGTACCACCGACTCTAATGTTTCCTCTATCCATTTGTCTATCCTTCTTTCTTGTGACATCTTTTCTATCTATAGAATAGCATGAAAAAAATTTTATGCTCATTCAATATTCTGATGTTTTTTCCTTTTTTTTGACTTTTTCCTACCTAATCCTTAACAGCAAAAAGAAAAGCAGTTTGTCTTTTACGACAAACTGCTTTTCTTTTCTTTTTGAACGGATTATTTATAGAGAGATAGATATAGACCAATTCATACCAATAATCTGTCTATCTGCTTTGATTTTACTCTATGAGAAATTATAAATCAAGATTTTTCAATCTATTCTTAAAAATTATGAATTTCTTAAAAAAGAAAACACTTTCACAGAAATGGAGTATACCAATTTATAAAACCCGCTTCAAATATTGACCAGTATAGCTTTCCTTAATTTCAGCAATTTCTTCCGGTGTACCGATTCCGACAATCGTTCCGCCGCCGTCGCCACCCTCTGGACCTAAGTCAATAACATGATCGGCTGATTTAATCATATCCAGATTATGTTCAATAACCAGTACAGTATTTCCAGCATCAACCAGTCGGTTCAAAACATCCAGTAAACGGGCGATATCATCCGTATGAAGTCCGGTCGTAGGTTCATCCAAGATATAGAAATTCTTGCCATTCGAAATCTTATGCAGCTCACTGGCAAGCTTCATACGTTGTGCTTCACCACCTGACAATGTGGTAGCTGGCTGTCCTAATGTTACATACCCTAAACCAACGTCCAAAATTGTCTGCAGCTTGCGGTGAATTTTAGGAATAGGCTGGAAAAATTCTACAGCATCTTCAACAGTCATTTCTAAGATATCTGCAATATTTTTTCCTTTGTAATGAACATCCAGCGTTTCAGAGTTATAGCGTTTCCCATGACAAACCTCACAGGGAACATAAACATCCGGCAGAAAATGCATTTCAATCTTAATAATCCCATCACCACGGCAGGCTTCACAGCGCCCGCCCTTCACATTGAAACTAAAACGGCCTTTCTTATATCCGCGAACTTTCGCCTCATTTGTTTTAGCGAATAAATCCCGAATATCATCGAATACACTAGTGTATGTAGCAGGATTACTTCGAGGTGTTCGGCCAATTGGACTTTGATCGATATCAATTACTTTTTCAATCTGTTTATACCCAGTTACACTTTTATGCTTACCAGGTTTATTTGAGTTGCGGTTTAACTTTTGAGCAAGAGCCTTTTTCAATATCTGATTGACCAACGTACTTTTCCCTGATCCAGATACACCGGTAACTGCAACAAACTCCCCTAAAGGAAACTCCACATTGACATTTTTGAGATTGTTTTCTGCTGCTCCAGTGACTTTAATGGACTTGCCGGTGCCCTTCCGCCGTTTTTCCGGCACAGGAATCACAAGCTTGCCCGACAGATATTGTCCTGTCAGTGAATCAGGGTTTGCGGCTACTTCTTCTGGTGTTCCAGCAGCCACAATCTGTCCGCCTTGTTCTCCGGCTCTTGGCCCTACATCAATCAAGTAGTCAGCTTCCCGCATAGTATCTTCGTCATGCTCCACGACAATCAGGGTATTGCCAAGATCCCGCATTTTCTTTAAAGAAGCAATCAAACGATCGTTATCCCGCTGATGAAGACCGATAGAGGGTTCATCCAGAATATATAATACGCCGGATAAATTTGATCCAATCTGGGTAGCTAGGCGAATCCGCTGTGCCTCTCCACCTGACAACGTACCGGAAGCACGGCTCAAGGTTAAGTAATTTAATCCCACATTTTCCAAAAAGGTCAACCGGTCTTTTACTTCTTTCAATATCGGCTTGGCAATCATCTGCTCTTGTTCTGTTAAGCTCAGTTTTTCAAAGAAAGGTACACTGTTTTGAATGGTTAACTCGCTTACTTCACCAATGCTGGTACCATTTATTTTCACAGCTAAAGCTTGTGGATTCAAACGGTAGCCTTTACAGGTTTGACAAGGCAGCTCTGTCATGTATGAACGCATTTGTTCTCTGGTAAATTCGCTGTTGGTTTCATGATAGCGACGTTTAATGTTCTTTAAAATCCCTTCGAAGGCAAGATCCACATCACGCACGCCGCCAAACTCATTTTCATAATGGAAATGGAAAATTTCACCGTTTGAACCATTTAAAATGATATCCTGATGTTCCTTTGGCAGTTCATTAAATGGTGTATCCGCATCAATGCCAAAACCAGCTGCTGCCTGCTCAAGCATTTGAGGATAATATTGTGAGCTAATTGGATTCCAAGGGGCGATGGCCCCTTCCTTCAATGTTTTTGAAGGTTCTGGAATGATTAAATCTTTGTCTACTTCCAAGCGCATACCTAAGCCGTCACAGTCTGGGCAAGCGCCAAATGGTGCATTAAATGAGAAGAGTCTCGGCTCCAGCTCGCCAACGGTAAAGCCGCAGTAAGGACAAGCATAGTGTTCACTGAACAATAGTTCTTCTTCACCATTAATGTCTACTAATACGTATCCCTCTGCTAAGCGAAGAGAAGCTTCAATTGAATCAAACAAACGGGAACGGATGCCTTCTTTAAGAATAATTCGATCTACTACAATCGCAATATCATGCTTCTTATTCTTCTCCAGCTCCGGTACTTCACTCAAATCATAGATTTCTCCATCTACACGAACACGGACATATCCTTCTTTTTGAATAGAATCAAATACTTTTTTATGCTGTCCTTTTTTCTTAACGATGACTGGAGCCATAATCTGCAGTTTTGTACGTTCCGGAAATTCCAGAATTTTATCCGCCATCTGTTCAACAGACTGACTGGTGATTTCGATATTGTCGTTCGGACAAATTGGATGACCAATGCGTGCAAAAAGCAGACGAAGGTAATCATTTATTTCCGTGACCGTTCCTACTGTTGATCGAGGGTTCTTACTGGTTGTTTTCTGATCAATGGAGATGGCTGGACTTAACCCGTCAATACTATCCACATCTGGTTTATCCATCTGACCTAAAAATTGACGAGCGTAGGCCGAAAGGCTCTCCACATAACGTCTTTGCCCTTCTGCATATAATGTATCAAAAGCCAGCGAGCTTTTCCCGGAACCAGACAAGCCGGTCACTACAACCAGCTTATCGCGGGGAATCGTCACATCAACATTCTTTAAGTTATGAGCGCGTGCTCCATGAATCACAATTTTATCGTTAGCCATATTCTACCTCCTAATCTGAAGCCTTCAGCTCCAGAATCGTATCCCGTAATGTTGCAGCTGCTTCAAAATCCAATGCTTTCGCAGCATCTTTCATTTCTTTCTCAAGTTTCATCAACAAATCGTCTTTTTCCTGCTTAGTCAGCTTGTCATAAGATGTGCTTATTGAATAAGTTTCTTCATCTTCAGCGATTTTAGAAATAGAAATCAAGTCACGAATTTCCTTGATAATTGTTTTAGGAACAATTCCGTGTTCTTCATTGTACTTCTCTTGTATTGAACGGCGGCGGGCAGTTTCATCCATCGCCTTCTGCATGGAATCCGTAATTTTATCTGCATACATGATAACTTTTCCCTCAGAGTTCCGGGCTGCCCGTCCAATTGTCTGAACCAGCGAACGTTCACTTCGCAGAAATCCTTCCTTATCCGCATCCAAGATGGCAATTAGAGATACCTCCGGCACGTCTAAGCCTTCTCTTAGAAGATTAATCCCAATTAGAACATCAAACTCACCTAAACGAAGATCACGAATTATTTCCGTACGTTCCAGCGTCTTGATATCACTGTGCAGGTATTTAACCTTTAATCCCAGCTCTTTGAAGTAGTCAGTCAAATCCTCCGACATTTTTTTCGTCAAAGTCGTGACAAAGACCCGCTGATTATTTGCCACCCGCTCATTAATTTCGCCAACTAAATCATCAATTTGTCCCATAATCGGACGAACTTCAATCAATGGATCCAACAGACCCGTTGGACGAATAATTTGTTGAATCACAGTCTCTGTTTGTTCATGTTCATACGGTCCCGGTGTAGCAGAAACATAGACTACCTGATGGACATGCTTCTCAAATTCTTCCAGTTTTAATGGACGGTTGTCCAGCGCGCTCGGCAAACGAAAACCATAGTCCACCAGCATCTGCTTTCTGGCACGGTCCCCATTATACATCCCTCTAACCTGAGGCATGGTTACGTGAGACTCATCAATAACCAGCAGAAAATCGTCTGGAAAAAAGTCGATTAATGTATAAGGCGGCTCGCCTTCTTTTCGTCCATCCATATGTCTGGAATAATTCTCAATTCCAGATGTATAGCCCATCTCTCTCATCATCTCGATATCATAATTCGTCCGTTGTTCCAACCGCTGCGCCTCCAGCAGTTTATTTTCAGAACGCAGAACCTTAAGCCGGCCATCCAGCTCAGCCTGAATTTGAGCAATCGCATGCTCCATATGATCATCATTGGTCACAAAGTGGGTTGCTGGAAATATCGCTACATGTTCTGTATCGCCAAGTACCTCTCCAGTTAAAGCATCTACTTCTCTAATGCGCTCAATTTCATCTCCAAAAAACTCCACCCGTAAGGCATGATCATCTTTGGAGGCTGGGAATATCTCGACAACATCCCCTCGTACTCTAAAGCGTCCCCGCTGAAAGTCTATATCATTTCGTTCAAACTGGATATCAATTAGATTTCTAAGTAAGGTTCCACGGTCTATCTCCATACCAACCCGCAGCGAAACAACTTGATCACTATACTCATCAGGATTTCCCAAACCAAAAATACAGGAAACCGACGCTATCACAATAACATCATTTCGTTCTAGTAGTGCACTGGTAGCCGAGTGACGCAGCTTGTCAATTTCATCATTGATGCTGGCATCTTTTTCAATATATGTATCACTTGAAGGAACGTAAGCCTCCGGCTGATAAAAATCATAGTAGCTGACAAAATATTCAACAGCATTGTTTGGGAAAAACTCTTTAAACTCCCCGTAAAGCTGTCCTGCCAAGGTTTTATTATGAGCAATCACCAGTGTTGGTTTGTTCACTTCTTTAATCACGTTTGAGATTGTAAAAGTTTTACCAGTACCTGTGGCGCCTAGTAAAATTTGGGCCTTTTCTCCGCCTTCAATTCCTTCTACTAATCGTTCAATCGCCTCCGGCTGATCACCATCTGGCTGATACTTAGAGACCAGTTCAAACTGGTTTGTTGTTGTTCTTTCAATCATCTGACTTACTCCCTTCATACAGTTTTTTCTCACTAGAAAAAAGGAAAAGAGTAATTTCTTACTCCCTGAATTATTTTAACATACCGAACATATTTTCGCCACTTGAATAGATCAGATTCTTTTATCGTTTTTTAATAGAAAAAACTCTTTTACATGTCATGATTTCTCACACGAAATGTTACTTTCTAAATATTTTTTTATTTTTCTATGTCAAATTAATTGTTTTTGACCTTAATTTTGCTATATAATTACTGAATATGTAATTATATTAGGAGGACTTTTATGAAGAAGAAGTATTTTTTATTTTCTTTAGTTGCTGTAATTGCCAGCCTGCTTGTTTTCACTGTTGGTAAGCCGGCCTCGGCTGAAGAAAAAACATACGATATCGGAACAGATTTGACTTTTGCGCCGTTTGAGTTTCAGGATTCAAATGATGAATACATCGGTATCGATATTGACTTACTTAATGCGATTGCAGAAGATCAGGGATTTAAAGTTAATTTGAAACCTTTAGGATTTGATTCAGCGATTCAAGCAGTTCAGTCAAACCAGATTGACGGAATGATAGCTGGAATGAGTATTACCGACGAACGAAAAAAATCATTTGATTTTTCGGAGCCTTATTTTGACAGTGGTCTGCAGATGGCTGTTAAGCAAGGAAATGATACAATCAGTTCGTATAAGGATTTAAAAGGGAAAACAGTTGCTGCTAAAGTTGGAACAGAGAGTGCTGCTTTCCTCGAAGAAAATCAAAAGAAATATGATTATACAATTAAGAACTTCGATGATGCAACAGGTCTTTATCAAGCTCTCCAAAATGGTGAAGCAGATGCTATCTTTGATGATTATCCAGTTTTAGGATACGCGATCACTAACGGACAGAAGCTGCAGCTAGTCGGAGAAAAAGAGACAGGCAGCTCCTATGGTTTTGCAGTGAAAAAAGGACAAAATCCAGAACTGATTAAACAGTTCAACGCAGGTTTAAAAAAGCTAAAGGAAGATGGAACCTATGACAAAATAGTTTCTACTTATATCTCTTCCGGTGCCAAAGACGACGGAAAAGAAATGCAGCAGATTGAGCCAAAGAAAGAGGTTTATTCAATTGCTAGCGATTCAACCTTTGCACCATTTGAGTTTCAAAATTCTGATGGTGAATACGAAGGAATCGACGTTGATTTAATGAAACGCGTTGCTGAGCTGCAAGGCTTCAACATTGAATTTAAATTTATTGGTTTCAGTTCAGCTGTTCAAGCCGTAGAATCTGGTCAGGCAGATGGAATGATTGCTGGAATGACTATTACACAGGAACGAGAAAAAGCTTTCGATTTCTCAACACCTTACTTTGACAGCGGCATCCAAATTGCTGTTAAAGAAAATAACGATTCCATTACTTCTTATGAGGATTTAAAAGGGAAGACAGTAGGAGCGAAAATTGGAACGGAAAGCGCTGATTTCCTTGAAGCGAACAAAGAAAACTATGGGTATTCCATCACGTATCTTGATACTACTGATGCGTTGTATAGTGCATTAGAAATTTCAGAAATCGATGCCATGATGGACGATTACCCTGTTATCGGCTACGGTATTGCTCAGGGACAGCCTTTAGCTACACCGATTCCCCGGGAAGAAGGCGGCTCTTATGGTTTTGCAGTGAAAAAAGGCAACAATCCGGAATTAGTTGAGATGTTCAACGAAGGGCTCGCAGAGCTGAAACGAACTGGTGAATACGACGAGATTCTCAGCAAGTACATTCAAGACGGCAGTAAAAAAGAAACTGCTGATGAGTCTACATTTGCCGGAATGATTAAAAACAACTGGAAACGACTGTTAAGCGGTCTCTGGATGACCATTCAGCTAACATTGATTTCTTTTGTTCTCGCTCTAATTATTGGTGTTATCTTTGGTCTGTTCAGTGTATCTCCGGTTAAGGCCCTGCGCATAGTCGCAACCATTTATGTCGATCTTATTCGAGGGATTCCGTTGATGGTAGTTGCTTTCTTCATCTACTTTGGTTTACCAGGGGTTCTAGGCTTCAACATCCCCGTGTTTATTGCAGGGATTATTACATTAACGTTAAATGCTAGTGCCTACATCTCCGAAATTGTCCGCGGCGGTATTAATGCCGTTCCGGTTGGTCAAATGGAAGCCTCCCGAAGCTTAGGGCTTTCTTACAATAAAACAATGAGAAAAATCGTTTTGCCGCAGGCTATCCGCATCATGATTCCTTCTTTCATTAATCAGTTTGTTATTTCTTTGAAAGATACAACTATTCTTTCTGCAATTGGTCTGATTGAACTGCTGCAGACTGGTAAAATCATCGTTGCCCGTAACCTGCAAAGTACAATGGTGTATCTGATTGTTGCAGTAATGTATTTGATTCTAATCACTTCATTAACTAAGCTGGCTAAAGTACTTGAAAAGAAGGTGAACTAAATGACAGAAAAAATTCTAGTCGAAAAATTAGTAAAAAAATATGGTGATAACACCGTTTTAAAAGACATTAACGTATCAATTAATGAAGGTGATGTTGTTTGTGTTATTGGTCCTTCTGGTTCTGGAAAAAGTACCTTTCTACGTTGTCTGAACCAGTTGGAAGAGGCAACCAGCGGGGATATCATTATTGATGGTGCGAATCTGACTGATAAAAATACAGATATCAATAAGGTGCGTCAGCACATCGGGATGGTGTTCCAACATTTTAACCTTTTTCCTCATCTCTCTGTTTTGGAAAACATTACACTTGCACCAGTTGATTTAGGCCGTATGTCTCCAAGCGAGGCAAAAGAAAAAGCTGTTAAGCTGCTGGATACAGTTGGACTGGCAGATAAAAAAGATAGCTATCCGAAATCTTTGTCTGGTGGTCAAAAGCAGCGTGTGGCTATTGCCCGTGCGCTTGCAATGAATCCTGACATTATGCTTTTCGATGAGCCTACCTCAGCACTTGACCCTGAAATGGTTGGGGATGTATTGAATGTTATGAAAAAGCTGGCAAAACAAGGTATGACAATGGTGATTGTTACACATGAGATGGGCTTTGCCAAAGAGGTGGCAAACCGCGTAATGTTCATCGACGGCGGGAACTTCCTTGAAGATGGTACGCCACAGCAAATCTTTGAGTCTCCTCAGCATGAACGGACTCAGGACTTCCTGAATAAGGTATTGAATATTTGATAAAAAGTTTTCAACATCAACTAGTGTTGGCAGGATTAAAAGCTAATTAAAATCGTGGAGCTTGGAACAAAAAGCAGGAAATATCTGGTTTTGTTTCAAGTTCTTTTATTTGAAAAAATCAAGACATTCCTCAGTTCCCAATCGCTTCTGATTTTTATTCCAGCTTCCGACTACTTTCAGCCACCGAATATTCTCTTAGTTCATTTCTATTGGTTTGTTTCCTCTAAGTTTTCTCTGAACTGTTACAGTGTCTCACTTGAAATTTCTTTTTTCCTGCCGTACATTTAATTTAAGCGGGTCTTAAATCTATAAACTGCTAAAGTATTTTACAGCTCTTTTGTGAAACTCAGCATCATAAAAGAAGTCAAAGCAGCTGCTGTTTTTTTACTCTATAAATTATCCTATTTTGATTCGAGGCGAGTATCTCTTAATGACAAAAATTATTCAGTTTTTCAAAACAGACCTTTTATTTACGATTTCTTTCCTAGCCGCTTTACTTAGCTTAGGCTTTGGTCTACCAGGAAAGGAAACTATTGATTATAAAATGCTTAGCTGCTTATTTGCGTTAATGCTGCTAATCAAGAATATTGAAAATCTTGGAGTTTTAAATTTTTTAGCTGAAAAAATTATTCACTTTTCCAAAGACACGCGCAGCTTA
This sequence comes from Enterococcus sp. LJL51, assembly GCF_049894025.1. Classification (GTDB taxonomy): domain Bacteria; phylum Bacillota; class Bacilli; order Lactobacillales; family Enterococcaceae; genus Enterococcus_L. The sequence goes on from NZ_JBNEQE010000022.1 coordinate 48,129, forward strand.
ATCATTAGCATCACATTGCTCTCGTTCTTCAGCTCAATGCTTTTAACAAACGATGTAGCTATCCTTACTCTAATGCCGATTTACTTAAAAATTACTAAAAAGCTAAAGGTTTTAAAAGATCCGCTTACTGGAGCAGTCTTACTGATTATTGCAGCTAATCTGGGCAGCAGCTTCTTTCCATTTGGGAATCCCCAAAATTTATATCTGATGTCTCATTTTTCCTTATCTGCTAGTGATTTTTTTCAATGGTCTTTTATCCTGCTGGTTGCTTCTTTAGGCTTTCTTTGTCTTTCTTTTCTATTTATTGAGAAAAAGAAACTTACTGAGAAAACTGTCAAGCTTAAGTCGCTTAATCAAAAACATATACTATTACTTTCTCTAACTGGTCTTTTGATTTTGTCTGCAGTTTTTAATTTATCTCCTTATGAGGTTAGTATCCCCTTGGCAGTTACTATTTTGCTTTTTTACTCTCCTCAATCTGGGAAACAGGTTGACTATCGTTTATTGGCAACCTTTCTCTTCTTTTTCATTGCAGTAGGAGGTTTTTCTCAAATTCCAGGTGCTGCCGCTGTTATTAAAGAGCAGTTTAAAAGCAGTTATCGAACTTTTTTAGGAAGCATTGCTCTTAGTCAAATCATCAGTAATGTACCCGCAGTTATTCTGATTGCTCCTTTTACCAGCCATATTAAGGCCTTATTCTTTGGTGTAAATATTGGAGGTCTCGGAACATTAATTGCTTCTCTGGCAAATTTAATTGGTTTTAAAATCTACAGGGTTTATTACCCTGGTAAAGACAAACAATTCTTAACTAAATTCTCTCTGCTTAATCTATTATTTCTGGCAGGAATGATTGTTGTATTTTTATTTTTCTTAAACTAAAAAGGGAGTGGGACAATAGTCAGAAGAAAATCTGATTATTGTCCTACTTTTTTAATTTTAGGGTACACAAAAAGCACGCAACCGTGTAAGATTAAAGTGACTAAACCAAATCAAAAGGAGCGTGCTTTTATGTTTAAAGATTATACCATTAATCAAACGATTTTACCATTAGAGTTGGAACAGTTTATTCCTGAAACGGATGTCGCTTTTGCGGTTAATGCCTTAGTCGAAGCCATGCCGCAAACACTCTTTAATAAATTAGAAGAACAATTAGGCCGACCGGCCTACCACCCGAAGATGCTATTAAAAATTATTCTGTATGCGTATACTCAGCGTGTCTTTT
>NZ_JBNEQE010000023.1:0-49092 GCF_049894025.1 Enterococcus sp. LJL51
TTGCATCGGGAGAAATAACACCAGATCCACGAGAACCAAATCAGCCGATTGAAGAAACATCAAATGAAGTGGTTACGCATAAAGCACCAGCACCAACGATTGAAAAATCAGTGGTTAGTCCTGCCAGCGGTGAAGTGAGAAAAGGCGATAAGGTAACGTATCGCTTAGTAGTCACCAATGGTGACGCCAAAACAGGGACACTGACAGTTGGAACAGTAACGGATAGCTTACCATCAGGTCTTGTTCATGTGGCAAATACAACCACGATAGATGGCAAGGTAGTAGCAGAAAGCAGCTGGAATGGGGAAAATCTAACTGTGACTCTGCCAGATCCAATGCTAGGTGGTGCAACAGCGACGATAGAGTTCCAAGTAACAGTGGAAACAGATTTCATTGGTGTGATTCCAAATACAGCAGTCGTTGCCGGAAAAGACATCAACGGCAACGGAAATCCGACAACTGGAAAAGATTATACAGACAATGACACTGCCGATATTACAACGGTAAGAAAACCAGGAGCATTGTCACTGGAGAAATCCGTAGATGTAGGCAATCAGTCAGTGGTCGGTGTAGATGAAGTTATCGAATACACACTGATTGTGAAAAATACAGTAGCAGATCCATCCGAAGTGCGTGAAGTAACAATCACAGATGCAATCCCAGAGGGATTGATTTATCAACCAGGCAGCTTAGCTGTAGATGGTACAGCGTATCCGGACAGCCATATTCAAGGACAAAATTTGAGTATCAATGTTGGTACACTGCTGGAAAATGAAACGAAGACAATTACATTTAAGGTTAAGGTGACAGCAACAGCGAAAGGTGAAATTACCAATATAGCCGATGTAACTGGTAAGGTCACTTACCCAGATGGTACAGAAGGCGATAGTACCGATGATGATGAGGTGCTGAACTATAAGCAGCCGGAACCAAAAATTGAAAAAGACGTGTTAACAAAAGATGGCCAAGTTGCCGGAGCTACAGAACAGGTGACGAATGGCAACCGTTTCAAGTATCAACTAGTTATTACTAATGGCCAAGCTGATACAACAGGTAGCCTGTACAACGGAACAGTAACAGATAAACTGCCAGCTGGAATTAAATATGTACAAAATTCGACTGTTGTAGATGGGCTTCCTGTTTCAGATTCAGTAGCAGGATGGAGCGGGAATGAACTGACTTATGCTTTACCATCAGAATTCAAGGGTGGTGAAACGATTACGCTAGTCTTTGAAGTCGAAGTAGAGGCTAGTGCAGCGTTAGGGCTTATCCCGAATACAGCGAAGGTTTCAGGAGAAGATAAATCGGGGACACCTGATTATAAAGATGAAGACACAGTAGAGGTTGAAATCGTTCATGGGCCAGGTACACTAGCTGTTGAGAAAAAAGTACTGGATCAAGCAGGCTCCACAGATTTACATGATACGGTAATACAGGTAGGCGAAACGATTCGCTACTCGATTATTGTCAAGAATACAGAAACAGCACCTTCAGAAGTGAAGAATGTTGTTGTGACTGACCAATTACCGGAAGGACTCGATTTTGTTTCTGGTTCTGTAACAGTAGATGGACAGCTAGCTACAGGAAATGTAGATGGAACCAATAAATTAATTGTTAATACTGGAAAAACGCTTCAGGAAAACGAAAGTTTAACTGTTAGCTTCCTCGTAACAGTGACCGATGTATCCGCTGTTCGTAGTGTGAACAAAGGGATTGCATCGGGAGAAATAACACCAGATCCACGAGAACCAAATCAGCCGATTGAAGAAACATCAAATGAAGTGGTTACGCATAAAGCACCAGCACCAACGATTGAAAAATCAGTGGTTAGTCCTGCCAGCGGTGAAGTGAGAAAAGGCGATAAGGTAACGTATCGCTTAGTAGTCACCAATGGTGACGCCAAAACAGGGACACTGACAGTTGGAACAGTAACGGATAGCTTACCATCAGGTCTTGTTCATGTGGCAAATACAACCACGATAGATGGCAAGGTAGTAGCAGAAAGCAGCTGGAATGGGGAAAATCTAACTGTGACTCTGCCAGATCCAATGCTAGGTGGTGCAACAGCGACGATAGAGTTCCAAGTAACAGTGGAAACAGATTTCATTGGTGTGATTCCAAATACAGCAGTCGTTGCCGGAAAAGACATCAACGGCAACGGAAATCCGACAACTGGAAAAGATTATACAGACAATGACACTGCCGATATTACAACGGTAAGAAAACCAGGAGCATTGTCACTGGAGAAATCCGTAGATGTAGGCAATCAGTCAGTGGTCGGTGTAGATGAAGTTATCGAATACACACTGATTGTGAAAAATACAGTAGCAGATCCATCCGAAGTGCGTGAAGTAACAATCACAGATGCAATCCCAGAGGGATTGATTTATCAAGCAGGCAGCTTAGCTGTAGATGGTACAGCGTATCCGGACAGTCATATTCAAGGACAAAATTTGAGTATCAATGTTGGTACACTGTTGGAAAATGAAACGAAGACAATTACATTTAAGGTTAAGGTGACAGCAACAGCAAAAGGTGAAATTACCAATATCGCCGATGTAACTGGTAAGGTCACTTACCCAGATGGTACAGAAGGCGATAGTACCGATGATGATGAGGTGCTGAACTACCGAGCACCGAATCCGACAATTGAAAAAACAGTTGTTACGCCTGCAAATGGCATTGTTATGAATGGTGATGAAGTAACTTATCGTTTGGTTGTAACAAACGGTGATGCAAATACGGGTACGATGACAAACGGCGTAGTTACTGACAGTTTACCAGCAGGGTTAAAGCATGTTGCTAACACAACAACATTAAATGGAAGTCCTGTTGCTGAAAGCAGCTGGTCGGGTGAAGCATTAACTGCTGTTTTACCGACACCAATGGCTGGCGGAGCAACTGCAACCATTGAATTTAAAGTAAAAGTAGATACAACAACTATTGGAGTGATTCCAAACACAGCAGAGGTTTCTGGTCAGGATATGAACGGTCAGGGAAATTACACTGATGATGATACCGTTGACATTACTACAATGAAAAAACCAGGATCATTAGCTTTAACCAAAGCTGTCAGCAAGGGTACTGTAGATATTGATAATAAAGTAGTGGCCGTTGGCGATATTATTACGTATACAATTGTTGTAAAAAATATCGTAGCTGAGCCATCAGAAGTGAAGGCTATCACGGTTAAAGATGTGATTCCGTCAGGTTTAATTTATCAGGCAGGTACACTGAAGGTTGATGGTGTGTCTACACCGGATAGTTCAGTCACTGGACAAGATCTGAGTGTGGAAATTGGTTCTCTACAGGAAAACGAGACGCGTGAAATCACTTTTGATGTTCAAGTAACTGCTGATGCGAAGGGGTCTGTTGTCAATGTTGCCTCTGCAGTCGGAAAAGTGACAGACGTCAATGGAAATGAAACGCCATCCAATGAAGTGACAGATGATGTAGAAAACCATAAACAGCCGGAACCCAAGATTGAAAAAGATGTATTAACAAAGAATGGTCAAGTAGCTACAGCGACTGAACAGCTTGCGAAAGGAAATACTTTTACGTACCAGCTGGTTGTGACTAATGGAACGGCAAGTACAACAGGTACGTTATACAATGGAACAGTAACAGATAGCTTGCCAGCAGGTCTAAGCTATGTTCCGAATACAACAAAAGTTGATCAAGTGCCAGTTTCTGATGCAGCAGCGGTTTGGAACGGAAATAGCTTTACGTATACTTTACCGGCAGAATTCGCTGGTGGAGCTGCCAAAGTGATTACCTTTGAGGTAGAAGTATTGTATGCAGCTACTGTCAGTGAGCTAGGCATTATTAAGAACAATGCAGAGGTAACTGGTGAAGACCGTGATGGAACGACTGATTATACAGATACAGATGATGCCGATATAGATGTTGTTCGCGGGGCAGGTGCATTGAACATTCAGAAAGCTGTTTTGGATGAAGCAGGTGCAATTGATTTGAATGACAAGATTGTTCAGGTGGATGATGTTATTCGCTACACATTAGTTGTAACGAATACAGCGACAGAACCTTCTACAGTAAGCAATATTCTTGTTAAGGATACTATTCCAGCAGGACTGCTTTATCAAACAGGTTCTTTGGAAATCGATGGGCAGGCTGTTTTAAATCCAAACATTTCCGGACAAAATCTGGAAGTAGCCCTGAACAAAGAGTTAACAGAAGGGCAGAGTGCGACAATTAGTTTCTTGGTAAAAGTCACGAATGCCTCTGAAGTATCAAGTATTAATCAAGCAGTAGTAACGGGAGCAGTTACACCAGATCCAAGAGAACCAGTTGAAACCTTGCCGGAAAAACCATCAAACGAGGTGGTTGTTCACAGAGCACCAGAACCGATGATTGAGAAAACAATTGTTTCGCCGACAAATGGTACGACAATCAAAGGCGGGGAAGTAACCTACCGCTTAGTTGTAACAAATGGCGGCACAAACACTGGCGATTTGATTGATGGAGTGGTAACAGATGCTCTGCCTGTCGGATTAAGTCATGTGCCGAATACAACTATGGTAAATAACCAAGTAATCGCAGAAAGCAGCTGGACAGGTGAAACCTTGAGCGTGGCCTTGCCGACACCTATGAAGGGCGGTGCAGCTGTAACCATTGAATTTAAAGTTAGAGTTGAGACTGATACGCTGGGAGCTATTATCAACATAGCAGATGTATCTGGAGAAGATGCAGATGGTCAAACGTATACAGACGATGACTCAGCAGATATTACGACTGTTCGGACAGCGGGGGAACTTGCCCTAGAAAAAACAGTAAGTAAGAACGGTGCAAATATTGACAATAAAATAGTATCTGTAGGCGATATTATTACGTATACAGTTGTAGTTAAAAATACAATAACAGATCCATCCGAAGTCAGAGATGTCATTGTTAAGGATGACATTCCAGTAGGATTGATTTATCAAAAAGGCTCATTAAAAGTAGACAATCAGACGAGACCAGACAACCTGGTTAGTGGTCAGGTTTTAAAAGTTAATGTAGGAAACCTTTTGGAAAGTCAAACAAGTACAATTACTTTTGATGTTGAAGTGACAGCAGCTGCCAAGGGGGCTTTAGAGAATATTGCTACAGCCATAGGTAGTGTTGCTGACTTGGCGGGAAATTGGAATCCACTTGATGAAATCCAAGATGATGTGGTAAATCATAAAAAACCAGCTCCTACTATTGAGAAAACAGTCCTTGATACAGCTGGAAATAGCCGTGATGATCTTCCACAAGTAATTAATGGGGAAGAATTCGAGTATCAGTTGATTGTTCGAAATGGACTTGATGATGCAACGGGTTCTCTACACGCGGGGACAGTAACGGATACTTTGCCTACGGGATTAGAATACGTGCAAAAATCAACAAAAGTAGACGGAGTAAATGTGACTGACAGTAAAGCCGGCTGGTCTGGCAACACGTTGAATTATGCCCTTCCGGCAGAATTCAAAGGGGGAGAAACAATTACCATTACCTTTAAGGTACGAGTTATTTCTGATCAGTTAGGAACTATTCGTAATACCGCTAAGGTATCTGGAACTGACAGTGACGCTGTAACGACATATCAAGATTCAGATAATGCAGAGGTGGCAGTGATTCGCGGTCCGGGAGAACTGCAGATTACTAAAGAAGTTAAGTCAGCGGATAATACGCTGGATCTGCATACTCAGGTTGTTGCTGTTGGGACAGTAATTAAGTACAACCTAATTGTTGAAAATATTACCCAAGAGCTTTCTGAAGTGAAGAATGTAACAGTTACAGATGCAATCCCTGAAGGGTTGATATTTGTTCCGGGTACCTTAACAATTGATGGAAATCTTGCTTCAAACAGCAATATCTCTGGTCAACAGCTGACTTTGGATATTGGCACGCTGCAGGAAAACAGCAGTAAGATAATTAGCTTTGATGTAACAGTAACAGCAGCTTCTCAAGGAATTAGTACAAACATTGGGCATGTGGAAGGGAAGGTGCCATCGTATGGTGAGACAGAAACTTCTACGCCTAAGATTCCTTCAAATGAAGTGACTATCTATAAACCAGCAGATCCGCAGATTACCAAATCAGTTGTTGGAAATACTAAAGTTAAGCAGGGGAACGATGTAACGTATCGCCTGGTTGTAACTAACGGTGAGGCTGGTACTGGCAATGTATACAACGGAATTGTAATGGACACATTGATGGAGGGTCTGACTTATAAAGCCGGAACTACTAAGGTGAATGGAGAGCTAATCAGTGACGAGGTTTGGAGTAATAATGAACTAACTTATCCGTTACCATCGCCATTTGCCGGAGGTACAAAGCTGACGATTGAGTTTACTGTAACTGTAAACAAGGTAGGCGATATACCAAACCTTGCTTCTGTTTCTGGAAGTGATGTAAACGGTACGCAGCATACAGATGAAGATGATGTCGTAATCACTGCTGTAACCACACCTGATTTAAGTTTGGAAAAGAGTGTGAAGACAGCAAATGACACAGACTTTGGAAAAGAAGCAGATAAAACAATTGGCTTGAATGAAGAATTTGAGTACCGTCTAGTTGTGCGCAACAATACAATCCCAGGTGGAAAAGTCATCAATCCGCGAGTGGTGGATCAGCTGCCGGCAGGACTTGTCTATGTTAGTGGTTCAACAAAAGTAGATGGAAAAGAAGTTACTGATGAGCTTCACTGGTCTGATAATACCTTTACCTACAGCAGGGCAGAAATGTTAGCAGGTGAGGTTTGGGATATTCGCTTTAAAGTGAAGGCTACAGGTATACAGCATCAACAGCAAATTGTAAATATTGCCAATGTGACTGGTCAGGATGAACTGGGCAATCCTGTAGGAAGTCAAGATAGTGTGACTGTGACAGGAAAAGAAATCAATACACCAGTAATACCAAATCCAAATCCTAGTAACCCTGGCATCACGTTGCCTAATACAGGCAGTACAACTTTATTGCCAAGCACGAATACTACAGGAAGCGCAAGCCCTACCCGCAGACTTCCGAACACAGGAGAGCAGGAGACAACAGTTTCTATGCTGGGCTATCTACTTCTGGTAAGTGCAGTTGGGATGTATCTTCAAGGGAAGAATAAAAAAGCTGTGAAAAAATAATGGTAAAAAGAGCTGTAAGAAATGAACTCATTTCTTACAGCTCTTTGTTTATACTAATAAAGCACCTAACATTACCAATCAAAAATGACCGCATATCCCAAAGCAATAATTTCCCTTAAATACATATTGGGTGTAACTGAAGAATGTGAAACGGCAGGTAAACCGCTAATCTCTTTAATTCCTAATCGACGAGCCAACAGCTTTGAACGGTAGATATGAAAATCACTTGTAACAATAACTGTTTTTCCCAGCTCTCTTTTTTTCTGGGCGTTCACTATATTTTCTTTTGTTCGGGTAGAACTATCTTCTCTGATGAGTCGGTCAGCATCAATTCCTTTGTCAATCAAATAATCAGCCATAACATTTGCTTCAGAATCGGGTTCATCTGCTCCTTGTCCGCCACATACGATAATGATTGAGTTAGGATTTTTATTTATGAAAGGTAAAGCTGTGTCCAGACGCTCTGTCAGAACCGTACTGGGATAAGCGGTCTCTTTACTGGAGCCTCTGACCTGTGCGCCTAAAATCAGTATGGTGTCTGGCTGATTAGCCGGCTGTTCTTTTGTACCTTTTAAAATCATAAAAAATAGTGAACCAGTATATAAAATGCCAACAATGATCATAAATAACAAAAAGAACCTAATTTTTTTCATGTTATCTCCTTCTTTCTCCAATTTTTAGTTTAGAGTATTTTAGTTTAAAATAGTGGGATTTTTAAAGGGTTTAAGTAAATTTTTAACAATTTTAGAATCTCTTAGTTTTCAATATTAAAAAACAAGAAGATTGTGAAAAGGGTTAAGAAGATTCAAGCATATAAGTAGCAATTGTCTATAGATTCTTATATGCTTGAGTAACAGGTAGTTAAGAATTAAGCGATACGTGATAATAATTAATAATATTTTCCTAATAAATTAAAAAAATGCACAAAGAAATACTACGATAGTTCATCTATTTATGGTAGAATAGAAAAATGTGTAGGTCATAGGAAAATGAACGGATAAGTTTAAAATAGCTGATGTTTATGTTCTCTGTTATAGATAATTAAAAAAGGAAGATAGATAAAATGGATGAAAATAATTTAACTACTCGTTCTGCTAGGAATCAGCAGACTCAAACAAAAAATACTCAAAAACCGAAAGTTCCTAAAAGTGGAAAGCCTAAAAGAAAGTCAATAGCGGTACCTTTGATAGCTGCTATTACTGTTTTTACAGGTATTTTACTAGTTGGTTTTATCTTTTTTCAGTCGCATTTTTTACCTACGGCAAATGCAAACGGCGTAGATATTGGTTGGTTAAATGTTGAAGCTGCTCAAAAGAAACTAGAAGAGCTTAATGGTTCGGAAGAAATCACGATAGAATTGGCTGATGGACAAAAACATACCATCCAGCTTCCGGAAAAATACAGTGTCACAGAAGAATTTTTGAATAAAAATATTAGTAAACAAGCAATCAATCTTCCAGTGAATGACTCCTTTAAAAGTGAACTTAGCACAAAACTGGACGAGTTGACATTTGCAGAAGGAACACCAAGTCAGGATGCTCATATTCAACGTTTGGATACAGGCTTTCAAATTGTTCCAGAACAGTATGGTACAATCGTTGACAAAGAAGCTCTTAAAAATAAGATTCTTACAGATGTAGAAAAAAATTCTGGGAATTATAGTTATAGTGTAAAAGATTTTTATCAAAAACCAGCTGTGCTTCAGAGTAGTGAAGAGTTAAAAAATCAGTTGACTACGCTGTCACAAAAAGAAAATAAAAAAGTTACGCTGACTATTAATGATAAGTCACTGGAAATCCCTAAAGAAGCACAACAGGGATTTATCAATGATGAAGGGAATGTCGATCCAGCAGCAGTTGAAGCTTGGGTTACTGCGATTAGTCCGGAATACTCTTCCAGCTCATTGCCAATTACTTTTACAAATGTCCATGGAGAAACTAGACAGTTCAAAAATAATGGCAGTTATGGCTGGTCGATAAATATCGCTGAAACAGCTAACTTAATTGTTCAAGCGTTAGAAAGTGCTAATGCAGAAGAGGCAGTTGCTGCAGTTATTGATGGGGATGTGAACCAATCCACAGTGGTGAATAAAACCTATGTAGAGATTGATTTAAACAATCAAATGATGTACTTCTTTCAAGATGGTGTGAAAACAGTTGAAACATCTGTAATCACTGGACGTTATAATAAAGGAACGGCAACTGTGCCAGGATTCCATACTATTCTTTACAAAGATACAGATACAAATCTGGAAGGCTCAATGTTGGATGGTTCAGAATACAGTGTACCTGTTAATTACTGGATGCCGCTGTTGAGTTATGGCGGAGTAGTTACACAAATTGGTATTCATGATGCGGACTACAAGGCAGAATACTTTGGAAATAAGGAAGCTTACAAAACAAACTTTGGCAGCAACGGCTGTATCAATACTCCCGGAGAAGCAATGGCACAGATATTTGCGGCTTCTTATCCAGGAATGCCGGTTATCATTTACGGACACATATATGATGATGCACCTGGTGAGTTTGATAAGCCTGTGGATTACGGCACACCAGTATAGATAAAAGGATAATAGCTTAAAAGAACCTGAGTAGCGTGTTGTAGTGACCCTAAAAAGTTAGACCTGAAAATCTAACTTTTAGAGGTCGGTACAGAGGACTTGGGTTCTTTTTTTGATGACCTCATACTAAAAAGCTGTTCTCTCAACTAATCTGGAAATCCTGTTGCTACAGTAGTATCAAACTACAATACTAAAATTAAGTTTTAGAGTATAATATTTGAAATGAAAGAAATAGTTGAATAAATCTATGGGAGGAAATGATATGCCGTTTATCCACGTTGAATTAGTCGAAGGACGTAGTGAAGAGCAGCTGACCAATATGGTTAAGGAAATTACAGAAGTGGTTTCCAAAAATACTGGAGCACCAGAGCAGAATATTCATGTAATTGTGAATGAGATGAAGAAAGGGCGCTATGCACAAGGAGGAGCTTGGAAAAAGTAATACGCTGAAATCAATTGAATAGGACGAGCCAACAGGTTATTTTGCGGGAACCAATCATTTTTAATCATTGAAAAAGAAATTGCCAAAGTAAAGGCTTGCTTTTTACTTAGAGAAGTGATTAAATTAAAACATAATTGATTGAAGAAAAAGACAACTGAACTTGAGAACAGTCTTAACAGAGAGGAAAATCATGCTGAAATTTTTCCAGACTAGTGCAGGGGATGACCACTTTTGAAACCTTTGTTGAAACAAAGGCGGTTGAACCGTTAATACTTTTTGAGGAATAGAGCTTATTTGCTTTATTTAAAATTAGGTGGAACCACGAACTTTTCGTCCTAGTATCTGTTTGCAGATACTAGGATTTTTTGCTGTGAATCACTACGACTGGCAAAGCCAGAGTAGATGATGAACAGTACTTGGCGAGCGAAGAGCTCTTGAACTTGAAGTTCTAAAGCTAATTTAAACGGAGATTCAGTAATCTGAGTCCTCGTTTCATCTAATCAAAAAGTGAATAGAGATATCTTAAGTGAAACGATTCTTTTCAATCATGAATAGTTTAAGGAGGAAGAAAAAATGACAATTAAAATTACTTTTCCAGATGGAGCAGTTAAAGAGTTTGAGGCTGGCATTTCTACACTGGAAATCGCTAAAAGCATTAGTAATAGTTTAGGTAAAAAGGCTTTGGCAGGAAAGTTTAATGGGGAGCTTATCGACTTGGACCGGCCAATCGAAGAGGATGGAACGATTGAAATTGTTACGCCAGATCATGAAGATGCGCTAGGTATTCTGCGCCATTCAACTGCACATTTGATGGCGAATGCTTTACGCCGCCTGTTTCCTAATATCAAGTTTGGTGTTGGACCAGCGATTGATAGCGGTTTTTATTATGATACAGATAATGGTGAATCGCCGGTAACTGTAGAAGATTTGCCAGCGATTGAAGCTGAAATGATGAAGATTGTTAAGGAAAACAATCCAATCGTACGCAAGGTCGTAACGAAGGAAGAAGCCTTGTCATTGTTCGCTGATGATCCTTACAAGGTTGAACTGATTAGCGAACTGCCGGATGATGAAGTGATAACGGTCTATGATCAGGGAGATTTTGTTGATTTATGCCGAGGTGTACATGTTCCTTCAACTGGCAGAATACAAGTGTTCAAGCTGTTGTCAGTAGCAGGTGCTTACTGGCGTGGAAGCTCTGATAACCATATGATGCAGCGGATCTATGGAACAGCATTCTTTGATAAGAAAGACTTGAAAGAGTTTATTAAGCTGCGGGAAGAGGCGAAAGAAAGAGACCATCGTAAATTAGGAAAAGAATTAGATTTATTTATGATTTCTCAAGAGGTTGGTTCCGGCTTACCGTTTTGGCTGCCTAAAGGAGCAACTATCCGTCGCACAATTGAACGTTATATCACAGATAAAGAGATTAGTCTGGGGTATCAGCATGTGTACACACCAATTATGGCTGACGTGAATTTGTATAAGACATCTGGACACTGGGACCACTATCATGAAGATATGTTCCCGCCAATGGACATGGGAGACGGTGAAATGCTTGTATTACGCCCGATGAACTGTCCTCACCATATGATGGTTTATAAAAATGATATCCACAGCTATCGTGAACTGCCAATTCGGATTGCGGAGTTGGGTATGATGCACCGCTATGAAAAATCCGGCGCTTTATCAGGTCTACAGCGTGTGCGTGAAATGACTTTGAATGACGGACATACCTTTGTTCGTCCAGACCAAATTAAAGAAGAATTCAAGCGGACATTGGAGTTGATGGTAGCAGTATATGCAGATTTTAATATTACTGATTACCGGTTCCGTTTAAGCTATCGTGATCCTAATAATACAGATAAATATTTTGATGATGATGCAATGTGGGAAAAGGCTCAGACAATGCTGAAGGCGGCTATGGATGAAATGGAGCTTGACTACTTTGAAGCTGACGGCGAAGCAGCCTTTTATGGTCCAAAACTGGATGTACAGGTTAAAACAGCACTTGGAATGGAAGAAACATTATCAACAATCCAGCTTGATTTCTTACTGCCTGAGCGTTTTGATTTGACTTATGTAGGTGAAGATGGCGAAAATACGCATCGTCCGGTTGTTATCCATCGGGGAATTGTTTCAACAATGGAGCGTTTTGTTGCTTATCTGACAGAGGTTTATAAAGGTGCCTTTCCAACTTGGCTGGCGCCAATCCAAGCAACGATTATTCCGGTTTCTGTTGATGCTCACTCAGACTATGCTTATGAAATTAAGGAACGGCTTCAAGCAGAAGGGTTGAGAGTAGAAGTGGATGACCGTAATGAGAAAATGGGATACAAAATCCGCGCTTCTCAAACACAAAAAGTTCCTTACCAGGTCGTTGTTGGCGATAAGGAGGTTGCTGAGGTAACAGTCAACATCCGCCGATACGGCAGCAAGGAAACAGCTATCGAAGATTTAAATATTTTTGTTGAAAGCATGGCAGCAGAAGTTAAAAACTTTAGCCGTTAGTGCTGAAGCTCTCTATTTAGCTACTACAACTAACTAAATAAAAAATCAAGACAAAGGTATTTAACTCTGAGAAATAAAAAGGAGTGAGATACTTTTGTCTTGTCGTTTATTTGAATTAAAAAACAAAACTAGATGAATAGTTGTTTCTATCTCATCTTGGTATAACTAAGATGAGGAAAATCTCGAAAAATGTAGGAGATGCAATCCGTTTTGCCTAAAAGGTCTAAAAATGTCCTGAGTAATGCTGATTGATACAGAGCAATAGACTATTCCTAAATTTCTGGATAAAAAATGTTTTAAGAAAAATAAATAATTTATTTAAGCTTGCTGATTTGACTATGATTTTCTCTAATTTTTCGTTAGAATAGAAGGCAGGACTTTTCTACTTGAAAGGATAACGATAAAAAATGAATTTTTTAGATAAATGGAAAAAGACACAGGAAGAACCTAGTACATATAAGGCCAGAAAATCTCATATCCCTTTTCGCTTAAACCTATTATTTTTTGTAATCTTCGGTTTATTTGTTTCTTTAATTGTACGGCTGGCTTATCTGCAAATTGCAGAAGGAACCAGTTTTTCAGAGAGAATTGCTCAGAGCTCTGATTTAGTTGTTCAAAGCGGTGCGCCCAGAGGAGAAATCTATGATGCTTCAGGAGCGGTTCTGGTCAGCAATAAATCTAATTTGGCAATTACCTATACTCGAGGGAAGAATGTTCAATCAGCGGATCTTCTAGAGATTGCGAATCGTGTGAACAGTTTAGTAGATGTTCCTGCTGATGAATTAACCGAACGTGATAAAAAAGATTTCTGGTTAGCGGATAAAGAGCATCTAAAAGCGGCACAGGAGCGCCTGACTGATGAAGATAAGAAAGACGAAAAAGGAAATGTGATTACTGATCAGGGAACGCTATACGCCTTAACTGTAGAAAAAGTGACGCCTGAAGAAATTAATTTCGACGAAAAAACTCTTAAAGCTGCGACTATCTTTAAACGGATGAGCGCTGTTTCAGAGCTGAATACAACCTTTATCAAGAGTGAAGGAGTAACAGATGAAGAAGTAGCGGTTATTGGTGAAAATATAGCGGATATTCCCGGGGTTTCTACGGGGACAGACTGGACGAGAGAATATCCTCAGGGAGAAGAGCTTAGAAGTATTCTTGGAACGATTTCAACAGAAAAAGCTGGTTTGCCGGCTGAAGAAGCGGATGAATATCTCGCTAAAGGTTATGCTAGAAATGATCGGGTGGGAACCAGCTACCTAGAAAAACAATATGAGTCTGTTTTACAAGGAATCAAATCAAAATCTGAGATTGTTCTTGGCAGTGATGGAAAAGTAGCCAGCCAGACGTTGGTATCTGAAGGTGAAAAAGGACAAAATATTAAACTGACAATAGATTTGGAGTTTCAAAAGAAGGCAGAAGAAGTTGTTAAGTCCCATTATGAACAGCTGGTAGCCAGCGGCAATGCACCTTATTCCGGCGGAGTATATGTAGCAATAACCAACCCTAAAACCGGAGCAATTCGCGCATTAGTTGGATTTAACCGCGATGTTGAAACAGGAGAGCTGACAGCTAATCCGTTAGGTGCGGTCAGTGATGCATTTGTACCTGGATCGGTCGTTAAGGGAGCAACACTTACTGCCGGCTATCAATCGGGTGTGATTCAAGGAAATGAAGTACTTATTGATGAGCCCATTCAAATTGGCGGGAGCGGCTTAAAATCTTCGAACTTCAACCAGTTACTGAATAATAAGATACCAATTTCTGCTGAACAAGCACTGGAATACTCTTCGAATGCGTATATGATGCAGCTGGTGTTCAAAATGCTGGGTACTGAATACAGTTATGGGATGAGTGTTCCTTACAATACTGGTGATTCAAGAGTGTTTGATATTTTGAGAAAAGCCTATGGCGAGTATGGCATGGGAGTCTCCACCGGGATTGACCTTCCGGGAGAATCAACTGGTATTGTCAATACGGATTTCAAAGGGGAGTATCAGGATCCGCCAAGTGCGGGTAGCCTGCTTGATTTGTCCTTTGGTCAGTATGATACTTATACAGCCTTGCAACTGGCACAATATGTAGGAACTGTAGCAAACGACGGCAAACGGATGGCTGCTTATCTGGTTCAGGGGATTTATGGTAATAATCCAGACGGTACATTAGGTGAACTGGTAAAAGAAACACAGCCAAAGCTTTTAAACGAAGTGGATATCAGTGCGGACCAAATGAAGCTGATTCAACAAGGATTTCATGATGTAGTCTATGGGAATCATAATTTTACAACTGGTAAATATATGAGTGATACGAACATGCCGATTGCTGCTAAAACAGGTACGGCTGAAACGTTCTACAAGGATGAAAAAACGGGCGAGCTGCATGAAACGATTAACAGTAATGTCATTGCTTATGGACCGTATGAGGATCCTGAGCTTGCGGTAAGTGTGATTTTGCCTAATATAAGCAATACAGCTGAAAACTATAAAATGAATCAGTACCTTGCTAAGGATATCATCAATGCTTATGTCGAAATGTATAAGCAATAATTTTGTAAAGTAGTTCTCCTTTACAAATTTGATAAAAGGACTGGAAATTAAGAATAAATCATGGTATGATATCTAAGGCTAAGAAACATCTTAGGATCAAATGAATACAGTATAGGAGGGAATAGAAATGCGCGTAAACATCACTTTAGAATGCACTTCTTGTAAAGAACGCAACTACCTTACAAGCAAAAATAAACGTAACCATCCAGATCGTTTGGAAAAGAATAAATATTGTCCACGTGAAAGAAAAGTTACTTTACACCGTGAAACTAAATAAGAATTTAGTAGAAAACAGGCAGCCTTTGCAGAAGGCTGCCTGTTTTTTTATGGGATAAGTATTTTTCAGCTAAAAATTGCTGTAAGGACATCATTTAGGGTGAAAAAAACTTTAAAAAAGTAAGAATATGGTTAGAAAACCAATCAGTAAAACAACTGGCGGTAAAAGCTGCAGGCGCTTATTTGTTGAGCTAAGGTCTTTTTTATTTTTTAGAAATAGCTTTGCAATCAAAAGATAACAGCAATAACCTAGTAAGACGCCTAAGGTATTGGTCAGTAAATCATTAATATCTGTTGCGCGATACAAGGTAAACAGCTGGCTAATTTCGATTGTGAGAGAAAGTAGTAGGCCTGATAAGATAACTTTTTTTATATTCTTAAAAGCGGGGCTAATAAACGGCAATAAAAAGCCAATCGGCATAAAAGCAACAATATTTAGAAGAAAGCTAAGACTAAAACCATCTGTAAAAGGGATTAGTTCAATGTTAGGATTAAAAACAGATTCACCTAAATCTCCAAGTCTTGAAAAATCCCTAAGCGTTGCGATACCAAAAACATTGACTAAGGAAATGAATAAATAATACAACAATAATAAAGAAGCTAAAGAAACGCTTATTTTGGTTGAAACTTGCTCCCCTTTTAAGCTCCAAATTAGTAATCCTGCTAGAATAATGACTCCGATAAGACATATGGGGTTCACGATAAATAAGTCCATTAATGCATCAAAAAATGTAAGCTGTTGTGCTTCCATAAGTATCCTCCTTTCTATTTACATATATAAGGATAACAAAATTTTTCTCGTTAAAAATCCGCCTCTAGTAGGAGTTCTCCTATAATGAATAACAACAGGTACGCTGAAAAAGTAAGTAAAGCTAGAGGAAGACAAAAAAAGATCTGAGACATATCATTGTCTCAGATCCCAAAAATCAAATAAACAGTGTGTTAAATGCCGCCATTCTTTGAGGATTGAAGCGAAGTGAGAACTGTAAGCAAGCTTGTAAGAACTTAACCCTTTTCTCGGGAATCGTTAGACTCGTAGAGAAAAAGCTCTCTGTGCTCTGATTCCCCCGCAGTGTCGCTTGAAAATTTTCGGATGATTCGGCTTATTACTGAAAAACACAGCGAAGTACGAGCTAGTGGTGAACAATACCTACTGGTCTCTCAGAGCTGGACACTCTGCCACAATCTCTTGAAACTAGCAAAATCATTTCGTGTGTCACTATCTTTTGAAGCGTATTTAGTTTGGTCTTAAAGCAATATTCTGAGAAATTGTTGATTCTGCTTCAAGAGAAGACAAGTGATAAACAGCGATAATCTGTTTACCGGACAAAGCAGCTGGAATATTTGTTTGAATAGTAGTTGTTGGAATATCTGTTTCAGCTACCAGATAAATATCCTGATCGTAAGGCAATTCTTTCAGTGTATATGTTCCTAAACGTTCAGGAGATATAACAGTAGAAAGCTTTCTACCATTTTTGTCATAAGCTGTTACAGGAATCGCATGTAAGGGTTCGGTCAATCCATTCCGAACACCATCTCCGTTCAAATCGTCAAAGACGGTTCCTTTAATGGTCACGTATGGACGAATACCGTAGAAGAAATCAGCCGTTTTTTGAACTTGGAAATTCGTTAAATCGTAAGAATTTCCCCAGACATCTACTGAGATAAAGCGCATTGCTGGAAAATTTCTAATAAGTTTGCTAATATTTTGACCTTTAGCAATCAAAGTAGAAATATCTGAACCAAGATATTGATCAAGATTTAACTGATCGACTTCATGTAATGCTGTTGAGAAGAAATCAGATAAATCTTTTAAATAATCATAATCAGGCGTTGTTGTAATATCTCCAGTTGAGATTAAGTCAGGATTATCGATTAGCTGAGCAAAATCATTGGACGAAAGAATGATATCCAATAATGCGTTAATCTTAGGAAGGTTAACAATGAGCTCGCTTAGCTTCAGGTTGAAAGGAGAACGGAAGGCGACATAGATACCGCTTTCTGAATCAGGAAGCTGAATAGGCTGGTTATTTTTGGTTGTCAGCAATTGAATCGCGCCGTCGCCAATAGTAATGGAGCCTTTCATCGCTTGGCCGATCAACTCTGCTTGATTGATATCGCCAAGTCCGCCATTATTAAGAGCTTCACTGGTTTTGGTAAGATTCACGATAACCATTGTTTTATTATTTTCCCTTTTTTCTGTTGAATCCATCATGCCGTTGCTGTTCAAATCGCTAAAAACATGAAAATTCAAATTAGCGGATTTTGTCACTGCTAGGTTGGCACTTACTAATAATGAATTAACCTTTATTTCCAGAATACCAGAAAAAGGTTTGCCGAGCGCATCATAGTAAGTCTGTGATTGAATTAGCGGAGCATAACCGTTATTTTCGTCATAACGGATATAGTAGGTTCCTTTCTGCAAGCCGCTGAAGCTATACGTTCCTACCGCACTTGTTGTTGCAGCTTTGAATAAGTTAGTCTGATTTTGAGCATCCAAAGCAGTTTTATAAAGTTCAATCCGCTGATTTTTAACAGGTAAATCTCCCTCTGAAAGAGTGAAAATACCATCTCTTTTGACATCAATAAACTTATTTCCAGTAATTGTATAAATCGAAGGACTCCAAGCAGCTTTAGCAGGTGCAGGTTGCCCAGCCAAGAAAGAAAATAGTGTTGCTGAAAGAAAAAGCAGTAAATAAACATATTTTTTCACATTAACTCCCCCTAAATAATGATTTATGAAAAAGAGTGACACTTTCAATCATAGCAAGGTTCGTAAACGAATACAATAACAATTGTTATTGTACAATTATTATTTTCTTAATATGAAAAACAAAAGTCTTGAAAAGTTATTTTTACTTTTCAAGACTTTTGCTACATTTAAGGAC
Organism: Enterococcus sp. LJL51; assembly: GCF_049894025.1. Classification (GTDB taxonomy): domain Bacteria; phylum Bacillota; class Bacilli; order Lactobacillales; family Enterococcaceae; genus Enterococcus_L. Next base: position 18,342 of record NZ_JBNEQE010000023.1, read on the forward strand.
TTATAAATTTTCTGTGTAAAATCAGTAATGGTGACGAAAAACGAGGGGAGCATTTGGAAAATATCTAGGCTCGTGAATAAGATATCTTTGACAATATACAGAAGCCGGTCTCATACTGAAGAAAAACGCATCTGAAAGTTTCAGGGCGGATTTTTTAATGATTAAGAAAAGAGCACCGCTTATGCGGCGTATCAGCGAGTGTTTCTGCCGATGTTTCCTAACACGTTTCAAATATTCGTCGCTAGCGTTTTAGACACGCTTTATTTAAATCGCCATCCAATTAGGTTCAAGGGTGTTTCCATCAGGATCGAGAACTTCCAGACCATACATCTGACTTTCAGGAATACCCATGTCTACATGGAAGAAATCCCCGCCGTTCTTTTTGGCAGTTTCACCAAATTTTTTCACTGCTTCAGCGCTTTCCATGCTAAAAGCAATTAGAGCACCGCTTGTGGTGCGGGTATCCGCTATTGTTTTATCCTTAATAAATTTTTGATAGAAGTCATGAGTGAGCAGCATAATCCAGAAATTGTCATCCCATACCATGGAACTTGTTTCCTCAGTTGAGAATTCTTTGTTTTGAGTAAAGCCCAGCTGTTGATAAAATTCTACAGAACGAGATAAATCAGACACAGGGAAGTTCACAAAAACCATTGTTGACATAAAAATCCTCCTCTTTTCTTTCTTTAATTACATGCAGAGAATCTCATGCAGCGGACTATTTGTCAAAGGTCATGCTCAGTAAGGTGATAGTCATCTTGATGTTTATTTATCCGCCAGAGGCATTTACTTTGATTTTGGTAGTGGTACACTTATAGATAACTCTTATTTAATAAGTATTGTGTCAGTTCTACTTGATGCTGTATGTATAGTTCTGTGAATCTTGGCTGCTGATTTTAAAGCTGTAATAAATAATTGTGGTGCTGAAGGATTGCGCTGCTTCGTTTAGTAAAGTCAGAGCGGATACGCTATATTTTTAAGTGGGCTGAGGGGAAGGCTATATTAGCTTTCGTGGTAAAAATAGCCGGCTGCTTACACAGCATCAGTGATAAGATTAATAATAAAAAATGAAAAGGATGAAAAATGTGGATCAACGGGTATGGTATGTTATAGGTTTGAGCGTTGCAGTAGTAATAATCATCTTGTTTCTTGAATGGCGTACAAATTATAAGCTTCGTGAAAAGATTAAACAGCAATGGGGAAAAGCACCTGTATGGAGTAGATTCGATCACGAAGACAGCTTAAAGGATGCATGGAAAATTGCGCAGACCTATCAGAAATTTGAAAGTGAAATAGATGATATCACTTGGTATGATTTGGATATGACAGAGGTGTTTGAGGCTGTGAATGGAACCTATTCCAGCATTGGATCTGAGGCCTTATATCAGCGGTTGAGAAATTTCGATTTTAATGATCAGTCTGTTGAAAAGCTGGAGGAGTTAATTGCATTTTATGAGGAACAACCGGAAAAAAGAGCGGCTATTCAGTTTCGATTTGGCCAGTTGGGTAAAAAGGATAAAAACTTTGTAAAGCACTATTTATCTGAAGCCGCTGGAAAAGAGCTGCCGCATTTTTATCTTTATGTGTTTTTCGGCATCCTCCCTCTAATTGGAGCAGGAATTTTGGCTTTTGGTCAGGTATTTGGTTTGTACCTATTAGTAGGCAGCATTTGTTTAAATACCTTTTACTATTTGAGTAAGAAGGAACGACTAGAGACAGAGCTGAACAGCATGCGTTATTTTGTTCAAGGACTTGGAACGGCTAAGGCTATCAGTAAAATAGAAACTCCTGTACAGCAGCAGCTAAAAAGCAATCTGACGCCTTTAAAAAGTATTCTGACTTTTGCAGTCTCTTTTCGAGTAAAATCAAACTCAGAAGCTGAAATGCTTTTTGATTATATAAATATTATGTTTATGCTGCCTTTTATTTCGTATCATTTTGCGTTAAGACGTTTGGCAAAGCATAATAAAGAAGCAATTATTCTGTGGGATTTATTGGGAGAGCTGGAAGCAGCCTACGCTGTATTAAATTTCCGCTTGTATATGCCGAAAACAGCGGTACCAAAGTTCCAGACTGGAGGAGTTTCTGCAGAAAACAGCTATCATCCGCTTTTGTCTGCTTCTGCGGTAGTTAATCCAGTGGCATGGGAAAACAACACATTGGTAACTGGATCAAACGCTTCCGGCAAGTCAACCTATGTCAAGAGTGTTGCAATCAACTGCATTTTGGCACAAACAATTCATACAGCTGCTGCAGACCACTTTTTAATGCAGCGGGGGCACGTGCTGACATCGATGGCAGTAGAGGATGATTTATTTGAAGGAGACAGTTATTTTGTTGCTGAAATCAAATCAATTAAACGGGTTCTGGATCAGGTTGCTACAGGTGAACATTGTTATTGCTTTATTGACGAAATCCTTAAAGGAACCAACACAATTGAACGAATTGCGGCATCAGCCAGTATTATTGACTGGTTAAAGGACTACCCATCTATTGCTTTTGTTGCGACTCATGATATTGAGCTGACGGAAATTCTGAAGTATAGTTGTACAAACCTGCATTTTGAAGAGCAGATAGAAGCTGATGGCATTAGCTTTGATTATCAAGTAAGGTCGGGCGCAGCAAAAACAAGAAATGCTTTGGAATTATTACAAGTAATGTCCTATCCCAAAGTTATTGTAGACTCTGCGAAGGAAGAAGCAGCTTTCTTCGATAAGCACAGACTATGGAATATTTTGAATACCCCGACAGTCTAAGCTATCATTTTTGTCACATCATCTAATAATGTTGTTCCTGTTTATTTCGCTGCCTCTGGGCTATAATCCAAGCGAGGAGGTCAACAATGGACAGACAATTAGAGAAACAAAATAGAGGTTTTACGATTTTTGATTTAAAGATTTTGGGTATTATCTTGATGTTTATCGACCATATTCATGAAATGTTTGCGTTGATGGGAGCGCCAGACTGGATTGATTGGTTTGGACGTCCCGTTGCGACACTGTTCTTTTTTGTTAGTGCGGAAGGGTTTAGTCATACCCGTAACAAACAAAAATATTTACAGCGTCTATTGATTGGTTTTTGGGTCATGGGTGCAGGGAATTTTGTGATACAGCGGTTATTTCCTTTAGGGGATATGGGATTGGTCAACAATATTTTTGCGGATTTATTTGTCGCTGTACTTGCTATGTACGGAACAGATTTAATTAAGGAAGGCTACTTTAAAAAGAACATTCACAAATTCGCTTTGGGGTTATTATGTATGCTGCTGCCGATTCTTTTATCTGGAATAGCACTGCTGTTAATGAGTAATCCAGCGACCATTGTTCCTGGAGTCAGCATAGGTCTCGTTTTTCCAACTCTGATTTTTACTGAGAATTTCATCATGGTTTATCTAGCTACTTTGCTGTATTTGTTAAGAAATAAACGGGTGCTGCAGTGTGTGGCAATCGCTGCTGTTAGTCTGCTGTTCGCTGCATCAAATCTTCAGGAGCTTTTTACGGCGAATACTCAGTGGATGATGATTTTTTCAATCATTCCGATAGCGCTGTACAATGGAGAGAGGGGCAAAGGGATGAAGCAGTTTTTCTATGTTTTCTATCCAGCTCATATCTGGCTGCTGTATCTTTTTGCTGTTTTTATTTTCAATCATTTCTATTCATAAATCTGAGGAACGAGACTAGAGCTGAGTGGATAGTTATTGAGGAATAAGCAAGACTTTTTCACATTATGAAGTAGAGATTCCCCATTCTGGATGTTAAGTAATTTTGTTTAGTATTTTTATAAAGCTTAAAGAATATTCAGCAATTCTTTTCCAGCTGGCTGTTTGTTCATGGTTAATTTTAGAGGAGTACGTGGAGGAATAATAGCCCGTACTCGTCTTTTTTTGTCTTCTGATGTTAAAATAGAAGGAATAAAAGAAACTGAGGTAAAAATCATGAAAATAAGTGTACGTCATCGTTATGTGGAGAAAATTCCTGTATTGGAGGTCGTCTCCGAGTCGGCAAAGACACAACCGCTGCCGTTAATTGTCTATTATCATGGCTGGCAGTCGGCAAAGGAGCTGTCGCTGACACAGGCTCGTAAACTGGCGGCGAAAGGCTTTCGAGTCGTTCTTCCAGATGCGATGAATCATGGCGAGCGGAAAACAGGGGCGGTATCGATGATTCCGTCCATTACTTTTTGGTCAAGCATTCAATATAATGTCATTGAATTCTCCGTTATTCTTCGTTTCTTTCAGCGTTTAGGGCTAGTTGAAGGAAATAAGGTGGGGGTAGGTGGTGTTTCAATGGGAGGAATTACTACTTGTGCTTTACTTACACAGCATCCTGAAATTCAAGCCGCTGTTTGCCTGATGGGAACCCCTTATCCGGGAAGATATATTCAGAGAGTGATGAGAAAGGCCAAGGAAATGGATGTGTACGTACCGGAGGATCTCCCGTTGCTATTGAGCTGGGTTGGAAATTATGATTTATCTAGAATGCCTGAAAAGCTGCAAAGCAGACCAATTCTATTCTGGCATGGCACAGAAGATGTAAAAATTCCGTATGAAGATATGACTGATTTTCAGGCATTGGTCAAGACACAGCCTTTCGCAGCTGGCAGCCGCTTTTTAACGGGAACAGGTGAAGGGCATCTGGTTCAGGGAAGTCTGATGGATACGGTTGCTGAATTTTTGGCTGAAAGTCTGAAATAGCGAGTTATTAGCTTTGCTATAAGAAATAATCTGATTCGATTGTATATGGGCGTGATAAGAAAGGCTTTTTCATAAAAATAGGCAGCAGTTATTGATACCGTCTGCCAATTCTTAATAGTTAGGAAAAATAAAACAATTAAAATAGGATTGAAGGAGGTTAAACAGCAGATAGAATAAAAACTTAGGAGTACACACATGCAATTTGCTTTTTCAAAGTAACAAGTAAGATTTATTGCCTATTTTCTTAGAAATAGTCTACGATAACTAGATATTTTTTAAGAAATTAGGTACAATAAAGACCGTTGGTACTCTGGTACTGGCAAAGGGCAACTCGGCTGGAGAGTGGCAGCTTTCCAGTCGATACTCCATTATTTGGTTGGCGCCGAATGATGGAGTGCTTTTTTATTTTGTTGGAAAACAAGGGACCTGTGAACAGATTTTGGGATAAAAACATCGAGCTTATGAATCTGTAAAGGGAAAATCGTGTTCAAAGGAAAGCTATTCTTCCTTCTGCTGTAATAAAGCTCCTTCAATACTGCTAACAGGATAGAAAAAAAGACAGTACCATAAGCTATATGCTCTGATACTGTCAATAGTTGAACAACAAATAATCTGGTTCTGAATCAATCTGAAAACAGGGGAAAGGCAAAAAACTCAGCCTTCCAAAGGAGTTTCAGGCATGAAAAAGAAAGAATAATTAACGAACTATTGGCTTTTGCATCACAGTGGCAGCTGTTGTACAAATCTTCGACTATCTGATTGGCGTCAGATAGAGAAGAGCCTTTTTTATTTATATTAAGTGAAATATTTCTATCCTGCACGTATAGTATACCTAAAGAGAGCTGTTACTGCAATAAGAAATATTACTTTAGGTAAAGAAGTCTATTGGGAGAGTGCAGCAGCTTAACTGTTAAAGCGTCTTTTTTTGGGGCATTTCAGGAAGATATGATATTCTAAAAGAAAGCGGTTAATTGGGAAAAGAGGAGTCCAGATGAACGTAGTAATCATTGGTGCATCCTTTGCAGGTATAGCAGCTGCAATAGGAATTAGACAAAAGTACAAAGAAGCTTCTGTTCAGCTTTTGGATAAGCAGGCAGATATCGGCTTTTTACCTGGAGGCTTGAATCTTTGGGCTGACGGACAAGTAGAGCAGCTGCAGGAGGCTCGTTATATCACTCCTGGACAGCTGAGGCAGCAGGGCATCGATTTATGTTTAGCCGCCGAAGTGACGGCTGTTGATACAGTACTTCATTATCTAAAATATGAAAAAGAGGGAACGGAATTTCAGATTGCCTTTGATAAACTAGTTCTAGCGACTGGCTCTAGTCAATGGTCCCGTCAAATTCCGGGAAGCAACTCGTCAAAAGTACTGAAATACAAGTTTTTAGAGGGAAGTAGTCATTCACTGGATGTTTTAGCTGATAGTCAGTCTGTAGCTGTTATTGGCGGCGGACAAATAGGTGGTGAGGCAATAGACAGCTTATTAAAGCTGAAAAAGGACATCCATTTGTTTGAAAGCATGGATTATTTGCTGTTTAAATATTTTGATCAAGAGATGATTTTGCCTGTACAGGAAGACATGAAGCAAGCAGGAGTTCAGTTCCACTTCAACGAAACCGTGGAAGAAATCGTGGAGCAGGAGCAACTATCTATTAAAACTAGAAAAGGAAACTATCAATGTGACGGTGCAGTTTTTGCAATGAATGTTCGTCCTGACTTAGCTTATCTTGATAAGCGGGTGGAGCGTCATATGGATGGGACTATTTTGGTGGATAATTACTTGCAGACTTCTCAAAAAGATGTCTTTGCAGTAGGGGATTGTATTCAGATTCGACATTCTCTTGATACAGAGTCAGTGTACATTCCTTTAGTGAATAATGCTGTACGGACCGGACTGACGGTCGCTGAAAATCTTATTGATCCTGCGGTCGAATTTACGGGTTCTTTACGGACAATAGGGACTAAGCTGGGAGAGTATTACATTGGAAGTACAGGGCTGACCGAAGCAGAGAGTTTATTTTATCCGGAGGAGGTCGCAGCTGTACACCTCACTCAGAAAGCGGCATTGTTTTCAGAAGAAATGATTTCGGGAAAATTGATTTTTGAAAAAAGCACCAAAAAATTATTAGGTGCACAGCTTGTTTCTAAAGTGGATATTTTAGAGAAAATTAATACATTGGCGTTGAGTATTCAAGTGGGACAAACATTAGTGGAGCTGTATCAAAAGGATTATCTGTTTCACCCCTTCTTCACCAATATATTAGATATTACGAATCATTTGGGGGTAGCTGGGCTATGGAGTGAACAACATGAAGATTGAGGAGCTGCTGGATAAAAAAGAAGCCCGGGAAGTTCAACTATTGAAAAAGGCGATTTTGTCAGGGGGAACCGTTTCGGAAGAGATTTTAATCAGCTATTTAGGCATTTCCAAAGCCTCTCTAGAAAGTGACATCAGCGAACTGGGATACTATTTGAAGCCTTATGAAAAAGACTGCAGGTTATTTTATGATGGCCGTCAGGTAAAGGTAGACTTTACCGATCACTTCAGTATCAGTACAGTTATCGGAGATTATCTTCAAAGCTCGTTAAAATTCCAGCTGATTAATTATTTATTTCAATATCGGGAGTTTACGATTGTTCAGCTGACGACTAAATTTATGATTAGCGAGTCATCGCTTTTTAGAAAAATTAAAGAACTGAACCAACTGTTGAAGGAATTTGATATTCAAATTCGAAATGGCCGTCTAAAAGGTGAGGAGCTGCAGATTCGCTATTTTTATTTTCAGATTTACTGGTTTTTAACACCTTATGAGCAGCATCAAAAACTGACATTGACTGCCCAGAATTTTCGGATTATTGAGGCTCTTGAAAAAGCTTTGGCGATGAATTTTACTGAAAATAGCAAACTGAAAATCAGTTTGTGGCTGACAATCAGCAAAAAAAGAATTCCAGTGAATGATAAAAAGCACGAACTTTTAAGAAGGAAAATGCTGGAGTATGAGCAGGATCCGTTGTATCAAAGTCTGCGTTCCTTTGTTATCCGTTTTTTCAGCCGTTATCCAATTGATATTGATGAGAACGAAAGTCAGCTTCATTTTGTTTTTCTAACAAGCATGTTCGTTTTATCAGAAGAGGATTTTGCTGATTATGGAATGATGAGGGGGCGAAGAAGCCCTACTTCGCTGGCAGATACCTTTTTACTGGAGCGGGTGATTTTGTATTATCGTCCGCAGAAATTTATTCCAGCGTTAGAGAAGAAAATATTCTATTATTTTTCTCAAATCCACAACCGGCTATACTTTTTTACAGGAGAATTGGAGCTTTTTGAGCAAGATAATATTTGGGAAAAGGAAGAGAAGCTGTCGGGGCATCACTTGCTTGAATTTTCCCATGAGCTGCTGAAGCAAAGCCTGTCCTTTTTTGGGGAAGCGTACCAGCAGGGAAACAGTCTTCATGAATGGTCGCTGATTAAGTATCTGAGTGTATTGGCTGTCATTGATTTTGAAATGATGGTAGAGCTGCAGATAGGGATTGACTTAAAAATGGATCCTCTGTATAGAGACGTGATGACTCAGGTATTAATGCTCAGTTTGAAAAATATTAACGGGGTAACCGTGGAAGGGTATAAAGAAAATAAGCGCTATGATTTGGTCATTACCAACTCTTTTGGGGAAAATAGTCATCTAGCAGAGCATTCCGTTTATGTTTTGTCTGAGCTGGGGTCAGCCTATGATATTTCCCAGATTAAAAAGAAAATCAGAAGCTTATATGAAAAGCAGAACAAGTCCGGGACATAAGTCAATTTCCGGACTTTCCTTCTTTTTAGTAGAACGACACAGTCGACAGAAGCTCCTTTAACACATAGAGAAGTACAGGAGTAGAAGCAGCACTTTAGGAAACAAGAGTCCAACAGAGGCTCATTTTTTATATTAGCAGAAAGCAAAAACAGTCACTTATTTTAAAATTTAAAAAAAATATGACATTTTTAGAACCGCAAATTCTTTTATTATATAGGCAAGAAAACGGTTTCTAAAAAAACAGGAGGAAGTAAACATGACAGAGAAAAAGTACATCATGGCAATCGATCAAGGAACCACAAGTTCACGGGCAATTATTTTTGATAAGGCAGGCAATAAAGTAGGAAGCTCTCAAAAAGAATTTACACAGCACTTTCCTAAAGCCGGCTGGGTAGAGCATAATGCTAATGAAATTTGGAATTCCGTTCAGTCTGTTATTGCAGGAGCATTAATTGAATCTGGTGTAAGACCGACAGACATTGTGGGAATTGGTATTACAAATCAGCGGGAAACAACCGTAGTCTGGGATAAAGAAACGGGGCTGCCCATCTACAATGCGATTGTTTGGCAATCACGCCAATCTTCGCCAATTGCCAATCAGCTGAAGGAAGACGGACACGGAGAGATGATTCATGAAAAAACCGGACTGATTATTGATGCATACTTTTCTGCAACAAAGGTCCGCTGGATATTAGATCATGTTGACGGGGCACAGGAGCGTGCGGAAAAAGGCGAGCTGTTGTTTGGAACGATTGATACTTGGCTGGTTTGGAAGCTAACCGGCGGGGAAACCCATGTGACTGACTATTCCAATGCCAGTCGGACCATGCTTTTCAATATTCATGAGCTAGACTGGGATCAGGACATATTAGACCTGCTGAATATTCCTAAAGCAATGCTGCCGAAAGCAACTTCAAATTCTGAAATTTATGGGCTGACAAAAACCTATCATTTTTATGGAAGTGAAATTCCAATTGCCGGCATGGCAGGCGATCAGCAAGCCGCTTTGTTTGGACAAATGGCTTTTGAAGCTGGAATGGTAAAAAATACCTACGGTACAGGATCCTTTATTGTGATGAATACAGGAGAGAAGCCGCAGCTGTCAGATAACAATCTTCTGACTACGATTGGCTACGGCATTAACGGCAAAGTGTACTATGCGTTAGAGGGCAGCATCTTTGTTGCTGGTTCAGCGGTACAGTGGCTAAGAGACGGATTGAAAATGATTCAGACAGCTGCTGAGTCAGAGGCAGTAGCCAATGCTTCTGTGAGCAATAATGAAGTGTATGTGGTTCCGGCATTTACTGGACTGGGTGCACCGTATTGGGATTCTGATGCAAGAGGTGCAGTGTTTGGCTTAACCAGAGGAACAACGAGAGAAGACTTTGTCAAAGCGACGTTGCAGGCAGTTGCTTATCAAGTTAGAGATATTATTGACACGATGAAAAATGATACGGGTATCGATATCCCAGTATTAAAAGTAGACGGCGGCGCAGCAAATAATGATTTACTGATGCAGTTTCAGGCTGATATTTTAAATACCTCTGTTCAAAGAGCACAAAATTTAGAAACGACAGCATTAGGCGCAGCTTTCTTAGCCGGATTAGCGGTGGGCTTCTGGAAGGATTTAGAAGAACTGAAAGCCTTTCATGAAGAAGGAGAGGTATTCGAAGTTAAAATGTCAGAGGATGAACGGGAAGACTTATATGAAGGCTGGCAGCAAGCCGTTGCAGCAACCAAAATGTTCAAGCATAAACCAAAATATGGAAAAGAGTGATGAGAGATGGCATTTTCGGCAGCTTCACGAGATGAATACATTAAAAAAATGAAAACTGAAACACTTGATTTACTGATTATTGGCGGAGGCATCACTGGAGCAGGAGTAGCGCTTCAAGCCAGCGGAGCAGGTTTGAAGACCGGACTTATTGAAATGCAGGATTTTGCAGAAGGAACTTCCTCCAGATCGACTAAGCTGGTTCATGGCGGTATTCGTTATTTAAAGAATTTTGATGTGGAGGTAGTAGCAGATACAGTTCAGGAGCGTGCAGTTGTTCAGCATATTGCTCCTCATATTCCAAAGCCGGATCCCATGCTGCTGCCAGTATATGATGAGCCGAGTGCGACCTTCACCATGTTTTCTGTAAAGGTTGCGATGGATTTATACGACCGTTTGGCTAATGTTACTGGAACCAAATTTGAAAACTATACTTTGACAAAAGAAGAGGTTTTAGAGCGTGAACCTCAGCTGAAGAAAGAAGGGTTGTTGGGGGGCGGTGTATATCTGGATTTCAGAAACAACGATGCACGTCTTGTGATTGAGAATATCAAACGGGCGGCAGCTGATGGCGGATATATGGTAAGCCGAGTTAAAGCAACAGGATTTTTATTGGATGATTCCGGCAAGATTATCGGCGTAGCGGCTAAAGATTTATTGACGGAGGATATTTTTGAAATCAAAGCTAAAGTAGTGATTAATACTACTGGACCCTGGTCAGATAAGGTTCGAGGCCTAGACAGCGACGCAAATATTACACCTCAGATGCGTCCGACAAAAGGTGTTCATCTGGTCGTAGACAGCAGTCGGTTACAGGTACCGCAGCCAACCTATTTTGATACAGGAAAGCATGACGGACGGATGGTTTTTGTTGTGCCAAGAGAAAAGAAAACATATTTTGGTACAACGGATACAGATTATACAGGAGATTATAAACATCCAGTTGTTACGCAGGAGGATGTCGAATATCTGTTAGAGGTTGTCAATAATCGCTACCCCGAAGCTGCTTTAACAGTTAACGATATAGAGTCAAGCTGGGCAGGGATTCGTCCATTGATTTCGACAAACGGCGGTTCCGATTATAATGGTGGTAAAAACGGCAAAATTACCGACGCTAGTTTTAATCAGGTTGTCGATGTTGTGTCAAGCTATCAGAAAAAACAGGCTAGTCGTTTTGATGTTGAAAAAGTATTAAATCACTTGGAGGATTCTCTCTCTGAAAGCGAAAGTAATCCGTCAGCGGTTTCAAGAGGAAGTCTATTAGAGCGGTCAGAAGATGGTCTGCTGACATTGTCCGGCGGCAAAATTACTGATTATCGTAAAATGGCAGAGGGCGCAATGAAAGAAATTCAGCGAATACTCAAAGAGGAGTTTAATCAGGTAGTCACATTGATTGATTCTAAAAACTACCCTGTATCGGGAGGGAATATTAACCCTGAACAGGTAGACGAGGAATTAGAACTTCTTGCAGAGCAGGGACGGAAAAAAGGACTGAGCAACAATGAAGCAAATTATCTGGTTCATTTATACGGATCTAATGCTGACTGGCTGTTCGCCAAAATTGATGAAATAAAACCAGCTAAAGGCTTAAGCTTAGCTGAAACGTTAGGGCTTCATTATGCAATGGAGGAAGAGATGAGTCTGACACCAGAAGATTATCTGGTACGTAGAACGAATCATTTGTTATTTATGAGAGATACTCTTGATGAAGTGAAGCAAGGAGTCATCGAAGCGATGGCAAGCTATTATGACTGGACTTCTGAGGTCAAACAGGCTTACGTAGAAAGTCTGGAGCAGGTTATCAAGGAATCTGATTTGGTTGAACTGAAAGAGAGGATGAACTGACCATGGATACATCTACAGCGCAGCTTTTCAGCGAGTTTTTAGGCACACTGATTTTGATTCTTTTAGGCGATGGTGTTTGTGCCGCAGTTAACCTAAAGAAAAGTAAAGCGGAGGCATCCGGCTGGATTGTTATTGCAATGGGCTGGGGAGCTGCAGTTACAATGGGTGCTTATATTGCCGGCTTTATGGGACCAGCTCATTTAAATCCAGCTGTAACGATTGCTATGGCGATGACTGGCAGCTTTGAGTGGGGCATGGTGATTCCGTTTATTCTAGCTCAGCTAACTGGAGCGTTTACTGGAGCTGTTCTTGTTTGGCTGGCGTATCTGCCCCACTGGAAAGAAACCGAAGATCAGGGCGCAGTTCTGGGTACATTCGCAACTGGTCCGGCAATCCGAAACTATCCAGCAAACATGATTACTGAAATCATCGGCACATTTGTTCTTGTCCTTGGTTTACTGGCATTTTCACAAAATGATTTTGCTGCAGGAGTTAATCCAATGGTTGTGGGGATTCTAATCCTGTCTATCGGCTTATCTCTTGGCGGGCCAACAGGCTATGCAATCAATCCAGCACGGGATTTTGGTCCACGGCTGGCGCATCAGCTCTTGCCAATCTCAACAAAAGGAAGCTCAGACTGGAGTTATTCTTGGGTACCGATTATTGGACCTGTTATTGGCGCAGTAATCGCCGGAGGAATTTGGCTGATGATCGTTTAACAAAATAAAGAGTGTCTCCTATAGGAGGTTGTGACAAAAGTGTTTAGCTCCGAGAACCAAGATTGTCAAGAAACACTACGAGGGAACCAAGTAGCTGTTGATTGATACCTACCTGGAGCTTTTCACATTTTTGAGATAGTTCGTCTTATTTCTCGAATTTCGACTTTTTGAAGTGTCCGCTAAAGTTAATTTTCTCCTAACTTTAGCGGGGACTTTATTTTTGCTTCCTACTTGCTTTGAGAAATAGTGTACAGCTGCTTGAGGATTAGTGCAAAACTGTGAGTTGAAGGGAATAAGCAGCTCCGCTGTATCTCCCCTTGACCAAAGAAGAATACCAGTCAAGATACTAAGTATGGAAAAAGGTTTAAGGAAATAATTGTTAGTAAATATTGTAGCTCATCTGTATTTTCAGCCGTTAAAAATAGTGCAACGCTCTTTAAGCTGTTTTTAAGGGATAAAAATGATTATTATGGTTCTATATTTCTTTTGGATGAAAAGTAAATATTGTGTTTACATCGGGCATTTTTTTTTGTACTCTTAACTTGAGTTTATTTTTTTGTTGAAGGGGGAACAATGGGTGTCCTATCAAGAGATGGCATTTCTTTTTCTCGGAGGGTTAGGAATTTTTCTATTCGGGATGAAGTATATGGGAGATGGTCTGCAGAAAACTGCTGGAGATTCTCTAAGAGATATTTTAAATACATTTACCTCAACACCTTTAAGAGCTGTTCTGGCAGGAATAGTTGTGACGGGAATTATTCAGTCTAGTTCCGGTACAACAGTTTTAACAGTTGGACTGGTGAGTGTGGGTTTTATGTCGCTGCGTCAGGCAATCGGAGTAATTATGGGAGCGAATGTGGGAACAACTGTAACCGCATTTATTATTGGCTTTAATTTAAGTGCCTACTCGCTGCCGATTATGGGTATAGGTTCGATTATGCTTTTCTTTTTCAAACGGGAGAAAATCAACAATATCGGTCAGATTCTGTTTGGCTTCGGCTGTTTGTTTTATGGATTAAAGCTAATGGGCAGCGGTATGGCGCCTTTACAGGAGCTGCCGCAGTTTTCAAAGCTGATGGTCGAGGTTTCTGACTATCCGATTTTAGGTGTAGGGATTGGTACCTTGCTGACGATGGTTCTGCAGAGTTCCAGTGCTACAATCGGTATTTTGCAACAATTGTATACACAAGGAAGTTTAGAAATTGGTGCGGCTCTGCCAATCTTATTTGGGGATAATATCGGCACAACAATAACAGCTGTTATTGCTGCGTTAGGAGCAAGCGTGGCGGCTAAGCGTACAGCTGCCTCTCACGTTGTCTTTAATCTTGTGGGAGCAATCATATTTACTATCTTACTTTCACCATTTACAGCGGTCGTTGTCAGCATATCAAGCATGTTTGGATTGAATCCGGCAATGCAGATTGCCGTAGCACATGGGATATTTAATGTCTCTAATCTGCTGATTCAATTCTGGTTTATCAGTAAAATTGAACTGCTGGTACGCAAGATTATTCCAGGAAGTGATAAAGAAGGAATTGACTTCAAGCCTTCTAATCTAAACGAAACGATTATTCAAAGCTCGCCTACCCTTGCCTTGAATCAAGCAAAAATTGAACTGCTCCAGATGGGTGAATACGTTGTGGGAGCATTTGAAGCAACGAAGGCTTTTTATGAAAAACAGGATAATGTGGACCGCGAAAATGCCAATCAATATGAAACGGCTATTAATGATATGGACAATCGTTTGACGGAATATTTGGTGCAGCTTTCTTCTGCAGAGCTGACTATCGCTGAGAGTCATGAGCAGACAATGATGCTGGAGTTAACTAAGGATTTGGAGCGGATAGGGGATCATTGCCGCAATATTACTCAGAATATCGATGAAGCGATTAAGCTGGAAAAGAAACAGAAGGCAAAAGACAAAAAAGCCGGCAAGCTTTCCAGTCGGGATACATTGATTCTTTATGATGAAGACTTAATTGATTTGTTCAATAAAGTATTGAAAAACATCAAAGACTCATTAACGGCGTTTGAAAATGACGATAAAACAATGGCTGAGCACATGATTGAACGAGAAGAGCAGATTGACGAGATGGTTAAACTCCTGCGGAAAAAATATATTTCAATCATGAACAGCGGAAAAGGCCGGGCGGCAGACGGCATTCTGTTTATCGACTCAGCTTCAAATCTGGAACGAATGAGCGACCGTACGATTCACATGGCTAAGTATGTACTGGGCGAGCGCTATGGGACAGAAACAATCTCTGTAGAGCAATCCATCAATCCAGTTATCAAGCTGGTTGATTAGTGTTGTATTGTGAATAATAAGAAGCAGTTGAGAGAGCTGTTTTAGTAACGGGACTATTCGGCTTTAGTACAAATAACTATACTAAGACTTGTAGAGAAGGTAATTCGATAGAATATCTTACTACTCGTCTTAGTATTTTTTTATTAGATGTGGGTTGAAAGAAGTGCTTTTTCGGGCAGGCAAAGTGAGGTAAAGTGAAAGAGGATAACCTAAACTTAAATAAATGGAGTTGAACGTAATGGAATGGATGGAACGATTAGAAAGCTCGCTGGTTTATATAGAAAAAAATCTGACTGGCATTATCGACTATAAAGAGCTGGCAGCAATTGCCTGCTGCTCGGAATATCATTATCAGCGAATTTTTTCCTACATGGTAGGTGTACCATTGACGGAGTATATCCGCAGACGGCGGCTGTCTCTTGCGGGTGTGGATCTGCAAGAAGGGGCAAAGGTGATTGACGCGGCAGTCAAGTATGGTTATGAATCATCAAACTCTTTTGCCAGAGCTTTTAAGAAGCTTCACGGGTTGACACCTTCACAGGCGCAAAAAGAGGGCGTACCATTAAAATCCTATCCGCGGATTAAATTCCAGATTTCAATTAAAGGAGCTGTGGAGATGGAATACCGGATTGAAAAAAAAGAGGCCTTTCGTATTGTGGGAGCAAGGCGGACTCTGTCAAAAGAAATCGAAGAAAATTTTAACGAAGTCCCTGAATTTTGGACAAAAGTAACAACAGACGGCACCTTACAGAAGCTATTTCCGTTAATGGATAGTAATCCTCAAGGCGTACAGGGCATCATGGGGATAAGTACAGGCTTTGGGGATGAAACAGCTGTTTCCGAATATTACATTGGAGTAGCCAGTGATCAAACAGTCCCGGAAGGTTTAAGCAGTTATACAGTTGAGGGATTTACATGGGCTATTTTCTCTGGTCGGGGACCAATGCCTCAAGCGATACAAGAGTTGGAAAAAAGAATTGTGACCGACTGGCTGCCTAGTTCAGGATATGAATATGCTGATGGTCCGGATATTGAATTGTATATAGAGCCGAATCCGGAAGAAGCCGCCTTTGAAGTTTGGATTCCAGTAGTGAGAGGAAACGAATGACTTAAGAGAACAATAATTGAAGGAAGGGAAGCAAAATGAAGTTTAAAGGACCGATGCTAGTAGTTAAGGATATAGAACGCACGAAGAAATTTTATACAGAGCTTCTTGGTTTGCGGGTTATTTCTGATTTAGGTGAGAATGCAACATTTACAGGCGGGTTATCCGTTCAGACGGAAAATTCATGGATGATGTTTACGAAATGTTCGCAGGATTTTTTCCGTTATCAGGGAAACGATGTGGAAATGTATTTTGAGGAAGAAGATTTCGATGGATTTATTACTAAAATAAAAAAAGCGGACATTCCGACAATAGAAGAAGCGCTGGTTATGCCTTGGGGGCAGAGAGTTGTGCGCCTATATGATCCGGATAAACACATTATTGAGGTTGGCGAAGAACTAAAGCTGATGATGAAAAGACTGCATAAAGAAGGGTATTCTGTAGAGGACTTGGTTGAAAAGACCTTTATGAAAAAAGGCATAATTGAACGGATGCTGAAAAGCTAAATGCAAAAGCGATGTTGTCATCTTTTTTGCTGATAATCACAGCAGATAAAAAAGAACGAAATGGTGGGTCTTCACTTATGATTTAGGAAACTAACGCATAGGGATGATTGACAAATTTCGTTCTTTTTTTTATCAGTTTGCGCTAATCTTGCCTAGATTCTTATTCGTCAACGCGTGTTTATCTTTAAAATCACCGATTATTGACTGTTGATAAAATGAATGAAAATCAAATAATACGGCAGCATTTTAGTCTAGTGAAGTACGTAGTGCCCATTCTTTGGCATCAACCTTTGTAAAGCTTGAATTTTCCCTACATATATCAAGCCAATCAATATGAGCTCTGATAGCCTCTTCACTTAGCCCGAGTTCTTTTTTCATAGCTACGAGTATTTTGTAAGAGGCTTCGTTTGGATTTGCAGCAGTGCTTTGTGCTGCGTAATAGTAGCGCAATAATTTTACTTCCTTACTCTCGTGCTGCTTCAACTTTTGAGAGCGCAGCTCCGAAAAATTCTCATAAGATTTTATCCTGCATAGCTCTGGCAAAATCCAGGTTTCAAAATCGGCTCCTATCTGTCTACAAATCTGCTCGATTGGTCTATTGGATGGAAGAAAGTTTTTATACCCGTCAATTTTATACATACCACCAGAATAATAGGGAGAAAGCATACCGCAATAAGGTAAAAAATCAAATTGGTTTAATTCGCATGCTTGATTGTAAATCCATTGTTTTGAAAGCTGTTCTTTTATTTCGTCTTTTTTTGAAGCGCTTATATGAAAGCGAAAACTTGCCCCAGTGCTGTTACTGTTAAACTGAGAGTTCATCATGTGAATAATTAAATACGAGTCTCCAATTTCCCGATACCATGTTAATCCGGTTGTGGAAAACCCATTTTTTTTAAGTAAAGGCTTTATTACTTGTTTTACAATAATATTGCGTTTTTCGACAGGAGTTAAACTTATTTCCCGCGCTTTTTGGTGCTGGTACGCTGCAACATCATCATCTGAGATAGCCAATTCGTTCATAATACCACTCGTATCGTAAGGCAGGTATTCAGGCATTGATATGAGTTCCAAATAATAGTTTACTTTTTCTTCTTTCATCATTTTATACCCTTTCTTCAACCACATAAAACCAAAGAGAATATAACAGTAGTATAGCATATATGTTTCAAGCAAATCGTAGGCTGGAGAAAACAAGAGTATATTCAACTGATTTGTCATTATGTGGAAGCTCAATACAACTTTCACGGTTAAAAGCCTTCTTAAAGAAAACTTATGAAAGAAGAGAACAGTTATACTATTTCATTAGGGGATAATTCGATATAATGGACTATATTGATAGAACAGGAGATAACTATGGAAGCTATTTTTTATTTATCCTCAGATAAAGAAACAGAGCTGCATCTTGTGTGCTGGAAGCCTAAGCAGCAGCCGATAGGTATTGTTCAGCTAATTCACGGAATGGCTGAGTATATTGAGCGGTATACTGAATTTGCAGAGTATCTGACTCGTTTAGGTTATCTAGTTGTGGGGCATGACCATTTAGGGCATGGAAAATCGGTAGATAGTAAAGAGCCTCAGCACGGCTATTTCGGCAAAGGTCGAACAGAACAGATTCTAATTGAAGATATTGATCAAGTAAGGCAATGGACACTGGGCAGATACCCAGAGCTTCCATATTTTATGCTGGGACACAGCATGGGGTCGTTTGCCTTGCGGAACTATCTGCAAAGTCATCATGAATCAGTTTCAGGCGTTGTCTTAATGGGAACCGGAACCGGCTCTGCTGCAATTCCGGCAGCCTTATCCATTACAACAGGCTTAAACAAGCTGCAGCCCAAAAAAGTAAATCAATGGCTAGATGAGTTAGCATTTGGCTCCTTTAGCAAACACTTTCCGGAAGAGAGCCGCTTTAACTGGCTGAGTAAAAATCAGTTAAATGTGCAGCAATATGAAGAAGATGCTTTGACTGGCTTTACATTTACCAATAATGGATTTCATACATTGTTCCAGCTAATTCATAAGGCGAATCGTTCCGGCTGGGCAGAACGTCTACCTAAGAATTTGTCAGTTCTGGTCATCAGCGGTGAAGAGGATCCAGTCGGCGGGTATGGAAAAGGTGTGAGAAAGGTAGCTAAAACACTGAGTTCGTCCGGTATAAAGGATGTTTCTTTGGCCTTATTTACTGAGCTGCGCCACGAGATTCTTTTTGAGGACGAGAAAGAGCAGGTTTATGGGGCCATCAGCAGCTGGCTGGCTCGGCAGTTAAAGAAAAACGGGTAGTAAGTATGCGGATTTAGAAATGAACTCAATTGCTATTTCCGCCATTTTTTAATACACTGGATGAATCAGCTGAAAACTGGGATTTCAGAGCAGGGATGACACTGAAGTGATGAATTGTATCAGCAATATTCGGGAGTAATAATTATCGGGAGAATAGGAAAAAATGAAAAAGAAAGCAATTAGGGAAATTGGCGCCGCGAATTTGAATTGGCTGTTCCGACATGAAGAAATCAAGAAAAATAAAGAAGCTGAACTATATCAAGAATTATTTTACGATATAGTTTGGAAACAGGCTGCTGTTGTAGGAGTTGTTAAGTCGCTGCCGTTTGAACTGGACACCGCACCTGTAATGACGCAGGGCTGGGCTGAAGGTAAGCAGATAGTTGTACCAAAAACAACTAAAAACGGCTTGGTTTTTCATCAAATTACTGCTGAATCAGTTTTTGTTGAATCAGCTTTTGGTGTAGAAGAGCCGGCGATAGAAAAAGAAATTAAGCTGTCAGAGATTGACTTGCTGATTGTTCCAGGCTTAATTTTTAAAATTAACGGGTATCGGGTAGGCTTTGGGGGAGGTTATTACGACCGTGTGTTAAAGGATTTTCAAGGGAAAAGCTGTAGTTTGGTATTTAGCGAACAAATTCAGGAAAGCTGGCAGATTGAAGAATTTGACCAGAGAGTAGACAAACTGTTTATTCGATAAGGAGGATTTGATGGATTATCAAACAAAGATAAAAAGAAAGCGAATATTTAACCAGCCATTTATCACATATGGATTATTAGTAGTTACAACTGTGTTCTTTTTGGGGATGGAGCTCACAGGCGGATCAGAAGTGAATGAAGTACTGCTGCGCTGGGGAGCGATGCAGAAGCAATCGGTTGTCCAGAATCATGAATTCTGGCGTTTTTTCACTCCGATGTTTTTACATATAGGCTGGATGCATTTTGCTATAAACATGGTTACACTTTATTATGTAGGACGGCAGGTCGAAAATATTTACGGACATTGGCGTTATCTGGCAATTTACCTTTTAAGCGGGATAGCCGGTAATTTACTGAGTTTTGCTTTTAGTCAAGGTGCGGTTTCAGCTGGTGCCAGCACTTCGTTGTTTGGCTTGTTTGGCGCCTTTCTGATTTTAGGCAGACATTTCAGGAATGATCCTGCGATTACTTTTATGTCGAGGCAATATGGTATTTTTATTGCCATCAACTTATTTTTTAACCTGTTCAGCCCGTCTGTAGACATCGCTGGACATATTGGCGGTTTACTTGGCGGACTTTTAACAGCGACATTTTTAGCAGTACCTAAGCGCTCGGAGTCCTTCAATATTCATGAGCGTATTATCAGTGGAATGATTTTTGTTTTTATTCTAGTAATTTGCTTTTTCTTAGGTTTTAAAAATGCTTATTAAACTGTATAATGATAAGGAAGTGCTTTGACTTGGAAACGCTATATGATGTTCAGCAGCTGTTCAAAAGATTTGGGATATACATCTATGTAGGCGCCAGAATCTATGATATTGAGTTGATGATGATTGAGCTGAAGAATCTTTATGATAGTCAGTTGGTTGATAAAGAGACCTACCTTCATGCCCGGCGAATTCTGAACCGTGAGCACAGAATTGAAGAAAATAGAACACAAGGGAAAGGGATCGAATGAAATGGATAAGAAGATTATAGGAATTGACTTAGGCGGTACCACAATCAAGTTCGCGATTTTAACGCTGGATGGAGAAATTCAGCAAAAATGGAGCATTGAAACAAACATTCTAGATGACGGAACTCATATCGTACCTGATATCATTGCGTCGATCAACCATCGTATTTCTCTTTATGGAATGGACAAATCTGATTTTGTCGGCATCGGTATGGGAACTCCAGGCAGCGTAGACATCGAAGCTGGTACCGTAGTCGGCGCCTACAATCTAAACTGGATAACAGTTCAGCCAGTGAAAGAGCTGATTGAAGCCGGCACAGGAATTCCTTATACTGTAGATAATGATGCAAATGTGGCTGCGCTGGGGGAACGCTGGAAAGGCGCTGGTGAAAATGATGCAAATGTGGCTTTCATTACTTTGGGTACAGGTGTCGGCGGCGGTATTATTGCAGAAGGTCAGCTGCTGCACGGAACAGCTGGCTGTGCAGGAGAAATCGGGCATGCAACTGTTGATCCTGAAGGTTTTCAATGTACCTGCGGTAAGCGGGGCTGTCTGGAAACGGTAGCCAGTGCGACAGGTGTTGTTAGATTGGCAAGAAAACTATCAGAAGAATATGCTGGAGATTCTGAACTGAAACAGATGATTGATGATGGTCAGGCTGTTAGCAGTAAAGATGTGTTTGAATACGCTGAAAAGGGCGATGCATTTGCTTTGATGGTTGTTGATAAGGTATGCTTCTATCTTGGATTGGCTTTAGGGAACATTGGAAATATTCTGAATCCTTCGTCAATCGTCATCGGTGGCGGCGTTTCAGCAGCAGGCGAATTTTTAAGAAGCCGTGTTGAGAACTATTTCAATGAATTTACCTTCCCGCAGGTTCGGGAAAGTACAAAAATAAAATTAGCTATATTAGGAAATGAAGCCGGTGTAGTAGGTGCTGCTTCTCTGGCATTAAAATTTAACGAAGAGTAAGAGAGGGTTTTTAGATGTCTGTGTTAATGGTTTTGAATATTATTTTAGGTGCAATTCTTTTGATGATGGTTGGAAATGTGCTGTACACATTTATTTTAGGAAAGACAACAGCTAAACTGCTGACAGATGATGAATTTAAAGAAGGAATGAGAAAAGCACAGGTAATCGATGTGAGAGAAAAAGATTCCTTTGATGCTGGGCATATTTTAGGTGCCCGCAATGTACCGTCTTCTCAATTAAAAACCGGTATGCAGTCGATTCGTAAAGATCAGCCAGTCTATCTTTATGACCAGCGGCGTTCAACTAGCCTGCGTGTTGCACGCAAGCTAAAGAAAGCCGGTTATCAAGAATTGTATGTGCTAAAAGAAGGGTACGACAATTGGACAGGTAAAATTAAAAAGAAAAATACTATATAAAAGGCTCTATATCAAATCTTGTTGATAGAACAAAAAACTGAAATAATTGTAAAACTTGGAACAAAAAGCAGGAAACTTCTGGTTTTGTTTCAGGTTTTTTATTTGAAAGGAAACTCTGTCAATTAGCTGAGCTGCTAAGCTTTGCTTTATCTGGAGTAATCGCAGAGTTAGGTCTAGTCACCTGATAGCCTGTCTATAGGTGGAAAGTCTCTATTCAATGATTCAAATAAATGGCTCTATTTCCATGTGATCCCTGCTTGTGCATCATTTGATTAGAACGGAGCGAGCTAATTTTTTCAAGGACTACTTATCGAAGCTACGCCCACTATTTTACTAGCAGTTTTTAGACAAAGAGAAATTGTCAGTTAGCTATAGAACCTAAAAAAGCAAGGAAGGCTGCTTTCTCTGTTTTTTACTAAAGGGGTTGCAGACTTCTTTTACCTGCAGCGATACTCGAAAGAAAAATTTCCAAATAGAAATAGTTTTCTTTTTATTATTTTAAGATACAATGGAAGAGGGGGATCGTTATGATTTATCTGAAAAGAGCGTATGAAAAACCGGAAGCAGAAGATGGCTGTCGTGTTTTAGTTGACCGTCTGTGGCCCAGAGGGGTGTCCAAAGAAAAGGCGCAGATTGACTATTGGCTGAAAGCAGCAGCTCCCAGTAAGGAATTAAGGCAATGGTTTAATCACGATCCTGAGAAATTTAGCGAATTTAAAGAGAAATACAAAGTAGAACTTAAAGAAAACCCGGTAGTAGTTGAACAGCTGTTGGAGCTGACAAAAAAAGAAAAGGTTACTCTTATTTATGGAGCGAAAAATAAAAAAATGAATAATGCTGTGGTTTTAAAAGAAGTTATCGAAAACCTAGTGAGTTAATTTTCCAGAAAGATTCGGGAGCAACTCCTATATTTCGCGCCTAGGCTATGTGGAAGCAGGCTGCTAATTGTAAGAAATTTATCCGATTTTTGTTTAGCATTAATGAAAAGTTTATCCTATTTATATAAGCGTAATGAGAAGAAAGGAGGAATGAGATGAAGCTTGTGATAGTCGGCGGCGGTCCTAGAGGCTTGTCTGCTTTGGAACGAATTGTTGAGCGTTCGAGAGATGTCAAAAACTTAAAAATCACGATGTTTGATCCTTATGGACCCGGAGGGAAAATCTGGCGGCAGGATCAGCCGCTGTCTCTAAAAATGAATACAGTGGCTTGTCAGGTCACTTTATTTACAGATGAAACCCTTGGTACAGATGGACCAGTAGCGAAAGGTCCTAATCTTTATGAGTGGGCGCGGGATTACGCCGAAGAATTTATTCAGGAGGAGCTTAGCGGTGCGTTAGCCTTTATCAATGAAGCTCGAAATCTAGGGCCGAATGATCATTGCTCCAGAGCTTTTTATGGCGTGTATCAGCGTTGGTTCTACAAATATATTCGAACGAGAATGACGGAGCAAACCTCTGTCACCTTCTTTAATGATACCGTTCGTGCAGTTCGAAAAGCGGAAGAAGGATTTCTTGTATACACACAATCAGTAGAGATTACAGCAGATAAAGTGGTCTTGGCTCTTGGTCATCAAGAGGTTGAAGGGACAGCCGCTGAGAAGGAGCTAGCTGCCTATGCAGCAGAACATCGTCTATTTTATTCACAACCGAAGAATGCTGCAGATAACTTCTTTGATGCTGTTAAACCCAGACAGACAGTGCTGTTAAAAGGTTTAGGTCTATCCTTTTTTGATTATATGACCATGCTGACTGTCAATCGCGGTGGTACTTTCCGGCGGAAAAATGGCCAGCTGGATTACCTGCCCTCCGGGAATGAGCCCCTGATTGTGGCTGGTTCCGGCAGAGGCTTTCCTTATCATGCCCGTGGTGTCAATCAAAAATCCTATGGGGAACAGTATCAGCCACGCTTTCTCAAACAGAAGAATTTGAATAAATGGAAACGAAAAGGCAGCTTTCCAGCGGAAGAATTTTTTTATTTGTTAAAAAAAGAAGTAGAATTTGTTTACTATTCAGCCTTAATCAAGGAGAAGTATCCTGAAATCAATCAAAAGCGGTTTGCAGAGGAGTACATCCGAAAAAAAGGAGACAGCACAGTCATCAGTAAATATGCAATTTCAGAAGAGGATTATTGGGACTGGTCTAAAATTGAGCACCCAGATCAGGGCTTGTCTTCTTACAAGAATTTTTCAGAAGCCGTTTTAAACTACGTTCTTCATGATGCCGGAGAGGCCCGAAAAGGGAATATCGATGGTCCTCTAAGCAGTGCGTTCGACAGTTTGAAGGATATGCGGGATCAGGTCCGTTTTATGCTGGATCATCAGCTGTTCACAGAAAAAGAGTACAAAGAGCAGTTTTTGGAAAAATTCATTTCCTTAGATTCCTTTTTGTCTATTGGTCCTCCTTTAGAACGAATGGAGGAGCTTTCGGCTTTGTTGAAGGCTGGTGTAGTAACAATTCTGGCGCCGGAAATGAAGATAGACATGAAGGACGGACGATTTATTGGTTATTCAGCAAATGATCCTGAAAAAAAATACGATGCATTCTTTTTGATGGAAGCGAGAATTCCTTCTATTGATGTGAAAAGAAGTGTTAGTCCGCTGATGCAGCAGCTGCTTAAAGAAAAGGTTGGCAGACGTCATCGATTAACCATCGATGGAGAAGCTCACTATACAGGAGCAATTGATGTAGAAGCGGTTTCTAATCAGCTGATTGATGGAGAAGGAAAGGTTGTTCCAGGTTTATTCTGTTATGGAATTCCTACAGAAGGGATTCATTGGCTAACAGCCGCTACCTCCAGACCGGGAACGGACCCATGGAATCTGCGAGAAGCAGATTGTATTGCCGCACGCATCTTGAAAGAATATTTAGCATGAGGAATTAGAAATTAGAACAGCTGAACAGCGCAGATTGTTTGAGCGCTTGCTCGTGAGGCTGGGTATCAGCCAGAGGTCTTCCTCACAACCGCTTGGTATTCCTTTATTTACGACTGGAAAAGTTTATAATCCCTTTAATAAAAAAAGCCAAAGATTTCTCTAGATGAAAGAGAAGTCTTCGGCTTTTTTTATGTATTTCTTTAGCGGGAAACGCGTTTACGCATAGCTTTCTTGCGGTTTTCTTCAATCATGTTTTCTTTTTCTTCGATTGGATCAATCACTGTTTTTTTAACTGTTAGAGCAAGACCAGCAACTGCTGCACAAGTAACTGCAGTTCCAACTAATAGACCAGAAACAAATTTTTTCATAAATTCCATCTCCTCGTTATAAATGATTCTTCTCTTACTATTATGAAGCAAAAGATCAAAAAAGCCAACTGTTATGTAAAGTAGCGGAATATATATTTCTCCATCAATTGATTAAAAATACAACAGCACAATGACGGTGGCAGCTGGTTCTTCTTTGATATGGTTATTCCATTAGTGCAGGCAGCTCCTATTTCTTTAGTGAATATGTGCTTGAGGAATGAAATTAATCAGGAAAAATGAGATAATTCCTTATGAATGATGGAATGGGAAGGGAAAGAAAATAATGAAGCTAGAACAAGCAATCAAACAATTCAATGATTCAGCAATTCAGCTGGGCGGATGGATGGAGCTGGACCGTTTATACTTAACAAATCGAATCCTTGAATGGGTCGGTGGATATTCAGACGAAAAAACAGTTTTTTCTGAGGCGGCTGAAACACCTATTCAGTTATTCCTTTTGATTGCAGTAAAAAATAAAAAAATAGCGGATACAGACTGGGAAAAAAATCAGCTGCAGAAAAAATTTCAAGAGCTGCTGACACCGCCTCCCTCTGTTGTTAATGCACTTTTCGCTCAATATTATGCGAAAAAGCCAGCTGATGCAACAGAATATTTTTATAACCTGTGTTGTCAAACGGGCTATGTCGCTCCACTAGAACGGTCAGCAGCTCCTCAGAATTTTTTAGGAGCAGAATGCAGTGAATTAACCGAAACAGCAGAGGAGCGAATGAGCGGATTTTTCAGTCTGTTTCATAAAAAACAGCCGAATCCCAGCTGTTATCACTGCTTTGAAAACGAAGGATTCAATGGAGAAAGCTCAGTAGAAACAGCAGCCAGCCGTTTGATTCGGATGAACCTTCAAGGAGAAAGCTGGGGCTTCCATTATAGTCCTGCTGCACAATTTCCAGAACAGTTTTATATCTCCTCAGAGGAGCATAAACCTTTGGTTTGGGGGACAGCAGCAGTTCAGCGTATGCTAGACATCTTAGACATATTTCCTCATTACTTTATTTCATTTGACGGGGAAACTAGGGAATCCCATGGCTATTATCAGGGCGGAGCTGCTTCTTTGCCTAGTCTGGCTGTCGAGGCAGAAGCGTTTATTGAACGAAAGGAGTACCCATTGCTTAATATAGGTGTAGTTCCGGGGCTTTTTCCTGCTGTTCAGCTGCAGGGGCCTGATAAGAATGAACTAATTGAGAGTATCTTGTTTCTAACTTCTCAATGGAAAAATTTCAAAAAAGGAGCAGGAAGTAAGCCTGTGATAGTTGGTCGAAAGAGAGAAAACAGCTACACCTTCAATTTGTTCTTTATTAATCGGACCCAGGTGCCCGTTATCGATGACTATTTAGCCGTTGGTGAAAATCTTGTTCCGCTATTGTCGGGAAAGGTTGTTTTTCGCTCAGGTAAGATGAAATCTGGAGAAATAGCAGAACAGCTGCAACAGGCGGTGGACTGTCTGTCGCCATTTGAAAAGAATCATGAAGTTGCTTCACTCATTCAATTTTTGCATACGCTGGAAGATTAAAGACAGAAAGCAGGTAAAAAATGAAGATTGGAAAATCATATGGCTACCCGATTCTGCTTGCGGGATTGGCCTATGTTAGTTGTCTATGGGGATACTTGCTTTTTCAGCCGCTTATTCGGGAATCAAATGGAACAGAAACCAACACGTCCGCTGCTCTTTATTCAACAGAGGAGCAGTTAGCCATCCTGCAGAACTTCCCGAAGCTTTACCAAGCGTTAGAAGAACCGAAGGCACAACAGCTATTCATTATTCCGGGTTTATTAACTACAAAGACCCTAAGCAGTAATCAAAATCAGACTGCTTCTGTTTGTAATGAGATGGATCAGCAAGGTGTTGCGGTTACGGAAAATTATCTAATTGTTAGTGCGTATTGTCATGATAAAAAGCATAATTCTGTATTGTATGTATTAGATAAATCCAGTGGAAGCTACCTTAAAACGATTGTGCTTCAGGGCAAGCCTCATGTGGGTGGAATATCCTATGACTCGGAGTTTCAAAATCTCTGGATTTGCGCTCGAAAAGATAATCAGGCACAATTAGCGGCTGTTCAGTTAAGAAATCTGGAAGCATATGACTTTTCCAAAAGCAGCCAGCCAATAGCCTATGATCAGTCTGTTCTTTTACCGGAAATCAAGCGGGCCTCTTTTGTGACCTGGCATCAGCAGCACCTGTATGTTGGCTATTTTGATGAGAATAGAGATGGGGTTATTGAGAAGTACGCACTGGATAATCGAGGTGCCTTTAAAACAGGCAGTCAAGGACAGATTCATGTGAAGCATAAAACTAAGATTTCTCCTATTCAATCAGCCCTGATTGATCAGCGAATCCAAGGAGCTGCTTTCTACAAGGATTATTTGCTATTGTCTCAATCTAATGGCGGCAGAAACCCGTCAAAGCTGATTATTTTAGAGGATTATGTTGAAGGAGAGGTATTTATTGATCAAGAAACAGCACCGAGTATTGATATGCCGGAGCGGATGGAGCAGATTGCCAGCGATGGAAAATATCTTT
This sequence comes from Enterococcus sp. LJL51, assembly GCF_049894025.1. Taxonomy (GTDB): domain Bacteria; phylum Bacillota; class Bacilli; order Lactobacillales; family Enterococcaceae; genus Enterococcus_L. The sequence goes on from NZ_JBNEQE010000023.1 coordinate 46,194, forward strand.
ATACGGTTTACGAATCTTCAAGCAGTTTTTTTAGGAAATTTACAAGAAATAAAGTCGATCGTGTACTGAAGCTCGAATTGTCCGAACTAATAAAAAAATAACTGTTCTTCTTTTGTTAGCAATGTTATACTAATTTGGTAACATTATTTAAAAGGAGAGAACAATGAAAAAGAAAGCGTATCGAAACACACCAGCCTTTTCATTTATGAGCTGGGGGTCATTTGCCTTTTTTGTGGCATTAATGTTGATTGGATTATACACATTGAAAGAGCCTTTGATGGTAAAAGGCTACTACTTGATGGGATCAGTGGGATTGATTTCTTCTTCCTTTACTCTGGCTAAGGTCATCAGAGATAATCAGGAAGATGAGGAGCGGTACAAGCAAATGTTCCGTGCAATGGATGATTCTATCAAAAATGAAGATGGTTCTATCTAAATCACAGATAATCTGAGAGACGGGGAAAGAAGCATCACATCTTTAACAAAACAAATAGGAATACTTTTAGTGTAACAAGGCTATAAGGGATGATTCTGATTTGTTTTGGTCTGCGGCGTTTGCTGCAGCTTGGATGTGGCGGCTGCTTCTACCCGTCTTTTTTGTTTTGTATAAATTTAAAATTCTGAAATGCCAGTCAGATGGGTGTTTCAGAATTTTTTTCAAAAAATCTCATTTTTTGTTTTTTTTACAAGGGATAAAAAATAAAGTCTCATTTTCTTTGATAATAATTTAAAATATTGATACATTGTTTGATATTTTATTTGTTATAATTATATATCTAAATGCATTGAAGCAAGTCAAAGAGTAAGATTCCGCTCTGTGTTCTAATAAAAGATAGTAGTGTTGGTACTTTATTGAAAGGTTAATGACTACTATTGTAAGCATTTAGACAGACAAAGGAGAAAAATAAAAAGGAGTGATTCAATGTTTCTCACCGCAGAGTATAAAAAGAAGAGAGACGACTATCAGCTGCTGAAAACTGAGCTGGACTTGTTCCAACAGCAGCATACAGAGAAGCAAACACAGATAAATGATTGTTTAAATCAGGCAAAAAACAGTCTTTCTGGTGTTTCAGAAGGCAGCGGGACACCGAATGAAGCGACAATTAACAAGGCAGAAGAATTATTTTCAGAGCTGCAAATCTTGCTGAATGCATTGAGTAGAAGAAACAGCAGTATTAAGAACGGCACGACCGTTGCTCAACAAAAATATGAGCACTATAACACCTTGTATCAAGCAGAAAAAGCGAGAGAACATGCGCATTTTGAAGCGGAACGGCAAAGGCTGCTGAATCCAACACCCTCTGACCGTAAAGCTGATACACAGGATTTCTTTAATAGAAATAATCAGATTATAAATCCAAAATGGTAAATAGTAGAGGAGGAAAGCAATGGAAAAATTAATCATTAAAGAAGGTGAATTAGTACAGGCAACGGCGCTGGCGGAGTCGGCAAAGGCTGATATTAAGCATGCGTTGAGCGCAGCTAAATCACTGGCAGGCAGCACAACAAGCTGGCAGGGAGAAGCGAAAAATACGTATGCCATGTATTTGGATATTTTGTCTCAGAATCATGAAGAAGTAGCTGAGATGATTCAGGATTTTCACAGTGCCTTAAAAAAGCTGGATGAAGATTGTAAGGTTTTTGACAGCGGCGATATGGCAGAAATCAGAGGAATATGAGGAGGGAAAAGAATGCTGTTGACGAAAGAAGCGTTGCTCATACTGACAGATACGGTGGGTCATGATGAGCTGTTTGGCTTTCCTGACCTGACTTTTTACCGAATGAATCAAAAACAATTCCATCAGCAGGGGTTAAAGGAGTTAAGGAGGCATCAGCTGCTGGATGAAGAAGAACAGTTAACGGACGAAGGTTTCTTTCTCGCATTGTTAGTGGAAAAATATGGTGATGCTGAACAATATATTTCTATCGGAAATCGTTATTTTATCGCACTACTGGAAGAGTGCATTCTACTGGAAAAAACAGAGACAGGCTATCTGTTCCAGCTGTTCAGACCAGAGGAGCTGTTGAGCTACCTGTATGTTCATTTTACAATTTTTGCTCGGGAGCCCTTAGAAGAAGAAGCAGGCTTCCGCAGCAGAAGGGCCCGCATTGATTTGACTGAGCTGGAGCAGGAAGATATTTCTCATCTTCTGCCGATTGGTTCTATTGAACGGACGGAAACAGAAATAAAGAAGGTAGAGTTTGTCCTGTTCATTTCTGACGGATTGCTTTATCGCTTACAGGAGGGCAAATTAAAACGAATAAGTCAGTACTGGTTGACTAAATGGCTGGTTGACCGCTTAGGGATTACCTACGAACTGGAAGATGAGACAAGAAAAAGGGGGTTGTCTAATTGGTAAGTGCATCCGTATCCGTTAATCCGGAGGAGCTTTCCGGACTTGTAACACAGCTGCAGCAAATTACGCAGCAATTGAATGAGGCAGCGGGAAAGCTGTCTTCTTTGAATAATAGCGCTTATTATGAAGGCGGTGACGGTCAGATGATGGTTGAGCTGTTTCAAGCCTATTCTTCGGTTCGTGTAGAAGAGCTAGCAACGCATTACCAGCGTTTAGCGGAGTATGTCACCTTCGTTTCTGAGACTTCAGTAGCTGCAGACCAGCTGCTGAAGAAGAAAAGTCAGGAAGCAATGGCAGGCTTTGAACGTGAAAGAAATGAACGCTTACATCCAAATTTTAATCAGAAAAAATCAGCACCGGAAGGTTTGGCAGGAATTCAAAAGCAGCAGAATGATATCCTGCGCCCTTTTGGCTAAAAAAGGAGGAAAAGGTTGGATATAAAGTATAATGCAGCAGATTGGCAGGCGTTGAGCGAGGGTGTGGGCTTTATCGAAAGCATGGATCTCTTTTCTATGCTGAAGGAAGCCGACCGTCTCAGTGAA
>NZ_JBNEQE010000024.1:0-48056 GCF_049894025.1 Enterococcus sp. LJL51
TAAAAGCACGCTCCTTTTGATTTGGTTTAGTCACTTTAATCTTACACGGTTGCGTGCTTTTTGTGTACCCTAAAATCAAAAAAGTAGGACAATAATCAGATTTTCTTCTGACTATTGTCCCACTCCCTGTTTTTAATTTTAGATTAAAGCTTCCTGATACTCAAACGGACGAACAGGTACTGCCTGCAGCTGTTCAAGTAATCGTTCAACAATAACATAGCCACATTCATGATTACCAACGGATACTTCAATACGGTAAGCATTTTTAAAGAAATGCTGTTCATGTATTTGATGAATCTTTAATTCGACATGTTGATCGTTTTCGTAGCTGAAAGAACGTTTCCTTCTTTCTGAATATTTCTTTACACCGCGCTTAATATTCTTAAAGGTGTAGTAGGCGGTGTCTTGATTCATATCGTGTACCGCTTTTAGAGCCAGCAGATCATTGTATAAGCGTGTTTTTTCATTCTTGGCAAGAAATGCTAAAAAGTCTTCAGCAATTGCTGTATAGTCGTCTTGCATAGTTAGTCCTCCCTACAATCAAAAAAACTTTATCGATCATATTTACTGTAATGATTAACTAAAGAATACCACTGAACTATAGAAATGTAAATGCTTACCCTGACAACCAAAAGAAACTTAAGGAATCTTAAAAAGATAAATCGTGAAAAACACGAACGATAACCTTTGTTTTTGGTTAAAACATTCATATTTTGTTGACGATGGAAATTACCCTTGTTAAAATGTAAACAAGTAGGAAACGAACGATTTTTAAAGATAAAACTATTATCATTTGGAAAGGAAGTATTCTTTTGTTAGAAAAGAAAGATTTACTTTACGAGGGCAAAGCGAAAAAACTGTTTGCTACAAACCAGCCTAATCAGTTATGGGTAGAGTACCTCGATCAGGCAACAGCTTTAAATGGCGTAAGGAAAGACGAAGTACTTGGGAAAGCTGAATTAAATAATCAAATTACAGCAAAGATTTTTGAAGAGTTAGCAGAAAAAGGAATCGCTAGTCATTTTATTAAACAGCTGTCAGCCAGAGAGCAGCTCGTTGAAAAAGTTGAGATTATTCCACTGGAGGTTGTTTTTCGAAACTATGCAGCCGGCAGCTTTTCAAAGCGCTTGGCTATCCCGGAAGGTACAAAGCTAAGTTTTCCAGTTTTGGAATTTTACTATAAGAATGATGCACTGGATGATCCAATGATTAATCAAGATCACATAAAGGAGTTAAAAATTGCTGACGAACATGAAGTTATAGAAATTATGAATGCTGCCCGTCAGGTTAATTTGGCTTTAATCGAGCTATTCGATAGGTTGAATATTCGATTAGTTGATTTCAAATTAGAATTTGGTCGCAGAACTGACGGAACGGTTTTACTAGCCGATGAGATTTCGCCAGATACGTGTCGGTTATGGGATAAGGAAACAAATGAGCATTTAGATAAGGATGTTTATCGTCGTGACTTAGGAGATATCGTTCCAGTTTATCAAGAAGTATTTTCAAGACTAAACACTAACTAATCATATAGAAGGAGTTCATCACATGTATTTTGTAAAAGTTTATGTAACGTATAAGGAATCTGTTTTAGATCCTCAAGGAGAAGCTGTAAAGGGAGCAATTCACCGTCTTGGCTATGAAGCAATTGAGGAAGTTCGAATTGGTAAGTACTTTGAAATCAAAGTAGCAAAATCAGATCAGCCGGTAGAAGAAGCCATCGAAAAGATTTGTGATAGTCTTTTAGCAAACGTTAATATGGAAACCTATCGCTATGAAATCACGGAGGAAGCGTAGCATGAAATTTGCAGTGATTGTATTTCCCGGTTCAAACTGCGATATGGATATGCTTTGGGCAGTGCAGAATATTTTGGGAGCAGAAGCTGAGTATGTGCGCCATGATGCAGAAAGCTTAGAGGGCTTTGACGGCGTTCTTTTACCAGGCGGATTTTCTTATGGGGACTATTTACGTTGTGGAGCAATCGCCCGTTTTTCAAAAATTATTGAAGAGGTTATTCGCTTTGCAGAAGAGGGCAAGCCGGTATTTGGCACCTGTAATGGGTTCCAAATATTGACAGAAGCTGGACTTTTGCCTGGAGCATTGCTTCGTAATCAGTCCCTTCATTTTGTCTGCAAAACAGTTGGTTTAAAAGTTGAAAATGCAAAAACCGCATTCACCAGCGAGTATGAACAGGATGAAATTATTCAGATTCCTGTTGCACATGGAGAAGGAAATTATTATTGTGATGAGGAAACGTTGCAGAAGTTGAAAGACAATAATCAAATCGTTTTTACTTATGCGGATGAAAATCCTAATGGCAGTGTGGAAAATATAGCTGGAATTATCAATGAAAAAGGAAATGTCCTAGGCATGATGCCTCATCCGGAAAGAGCAGTAGAAAGCTTGTTGGGCTCAGATGACGGACTGAAATTCTTTCAATCAATCATTAACAACTACGGAAAGGTAAGGAATAAAGCATGATGAAGATAAGCGAACCAACAGCTCAGGAAATCAAAGATCAGAAAATCTATGCAGGATGGGGACTGACTGATGAAGAATATCGGATGATTGAAGAAGATATTTTAGGAAGAATGCCAAATTATACTGAAACGGGATTGTTTTCAGTTATGTGGAGCGAGCATTGCTCGTATAAAAATTCAAAGCCTGTACTGAGAAAATTTCCGACTTCTGGACCACAGGTGCTTCAAGGACCTGGAGAAGGAGCCGGAATCGTAGATATTGGTGATGGTCAAGCAGTTGTGTTTAAAGCAGAAAGCCATAATCACCCATCAGCTGTGGAACCTTATGAAGGGGCGGCAACTGGTGTAGGTGGAATTATCCGTGATATTTTCAGTATGGGCGCGCGGCCGATTGCGATTTTAGATTCTCTTCGCTTTGGCGAATTGGATAATCAGCGGACAAAGTATCTTCTTGAAGAGGTAGTAGCTGGAATTAGCGGTTACGGCAACTGTATTGGCATTCCTACAGTAGGAGGAGAAGTTGCATTTGACCCTTGCTACGAAGGAAATCCTCTGGTCAATGCCATGTGTGTTGGATTAATTAATCATCAGGATATTCAAAAAGGGCAGGCCAAAGGTGTCGGTAATTCAATTATGTATGTTGGAGCGAAAACAGGACGTGATGGTATTCATGGAGCGACTTTCGCCTCAGAGGAGTTTGTTGAAGGAGAAGAACAGCAGCGTTCTGCTGTTCAGGTTGGCGATCCGTTTATGGAGAAGCTTTTGTTGGAAGCTTGTTTGGAATTGATTTTAGATCATTCAGATATTTTAGTCGGTATTCAAGACATGGGAGCAGCCGGGCTGGTTTCATCAAGCTCAGAAATGGCTTCAAAAGCTGGTTCTGGTTTGAAGCTCTATTTAGATGATGTTCCTCAGCGTGAAACTGAAATGAGTCCTTATGAAATGATGCTGTCGGAGTCACAGGAGCGGATGTTAATCTGTGTTGAACAGGGACATGAATCAGAAGTAGTGGAACTGTTTAAAAAATATGATTTGGATGCCGTAACAATTGGGGAAGTAACAGATGATGGTTTGTACCGCTTGTACCATAAAGGTACAGAAGTAGCGAATTTACCTGTAGATGCATTGGCTGAGGATGCGCCGGTTTATCAAAAGGAAAAACAAGAGCCTGCAAGAATTAAAGAGTTTTCAGCAATGCCTGATTTTCAGCCAACCATTGAGGATGCTGGGAAAACATTGCTGAATCTATTACAGCAGCCGACAATCGCGTCGAAAAAAATGATTTACCAAACCTATGACTCTCAGGTACGGACAAATACAGTTGTTCAACCAGGAAGCGATGCAGCTGTTTTGCGTGTGAGAGGAACAAATAAAGCTCTTGCGATGACAACGGACTGTAATGCCCGGTATCTGTATTTGAATCCGGAAGTAGGCGGTCAGATTGCTGTAGCAGAAGCGGCTAGAAACATTGTTTGTTCTGGTGGTCAGCCATTGGCAATCACCGACTGTCTGAACTACGGTTCACCTGACAAGCCAGAAGGGTTCTGGGAGCTGTGGACATCAGCAGATGGGATTGCTGCAGCTTGTGAAATGCTGGATACACCCGTTATTTCAGGAAATGTCTCTCTCTATAATGAAACAGACGGGAAAGCCATTTATCCAACACCAATGATTGGTATGGTGGGATTAATCGATGATTTGGCGCACGTTACTACACAGGAGTTCAAAAAAGCAGATGATTTAATTTACGTAGTTGGAGAAACGCAAGCCGACTTTAACGGTTCAGAGCTGCAGAAAATGACGCTTGGTCGAATTGAAGGGAAATTGATGGCTTTTGATTTGGCTCAGGAAAAGGCGAATCAACAGATTGTTCTGGAAGCAATTCGAAAAGGGCTGGTTGCAAGTGCCCATGACTGCTCAGAAGGCGGTTTAGGTGTTGCGCTAGCGGAAGCCTGCTTTAAAAACGGGTTAGGTATAGACGTATCGGTTGCAACAGCGCTACCGTTATTATTTGCTGAAACACAATCACGCTTTGTTCTATCTGTTACCCCTGAGAATCAGTCAGCGTTTGAGGCGCTGGCAGCTGATCAAGCAGCTTGTATCGGCAAGGTGACAGCAGACAACACAATCAGCATTAATGCTCAGGATGGGAAGGTAGAAGTTAAAACGACTGCTGCCAGAGAACTATGGGAGGAAGCTATTCCATGTCTTATGAAGTAAAAAGCTTAAATGAAGAGTGTGGAGTATTCGGGGTCTGGGGTCATCCAGATGCATCCCGGGTTACTTATTTCGGTCTGCATAGTTTACAGCATAGAGGTCAGGAAGGGGCAGGAATTGTTTCAAATAATCAAGGGAAGCTTGATGGACATAGAGATCTTGGGCTTCTTTCAGAAGTGTTTAAAGAGGAACGTAACCTTGAAGCATTAAAAGGACAAGCAGCTATTGGGCATGTGCGTTATGCTACAGCTGGAAATGGCAGTGTGGATAATATTCAGCCATTTTTATTCAAATTCTATGACGGTTCCTTTGCTCTTGCTCACAATGGAAACTTGACGAATGCAAGAAGCCTGCGGACAACGCTTGAAAAAGACGGCGCAATTTTTCATTCGAATTCAGATACAGAAATTTTGATGCATTTGATTCGACGTAGTAAACAGCCGACATTTATTGATCAGCTGAAAGAAAGTCTGAGACAGGTGAAAGGCGGATTTGCTTATCTGTTGTTGACGGAGAACGCAATGATTGCTGCTTTGGACCCGAATGCGTTCAGACCCCTGGCAATTGGTCAGATGAAAAATGGTGCATATGTGGTAGCGAGTGAAACCTGTGCGCTTGAAGTGAGTGGTGCTGCCTTTGTCCGGGATGTAGAACCAGGCGAGGTCATTATTATCGATGATACTGGCTACCGAGTAGAAAAATACACTGAGGACACGCAGCATGCGATTTGTTCAATGGAGTTTATCTATTTCGCTCGGCCGGATTCTAATATTGCTGGGGTCAATGTTCATACCGCCCGCAAAAATATGGGGAAACTTCTAGCGCAAGAAGCACCGATAGAAGCCGATATGGTTGTTGGTGTACCAAATTCTTCTCTTTCGGCAGCCAGCGGTTATGCAGAAGCCAGCGGTATTCCTTATGAAATGGGATTAGTAAAAAATCAATATATCGCCAGAACATTTATCCAGCCAACACAGGAATTAAGAGAGCAGGGCGTACGTATGAAGCTTTCGGCGGTCAGAGGGGTCGTTGAAGGAAAACGGGTAATTATGGTAGATGATTCTATTGTACGGGGAACAACCAGCAGAAGAATTGTTCAGCTGTTAAAAGAAGCAGGTGCGAAAGAAGTTCATGTAAGAATTGCATCACCACCTCTTAAGTATCCTTGTTTTTATGGGATTGATATTCAAACCCGAAAAGAACTGATTGCTGCCAATCATTCCGTGGATGAAATTAGGGAAGTCATTACAGCAGATTCACTAAGCTTTTTAAGTGAAGAAGGATTGATTCAGGCGATCGGTTTAAACTATGATGCTCCTTATTCAGGATTATGTATGGCTTATTTTAACGGAGATTACCCAACACCTTTATATGACTATGAAGCAACTTATACAGCTTCATTAGAGCAGTCAAAAGACAAGAAAGTGAACTGAGAATTTTAGGAGGACAGACATGGCGAACGCATATGCAAAAGCCGGGGTAGACGTAGAAGCCGGTTATGAAGTAGTAGAAAGGATTAAGAAGCACGTAAAGCGGACAGAGCGTGCCGGAGTGATGGGTGCGTTAGGTGGTTTTGGCGGATGCTTTGACCTAAGTAAGGTGGATGTGAAGGAGCCGGTACTGATTTCGGGAACAGACGGAGTAGGAACAAAGTTGATGTTGGCAATTCAGGCAGATAAGCATGATACGATTGGCGTTGATTGTGTGGCTATGTGTGTGAATGATATCGTTGCTCAGGGGGCTGAGCCGCTTTATTTTCTTGATTATATTGCAACTGGAAAGAATATACCAGAACGTTTAGAAGCTGTTGTAGCAGGCGTAGCAGAAGGCTGTGTTCAGGCAGGAGCCGCTCTAATTGGGGGAGAAACGGCAGAAATGCCGGGAATGTATGGAAATGATGATTATGATTTAGCCGGATTTACTGTTGGCGTTGCTGAAAAGAGTCAGTTGATTACTGGAGAGAAAGTCTCTGAAGGAGACCTGCTGATAGGCTTGCCATCCAGCGGTATTCATTCTAATGGCTACTCCCTTGTCCGCAAAGTGTTTTTTGAAATGAACGATTTTCAGCTGACGGATCAGCTTCCTGAGCTGGCAGGAAAAACCTTGACAGAAGAATTATTGGAGCCAACAAAAATATATGTGAGGAGCATTTTACCACTGGTGAAAAAGCAGTTGGTTAATGGTATTGCTCATATCACTGGCGGTGGGTTTGTTGAAAACATTCCTCGTATGCTGCCGGAAAAATTAACGGCTGTGGTTGAATTAGGCAGCTGGCCGGTGCTACCGATTTTTTCAGCATTAGAGCATTACGGAAAGATCCCTTCTCCTGAAATGTATGAGATATTCAATATGGGGATTGGGATGGTCTTAGCTGTTTCACCGCAGCATGTGGGTGAAGTACAGAAGCTTCTTGAAGAACTGGGGGAGCCTAGTTATCTGATTGGCCGGGTTGCTGCACAAAATGAAACGCCGATTGTATTCACCGAGGTGGAAAAATGAGAATTGCAGTGTTTGCTTCCGGAAACGGTAGTAATTTTCAGGTTATTGCAGAGGCAGTAAAGGCAGGCAAAATTGATGGCGAGATTGTTTTGCTGTTCAGTGACAATAAGCAGGCAAAGGTATTAGAGCGTGCTGAGCAGCTAGGTATTCCTCATGTTTCTTTTTCACCAAAAGATTTTTCTGAAAAGAGCATCTATGAAGGAGAAATCCTTCATCTTTTGGAAGAAAAGAAAGTAAATTTTATTGTGTTGGCAGGTTATATGAGACTGATTGGGCCAGCTTTACTGGAAGCTTTTCCTGAGAAAATCATTAATATCCATCCTTCGCTGCTGCCGCAGTTTCCGGGACTACATGGTATTAGAGATGCTTATGAAGCAAGAGTAAAGGAAACTGGCGTAACCGTCCACTATGTAGATAAAGGCGTTGATACAGGTCCTATCATTGCACAGGAACGGGTTATAATAACCGAAGATGATACAATGAGCAGTCTAGAGGATAAAATCCATCAAGTAGAACATAGACTGTATCCAGAAGTTCTGAAAAAAATAATCGAAAATAGGGAGCGACGGGCTTAATGACAAAAAAAAGAGCATTAATCAGTGTTTCAGACAAAACAGGTGTTGCTGATTTTGCGCGCAGACTGACAGAATTTGGGATTGAAATCATTTCAACTGGTGGAACAAAAGCCATGCTGGAGCAAGAAGGAATTCCAACAATTGGCATAGAAGAAGTCACGGAGTTTCCGGAGATGATGGATGGCAGAGTAAAGACACTACATCCAAAAATTCACGGCGGCTTGTTAGGCCGTCGGGATTTATCTGATCATTTATCTGCTATGACAGAGCACGGAATTCATCCGATTGATATTGTCTGTGTCAATCTATATCCTTTTAAAGAAACAATAATGAAGCCGGATGTTGCCTCTGCGGATGCGATAGAAAATATTGATATCGGTGGACCAAGTATGCTGAGAAGCGGTGCTAAAAATCATCAGTTTGTAACCGTTGTAGTAGATCCGACAGACTACCCACTTGTTCTTGAAGAGCTTGCTGAAAATGATGAAACAAGCTTTGCCACTCGGCAAAAGCTGGCAGCAAAGGTTTTCCGTCATACTGCGGCATACGATGCGTTAATTGCTGGATATTTAACTGAGCTTGTTGATGAAGAAAATCCGGAATCCCTAACGCTGACTTATGATTTAAAACAGACGCTGCGTTATGGCGAGAACAGCCATCAGCAGGCAGCCTTCTATGAAGATGCCCTGCCGGTTCCTTTTTCAATTGCTAGTGCAAAGCAGCTTCATGGGAAAGAATTATCCTATAACAATATCAAGGATGGAGATGCAGCGATTCGGATTGCGAGAGAATTTAATCAGCCCGCTGTCGTAGCAGTTAAGCATATGAACCCATGCGGTATTGGGATTGGAGAAGATATTTTAACAGCCTATGAACAAGCATATGAAGCAGATCCTGTATCGATTTTTGGTGGAATTATTGTATTGAATCGTGAGGTTAGTCTATCTGTGGCAGAGAAGATGCACCAGCTGTTCTTAGAAATTATCATTGCTCCTAGCTTTACAGAAGAAGCATTTGAGCTACTGTCCGGTAAAAAAAATATACGTTTAATGACATTAGATTTTTCCCATAAAGATGAAGCGGATGATGATGAAAAGGTATCTGTTTTAGGTGGTTTACTTGTTCAAAATCAAGACGTAGTCAAAGAAGAAGTCAAGGATTGGAAGGTTGTGACCAAACGTCAGCCGACTGAAGAGGAAATGCAGGCACTGGCTTTTGCATGGAAAGCAGTGAAGCATGTCAAAAGCAATGCTATTGTTATCGCTAATGATCATCAAACAGTTGGTATTGGCGCTGGTCAGATGAACCGGGTCGGTTCTGTTCAAATTGCGGTCAAACAGGCTGGTGAAAAGATTAAGGGCGCTGTTCTGGCTAGTGACGCTTATTTCCCAATGGGGGATAGCGTAGAGTACGCTGGGGAGTGCGGCATCAAAGCGATTATTCAGCCTGGCGGTAGTATAAGAGACCAGGAATCAATTGATATGGCGGATAAATACGGCATTGCGATGGTATTTACAGATATCAGACACTTTAGACACTGATGATGGAGGAAAATGATGGGATTAACAATTTTAGTAATCGGCAGTGGTGGAAGAGAACACGTCATTGCGCAAAAATTCATTAAGAGTCCGCTGGTTCAGGAGGTCTATTGTGCTAAAGGAAATCCGGGAATGATTCGCGACGGCATTCAGCTTGTGGATATTGCAGAAGACAATCATAAGGAGCTAATTGCTTTTGCAGAGCAAAATAAGGTTGACTGGACATTCGTTGGACCAGAAGTGCCTTTATTGAATGGAATTGTTGATGATTTCAAAAAAGCCGGCTTAAAAATTTTCGGTCCAGAAAAAGCTGCAGCAATGATTGAAGGCTCAAAAGACTTTGCCAAAGAATTAATGAATAAATATCATATACCCACAGCAATGCACCGCACCTTCCATGAATTAGAGCCTGCGAAGGAATACGTTCGGATGAAAGGCGCTCCAATCGTTATTAAGGCAGATGGATTAGCAGCGGGTAAAGGAGTAGTTGTTGCTGAAAGTGTTGAAGAGGCTATTTCAGCTTTGGAAGATATGCTGGAAGGTAACCGCTTTGGTGCAAGCGGAGCAAAAGTAGTTGTAGAAGACTTTTTGGCGGGAGAAGAATTTTCGTTATTGGCGTTTGTCAGAGATCAGGAAATTTATCCTATGACCATAGCGCAGGATCATAAGCGGGCCTATGAAAATGATGAAGGACCCAATACCGGAGGAATGGGTGCTTATAGTCCGGTGCCTCAAATACCTCAAGAGCTGGTGGATGAAGCGATTGCCAAGGTTTTACGACCCGCAGCCGAAGGTCTGATTAAGGAAGGCTGCCCATTTACAGGTATTCTGTATGCTGGTCTAATTGCTACAGAAGAGGGTGCCAAGGTGATTGAGTTCAATGCTCGATTTGGTGATCCGGAAACACAGGTTGTGCTGCAAAGATTAGAAACAGATTTGGCGGGAATTATTGATGATCTTCTTAATGAACGGATACCAGCTATTCAATGGAAGCAGGATGGTTTTAGTTTAGGAGTTGTAGTAGCTGCGAATGGCTATCCGGAAGAATACATCTCAGGTTCAGTCCTGCCGGCATTTTCTAGCGACTGTGAGCAGCGTGTTTACTATGCAGGTGTATCAGAAAAGGATGGCAAACTGCTTTCAAGCGGTGGTCGAATTTATCTTGTGGAAGCAGAAGGAAATACCTTGGAAGAAGCACAGCAAAATGTTTATCAGCTCTTGGACTCCGTTGATACAACTGGAACCTTCTATCGTAAAGATATAGGTGCAAAAGCAATGAAATCAGCAAAGCTTTGATTTAATCTATAAAGAAAGAGATAGTCAATCCATAATTGGAGGCGGCTATCTCTTTTTGTTAACATTAAAGGGAATGAAAATTCTGGCAGTTGAAAACTCAATAATGTCAAAGGCTGCTGAAGGAGGTATCTAGAAAATGTCTAGCTTTAAAAGCTAGCTATCTCCACTAATAAATCGGATCAGAAGCTGAGCTAAAAGTATTTTTCTTCAAGAAACAAGGCATATTACAAGAAAATAGCTACGCCTATTTATCGCACGACTTGTTTTCGAAGAATCGGCTTTGGGCTTTCGTCTATTCAGATTCAGATATGCTGAGTTTGGGAATTTATTATTGTCCCAGCTTCTTTCTAATAGTCAGCCAGATTCTCTTTGAAAGGGTAGCACATTGTTTTTTGAGGGTGAGCTTTCTTTTGTTTTTTTCATACTGGTGAGTTTCTGCGAAGTTTGCGCAGTAGTCGACAGTTTGTCTGAATGTCGAAAATCAACCATTTTATCGCGAAAGCGCAGGGGAAGGTGATTCATTTGGCATTTTTTATTCGCTCGTTCCTGAATAGTTACTGCCTGTAGAAACGACTGCCATTGATGCTGAATCAGCTCTTCTTCCTCACGGGTATTGCTTAAATTAGGGTTGTCTGTATTTTCGATAAAAGAGATACGCCCTTGCTCAATCAATGCCAATAGCCGATGGGTTGTATCATAAATAACAATCGTCTCTAATGGATAACGTTCAGCAAAATGAGGGCAAATATAAGGGAGAGAAAAATGCTTTGGCGTTATTTCACTGAATAATATCTTTCCTGCGTATTCAAATCGGACAAAGCCGGTGTATAGATGTGCTTCTCCGAGCATTGCTTTGATACCTCGCTGTACAGCCAAAATGGACGGATGACCAATATGATTCGTTAATGAATCCTTTGTACGTAAAGCAACTTCTAAGGTCTCAAGCAGCTGCAGCTCCTTATTTTCTACAGTAGCGTTAAATCCATCTTGAAAAAATTGAAAATTTTCGGCAGTTAAAAGCTGTCTTAGCCTACGATGGATTTTCTCAGCCTGCGGTTCATTTGTTTCAATCCATTCACTAAAAAAAAGACTAAGTGCAGAAGTTTCTGGTGTGCAGATGCTCCCAGGAAATTTTTTTAGCCGAAACGCTTTGTCGACAATTGTTAAGAAACCATAAAAACTATTGTCATATTCCCAAACCTCTGCTGTACGGTCAATATGCATGGCGAAGCTCCTTTTCTTTTGTATGCTCAAACCGTTCCACATCAAATAAGGACAGCTGCTCTTGATTGCTTTGACTATTGGCCTTTTTCAAGGCTTTATATTGTCTTGAAGACACAAGAGAGGCAATAATCCATTCAGGCTCTTTAATGAGTCCTTCAATAGTGGCACCGTCACAGCTAACAAAATATTGCGCTCTTTTTACGACAACACCTAGTCTTTTCAAATCCGACAGATGCAGCCGGTAATATTTTCGAGCCTTAACAATATTTTGAGCGCTCTTTGGACCGATGCCGGGAATTCTAAGCAGCTTTTCATAGCTGGCTGACTGAACATCAATAGGAAAACGTTCATAGTTTTGCACTGCCCAGTTTGCTTTAGGGTCTAAATATAAATTGAAATTTGGTTTTTCCGCAGTCAGAATTTCATCTGCCTGAAAACGATAAAACCGCATCAGCCAATCCGCCTGATATAGCCGATGTTCTCTAAGCAGCGGCGGATCAGTCGTTACAGCCGGCAGCAGAGAACTTTGATTGACAGGAATATATGCAGAATAATAGACACGCTTCAATTCGTATTTGTTATAAAGTGTTTCAGCTATATTTATGATAGCATGATCACTCTCTGGCGAAGCACCAATAATCATCTGCGTAGATTGTCCACCAGGTACAAAACTAGGTCCTCTTCTGACAGCCGGCAAGTTGGATAATTCTTTTTTCTTTGTAGTAATCTGCTTCATTGGTTTATATAAGGCCAGCGGATCTTTATCTGGTGCAAGCAGCTTTAGACTTTCACGTGAAGGGAGTTCTACATTTACGCTCATCCGATCTGCCAAATAACCTAATTCTTCAATCAAACGCTCATCAGCACCTGGAATTGCCTTAACATGAATATACCCCTTGAATCCTTTTTCGTAACGAAGAATTTTTAATGTTTTTATTAGTAATTCACAGGTATAATCAACATTTTTTATGATGGCCGAGCTTAAAAATAATCCTTCAATATAATTCCGCATGTAAAAGTCCATCGTTAAATCAGCCACTTCTTGAGGTGTGAAGGTGGCTCGCGGAATTTGGTTGGATTTCCTGTTTATACAATAATGACAATCAAAAATACAGGCGTTGGTAAACAACAGCTTTAATAAGGAGACACAACGGCCGTCACTTGTAAAAGAATGACAGATTCCTGCAGCAGCAGTACTTCCCACTGTTCCTGTTCGTGTATTTTCAGTGACGCCGCTGCTGGCACAGGAAACGTCATATTTAGCAGACTCTGCTAATATTTCTATTTTTCTGGTGAGATCCATAATAATGCCTCCTTATCGAACGTATGTTCTTATTTTAACAAGAAATCATTTGTGTGTCAAAGTAGAATTGAAAATCAATCATTTGTATCATTTTATAATTAATGATAAGCTTATTTTACTTATAAAAAGTAAGTATTTAAGGAGGTACAAAAATGAATTATTTGTTTGAAAAAGGTACTGGGAAGAATTTTCTACTGCTTCATGGAACTGGAGGAGATGAATATTCCCTTGTAGATATCGCGCGATATCTTGACCCGCAAAGCACTATTCTCTCTTTACGAGGTAGAGTTCAAGAAGAAGGAATGAACCGGTTTTTCAAAAGAAATGGACTTAATCAGTTTGATATCAACAGCTTAGAGGAAGAAAGCGATTATCTATTAAAGAAAATTGAAGAGATTAGTAAAGAGAACGGTATTGTATTAAGTGATTGGATTATCATTGGTTATTCGAACGGTGCCAACATCGCGGGTCATTTGCTGCTTGAAAGAAACAGTCAATTAAGACAAGCAATCCTGCTCCATCCAATGTCGTTAGGAGTTGACACTCAAAACGGACAGCTGAGCAACACAGCAGTTTTCCTTTCACACGGCAGTCATGATCCAATTGTTTCTTCGGAAGCCTTTCAGCGCCTGTCCAAGCAATTGGAGCGTAGAGGTGCAGCCGTCACTGTTGAGAATACCGAGGCAGGACATCAGGTAACGATGGAAGAAATCAATCAAGTGAAAAAATGGCTGGAAAAAAATAATTGAGCGAATCATTTGTAGGAAGTTTGTAGCGGTGTTATGCTAATTATTGTAAGAACGAAACTATCTTTTAGGAGGGTTTACTATGGCAGATTTAAATGGACGCGTAAATGATGCTAAAGATAAGGTGGAAGGCAAAACAAAAGAAACAGTAGGTAAAGTGACTGATGATAAAGGAAAAGAAGCAGAAGGTAAGCTTCAATCTGGTTTTGCAGACGCGAAGACCAAAGCACGTGATGCTGGTGATGATATTAAAGAAGGCGCAGAAAAATTTGGTGATAAAATCAAAGAAGGCTTCGAAGATATCAAAGAGAAATTTCACAAACATGATGATAAATAACCTATAACTGTTATTTTTAAAACATCATTTACTTGGTTTTAAAGGGGTGAGGCATAGTATTGTCCCGCCCCTTTTTTGTATGCTGGAGAAGAGCTTAAAAAGCTGTCTCTAAGCTAAATAAAAAATAAGATAGCCCGTATATACTTACAATAAAGATAACTTCCTTGCTTTTTTCAAAGATGAATTCTCAAGCAGGGTACGAAAACCGTCAATTCACAGACGATATTTCATCATAAAGAGACATGACGCTATTACCATTTGTTTTAGTTTTATGATAAGAGGTTCTGATACTTGGCCGGTGATAATACTCTGCCAAACAATACCCAAATGCCAGCCATTCAAGTACTTCTTTTTTTAGAATAAGTAATTTTTAAGACAATTAAGGAAAAGAAGTAACTATGTCTTGTTTGAAAGAAATGCATATTTTCTGGAAGAATAAAAAAATTATTAATAAAATAAAAAATGTACAACCTTAGTCAAGTTGATAAGGTCATACACTTTTCAGATTATTATTTAAGCAATTCTTTTAAAACAGGCATATCATGGACTCCATATTTTTCTTTGAATGTACGGATGTCTTCCGCAGAAAAGGTCTCTGGATCAAGAACAAGCTCTTCAACTGGCAGAGGTCGTTCGTTACGGATTTTCACATCGATTACGACAGGACGGTCACTTGCTTTTGCGGCTTCAAATGCAGGCTCTAACTGATCGTAATGAGTGATTGTGAAACCTTTTGCGCCAAGTGCTTCACTGGCAGAACCAAAATCAGCACCCTCTAAAAAGACCCCGAATTTCTTTTGTTCAGTATCTTCTTGCTCTGCTTCAATAAATCCAAAAGAATCATTTGAAAAGACTATGTTAATAATCGGCAGTTTATATTTCACCTGAGTGATAATATCCTGCATCACCATGGCAAAGCCTCCATCTCCGCTTAAGGTAAAAACTTGTCTGTCAGGGTAGCTGAGCTGAGCGGCGATTCCTCCGGGAATCCCATTCCCCATCGTTGCAAACCAGCCGGAAGTAGTGAATAGCTGACTGCCGTTCATGTCTAATAGACGAATAGCATGAATCGTAGTATTGCCGACATCCGTAACAAAGACAGCGTTGTCCTCTGCAATACGGCGTATTTCTTTGAAAACAGGTTCTGGTCTTAATGGACTTTCAGAAAAATTATCAAAGCTTCTCAACCATTCTACCCAATTTTGTTTATTTTTCTGATTAGCATCCAACCATTTGTCAGCAGGACGTTTTTCTCCGGCTGCCATTATCATTTTTAAAGCAGTTTTGCCATCACCTAATATCGCAACGTCTGTTTTATGACGTCTGCCAAATTTGGCGGCATCAATATCTACCTGAACAAACATAGCATCTGGATTAAAAAACATAGCGGCAAAAGGAAAATCACTGCCTACAAAAACAATCAAATCAGCGATTGCCAACGCTTCATTTGCTGGCTTAGTTGCTACTCTGGCAGCAAAACCAAGAAAGTTTTCATAAGAATCAGGAACAATTCCCTTTGCCAAAACTGCAGCAGCAACCGGCATTGAAAAATACTCTGAGAAAGCTTTTATTTCTTCCCAGCCGCCTCGTGTTCCCTGACCAATGTACAATATAGGCTGTTTGGCTTGTTTGATTAAAGCTGCTGCTTCATTAATGTCCTTCTCAGCAGGAATCGGCAGCCCGGTACGATGATTCTTTGCAGTTGAAAGATACGTATCAGGTATTTCCTGAAAGCCAAAATCAACTGGAATCGTAACTACAGAGACTCCGTTGAACTGGTATGCTGCTTTGATTGCTTCATCAATAACATGGGGAAGACTTTCCGGAGTCATTACAGTGCGATTGTATACACTAACATCTGCAAACATAGGATTTTCATTTAATTCCTGAAAAGAATTATAATTCATTGCAGTTGAAGCAACCTGTCCTAGCAAAGCCAAAACTGGCACGTGATCCATTTGTGCATCATATAGTCCATTAATTAAGTGAGTGGCACCTGGACCAGCTGAACCGAAAACAGCACCAATCTTTCCAGTCAGCTTTGCATCGGCTGCTGCAGCTAATGCCCCCACTTCTTCATGCCGGACCTGAATGTACTTGATACGTTCTTTCTCTTTGTAGAGAGCATCCATTGTTGAATTGAACGAACCACCGGGAATTCCGTAAATATGATCGATTCCCCAGCTTTCTAAAACCTTCACCATTGCTACGCCGGCATTAATTGTATCTCCCATTGCTACTCACTCCAATTCTTGAAATACTTACACTTAAAGTATACGCTCCTTTAGGGTTCCAACCAAACAATAGCACTTATTTCACTATTTTTAGGTATGCTTAAAAATAAAATAAGCTGGACTGTAAAAAACGGCTGTGATAAAATGAAAGCAAAGATAACGATTGTTTGGAGGGAAGCACATGATTAACTGGTTAGTTGGATTGGAACCGTGGCAGCAAGCCTTAGTTGGAACGGGTTTTACTTATTTTATGACTGCTTTAGGTGCCGGTTTAGTTTTTTTCTTCAAGGATATCAAAAAAGATGTTTTAAATTTGATGCTGGGTTTTGCTTCTGGCGTAATGATTGCAGCCAGCTTTTGGTCATTGTTGGCACCTGCTATTGAACGTGCTGAGGAAAATGGAGATATTGCCTGGCTGGTCGTGAGTGTTGGTTTTGGATTGGGCGGATTGTTTTTATACATAGCAGACAAAACGCTCCCTCACATGCATTTCGGTCCAAATCATGAAAAAGAAGGACTGCCCAGCCATTTAAAGCGGACAATTCTGCTTGTTTTCTCTATTACGCTACACAATATCCCGGAAGGATTGGCTGTGGGAGTGGCATTTGGAGCAGCTGCATCTGCAGACAATCCTGAAACAGCGGTACTTGCAGCTATCTCAGTAGCATTGGGTATTGGTATACAGAACTTTCCGGAAGGAGCGGCTGTTTCAATTCCATTAAGGCAGGAAGGCTTAAGTCGTTCCAAAGCATTCGTTTATGGGCAGGCTTCGGGGATTGTTGAGCCAATAGCCGGAATTATTGGCGCGATTCTGGTTACAAAGATGAGTCTGCTTTTACCTTATGCATTAGCTTTCGCAGCTGGAGCGATGATTTATGTGGTGGTGGAGGAATTGATTCCAGAAGCTCAGCAAACGATTACCAGTAAACGGCATTTCGCTGTTTTTGGGGTAATGCTGGGATTCATCATCATGATGGTACTTGATGTGGCTTTAGGCTAGTCAAAGAAACTGATTGATTGGATTGGTAGAAGCGGTTGTTTCATAAGATAGGTAATTTTGTTATTTATATCTGCTTGATTCAGACAGAGAAACTAAAAATAGAAATGACAAGTAAAGACCTTTAGGAACGGCTTTTCTTTTGCTGTCTTAAAGGTCTATTAATTTTTCAAAGGTCATTTTTATAAAGAACATCTGAAAGCAGGCGAAAACTTAAAAGTTTCTGAGAAATAGATTTACTTCCTATGTAGTAATTCCTCATCCTGTGGTAAAATAAAAAAAGCAACTTTCTTCAAGAAGATGAGAGGAGATTCACTAAGTATGGAAAAATCATATGTTGTTGCAGTGGTAGGTGCAACAGGGGCAGTTGGTACAAAGATGATTGAGATGTTGGAACAAACAAAGTTACCAATTAAAGAGGTTAAGCTTTTAGCTTCAAAACGTTCTGCGGGTAAAGAACTGAAGTATAAGAACCAAACCTTAATTGTTGAAGAACTTGTTCCGGAATCTTTTGAAAATGTTGACATAGCATTATTTAGCGCAGGTGGCGGGATATCTAAGATATATGCACCAGAGGCAGTCAAGCGGGGTGCGGTAGTCATTGATAATACCAGCCATTTCAGGATGGACCCAGAAGTGCCGCTAGTTGTTCCAGAGGTAAACAAGGAAGCGCTGAACAGACACAAAGGTATTATTGCTAATCCCAACTGTTCAACGATTCAAATGATGGTTGCTTTGGAGCCAATCAGAAAACAGGCAGGCTTAGAACGAGTGATTGTTTCTACTTACCAGGCGGTTAGTGGTGCCGGAGTTAATGCAATGGAGGAACTGAAAAAACAGGCTGTTGATTACGTGAACGGTGTTCCCGCTGATCAATTAACTGCTGAAATTCTTCCTTGCGGCGGCGATAAAAAGCATTACCCAATCGCATTCAACGCGTTGCCTCAGATTGATGTTTTTGCTGATGAGGATTACACGTATGAAGAGTGGAAAATGATTAATGAAACGAAGAAAATTATGGAAGATGACTCTTTAAAGGTCAGTGCGACCTGTGTCAGAATTCCAGTTTTATCTGGTCATTCGGAATCAGTCTATATTGAGGTAGAAAAACCGACATCTGTTCAAGCTATTCGGGAATGGCTGGAGCAGGCGCCTGGTGTTGTTGTACAGGATGATCCGGCTCAACAGCTGTATCCGCAAGCTTTGACTAGTATTGATAAGAAAGAAACCTTTGTTGGAAGAATCCGCAGAGATGTAGATATTGCCAATGGCTTTCATTTATGGGTGGTTTCCGATAATTTACTGAAAGGCGCTGCCTGGAATTCAGTTCAGATAGCAGAAACTTTACATGAGATGGATTTAGTTCGGGTATAGATTAAAGAAGGTTTGGAGGGAAAAGTATGAAATTAACAAATGCATCAATTATCACAGCAATGGTCACACCATTCGATTCGGCAGGACAGATTGCCTTTGATCGGCTTCCTGCATTGGTGGAACATTTGCTGGAATCACATACAGAGGGAATAATTCTAGCTGGGACGACAGGTGAGTCGCCAACGTTGACTCACGATGAAGAAATTGAATTGTTCAATGAAGTTATCCGTTTGGTGAATAAGCGTGTACCAATCATATGTGGTGTGGGAACAAACGATACAAGAGACTCTGTTGAGTTCGTTAAAGAAATCGCTCAAATAGAAGGAATCGATGCGGGACTGGCAGTTGTTCCATATTATAACAAACCCAATCAAGAGGGCCTGTACCAGCATTTTAAAGCTATTGCTGAAGCAAGCGACTTACCGATTATTTTGTATAATGTTCCGGGAAGAACAGTCGCAAGCATGGATGTTGAAACAACTATTCGCTTAGCAGAGATTGAAAATATTATCGCAGTAAAAGAATGTGCCGGTTTAGAGGCGCTAACGGAACTGATTGAACAGGCACCAAAAGATTTTCTTGTTTATACAGGTGAAGATTCATTGGCTTTTTCAACAAAAGCGCTTGGCGGGCAAGGAGTTATTTCTGTTGCAAGTCATCTATTTGGCACAGAGATTTATGAAATGTTTCAAGCTTTGGATCAGGGAGAAATTAAACAGGCCGCTGCCATTCAGCGGAAATTGTTGCCGAAAATGAATGCTCTATTTTCTGTGCCTTCCCCTGCACCAGTTAAAATGGTATTGAATCATTTAGGTGTTTCTGTTGGTGATTTACGTTTACCTCTTGTATCATGTACTTCTGAAGAGAAAGAAAAAATATTGCAAATACTTGATAGATAAATCAAGCAGAAATAGAGAGGTGAAAAAAGTGAGTACAATAAAAATCATTCCGCTTGGCGGTGTCCGTGAAAACGGAAAAAATATGTATATAGCTGAAGTGGAGGATGAAATTTTTGTACTGGATTGTGGATTGAAATATCCAGAAAATGAGCTTTTGGGAATTGATGTGGTGATTCCGGATTTTACTTATCTGGAAGAGAACGTTGATCGAGTTGCAGGGGTTTTCCTAACACACGGTCACGCAGATGCAATTGGTGCATTGCCTTATCTTTTATCTAAAGTTCAGGTGCCAGTATTCGGTACAGAGCTGACTGTAGAATTAGCAAAATTAAATGTAAGCAGCCATCCGGGGACGAAGAAATTCAATGATTTCCACGTTGTCGATGCGCATACGGAAATTGATTTTGGTCATGCAACAATCAGTTTTTTCAAAACAACGCATACAATTCCGGATTCCATTGGAATTAATGTGAAGACAGATGAAGGAAATATTGTTTATACTGGAGACTTCAAATTTGATCAAAGTGCTACTCCTATGTATCAAACAGAGTTCAACCGTTTAGCAGAAATTGGCAGTGAAGGGGTCTTGGCTTTATTAAGTGATTCCTCCAATGCTGAAAACCCGGTACCTGTTGCCTCTGAACTACAGGTGGCAGAAGAAGTTTTTGATACAATTCGCTATTGGGAAGGCAGAATCATTGTTGCCTCAGTTGCCAGTAATTTAAAAAGAATACAGCAGGTTTTGAATGCCGCTTACCGTTCAAATCGTAAAGTAGTATTGACTGGCGCAGATTTGGAAAAAATTATCCGTACGGCTATGCGCCTGGATAAATTAGAACTGCCTAGTGATGATTTAATCATAACGATGAAGGACATGAAGAAGTATTCAGATGATGAACTGTTGATTCTGGAAACTGGCCGTATGGGTGAGCCAATTAAATCCCTCCAGAAAATGGCAAATGGAACCCATCGTTCTATAAGTATCAAAGCAGGTGATTTGGTTTATATTACAACTACTCCGACAACTGCAATGGAAACTGTTGTTGCTAAGACAGAGGATATTGTTTATCGGGCTGGCGGAACAGTCAAACAAATATCGGATAATCTGCGAGTTTCCGGTCATGGAAATCCAACTGATTTACAGCTAATGATTAACTTGATGAAGCCTAAATATTTTGTTCCTGTTCAGGGCGAGTATCGTCAGCTAGCTGCTCACGCAGATTTAGCGCATGAAATTGGTATTCCTTATAAAAATATTTTCATCACAGGCAGAGGGGAAATTCTGGAATATAAGAAACAAAAAATGTCTGCAGCTGGGACTACTCCTGCTGAAAACATTATGATTGACGGTTTAGGTGTTGGTGATATAGGGAACATCGTGCTTAGAGATCGCCGTATTCTATCTGAAGACGGAATTTTTGTGGCTGTAGTAACGATTAATCGTCGGGAAAAACGAATTGTTTCACCCGCTAAAATCACTTCCAGAGGCTTTGTCTATGTGAAAACGAGTAAGGACTTGATGGTAGAGAGCGGCAAAATCGTTACGGAGATTGTTGAAAAGCATCTGGAAAGTAAAGATTTTGAATGGAGTAAGCTGAAGCAGGATATTCGCGAACGCTTAAGCCGCTACTTGTTTGAACAAACAAAACGCCGGCCTGTAATTTTACCAGTTATCATGGAAGCAACACAGAAGAAGAAGGGCTGACATCTAAAATCAGTATCTACAACTGAACATCTAAATAATAAATGAATTAAAAGTCAAATGACCTTGAAAAGCCTAAGTAAAACTTTAGCTTTTCAAGGTCATTTTTTCTACTGATTAATTTCTTTAATAGATAAAATAAGCAAGTAGGATAGATAATCACCTTTTTACCAGTTGATAATTATTCAGTAGTTAATCTGTATCCCCTCTAATTCCAAAAGGTGGGACTTAATCGATAAACCTTCCTCATTTGTTTTTCCCATGTAACCAGTCAGTTTACCATTTTTACCGATTACACGATGACAGGGAATAATAATGGGTAAAGGGTTGTTCCGATTAGCTTGACCAATCGCTCTGACCGCTTTTTCAGATCTGACAGCTTTAGCGATGTCTAAATAGGAGCGTGTTTCTCCAAATGGAATTTCAGCTAGCGCCTGCCATACCTTTTGTTGAAAATCAGTACCCTTTTCAAAATAGAGCGGTGTTGAAAAGGTTTTTAAATCTCCTGAAAAGTAGGACCATAGTTCCTCCGCCGCTTGTTCTGTCCATTGATTTGTCACATGACTTTCAATTGGAAAGAAGGAGACTTCTGTTAGACCTAAATCGTTTCCATTCAGCCAGATGCTGCCAATTGATGTTTCAATTTTCATAAAGTGTCCTCCACAAACACATATTTTTTCTATTATACGATAAATTAAAGCGTAATATACTATGAACAGGTAAATTATTACAGTTTTTCTTCTATAAAAACGAAGCAGCTGTATCTCTACTTCGTTTCATATAAAACTTAAGAATAATGAATCAGGATATGGCTAAATTCAAACTTGATTTAGTCAGCTTAGTAGCACTTTGCACATTCTGTTAATCCTCGATTTATTGCTTCTTGTAAGGTAGTAGGCGTGTAGTCACCACTGCCGCATACATGAGTGTGATATTTTTTTCCTGTTGGTGTAACCAGTACCGTTTGCTCTGCAGCTACCTGCTGCTGTTCTTGTACCACAGCAGCTTGTTGAGCTTCTTCAGCAGCTGCTAAGGACTCCTGCTCTTCTTGAGCATGAATAGCAGTTTCAACTGCTGCTAATCTGTTAGATAGCTCCTCGTTTCCATCAGGAATAGACGAAACCGCAGCAATTGCTTTATCGTAGTGCTCTCGATTTTGATTATTTTCAGCGTTTTTAACAGCGACTTCTGCATCGGCAGTTAGCTGAGCAATTTCTGATTTTCTTTGTTCTTCCGCTAATTTCAATTCTTCTGCAAGCCGTTGTTCTTCTTTCTCAGCTTGTTTGACTGCGATAAAAGCAGCAGAAGGCTTAAGGACTATTTTTTTTGAAGTTGTCTGAGTATCTAGCTCTGATACGATGCTCAATTCCGTTTCAGAGTCATCGGATAATTCATAGGTTAATTCAAAAAAACCATCAGCATCTGCCTGTTTTTTAGTACTGATTTTAGAAGAAGGATAGACCGTTGCGTGAGGTTCTGTTTTACCTTTAATCAACACGGTTCCGTTGCTATCACTTTCTGTAGCTTCATCTAGAATCAGTGTCAGTTGCCTTATTTCAGATTTATCAGTAGTCTGTTTTGTTTTTTTCTTAGTGACTTGTTCACTTTTGGTCTCGTTCTTTATTTCTGATTGCTTTGTTGCTGTTTCAGTAGATGGAGTTAAAATCAATCCTACGGTGAAAAAAATCGCTGCTATACCGGCTATAATTGCTGATTTTTTTGCTTTTTTCGCATGATTCTTAGACCGAAAATAGGCAAAGCGCACGCCGAAGATGATTATACCAATAAGGCCTATTAAACCCAAAGTTATACCAGGTGCAGCAAATAACAGAACAAGCAAAATAATAACTCCTAGAATGAAAACACTTTTCATCATCGAAATCCCCCATTTTTCTAATTATTGTGTTTACAGAAAATAACTATTGCTTTAAAAATAATTATACCGTAAATAAAGTACTCTTTATATAAAATATCATTTAAAATGTATTTTTTTTATTTTCGGTAGATTGGAATATGGCTAAAAATGGATATAAGTGTCATAATTATCTGGAAAAGCAAATTATTCTATGTAAAATCTGTAGAGAACACGGAATATTTTGAAGTATGATACTATTAAGGAAGTTATTTAAGAGTGGAGTGAGAAGAGATGGAAGAAATTATTTTGCTGCATACGAATGATTTGCATTCTCATTTTGAAAACTGGCCGAAAATCAGAAGATTCTTGCTGAATAAAAGGAAGGAAAATTCTACACCAAAGCAGTCTACGTTTGTTGTTGATTTAGGAGATTTTGTTGATCGCTGGCATCCGTTGACAGAGGCTACAAATGGAACAGCAAATGTTGAATTGATGAATGCTGTTCACTATGATGGTGCCACTATTGGTAATAACGAAGGTGTGGGAAATTCAAAAAAACAGTTGAATCATCTTTATGATGAAGCAAATTTTGATATATTGCTGGGAAATCTTTTTGATTTAGATACTGGAAAACGACCGAGGTGGGCGCTTCCTTATAAAATTTTAGCAACAGCTCAAAAGACCAGAGTAGGTTTGATAGGTTTGACAGCTCCTTTTCCACTTACTTATAAACCTAATGGCTGGGATATTCGTGGAGTGGATGACGTGCTGCCTCAGCTTATTAGCGAGGTTCGCCAGCAATGTGATGTTCTGATTCTGCTGAGTCATTTAGGTATAGACAACGATATGAAAATTGCTACAAACTACCCTGAGATTGATGTCTTACTTGGGTCACATACCCATCATCTTTTTCGGCATGGAGAAAAAATTAATCATACACAATTGTCAGCTGCAGGAAAGTTTGGACAATATGTCGGCGAGGTTCATTTGCTTCTTGAAGATGGAGTGATTGTTCAAACCAGTGCAGAGGCGCTGCCTACAGAAGACTTTTTAGCGTTACCGGAAGATGAAGCGGAAATCTCTTCCTACTTGGAAAAAGGGCACGATCTTTTAAAACAGAAGCAGGTTGCTGACCTCCCTTATACTTTTTCAAATGTACTGGATAGTGAGCACCCATTGATTTTTCAAGCTCTTAATGCTTTAAAGAAAAGAGGAGGGACAGAAGCCGCTGTTTTGAATACGGGTCTATTTTTAGACGATTTATCAAAAGGGCTGGTTACTGAAGAAAATCTTCATCAAGTGCTTCCTCATCCGATGCACTTGATACGAGTGACGCTAAATGGAAAAGAATTAACCCGTTTAGTCAGAGAGATGGAGAAAAACCGGCACTTTTTAAGAAAATTTCCTATTGTTGGTATGGGCTTTAGAGGAAAAATTTTTGGGGATATTTCGTATACTGGAATATCTTATGATAAGGCTGATGCTAGCGTGTACTGGAATGGCCAAGCTGTTGTGGACAATCAAAATTATACATTGACTACGATTGATCATTATTTATTTATTCCTTTTTTTCCTACTATAGAAATTGCAGGAGAAATTGAGTTTTTATTTCCTGAGTTCCTTAGAAATGTTTTTGGGGATTATTTACGACGCTGCTATCCAATTGATAAAAAAGCAACGTACAATAAGTAGCTCTCGTAAAAACTAGGTAAATAAGAAATTATACTTATGGAAAATGATGAGATTCTGCATGCTTAATGGCAAAATGTTGCGTAAATCTGTATATTATCTGAACAAAAAAAGCTTTGGACATCATCATTTGATCTCAAAACTCTTTTATGTTCAGATTCAACAAAAAATTGCTAGACTAATTTTCGTTATTAGCGGGTAAGGATTGCATGAGCTCAAAAAAATATCCAGGCTTGCCAGTACTAAAATAGTTATACCAAGCCTCTAATGTATCTGCTTGGAAAACTTCCAGCTGCTCAATGATTTGCTTCGTCCATAATAAAGATCCTGTGGAGCTTGCAGTAATAAGGTTGTTGTCCACTACAGATGGCTCATCTATATAAGAGCCTGATCCTTTGTAATTAGGAGAAACCATTTCTAAAAATCCTACCCCGTTACTTGTATGGGTAAATGTATCTAATAGCCCAAAGTTGGCCAGCGCAGTAGTCCCGCCACATATTGCTCCAACTGTAGCACCTAAAGAAAGGAACTCCTCTGCTTTCTCGATAACAGCATGATGTTTGGAGTCATTCCATGTGTCTGCACCTGGTAATAACAATACACTTGATTTGTCTGTGACAATATCTTCTATTACACAATCAGGTTCTATTGTCACTCCGCCCATTGTTCTAATAGGCTCTTTAGAACAGCTTACTGTTTTAAGTGTTACTTGCTTTGCTCCTTTTTTAAAAAAACGACCAGAATTTAGTTCTGAGATAAGATGCCCCATTTCCCAGTCAGCTAAAGTGTCAAGAACGTAAATATAGATTGTAGTCATAAGTTTTCCTCCATTTAATTGTTTGGTAATTACTTTTTATTATATCAAGTGATTATTGACACCAGTATGGCAACAATCTAAAATAAAAAGAAATCTTGAAAGATAGCTGTTAAAAGAGCAGAGGTAGATTTGCTGCATTCTTTTGGCACTTCTCAAATAAGAAGCATATAAATGCCTAAAAGTTGGCAGACATATTTGAAATTTCTACTTTTTATGGAAAAATAGACGAGAATCTTTTTGTTATTCAGATTGTTGTTAAAGAAATGATTTCAAGTATAGAAACCATAGTTTCTAAAAGCTGAAGGTAGCTCTTTGTGTAGAAGAAATTTGATTTAGGTAGTAGATAGATGTTACTCTTTTTTTAGATTTAAAAAAAACTAAAGTTAGCCTTTCAAAGCTAAGATATTGTTTTATAAAATATGCTATAATGAACGACAGGTGGTGAAGACATGGAAGAAAAAACTGAAGAAAAGAATGAATTGACAGCGGAGTTAACAGCTGTAATTGAAAATATAAATGAAGAAGAACCAGCAAAAACGAAAAAAAAGGGTGAAATCGTGACGCTTCTTGACGATAGCCAGTTAATGATTGGTGACCGTCAGTACGTACTTGTAAAGGATCATCGTGACGCTTTTGATGCTGAAAAAATTGGTGAACGTTTCAGCGATATTTTATCCAGATATGATTATATTGTAGGTGACTGGGGCTACGATCAGTTAAGATTGAAAGGTTTTTTTTCAACAACTAACCGTAAAGCCTCGCCGGATCAGCGCATTGATGCACTTGAAGACTATCTTTATGAATTCTGCAATTTTGGCTGTGCTTATTTTGTGATTGAACGTGTGGGTGAAAGAAAAGAAAAACAAAATCCGCGCAGAAAACGAAACAAGCGAAGCAACTATCGTAATCAAGCGCATACCGATGAAAAAAAAGCACCTGTTCAGAACCAAAATACTGTAAAGAAAAATAAACCGGTTATTCGGAACAGAAAAGAGAATTCGAATAATGACAAGCCGGCAGCAGATAATGGAAGAGCGAAAAAAGAAACGAATAATCGGTCATTTACGATTCGTCAGCGTGAGGGGCAATAATTTTGAAGAAATATAAAGGATATTTGATAGATTTAGATGGAACAATCTATCTTGGCAAAGACATTATACCGGCGGGAAAACGTTTTGTAGAAAGGCTGCAGAAAACTGAGCAGCCCTTTCTGTTTGTGACAAACAATACAACCAAAACACCAGAAGCTGTGGCAGAAAGACTGGCTATGGAATTTGATATTCATATCGCACCACAGACCATCTATACAGCTAGCCTAGCTACGATTGACTATATGAAGGAGCAAGGTGCTGGAAATAAAGTTTATGTCATCGGAGAGTCAGGTTTAATTGATTTGATTTTGGAAGCTGGCTTTGTTTGGGATGAAGAAACGCCTGATTACGTAGTGGTTGGATTAGATACAAAGATTACTTACGAAAAGCTTGTTAAGGCAACCTTAGCGATTCGCAAGGGAGCTGTCTTTATTGGAACGAATCCAGATAAAAATATTCCAACAGAACGAGGACTTTTGCCGGGGGCAGGCTCAATGATTTCTTTAGTGGAAACTGCTGTTCAGTGTAAACCAATTATGATTGGAAAACCAAATGCAATCATCATGAATGAAGCCATTAAAGTGATGGGCTTAAATAAATCTGACGTGCTAATGGTTGGGGATAACTATGAAACGGATATCCAGGCAGGTATCCAAAATGATATCGATACACTATTGGTACTTTCAGGCTTTACCCAAAAAGAAGATGTGCCCAATTTGCCAGTTCCAGCAACCTATACGCTTGCTTCATTAGATGAGTGGGATGTCTGATATGGGAGTAAAGAAGAAAATTGCCTTGGAGTATCTGGGGTTCATTTGTCTTTTTTTGGCAGTACTTTCTTTATGTATTACAATAACTATCAATTTTCGACCGTTGTATGCTTTAGATATTGATTTTTTAGATATTTTAGACTATACAACAATTGGAAAAAAGGAGTTGTTGGAAAATTTTGATCAACTGATGAAATATTTGAATAATCCGTTTGTTCAAACACTAAAGCTATCTGATTTTCCGGTTTCTCAAAGTGGAGCTTTTCATTTTTATGAAGTGAAGCGCCTATTTTTACTTAACTACAGTGTATTGCTGATTACGATTGTTCCTGCTATAGTCTTTTTACGCTACTTAAAGAAAAAAGGCTGGCTTTGGCGGCTAATGCGCCCTAGCCAGATTGGCATGATTATACCAGTAGTCTTTTTATTCTTGATGCTTATTGGTTTTGACCAATTCTTTGTACAGTTCCATAGTCTTTTTTTTAATAACGATGCTTGGCTGTTTAATCCAGCAACAGATCCAATTATCAATGTGCTTCCGGAAGAATTCTTTATGCACTGTTTTTTGTTATTTTTTCTTTTATTAGAAGGCCTGCTTTTTCTACTTTATCGAAGTGGAAAAATTCAATTAAAAACAGCAGCTAAAGATACAGAATAGATAAAGTAAACACAAACTTTACGCTGTGATTTGCTTTTTCTTTCTGGATGCTTCAGCCAGTATGTATTCGCTCGAAGTTGCTTCTTTAAGACAAATAAGAGAAATTATAGGAACCGATGGTCATTTTATGGCTATTGGTTTTTTTGAATTAATTAATATTCTATTTGACTTTTAAACCTGTTATAAAAATAGCTGTAAAATTCAAAATGAAAGGAGTATACTAATCAATAAAATAAAAGAATAGGGGTTTTAGAATGAAAAATATTTTTACAGCTATTTTATTCGCTGGTGCTCTTTTTTCTATAAGTGCCTGCTCAACTAATCAAAAAGAACTAAGCGACAATAAGGAAACTTCAACTACGTCTTCAATGAATCAGGTGAATAAAGAAGAGCATATTGACTATGATCATCAGGATGAGTGGGAGTTTGTTTCTGAAAAGATGCAGTCGCCGATTGATATTCCAACCAGCGAGGTTGAAAATATGAGCCCGGATTTGGGAACAATTGTCTTAGATTATGGTATTGAAATTACTAATGCTGAAAACAATGGTCATAGTATCCAAATAGAAGATGGCGGGAAAGCAGAAATTAACGGACGAAATTTTGAACTAACACAATTTCATTTTCACGCAGAAAGTGAGCATACAATCGATGGGAAGCATTACCCGATGGAGGTACACTTTGTAAATAAGGCTCAGGATGGTCGACTTGCGGTGATTGGCGTCTTTTTCAAGGAAGGAGCAGAAAACAAAGGATTTCAAGAGGTGTTGGATAACGTTAACAATGGAAAAACAGAGCCAATCACTGATTTAAATGAGATGCTTCCTGAAAATAAAAGCTATTATCATTATCTGGGATCACTGACTACGCCGCCATTGAGTGAGAATGTAGAATGGTATGTTATGAAAAATTCGGTGGAAGTATCGAAGGAACAAATTAAGTCTTTCAAAAAGCTGTACGCTCATAACAATAGAGAAATTCAGCCGTTGAATGACCGAGCGATTATTGCATATACAGAATAAGAAAAGCAACACAGAGCTTGAGCACATTTCACATAGCTTAGTGTCCAAACTCTTTTTTGTTAAAAGCTGAATAAACAGTTTAATCGTCTTTTTTTCCTTCCCATTTATGAAGGCAGTGTCTTTTCTGTCATATCCTTCAAATTTATGTAAGCTGAGAATGCTTTTACTTTAAAGAGGTTCTCAGTTTTTTTAAAATTTCATGTAGTTTCAAAAACTAGATTGAATAATTTTTGTAAGTATGTTAATCTTTTATAAGAAAAAGGTGGTGTGTTTTTTTGGATGATATCAAAGCTTCATTAAAAGACTGGGGAGAAGAATTAAGAAATATACATTTACCTAGATGGCATGAGCTTCCGGATATTGAACTTTATATGGATCAGGTGATTACGCTGGTAGAAAAATATCTATCTCCGCTGATTACATCAGAAAAGCATACATTATTGACATCTTCTATGGTTAATAATTATGTTAAGCTGGGGTTGATTCCAGCACCTAAAAAGAAGCGGTATAATCAGAAGCATTTAGCTTTTTTAATTGCAATCACTCTGCTAAAGCAAGTGTTGACAATTCCGGAAATCAAAGAGGGCATCCTATTTCAAGGAGCTGCTGTTGGCATTCGGGAAGCATATAATCTGTTTTGTAGCGAACAGGAAAACGCATTAAGAGTAGTTGTCTCTCAAGCACTAGGAGAAGAGCCGACACCGGCATTTAATGAACCTATACCGGTAGAATTTCTGGTAGTAAAAGCTGCGACTTTGTCTTTTGCTACTAAAATGTTCAGTGAAAGGGTTATTGAATTAGAACAACTATACTTGAAGAAGATGGAGAAAGAGCAATGAATAAAGAAAAAATAGCAATACTTGTAGATTCTGGAACTGATGTGCCGGAGGAATTGGTTGAAAAATATGGCATTTATGTGATTCCCTTACAAATTATTTATAAAGATCGAGTGTATACTGATAAAGTAGATATTACACCAGAAGAGGTTTATGAACGTCTACCTCAGGAAATCCCAAGTACTTCTTTACCTGATGGGGAAACGATTACTAAGATTTTTGAAAAAATTAAAGAGGACGGTTATGAAAAGGTACTAGCCATTACGATTTCTAGTGGACTTAGTGGTACGTATAATATTGTCCGTTTGATTAGTGAAGAATTTACTTCTTTGGAAACCTTTGTATTAGATACGAAAAATATAGGAATTGGCAGCGGACTTCAGGTGATAGAAGCAGCCAAGATGCTTGAGCGTAGTTCGTCATGGGAAGAACTTAAGCTGCAGACAACTAAAAATGTGGAAAAAGCTACAGTGTATTTCAATGTAGCTACACTTGAGTATCTTCAAAAGGGTGGCCGAATCGGCTTAGTCGCCTCCATTTTAGGAAATGCATTAAAGCTGAATCCAATCATTTCATGTAATGAACAAGGTGTTTATTACACCGTTGCAAAAGCAAGAGGAAGAAAGAAAAGTCTGGAGAAGGCTTTTAACTTGATTAAAGAGTTCATCGGAACACATAAAAAAGTGGTTTTGGCGGTGGCTCATGGTCAAGCGGAAGAGGAAGCAAGAAGCTTTTATCAGAAGCTCAAGGATAATTTTCCACAGGCTGAAGAAATCTATTTTGGTACAATTAGTCCAGCATTAGTTGTGCATACGGGACCGGGATTATTGGGAATCGGGATCCAGCTGTTGGATGATTGATAAAAAAACAGTTCAAATAATTGCTAGAAATTTAAAATATAGGTAAACTATGAGCGAGATAATAAATCTCGCTTTTTATATGAAAATTTCATGAAAAGGTATTGAAAAAAACAGTAGTTATGTTAAACTCAATACTGTTTGAAAGGGGAGAAACACATGAAAAAAGGAATTGCAGAAATTATTGGAACATTTATTTTAGTCTTTTTCGGTACAGCTACAGCAGTTTTAGGAAATGGTATGGATGGAATCGGTACGACAGGAATTGCCTTAGCTTTTGGGTTAACAATCGTTGCCGCTGCTTATAGTATTGGTACGATTTCCGGTGCACATTTAAACCCAGCTGTTTCACTAGGGATGTGGGTAAACAAACGGATCACCACTCAGGAATTTATTTATTATGTTGTTGGGCAGGTAATCGGTGCTTTATTGGCTTCATTTACTTTATTAATGATTTTGAACGGCAGCGATGCAAGCACAGCCAATTTAGGTCAAAACGGCTTCGGTGAATTCACTGCTATTGGTGCTTTGGCTATTGAAATTATTCTGACATTCATTTTTGTTTTAGTTATCATGGTGGTGACTAGTGCTAAAAAAGGTAACGCAAATCTTGCTGGAATCGTTATTGGTTTAACACTTACAATGGTTCACTTAGTTGGGATTCCTCTAACCGGTACTTCAGTTAACCCGGCAAGAAGCTTGGGACCAGCTGTATTCGCTGGCGGCGATGCGTTGTCACAATTATGGGTATTTATTGTAGCACCATTAATCGGTGGTTTGTTGGCAGCTTTAGTGGCCAAATATGTATTAGATACAGAAGGCGAATAGTTACTGATTGACGTATTAGTATCTACATGTATGTAATTTTTAGGAATGGGATTCCATATATCTCATTCCTTTTTTGTATTTCTGGCTATTCAGTGAGTCTGTTTCAAATGACAAAGTCTGGGACATAACTAAATTCCCAGTCTTTTAGTATGCTTAAATCCGAATAAACGGTGAGACAGTAACACATACGAGCACCCTAACTGAGACGAGTAACTGCAGGAGCACGTACAAAGCATTTAACTGCGACGAGTAATCGCAGGAGCACACACAAAGCACTTAACTGCGACGAGTAACCGCAGGAGCAACTTCTTCGGCAACAAGCCGGGATTTAGCTAGCATTTGTAGAGTACCAGGTAGAAATCAATCAACATCGAATGGTTTATCTTCGTGTTTCCTGTCATTTTTGTAAATTCTTTTTTGGTGCTTTGAATCACTGTGATTACTTCCTACGTAAGTAGAACCGATGCTGAAAAGTACCTACCTGGTGCTTGAAGGTAACTGTTTCTGTCCCACCCTTGAAATAATGCGCTATAAAAACAGTTTCTTATAAGATTTTGCTAAATGGATGGTCTGAAATGAGAGAAATCAGCGGGCAAAGGTGAAAGACTTGAGAAAATGAGGTATAATGGAAAAAATACTGCAAAAGTATGAATGAAGAAAAAGAGGTGTCTCTTTATGAAAAAAATATTAGTTGTAGATGATGAAAAGCCAATTTCAGAGATTGTTAAATACAATCTTGTTAAAGAAGGCTATGAGGTGTTTACTGCCTATGATGGAGAAGAAGCATTAGAAAAAGTTAAAGAAGAAGAGCCGGATCTGGTTTTACTGGATTTGATGCTGCCAAAAATAGACGGGCTGGAAGTAGCACGTGAGATTCGTAAAACCTATGATATGCCAATTATTATGGTTACTGCGAAGGATTCTGAAATTGATAAGGTTCTAGGGCTGGAATTAGGTGCAGATGATTACGTAACAAAACCATTTTCAAATCGTGAACTGGTTGCCCGTGTGAAAGCAAATCTACGTCGGGGAGCAGCAAGTGTTAAAGAAGCGGAAGAGACAGTTCCTTCTGAGCTGACAATTGGAGATTTGACGATTCATCCTGATGCATATATGGTTTCCAAGCGCGGCGAAAAAATTGAATTAACTCATCGTGAGTTTGAACTGCTGTTTTATTTAGCAAAACATATTGGTCAAGTGATGACAAGAGAGCATTTGTTACAGACTGTCTGGGGTTATGACTATTTTGGCGATGTGCGAACGGTGGATGTGACAGTTCGGAGACTGCGGGAAAAAATTGAAGATAACCCAAGTCATCCAACCTATCTAGTGACTCGTAGAGGTGTTGGCTACTATTTAAGAAACCCTGAACAGGAGTAATGAATTATGAGAAAAAAGGTTAACTTTTTTCAGTCAGTAAATTTTAAGATAGCTATTTCATTTATCCTCCTCCTT
This sequence comes from Enterococcus sp. LJL51, assembly GCF_049894025.1. GTDB lineage: Bacteria > Bacillota > Bacilli > Lactobacillales > Enterococcaceae > Enterococcus_L. The sequence continues at coordinate 33,301 of NZ_JBNEQE010000024.1, forward strand.
TTGATTGCGATAGAAATCATTGGGGGGTATTTTATTCGTGAGCTGGAAACAACTACGATTAATGATTATAAAAGAAATGTTGACTTACAGGTAACTCAATTGGTTAATTCACTGAGTACGCCTCTTGGAAATGAAGACAATAACCGTGAAGAAGTCGATGCCGATCTTAAACGTGTTGTAAGCAGCTTCTCCAACTCAGAATTTCTGGAGGTTAGAGTCATTGATGATAAAGGAAACATCAGGGCTATTAGTGATTTGAACCTGCAAGGGCTGATTGGAAAGAAAAATGAATATCGGGATTTAAATGATTTCAGCAGTAAGAAATATCCTGTGGTAGAAAACGGAAAACGTGTCTATATTAATGTCCAGCCTATATACTCTCCGGCTGGTGATACGGTCATCGGGGCTGTTTATGTTAAAAGTAATATACAGAATAAGTACGAAGAAGTCACGAACATTGCCAGAATCTTCTTTACAGCCTCTTTGATGGCGGGTGTAATTTCAGTCATTGTTACTTTGCTGATTGCCCGTTCAATTACTCAGCCAATTGGCGAGATGAAGGAACAGGCACTGCGCATTGCACGCGGGGATTACAGCGGGAAAGTAAAGGTATACGGTAAAGACGAGCTTGGACAGCTGGCAGAAACCTTTAACCAGCTGAGTGAACGGGTGGAGGAAGCTCAGGAAACAATGGAATCTGAGCGGAATCGGCTGGATAGTGTCCTCACCCATATGACAGATGGTGTTATTGCTGCGGATCGCCGGGGAAAAGTTATTACTATTAACGACATGGCTACAACCTTGCTTAATATGCCTGCAGCGGATGCTATTGGTATGCCCCTTTTAGAGCTTTTAGATATCCAAGAGGAATATACGCTGCGTACTCTTTTAGAAGAGCCTGACGAGCTGCTGCTCGATCGTTCTTCTTCAGAAGCACCTGAAGATCAGATGATTTTAAAAGTTGATTTCGCAATGATTCGTCGGGAATCAGGCTTTATTACTGGTTTGGTTTGTGTGATTCATGATGTAACGGAGCAGGAAAAGAATGAGCGGGAACGACGGGAATTCGTTTCCAATGTATCCCATGAGCTGCGTACACCGCTAACCAGTATGCGAAGCTATATTGAAGCTTTAAATGAAGGTGCTTGGGAAAATCCTGAGGTTGCACCGAATTTTTTGAAGGTAACACTTGAAGAAACGGATCGGATGATTCGAATGATTAATGATTTACTGAATTTGTCTAGAATGGATTCAGGAAATTCGAAGCTGCAGCTGGAGTATGTTAACTTTAATGAACTAATTAGCTTTGTTCTGGACCGTTTTGATATGATGGTGGAAAGCGGTGAAAAGAAGTTTGTAATTCGTCGTGAGTTTACTAAGCGTGCCTTATGGGTAGAGCTTGATACGGATAAGATCATTCAAGTGTTGGATAATATCATGAATAATGCCATAAAATATTCTCCCGATGGCGGCGAAATTGTCTGCCGCCTCATTGAAACACATAGTACGGTCATCTTTAGTGTAACGGACAGAGGACTAGGTATACCTAAGAAAGATTTAGGGAAAGTCTTTGAACGTTTTTATCGGGTAGATAAGGCTAGAGCCAGAGCACAGGGAGGAACAGGACTAGGCTTGGCCATATCCCGAGAAGCAATCAAAGCACACAATGGCTCTATCTGGGTAGAAAGTGTAGAAGGGCAAGGCTCGACATTTTATATTTCTCTACCGTATGAACCTTATGAGGAGGAATGGTGGGAATGAACCTTTTTGAAAAATTAATTCGTGCCGGACTGATCATAATGGTTCTGTTGAGCTTGTACTTTTCAACAATCATTTGGATTAGTTCTTCTGTAAAGGAGCCTAGACCGGAAACGGAAACGCAAGTAGCTGCTGCAGTTAAAGAGCGTGCTGCTAGTGATGCATTTTTACCAATTCGTTTGGTTCGTACAAAAGAAGATGCATTTTTTATTAGTACCAGTGAAAGCTTAATTGCTTCTGTTCAAAGGGTGATCAGTGACAGCAGCTTTGGCAAGCTAGATACTTTAGTTAAGAGCAACCAAGAGGAGTACAACAACCATTATCTGGAAAAAAATGACTTTGAGCTTCTGTATGAGGGTGAATTCTCCCTTAGAGAGTATTTATCAACCTTTGATATTGATATCGATCTTTCTGCTTTTTCTGAGGATGATCCTTTAGTCTTTAGCCGAATCCAGATTAATTATACTGAAGGTACTATTTTATTTTTTGATTTGTCCAATTGGAATGTATATACAACCCATATTTCCATTAATAAAACAGCTGTCGAACAGCTACTGGATAAAGAGAGTGTTGCTTATTTCAGCGTGGCTGAACGGACGGTAATTGCAGAGAAGCAATATTATATGGTCACAGATTTAAGGTTGAAAAAGTATAGTTACATTTTGGCCTCACAACCTGTGTCTCTTTTTAGAAATGCCTTCTTTAATAATTCTGAAGATGTTCATACGAATGATGACAGCAAGGATTTACTCTATACAAGCGGAACGGAAAATTTAAGAGTTGAGGAAAAGACTAATGTTTTATATTTCAATGGCGGCTTAGAGCGCACAGCTGAAGAGCACACCATTTACTCCGACAGCTTTGAATATGTGAAAAAGCTTGGCGGTAATATCGGCAATGTTCGCTATTTTGACCGGTCAGGTAATCGAATGACCTATCGTACCTTTGTTGAAGGATTTCCAGTTTTTAGTGAGAATAATAAGGGGCAGGTTAAGGTGGCGGTTGATAAGCAAAATACAGATCAGCCTAATGTCACAATCAATACAAGTCTCGATATGATTCAGGTGCCAATTCCATCAGAAGAAGAAGTTACTCTAATGAACACTTCTGATTTACTTTCTGAACTAGTTTATGCTGGCGCAGATGAAAACGATATTCAGTCATTGATTATTGGGTATACTTGGCAGACAATCGAAGGGATCACCCAAGTCGTTGATTTAACTCCGGAATGGTATATTCTTTATAAAGACCAATGGTATCCAGAAGGCGAGTTATTAGAAAAACTTGCAACCATGGAGGTGGAGTAATGGACTTTAAACGAATCGAGTGGATTTTCTTTCTAGTATTTTTAGGAGTCAATATATTTTTGTTCAGCATTTACCGGGAAGGACTGAAGGATGAAAATAACATGTCCTACTCAGATCAGACGGAAAGCTTGGACAGCAGACTGAAAAAAGAGAATATTAAACATAAAGGGGAGCTATCTGTCAAACGCTCCCACGGGTATTATTTAAGTGGAGAGCAGACAAATTATACAGATACTATTCATCAGCAGAGAATTGATAGAGGGGATAATACTTTTTTCTGGTACAACGTTGAAATTACCGATAACGGATTAATCAACTATCCGTCCAATCACTATGTTGACCCGACAGAGGTAGGCGATACCTTTACAGGTTTTTTAAATGACAATGACAGTGTACTATTTGGCTCGGAATATCAATATCTCCCGCAGTTTTCTAATTTAAATGGAGATTTTCCTGAACTGATTGCTGCTCAGTCCTATGGAGGAATCCCATTTAATGATGGAACAGCACAGCTTACGGCGTCATTGGAAAAAAATGAGACGGATGATTTGCTAAAGATTAATAAGTATACACAGTCGCATATTGAGAATATTGAAGAACTGAGAGAGAAATCAGAGCTGTATTCCGAAAGAGATGCAGTCGAAACATTGTATATTAATAATAAAATACCGAGTAATTCAAGCATTACATTTACAAAGCTGGCTTATTCAAGAATCTATAAAATTCGTGACAAAAATGTCTATGTTCCAGTCTGGTTTGTTGGTATTTCTTCTAATGAAACGACATTACAGGTAGAACAGATTAATGCAATGAGCAATACGATTATTTCTAGTAATACGGTGATCAGGGTGGAAAAAGACGAGTGATAATTGTATAATAGATTGCTGTAGAGAATAAACGAAGGGAAGCGTAGGAAATGAGTCAGGAAAATGCATTTAATGTCAGTATTCTTGCCAGCGGCAGCACAGGCAATTCCCTTTTTATAGAATCAAAGGAAAAGAAAGTTTTGGTTGATGCTGGTTTAAGCGGGAAGAAAATAACTTCTCTGCTGGCGGAAATTAATCGTAAGCCGGAGGATTTAGATGCAGTGCTGGTTACTCATGAGCATCGAGATCATATTCATGGAGTGGGTGTTCTAGCTAGAAAGTATAAACTGGATGTTTACGCAAATGAAAAAACTTGGCAGGCAATGGATCCGATGATTGGAAAAGTTGATGTTGGGCAAAAGCATATTTTTGAAATGGGCAAGGTATTAACTTTAGGGGATATGGATATTGAAAGCTTTGGCGTTTCCCATGATGCGGCGGCACCCCAGTTTTACCGATTTTATAAGGAAAACCGGTCGTTTGTTATTTTGACAGATACAGGGTATTGTAGTGATCACCTCCGTGGAACAGTACGGGATGCAGATGCTTACCTTATTGAAAGCAATCATGACTTGGGCATGCTTCGTGCAGGAGCATATCCGTGGAGTCTGAAACAGCGGATACTAGGAGATCAGGGACATCTTTCGAATGACGACGGTGCTTTGGTAATGGCTGATGTTATCGGACCGAAAACGAAAAGAATTTACCTCGGTCACTTAAGCAAAGAGAACAACATGAAAGAACTAGCTCAGATGGCTATGAGCTCCATTTTAACCGAATACGGATTAGGTGTGGGGCATACGTTCAATGTTTACGATACTGATCCTGAGGCATCAACGGAGCTGTTTTCTATTTAGTTTGCTATTAAGAGTAGAGAGACGAACATCTTAAAATAGCCTTGAAATGAATCACTTATTTGAATTTAAGATTAGTAAAGAGTGTGAGACGAATGGACGCTGAAGCCTGTCTTACACTTTTTTCTATTTTGGTACTACGTCAAATTTTCTGGTAAGAAAAAACTGAATAAAAATGAAGAGCTTGGAATGAAAAAACAGAGAATCTCTGGTTTTTTTCAAGTTCTTTTTTTGATAAAAAGAAACGAAGCGAGTGATTTCGGCAGCTGGACGGAAGTGACTTGGTAAAAAGCGCCAAGTCCATTTGCTTGTGGGCTGACCAAGCTCGTTCAGTTTTTATCCTATCAAGACAATTTGACGTCTTGCTGTTTCTTTTATGAAGCGTATTATTTTAAGTTTAATTTTAGTTAGCCTTGTTATTCTCTTTTAAAAGAAGAATAAAGGATGGTAAAAACGATGCCTGTGATTAACCATAAAGATAAGCAAGCCTGTGAGAGATACAATCAATTTATAGAAACTGCCCGGTTTAGTTCAATTACTCAGGAAACGGACTGGGGCCATGTAAAAAATAACTGGGAACCTCTCTATGTTTATTTGGAGGAGGCAGGTGAAATAGTAGCAGCTATGTCGATTTTAACGATTCAAAATATGGGCGAAGAATCGTTTGCCTACGCGGCAAAAGGACCTGTGATGAACGAAGTGTCTATAGCGTACATAGAACGATTAGTTGAAGAAGCAGAAGCTGAACTGGCAAAAAGAAAGGTGTTTCTGCTGCGGATGGACCCTGAATTTCCTTATTCTGAGGAACTAAATCTAGCACTTAAACAAACCAATTTATTGGTGAGAAATCGGGAAGTGGCTGGAAAGGAAACAATTCAGCCCCGCTACAATATGCTTTTGGAACTAAGGGGACGAACTGAGGAAGAAATTTTAAGCAGTTTTTATGGAAAAACAAGGTACCGTATCCGTTATGCTCAGAAAAAAGGACTAACAAGCAGGGTTTCTTCTGACTGGGAAGATTTGGCTCTTTTTTATACATTATATGAAACGACAAGCAGAAGACATGGAATTTCCTATCGTCCGAGAAACTATTTTATCCGTCTGGCTGAATCGTTTTTAGACTCTGGAAAAATGAAAATCATTTTGATTTTAATCGATGGTGTTCCTGATGCAGGAGGTCTCTGTTTTTTATCAGGAAATAAGGTTTGGTACATGTACGCCGGCAGTACACATGAAAATCAAGTTCTGATGGCTCCTTATTTAATGAACTGGGAAGGTATTAAGTGGGCATTGGCAGAAGGAAAGGAAGCCTATGATTTTGGCGGTGTTTTCGACTTAACCAACGAGGATGGGCTTTATCAGTTCAAGCATGGATTTATTCGCCCTGGACAGCCAACAGAGTACATTGGAGAATTGGATAAGGTTTATAATCAAGAAGTGTATCAAAGATTTATTGCTAAGTAGTTTTTCTGTAATTTAGATGAAATATTCTGAAAATTTAGTGCTATAATAAGGTCATATTAAACGGAAGAAAAAGAGAAGTTGTAGCGGGAAGATAGCGGCTCTCTTTTGGAGAAGGGGAAAAAATGATTTTATTAGGCTCTATTGTAAATGCTTTAGCTATTATTATCGGCAGTTTTTCTGGTGCCGTCCTTCGGAATCTTCGAGAAGAAACGAAAGACACAGTTACCAAGGGGATTGGTTTAGGTGTTATTGCGTTGGGGCTGCAGATGTCTTTTAAGGCAAACTCATTTATCCTCATTTTAATCAGCTTGTGTCTAGGAGCGATGATGGGAGAGTTTTTCAGAATAGAAGACAGAATGAATACGTTTGGTCTCTACTTGGAAAAACGGTTTGCGAAACCAGGAAGTAATTTCGCAGAGGGCTTTGTTACCGCCACGCTGATTTTTTTGATAGGTTCTATGGCAATTATAGGTGCAATTGAAAGCGGCGTTTCCGGCAACCATCAAACGTTATTTACAAAATCCGTTATGGATGGCTTTATGGCAATCATGTTGACCGCAACACTAGGTGTAGGTGTCCTGTTTTCTGCTTTTCCAGTGTTAATCTATCAGGGAATAATCACCTTAGCTGCAAGTCTGCTAATGAAGTATGTACCAAAAGAGTTATTGGATCAGTTGATGATTGGCATCAGTTCAATTGGCGGCTTGATGATTATGGCGATTGGTTTGAATATTCTTGGATTAACAAAAATCAGAGTTTCAAACTATTTACCGGGAATCGTTATCTTAGTACTTTTGATTGTAGGACAATTTTATTTGTAATCATTCAATATTTTTTGATAGATATGCATGTTAAACCATTTAGAGATTAAAACAAAGAAAAATAAAATAGAGAATACTATTATGATTAATTAGTACATTCAGCTTCAATAAAGCGGTTTTAGAATAGCCGTTGGATAGTTTGAAAAAAGGTATAACAAGCGGGCTCGGATAATTTCCGAAAGAACTACGTTTGTTATACCTTTTTTGCTTTTCGAGGAGGTTGTGACCCAAATGCTCTGCTTTGTGAAATAAGAGAAAATAGCTCCTTGCGATTCTCATTATATGTTCAATTTATCTCCAAAGAAGCTACTTTTAGAACATCAGTTATCAGTATTGAATGGAAGATATCATATTATTATTATATTTTCTTTTTGTATATGAAATGCATAATTTAGAATAATATTCAATTTTTCAGGGTATAAAATGCATAATTTTTCTGTTTTTTTTGAATAAAACTTATAAAAAACCATTGACTTACTGTGTTTCTGAAATTATAATGTGAAAAACATCTTTTTTTATGAGAAATGAAAGTGATGAGGTGAAAACGTATGAAAGTTTCAATCATTGGTGCAACAGGATATAGCGGCTTGGAATTGATTCGCTATCTTCATGCCCATCCTTATGCCGAGCTAGTATCTGTTCACAGCCGAACAGAGCGAAAGCCTATTGATGAGATACATCCCTATTTACAAGGTTTACTGTCGCTGCCTTTAGAGGCTATTGATCATGAACGTATAATGGCAATAAGTGATGTCGTTTTCCTTGCATTACCATCAGGCTTCTCCAAAGAACTGGCACTGCCATTTATCAAAAATGATTTTCCTGTTATCGATCTCTCTGGTGATTTCCGCTTGAGAGAAAGAGGTGCATATGAAAAATGGTACCACAGTGATGAAACACATTATCCTTGGATTCAAAAATTTGATTATGGTCTTTCTGAGTTTCGGACAGATTCGTCAAAAAAGTTTATTGCTAATCCGGGCTGCTATGCAACGGCGGCAGAGCTTTCGTTTGCTCCTCTGTTAAAAGAGCATCAGATCATTTTAGATTCTATTGTTATTGATGGAAAATCGGGTCTTTCAGGTGCCGGCAAAGCACTAGCGCCAACAAGTCATTTTGTTCAAGCAAATGAAAACATGAGTGTTTACAAGGTAAATACACATCAGCATATACCAGAAATTATTCAACAATTTCAACAATGGACGCCTAAGCTGAAAGCCATTCAATTTACAACATCGCTGATTCCGGTGACAAGAGGGATTTTTATGACAGCTTATGGAAAGCTAAAGGAAAAACAGACAACCAATCAACTGCTTGACTGTTATCAAACATGTTATAAGAATCATCCGTTTATTCGAATTCAGAAGAACAATGTTTTTCCAACACTAAAACAGGTAGTCGGCACCAATTTTTGCGATATTGGTCTGGCAGTAAATGAGGAAACAGATACAGTGACTATTGTCACAGCTATCGATAATTTAGGTAAAGGAGCAGCAGGTCAGGCTATTCAAAATATGAATTTACTGGCTGGTTTTCCAGAGACAGCCGGGCTGCTGCAGCTGCCAATCTATCCGTAGGGAGATATGAAAATGAAAAAGATTACTGGTACAATTGCTTCGCCCAAAGGGTTTTATGCAGACGGCGTACATAGTGGGCTTAAAAGAAAACGTAAGGATATTGGCTGGATTTACTCAGATACGCCTGCAACTGCTGCGGCAGTATTCACAACAAATGCGGTTAAAGCAGCACCTATTCAAGTTAGTAAACAGGCATTGGAAAATGGCGGACTTCAGGCTGTAATTGTCAATTCTGGAAATGCCAATGCATGTACAGGAAAAAAAGGGCTACAGCATGCTGAAGAGATGCAGCAGCTGGCTGCTGAAAAGCTTGGACTTTCTAAAAATCAAGTTGCAGTTGCTTCTACTGGTGTGATTGGTAAAGAGTTGGCAATGGATAAGGTAGCAACCGGAATTTCAGAGTTAAGTGTACTGGAAGGAACACCGGAGGCTTTTCATGAAGCAATTCTAACAACGGATACTAAAACAAAAGAGATTGTACTGGAAGCGCAGATAGAGGGCTACACTGTAAGGGTGGCTGGTGTTGCCAAAGGCTCAGGAATGATTCATCCGAATATGGCTACGATGCTGGCTTTTATTACAACAGATGGGGCAATCTCTAAGCTGCTGCTGCAAGATATGTTAAAAGAAATGACAGATTGTACGTTTAATCAAATTACTGTAGATGGAGATACATCTACAAATGATATGCTTCTAGTTCTGGCAAATGGTGCCTCAGGCATACCAGAGATCCAAAAGAATACTGAAGCCTGCCTGATTTTTAAAAACATGCTGCGACGGGTCATGGAGGAGCTGGCAAAGATGGTTGCTCAGGACGGGGAGGGGGCTACGAAACTGATTGAAGCTCAAGTTCAAAATGCTTCCAGTCGTTTAGCAGCCAGAATGATTGCAAAAAAAATTGTCGGTTCTTCTCTGGTAAAAACAGCAATGTTTGGAGCTGATCCTAACTGGGGGAGAATTATCTGTGCGATTGGTTATGCAGATTCTTCTATTGATCCTGAAAAGGTGGATATCAGTATCGGCAATCAGACTGTGCTGCTTGCAAGTCAGCCCCAACCGTTTGACGAAAAAGCAATGCAGGAAATTCTTTTACAGAAGAAGATTATAATTACGGTGAATCTTCACGATGGACAAAATGAGGGAACTGCCTGGGGTTGTGATTTGACCTATAAATATGTAGAAATAAATGCACTGTATCATACGTGAAGAAGGAGTATAACCATGGATAATTTAATTGTTATAAAAATAGGCGGAACAGCGAGTGATACACTGACCGAGAGTTTTTTTGAACAAATTCATTTTTGGCAGTCAGAGGGAAAGAAATTGATTATTATTCACGGCGGCGGTCATTACATATCTAGTATGATGACTCAGTTGAATGTGCCTGTCTGCCAAAAAAATGGGCTGCGGGTGACGACGGATGAGGTGCTGAAAATCAGTCAAATGGTACTAATTGGTCAAGTACAGCCCATGATTACTAGTCGTTTTCAACAGGAAGGACTGAGAGCTGTCGGGCTGAATACTTCTAGTGCAAAAATCATTTTAGGGGAATATCTGGATAAAGAGCTGTTAGGACATGTAGGAAGAGTCACAAAAATTCAGACAACCTTGCTGGAAGATTTGCTGGATAAAGACTATATACCAGTTGTTGCTCCATTAGGGATGACAACCTCAGATAATTGGTTAAATATTAATGCAGATGAGTCAGCTTGCCATATCGCTTCGGCGCTTAATGCAGAAGCACTATATTTATTGACCGATGTTGCAGGGATTCTAAAGAGTGGAGACTTCCTTGAAGAAATCGCATTAACGGAGATTGATCAGTTAATCGAAGAAGAAACGATTACAGGGGGAATGATTCCTAAAGTAAAAAGTGCTGAAAAAGCGATTAGAGATGGAGTAAATACGGTCTATATTACCAATAGCATATTAAAAGCCGGAACGAGTATTTTAGGGAAGGAGCGTGTGCTATGACCCATTTGTTTCCTAATTATAAAAGACAGTCTATTGAATTTGTAGGGGGAGAAAAACAACATCTTTTTGATAGAGAAGGAAATGCTTATCTTGACTTAACCAGCGGCATTGGTGTGATGAACTTAGGCTATCATCATCCAGTATTGAATACAGCCTTGCAGACACAGGCGGAGCAAATTTGGCATACGCCCAATCTCTATGAGAATAGCCTGCAGGAAGAGGTAGGAAAGCTGCTGGCAGACGGGGAAGACTATCTTTCCTATTTCTGTAATAGCGGAGCTGAGGCAAATGAAGCCGCTATAAAGCTAGCCAGAAAAGCTACTGGGAAAAAGAAAATAATTACTTTTTTACAATCTTTCCATGGACGAACCTTTGGCGCTTTAAGTGCTACTGGCCAAAAGTCAATTCATGAAGGCTATTATCCTCTGTTGCCCGAATTTGTTTATCTGCCGTATAATTCCATTGCTGATTTGAAAGAGGCACTAGATGAAGAAACAGCAGCCGTCATGCTTGAGCTGATTCAAGGAGAGGGCGGTATTATCCCAGCTGAAAAAGAATGGATAGCAGAGGTTTCCCAGCTTTGTAGGGAAAAAGGTATTTTGTTAATAATTGATGAGGTTCAAACTGGAATTGGTAGAACCGGCAGTCTTTATGCCTTTCAGCAATGGGGCATTCAACCGGATATCTTTACCTTGGCAAAGGGGCTTGGCAATGGCTTTCCTGTTGGTGCAATGGTTGGAAAATCTACACTTGCTTCAGCATTTGGTTCAGGCAGTCACGGATCAACCTTTGGTGGAAATAAATTAGGCATGAGTGTAGCCAAAGAAGTACTGCAATGGACTCGCTCGCCTGAATTTTTATCAGAAGTTACTGAAAAGGGAAAAAAAGCAATTGAATACTTGAGCAGCCGATTGATTGATACAGAAAATGTTCGGGCAGTTAGAGGAAAAGGGTTAATGATTGGTATTGAATTAGCTAGCCCGGAATGTTTGGAGAAGGCAATAGCAAACCTGCTTGACGAAAAAATTGTTGTTTTGAAAGCAGGAAATAATGTCTTGCGGCTGCTGCCGCCGCTGACTATTACGCAGGAAGAGCTTGCTTTTGGCATTGAAAAAATCTGTCAGGTATTGGAGGAATTGGAGAATGAGTGAAGCCTTATATGGAAAAAGTATTTTAAATTTAACAGAATTAACAAAGGAAGACATTCATCAAATTATTCAGCTTGGAATAAAAATGAAGCAAGCACCATTGGACTATAAGGATACGCTGTCTGGAAAAATACTAGCAATGATTTTTGAAAAAAACAGCACACGTACACGTGTATCCTTTGAAGCCGGCATCATTCAATTAGGAGGTCAAGCGATTGTTCTAGACAGCAAATCTACTCAAATGGGCAGGGGAGAACCGGTTAAGGATACTGCTAAAGTCATGTCTGGATATGTTGATGGCATTATGATTCGGACATATTCTGATCAAATGGTTCAGGAGCTGGCTGATGAAGCGGACATTCCAGTAATTAACGGGTTAACAGATAACCACCATCCCTGTCAGGTATTGGCTGACTTCATGACTATTTATGAAGTGAAAGGGAAGCTGACGGGGCTGAAACTGGCTTATATTGGCGACGGCAATAATATGGCTCACTCCTTTTTAATAGGAGGAAGTATCGCGGGAATGGATATTTCAATTGCTTCTCCTGACGGATATCAGCCCGAGCCGACCTTTATCTCACTTGCAGAAGAATACGCTAAAGTCTCAGGAAGTACAATTGTGGTGACTGAAAACCCTGCTGAGGCAGTCTTGGAAGCTGATATTATTGTTACAGACGTTTGGGCAAGTATGGGGGACGAAGAACAGCAGGAGGAACGGGTAAAGGCATTTCACAAGTATCAAGTGAACGAACAGCTAGTCCAACAGGCAAAAGCTGACTATATGTTCCTTCATTGTCTGCCAGCGCACAGAGAAGAAGAGGTGTCAGCGGATATTATAGATGGCAGTCATTCTTATATTTACCAGGAAGCAGAAAATAGACTACATGCACAAAAGGCATTGCTGGCTAATGTGATGAAAGAGACAAGTGTTATATAACATATAGCTGTTTTTATAAAAAATCAGATTGAGTTGCGTTCTCTAAAGGGAACCGCTCAATCTTTTTTCTAATATTTACTTAAATTGATTCGGATTAAATGAATTTTTATTTGTAGTTTTACATAGTTTCTAGTAGAATGAATGTGTATGAATAGAAAGAAAAGAGGTGTAGATACATGGGTTTTACAGATGAAACAGTACGTTTTGACTTTGATGAAAGTCGGAAAAAAGAAGTGAGTGAGACTCTAGCTACCGTATATCGGGCTTTAGAAGAGAAAGGTTATAATCCTATCAATCAGATTGTAGGGTATTTGCTTTCTGGAGACCCGGCCTACATTCCTCGTTATCAGGATGCGCGGAACTTAATTCGACGTCATGAACGGGATGAAATTATGGAAGAGCTTGTAAAGCACTACTTGTCAAGCTATGGTATTAACCTTCAATGAGAGTAATGGGACTTGATGTGGGCTCAAAGACAGTCGGAGTGGCAGTCAGTGATTTGCTGGGCTGGACAGCTCAAGGCGTGGAAATCATCCGAATCAATGAAGCTGAAGGACAATTCGGTTTTGAGCGTTTAGGCGAGCTAATTAAAGAATATGAAGTGTCTAAAGTAGTCGTAGGACTGCCTAAGAACATGAATAATTCAATTGGTCCTAGAGCAGAAGCTTCTATGGCTTATGGTAAGCAAATAGAGGAGCTGTTTCAGCTTCCTGTTGTCTATCAGGATGAACGCTTGACAACGGTTCAGGCAGAACGCATGCTTGTTGAACAAGCAAACGCTTCTAGAGCAAAACGAAAGAAAGTAATAGATAAAGTTGCTGCTGTGATGATTTTGCAGAATTACTTAGATGGTGCGGGCAAGAACAACTAATGCAGTGTACGAAATTACTAATAGAGAAGGCAGTTGTAAAATACTGGTATGCCAGCTAAAAAGCAGCTGTCAAATTTTTTTAGAGAAGCTGTCAATGATAAAAAAGTATAGCAGCTTTCTCAATAAAGAAAGGGAGATAATGATGACAGAACATAACCACGAAGGACATGAGCATATCACATTAGTAGATGAGCAAGGAAATGAAACGCTATATGAAATCCTGCTGACTGTTGATGGTCAGGAAGAATTTGGTAAAAACTACGTTCTTTTATATCCAGCAGGAGTACCTGAAGATGAAGATGTTGAGCTTCAAGCATATGCTTACATCGAAAACGATGGAGGAACAGAAGGCGAGCTGCAGCAAATTGAAACAGACGCTGAATGGGATATGATTGAAGAAGTCTTCAATACCTTCATGAGTGAAGAAGAAGAAGGTAGCTAATATAAGAGCTAAGCCCTTGATAGATAAGGACTTAGCTTTTTCTTTATCTTCAAGGTACAGAGGGAAAATTAAGCAAATCAAAACAGGCGCTGAAAGGGATATGATTGAAGAAGTTTTTATTCAATTCATAGATGAAACAGAATAGTTTTTTTATCGAAGAAGTTATTTTTAGCCCGCGTTTTTTACAAATTTAGGTATACTAAAAATCTGGGATTTTTCTGTCCCAGACTTTTAGTATATTTTTTATGTTGTATAGCCGCCGCAAATACCGACATAAGCATCAAATGTAGCCTTATTGTTTTTCCAATCCATAATTTTGATGTCTTGTGCTTTACCTGTTTTATGTGCAGTTACTTGGTTATAAACAGAACGTAGTACACTCCACTCTGTTTGAGTTAGTAACTTCATTTTGGTTCCACAAACATAAAACACACCTGTACCATATAAAATTACAAATTCTGTCATATCATCTTCTCCTTGATTTTTATTTTCTGTTTCAGTACCTGTTTCATTCCCACTTACCGGCGTGTTAAAGAGATTAATTTCCTCTTGACGCCGCCGCCGTAAACCTTCTTCAAATTCTGATCCTGCGTTGATATAATTAGGAAAGGATTCCGTAATGTAACTATCGGAAGCATTTCTATCCCAATTATCTACTGTAAAAATTCCAGTACCACAATTATAGGCAAGACTTACCATCGCATCGAATTGATTTTGATTAAACGAACGAGTAA
>NZ_JBNEQE010000025.1:0-40518 GCF_049894025.1 Enterococcus sp. LJL51
AAAAGACACGCTGAGTATACGCATACAGAATAATTTTTAATAGCATCTTCGGGTGGTAGGCCGGTCGGCCTAATTGTTCTTCTAATTTATTAAAGAGTGTTTGCGGCATGGCTTCGACTAAGGCATTAACCGCAAAAGCGACATCCGTTTCAGGAATAAACTGTTCCAACTCTAATGGTAAAATCGTTTGATTAATGGTATAATCTTTAAACATAAAAGCACGCTCCTTTTGATTTGGTTTAGTCACTTTAATCTTACACGGTTGCGTGCTTTTTGTGTACCCTAAAATTAAAAAAGTGAGAAAATAATCAGATTTTCTTCTGACTATTGTCCCACTCCCTTTTTGTTTCTTCTAAGAAAATAGCTATTTACAAATTCAAAACATAACTATATAATTAAGTTACTTAATTAATAATATTTATTTAAGGAAAGGAGAATAGAAAAATGAGCAGTAGGCAAAATCATCCAATCAAGCTAGTGAATAAGACAGAGCTGAAAGCTTTTCTATTCTCGAAGGAATTTGCCACACAGGCCGAATTGGCTGAAGGAGCTCACATCAGCGTTGTCACTGTAAATAGTTTAGTAAAGGAACTGGTTGCAGAGGGGTGGTTTGTTTCTGGAAATCAGTTACAAAAGGATATTGGTCGTCCGTCTATCAGATATTTTTTTAATTACAACCGCTATTTCTTTTTGTTATTGTCCATCCAAGCTTTTAAAAAACGCTTAAAAGTATTGGCTAAAGTTGTAAACTTAAAAGGATTGACTATTTTTGAGAATGAGTATGATTTTTCTATAGTCGATTTAACACATTTAAGTATAATCTGCAGCAAACTGTATCAGAAATATCCAAAGATTCATTCGATTTCCATCGCGCTGCCGGGAAGAGTGCATCAAGATACTGTTACTTCAAGCTGGTATGATCAGATGAACGGCTGGAATTTCAAAAAGGAAATCAATAACTATTTGTCTTTGCCAATATTTGTTCAAAATGACGCCAACCTGGCAACTATTGGTTTTTTCATTAGAAAAAAAATTGATAGGAGCAACATCATTGTTGGCATTTATTTTCCTGAAGGAGAGGTACCAGGAATTAGTATTTTTTACAACAATCATTTATTTCTTGGGAATCAAGGGCTGGCAGGGGAAGTGAAGTATCTACCAGCACTAATTGATGAATCAGCTGCACTCTATTGGGATAAGCTGATAGAGTTAGTAGCAGTTTATAACGGTATTATTGCCCCGCATCACATAGTTGTTTTTAACGCTGAATCGTTTGTTACAGAAGAGGAGGTACTAACGGCTTTATCAAAAAATTCAGTTATTTTGAAACAGCCAAATAAGCCGAAAATTCAGCTCAGTAATCATCTTACAGAAGACATCTTCAGCGGCTTACACTGGCTTTCGTTACAGAATTCGATTTATTTTAGTAGTCTTATGAAAGAGTAAGATAGATATTATTTTAAGGAGGATGACACATGATTAAATTAGTTATTACAGATATGGATGGCACATTTTTGAATCGTCAAGGTGATTTTAATCGGCCGCTTTTTAAAGAGGTCAAGGAATTGATGAATCAGACAAATGTTGTATTTGCACCATGTACAGGTAAGCAATGTGAACGGATTGAAGAGCTTTTTGGTGTAGAAGAAGCCAAGGATTTTTGGATTTTAGGTGACAGTGCGACTCGTATTAAGCATGAAGGTGAGTATGTGTACCAATCTCTTATAAAAAATGAACTGGGTCAAAAAATTATCCAGCGTCTGGAAGAAATTAGCAGAGAACATATTATCATTGCCTGCACACCAAAAGCTGCTTATGTTCGAACAGATTTAGATGAAGCAGGGTTAAAAATGGTTAAAGGTTCTTATGCAAAGGTTATTCAAATAGATGATCTAACAGCAATCACAGATGATTTTGTGAAAATAACGATTTATGATGAAAAGCTGCGTTGTTTTAAAACTAGAGAAGAGCTAAGTCAATTCTTTGATCAAGCGTATATCGTAGCTTCCGAAGCTGCTTGGATAGATATTTCAAATATCGGCGTTCATAAAGGAACAACCGTTGCCAAGCTGCAGGAGCTGTTGAATGTTACACCAGAAGAAACTATGGTTTTCGGAGATGGCTTGAACGATGTGGAACTAATGGAGCGGGGCGCATTCAGCTTTGCCATGCGTGATGGATTTGAAGAGACAAAAGAAGCAGCAAATTATATCATCAGAACCAATGAAGAAGACAGTGTCATGCAGACAATTTTGCAAATTTTGAACTTACAAAAATAATTTAACTATACAATTTTTGCTTTACGAGGAGAGTCATTTTTCCTAAAAGACCTTTAAAATTATGCTGCTTTATCCACTGCATTGATACATTTAAAACCGGAGGAAAAACATAACAATTGGAACAGGAGCGGGAAATTTCTGCTTTTGTTTCATTTTTTTATTTGAGGCAGAAGAGTTTTCCAAAATACCTTATGAAATTGTTATGTGATTAACAGCCTCAGCCCAAAAGAGTATACGCTCTAAATTATCTAGTGTAACAAGTAGCATTTAATATATTTTCTTCATTTAGGTAAAATACGTATTTATTGTTACTAGATAAAATGGTAAGCTGTTTTTAAAGAAAAATATAAGATAAGCACGATTAATGGCTATACATCTGAACAATGAACCGAGGGAAATAGACAATGGAAATCATTAAGATGTCTCAAAATTTATCAGAACTGCCGGAGATTCATTCATATGATGCACTTGAAGTCACTGCTTTTAATATCTATAATAATCATTTTTCCAGTATTCCTGAAGCAATCTTTGCTATGAAGAATTTAACGAATCTAAATATTTCGGTCAATACAATCACTAAGCTGCCAAAAGAAATCGGAGAATTATCTCAATTAAAAATAATTGACTTTGGGCATAACAAAATGAAAGAGCTGCCACGAGATTTTTTTAAGCTTTCAAATCTAGAAGACTATGTATATTTACATGATAACCTGTTCGAAGCAGTACCCGATTGCTTTGACCAGCTGCCTAAAATTAAATATCTAAATTTAAGCGGCAATCAACTGAAACAGCTGCCTAAAAGTGTCGGCGTACTGTCTGACTTACAGGAGCTGCGGCTGATGGATAATCATTTAGACCAGCTGCCGGAGACATTGAAAGCTCTCACGAATTTACGAGAGCTTTATTTGAAAAATAATCAGCTGACTAGCTTTGTATTCCCTGAAACGCTCTGGGGTAAGCTTCGGGTATTGGATTTAGAAAAGAATAATCTAGTCCAACTGGGGCTGGATTTCAGCCAGTTATCCGGACTTCAACGTCTTAATCTCCGCAGCAATCAACTAGCCAAACTTCCTGCTGAACTTGGAAAAGCACAACAGCTAATCGAACTTGACTTACGTAGTAATCATCTAACCGAGCTACCTGAGGAAATCTTACAGCTCAAGCAGCTGCGTCGATTAGACTTGAGATGGAATCATGAACTAAAACGCCCGAGTTGGCTAAAAGAGCTGGCAGCGCAGGATTGTGTTATTTACTATTAGTGTGATGAATGAACGGTATACTTTTACATCAGATTTCGGGGAAGATGAGTCCATAAGTATATAACCCAATCTTCTAACCTCCCTGTTCCAGTACTTGGGAGTAAATTTAAACAAAGGCGAAGGAGTAAAAATGAAAGACACTTTTGAAATCAACTATCAGTTATCCATTGATGATTACTTAGCTCATCAGGAAAACATCTTTCTAAGTAATAAAAATCCTAGTGTGAGGGATTCCGTCCAACGTTGGATTCGTCTTTCCTTTATTTTGATTGTCTTAGTGTATCCAGCAATTGTTTGGCTGCTTACACATTCAGTCGTTTTAACACTGGTTATGTTAATAGCTGCAGCTGTATTGTTTTTCTTTCTACAAAAGAATGCTGCAAAGTCCTATTGGTATTGTTACAAGGGGAAAGCACGGAAAGATTTGCTGCAAACCTATTTCAATAATAATGAAGCTCAGAAAATTCCGATGACTGCTTATTTTCAAGAAGATACATTAACAATCATCAGTGAAACAGCTAGTAAAAAGATTAATAGAAAGGATATCGATAATCTGAAAATATCTCCAGTAAGTATTTTTTTCTATACAACAAAACACGAAGCTTCCTATATTCTTTTAGAAGGAATTGAAAATAAAGAACAAGTGCTTAACTGGTTTAGAGAAAAAGAAGTCTAAGCAAATTTTGTCAGTTGTTTACAAGTCTTCTTTATGAGTACAGGAACTGCAAGTCTTTATGCGTCATTCACCAAACATCTGGAATAATCTGATAAATCGGAGGAAGTCGTAAAATGAAGCATTTTAGAAGAAATAAAAGAGAAAAACTTCTTGAAAATCCTTGGTATGCAGTTTATCGAGATGATATTCATACAGAGACTGGACATCATTTTCCAGAATATTATGTTATCGATGTGCACCAGCCAGTGGCTGCTGCTGTAATTGTCAATAAGAAAAATGAGCTTCTATTCGTAGAGCCTTTCCGCTATCCTATTGATCGAATTAGCTTAGAAATTCCTGCAGGCTCCGCTGATTCAGGTGAAAGCCTACAGGAAGCAGCTGTTCGTGAATGTTTGGAAGAAACAGGGTACGAAGTACAGATTGAAGGAACAGGGTATGATTATTTCCCCTCTAATGGTATTTCCAACCAACGTTTTGTTATTTTTTTTGGAAGGGTTATAGATGAAGCTCCGCAAAAAGCCTATGATCAGGCAGAAATAGCTGCAGTACGCTGGCTATCAATAGAGACAGTTAAAGAAAAAATTGCTAACAACGAAATCAAGGATGGGTTAACATTAACTGCCTTGCTCCTTTTTTTATCTATGTAATTCTTTAAAAGACTTTGTGTATAAAGCGGCAGCCATGTTTTTCTGATCCAATCAGAGCGGGGACAATGATTTCAAATTCGTCTATAAATTATTTATCTAATGATTCTATTTATTAGGAGATGTTCATGTGAAACTAATTCCGTATTAGCAAAACCGTTCAATCGATAAACAGTTAAATGACTATCATTTACCTAAAGACCAGATTTTGTTCTCAGGCTTGCCAAGAACAGCAATAGACGCTGCCAAGGGAGATGTCAACCGTTTTCCCGTAATTCTAATCGACAAGGAAAAAGCTACAACTTTTTTTATTCTTTAAAAAGGGGAGAAAGCAGCAGCATATTCTGATAATCCTCAGGCCATGCTGTTGCGCAGTTTTTCAACAGACTGGCAATATCAGGGACAAGGCTATGCCAAAAAGGCGCTTCTGTTATTGGATAAGTATATCAAAGTCCATTTTCCCAAGATTGACGAGATTGTCTTAGCTGTGAATAGTGTGAACTTAGCAGCAATTTGCTTATATTCTGCATGCGGCTATAAAGAGACTAAAAAGAGAATCCAGACAGAGTATGGTCAACTCTGGATTCTATCCAAATCAGTCGCTTAATACATCTGGTTTACTTAAAAATAACAACAATCATCTAAAAAAGGAGTTGGAGAGGATGAACAAACCGAAACGGTTAAAAAAAGGAGACAAAATAGCCATTGTTAGTCTGTCTAGCGGGCTATTGGGTGAAGAAAGCACCAGTCATAACGTAAGTATAGGAAAAGAACGGTTGGAAAGCTTAGGGCTTATACCTGTTTTTATGCCTAATGCTTTGAAAGGAATTGATTATCTTAAAAATCATCCGGAAGCTAGAGCTGAAGACTTAAAAGCAGCTTTTTTAGATCCAGCAATTAAAGGAATTATTTGTGCGATTGGCGGTGACGACACGTACCGGTTGCTTCCATTTTTAATGGAGGATGAAGCGTTTATCCAAACTGTCAAAGATCAGCCTAAAATCTTTACAGGTTTCTCTGATACAACCATTAATCATTTAATGTTTTATCAATTGGGATTGACTACTTATTATGGTCTAGCCTTTATAACTGATTTAGCAGATATTGCCGTTGATATGCTGCCCTATACCAAAAAATATTTTCTAAATTTTTTGGATTCCCAGTCTGAGATACAGGAGATTAGTTCCAGCGATATCTGGTATGAGGAACGAACGGATTTCTCCCGGGAAGCAATCGGTCAGGATCGTGTTGCCCACACTGAAACAAAAGGCTTTGAACTGCTTCAAGGCAGCTCAGTTTTTGAAGGCCCGCTGCTAGGAGGCTGTATAGAGAGCCTTTCCGATATTCTAACAGCAAACCGCTATCCTGACGAACAGAAAATCTGTGAGCACTATCGACTATTTCCAACTTTAGAAAAATGGCGGGGAAGTATTTTGTTTATTGAAACAAGTGAGGAACAGCCAACTCCTAAGGTTTTCAGAGAAATTCTTCAGCTATTAAAAGAAAAAAGAATCTTCGAAGTGGTTAACGGTATAATCGTGGGTAAACCTCAGGATGAAAAATATTATGAGGAGTATAAAGAGGAATTACTTCAAGTGATTGATAATAAAAACCTCCCGATACTCTATAATATTAACTTTGGTCACGCTACCCCACGATGCGTTCTGCCCTACGGCGTTGTTTGTGAAGTGAATGCCGATGAAAGCATTTTACGTTTTAAGGAATCAATGTTCTCTGGCTAACAGTTATAGCTACTATGTGTTTTACATAGTTAAACCAGTTTTCAGAATTTGACTGAAGGCTGGTTTCTTTTTTGCTTGACTCTCTTCCTACATCAGAGTATAGACTTAACTCATCAAATTAAAGGAAGGGATGAAGTAGGATGAAAGTTGTTTTGGAGGAGTTTGTGCCCCAAGGAGGGCATCATTGTATTACTAATGCAGTTAAGCAGGTTTTTGCTTATTACGGACATCCAATGACAGAAGCGATGATTTTTGGGTTAGGAGAAGGACTGGATTTTACCTATGTAAATTTAGCTCACGCACCATTAGTTTCTGGACGTTCAAAAACGATTGATTTTGAGAAAATTTTAGCAAAGAACCTGGGAATCGACGTACAAATCAAGAAAAGCAGGATTGCTGAGAAAGCTGAAGCCGCTGCAAAAAAAGAGTTATCCTCAGGGCACCCATTACTGATTTATGTGGATATGGCTTATCTTAACTATCTACAAATGGAGGATGCAGGTCATTTCGGCGGGCATAGCATTGTACTTTTCGGATACGATGATGAAAATGAACTTTTTTATGTCAGCGACCGAGATCAAACCAGCCAGCCGATTCATACCCCGAAAGGATTAATGGGTAGTGATTATCACTTAGTTGGTTTTGAGGAAATAAAGTGTGCCAGAAGCAGCAGGCATCGGCCATTTCCGGCCAATAATCAGGCAGTAAGCTTTGACTTAAGTAATTTCAAAGGAGTAACTGAACACATGCTGATTCAGGCAATTAGCAACACTTGCGAGAGGATGCTCTTTCCAGAAGCAAAATTAAAAGGAATATCCGGGATTGAAAAATTTTCTAGAGAAATCAAACGTTGGAGCAAATTTGATTCGCAAAAACTTCAATTAGCTGCGGTCACTAATTATTTCCAAATTAATCACCGGGGAGGGACAGGCGGGGGGGTTTTCAGAAAGCTTTTCGGCACATTTCTAATTGAAAGCAGCAACTTGCTGAGGCAGCCGATTTTAGCAGAAATAGGAAATGCTTTTGTTGAACTGGCGCAGCAATGGGACAGGTTGGCTGATAGTTTATGGGTACTTTCTGAAAATGGCAATGTTTCAGCGCTTCTCGAACTTAGTGAAGTGATTTACAGTCTGTATCAAAAAGAGCTTATGTTGTTAAACAGACTAAAAAAAGAAATTGAACTGTTCAACAAAAATATGTAAAATAACAAAAACCTTTAATTATTAGTCTAGACTGAGTAATTTGAAGGTTTTTGTTGTATATGCAACAAAAATATTGTATTATCAAGATAACGAAATAAAAGAAAGCAGGCTGACTATGATTGATGTATTGAGAGATATCGGTTTGATTTATCGATCACTGGATGCAATAGCCAATGTAGAATTTAGAGAGTTTAACTTAACCAGAGGGCAGTATCTTTATCTAGTTAGAATTGTTGAAAATCCTGGTATTATTCAGGACAGGCTGGCTGATTTGATTAAAGTAGACCGGACGACTGTTGCCAGAGCGGTATCAAAGTTAGAGGCTAATGCGCTGATTGAAAAGCAGCTTGATGAAAAAAACAAGAAGATAAAGAAGCTGTTTCCGACTGTAAAGGGAGAGAAAATTGCTGCAATCATTATCAAAGAAAATCAATACTCGAACCAAATTGCACTAGACGGACTAAGTGCTGCAGAGAGAATACAGTTATCCCAGCTTTTAGAAAAAGTGAAGAAAAATGTGGCAAACGATTGGGAACAATTAAAACAAGGACAAAAACGAAACTATTTATAAAGGAGCTAAAAAATGAACCAGCTAAGAAAATGTACTTCAGAGGATTTAGAATTACTGCAGAAAATCAGTATCGAAACCTATTCGGATACCTTTGGAGCTTACAATACAGGGGAAAATATGGCAGTTTACTTAAAGGAAGCTTATAACCGTGAAAAGCTTGCAAAAGAACTGGTGAATCCTTTGTCTCAGTTCTATTTTATTTATGAGGATACGCAGTTAGCAGGCTATATGAAACTGAACAGCGGTGATGCTCAAACGGAGCCAATTGACAAAAATGCTCTAGAAGTGGAACGGATCTATATTCGAGCTGCTTTTAAACGAAAAGGGCTCGGCAAGAAACTGATTGAAACGGCTGTTAAAACAGCAAACGCTCAAAAGAAAACCAGCATTTGGCTAGGTGTTTGGGAGAAAAACGATGCTGCTAAAGTCTTCTATGAAAAAATGGGGTTTCTGGAATACGGCTCCCACGACTTTTATATGGGAGATGACAAGCAGACAGATTTGATTCTGCTTAAACAGTTAGCATCGTAAAAATTTAACGGAAGGGAGCCGTTATGGGTACATGGGTAATCAGAAATATTTCAGCAGCTCCTGAATTAATCAATGACGCAGCTGATTGGTTCCATGAGAAATGGGGGATTCCTGCTGCTATCTATAGGGAAAGTATGCAAGCCAGTCTAATAGAGGAAAGGGCTGTCCCTCAATGGTATGTTGTGGTGGCTAACAAGAAAATCATTGCCGGCTTAGGTGTGATAGAGAATGATTTTCATGAGCGAAAAGATTTAACTCCTAATATTTGTGCAGTCTTCGTAGAGAAAGACTATCGGGGATTGAGTATTGCTGGAGAATTACTTGACTTTACTTGTAAGGATATGAAGAAAAAAGGGATTGATTTTCTTTATCTTATTACAGACCATACTACTTTTTATGAAAAATATCATTGGGAATTTCTATGTCTAGTGAAAGAGCAGGGCGGGGCTGGACTAACAAGGATGTATTATCATAAAGAATAAACTGGTTCTGGTTTTCCGCCTAATAAAAACAGCTTAGAGAGGACAACGAGAACAGTGCCTTTCTAAGTCGTTTTTTTCTACTACATGTGTTTTCTGAATGATGGATACCTTTTGTTTACTCTATTTTCTAAACTACTAGCCGTTTAATTTTAAATATCTAATTTTCTACTTGCCATCCATTTAATCATGGCAGGATCTGCATGAGAGAAGAATTGGCTTTCACCCGCATCCAGTGCAGCAATTGCTTGCTTATCTTCATCTGTTAATGAAAAGTCAAAGACATCAAGATTCTCTGCCATCCGTTCTGGTTTTACAGATTTTGCCAATACCACAATATCCTGTTCTATCAGCCAGCGGATAATTACCTGAGCAACAGATTTATGATACTTTTGACCGATTCCAACAAGCACTTCATTCTTGAAGATATCATTTTTTCCTTCTGCAAAGGGAGCCCACGCTTCTGGAAGAATATTTTCTTCTCTCAATGCTTGAATATTTCTAGTCTGTTGATGAAAAGGATTGATTTCAAGCTGATTAATCTGAGGAGTAACCTCATTAAATTCGGCCAAGTCAACTGCCCGGTCTACTGCAAAATTAGAGATGCCGATTGAGCGCACCTTGTTTTCTGCCAGAAGCTCTTCCATAGCACGCCACGCACCATAAACATCGTTATACGGCTGGTGAAGCAGTAATAAATCAATGTATTCAAGTTTTAAGCGGTCAAGGGACTGTTGGAAAGAGGTTTTAACTCCTTCATACGATACATTTTCTACCCAAATTTTTGTTGTGACAAACAATTCTTCTCTAGGAATACCAGATTTAGCTAGTCCGCGACCAACTGCTTCTTCATTCATATATGATTGAGCAGTATCAATATGACGATAACCTGCCTGTAGCGCTGCTAAGACAGCTGCTTCTGCCTCCTGAAAATCAGTAATTTGATAGGTTCCAAAACCAAGAACAGGGATTTCTACACCGTTATTCATCTTTATTGCTTTCATTATTCTTCCTCCATGTCTGTTTTCTTTTTGAAATGCTTCATCTTCCATAATTCCTCGATTTCATCATCTGATAAATTTCCAGTTCGAAACTTGGCAATATGGTCGTCGTAGGTTTCAATTTTATATTGAAGCAGTTCTCTGACTTTCGTCATTTCTGTAATTTTCTCATCCAGCTCATTGAGCTGTTCTTTGAGAATATCTTTTTGTGCCAGCCGTTCATCTCCCTCTAGTTGAGAAAGAGACGCAAATTCTATCAAAGATTCTATTGACAATCCCGCATTGCGCAGACTTTTTGCTAGAAATATCCAGTTTAAATCACGTTTGGTAAAGACTCGATAGCCATTTTTATCTCTTTTTACGGGTGGTATGACTCCTACACGTTCATAATAGCGAATAGCCTCAACTGTTAAATCAAACATCTCTGCCGCTTGTTTAATGTTCATTTCCTTTGTCCCTCCTAAAATTTCAGCTGCCTTGTACAGAATAGAACTGACCATTATTTCTATTTAATTAGAAGCTGTTATAAAAAGCCGGTCGTTTTATAATCCGGAAAAATCATGATTGATTATTTCCAACAGCTCGAAGGTATCATTTTCAAAAGCAAACTTCAAAATACAACAGTTGCCAATCCGTCCTTGTTGGTCAACTTGGCTGGTATGCTGCCAGTTTCTCATAAACTGACGACAGGATGCACCATGAGAAACAGCTAAAATAGTCTTACCGGTCTCTTCCTGCATAACTTTTAATAAGGTATCAGATACTCTTTTTTTAAATTGTTGTTCTTCTTCTCCGCCATATGCAGTAAAGAAATTGCCATAGGGGAGAGGCGGGTTTAAATATTCATGCTCCGCTTCCATTGCGCCAAAATTCCATTCCTTCAATCCTTTCAACCGCGTATATTGTTGATGAGTGATAAGCTCTAATGTATCACAAGCCCGTTCAGAAGTTGATGCATAAGCTCCGTCGAACGTGATATTTCTCTCAGAAAAATAACTGCCAGCAATTACTGCCTGCTGTTTGCCTTTTTCCGTCAAAGGAGAGTCGCACCAGCCCTGTATCTTTTTCTGTTGATTAAACAAGGTCTCTCCGTGGCGCATCAAATATAGATGTTTGGTCATTAGTTTCACCCTTTCACTATTTTTCCTTATCCACTACTAAATTTTTATAACTCTATCATAAACCCTGAAGTCCACTTCAAGGCAAGAAAAACATTAATTTTTTTGATTATTATAGTTTTTAATGAAAGTGTCAAAGAAGAGAAACTTCTTTATAATAAAATTCATTAGACGCTTTCTAACATAAAATCTTGATGGTAGACTAAAATAACAGAGAGAAAAGATGTAGAGATAGTTCGATAGCAAATTACAGTAAAAAGCATGGGGAGGAAATAGCTAATGAGTAAAAATATTTTAGTATTGGGCGGAACCCGTTTTTTTGGAAAACATTTGGTACAACAGCTGCTATCCAGTGGAGAAAATGTCACCTTAGCCACCAGGGGCGTTACTAAGGATTCTTTTGGCAATCAGGTTAAACGAATTGTGTTTGACCGGACAAGCAAGGAAAGTATTCAAAAAACATTGAGCGACTCAGCATTTGATGTTGTTTATGATAATATTGCGTATACTTCTGTTGATGTAGATAATCTATTGTCATCCATTCATTGTCATAGATATATTGTTACTTCATCGACAGCTGTTTATCCAGTACTCCATCTGAATACAGTGGAAGAAGACTTTGATAGTTCAGATCAGCCTTATAGATTAGTTAACAGAGACGAAACTGATTATGCAGAAGGTAAACGTTCCCTAGAGCGTATTCTCACGCAGAAATATGCTTCCGTTGATGCAGTGATTGTCCGTTTTCCTTACGTCGTCGGATTAGATGACTATACAAAACGACTGCGGTTTTATATTCAACATACCCTTAATCAGCAACCTGTACACTGTGATAACTTTGAGAACCAAATGAGCTTCGTCAGCTCAGAAGAAGCTGGAGCATTTTTAGCTTTTTTAAGTACTTGTTCATTTACAGGTGCAATAAATGGTGCCTCTAAAGGAACAGTTTCGGTAAAAAATGTTTCTGACTATATTAGCACTCAGACAGGCAAAGGCATTTTATTAAATCCCTTTGCAACTGCCGCTCCTTACAATGGCACACCTGAATATAGTATAAATACAGAAAAAGCTCATACTCTTGGTTTTGACTTTTCTGATATTCATCATTGGCTGTTTCAGCTAATTGATGCTGAAATAAAGCCGCATTAAAAAGAAGAGATTGTGAATAAATACATCTTGTTTATTGCAGCACGAAAAGTCCATACCGTTCAAATTCTTTTTTTGATTAAGGTATAGACTTTTTTAATTGTTGCTGAGATAATAAATTTATGTGAATCCTTAGAAGGTACAAGGTAGAAATCTATTTTCTGTTCAACCTTTTACTGGGTTTACCTATTAAATTGTTAGGAGTGTTGAATGTGGAGAAAAATTCATTGAGGGTTGAGATTTTCGTTTAGCCATACGAAAATTCAGGATCCTATAAAAAGTACAGTATTTGGCTAAAACCAAGAAGAAAGAAGCAGGTGAAGTTATGATGACAATCAAACGATTGAACAAATCCATAATAGAAAAGCCAAAACAACTTACTAGGAGGAATTTTTTTGACGCAAACCATTTATGTAAAGGAAAAATTAGACACAAATGAACAAACAGCTATTGAGGCACTAAGAGTATCCCTGGAGAAAAAAGGAATCGCACATAAGCTGGACTTAGATTATCTAGCAGAAAACAAGCATACAAAACATTTACTGTTTTGGACTGATAAGCAGTTGACAGCCTATGGTGTTTTGACTTCATATGATCCTGAAGAGCTGGAAGTCACGATTATGCTGGAAAAATCACAACCAGTATTTGAACAAATTATTGACTCTCTTTATTCATATATAGAGGATAAACCGATGAATCAATTTGTGGTTATTCTTGACCACAAGCATCAAATTATGCAGGACTACCTTGCGGCAGCAGACTGCACCTATGATTTCTCCGAATTCTATATGACCCTATCCTTTGAAAAATTCAATCAGGTTGATGTTACAAGAGTCCCTCTTGTAAGCGGAGAAACAGCTGACGCAAAAGAACTAGGACGTTTTTTAAACGATGGAGAAGACTTTGAACTAGCTCGTGAAGATTTAGAGCGATTTCTACTCTATAAAAAAGACGATACAATTCTTTCAAGCTTACGGATTGATGAATCAGATAACGTTTTTGGGATTTACGGCTTCGTCGTAAAAGAACAGTTACGGGGGCAAGGGATTGGCCGAAAAGTTTTAACGACTGCACTTCAAGATATCATGAATAATGAACCAAAAAAGGTTTATCTGGAAGTTGAAACAGAGAATGCTAATGCTGTCCATTTGTATCAGGCACTGGGCTTTGAAGAGCAGATACAGTTTGATTACTACACATTTTCAAAAAGTAAATAGTCGAAGCATTCTTAAGTAACAATCAAATCAGCTGCAGACTTAACAAGTATAAAAACTAAAACAGCTAGAAGAGGCTGAATCAAAAAAGTTCAGCTTCAAGAAATAAGCCGGAAGTCACGAAAATTGTTTCACGATTTTTGATGACTTCCGGCTTATTGTCGAAAAAAATATTTTTATCTTGCCTGCTATTTAGAATTAGAGTAAAAAAGTTCCGACCGGCTTTTTTTATACGCTATTTCTATTAGCAGCTTTGAAAAAAACATAGTGGGGGATTGTATGAAAATTGTAATATCTGGTAGTGTTTCTCAGCAGAAAGACTATGCTTTCTGGATAAAAAAATTTAAACAACATAACTATACAGTGCTGGACTATCCAAAACCATGTGAAGATTTGCAGCAAGAATATCCGGAATTATTTAAACATTTTTTTCAAAGCATTGAAGCAACTGATGTTTTATTTTTGCTGAATAAGAAAAAGAATGGAGTAGAGGGCTATATTGGCGCTGCTGGTTTTTCTGAGTTAGCTTATGCTGTAGCTCAAAAATTGCTCCATAATAAAACAATCCGTATTATTTTATTTCAAAAACCGGCA
The DNA here is from genome assembly GCF_049894025.1 of Enterococcus sp. LJL51. Lineage (GTDB taxonomy): Bacteria > Bacillota > Bacilli > Lactobacillales > Enterococcaceae > Enterococcus_L. The sequence continues at coordinate 14,457 of NZ_JBNEQE010000025.1, forward strand.
AAAGATGTCCACTGTTTCAGCGAGATTGAGTTATGGCTGAGTAACCAATGGATTGAACTTTACTCAGAGACTCAGATACTAGTAGATGAGTAGCTGCATACTATAAAATAAAAAAACTATGTGACTATTAGAAAGAAGTGGTGATTGTGAATAGAATCAAACTTATCTTTCCAGAAATGGCGTTTCAGCAGCAATTAGAAGACTTCAGAGCAGCTTTTATCAAGTCCAATGATACAATGAATGGTTCAAATGGTCTTAGGAATGCTGAAACGATTGAAGAATGGATTGAGACATTAGTACAGCTGAAAGAGGGAGCCCACGATACATTAGTGCCCTCAGATACTTTTTTGGCTGTTCGAAAGCAAGATAACCAGCTGATTGGCATGATTGATGTTCGTCATTACCTTAACGACTATTTAAAAAAATATGGTGGTCATATTGGCTACTGCATTTTTCCGGAAGAACGAAAAAAGGGCTATGGAAAAGAAATGCTGGCGTTAATCCTGGACTACTGTAGAACTAAAAGCTATGAAGAGCTGCTGATTATTTGTGAAGAAAGCAATCTCGGATCAATTGCAGTCATTAAAGCAAATGGAGGGAAGCTGAAGGAGAAATATACTGATCCGGATGATGGCTCTGAGAATCTACGTTTTTTTATCTCGCTGAAATGAAAAGTCCAGCAGAAACTAATTCATTATTATCCACGTAACGGTAGATAGACTAAAAAGCTTAAGCTGTGAACTAACTAATAATCATAGCTTAAGCTTTTTTTATTGACAAACAGTCTATTTTTAGTTAGTATACTAACTAAAAATAGAGAGAGGAACAGTAAAGATGAATACTGGCTATTTATTAATGAACGTCTCTAAGCAGCTTCGCTATGAATTGAATTTGTCGCTTGCTTCTATTGGTATCACTGTCCAACAGTGGGCAGTCATTCAGCAAGTTGGTCAGCTTTCCTCCAACAATAATTCAGCTACTGCGGTTAAATTAACTAAAAATCTGGATATGGATAAGCCGACAATTTCAGGAATTATTAACCGGCTAATCAAAAAAGGTATTATTCTTAGACAAGCCAATCCATCCGACAGTAGATCCTATTTATTGCTATTAACTAAAGATGGACGTGGGTATTTAGAAAAAGGAGAAGAAATAAGCAATCGACTGCTAACTGACTATCTGAGCAAGTTGTCTTTAGTAGAGCAGGATCAGCTAAATAAGATTCTCACAAAGCTTAATAAGGCGGACACTATATCCTCAGAAAAAGGAGTACAATGATGGAACATATATTAGTAGTAGGCGGCACAGGCAACATAGGATTTCCGCTAGTAGAGACATTGTCCATGCATGAAAATATTGCTGTAACAGCAGGTGTTCACAATGTTGAAAAAGCAAAAAAAATGCTAGGGGTCTTTGAAAATATAACGATTTGTCCCTTTGACTTTTTAGATTCAGCTACTTTTCCAAAAGCATTCGAGCAGGTAAGTAAGGTATTTTTTGTCCGCCCGCCTCAACTATCAAAGCCCAAGGAAGACATGCTGCCGTTTCTTCAGTTTGCCAAGCAGCAAAACATCAGCCAAATTGTTTTTGTATCATTAATAGGAGTTGAAAAAAATCCAGTCACACCTCATCATAAAATCGAAAAAATGATTCGTGAACTAGAGCTGCCATTTACTTTTATTCGACCAAGCTTTTTCATGCAGAATTTGAACACGACTCATAGAGAAGATATTCAAAAGCATCACGATTTGTTTATCCCAGCAGGACATGCTAAAACAAGTTTCATTGATACTCGAGATATAGGTGAAATTGCTGCTATTAGTCTAATGGATCATAGCTATATAAATCAGACATTAGATATTACCGGTCCGGAAGCATTGACCTATGATGAGATTTCTCAGAAAATGACTCGCATTCTGGAGATGCCTATCACGTATAGTAAACCCGGGCTTTTAAAGTTTCGACGCACAATGCTCAAACGGGGCATTCCTAAAGATTATGCAAATGTGATGGTGATGCTTTATCTCATTACACAGCTTGGAAATGCTAAAGCTGTAACAACGACAGCAGAGAAAGTCTTGAACAAACCTCCAAGGACAATAGAGAGATACATTCAAGACTACAAGAAATATTTTATTCGATAGGTTATCAACAAATTATCTAGTATTCCATTTTTTGAAGTTTAAGATACAGCTGCAGAAGGATAATCAATGTCAACGCAGTCAATAAAGAGGAGATGTAAGGAAGCTCATTGATTGGTGAATTCCAAATAAAATGCAAAATTATTGGAAAGAAAAAATAGAAGTAGCTAGAACGGCTGCGCAATTGCTTAGAAAGAACGCCGGCCGCTCCCAAAGTAAAAAGTCCGGTATAAGACCAATGGGAACTGATAGAGCCTGTGATTCGATTCACTGCCTCTGGAATAACCTGAGAAAAATCAGCTGCAGCTTTTTCAGTGATGTAGGAAACATCCTCCATAATCTGAAATCCTAGACCAACAGCAATTCCAATGAGCAACGCGCTTTTAATATCTTTCTTGCCTACCAATAACCATAACATAACTGCACAAAGACCTTTTATTCCTTCTTCAATGATTGGAGCAGTCAATGCGTCTAGCCAGGAGCTAAGTGTTTCAGTTGAGCTGAATAGCTGATTTAATCCATTTCCCAAAAACTCATTACCATACGCAGCTGGCTGTCCGGTAACAAAAGCACCTATCAACAGGCAAATCAGAAAATAGAAAACTGACAGATTCCACCTGACTGAAAGAAATAGTGCAGAGACAGTAATCGGGATGACGTAGGATAACAATAAACAAAATGACAAGAATAACACTAAATATTGATTATTTGATATACTTAATTCCGAAATACCTGTAAGCTCATAGTCTACTCCTTGAGCAAACAAAAAAAATAAAAGAAACCAGCTAATCCATGCTGCTTTTTGATATTTTTCCATGATTTATTCCTCCTAGCCAGTCTTGTTATCCCTAGTATAGCACGAGCGATTGCTTTCTATCTAAATGGACAATCTTAAATTGAAAATACATCAAAAGGAAGGAAAATCACTCTTTTTAAGGCATTTCTATGAGTTAAGAAAGGTTCAATATATTGAGCTAGCAGGGCATTGGAAAGCTGATATAAGTGAAAACTAAATTAAAACACTATAAATCAATTGCTGTATAATCAAAACCTGTTTCTTTTACAAATGTTAAAACAGCACAGGTATCTAAAAATATAGTTTTTGTATTCATATTTGGATGAAAGCTCATTCTTTTTTCAGAAAGAATAGCCTGATCAAAGAAGACTTGAATGTTTTTTTGTTTATTATTGAGTAAACCAAATATGGAAACCGAGCCGGGAGACAGCTGCATTTGCTCCATTAAGCTTTCTGAAGAAGCCATTTTAATACGAGTTTCTCCAACCATTTCTTTGAATTTATTCATATCTACACGCTTTGAATCATCCATAATCAGTAAATAATACGCGGTTTTTTTCTTATTTGTTAAAAACATGGATTTTGTTCGAACACCTGGAATCCCAACAATGTAGCTATCTGCTTCCTCTGTTGTAAAAACAGGCGGGTGTTCAACAATTTCAAAGGCAATATTCATATCCTTTAATACTGATGCAACTTTTCGATATTGATCCATAAGCTGGCGCCTCCTAATATAATCGATAATTAATTATATCAGAAATAGGCTTTCCGCCAACAACTGTTTCAAATAACAAAAAAAGCTATTTCTATACTTGATTATAAATCAAAATAGAGTGCTCCACTTAATATCTTTTCGCGAGTTTTTTTGTCGTCTATTGCAATAAGATTGTCGTTATTTGTCATTCTTTTTCAAATGTGTTTTCTTTATACTTTAGTCAATCAAGTTGGATTGGAGAGAAGAAGAATGAAAAGAAAAGTAGTATTGATTACTGGAGCCAGTAGTGGGATTGGCTATAAAACAGCTGAATTATTAGCTCAAAAAGGCTACAAAGTATATGGGGCAGCTAGAAGGATAGAAAAGATAGAGCCTTTACGTTCTTTAGGGGTGGAAGCAGTTTTTTTAGATATCACAAATGAAGAGTCAATGACTAATGCAATTTTCCAGATTATAAGTAAGGAAAACAGAATTGATATCTTAATCAATAATGCTGGATATGGTTCCTATGGTGCAATTGAAGATGTTTCTATTCAAGAAGCTAAAAATCAGTTTGAAGTAAATCTATTTGGTTTAGCTCGGCTTACTCAACTAGTGCTGCCGCACATGAGAAAACAGCACTTTGGCAGAATTATCAATGTTTCTTCAATGGGCGGTCGATTGACCACATACTTTGGTGCATGGTATCACGCTACAAAATATGCTCTTGAAGCTTTTAGTGATGCTTTAAGGCTAGAAGTGAAACCATTTGGTATTGATGTATCGATTATCGAACCTGGGGGAATTAAAACGGACTGGGGGATAATCGCAGCAAACAAGCTGAAGGAGTCTTCCCGAGGAGGAGTCTATGAAGAAGTTGCTTTTAAAGTTGCTGAAGGGATGAAAAAACAGTATTCTTCCAACTTATTTTCTGACCCAATGATTATCGCAAAAACTGTTGGCAAGGCGATAAGTAAGCGCAAGCCCAAAACACGATATCTGATAGGCTTTGGAGCTAAACCTTTGGTTTTTTTCAAAACAATTCTACCTGATCGATTATTTGATATAATTGTTAAAAATGTAAGTTAACGTTTTAAGAAAGGATTCCTGATTATGAAATTGATAATTTCCAAACAATTTCAAGAATTTATCCGCGGACTGGATTTACCTTTGGATGATTTATTGAAGCGTGCAAGTATTCCCAATTTACTTTGGAAAGAGCAGCTAGAGTTGTCTTCAACTGATTATTACAAGCTGCTCCAAGAATTTGATCGAATAGTAACAGATTCCCAGCTTTTGGCTTTTAGCCAAATCGAATCGATTCATACTTTTTTACCTCCTTTTTATGCAGCATTATCTTCTAAAAATGGGAGAGAAGCAATTCAGCGTTTTGCTGCGTATAAAAGACTAGTTGGTCCTGTTAAGGTAGAAATACAGCAATCTGTTCAACAACAAGTAATTCGTTTTTCTTATCTCGAGGAAAACAACGTATTGCCTAGGTTCGCATTACTAAATGAGCAGCTGCTGTTAATTAGCTTATTAAGGACTGGAACAAAAGATCCAACGATTATGCCAACTGAGATAAAAGGACCTTACAGGTATGGCGAATCACTCAATTTTATGACTGGTTCAAATGTTCGATTGAGTAAAAAAAATGAATTGTGTTTTTCTCAAAAAGATTTGGAAAAACCATTTTACACTCAAAATAACACTATGCTTGATTTTTTAGAACCTGAACTTAAGAGAAGGATGGAAGAGCTTTCGACAGTTGATTCCTTTTCAGATTACGTTCAAAAAGAGTTGTTCTCGGCAATACCCAGCGGACAGTTTACCTTGGAAAATATCAGCAATACTTTAGGGCTGAGTCCACGCAGCCTCCAAAGAAAATTAAAGGCTGAGCAAACCACATTCAATACCCAATTGAAAATAGCTCAAGAGCATTTAGCAACTCATTATTTGAAAAAAACTTCTTTGCCAACGATAGATATTGCTTATTTAGTAGGCTACACAGAAATCAGTTCCTTTGCTAGAGCTTTTAAAAATTGGACAGGAAAAACAATTGCTGAAGTAAAGAATAGCTCTGACAGTTAATTTGTGGAATTAGCTGTTTTAGAAGCTTCGAAAATCAATTAGAGAAAAAACTGGTTATCAAGTAGAATTTTGGAAAAGTTGTTAGGGATGATCTTTATAATCGTTGTATTCCACAACTCCTACATGTCAGAATAAAATGCAACACTCAGCATTTCTCTGTTGGGTGTTTTTGTTATTAAATGAGTGTTTCCATTCATTAGCTTTGCAACTCTTTATAAAAAGACATTTAAATAGAATTGATTTGAAAATGCTTTTTTGATACAATCTAATTAAACAACAGTTTAAATAGATTGCAAGGAGAAGTCTCATGAGTATTTCTGAAAGTTTTAAAGCCTTAGCAGTTCCAATTCGTCGTGAAATATTAGACTTATTAAAAGGGGGAAAACTGTCTGCTGGAGATATTGCAAGTCATTTCCATGTAACTCAACCAGCTATTTCATATCATTTGAATATTTTGAAAAAGGCAAATCTTGTTTACGAGAGCAAATATAAGAATTTTGTTTACTATGAGCTAAATACAACGGTTTTTGATAACTTGATAGTTTGGTTACAATCAATAAAAGGAGAAAAACAAAAATGAAAACTCGATTAATAATTTTACGCATAGTTTCTACGACACCGTTAATACTATTAGCCTTTTTACCCATTATGTCCGACTCATTTTTATGGCAGTACGGGAGTGACGGGGGACCTGCTCGCTATGGAAGCCGCTACGAGATTATTCTCTATGTGATTATCCCTGTAATCATTGGCTGGTTTTTCCACTACTGGCTCTCAAAATGTAAACTGTCAGAGAAAAATTCGAAATTCATTTCTGCCTTAGCAACTACAATTATTATTTCTTTTCAAGCATTGTTAACATGGGTGCTTATTAATGGAATAATTGAGAGTAATCTTACAACATACTCTAATAACAAATTGATCATCCAGTTACCCGTGTATTTTATTGGAGTATTACTTATCTTTTACGGAAACCAAATTCCAAGAGCTTCTTTTGGAAGTAACTTTGGTTTCAAAAACATATGGAGTCTTAGTAGCGAAAAGATTTGGATACATTCTCAAAAATGGGTTGGGGTACTTTTTATAATTTGTGGCACAGGTATCATATTTTTAGCTGTTGCTTTCGGGCAATCTAATATTGTTCTAGTGCTGCTATTCCCTATAACTGTGCTCGTTGCAGGAAGTTATGCACTGTCTTACAAGGCATATCGTATGTTTTGCATCAAGTAATTTAAAGTTTTCGAATCACTACAATTCTAATGGTTATACAACTATGAAACGGAGAATTATAAATTCCATTTGGAATACGGTAAAACATGAAAATAACGTTATTCAATGAAAAGCATTTCCAAACAAACAACTCCTACATGTCAGAATAAAATGCAACAAACTCCAATCTTCCGTAAGATGGTTTTGTTATAATAAAAGTAATACAATTTATAAAAGGAGTCGAAATTTTATGCTAAAAGTGGCTTGTTATAAACTAGCTGAAAAACCAGATCATTTGATTGACTTCTCAGTGATTATTGCCAAATCAAACAGCAAATATGTTTTTGTTAAACACAGACAACGTGACTCTTTAGAGATTCCTGGGGGACATAGGGAGAATAATGAATCTATTGAAGAGTGTGCCAGAAGAGAACTATATGAAGAGACTGGAGCAACTAATTACTCGATAAAACCGTTATTTATATACGGTGTGAAAAAGGGGGAACATAGCCTTGAAGACTATGGAATGGTCTTTTTTGCAGAGATTTTTGAAAGAAAAGCTCAATTAGAATACGAGATTGAGAAAATTTTTTTATTCAAGAAAAACCCATTAATTGGACTTATCCATTAATACAACCAATAATTTTTGACCACTTTCTCTCTGTATACAATTCCTAATTAATAAAAAAAAGAAGCTTCAAAATATGAATTTGAGTCAATAATATACACACTTAACATCTGAAGAATTGAAGCTTTCCTAGATGAAGGATTGACTTAAACTGAAATAGCACTTCGATTAGACCGACATCAATCAACAATATCGAGAGGGACTCGGAGAAACAGTGAAGAGAGAAAAGCAAACAGCCTGGCAGCATTGCGCTACCAGGCTTCAAGTGCCAGTAATTTAGCTAGAATAAGAAAAGGAAACTGCGGAACAACTACAAAAGTAATTGTATGTAATACGAAAACTATTTTAAATATAAAAAAAGAAATACTCTCCAGAACAGATTGCTCATGGTGTACGTAGCATCAATGTGTCTACAAATGCACTACATGAACAAGGTTCAAATGAACACCACAATGGACTACTAAGTGAATATTTCCTAAAACCAACAGATTTTAACAAAATATCAAAGGCAAGAATTGATGAATCAGTAAATGAAATCAACAACCGGACAAAAAAACCTTAAACTTGACAAGCACCTTCATTCCACAACTCCTACATGTCAGAATAAAATGCAACACTCAGCATACTCTTGTTGGGTGTTTTTGTTATATTTTATAGAATAATATATACAAGCATGAGATAATTAAAATTGGCAAAGGGAGGGAAACATTCATGATTTCATTTTCAAATTGGTTAGATAAACAAGACGTCTCTGTTCAATACACCTATGACAAATTACTATGTGGGATAATCGATCAGGAGAAACAGTCTCGAATACCTTTAGAAGGATATGGCAAATATTTACTAAGTAAACAAAATGAAAATGGACACTGGGGAACTTATTACTATCAACCAAAATGGACATCGACTCATTACACATTACTTCAGCTAAAGGAAATTGGTCTTCCATTCGATTACCCAGCATGTCAAGAAATGGTGGTAAAAATGTTTAAAGATTGTCAACTTCCTGAAGGTGGATTAAATCTAGCAAAATCCAATATTCCAAGTGATATTTGTGTAGACGGAATGATTCTAAATTACTCTAGCTATTTTCTGCCACAACTAAACAACCTAAAAAAATTAGTTCTTTCAATTTTATCCAAACAAAAAAAAGACGGAGGATTTACTTGGTACGATCAAAGTAATGGTGATCCCCACTCAACTATTTGTGTTTTAGAAGGCTTAATTTCTTTCCGAGAGAACACTGCTTCTTCAGATTTAATTAAAGAAACTGATAATGCGATTGACAAGATTCTCGACTTTTTTTTAAAAAACAGTTTATTTTTATCAGAGAATCAGTATCAAAAGTTTGCTTATCCCTTTAGATACTTTTACAGTATTTTTCGATTTCTTTTAGTCGCTACAAAACTTAAACTCCCAAAAAATAATTCATTAAATATGGCTCTTAAGTGGCTATCAGAAAAGGAACCCACACAATTTATAAAGTTAGAAAAAGAATATAAAGGGCAACATTTTCTCACTTTTTCAGCTATTGGTGAGGTCAATCCATTTTTAAGTGTTTACGGAGAATACATTCGAAATTTCTATATGTAGAAAATGTAGAAGTTCACAATTAGGAGTGAAAAATGTCATACAATCATCTTACAGCCGAAGAACGTGGAAAAATTGAAGCATATTTAGACGAAGGCTTATCACAAGCTGAAATAGCTCGACGTTTAGATCAGCATCGCTCAACAATTTCCCGAGAAATCCGGAGAAACAGTGAAGAGAGAAAAGCAAACAGCCTGGCAGCATTGCGCTACCAGGCTTCAAGTGCCGGTAATTTGGCCGGCATGAGAAAAAGAAACTGCGGAACCACTACTAAAGCAACAGTACATAATACAAAAACCATTTTGAAATACCTGAAGAAAAAATACTCTCCGGAGCAAATCGCTCATGGCGTGCGCAGTATCAATGTGTCTACAAATACCATCTATAACTGGATTTACTCCGGTTTGATCAAGTTTCCAATAAAGAAGCTGCGACTGAAAGGGAAGAGGTATCGGAGAAAATATAGCGGTAGATTACTGAAGAAAACCCCATCACCGCAATTCTACGAGAATCGTCTGGTCACTGACCGGCCTGAAGCAACTATTTTAAGAACTGATTTTGGTCACTGGGAAGCTGATACAGTGCTTTCTAAGCGTGGTGTAGAGACTTGTCTAGCTACATTCGTAGAACGCAAATCACGCCACTATGTGGCAATTAAAATGACTCGAAAAGACAGTACTTGTATGTTGGCTGCTATGGAACGTTTGGTTGAAATGTATCCAACTGGAGTGAAATCAATCACTTGTGATCGTGGAACTGAATTTGTGAACTTCAGTAATGTGAAACACATGGAGAATACCTATGGTATTAAAACGTATTATGCGCATCCATATGCGCCACACGAACGTGGGTCAAATGAATATCACAACGGACTGCTCAGAGAGTATTTTCCAAAGCCTACAGACTTCAACAAGGTATCTCAGATAAAGATCGATCAATCCACAAATGAAATCAATGATCGGCCGAGAAAGCTATTCAAATGGAAGTCAGCGAATCATAAATTCCATTTGGAATACGCTAAAACATGAAGAGGAACAAAATTGTATAATGAAAACTATTAAGAATTTTATTAAGATTTACTTAAGATGTTGCATTTAATCTTGACAAGCACCTTCATTCCACAACTTTGTATAATGTATATTATGTAAACTAGTAAATTAATGAAATACTGACACTATAGGCTTTATGTGTCACCTACGGTGTCAGCAATCAAAGTTAACCGAAGCTTTCTAGATAATCACGTTCATTAAATGCTTCACGTATCCTGTTTTTTTGATCTAGCTTGTCATTTTCAATAAAATCAAGTTTTCCCTGTTCATTTACTCTAAAGCTCTTTATCATTTGTTTGTGCTGTTTAGTCATTCTTTTTCGCCCGTCCTCAGCAATATTAGTTACGAACTGACTACCAAAACAATCCTCTAAAATTGCCATTGATACCGAGACTTGACTTTCAACCCAGCTTCTAGTGCGATAGACTGATTTTTCCAGCGGTTGCATTGTCAAACGTACGCCTTTAACTTCGCCTAAGAAGTTAGACCAAAAATCACACACTTTCCAGCGACTTTTATTTGAATCACTTTTATTTGGAATTAAGAACGCTAAGTATTCCGCCATAATCGATTTAGCTAGCTCACCTATTTCTAAGTTACCAGCAGCAACCATATTCATGACCACTTGCGCCCGTTCTTGTCTTAACTGGATTTCATAACGATTCCAGAAATCAATACTTTTGTCTAAATCAACACCCTGAGAATTTACGAGTTGTGCGAGTTTATCATAAAAACGAAATTCAACGTCACCTTTACCGATATACAAAGTTTGTCCTGAAATTTCAGATTTATGTTGCATATCTCCGTTTTCAATGTATCTCCATGAACGAGTGCCAGCACTGCTTCTGAAATGTTTTTGTCGCATTTTACGATGTAATGTGTTAATATTTAAACAATTCACATAATCGTCAATGGCTACGTCTAAACGTGTTATGTGATGAATTGTGAAAGCTGATTTGATTAGATTAAAGAAATCAATCCAAGTTAGACCTTTCCAATTATTCTCTAAAAACCGACAGCCCTGTCCTTTCACGTCCAAGTGTGTCAGGGCTTTTTTTGTGCCTTGCGGATTGTCATTTCTAATCATAACCGTTATAAAGTTCTCGAATTTATACATATATTCATATTCGTTAGAATCAGCAAGTTTTTTACATTCGAAATCGTCAACAGACAGGTGAAGCATATCGCATAAACCATTCGAAAAAATATTTCCCTTAAAAGTCACAGAAAACCAGTCAACGCAAGCCTCAAGAGGGTTCCTAGATGTAGAGTGTAGGGGGGTGTTACTAGACCCCCCACTTGCGAAAATTTCCTCGTAATTTTTCATTTTGTCCGCCCTTCCTATCTCCGTTTTAGTCGTCAAGCGCAACCGCTTTGACGAGGCAACAGCCCGACAAATTCGGAAGTCCCTTCCCAATTCGCCTGACCGTTGATTATTCATATAAATCGACAGCAATTATTTTCGTTTCTGCTCGTTTGTTTTTTCCTCGGTGAAAAAGGTCAACAGTCAAAACTAACTTTGCATTTTTCTTCAGTTCGGGCAGTTCGATTTTATGATTAAGAATGAAGCTCAATTTCATACTTGTTTTAGGTAGCCTAACGTGCAATATGCGGCCTTGTCTACCTTCCGAGTATCCACGTTCATTTCTCAACGCCTCATAGCTGTAAAGCCGTTCAAAATACACGAAATCATAAGGCGTAATCATGAATCTATCAACAACAAAACTTCATTATCGTCAATGAGTTTGCGTACTTTCACAGCTTCCTCAAAACGTTCCTCAATCGGCTGTTCCTGATGCCGAGATAAGTTGTCAATCACCGCATAGGAATCATACAACTCTCTCATATCGTCCGTTTGAATATAGTTATATTTTGACTTGACAGGTAGCTTCGAATCTTTATTCGCATTCGCTATATAATACTCATATTCGACAGGGTCATACCATTTCTGAAAGACCCAGCGCCCCAGCAATGTACGACATTGAACGACCTCAAAAGTCTGTTCCCTGATAGGCTTAGCAACTCTAGTGAATACCTGACTTGTCGCCAATATTTTAATTGCCTGTTTTCTCTGCTGGGTAATTGTTCGCAGTATCGTTACTGGAAATGTACGCACTGTATTGTCAAAATCATTTTGAATCTCGTCCCAGCCAATCACAAGACCGTTATACCCCTGTTCCCTGACCAGCTTCGGCAAGTCAACTAAATCGTCCAGCGTGCTTAAACTCATATCTTCGTATCGATAACCGAAGTTCGTCGCTATGAATATGTCTTTATATTGCGCTCTATAACGTTCGAGCTGCTCGACCATACTAGACGTTTTCCCGCTACCTTGACAGCCTGAGTACAAACGTAAGCCGTATTCCTGAAACGGTTTAATGCCTGCACGCATTAACTTGATTCGTTTAGCAGAATCGACAGCTTTATATTTTATGAATTGAAATATTTTCAAGGTCAATTTCTCCTTTCCTAAATTTTCTTATTCGTTAAAAATTCATTGTGAGTAAAGGATTCGCGAGCGAATCTCTTTACTTCACAAATGGAATTTTTCGAACGACAGCAAAGAAAATATTTTTGATTAACGTGAAGTTGTCTCTTAGAATATATAAGCCCAATATCGATAAAATTAATGAAACACTGACCGCATTATCTAAGAAAGCGAACAGGTCACGAAGCGGGTTCAACATGCCCATATCTATGCCAAAATCAAACGTAGGAATTAAAGAGATAACAATATCAACTAAACCAAAAATCAGCTTAAAAACTAATTCTAAAAGCATTATTCAACCACCGCGTTTCTTTCATGTATCCAGCGATACATGTCAATTAAAAACCATAATAATATCCCACCGTTGGCGAATGGCTTCACAACTGCAAGGAATTTATTCAAGTGGCTCATTGGCAATTTAACTGTCCCTATCGCAATCGTGTTACCAGCAAGCTGACTAGAGCCGAAATCGACGTCTAAGTCTTCAAATGACTTTTGAGAGCCTGAGAAAAGATTTTTAATACTTGAAACTGAATCAAAAATGAAACTGAATTTCAGTTGAATCTTATCAGAAACACCCGTCCACTCATGGTCAAGGAAATCAAGATTTTCGGGAACTATTAGAGCTATGATTTTATCTAATAAATTGTTTAGAAAATCAAGAATATCCTTAAGCGAAGAGCCTAATGTCCCTATCAATTCTTTAAGAAAATCCCAAATGTTTGAACCAGCTTCGTTTACGATATTTCCAAAGCTCAATTTTGATAACAATGCTTCTAGTCTGTCAAAATCAAATGTTTTATTCATGAGCTTTACGAGATACTGAAGAATTAGATCCAGACGACCTTTTAGCAAATCGACCAGCTTAGTTAGTGTTTCAGCGTAATCGATTAAAACATTTATTCCCCGCATAGTTGAAATTAACGCTTGAAAAATATCCAACAACATATCTAAACTTTCGCCGAATCCTTCAACAATTGAGTACCTAATGCCGTACAACAACGTATCAAGAAATTCTGAAAAAATTCCAGTTCCCTTTCCGTCCTCAGCAGAAAAGTAATCATTTATAATAGCTCTTATGTCATTGACTGTGTAAATCCTCAGCGACTTCAACAAATCTTTTAAGCCTTCAAACTGTCCTTTAAGGAGTTTCATAAATACCCCGTCCTCCTCAAAATACATTTTGAACTTGTCAATAGAATCCTTAACAGCGAGCAAAGCAGCAATAATACCAACGTCAGACCAACTTGTTCCACCGTTTGTCTTAATCGCGTCTATTTGACTTTGAAGGTCGCTATCTTTAGCGGATGAGATAACACCCAACGCATTAATATTGTTCTGCAAATTCGTTACAGAGCTGTGAATAAAAGAATCAATATTATCCATTCGTTGACTATTCGCACTAATGTTCTTTTGTAAATTCGTTACGGAGCTATGCATATAACTATCCATATTTTCGATTCTTTCACTGTTTGCGCTAATATTTTTCTGCAAGTTCGTTACAGAGCTATGCATGAAACTGTCCATATTATCCATTCGCTCGGAGGTCTTCGTATTTAAGGCATTAATATTATTCTGCAAACTCGTTACAGAGCTATGCATAAATTTATCCATATTATCCATACGTTCCGAGGTCTTCGTATTCAATGCATTAATGTTATTCTGTAAACTAGTTACAGAGCTATGCATGAATGTATCCATGTTTCCAATCCGTGTACTATTTGCGTTAATATTGTTCTGCAAGTTCTTAACCGCTGTTTGCCAGCCAGCGTCTATATTATCCATTCGACTAGTTACTTTCGTATTCAACGCATTAATATTATTCTGTAAACTCGTTACGGAGCTGTGTAAATAACTATCAATATTATTCATTCGGCTAGTCGCTTTTGAATTCACGTTATTAATATTTGTCTGTAAATTTTTTACTGCATTATTCCAGCCAGCGTCTATATTATTCATTCGACTAGTCGTCGAGTTTTTCACGTCGTCTATTCTCGCATTTGTCGCAAAGATACTATTTTTTGTCGCCCTCAACAGCAAATCAAAATTAATACTTTCAGCGTTTGGCATGTGCCAAGCATAGATGTTCCAACCGTCAAACGCGCCGTTGATATACGCAACGTTCGCAGGTCCTCCACGTGTCGTCGAAAAGAACGCATTCGTCCACGTTGCTCGTGCCAAGGCTACTCTAGAACGAATTGAAGGGGATTCCAAAGACGAGCCGTCCTCACTCGTTGCGAGCTCGTCAGCACCTTGAAAAAGCGCAGAATCGGCTAACCAAGGCGGACTTATCGGGACGACTTCGGGAGCATATTCTTGATTTTCTTCATATTCGGCAACGGGTTCTTGCCCTTGAATACCCAAATCAGGAGTATCCAGCATATTTTCAGGGAGACCGCTATCAGCGTTATATAAATCACTACCCACATCATTTCCAGACCGTAAATCGTCAGCAGAGACAGTAACGGCAGAAATGAAAACGCAATGACAGACAGTAACAAGAATAAAAAAACTATACCTATCCACTTACCTATTTTTTTTAGATCAATCATGTTTTTTTCTCCTTTCATAAAATAGAAAAGGGCTAGGCTTTCGCCTAGCCTCAAATGAGTACATTAACCTTTAATCGCAGATTTACCGAAGCGCTTAGCGATTTTAGGAGCCGCAAAAAGGGCTGCAATAACCAAACCAGCAGTAATGATAACAATTGCATTATCCGTAAAGATTGAAGAAGCAAAGTCAACAACCCATTGTACAGGCTCAGACAAATCAACTTTCGGAGCAGTTGGCATAGTAATAGCACCAATTAAACCAAACATACGCTTAACCTCCTTTTAATATAAAATTATTGAAATTACTTTACTGGCAATATAAGAACCGAGCTTATAAAGGGCATAACCTGAAACAGCAACTAGCCCAATTACCAGTAAAGAAGATAGCAACCAATCTTGATTGACATTTGTTTGTGCTTGTTCTTCCTGATACGCTATTAAGGTCTCGAGATTTTCATTGAGTTTATTCAATGATTCGTCAGAAGCTGAACTGTCCGCACTTTCTATTTTGCTTAGAGCTTCTAACACAGAAGCACGAAACGACTGTTCTTGTTCTTTCTCCGTTACCTTCTCCGTATTAGATATTTCAGACTGTTTAGAATCCTCAGTAGCTTGTGTAGTACGTTCAGAACTTTCACGTTGAAGCTCCTTTTCGTATAATTCTTTGAGTGCCTTCAAATCGTTTTCGAGTGCCTGGAGGTCTTCTTTTTTCAGTTCGCTCATAACTAAGCACTCATAGCACTAAGGCAAGTAAACGACATATTATAACCACGTTTTTCGCACTTAAGTTCGACCGTGCAAGGGTCTTCTACTTTCACAGTAGCAACAAATGAGTCGTCACAGAAAAATTCTAAAATCTGATAAGAAACTGGGTCAGCAAATCTTGCGATTTTATACGGATTCCCTGTTTTACTTGTTTTTTCCTCGACGCCTCGATAAATTAATTTTGATGTATTTTTAAACATAAGCATTCCCCTTTCTTAATTGATATATATATTAAACACTTAAAAGTGTGTAATAGACTGTCAAAAAACTCCCAGAAAACTTTTATGAGAAAGGAACAATATAAAAGCCGATACAATGCTCTTTATTCTGATGAAGCGATACAAGTTTTTTTCTAAATTCAATACATTTTTCAAATGAAAGCCCCTCAATACCAGTCCAGCAATTATCACGCATGCAGAAAACAACATTATACTTTTTCATTTTGTCATATCCTTTCTTGTTAAAAAGTAACGAGTTTGCGTTAACAAGTAAATTATAACACTATTGCGTTATATGTCAACGCTATAAAGCTAACTTTTTTAATCAATATTTGATATAGTTTAATAAGTTAATGAACACGAAAGGAGCGGTTTCCGTGTCAAATACAGAAAAAACAAATGAACATGAATTAATCAAAGATAGAATATATTACTATTTAGAAAAGAAAGACATAACGATAAATCGCTTAGCACAGCTTTCAAATATCAGACAATCTACTTTAAGCTCTATTATAAATAGACAAGGTGTGCCAAGGGTTGACACAATACACCAAATTTGCCGAGGACTAAATATAACAGTTAAAGAGTTTTTTGACTTTCCGCCTTACAATAAAATAGATTTAGATACGAATAGCGAAGAAGAACTAATGAACTATCTAGAAACCGTCAGTGAGGAATTGCGCACTATACAAGAACGTATCAAACAAAAAAAATAAGAGTAGGGTCTTCCCTGCTCTTATTTCAAATGTGCAATGTATATTATGTAAACTAGATAAAATATAATTAACGAATAATTCAAAACACAACCTCTCACTCTCTCCAAATTTTTAATTCAATCAAAATAAGCAGCACATATAAAGAAAGCTTCTTGTATGTGCTGCTCTACTTATGAATAAAAAACGATATTTTGTTTAAAGGTTGCTAATCAAGAAAAGAAAAATTTAAATCAATAATCATTCTTTCTAATAGCGTCTCTATTTCCACATGAATTTTATTTGTATATGTCTCTAACTCATCAAATGGATTATAGTTAAACCTATGGTTTTCTAAATAGAGCCATATTTCATCTTAATTCTTTTTGAGAACTAACTTTTTTGACAGTTTAATGTTGAACGGGTTTATTCAATGTTTGACATAAGCATCAAAAGATAACTTCTTTTTGTAAATTTTTGATATATCAGATATCTTTAACTCTCTTAGGTTATTTATACTAATTTTCTCATTTATATCTCCCAAAATATTATATGGTTTTACTTTTTCTATGTCATCATTTTTTGCTAGTAATTCAAAAAGCTTATCTCCAAAATCATTTTGAATGTTAACCACTTCTAAATTAGTACGAGCACCGTTCCGCACTTTATCATGTAAACTATTCAATTCTTCTTCCAACCCTTGATTCTTAAACGTTAATAAGTCAACCAATTTATTATTAATCTGAGGTTGAAAGCTAGATTCTTTGGCAATCAAGGTATTCCTAACAATACGTTTATTATGTTGCTCTTTGCCTAATTTATAGTGAAAATAATTCAAACAAGGATCATCTAATACTTGTGGAAGATTGTTTTTATCGAATTCTTGTCTTTCATCTACTATAAATACTAAATCACAGTAAAAATAATTTCCAACATAGGTTCCTTTTATGTTCTTGGGTCTTGGTTCAGGAATCACATAAAAAATAATGTCATTTGTATTTGCTTTCATCAAATGACTTTCTTTACAATTTGTAGCCCTGAATCGTTTGCTCCAAATATAAGGACACCAATTGCTTTTTTCATCTAGTTTATCTGAAACAATTGTTTTTTCATCAAAAACGTAAGCCTCTCTTTGACTTGCTTTATGAAAAAAAATCCAATAATTCATCATATTTCCTCCATATATTTATCAATATTATCCTTTTGAGAAATTCCAAATTTAAATTTTTTAGACCAAACCTTTACTTTTATAATAGTTGTACTTCATAACTCCTTGTTCCACTGTTATGATTGGCGATAAATCGACTGTAATCGTATCAAAATTAATCAATTTTGCTAAAAATGCTTTATGACTCCCTCCTGAAGTTATGTAATATTTATCTGAGTTTATATCATAACTAGCAATAGGAGTTTCTGTAGCTGGGTTTTTAAGTAGTTTAACGAAACTTTCGGAATCGTTTATATATAGATTAACTAACTTATCGAGTTTCTCTTCCACTTTCAGTGTCGGAGTAGTCTTTCCATCAAGGAAATCCAGAAAAATATCCCCCCAATTATTGTAGCCTTTAAACCTATTGATCCCCACTATTCTCTTTACAGGTATTTCCTTTCTCTCTACATCAAAAACATCAGTTGTATATTTTCTGACCTCCATAACTTCAACAGGTATTGTCATTAATTCATCCACTGAAAGCGAATTGAAATCCCCAAGCATTTGTTTCAAACGAATAACACGCTGTTCATTTTCTATAATTAGAGCTTCCCATGCTTTAAAAGAGGTTTGTTTCTGTTTTCCGTCTAAAAAAGGAGCTCTCTTTAGTTTAATATCATTTTCCAGATTTCTTTTAAACCTTTTTTTATTCAGTAGCCTAACAATATAATTGCGATATTCATAACTAATAATATCGTCGATTACCTTACTTTTATCCCCCAAAAATAGTCATCCTGGTATTTCCAAGCTTTCAATTTTCCCCCTCATTTCTTATAATGTTAATCTTCTTACCTAATACTTTGATTTCTGAACATGCAATCAATTTCTTTGAAACTCATTCCTCCACAGGTTCATTGTGCATTTCTAATCTAATTCATCAGCAGCTTCTTCCAACACTATCTGAGTTTCACTTAAACGGTTCCAGCTACTAATCGTTTTTGAGAACTAAATACCGGCTTTCTATAAATTATCAGCCAAGTCAGTTTTATTATATAAAACATCTTCTCGAAGAATGCGACACATTTTTTCTGGTTCTTCAAAACAGGGGCTATGTGCCGAATTTTCAAAAGTATAAAATCCAACAACTGGAGCTTTAATGTTCTTTACAAACTGCTTCGACAGACTGTAAGAAACTTGATAATCAAACTGACCATGTAGCACATAAATTGGAACTTCTAATCTAGGTACTTCCTTTTCAAGATTCTTTTGTAGTATTATATCCCACAGGCAGTTCAATGCGAAAGAATTTCCCTTCATGAAACGAACTTTGTCCATTAATTTATAGCCTTTAAAACGAATAAGTATCCCTCCGATAGACATCACAGATCTACATTGTCGCATCAGTCCTATACCTAGTTTCATCATTGCAGCATTTCTAACAGATAAATAAGCAATCTCCACTTTAGCCCCTTGATTGATTGGTACTTTCTCAAGCTTCTTTATCATTTTTTTATCACCTCTAGTACGGAATTCATTTAACATATACTTATAGGCCAACCTTTCTGACTCTATTTGTTGATTCATTTGGCCTATCCCAATGTATGCCTGAAAAAGTTCAGGACTTTTTTGAACAGTTAATATTCCAAGTAAGGTTCCCCAAGAATGTCCCATAATGAAGATTTTCTCTTTAGAAAATCTTTCACGCAAGTAGCTGACCACAAAAAGTGTATCAGCTATCATTTGATTAATCGTCATTGTCTCTCTACTAACATTCTTTCGGTACGAAATACCACTACCTCGCTGTTCCCACCAACAGACCGTAAACAAATCTTCTAAGCCGGTAGGATATTCTTGAGTAAACATTATTTCAGGGGAACCAGGGCCACCATGTAAAAACAGTAATACTGGATTTCCAATATTTTTACTCTGTATAAACATCCCTTGTTTATTCCCATTTACTTCTATGAATATTTTTTCATTCAATTGTTTCACTCTTTTTGTCCTCATTTCTAACTTTTTTTTGACTCTCTTACCTGAATCATCAATTTCTATCGTTTTTGAGAATCCCAATTATTTTCTAAAGCCACTTTTATTGCTTCATTTTCTTACCTAAAATTTTAGATATATTGTTTGAGTGTTTCATAATCAACAGGCTCATTTGTAAAGTCAACATCCAAATGTTCTACATGTTCTTTTCCAGCCAGCGAGAGTAGCGGAACAAATCCATAGTCAGTTGAATTTGAAGACAGCTTTACTTCAACATCGCCAAGTTGAGAAACAAAAGGTGTATATTCTTCTTCTAATATCTATATCCCGCCGTTACGCTTTTACTTTAGCGTTGTTTTGGGCGGGGGGTTCTGGTACAATGTTAATAATTTATTGGTTCGACTATTGCCGATAAGGTGAAGCGATTACATAGGATTATTTCGGAGGATAAAACATGAATTCAACAGTTACTTTCTATATTACTCGACATGGGGAAACATTACTTAACTATTTACATAAAGCACAAGGTTGGGCAGATTCCCCATTAACTGAAAGAGGAATCCAAACAGCCTCACAACTAGGACTGCAACTGAAAAATGTCCAATTTTCGGCTGCATTTTCCAGTGATACATCCAGAGCTTTACAGACTGGAAAAAACATATTAACTGCACAGGGGCAAAATGAACTGCAAGTTATTACTGATGAAAGGCTCCGTGAGTGGTGTTTGGGCTGCTGGGAAGCAGAAAATAATGATAAATTTATTTCCAGTATGATGAATGAATTACAGATACAAAATGATTTTGCAGAACTTAATTTCCGTCTGCCGGAAGTTCATGAGATTATTTATAAATCCGACACAACAGGTATGGTTGAACCGTTTCATATGATTACGGATAGATTGGAAAGTTTTCTCAAAGATACAGCTGATAATTTTATTCACTTGAATAATCCAAACGTCCTGATTGTTACTCACGCTTTTACTATTAAAACATTGTTGTATTTGTTTTCAAAAGAAATGTTGCGAAAAAGACCTAAAATCAAAAATGTCGATATTATTACTATTAAGTGGGATGGCAAAAATTTTTCTATCCTTACATAATAAGCATGATACACCTACTGCTAAGGAACACTATATACAAAAAATCTTTTCTAAATACTCATCTGGATATTTATTTATATACTCGCAGTGTCCATAACCATTAAAAAACTGGATATCTACATTTCCAGTTTTTTAATGGTACGGTTACTAAATCATGCGTTTTTTTACTTCCAAATAGAAAAGGTAATTTCCTACTTCCCTCTAACAATCGTTTTGTGAAAGACGGACTTTGCTTAAATTCGAAAAATCCAAATGATACCATCACAAGTCTTTAGCTTTCATCAAGTCAATTCTCTTTTGATTTTCTTTTTTAGAATTCAGATATCCTTTATACCACACACCAATAAATGCTATCGGAGCAACTAATACTGCTAACGAAAAATTAGTTGAATCAGCAAGATACATCCAACCAGATACTACTAGGAAAAGAATAGGTAAAAAAGAACCCACTATCTTTTTCTGATGTAAACCTAGTTGATATTGAACGGCAATCAATAAAAAAATAATAACAAAAACAACTAAAGTTCTCACACATTTTCCTCCTTGCTTTGCTTCTCATATTTTTCAATAATTATTTTTGCGATATTAAGGTCAATCTTTTCATCTACAGCTAATTCCTTAATAAAAGATCTGAATGGTTGCTCATCTCTCTTATCATTGATTTGAATTTTTTGGATCAGCCTATCTAACCTTAAACGAACGGTAGGGTATGATACATCATAGAATTTTGCTACCTCTTTGATATTGCCCGATTTTAAAATAAAGTTTTTCACAAATTCTGCATCTTCACTTTCTAAAGACGAGAACCAATTAGGTACATCTTCAATATTTATAATAATCACCTCAACAATGTATTTAATAATATTAATTATATCTTTAATATTATTAAAGTCAACAATAAAAAAGCCTTCTTAATTAGAGACAACCTTCCTACTTTTATTTAAAAAATAGACAACACCTCCGATTATTGTCATTTACCGTAGAAGCTATACTAAAATCAGATTCTTCATCAATACCAATGATAATGTATGCATCTCTGTCCTCTAGATTATTTGCCATGCACATAATATCATGTAGTAATGCCCCTTTATCATCATGCCATTTTTTTGAAATCCCAGTATGGCCCCTCTACTTTGGAATCTATTAAGTTCAAGATCTCGTGTTCAAACTTTTTAATAGTTTCCCCCTCCTCTTTTTAGTAACAACGATTTAGCTGGTTTACCTACTTTCTATTTTCAAAATCATGGCACTAAATCAGCTAATTACTGTCTATAATTCAAATAACTTCATTTTGATTGGTTCCAACTACTGATCCTTTTTGAGAACTAATTTTTCTAAAATTCTAGGTGTAAAGTTTTCATCTTGAACAATTGTATTTGCTGCCAAGCCAGAAACTAATGCTGAAACCAGGATTACCATTGCTGCCTTCATCATAATCAAAAACTTCACTATAATGTCAGTCTTTTTCTGATTGTAAGCTACCTGATAACTTATTTATTCTAAGAATATATTCTTTCTCACTAACTAGCATAGCAAAGAAATCTTCTAACCTTCCTGCTTTCTCAATCTCAGTAAAAAAAGATTCATGGTCAGTACTATATACAACAGGGTTTTTCATATCTTTATCAGCACAACATACAAAATAAAAATTTGGAAAGCTGTCTGTCTCACCAATTATTATAAATTCAAGAAATTCTTCATTAATAACCTTTCTTATCACGTTCTTGTCAAGATCACCAAATTCTCTATGGTCCTCTGTTCCATGTTTAAATGGCGTAAATAATTTTGTCTGATATTGTATACGAGGATATGGAATATCTGAATATGAAATA
The DNA here is from genome assembly GCF_049894025.1 of Enterococcus sp. LJL51. Taxonomy (GTDB): domain Bacteria; phylum Bacillota; class Bacilli; order Lactobacillales; family Enterococcaceae; genus Enterococcus_L. The sequence continues at coordinate 37,437 of NZ_JBNEQE010000025.1, forward strand.
TTTTTTCCTTCCTTTAATTTCTTATAAATGTCATCCTGTAAATAATATTCAAAATCACCAAAAAGATAAGATTCAGAAAAAACAATGTTCTCCAAATTGCTTATCATAGACTTATTATCAAAGTGACATTTTCCGCCTAATTCAATAACTCTTGCTTCAATATTCTCTTGTACATTTTTTATCAATTTTACTCTTCCTCTCAAATTTTCGTAAATACTAATATATGATATGAAGTTGTTTGTTGCTGTTCTGCTGTTTTTGGGTTTTAAACTTAACAGATATTTTGATCACAAAAGCCTCTCTTCCGTTTGAACTATTTGAATAGATCCTTTTTGAGAACTACCATCTCGTACTCAACGTAGCGTATATAGCCCATGCAATCACTACTACTAACCCAATGATAACCGGGCTGAAAATTAACATAACCATACCTATAATCATTTTACCAATTGGCAAATCTTCTTTCTTCTTATTATCTTTCACTCTTTACCTCTTTCAATCCTTTATACATTGATCCATTAGTATTTGACCTTAAGCAGCTACATAAACCTTTATCAGTTTGCATCCGTATATCTGCATTCCTAACTCCGACCAATTTTCCTTTATTAATCTCAGTTTTGAATACTCTTCTTGCTTAATATCCTTTTCACCACTAGTTCTTTCCACTCTATTATAACAATTGATAACAGAATTGAAACTAACAAAATGATTATCAATCCTAGTGTTAATATTATTAGACTATAGGCAAGTACTACACCGATTGTTACTTCCCATATGTTTAATCCCATAATCATACCTCCCTTCTGCTTTTTTATTTGTTAACTCAATTGCTTCAGAATCATTCATTTGGAAATCTTCTTTCTAATCCTTTTTGATAGTTCATTCAAATTCACGTTCACTGATTTCTGTACATCTACCTGCTCTTACGGCTGCCTTCCCGCCGACTGATTCCGTTATCCAACAAATCTATGGCAACAACAAATCTTTCCACATCCAAGCATCATATTCATCTACAAATGGTTCATATAGATATCCCTCTGGAATGTCATCTTTATACCTTCTAAAAAATTCTGTGTAAACATCAAAAACTCCTTTTCCATTTTTTTCATATTTCACCATAATCTCTTCTAGAGTTACCGCTGTTCGCATCTTTTCTGGAAGGAATGCTTCATACATAATAGAGATTCGCTTATATTTCTCTCTTTCAAGATCCAATTTCACATATTCTATTGAAAATTTAGCTATCATGGAGACTAATATTAAAAATATCATAAGTCCAATCCACTTTTTTTGTGTTTAATAAAAGCATTTTTCATGTTTAATCTACTCACTAATTTCATCTTCTTTCCTTTTTCCTCTTCACATTCATTCGTTATCTTTTTTGAGAACTGCACCAATAAGCTCCATTTTATTTTGTTCCGATATTTTTTCTAGCCCAGCGAGAAAGCCCCAATCAGCAACTGGTCGCTTACTTCCCCTCATGTTAAATAGAACCCGAGATCCAACCTTAAGTTCCGGATAGTAATAACTATCATTTGATAATACACCTCGATACATACCCTCTAAGACATCACTATCATGTTTCTCTTTAGTATCTTTTGTTACCAATACCCAGCAACCTTCTCCATTCCCATTAAAATAGTCTTCTTTGGAAAACGGAAAATTTACTTTTATATATTCTGTGTACTCTGTATTATCCACTAAAGTTCCTTCTTTCTGATCCTTTTTGAGAGGATACTTTACAGACATCAGTTGTTTACTTTCACTTTCAGAAATACTAAGTGTTCTTGTTATAGCATTACCATACTCATTTCCAATCCATCCGTACCAACCACTCTCCCCATCTTCTTTTTCCACTGGAATACAAAACATGCTCGACGAATATCCTATATCTAAAACTAAATAAAGAGCTGTCATTGTTTCAAATAGATAGTACAAATTCCCAAAAATAGGAATAGAATCAATAAAATCATGTCTTAAATTTTGATATGCGTTGTTCCAACCATAATTCATTTTTAAATTTCCATTCACAGCCACGTTAATATTACATTTTTCTTCATTTTTTCTAAATGGTATAAAAATCCTGTTGTCAAACTGATACAAATTCCAGTGAATATATATTGCTTTATCTTTTAGTTTCAATTTGGAAATCACTTTGGGATTATCGTAGTGTGTTGGTTTTTCCCCAGTTTTTTTCTCATAAAAATACTTTAAAGCAGATTCTAGCAAACCAGCAGCCCTTACAACTAAATCAGCAATTCTAGGAGAATAGACTTTCTTCTGTTTCTCACTTAGTGTAATTGAATAGGCTAATTCCCTTATTTCATTTTCTAAAGATATGTAAATTTGCTTGTACTCTTCCATGCGGTCCTCCTACTAATCATTTTTGAAATTACTATAAAAAGACTTCTAGTTCTGACTGTAAAAGTTTGTTCTCTTCCTCTAGTTCCTCAATTTCACTTTTAAAAAGAAGTTGATTGACTTTGTTCAGCCTTTTTTATTCTGTTCTTGTTACGTCTTATTCTTAAATAAATGTTATCATTTTTCGCTAAAAATAATTGTCTAATCTGTCTGCCTTCTATCCACTTTTTTATCATTTAAGGTCTCTCCACTTTCTATCCTTTTTGAGACACCTCATCCACTGATCTATCTACATGCTTTAAACCTCTGTTGTTAATTCAATATGGTTTCCTTCGCTGTCAACAAACTCCACTACCCAGTTATTTCCTATTTTAGTTAAAGGAAAACACAAGTCTAAATCTTTAATTTTGTTTTCTAATGTTTGAAGGTTCTCCACTTCAATACTTGGTAAACAATTACTGCCAAAGATATGCTTCTCATTCATTTTCTTATATGCAAATAAGCCTAATCGAAATCCATCTATCTCAAATACACTATAAATATCAGCACAAACAAGTACCTTTTTCTCGAAAAATTTTTCATAAAAATCACAAGAATCCATTCAGTTCTGCTATATGTTTTTCTCTATTAATATCAGCTCAAAAATGAGCTGTTACAAGTGTATTATAATCTACCTGCGTAATTGTATGCAGCGGCTCATTGAGCTGTCAGCTCTGGAGTA
>NZ_JBNEQE010000026.1:0-38078 GCF_049894025.1 Enterococcus sp. LJL51
CCTGATCTGGAAAGTAGCCTTTGGCACTGGTACTGTAGCCCATCAAATCCATGTTGCTGATTCCTTCTACGACCTGATCCATCGCTGAGGCAAAGGGATAATCCACTCCTCCTGACAATTGATCCGGAATGTGCCGCATCGCCAAATTTAACAGGACAAATCTATTGGCTAGCTCTTCATAGCTTTCTTCTGGGGTATCTATTTGAATGGCACGGTCGGCATCATAGGCGGCGCAGGCCTGTTCAGCCTGTTCACTGAGACGGTCGGCTTCCTTCAGCATAGAAAAGAGATCCATGCTTTCGATAAAGCCCACACCCTCGCTCAACGCCTGCCAATCTGCTGCATTATACTTTATATCCAACCTTTTCCTCCTTTTTATTTTTAACCTCTTTGCTTTTTCTAACTGTTAATCGAACACCCTTCCTATTATATGGAATAGATGAGCCGACCCAACTCTGTCTCGAAAATATAATAACACTTTTTTTGATATCTTTTTATTTATTTAGATAATTAATTATAACAAATGGTTCGTTGTGTGGAGTATCAATTTTTAATAAATCATAAAAAAATAATACTTTATATTTTTAATCCTTTATTAAAAAAAATAAAAAGTAGACTTTAAAAAAATTCTGAAATGAGGATAGGACAGAAGTGTTTTGCTTAGAGAAGCAGGTAGGTACTGATAAACATCCGAGCGTCCTTTGCGGTGTACCACAACAATAAGGTGGACGAATCAAAAATTGCCAAGTAATACTGTGAGAGAACCGAGTAGCTGCTAATTGAACCCTATCTGGAGCAGCGCCTATTTTTAGTGTCGCTTGACTTATTTCTGAGAACGCCAATTCTAGTGCGTTAGCACGTAGATATTGATGCTATCGTAGCGTAGAGAAGTCCTTCAATTCTTAGGGGATTGTCTACTTAGAGATTGATGAGATTGGAACGAAGTGGAGTGCGTTTGCTGTCGCTAAGATCAAATGTTTTTCAAGCCGAAACATTCGATTCCTACAAGCGTGTCTATGGTTCTCACTGCGTTGCGATTCTCGAAGTATGTCAAGACTGGAACACCGTTTGTTCGGCGATAGAGCCTTGGATATCTTTTATTACTATCTTAGCGAGTATCCACTGAAGGAGAGCATCAAAAGATAACCAATAATTGAATAATTCACTTGAAAGAGCTTTCAATTACCGATATGATTCAGATGTATGAATGGAGGCGGAATTAATGACTGAAGATATTGATAACCTGTTAAAAAAGAGTGAACTGATTTATATACGACAATCCAAATATTCTGAGGAAGAGTGGCATTCTTCTATCCATTCCCATTACTTTACAGAGATACTGATAGTTCTAAGCGGAAAGGGCAATTTTATCGTCGAAAATGAAAAGTATCCAATAAAGGATCGGGATATCATCATCGTCAATCCTTATGTTCAGCATACCGAAACCTCATCTGGAGAATATCCTTTGTGGTATGTAGTAATTGGGATTAATAATATTAAATTTGAAAAGAAATCATCAGGAGATAAACAGCATTTCATTTTCCATGATCACATGGGAGATTTACTGCCATTTTTGAAGCTTGCTATTGCTGAAATGAATCAGAAAGGCTGGGGCTATGAAGCAGCACTAAAGCGGTTGGCAGAAACGATAGTCATCAAAATCTATCGGGATCAGAAATTTACGCTGGTACCGGTGGAAAACAAAAGCGTCAGTAAAGACAGTGTGCTAATCAAGGAGTTTATCGACCTGCATTTTAAAGAACAGCTTTCACTGGAGGATATTGCAGCAACGATTCATTTAGATAAATACTATATTATTCATACCTTCAAACAAAATTATCACACGACACCGATGAACTATCTGATGAAAAAAAGAATTGAAAACACTAGGGAGTTGTTGGAGAGTACGGATTATCAAATTGCAGATATTGCATCAATCACAGGGTTTACTTCACAGTCTTACTTTAATCAGGCTTTCAAAAAAGAGATGGGTGTTTCACCGATGAAGTACCGGAAAATGCATCGAGGTATCCAATGATTGTTTTCAATATATTTATTGTAAGGGTTTTCTTCAATAATTATAAAAAAACCAGCAATTGTTCAAAAATAAAGCGCTTTCCAACCTGTTATACTGAAACCATCAAATATAGGAGGAGTCAATCATGAAAAAATTTTTAGGTCTGACCTCTGTTTTAGCTTTAGCTGCATTAACACTTAGTGCATGTGGTGGCGGTAAAACCTCGGATACAGGTGCTTCAGATAGCGGGGATGGAAAAGAAGTCATCAAAGTAGCAGCTTTAGAATCTGCCTACGGTGCAGACATGTGGGATAAAATCAAAGAAGCATATGAAGCCCAAAATCCTGATGTAACAGTTGAATTGACGATTGACAAGAAGCTGGAGGATGTCATTAGTCCGAATATGAAAGCCGGCAATTACCCGGATGTGATTTTACTGGCAACTGGCCGTGAAGCGGGTCTTACAGAAACCTTTATCAAGGATAAGAATCTAGAAGATTTGACTGATGTTTTATCAATGACTGTTCCTGGTGAAGAGAAGAAGGTTTCTGACAAACTGATTTCCGGTTTTACAGATACACTGGCAACTAATCCGTACAATGATGGAAAAACATATTTGGCACCGATGTTCTATTCACCTACTGGACTGTTTTATAATGCAGCCTTGCTAGAAGAAAAAGGCTGGGAAGTACCACAGACCTGGGATGAGATGTGGGCATTAGGAGATAAAGCGAAAAAAGAAGATATTTCACTTTTCACTTATCCAACAACAGGCTATATGGATTCCTTCATGTACAGTCTGTTATCAGCTACTGGCGGGCCAGAATTCTTTAACGAAGCAATGAGCTATGAAAAGGGTGCCTGGAACTCAAAAGAAGCAACAGAAGCGTTTGAAATCGTTGGAAAACTGGCGGAATACACTGCACCAACCACTGTTGCAAATGCCAATGATCAAGACTTTACTAAGAATCAACAGATGATTTTAGATGATAAAACAATCTTCATGCCAAATGGAACGTGGGTTCCAGAAGAAATGAAGGATGCGCCACGAGCTGACGGCTTCACATGGGGCATGACTGCGTTGCCAGCCGAAAGCACAGGCGGCGACCGCTATTCTTATACTTTCTTTGAACAGGTTTGGATGCCGTCTGGTGCAGAGCATAAGGATGCAGGAAAAGAATTTATTGCATACTTGTATTCTGATGAAGCGGCAGATATCTTTATGGAAGTCGGCGCAATCCAGCCAATTCAAGGGATGTCCGATAAATTAACTGGAGACAATAAGCTGTTTTACAGTATCTATGATGACGGTGCAAAAGCTGTTATGGGCGGCTTTGCCAATGCAGCGAGCGTTGAAGGCGTAAGTATTCGCGATACCTTGTTTGAAACAATCAACAGTGTGGTTTCCGGCGATAAAACAGTGAAGGAATGGCAGGATAGCGTTGTTGAAGCTTCTGATAAATTAAGAGAGGCCTCTGAATAGATTGTCTTAAGGCTGAGGTACATTGCTGCCTTGGCCTTTCCTAGTCATAAAAATAGTTTATAAAAATTTGTAATAACTAAAATTTAAAAATATATAAAAAAGGAGGAGGTCCAGATGAACAGAAAAAAGCAGCAGCGGATTTTTATTACGCTTTGTCTGATTCCGGCAGTTTTGCTGATTCTGATTTTCATGGTCTATCCGACAGTCAATGTCTTCTTCATGTCGATGTTTAAATGGGGCGGTTATTCTCCTGAAAAAACATTTGTCGGTTTGGATAATTTTAAGATTCTAATTAAGGATATGGCTTTCTTCCGGTCCTTTCAAAATACAATTTTGCTGATTGTCCTCGTTACTATTATTACGTTATTATTGGCGCTGATATTTGCTTCCATACTGACACGGGAGAAGTTCAAAGGAGTGAATCTTTTCCGGGTAATTTTCTATATCCCTAATATTTTATCAATAGTCGTTATTGCGGCAATCTTTTCCGCTATTTATGACCCCAGCAGCGGCTTGCTGAACAATCTTTTCGGGGCGCTGAAATTGGAAAATCTTCAGCAGATGTGGCTTGGCGATCAGAAAATTGTCATTTACAGCATCGCTTTTGCACTGATTTGGCAAGCGATTGGGTATTACATGGTGATGTACATGGCTTCGATGGCTTCTATTCCTGAAAGTCTGTATGAAGCTTCTGCTCTAGAAGGAGCAGGCGCACTCCGGCAATTCTTCGATATTACGCTGCCGCTAACCTGGAATACGATTCGGACAACGTTGACCTTCTTTGTCATCAGTACCATCAATTTGAGTTTTCTGTTAGTAAAAGCAATGACTAACGGCGGACCGGACGGCTCAACAGAAGTATTCCTGAGCTACATGTATAAACAAGCATATACCAATTCTTCCTATGGCTATGGGATGGCAATTGGGGTAGTTGTGTTTACCTTCTCATTTATTTTATCGGCAGTACTAAACAAAGTAACCAAACGTGAAGTTTACGAATTCTAGGAGGAATGGATATGAAAGCAAAGAACGGCAATCGAGTCTATAAAATCTTTGTCTATGTTGCGCTGATTACTTTAGCTGTATCCATTCTAGTTCCAATCGCTTGGGTATTTTTCGCTTCAATCAAAGAAAATTCTGAATTTTATGGTAATCCGTGGTCAATGCCGAAGGGCTTCTATATTGAGAACTTCATAGGTGCTTTTGAAAAAGCCAATATGGGTTCCTATATGTTGAATTCAGTTATTGTAACATTAACTGCGTTAGTCATTTTAATTGTTGTAGCGCTGCCGGCAGCCTATGTGCTGGCCCGCTTTAAATTCAAAGGCAGAGGATTTTTGAATACGTTGTTTATGATGGGGCTGTTTATCAACTCTAATTATATTGTGGTTCCTATTTTCCTGATGCTGCTGGACGGCGACAATGCGCTGCGCCAAACTATCGGCAGTGCTTTTCTCATCGATAATCTCTTTGTTTTGGCAGTAGTCTATGCAGCGACTGCTTTGCCATTTACAATTTACCTGCTGTCGAATTATTTCCGAACGCTTTCCACAGCTTATGAGGAAGCAGCCTATATCGATGGCGCCGGCTTTTTCAAGACATTACTGGTTGTTATGGCACCGCTGGCAAAGCCAAGTATTATCACAGTGATTCTATTCAATTTCCTGAGCTTTTGGAATGAGTACATCATTGCACTGACTCTGTTGCCAGGTGAAAATAAAACCCTTTCTGTAGGACTAATTAATTTAATGGCTGGGCAAAAGGCGGCTGCTAATTATGGTCAGCTCTATGCAGGGTTAGTGATTGTTATGCTGCCGACACTGATTCTCTACATTCTTGTGCAAAAGCAATTGACACAAGGAATGACCGTTGGCGGAAATAAGGAATAGGGGGATTTAGAATGACAAATAAGGGACGAGTGACAATTCCCAGTGAAGGAAATTACTTAGAAGAAACGAAACGTCTGATGAAGCTCTGGGGAGCAGATGCCATTCGGGATAGCGACGGGACCAAGCTGGATGAAGGACTCAAACAATTGAAAGCAAAAATCTACACTACCTATTTTGTTGCCCGGGGGCATAATGAGTTCATTCAGGAGCATTTAGAAGAAGTCCAGCAGCTGTATCTCCTTAGTGAGCGTGTGACGGCAACAGATGCAACAGTAACGATTCCTTTTCTCAATGGATTTTTTGAAGAACAAATCAAGCCCAATTATGATGACGACCCAAAGCATTTCTGGGAGGTTCGTGACCGGACAACAGGAGAAGTCGTTCCAGCAGCTGACTGGCACTATGAAGCCGCAGCTAATCAAGTAATCGTACAAAATATCACTGCATTTCATGAATATACGGTGTCTTTTCTAGCGTACATGATTTGGGATCCAACACAGATGTATAATCATATAACAAATGACTGGGGCGATAAGCCTCATGATATTCCCTTTGATGTACGTAAGGATTTTTCAAAAGGATATATGGCAGAGTTTCTGAAAAATTGGCTGGCGGAAAATCCAGATACAGATGTGGTTCGTTTTACAACCTTCTTTTATCACTTCACCTTGTTTTTCAATCAGCTGGGCAAAGAGAAATTTGTTGACTGGTTTGGTTATGGCGGCACCGTATCAGTTGATGCTCTACAGGAGTTTGAAAAGGCGAAAGGGTATGCCTTGACGCCAGAGGATTTTGTGGACGAAGGCTATTATAATTCTACCTTTAGGACACCGAGCCAAGCGTATCTGGACTATATTGATTTTATTCAGAAGTTTGTCGCAGAGGAAGCAAAAGCGCTGGTAGATCTCACTCATGAGAGCGGCAAAGAAGCGATGATGTTTCTTGGTGATAACTGGATTGGCACAGAGCCTTACGGTAAGTATTTTAAGGATATCGGTATAGATGCGGTTGTGGGCAGTGTAGGGAATGGTACGACATTGCGGTTAATATCTGAAATTCCTCATGTGAAGTATACAGAAGGCAGATTTTTGCCTTACTTCTTTCCAGATGTTTTCAAGGAAGGCAATGATCCCACTGCAGAGGCTAGAGAGAATTGGCTGACTGCCCGCCGCGCTATCTTAAGAAAGCCGGTTGATCGAATTGGCTACGGCGGCTATTTGAGTCTGGCTAACCAGTTCCCGGATTTTGTCGAGTATATTGCAGAAGTAGCGGATGAATTTAGAGATTTATATGAAAAAATCAAAGATGTTGCACCTTATACGGGTCTAAAGATAGGGATTGTCAATGCCTGGGGGAAACTGCGTTCATGGCAGACTCATATGGTCGCTCACGCTTTATGGTATCAGCAAATCTATAGCTATAACGGTATTCTTGAAGCCTTATCTGGTCAGAAAGTTGCAGTAGAGTTCTTTACCTTTGATGAAATCAAAGCGGGAATACCTGAGGATATTGATGTTTTAATCAACGCAGGTGATGGCTATACAGCATACTCAGGCGGAGCAGCATGGGAAGACCCTGAGCTGATTCAGACGATTTTCTCATGGGTCAATCAGGGCGGCGGTTTCATTGGTGTAGGAGAGCCTAGTGCTTTTCAAAAGAATGGACGTTACTTCCAACTGGCTTCTCTGCTGGGTGTGGAAAAAGAACAAGGTTTCTCTTTATCAACAGATAAATATTTTCATGAAGAGCAGCCAGAGCATTTCATCACGAAGCATTGCCAAAGCTTTGATTTCGGTGAAGGGCAGAAAAATATTTTTTCACTTCATACTGAAACGGAGATTCTTAACATTCAGGAAGGATCAGTTCAACTGGCAGCGAATCAGTTTGGAAGAGGACGAAGTGTGTACATCAGTGGTCTACCATATTCTCCGGAGAACAGTGATTTACTGCTGCGGGCATTATTTTATGCAGCAGGTCAAGAAGACCGTTTAAATGAGTGGTATAGCGAAAACCCAAATGTTGAAGTCCATGCCTATCCTGGTATTCAAAAATATGTAGTAGTTAATAATCATAATCAGGCGGAGACGGCGCTGGTTTATTTAATAGGCGGGAAGCATGAAGTGTTTGAACTGAAACCAGGGGAAATTATTTGGAGGGATTATGATGGATAAACGATTGATCTCTGGATTAAAAGCAGGTGTCTTTTTCCTTTGTCTGATTCTGGTTTTTCTAGGTCAGAAGCATATTGGTTATTCTGGGCTGCTGGCTATGCTGGCGGGCTTAATAGGACTTCTTGTGTTGCTATGGGACTATAATAGAAAGTATCAGTAGCGGAGGAAATAATATGAAAAAGGCAATAGGTATTGATATTGGCGGTACAAAAATTGCCGCAGGTCTGGTCTTTGAAGATGGACAGGTGACAAACGAGGTTCGAATTCCCAGCAATATAAACTCCAGAGAGGGAATGTATGAGCGGCTGTGCCAGGCTATTGACGAGCTGTTGGATAAAAGCGAATTGCATGAAGAAAAGATTTCTTTCGGTATTGGCGTACCAGGATTAGTCGATCGGAAAAACGGCATTGCGGTTTTTCAGAATAATTTACCATGGGAAAACTTTCCAATCGTCGCGCGGCTGCAAGAGCGCTACTCCAATTGTGAACATATTGCCTTGGACAATGATGTGTATCAGGCAGCTTATGCAGAGTGGGGCACATCAGGACTAGCAGCAGATGACTTGTTGGTTTTTCTAACAGTTAGTACAGGAATTTCCGCAGCAATTATTAACGGCGGAACCTTCTTACGGGGCAAAGGCTTTGCCGGAGAACTAGGACTGCTGCCTGTTCGGAATGGACAGCAGTCTTTAGGAAGACTGGAAAAGCTGGCTTCTGGTCCGGCGTTGGCAGAAGCTGCCAGAGAGGCCTATAATGACGGCACGCTGACTACAGAAGAAGTCTTTCAGCGCTATCATCGGAAAGACCCGAAGGCTGTGGAGCTGATTCAGCAATGGTCCGATTCTTTGACCCATGGTATTTATGCGTTAATCTGTATCCTTGATCCGCAGAAAATTGTCTTTGGCGGCAGTGTTTTACAACAGAATCCTGATATGCTGGATCTACTGAAGGTAAAGCTGGCGAAAGAACTCATTGAAGCACAGAAAACCAGTCTTGAAGGATTAGAAATGACGAAGTTTGAAAATAATGCCGGCGTCATTGGTGCCGGTTTGCGAGCCATTGCAGAAATGAATAAAGACTAAAAGGATGAAGCAGGTTATAGAACAGGAAGACTATAAACCAGCATATCATTAGTGAAAGATACTAAAGAAAAGCAGCAGACAACGATAAGCGAAAAAAGCATCGGACAAAAAAGTTCGATGTTTTTTTCGTATAGGGAAATACATAGTCAATGAATAAAGAAACAACCAGGAATAGTATGATCAATAATCTACATTTTGATAAAGTTTTCACGCTATAATATCGTAAATGTATTTTGATTTTGAGCGTAAGGCAATTCTTTATTTGTTGCTTTGCTCTCTTTTTCTGATTTTTTTAATGACTGTAATCAATCTTTTTGAAAAGTTGTATGTGTTATGGGCAATCCTTTGAAGTAAATGTTAAGTGTAATAGTTTATTGTAATTCTGTTATTAGTAATGTTAAATGGTATTTTTAAGAAAAATTATTGTAATTACGTGATAAAATATGATTGATGAGGGGGATCATATGGAAACAGTGAAAGCGAGAAAACAAGGGAATGCAATCATGGTTACTTTAGCGAGCAAATTAGCTGTAAAAGAGGGACAAGAATTTTACTATTATAAGGATGATGAAGGAATTATCTCTTTAATTCCCAAAGCAGAAGATTTTTTTCAAAATGCAGAAAAAGGTGATTTTGTAGATGACGAGGATAAGCTGGCTATGAATTTTGTTCCAAAAGTCAGCGAGCTAGATGATTAAGCAAGGTGATATTGTTATTATTAATTTTGATTCTTCTAAAGGTAGTGAAATTCAAAAAAGGCGACCAGCATTAGTTATGAGCCGTGATGAATACAACTTGTCTTCGAATCTAATCATTGTTTGTCTTATTACTTCAACCGAAAAAAACGTCCATATTTTATTCCCATACATAGTAAAATCTTACAAAAGGATAGTAAAGTTAATACTAAACAAGTATATTCGTTGGATTACACACTTAGTGGAAATCGTAATGCAGAAGTTATTGGTAAAATTGAGATGAAAGAATTCTTGAATATCGCACAATATTTTATGTTGAATTTTAATTTTCCATTTTTTTAACTTTTCTAAGTGATTGTGAACACTACAGAGAGTCTGGGACATAAACAAAATCCCAGACTTTTGACATCTCTAAAACCGAATAAACGGTATTCCAAAAGCAGCTTTCTCGGAAATAAGCTGAATAATCTCAAAAATATGAGAAGCTATTTTCGTATTATTCTTCTTATTTCTCGGAGCTGAACACTTTTGTCACAACCTCCTATACATAATTTCAAATGCTCAACTTAGGAGTGAATAAGCTATTGCAGCTATTTAGTAACAAAATTAATTTAGGTAGAAGCGAAGATACCAAGAATAGCTTTTCTTTTACGATGTTATGTTGGATACTTAAGATAAAAGAATCGCATGGAATTAGGTGAAGAAGCGAGCACACTTATTAATCAAACCTTTAAAAATCCAACTAAATTAATAGTTATCGGTGAGTCTAAGGGAGCAGAATTAGTCTTGCTTTTGGGTAGTGCATACAGTAATGAAATTGATAAAATTGTAGGTATCGTACCCAGTAATCATGTTTTTTGGGGTTTAGGTGAGATGAGTGTTGAGGTCTCGTCTTGGACTAAAAAAGAACAGCCTTTTTCATACATTTCTTTGATGAAGCTAAGAAAAGAATTTCATTTATCCACAATCATTCCGTTTGCAAAGTATCTCTTAGGGATGATTAGAAAAAAGCCAGTAACATTTCGAAAGCTTTATGAGCAAAGTGTTCATTTGAGTGATAATAAAGAAGAGGCTCGGATCAAAAGCGAAAATTTTGCTGGAGAACTGCTGCTGATTGCTGGCGGGCAGGATATGCTCTGGCATTCTGATCAAATGGCTAAGGAAATAAAAGAAAGCAGACAACCCCTGAAAACAGAATTAGTTATATATGAAGAGGCAGGGCACTCAATCGGAGGACCGCATCGTACGAGCAAACTGATACTAGGTGGAAATGAGGAAATCAGCCAACGTTGCTACCAAGATATGATGAAAAATATTGTTTCTTTTTGTTCTACTTAGAAATAGGGGGGATAGTTAATAATTAGGGAAGGTATTATCCTTCAAAAGAGTAAAAAACAAGCAGCTTGAGCAGGCACTTGCTAATGATGAAAGTTGGAACTAAAACTATTTTTTTCTGGAAAGAATAATAAAAAAAGAAACATGGAACGTTAAGTGTTTGTAGCGAAAAGGGGTTTTAGAAATGATTGAAAAAGATGAGATGACTGGATTGTGGACACCGCCAGCGAGCAATAGTGGGATACGACCGGCAAGCAACAAATGGGATGAAGCAGCCGAGCGAACTGCGACTGAAGAATTCAAGGTTGCCTATGGCGGAGGAATAGTTAATGTAAAAAAAGGTTCAACTTATTATGTGGATACAAAGGATAGAGTATTAGTAGGATGGCATGGAACATACGATCCGCCCCGTGATATGGGAGGATATTCGATTCTCAAAGTGGACTAAAAGGAGGGCGAAGCATGAAAAGAACCATTAGTAAGAAGGCTGTTGTGATACGTTTTGGCCTTTTAGGCTGGAAGCTATACACAAAAAATGAGATGAAATTCGCTGGTAATCCTGGCTATATATTTAGATTGTACGCATGTTCATTCCTTGTTTTTTTCTCTTTAATAGTAATGTTAGCATTATTAGTATCAGTAAAAGTCTGGCTGTTTTTAGAATTATTTTTACTATTACTTTCATGCTGGTATGGCTTGTGGGCATCAAAATTTTTTGCGAAGTACTTCTAGCAAGGGATGTTAGAAGCTTTCGATAAATAAAAGTTTTTAAAAAGGAGTAGAATGGCAGGTGTTTTATGTACTTAAATTCTAAAAAGAACAAGTTTTCACTCAATATTTTCTCTATCGCAGGTATCATATGTTTTGCCCTTGCGCTTGTATTTCTATGTACTAATTATATTTTTAAGAAAGAAAGCCTGCAAACTACTTTAGAAAATAATACATGGGAAATGAAAAAGACGTCGCCTATAGAGATTGTATATACAGTTACTTTTTCTAAAGAAGAGGTGAATCTCAGTGCTGCTAATTTAGGCTCTGCATTTTCAGGATATCAAAACTATCAGTATGTGATTAATGAAAATATTCTAACGATAGCTACTTACGAGGGAGAAGAGGTGTATTCAATAAAAGAAAACGAGAGCGGATTCGAATTTACAGCTAAGAATGAATTAGCAAAAACAAATAGAGGAAATCTACAATTAGTGAAGAAAAATAGATGGCAATTATTTCCTTAAAGGAAAACAGTCGGATTTTCCAAGAGAATTTTTGAAAAGGGCAACAGTAAAAAATTCATGGACTGAAAATCGTTTGGATACGCACAAAAAGACCAATAGGAGGTAATTATATTGAGTAAATCAGATATTAAAATTTTTCATATAAAGCAAGAAGCGTTTCATTTTCTTGGGATAGAAAATGAAATAGTTGGAGCTATTGAAGACGCTGATTTTGTTACTATTTGGAATAACTTTTTTGAAGCTGGAGGGTTTGACAAGATCAAACCCTATCAACAAAAAAATAATCAGCCAATGGTTATTTATCATAACAACAACTCCAGCAATCTTATTTACTTTATTGGCTCTATGATTGAAAGTGAAAGTGTAGATGAAATTCCCAAGGGATACAAGATGAACAAATTTCCAGAGTGCGAATTTCTGGTAGTAACAACGAAATGGCTGCGGACTGAAGAGGAGGCGCTTGGGGAGCGTGGACTTGGACAGTGTGGAAAGTATGAAAAGAATGTAGCTATACCTCAAGGATATATTCGTTATGATAGTGGGGATAGTCAATATGTATTGATAGAAAGAGAAAATTTCAACACCAAGGAAGGAAGCCGATATGAATTTTGGGTTCCGATAAAGAAGGTCACCTAGAAAAGCAGTTATTGATTGAGAGAGAAATCCTATGGAAATGAAAAGAGTGAGACAATGATCAGTTGTTTTCTGATTATTGTCTCACTTTTTTTAGAAGATTACACAAGTGCAGCTATTTCCGGATTATCCTTTGCAACTAAATAGAACAAAAAATGTTATTCGCAGTTGGTTGTAATCTTTACTACAGGCGGTAAAATTAAGATGTAAAGGAGGTATGAAAAGTATGAATAAGATTATAAATAAGAAAATCAATATAAAAAAGAATCTTGTGTATCTAAGAAAAGTTAGTCACATGACTATTGAAGAAGTGGCGGATAAAATCGGCGTATCACGGCAGGCTGTGGCAAAGTGGGAAAATGGTGAGTCAATTCCGGACGTTATCAACTGTGACGCATTGGCTGGTTTGTATGATGTAACAATCGATGACTTGCTTCATTTTGACGGAGAAAATCAAGAAGTCGGGATGGCACCCAAAGGGAAACATCTTTTTGGAACAGCGGTCTTGGGGGAACGAGGGCAGGTTGTTATTCCCAAACAAGCGAGAGATTTATTGAAATGGGAAGCTGGCGAGAGATTGGTAGTATTGGGTGATACAAGGCCAGCATCACAAGGAATTGCGTTGCTGCCGGCCGATTCCTTTATGCAGGCGGCGAAAGAAATTATGGATAACTTCTATCCTGAAAGGGGCGGTGAATAGCATGTTGCTAGAGGTTCATAATTTAACAAAAAAATACCCTAAATTCACATTAGAACGGATTTCTTTTTCACTACAAGAGGGAAAAATTATGGGGTTGATTGGGAAAAACGGCGCAGGGAAAAGTACGGCGTTGAAGGCCATGCTTAATATGGTTTCTCCTGATGAAGGAACCATCCGAATGTTTGATACTGACTTCAGAAAAGAAGAGGCAAGATGTAAACAAAAAATCGGTGTCGTTCTTGGAGGGATAGACTTTTATCAGTATAAAAAATTATCTGATATTACGTCGGTCACTCGCCGTTTTTACAAAGAGTGGGATGACCATGCCTACCAGAAATATATGGAAATGTTTGATTTGGATGCGGGCAAACGTGTTAATCAGCTTTCTGCAGGTATGAAAGTAAAATATTTGATTACCTTAGCATTATCCCACCATGCGGACCTGCTGATTTTTGATGAACCAACCAGTGGCTTGGATCCTGTCGCACGTGAGGACTTATTAGATTTGTTTAAATATCTGGTAAAGGATGGGAAAAGATCAATACTGTTCTCCACCCATATTACCTCAGACCTGGATAAATGTGCAGATGACATTACTTATATCAAAAATGGCAGAATATTATTAAGTGCGGCGAAAGAGACATTTATAAAATCATTTCAACAGCTCAAAAAGCCAAATGAACAGGAGCTGTCACTGGAAGAAATTATGATTCGTACTGAAAGGAGGAACTACAGTGACTAATCTGCTTTATAAGGAATTTCGTTTATGTGCGCATCCAACACTGTACGTGTTTATGTTATTAGGGTGTTTAATCATTATTCCTTCTTATCCGTACGGCATTGTATTTTTCTTTGGCTGCTTAGCATCATTCATTACATTTTATAATGCCCGTGAAAACCACGATGCCTTTTATACAGCACTGCTGCCAGTTAGAAAAAAAGATATTGTAAAATCAAAATGTGTGCTGGTCGTAATTGTAGAATTAGGACAGTTGCTTATTTCTTTACCATTTGCCTATCTTAGAACATTAATCCTGCCGGAGGGTAACCCGATTGGAATTGAAGCAAACGTCGCTTATTACGGGTTTGGATTGATTGTATATGCTGTATTCAATTTATTTTTCTTTACGGAGTTCTATAAAACAGCGTATAAGGTTGGGCGAGCCTTTATATATGGCATTATACCAGCAATGATTATTGTCGTTGTAATGGAATCTTTCACCTATGTTCCGGGGATGCAGTGGGTGGATAGTATGACACCGGCTCTAATGTTAAAGCAGGCTCCTATTCTAATTGCTGGAATCATAATATATAGTGTCTTTACATTTCTAGCTTATAAAATAGCGTCAAAACGCTTTGAACGCGTAGATTTATAAGGAGTAAAATAGAGTTTTGCTGAGTAATAAACGATTCAACTAAAAAAGGGATGTTGACGCATCTCTTTTTTTGCTGTATTAACGTACGGTTTTAAAGAGGAAATATCTAACTTAATCAATGTAGTATGTTTTAATGGGGTACCAAATCTTTATCTTTATATTATAATAAAATGATGAAGCTAAAGTAAAAAGCTAAAATGATTAGTACTAATGTTCAGGTAAACATTGAAGGGCTAGTCATAAAGCTGAGTGTCTAAACCAGAAGACAATTTCTCAAAATTGATCAGTGGTTGAAACCAATCAGAAGATTCGACAGTGTAATTCGAAACCCAAAAAGATTTTTAAACAGTTAAAGAAATATTATTTTCACAAATACTTTTTAGAAAAGAGGAGTAGTTATGGGGGATAGAGAAAAACAACAAAAATTTGCTCAAAATTCTACTATTAGAAATAGTGAGTTTGATCGCCAAAATACTAATTTATTAGGACGCTCTAATACGGATAATATGGGAAATGTATTACCAACGGATATAGAAAATAGAAAGAGCCCCCATCTAAAATTAATAATTATAAATTTTGTTGGTGTTGTGTTGGGGATAGAATTTTTTATTTATATAGTTCCGTTAGGCAGGTATTTTGTAAGCAAAGAGTTTTATTCAGGGGCATCATATTTATTTTTTTCTTTAATTGCTACTTTTGTTTTCATTTACTTAGCTATACTTTTAGGAAAGATAGCTTGCCGCATTAAATTAAAATAACAGTTTTATTCTTTGATAAGCTAGCGATAAATTGAAGGAAAAAATAAGTTGGGAATGATTTGATATTATAGGAGGAAAATGTACTTGCGAATGAATTTGAAATTCGTTTAATCCAGTGGGAAACTAAGTAATAATCAATGTGAAGCTATTGAACGTTGAGATAGATATTTTAAGTAGTTGGTAAGATGACTTCAGGGTTAAAGTTATTTAAAAACAGATAGAAAGAAGGCGGAGTAAATGAAGGAAAAGAAAAATCTTTTTATTGGAGTAGGCATTTCAGTGGTATTAGTAGGTGCATTAGTTCTTTTTATTATTTTTGGTACAGCAGGTGGAAAACGCTGGCAGAAGAATATGCAGTCGTCATTAAATGATGGATTAAATCGAGAGATATTGGTTTATAATGCAGACGGCTCAATTATTTATGAAGAAAAAGGGAAATTTGATATTAGTTATGGCGAAGGGCGGTTAGAGTATATTGATGCTGAAACGGGACTTAAAACCAATATCTACATCGGTTATAACGCTACTGTAATCGTCAACGAGCTGAAGTAGGTAAAGCATGTCGCTTGTACGCAAGCCACCTCAAAAAGAGACGCAATAGTGAGTACCGGCAGATAAGTATCAGAGTTTAATTATATGCTTATTTGGAATAGTTTTTTAATAACGAATAACAATGGTATGAATAAAATATTCTTTGGTTTTTTGTGACACTTAACGTTGAAAAATAATAAAATATTTTTGCCAGAAGAGTTTCTATGAAAAGACGTATGCGATTATAATCACACAGTATCCGAAGATATTAGGAAAAACAGTAGTAACTTTTGAAAGAATGAATATGGTTTTTACGCTTATCTGTTTTATGTAATTTTAAGGTATAGGAGATTTTTTGCTGTAAGTATAACTAGTTTAAAAGTTGGTTTTTTAGACAAAAATGGAAAAGATAATATTTATTTTTTATTAAAAAGTTATTGAATAGTGATTTAATTTTTGATAAAATAACATGGAAAGGGGTTTTTAAAAATGAAAAAAAAGAAAATAGTTACATTTGTTGTTGCTTCAGTAGTCGGATTGTCAATGGTACCTTTAGTTGCAAAAGCAGCTGGGGGACAAAATTTTGTTCAAGCACCATCAAAAGATGTACGGGATAATTTGTACTGGGAGATTTCCGACAATCTTTCTCAAACGGAACAATATAATCGTTTGAATGATTTTGAATATGTTTTTGATCAATATGGTGTTGTTCCAATGGAATATATGGATATGGTGACAGAGGTTGACTCGGATTGGGAAGAACCATACCTGAACGGTTTGGAATATGCTGAAAACTTGGAAATTTTGCAGGGAGAGTTTATTGAGGAGATACAAGAATTATCTCCAATAAAAAATTTGGTTAATTTGAAATCGATTTGGATAGAGTATGGTGATAACACAAATTTGAAAGACCTTAAAAATTTAGCAGCGTTAGAAAATCTTAGAATTTATAGTAACGGTTATTCAGACAGTGAGGCTGCCGGTGTAGATGCTAAACCAGATATGTTAGCACTATATGATATTTCTGAGTTATCCAACCTAACAAATTTGACTGAAATTGATGTAAGCACTAGTGGATTACTGCAAACTGTAACGCTGAAAAGGGGAACAACGAGTTACGAAATGTACAGTCCCATAATTAAATCGGAACAATTTGGAGATAAGAAAATTGAGTACAATGCACTTGAATCTAATAGTGATGACGAGTTGTTTACTGAACAAGATAGCTTGCTGAAATGGGAAAACATTTCTCCAGATGCAAAATATCTATCATTTTCTTGGGCTGTTAACAATGGAAGAACAGTTAATTTCCATGGAAATGCATGGATTCCTATTAACTGGATAGATTAATTGTTGCTAAATTGATAAAGTATTTTTTTAAGAATAAACAAAAAGGTATGAGAATAACTCATGCCTTTTTTTGTTTATTTATCTAGTGAATAGTCATGGCTTTGAAAGGGGACTGTTGAGCAAAACGAAGCTTATGAAGCTGAGGTGTAGATGAATTTTTTTAGGAAGCTGTTAAAAGTGAAAAAAGTATAAGAAAACAGGATATTCTCATTTTAGCAAGTGTAGGCATTGTAATAAGTACAACCCAGTTATTTAAAAATGGAATTAGGTACAGCACAGAAAAATAAGGAAGTATGGTAATGCAGAGACCAATGTGCATTTCAAAAAGGAGCAGGAGAGATAAAAAAAGGTGAAAATGCTAAAGCTTGTGACGGGTGTGAGAAAAGATGAGACAAAGGAGAAATTGATCAGGGGTACAAAAAAGGTAGACTTTTCAACGATAAGCGAAGTAGAATAAAATAAATAAATAGAAGAAGTATAGAAGCACATTCTCAAAAAAAGGATAGCAAAAAATGAAGGGGAAATGTTGACAATTTGATTATGTTGAAAAGATTACTATCAGCACTCGTTTATTTTACAAATGAATTTTGTATTTTTACTCAAAAAGAAATTTTAAAAAGGAGGCAAATGTAAAATGAAAAAATTTTTGGCACCAGTTTTACTCATTTCTGTTAGTAGGTTGTACTAGAGGAAACGTTACAATTTCGGAAGAATCTAGTACCAGCATTAAAGAATCAGAGTCATCAACAAGAACATCCAGTTCAGCTCAAAAAACAACTTTTAGTTCTACTTCTGAAATAAATGATGTATCGTCATCAATCAACAATCAAGTTACATTGATAAAGAGTCTACACCTGTACAACAGAGTGAAGAAAGTAATAACAATTTAGAAGAATATTATTACAATGTTATAAAAGATGCTCGGCAAAGACAAATCGACTATATAAATTCTATTGAAGATCCCCAAGTGAAACAGTCTGTTCAAACAAGTCTCGCAGCTGCAATATCAGAGTCTAACAGTTTACAGTTAGAACATCCAGATGATGCCGACGCTATAAATAAAGCACTTCAGAGAGTACTTAATGGAGCTCAGTAATAGTAGGACAATAATCAGAAGAAAATCTGATTGTTGTTCCATTTTTTTGATTTAGGAGTACATAAAAAGCACACAAATTTGTATGATTAAAGTACCTAAACCCAATCAAAAAAAGCGTGCTTTTATGTTTAAGGAAATTAGGGGAATAAATATGAGGGGAAAGGTTAGCTTGTAATGACTGCTTATTTAGAAGCTGGGAAACAGTACTCCATTTTTGTGAAAACATGTTATAAAGCATTTATCTAAAAAAAACAATGAGGGGCTGATAGGATTGATAGAAAAGAATAGATATAAGGCTGCTGATTTTATTTCTAAAGTGAGCTTACTGGATATGAAAGTAGATAACGAAATCACTATTTCTGAGAAACATGATATAGTGATTTATTTAGAGCCTATTCAACGTGTAAAGTTTAATGAGTTGATAAAATGGTTTGAAACAATATGCATGGCTGTTCCAGATTTGGATAATCAAGTACAAGAATATTTTGAAAACAAAGATTCGATTGATGGTTTTCCCTTTGATCTAGCAGTGATATATTTTGAAGGAAATACAATTACTATGGATTATTGGGGAAGAAATTGTAATACTCAGTTTGATATGAAATTTATTTTTGATGGTAAAAATTGGCAAAGGATAGAAGGAAACGCTGTTCATTAGTTGTCATATTCTCAAAAGAGTTAGTAAAGAAGAGTTTGAAAGGGAACATCAAAAAGCTACCCCAAAACTGGGATAGCTTGCATAAATTTATATATATTTGTAATTAGTTTAGTATGGATTTCCAGAGGAGTCAGTTTCTGTAACTACTCCTTGTGGAGATACACGATAAAACCCATAGCTTCAGGGAATAAAATCATTGCTCATATATGCAATAATCTTGGGGCTTGGGGTAAAGGTTTTGTACTAGCAATCTCAAAAAAATAGAAAGAGCCAGAAATTGCATATAGAAAATGGTATCGAGAAAAGGAACAGTTTGATTTAGGAGAGATACAAGTTATTTCAGTAACAAAGGATATCGAACTATTATAAAATATAAGAATGAACAGATCCTTGATGAATGCCATTCAAAGTAATAAAGTTCAAAAATCGCAGTAAATTTCTGTTTAACTTCTCAAATAAAAGACAATTTTTTTATGAATTTACATACTAAAATAAAGAATGCGGCTACAATTTAGATATTTTGTCTAGTTTTAGTATGAGCATATTGAACTGCTTCTTCTTTTGACGAAAAACTCTCTATTTTTGTATCATTGAAAATAACAACAAAGTCTTTGTTTCCTCTAACTACAGTATACATTTTATTGCTTTATATACAATATACATTACTCAGATGGATAAAGCAAAGTTTTACTGATTATCCTATTAAAAGTTATGTTAGTCTACCTGTAAGTATGTTTTAATTGCTACACTAATAATCTGCCAGTAGTGTAAATTATGGGTATACTTAAAATTTACTTTTACCCACATTGATAAATCAGTATTTTTAATGTAAAATTTAAGTGTAAATTAAATGGTTTTAAAATGAGGGATAAAAATGAGTAGAATTGGGTATATTCGAGTTTCTGCAAAAGATCAAAATGAAGCAAGGCAAAAAGAAACGTTTCAGAAATTGAATGTTGATAAAATTTTTATGGATAAGCTGAGTGGAAAAGATACTGAGCGGCCAGAATTTAATAAAATGCTGGAATACACACGTGAGGGAGATACTGTAATAGTAAAAGAAATTGCCAGGCTAGGGAGAAACAACAAAGAACTGACAGAGACCCTAGATTATCTAACAAACAAAGGTGTGACCGTAGATATTTTGAATTTACCTTCCTTCAATGATGTACAGGACGAAAATCTAAAGCGGCTTTTAACAAATCTGATTTTAGAGATATATAAATATCAAGCAGAAAATGAAAGAAAAGAAATACTGGAGAGGCAGCGGCAAGGAATTGAAATTGCTAAGAAGAAAGGTGTGTACAAGGGCAGACCGACAACATACACTCACGATGCAAAAGATCCGCAAAAGCGAATAACGTATTTTAAAATTCTTGAAATGCTAGAGGGTGGGAGTCCAATAAAAAGGATTTCAGAAGAAACGGGAGTGTCCCGTCCTACAATCTATAAAATAAGAAAGCAGCTAGAATAACACTCAAAACTTACAGCAAAATCTAAATATCATAAATTTACGTTTGTGAGAGAACGATTCTAAGCTCATTTCGAGCTTTTCTGATTAATAACTCTGGGTAAAAGTTCTCAGAAACGGACGTTTTTGAGAAAAGAAAAAAGTTCCCTCAAAACTGAGATAGCCAAAAAAAGTTTGTTGAAGAGAACGGGATTAATTTGAATTAATAGTAGAGTATAGAAGTATGATTGTCAATGCTACAAGTAAACTAGTCAGGAGGAATTTGAATGGATGTATCAGGATTCGATATTGAGATAACAAACGGGAGTAAGTATTATGATGTGTCAATTAAAGAAGAGATTTATAAACAACCGGTTATCTTTCATGAAGTCCTTGGTTTTCACGTGATTTACGACTTCGAATACGATGGCTGTTGGGTTGTTGTTCAAAAAATAGATGTAGAAAACAAGTTGTTATCTGTCTTTCTGCAAAAGAGTTCTTATTAGTAAACTGTATTCAAAATAAATGATTGTTCGGAACCATAGAGAAAATTCTCCGGCAGCAGTCATGAATCTACCAGGATATTTTTTCTAAAAGTGAATGAAAAAATTCCTGATGACGAAAATAGTTCGACTTCTAAAAAAAGTAATAACAGAAACATAAATTTTAAATGAAGGATAGGTGTAACGAGTATGAAAACACTATATTTAATGAGACATGGACAAACACTATTTAATTTACTTGGTAAAATCCAAGGAGCATGTGACTCGCCTTTAACTGAACAAGGAATAAATCAAGCTCAGATTGCTAGGAAATATTTTCTGGATAATGACGTAATGTTTGATTACGCGTACTCGTCGACACAGGAGAGGGCTGTTGATACTGCAGAAATAGTATGTGACTACAAAAGTGTTATACGTTTAAAAGGTATAAAAGAATGGAACTTCGGTTTATTCGAGAGTGAAAGTGAGAAATTGAATCCAAAAATAAGAGAAGGAGAAACCTCGTATGGAGACTTTTTTGTAGATTATGGTGGAGAATCTAGCGAACAAGTACAAAGCAGAATGAATGCTACTCTTATTGAGATTATGGAAAAAGAATATCATGATAATGTTCTATGTGTTAGTCATGGTGGGTCTATGTATCGATTTATTCAAAAATGGCTCTCTCAAGAGCAAATTAGAACTATAAAATTTACTAATTGTTGTATTTTAAAATTTGAATATTCAGAGGGTAAATTTACATTTAAAGAATCAATTAGCCAAGATTAGTAATTCTCAAAAAGGATAGTAGAGACAGCACCTAACAAAAATTATTAGGTGTCATACTCTACTACTTTAGTGTTTCAAAATAAAATTTTAAGCCAATCTTCCTATCACAATTGCCGAATACATATATCCAACACCTTTTTGAGCACGACTCATAGAGTGCTGAATTTCAACTTTAAGATTGGAAGACTGTAATTCGTCAATAGCGATTTTAAGCCGCTCTTGATACTCTTTTGCATTGCTAGCTTCAACCAATTTTGTTAGGCTAATCTTAGTCATGTAATCACCTCCCTTTTCAATTATAGCAAATAATAACAATCGTTTTATAATTTGTTTATACGATTTTGAGTAGTGAAATAAATTCTCAAAAAGGATTGTTAAAGGTGTGAAGGGAAGCAGTGCCTAAAATTCACGGTAAGGTTAACATTTTAAGAAATTAATTTTCCTATAGAATTTACAATAATTTAGAGTTATAATTAACTATCTTAATGTAAGGGAGTGTTTTTTTTGAAAAAGATATTGTTTAGTTTAGGATTTGTAGGGGTGTTAACATTGTTTATGGGAACACTACAAGTAAACGCAGAAGAAACTGCAACTATTTATGAAGATACTAATTTGTCAGGAAACTCAATTGATCTAAAAACAGGAATGTACGAAGAGGAATATGTAGATAAAAAAGATAAATTCAATTACCGTAAGATTATTAAGAATTATGATGGCAAGTCTGTTGGAAATGATACTATAAGTTCATTAAGTATACCTAAAGGATTTAGAGTAATCTTGACTGAAAATAATGATTTTAAAGGAAGAACACGGTCAATTGAAAATCGTTATGATGTTGAAAATCCAGTAGAAAGAAATTCCACACTTAATTATTCCACTATTGAGGCTAGTGAAATATTGAATTTATCCTCTTACCAATTTGACAATAAAACTTCTTCAATTATTGTTGAGGAAATGAAATATGATCCAATCTCTCCTGTTGTATATGAAGATAGTGAATTTCGTAAGCCTTCTAAGCCATTGGCTAGAGGTGATTACAAAAAAAGAGATTTACCATTTGGAAATGACAAAATATCAGGAATAAGAGTTCCAGAAGGATATAAAGTTCGGATGTGGGATGATGATAATTATAATGATAGAAATTACACCTATGTTGGTCCAACGACTATTCCATTTTTAGAAGGATTTAATGATAAAGTATCTTCCATGAAAATAAGATATGCATGGGAAAATATTTAGATATGACAGCAATTCAAAGATAGTAATTATTCGCATTACTGTATTTATCAGTTGGTATGTGAATGTAACTAGAGAATTTTATATACAAGTCATTTTTGCATGATATTAGTGAAGGAAGGCTGATCAGCCTTCTTTTTTTAACACTCTTTTATCTAAACAATCAATAGGAGGAAAAGATGTTTGAAAAAAATAATTCAGAATTGGATCGTGTAATTTTAAAGTTATGGACGCATAGTAATGTTTATGAAATAGAAAATCGTCAATATGATTTTTTTGTTTCTCGATTACTTTGTCCTCGGTGTGGAGAAACAAATCTGCCAGGGGAGAAAGTCTTAGCAGCTACATCAGTTTTGAGTCCCGATGATGGAGATATCTATATTTGTAATGAGTGTGCTTTGCCAGATAAAACGAGCAGAAGTGTAGAAGACTTCAGAGACTGGGCGATTGCTGATGAAAGGTTTACTATCAAGTAAGATGCACATGAAAAAGGAGAGAAGGAAATGTTTACAAAGATTTGGGTAATTATAAAAGATGAGGCATATCGATTAGTTGTGGATTAGTATTGTTTCATACTATTGATGTTTTACATGGGGATAGGTTACTCACTTTTCAAAGGAAATATCCTTCAGCATATACCTGGGATAAATGAGTTGTTTCAGTCGTTTGTAGAGAATGGGATGGCGTCTCTGTGGGGAATCGTTCTATTGGTTAATTCGGCAGCGGGAGGAGTAGGCATATTCCTAGTTCTATGGTGGATGTTGTTATCTCGGCGAACAAAATCCTTTAGACAAGAAGAAAATGTATTAAAAATGTTTACTTTCTGTTTGAGGTATTACTTCTATTCTGCTTGTCTCTATTTATTGACAATCATGGGTGTCATAGGAATAGAATCAAATGATTGGATCAGCTTGTTAGGGGAAGAATTAGGAGTATCACTGTTCGGAATTGTAACACTATTTATCTCTGGTATTTTTAGTCTTATTTATATTTTTTCTTCTCATAATATATCTTATGAAGATTTAGAGTTGTCATAATAAAAGCTGAAAAATTGAAATAGTCATGTGAAATGGATAGCTGCTCTAGGGATTCTTCCTAAAGATGCAGCTATCCATTTTACGTATACTCAAAAAGTTCAAAAAATCGTGGTACACCCTAAAAAGAAAGATATTCAGTCGATGTTTCTAAATGATATTTCCACAAAAGATAATTGTTGGGAGTTTTACGATTATGAAGAAAGTGACTGTTATCAAGTAGCAAAAATTCCTGAAGAAAATCATTTATTCTGTGCTTGCGGACGAGAGGTGAAGTATCAGTTCCTCTTAAGATCAAAAAAAACGAAGGAGATTATTGGTCTTAGTTTGAAGCACTTTTCAGAGCACACGAATATCCCCGAAAAAATAGCCAGAAACGTGCGTGAGGGTATTCAGAAAATTGATAGGCATTTGGATGATATCTTGTTAAAAGTGAGTCGTGGTGAAGGATTTCAACCGTTTATATCTGATGCTATTAGTTTATATAGTGAGCAGATAACTTTTCCTAATTTGCTAAAAGAAAGAATGAGTGAATTCCTCAAGGTTGACTTGCCTATGAGTACCAGGGATAGTCGTGAAGTGAATCAAATCATTGTTGAGTATAAAAGTATTCAAAGAGAAAAAGGATACAAAGAAGAACAAAATCATTATGAAGAGTGGTTGAAATCAAGAAAAAGACCTAGTAGCTTTCGCGATGATGAATTTTTAGGGGATATTATAAAGATAATTGATCTGTATTATGTAGAAAAAGATGTAATCATTGATATAAATCAAATAGCGATTTTGTTAAAGAGAAATTCTGGATATGTTCATGAACGCTTAATCGGGTATGTTGGACCGGCGATGGAATTAATTTCGAAAGAGATATGCCCTGGTCACTTGATTCAAGAATCTCATTTCACGTATAAGAAATTGAAATCAGAACCATTGGCATGATTTTGGAAATAACCAAATGAAAACATGAGAATTATGATCAATAACTAAAGTAACATATATAAAATTTTTGAAAAAGAAATCTAATAGATTGTTTTTTATTTTTATTTGTTTTTAACTATTTACATTTATATCAAAAGTGATATGATATAATTGTAAAAAAAAACATTTGGAAAGGAAGAAAAAAATGAAAAAATGGATATTTGGAGTAGCATTAGTAGTAAGTAGCTTATTTTTAGGAGCTGGCTATCAAGCAGAAGCACAGGTGACAGAAAATGGTGGAGCAAGTAGTATACAGCCACTTCTAAGCCCATTAGTTTATGAACAAACATTGAAGTCAGGGGATTCTGTTCAGCTGAATTTGGGGGCATTTTATGATGAAAACTTTTGTTCAAAATATACTTTGAAAGTGAAGGTAGATTCACCAAACAATCAAAGTATAATAGTTCGCAAAGAAGTAGGTTTTCGAAATCAACCTCAAACCGTTGAGACTAAATACTTTTACAGTAACGGATTTACATGGAATTTTTCTTTGGAAGAAAATGTAAACCCTGACCCTTGGTATATACATGGAACTACAAAATTGACAATCACTAATTATGAAGCAGCGCCGATTACAATAAAATATGGAGTTTCTTCTGGAATCCATGTCAAAGGCCAATGTGTAAACTATGGAGATATCGACTTTAGTTTATAATCATGAATGTGATTATAATGTGTCCATAATGAATAAAAGCACCTACTTAAATACTGAGTAGGTGTTTTTTGATATATATTTAAAGTCCAGTTTTGTAACTCATTTTCTGAAGAAGAAGCACCTACGAAAGACTACAAGATAGCGGTGGCTGAAGATGGTTTTAGTTTAGAGTAAAGGTAAAAAATCCTTTTTATACACTCTTTTATGTAAAACAATGTACTTTAAAGATGTAATCCCAATAAAGAAATAGCAAACTCCCTCTTTTACATTTAGCATACCTTCTTGATAGAATATAGGAAAGACTATCAAGGAGGTTTTTCTATGTGCGGAAGGTATTTTCTTGACGATGAAATTGAAGCAATCAAAGAGATTATTCGAGAAGTTGAACGAAAAAATATGAAGGCTGCCACAGGAGAAATTTATCTGTCAAACGTAGTACCATTGATTACAAGGGATCAATCTTCAGATGAAATTGACTATCAGTCAATGAAGTGGGGCTTCAAAGGCTTTAAGGGATCTCAACTGATAATTAAGGCTAGGTCAGAAACAGTAGCCGAAAAAAAGATGTTTTCAGCTGCATTCAAAAAGATCGGTGTGTGTTCCCAACAAGTGGATTTTACGAGTGGAACGGCCAGAAAGAAAAATTCCTATTTACTGAAGGTGGATCAGAGTTGTTGTATTTGGCTGGATCTTATAAAAAATTTGATGATGGTCAACGCAGCATTATCTTAACGACAGCTGCCAATGATTCTGTAGAGCAGATTCACAAGCGAATGCCAGTCATAATAGAAAAAAAGGCTATCGATGCCTGGTTGAGTGATGAAGAATTTGCTGAAGACTATCTGAAGAAAGAAATGCCAAAACTGATAAGTAAAGTTGTCTAAATGAAGGGCATAAAATGTTTTCTCCATTTAAATTGAATAGACATGCAAAATGGACGTGTGAAAACAGTAGAAAAACTGAATTCTTATAAGTCCACTTTTTGTATAGGGAAATTTTATTCTAGCTGCTTCCTATCTGAAGGAGGTGCGAAAGTCATTTTTAAGTGAAAAATATTGTTTAACAAAAACGAGGATTTTAAGAAGGAATGATGGATTCATTGTTATTCATTTTTAATATTAATTAAATTATTAAATACTTTTTGGAAATGGATATTAAATTCGTAAAACATCGAAATAAAACGAATTTCAACTTTTTTGAAAGCATTCTCTTGAATTTACATATGTAATTTAGAATTTAATAAGTATATAAATTATCTACAAAGTTAAAAAAGACTTATAGTACTAAACATAATTATTTTCTCAAAAGTTGTTTAAAATAAAAACTAAGGTGAAAGTTCCCGAAATAATAAGTGACACTTTCTCAAACCGTAACTGTTGTCGTTTACTGATTGAAGTAAGTGACAATATAGATTTTGGAAAATGACAATCTCAGAGGAAGATACTTAAAACAAGTGGTGAAATGTAAAAAATATTAAGTTTCAGTGATATTATGCAAATAGTAGATACAATACTTGCTTAATAATTAAAAAGTCGTAAACTAGAGGGGATTCTGAAGGAGTGCTGAGTTTAACATAGATTTTGTTGTATGATTGTTATTTTTATTGTTTATTTGAACTCATTTAAGAATGGAGAAATGTACAATGTATGGCTTGACAATAAAAAAAATAAGACACGGAAAAGGTTTGACGCAAAAAGACGTTTGTACTGGAATCGTTACGTCAAGTTATTATAGTAGAATTGAACGTGATGTTAGCTTGCCTACAATTGAAGTATTTCTGAAAATACTTCAAACATTAGATGTAACTTTTGATGAATTTATGTATATCCATAGGGGGTACACTGAAAGTTGGGAAAACAAATTATGGTTTAATATTACGGAACTATATCATACAAATGATATAGAAGGATTGGAACAAACAAAAACCATGCTTCTTAAAAGGAAAAATAAAATAAGTGAACTCTATGTTGATGTTGTAGAGATATTTATCATGCGGTTATCAAATATTTTTTCTACAAGACATCAAGCCGAAAAATTGATTAAAAGGCTAATGAGAATTGAAGACTGGACTAGTTCAGAAGTGAAAATTTTTATTTCTCTAATGGATCAGATATCTATGGAAACTTTATTTACTATAGTTAACAGGCTATTAAAAACAAAAAAATTGTATACGTCATCGAAAGGCTACAACTCGTATTACAATAAGATACTGATCAACACCATATTAATGTGTATTGAAAATCGTGATGTATCAAATGAATGGTACTATCTTACTAAACTAAAAGATAATCTGGAAGTCAGAGATATGTATAGCAAGAATATGTGTCTGTATTTTGAAGGAATATTTTTTTATCTTTCAGGGAATATAGAAATAGGCGAGGAAAAGATTGAGCAAGCATTCTGTATATGGAAAACGTTGGATATGGAAGATTTTTCTAAGAAATATGAAAGTTATTTTGAAAATTTGAAATCCAGCGTATAAAGAACTTTAAATATTGAAAGAGTGTGTAAAAGACAAAATAAAGAATTTTTTATCTTGTTTAAGTTCATTGTCAGGACTAATCTCTGGTAAATTATTAGGTGTTTATTCAAGATAAATCATATAAAAAGAGAGGGATAAAAGCCACTCTCAAAAAGAAAACAAGTCTGATTTTCATGATCAATGTGAAAATCAGGCTTTTTTTCTTTCCGTTTATTTCTTTCCTTGTACTGCCCTAATTTCCCTAGATTTAGGAACATGAGGATCAAACCAACATCAATCATCGTTCCTTGTTTTCCACGCCTGCTGAACTGACTTATGATGCGATAGCTGATTTGATCGTGGTTGGTTAACCACCACATACGATAGCTATCCTCTAAGAGAAATTCAGTCTTTCTACCTTAAAGGACTTGTTGGGGTACGTGTATATAAAAACTTTCAACATCATTTTGTAATGAAAAGTTTTAGCGACATTGCTCCGACCAAGTTATTGATCGCAAAAGTGAGACATTCGATTCTTGAAAAAACTGCTCCAGTTCTAATAGTAAAATTGTTTGATCGATGGTATAAACTTTAAACGTAAAAGCACTCTCCTCTGTATTTTTGGTTAGTCACTTCTATTTTACAGGTGTGTGTGCTTTTTGTGTACCTTTAATCAAAAAAAGGGGGATAATAATCATATTTATTACTTACTATTAGAATGCTATTTTTTCTTAATGTGTTTAATTAAAAAAATAAAGTTGAGTATAGAACACTATGTATGTAATAACCTAAGAACATCTGAGAAAAATAAAAAAGACTTATAGTACTAAAAAAAATAAATTCAGTATTTTTTTGTTTAGAATGAAGAAAGATTGAAAATAAATTTATTTAAACATTAATAAAATATTTAGACTGAAATTCGGAAATAGAGGTGTTTCAGTGGGCATAAAAATGATTGGAGAAGAAACTATGAAAATTGGAATAGTAGATACTGAGCAAAATTTTTTTAAGACTTCACTGCTTATTAATCTACAGCTCATTCATTAGAATGCAAAAAAGTTATGGTCATAAGCGATTTACAAGATGTAGTGATGTTGTTTATTGGAATGAATTTCCATTTGCTTCGCCGTACGTTTGTTACACGGTGAACATGGTATTAATATTGCCAATCTCAGTAAAATCCTTGGCCATCAACCAATCAAAATAACATTAGATACATATACTGACTCATTATTGGAGAATCGACGAGCAGTTATCCGAACCCTTGATCAAGTGGTTGCTTATTCTGGATAAACTGTCATTAACATGGTCAGAAGTCTCTAGAAAGTCTATGATAGCGTAGTGTTATCACGCTATTTCCTGATTGTATAAGAATTGAGAAAAAAATAAAGAGATATGTTTTAACTATAATGACAGGAGAAAAAAATGCGAGTAATTGGATTTGTTACTACTGAAAATGACGACAATTATTTATCTGAAATTTATGCTGAGTACTTGCCTGCTGAAAACTATAAATTAACTAAAGTTAATAATAAAAAGGATATTAATAAAGTTGATGGCATTGTTATTCATTTAGCAACTTCAGAAAAACTCTCGGAAGTTTACGAATGGGTTATAGCTAGTAATCAGGAATGTTCAAGCTCGTTTGTTTGGATAGTCTATTCAAATTGTACTGACATTGAAAAAAAAGTGTTTCTTCAATTGGGAGTTAATGGGATTTTTCATCAAGAAGCTTCTGAAGAACTGACCTTGACAATAAAAAACACCTTCTCGAGGTATTCTACTCAAATTAAAGAAGAAAAAAGAGATGTTTCGATGTTCGAATTGAATTTGACGAACTTAAGTGTTTTTTGTGATGGGAGAGAAATAAGGCTGACTCGCTCAGAGTATCAAGTGTTAGCTGTTCTTTGTGAGAGACCAAATACAGCAATTACTTATGAAGAATTATTTGAGAATCTCTGGGGAGTACCTGGATCTAACAAAGTATACAGAGTTTCAAATGTGATTTTTCGTTTAAGACAAAAATTGAAAGATAGAAGAGACCTAATTGTAACGGTTCGTTCCAGAGGATATTTGTTAAACATTTAATTTTAAGGAGAAACTTGATGGAAAGTAAGGATTATACAGAAAAAGTAAACTCCAAAAGAAAAAAGAAAAAAAAGAGTGAACTCAAAAGAAAGCACAAGGGGAACGCTAGATTAAAAAATAAAAAAAGGACCCGATCGGTTAAAATTTCAAAGAAAAAGAAGGCTTTCATTTTTTTGTGGAATATTCTTTTTTATGTTTTGATGTTAAGTGCCCTAGCAGGTTCAGTGATGATGGCTGTTATGCAACAACAAGATAAATCACTGGCGGGTTACCGAATGTTTGGAGTGTTGACCAACTCTATGGTTTCGCCTGGAGATAAGATTAAGTCTGGTGGATTTCGTGCAGGAGATTTATTAATAATTAAAGAAACTCCGGAAGAAGAAATCAAAATTGGCGATGTTATCACGTATCATCCTTCAACTAATCCAATTAATAAAAGCACAAACTATTTAACACATAGAGTTGTAGAGATTAAGGAAGAATTTGGCAATGAAAAAGGAATCTATTTTGTCACTCGAGGAGATGCCAACCAAACAGATGATATGCCAATTAGTGCGGATTCTCTGGTTGGGAAAGTAACATGGAAGGTACCTAAAATTGCTGGAGTACTGAATTTTATACGAGAAAATCTTTTTGTTTCGGTGATTTTTATCGTCTCAGTTTTGGGATTTGTTTGGGTCATGCAAAATTATATATTGACAAGCAAAACCACAACTAAGAAAAAACAGAAAAAGAAAAGAAGAAAGAGAAAATAATATTATCTCGTTTGTAATTTTTGAATTATAACACACGGTATTTCCCTTTTTATTAGGGTTAATATAAACAAATTTCAAGGAGGAAACACAAATGAAACAAACTAAGAGTAAGAAGAAGTGGGTAGCAGCTGCAACCACACTTGCAACTGTCGCAGTTTTGGCAGGTACATTTGC
Organism: Enterococcus sp. LJL51; assembly: GCF_049894025.1. Classification (GTDB taxonomy): domain Bacteria; phylum Bacillota; class Bacilli; order Lactobacillales; family Enterococcaceae; genus Enterococcus_L. Next base: position 31,109 of record NZ_JBNEQE010000026.1, read on the forward strand.
ATGGTTTACAAGTGCAGATAGCGAGACCAACCATTTTGAGGGAGAGATTGCTGGAAATGATGTAGAGGTAGTCGAAAACTTTATCCCTCCAACCGATTGGAAACCAGGAGAAGATGTAAATAAGGATGTATCCATTTTGAACTCTGGGAACTATGATTCGTTGATTCGCGTTTCATTTGACGAAATTTTGAACACCCTAGTTGATCCTAGTGCAATATCAATCGATACAACTACAGCTGTGGCAGCACTTGATGCAAAAACTAAAGAGCAAATTTATCTTTATCCATTAAGTGAAGAAGCATTAGTTACAGGTACTTGGACTGATGTAACAGGTAAACTTTCTGCTCCAGTAGCTGATTTTGTAGTAGCTAGTGGTGAGTATGCGGGAACTTATAAGTTTGCAGTTAGCGAACAAGCTACGACAGTTGGTTCTGAAACAACATACAAGAATGTTGCTTATTGGACTAATGGTACTGATAAATATTATGCAAAATCAGGTGGAATTAATCGTGCAGATGATGGAACAATCACTCTACAACACACTCCTGAGCTTAAATACGTAGATTTAACGACTAATGAAGTTACATTTGATTGGACTCTTTCTCCATATGCTCCAACATTTACTGTTGGAACAGATGGTACCGCTAAGATTAAAGCGGGTAGTGATGCAAAAGGAAATGTTGAATTGAACTTTGTAAACTTATCGGCTACACCAACAGCAGACAAATGGTATTACAATGCAGCGGATGGTTACTTCTACTTTGTAGCAATTGTACCGTCTCAAACTCAAACAGCGCAATTATTAGACTCTGTTAACTTGAATAGCGCAGCAGATAATTCATACAGTAAATTGTCATTCGATTTAACAGTTAATGGTAAAAGTATTCAAGCAACAGCGGAAGCAGTAGACAGTTCAGATTGGGTGAATGCTACTAACGGAAGTTTGAAAACTGCTCTAGAAGGTCTATTTTAATAAGTGAAAAAACAGTTATGGGACTAATGAAGTGATTGAAGGGGGTAGAGGTAATAACCTCTACCCTTACTTTAATTCTTTGGGAGGAAGTAGATGAAACGAAAAAACTGGAAATATACAATAATCTACGTGTTAGTTGTAGCAATTGTTTCTCTAATTTTATGGCCGACTTCTACGCAAGCTCAGTCAAAGGAACTTCCCCAGGGGATGGTCATAGGGGATGATCAAGGCATTTTTGTGAAAAAAAACGGTAAATATTTGGTGGAAGTAAATGATGTTATGCCGGGTAAAAAATGGCATACTACTATTTCGATGATAAATATGGAAAAAGATACACCATATAGTTTAACTATGCTTATTTCAAAGCCTAGTCTTATCGCCGGCAGCCTGGATTTATCAACAGCAATTCAAATGAAAATAACTTATGAAAATGAGATAGTTTATGAAGGGCCTGTATCGGGTATTAATTTAACACAGAATTTACAAAATACAGCGTTAGAATTAGGTACTTTTAAAGCTGGAGATAGTCGTGCCATGGAAGTAGATTTTTCTCTCTCGGGAGAATACACAAAAAAGGATTTTTCTGAGAAAAATGTTATGGAAAATGTTTGGAACTTTTATGCAGTGAAAACAAAATCAACTGATTCAAATGAAATTGAAAATAATAAACCTTTAGGAAAACTACCTCAAACAGGCGAAGAGTGGCGACAGACGATTTTATATGTATGTTTAGGTCTTTTTTTACTACTAATTGTTTTGTTGTTTGGAAAAGAAAAAAGGAAAAAGAAATAGAAAATATATGTATATTACTTTTTGTTTTCTCACAGCAAAATATAGTGAAAGGAGAACGGAAAATGTCAAAAAAGAAAATTTACGCCAAAAAAAATTGGAGTAAAAAGGCTATTAATTGGATTGGTCAACGAAATAAATTAGTAATATGTATAGCTACATTAGGCACTGTATTTTTAAGTACATATGCGTGGTTTGTTTCTGCTGATTCAGAAAAGAATACGTTTGAGGGAGCCAGTCTGGTGGCTGAAATTACTGAAGTGTTTACTCCAAATTATGAATGGCAACCTGGTGAAGATACTACTAAAATTGTTTCTGTGACTAATACGGGTGAAACGCCTGCAATTGTTAGGTTGTCATTGTATGAATTTTTCTTGAGTTTTCAGATAGATGTAACTGATCAAACTGGCGATGGGAATCTGAAAGAATCAGGAGTAACTGTTATGCCTAGTGTAGATGCCGACAATACTGACACTTGGGCGCCAGCAGTAGCAGCAGCAGGAACATTTACCCAGGATGGTCATAACTATATTGCTGCAGAAGCAATCATTTCTGGAGAGTCAGATCGATATGAATATGACAATGTAGTTAGAGATACAACTGCTCCTCTTAAGTATTTAACTTTAAATTTTTCTTCAAATTTTAAAACAGCGATACCACCTGCAGGGGCGCAAAAATATTGGATTTACGAAAATGGTTACTTTTACTATTCGGAAATTTTACAACCTGGAGAGGAAAGCTCACCATTATTAGATAGTCTTACTTTGTCCAAAAATTTGCCTAACAAGTATAAAGGTTCTTTGTATAAGCTAAAGATATTTATGGATGCACATGATGCTACACCTGCGATAACAGGCGCATGGGGTGTAAATTCGGGTGGAGATGTTTATCAAATGTTAGAAGCATTGATTGTTTCTGTCGAAGATTAGAGGCAAATACTATGATAGAAAGGAGAGTAGCGAATTAATGAGAAAGAAAAATGGAAAGCTTCTTCTTACGTCATTAACAACTATTTTTATAGGATTCATTTTCGCCTATAGTATCCAAATAACGTATTCAGCATTGACGGATCATGACAAAAAAGAAAATAGTTTTCAAATTGGTAACTTAAATACAACGATAAAAGAAGAATTTGATCCACCAAAAGAATTTGAGCCTGATAAAGAGTATGAAAAGAAAGTGGAAATAAAAAATACTGGTAGTTTAGATAGTTTTGTTCGAGTCTTAGCCCTGCCGGTCATAACTGCGGAAGCAGACGATGGTACTACAATCGTGCTTAGTGCAACAACAGATGGAGCAACTCCAATATTAACAATTGACTATAATTTGGTAGATTGGATAGATGGCAAAGATGGCTATTTCTATTATAAAAAGAAATTGGTAACAGGTGAAAAAACCGCAGCGTTATTTTCAACAGTAAAAATGAATAAGGCTAATATATCAGAGGAGTACAATAGGGCTAAATTGACTTTTGAAATAAAAGTTGAAGGAATTCATACAACAAAATATGCTTATCGTGATGCTTGGTGGGGAGGGAGTGTTCCACCGACAGGATCTGAATTAGCTGAGGTGGATAATACACTGAAAACACAGACAATAGACTAAATAGATTATAGGGAATAAGGAGGGGAATATTTTATGAACTACAGACATTTAAACCTCTTAAAAAGACTGATATTTCCAGTTTTTTTAATGGCTATTAGTTTAAGTTTTCTGCTTTTTCCATCTAGTGTATCGGCGGTAGAACATGAAGAAATTCGTGATGGCTTGCAACAAGGTGAGGTCCGTGTAACTAAGTCAGCTGAACCAGTGGAAGGTATGGTCAATCAATGGGATGTCACAGTCAAAGTAGAGGGGAGGAATATATTTCCGCCTCCAGATACAGATATTGTCCTAGTAATTGATAACTCCAATAGTATGCGAACACAGGATGATGGTTGGTTTACACCAACAAGAATGGATAAGGCTAAGAGCGCTGCCTCCAAGTTTATAGAACAAGTACTACAAGAAGGTTACAATAATCGAGTAGGAATTGTTACATTTGGGGGCTCAGGGACAAGAAGAGCAGATTTAGAGAGTTATGAAAAAAAGAATGATTTGTTAACGATAATTAATGGCGGTTGGTGGGGAATTATTCCAGACTTTGGGATCCAAGCTGATGGAGGTGGTACGCATACTCAGGAAGGTATACGAATGGGCATGCAACTCCTTGAAGAGCAAGCGGTGGCCTCTAGGCGAATATTAGTTCTTATTTCAGACGGAGTTCCAACCTATAGCTATCAAGTTGAAGCACCGTATACAGATCGAGACTATATGATAAATGATACTGCTAACAATAGATATGTAACTAGCGAGAATATACCTGAAGAAGGTTTTAGATATCCGTGGGCGGTATGGTCAAATCGAATTGGTAATGGGAGTCAAATGTTTTTAGGTAATGGTAACCTATGGTTCCCCAATTCTTATATTTCTATGGGGAATAATGCCATATCTGAAAGTAATATTTGGAAAGGAAAAACAAACACGAAATTAAATGGTCCTGTTGCAACAGATGTATACACTATTGGAGTTGATATGGATAGCTCTGATGAGGAAAGCTTTATTGGATATGTTGACGTTGAGTATCAAGATGAAGCTGGAAATGTGCTAGATACTAGGACATTATCCGGTGAAGTAGGCATCGATTCTTATGAAACTGAGAAGCTTGATTTTGCAGGTTACACATTCAAGTCAGTTACAGGAACTACAAGTGGCAAGTTTGGTGAGGAGACTATCAAAGTTGTTTATACATACACTAAAATAACTAAATCAAATCTAAGCGAAACAACTACGGCCACTAATTTTGAAACCAATTTAGCAAAAAACAATTTTTTAGAGACTACATCGCAAACAAGTGAAAGTGAAGAAAATGACCCAATTCTTCCTTATGCAAGTCAGTTAGGATCAACTAAGGCCACCTCTTTAGTGGCTTCCAATGGTTCAGAAGTACTAAAAAGAATTGCCTCAAAACCAAATATGTGCTTTTCTGTTAATGGAAATGGTTTAGAAAGAGCTTTAGCACAAATAGGAAATGAGATACTTTCAGCTGTTAAAGATGGAACAGTTACCGATCCAATGGGAGAGGGATTTGAGCTGGCAGAAGGAGCGACCAACATAAAGGTTAGTCAAGGATCTTATACTGCTGATACAACAAAGACACCTAATACAATTAAGTGGGATGTGGGGACATTAACTGTACCAGTGAGTGATGATCCTGATGAAGACATCATGTATGCAACAATGACTTACAGAATTAACGCAAATCAAGGAGTACTTGGAGAGGGAGTAATGTCAAGTGATGGTTACGCCAAAACCAATGGGGTAACTAAGTTCAATTATATAGACTCCAAGAATGTCAATAAAGAAAAAGAATTTGTAGTACCTTCTGTAAAACCAACAATTGTTTCGCTAAAAAAACTATTACTTGATTCAGATGGCAATACAGTAACTAACAGTGATGAAAGTTTTAAAATTAATCTTGACGAATATGGTTTGGGAATAGCGGGGCATATTATTAAGGCTAATGAAGAGGTTAAGATTGTTCATCCTTGGAAAGCCGATACTAAGTATTCTATTGAAGAAATATTGGATGTAAGTCAGGAATATGATGTTTCAATTGCGATTAATGGTCAAACTACAACAGGAACACAATCGAATCTGATTTTCCAAAAGATCGCTACTGAAAATTTCTATGAACACCAGAATATCATAGTAACGAATAAGGTAAAAGGTACAGTTGATCCAAAAGATAGATATCTCTACATTAGGCAATGCGTTGTAGATCCAAATTCTGACTTAGTTATTCCTAGTAAAGGATTCTATGTTAGTGTGTTTGCAGAATCTAGAGGATCAATGATGAATCTAATTTCAGGTAGTACAACAAATAATTTACCAACTAATGTGACTACTAGTTTGTTTACCAAATATAAGTTGCCAGCGGAATATGATGATTTTAACAAACTAGAAATAACTGATAGTGTTCCAGAATATTATGAACAGATAGGATATGTTGTGACTAAAGATTCAATTGATGTGGGTAATAATCATATTTCAACAAATACAACTACATTTATTAGTCAAAGTAGAGGTAGTATAGCCGATTATACAGATACTAATGAAAATTGGGTAACTATTTTTATTACACCTAAACTAGGTAGTGACGACGAGGATAATCCTAGACCTTATAGTTGGGATTACAAGATAAATCAGTTCGGTTAAAAATTGTAATGGTTTAATGTTTATGAAACTTTGATAATGTTGAAAATTGTTTTTAGGAGAATATAATCTTAATAAGGTAGGGAGGGATTACATTGAAGAAATTGAATTTTACTTTAACAAAAGTCTTAGAGTTTTCAAGCTGCTGTTTGCTAATACTTTGGTGGCTATGTTCGAATGGACCGCAGTTTTTCTAAGTAGTATGCAAAACGAAATATTATCAAATTATCATTTGTAATGTAATTAATTAGCAAAAAAAGTAGAATTGTTCGGAATAAATTCTCTTAATGACAACTTTTTATCAAAGCTTTTATAATAATGATTTTAAATTCAATCTGTAAAGTAGGTGATAACACGCTAAGAATAGTGGGCAAGGTTAAAGTATTCCTCCTAATATCTTGCTCACTATCTCTTTCTTTGCTAAAATTTTGCGGTAAAGACTATAACATTATTTTTTATAAAAATGGCAAATAAAGCTGATATTGTAGATATAAAGTTCTAAATTGTTTAGTTTTGAAAACGGAAATGTATCTTTCTTCTGAGATTGGCAGTTTTAGTAGGAGTAACACGAGCAACTATTGTCAAAATAGAAAAAATGAGCAGAATCCATCACTCAAATTGGCTCATGATATTGCACAGTTTTGGGGTTCCTGTTGAGAAAATCTTCATATTCAAAAGTATAAAGTAGTGGTTCTTTTATTCTCGAACTCCATAAAAAATGGACTTTTAAAGACTGTGGAAATAGTTGGTTTCTTGAATCTAAATTGTAAGTATACCTATAAAAGACAAAATCACCTATGTTAGACATGTAAATTAGTATAGATTCATAGTAAAAAAGGCACTGACCCCCAAGAATGAGAATATAAAAAAGAGGCACCTCCGTTGAATTTATTTTATATAATAAATTTAGCGGAGGTGCTTTTGATGAAGAAAAAAATGGCGTATTCTCTTGAA
>NZ_JBNEQE010000027.1:0-37844 GCF_049894025.1 Enterococcus sp. LJL51
TCGCGGGTTCGAACCCCGTTTTCCGCTTTCAAATACCGCGCCGGGGTGGCGGAACTGGCAGACGCACAGGACTTAAAATCCTGCGGTGAGTGATCACCGTACCGGTTCGATTCCGGTCCTCGGCATTAGAAATATGTAGCACCCATAGCTCAACTGGATAGAGTGTTTGACTACGAATCAAAAGGTTAGGGGTTCGACTCCCTTTGGGTGCATAGTTAGAATATCTGACTTCAGATTTAAAGGGCATCTTTCGTTCCTTTTATGTCTATAGTCTTTTTTTATTAACTTAGTTTATTTTCGGGAAGTAGCTCAGCTTGGTAGAGCACTTGGTTTGGGACCAAGGGGTCGCAGGTTCGAATCCTGTCTTCCCGATTGTTAAAGCCTTACTTTTTAAGCAAGGTTTTTTTGTTATGTAAAAATTATCAAAGTCTTTTTTTAAATATTGTTAAGCCTATTATAAATGATATAATGTATGTGAGTGCAATCAATTTCTTGGGTAGTAGTTGGGAAAGGTAATATAGCTCTTAGTAGCTAGAAAAATTGGATGGGAGAGAAAAAGAAAATGAGAAATTTTATTGAAAAAGTTAAATCAGAGCGTTGGTACTTGTTGGTTCTATTGCTATTTTTAGTAGTAGGAATAGCTGGGTGTGGCGAAAGTAAAACAGAACCCAAAGATACACCAGAAGATAAACTGACTGATTTAGCTGTTGGTGATGGGGTAACAATGTATGGAGTGACAGTAACAGTCAATTCTATAGGTGAAGGTGAGCCGGCATTAGGGTCAACAACATACAAAGTAAATGTCACTTATAAAAATGAGACTGGCAAAGGATTGAATATATCTCCGTATGATTGGCATACTGTTTTACAGACTGGTTCTGACAAGGCGCATGTTGGTGGGAAATCGTTTAATTTGGAAACGTTGAAAGACGGGGAAGAATGGACAGGAGACGTCACTTTATGGGGAAATGATGATCCTGTGAAAGTTAAATTTTCGTCATCTTTTTTAAGTATAGCAAACGATGACAGAGAAGCGACCTGGCTGATTCAATAATATTTTGAATGAGTAAAGCCAAGTAATTCTGCATTTAGCAAGGCAGAAGGCTACACATTAAGATTCTAAAAAACTAAATGATTTTTAAGAGTGCTTCCCTTCAGAGGAGCTTCTTAGTATGAGAAAAGCATCCTTTGCTTAGGTGAGGATGCTTTTTAATATACATGAAGAACGGACAAGATGAATTGTTTGAAGGATTATCTAAGCCTAAAACTTCAAGATAGAAATAGGTGTATTTTTTTGAGATGTGTAATTTTTTTCGAAATTTCGATTGAAAATGCATGAGTATAAAACATTTAAAATGTATTCGATAGACAGTTGGGAGGAGAAGGTTGAAACCTTGAAATCCGTGTGTTCATTGTTAGGTATTCTTAATACTACTGTGGCATATTTCGCCAGCTGACTGTCTAAGTTTGAAGTGATAGCAATGATAGGTGTTCCTCTTTTAGTGAAGATACGGGCTTCATTGATTGTTTCCGCTGTGTTGCCGCTATAGGAAACAATAATGGCTGCATCTTCTTTTGTCGCATTGGCGGCTAGATAGAACTGTTCTGGCTGTAAGTGAACAAGATGAATATACATATTGATCCGCAGAAGCTTTGTTTGAAAATCTGTTAGGCGAATGAAAGAGTTGCTGACGCCGACAGCTAGGATATTTTTGGCTTGCATGAGTAAATCCACACTTTTATTAAGCTCTGCTTCGGTTAATAGGATTTGTGTAGATTGAATAGATTCTTCTGTAAGCTGGGCAATTTTTTTTGCGACTACAATGTCAGAGTCACCTGAACGAAAGGGCATATTAGCATCAATATTACGAATATTTTGATAATGTAGTTCTAAATCCCGGGAAAGTCTTATTTTAAACTCTTTAAAGCCGCTGCTGCCGGCTTTTTTGCATAGGCGGACAATTGTAGAGGTGGAGGAGCTGGTAGCTTCTGCCAGTTCATAGATAGACATATGAAGTACTCGTTCAGCATGAGCAAGAACAAACTCAATAATCAAGCGTTCATTAAAAGTAAATTTTTTTTCCTGTTGCAGTTCTTCAATTAAATTCATAAGATCACCCACTTGATAGTATAAAGAAACTTTGTTTCGCCATCAGTATACCTTATTCTAGTTATTTATGAAACATAGTTACAGAGTGAAGGGCTGCTATTTACTTAAAATTGAAATGGAAATAAGATGAATTCATAATAAATTTTTTCATTTTTGGGAGGAGATTCAAATGGAAAAACTCACTGGTTGGGTTGAAGCGACATTAGTCCCGAAGGTATCTAAAATAACGAATTTGAGATATTTTCAGGCACTTAGAAATGGTTTTTTTGCAATTATGCCGTTAACAATTATTGGTTCGATTTTTATGCTAATTACGGATTTTCCTGTATCCGGTTACGAAGAGTTCATGGCAGGGATTTTTGGCACAGGCTGGATGGATTTTATCTCCCCTGCTTACCGGGCTACGTTTAATATGATGGGGATTATTTTTGCCGGCACGATGTCTTATAAACTGGCGGAGAGCTATGACATGGATCGATTGACTTCGCTGGTTTTAGGTCTGGTAGCCTATGTGGTGGTTTTACCTAAGACAGTGGTTGCTGAGTCTGGAGAAGTTGTCGGGCGGGTTCTGTCATTTAACTGGCTTGGTACGCAAGGAGTTATTACTGCGATTATCATGTCGATTCTTTCTGTTGAAATTACCCGTTTCTGTGTAAAGAAGAATCTGATTATCCGGATGCCGGAGAGCGTGCCTACTATGGTGAGTCAGGCTTTTAGCGCTTTGTTGCCGGGAATCTTTGTTGTGGGTGTCTCACTAATTATTAATGGGGTAGGTGTAGTCTTGGCTGATTCTTTCCCAGAACTGATTTATGCGGTGATACAGGCTCCGCTGCAAGGACTTGTGGGAACACCGTTTGCAATTATTGTGGTAGCGGGTTTGAATGGTTTGCTATGGTGGTTTGGTATCCATCCAACAGTTATCAATTCTATGCTGTATCCGATTCTTTATGCAAATGCTGATAAGAATCAGGCGCTAGCTGAACTAGGTAAACTAACTGCTGAAAATGGCAATTTCGGTACGGTTCAGATGCTGGATCAATTCGCCACAATAGGTGGTGCCGGCTGTACGATTGGGTTAGCGATTGCAATGGCGATTGTAGGACGCTCTTCACGGATGAAAGCAATGTCAAAAATTTCTTTTGTTCCTGCGTTTTTCAATATTAATGAGCCGCTAATTTTCGGTTTGCCGGTTATCTTTAATCCGCTGATTTTAATTCCAATTACTATTGCACCTATTGTTTCTGTTTTAATAGCGCTTGTATCAATGAAGATAGGTTTTATGCCAATGTTTACTAATATTCAAGCACCGTGGGCAACACCGTTTATTTTCTCTGGATTTCTAGTTGGCCAGTGGCAGGGAGCCGTTACTCAGATTGTTTCGGTGGTAGCCTGTGTAGCCATATTCTATCCGTTTGTGAAAGCATTGGATAATCAGTACAAGAAAGAGGAAGCACACGAAATTCCCGATTCACTTTAAGGAAAGAAGGAAATAATGATATGAATGAGTATTATGAAAATATTTGCTGTGAGGTAGAAAAGACAACGGGAAAGGCTTATCATGCAATGACTCCGGAAATTGTTCAAACCTCGTCCTTTTTCTTTCCAACCTATGAAGAATTCATGGCAGCCAGCGTAGATGAAAAGAATAATTACGTATATACGCGCGGAACAAATCCAACAACTGAGATATTGGAAAAGAAAATTGCTCAACTTGAAGGTGGAGAGAAGTGTAAGGTCTTTTCATCAGGGATGGGGGCAATATCTGCAACGCTGTTTACGTTACTGGCACAGGGAGATCATGTGTTAATGGTGAATACAATCTATGGAGAGTCACTCTCATTCATGCAGGATATGGGAAAGTTTGGCGTAGAGCTGACAAAAATTGATGTAGCGACAACAGCTGAGGTTGAAGAACACATTCAGGAGAATACAAAGCTCATCTATTTTGAGAGCCCATCTTCTCAAAAGTTCGAGCTTTTAGATATGGAAAAAATTACTGAGCTGGCGAAAAAGCAGGGAGCCTATACAGTTATCGATAATACGTGGGCATCACCACTGTTCCAGCACCCGTTAGATTACGGTGTGGACGTTGTTATTCATTCCTGCTCCAAATATATCGGCGGGCATTCGGACATCGTTGCAGGCGCTGTGGTAGGCTCAGAACAGCTGGTGGACGAGATATTCGAAAAAGGGCATCAGGCTTTAGGAGCAGTCAACAGTCCGTTTAATTCATGGCTGGCTATCCGTGGGTTACGTACGTTAGCTGTACGGATGGCTCATCAGACAAAAGCAATTAAAACGGTTTTAGATTGTTTAAGTAAAGATCACCGTATTAGTAAAATCTATCATCCGTACCTTGCTGAAGGGGAGCAAAAACAGCTGGCTGATAAATATCTTAAAGGATACGGCTCATTGTTTGCGATTGATTTACAGGATACGGACTTTGATCATTTGAAAACATTTGTCAATGCATTAAAGGTCGTTACAATTGGGGTTAGCTGGGGCGGCTTTGAAAGCTTGGCTTTACCAGTATTTAAAGGAAGTAATCTAGAAGCTGTGAAAAAACGTGGTCTTTCTCCATCACATATTCGAATGTATGTTGGACTGGAAGCTCCTATGTCGATTGTAGAAGATATTCGTCAGGCTTTAGACCAAGCCTATGGAAAGGAAGTAAAAAATGAAGAAAACGCATAATTCAGATAAATTAAGCGCATTAGGACCCTATTCTCATGGTGTGGCGGCCCAAGGAGAAACAGTCTATCTTTCAGGACAACTGGGAATCAATCATCGTACAAAGGAAATGGGCGCAGATATTAATGCTCAAACTCGCTTTGCTTTAGAAAACGTACAGCTGCTGTTGTCAGAGTTGGGTTTGGAGATGAAGGACGTAGTAAAGACACTAGTACTGTTGAAGGACATTGCTGATTTTCAGGAGATGAATCAAGTCTATAGTGAATTCTTTACAGAAGAGGCTCCAGCCCGCAGTGCTTTTCAGGTAGGAGCATTACCTAATAACGGGTTAGTAGAAATTGAAGTAATCGCTGTAAGATAGGTTGCTTTATAATTAATAAAAACTAAAAAAAGCCTCATACAAAGCTGAAAATAGGCTTCGTATGAGGTTTTTTTATGTGTAGAGCGTGTTGGGAAAAATGAGCTTATTTCTATGTCACAGCTTTCTTTTGTATTATATTTTTTGTTCAGCCCGTTTAATTAACTGAGTAATTTCATTATGTGTGGGAACCAATACAGGGCCATGTCCGCAAAAAGTTTTGTAAATTGTATAATCTGCGTATAGACTTTTGACTGAATCAACAGCTGCCTGCTTATCTACAGTAGCAAAAGCTGGAAAAGGAAAACGCCAGCGCAAATCTCCGGAAATAGCAGCTCCGCCCCTAGTTTGAATTAAATCACCTACGTAGCTTGAAAGACTCCGTGTATCAATCAATGAAATTGATCCATTGGTATGGCCAGGCGTTTCATATACAACTAAGCTTCCTAAGACATCTTTGTGCTTCAGCAGCAGCTCCGGTTCTATCGGTAGATGGATATTTCTCACGCCTGTTTTACTATCTGAAAATTCTTGTGCACCAATGCAGACTTTTGCTTTTGGAAAATAATTTTTTATTTTATTGATATCTCCAGTATGATCGGCTTGTGCATGGGTCAGAATGATATACTTCAAAGGTTTGCCGGTATCCTCTACCGCTTTAATGATGGGTTCTGCCATCCCTTGTTTACTACAATCGATTAGTACACAGTAGTCTTTTTCTAAAATAATGTAGCAATTTATAGGAAATATCCGCGGCATCGTAATCAGCTGCAGTGATTCTTCAGTGGAATGATAAATTGTTTTCATATGTTTCCTCCTTGATTTCTTCAAATAATTTTTCAATAAAACTATCTAAAGAGTGATCAGTGCCGCTATTTTCCAAGTGCTGTTTCAACTGCTGAAAGTCATCCGTATAGGGGATTTTAACAGCTGTAGAATTGCCTGATAATGGCGCACGGCTCTCTCTAAATCGCTAATTTTTTTCTCTAGTAAAGTTTTACCCTGCTGGTTGCAGTCTTCAGAAAGCTCCTGGTCAAAGAGCAGCATGAAGGTGTTGATTTCCTTTAGAGAAAAGCGGGCATATTTCATTACAGCGATATATTTTAGCTTGAACAGCTCTTCTTTTGAATAGATGCGGTAATTGTTGTCGCTGCGTTTAGGTGTAATCAGTTTTTCTTTTTCATAATACCGGATAGTGTCTTTCGAAAGGTTTGTCAGTTTAGCAATCTCGTTGATTGTCCATTCAGTGGTCATGTTGTTTTCCTCCTGATTTCATCATAACATTAGAGTAAACTCCAAGGTCAATACTGAAAATGTGAATTATTTGTTGAAAATCCTTTGATTTTTCAATAAAGTATAAGCTTTCTTCTTTATTTACTTGTACAAAAACGATATAATTATGGTCAGTATTAGTCAAGGGAGAAGGATAATGTCATGAACAATAAGAACACTTCTGATCTGATTGAAGCCTATTTGAAAAAGATACTAGAAGATAGCAGTAAGATTGAGATTCGACGTGCCGAGATGGCCAATTTATTCAATTGTGTCCCTTCCCAGATAAATTATGTAATTAATACTCGTTTTACCATTCAGCGGGGATATTCTGTTGAAAGTAAACGAGGTGGAGGCGGCTATATCCGAATTGCCAAGGTTCAGCTATCTGACAGTACACAGCTGCTTAAGCAGATGGAGCAATTCATTGGTGATCAGCTATCAGAGAAAGACGCATTGGTTTTTGTGCAGAAATTATATGAAGAAGAAGTAGTGACGAAGAAGGAAGGCAATTTGATGCTTGCTGCTTTGGGAAAAAATGTGCTGGGAAAATTTGGCGCACAGGAAGATTTTTTACGTGCTCAGTTAATGTATGCTTTTTTGGAGCGTCTGAGCTATGAGGAGGAATAGTTTATGGATGAGTTATTTACAGATAGCGCTAAAGCCGTTTTGGCTATTGCACAGGAAGAGGCAAAATATTTCAAGCATCAGTCGGTTGGCTCAGAACACTTGCTGCTGGCATTAGTAATTGAGCCGAAAGGTATTGCCGGCAAAACACTGCGCCAGTTGAATGTAGACAAAAATGATATTCGCGAGGAAATTGAACACTTGATGGGGTACGGAATGGCAAAATCCTATCCAAAAGGGATTTATCTACCTTATTCACCTCGGGCGAAGCAAATTTTTGCTTACTCTGGAGAAGAAGCTAAACGCTTAGGTGCTCCGAATATTGGGACAGAGCATTTGCTGCTGGGGTTGTTGCGTGATGAAGATATATTAGCTTCACGAATTCTAGTAAATTTAGGTTTAAGCCTAATCAAGGTTCGGCAGCTGCTTATGAAAAAAATTGGTATTAATGACCCACAGATGGCGATGTCTGGCAACAAACGGAAAAATCAAAAGGGTGCTGCGCAAAAGGGCGGCGGTACACCTACACTAGATTCGCTTGCTAGAGATTTAACGAAATTGGCTCGAGAAAAGAACCTTGATCCAGTTGTTGGCCGTTCAGATGAAGTAAGAAGACTGATTCAGATTTTAAGTAGAAGAACTAAAAATAATCCTGTACTGGTTGGTGAACCAGGTGTAGGTAAAACAGCAATTGCTGAAGGTCTGGCACAGAAGATAGTTAATGGAGAGGTTCCTCAGGCTATGCAGGAAAAACGTCTGATGATGTTGGATATGGGTGCACTGGTAGCCGGGACTAAGTACCGTGGCGAGTTTGAAGATCGATTGAAAAAAGTCATCGACGAAATTTATCAAGACGGTCAGGTAATCCTGTTTATCGATGAGCTTCATACGTTAATTGGTGCCGGCGGTGCTGAAGGAGCAATTGATGCTTCCAATATTTTAAAGCCGGCATTGGCTCGAGGCGAACTACAGACGATTGGTGCAACAACCCTAGATGAATATCAAAAATATATCGAAAAAGATTCTGCTTTGGAAAGACGTTTTGCTCGTGTGCAGATTGATGAGCCAACACCGGAAGAAGCTATTGAGATTTTGAAGGGACTACGGTCCAGATATGAGGCTCATCATGGGGTTGAGATTACTGATGAAGCACTGCATGCAGCAGTACAGCTTTCTGTCCGCTACATCAATTCACGGCAATTGCCGGACAAAGCGATTGATTTGATGGATGAGTCAGCAGCTAAAGTTCGTTTGGATTTGGCGGATGAACCTTCAGAAATTAATCATTTGCGTACAGAGATTCAGGAACTGTCAGATGAAAAGGAAGAAGCTATTCTGGAACAGTCCTTTGAAAGTGCAGCGAGACTGCGGATGAAGGAAAAGAAACTGATGCAGAAACTGGAGAATTTGTTGCTGCTGGAGCAAAAAGAAGCATCAGGTTATACAAATAGAGTAACAGATGAAGATGTTGCAGCAGTGGTTTCTCAATGGACAGGCGTGCCGCTGCAGCAGCTGGAGAAAAAAGAGAGTGAACGATTGATGGAGCTCGAATCAATTCTTCACCATCGTGTTGTTGGACAAGATGAAGCAGTTCAAGCCGTTTCCAGAGCAATTCGCCGGGCACGAAGCGGTCTGAAGGATCCGGATCGGCCGATTGGTTCCTTTATGTTCCTTGGTCCTACTGGAGTAGGAAAGACAGAGCTGGCGAAAGCATTGGCTGAAACGATGTTTGGCAGTGAAGATGCCCTGATTCGGGTGGATATGTCTGAGTTTATGGAAAAATATAGTACCAGCCGACTGATTGGTTCACCTCCAGGGTATGTAGGTTATGAAGAAGGTGGTCAGTTGACTGAAAAAATTCGTCAAAAACCATATTCTGTAATCTTGCTGGATGAGGTGGAAAAGGCTCATCCGGATGTTTTCAATATTCTTTTACAAGTGTTGGATGATGGTCATTTGACTGATTCTAAAGGACGTAAGGTCGATTTTAGAAATACTATATTGATTATGACGTCAAATATTGGTGCAACTGCGATTCGTGAAGAGAAGAATGTTGGATTCAACGTTCAGGATTTAACGAAGGATCATAATGCAATGCAGAAGCGAATTTTGGAAGAACTGAAAAAAGCATTTCGTCCGGAATTTCTTAACCGGATTGATGAAACGATTGTCTTCCGTTCGCTGGATCAGGATGAAATTCATGAAATTGTTAAGATAATGAGTAAGGCTATTGTGGTACGGATGGCTGAACAAGATGTCTATGTGAAGATTACACCATCTGCAATTGATGTCATAGGAAAAGTAGGCTTTGATCCTGAATACGGTGCACGTCCAATCCGTAGGGCTCTGCAAAAAGAAGTAGAGGACCGCTTGAGTGAAGCACTGCTTTCCGGTCAAATTCATTTAGGCGACAAAGTAACAATTGGTGCAAGCAAGGGTAAGATTACCTTAAATGTCAAAGCACCAGCTGCTAAGAAGGAATTGCAGACGATTTAACTCACTTGAGTATTGAATAGTATAAGTGCTAAAAGAAAGAAGACTGAGGTCGGAGTAGTGCTCTGGGATTTCAGTCTTCTTTTCCTGCATTTTTTTCAGAATTCTTTGTGAAAATCAAAGGAAAGCCCTTTACTCTATTGGAAAGTTTGTGAACCTGTGATACTATAAAGCAGTCGCAAAGGGAGGAAATACAATGATTGAAATTATTGCAACAGCAGAATCTGTGGAGCAGGCAAAACAACTGCTGGCTGCTGGCGTAGATACCTTATATATTGGCGAAGAAACGTTTGGTTTGAGGCTGCCCGCCTCTTTTTCAAGGGAAGAGCAGCAACAGATTATCACTTTAGCTCATGAGGCAGATAAAGAGGTGATTGTTGCTGTAAATGGTATTATGCATCCAGATAAAATGAAGCTGGTTCCGGAATACCTGGAATTTTTGAGTGAGATTGAACCGGATCGAATCGTTGTCGGTGATCCGGGAATTATTTATCTTTTACAGCAGAAAAAAACGGCTATTCCTTTTATCTACGATGGTGAAACAATGGTGACCAGTTCTCGCCAGATTAATTTCTGGGCGAAGCGGGGAGCTGTCGGAGCAGTTTTAGCTAGAGAGGTTCCTTTTGAGGAAATGACTGCAATGGCAGAAAATCTAGCTGTGCCAGTCGAAGTGCTAGTGTATGGAGCAACCTGCATTCATCAATCCAAACGTCCGTTGCTGCAGAATTATTATAATTATACACAGTCGGATGAACAAAAGGATAAGGAACGTGGTTTGTTTCTATCGGAGCCTAAAAAGGAAGATACACATTATTCAATCTATGAGGATAGTCACGGTACGCATATTTTTGCGGATAATGATATCAGTATGATGAACGAGCTGCATCACTTATATGAGCATGGGTATCAGACGTGGAAGCTTGATGGTATTTATGCACCGGGGACGAATTTTGTTGAGGTGGCTAAGCTGTTTGTTGAAGCAAAATCAGCTTTGGAATCAGGTGGCTGGTCTGAGGCCTCTGCTGCTGATTTACAAGAAAAAATCAATCAGCTGCATCCTGCTGGGCGTGGACTGGATACTGGTTTCTTTCATTTAGATCCAGCAAAAATTAGATAATCAAGACGTTTTATTTAACAGAAAATGAGGTCAGTGTCGGCTGAAAAGAGACGACAGGACTAATATTATGAGGATGAGGAGTCAAGAAAGATGGAAAAAGAGCGAACATTGAAGCGTCCCGAGGTGCTGGCGCCAGCCGGGACGCTGGAAAAACTAAAGGTTGCCATTCATTATGGTGCGGACGCTGTATATATCGGTGGAAATGCCTATGGACTGAGAAGCCGTGCCGGCAACTTCACCTATGAAGAGATGCAGGAAGGGGTGGCCTTTGCCAAAGAGCATAATGCGAAAGTATATGTAGCAGCAAATATGGTTACTCATGAAGGAAATGAGGAAGGCGCTGGAGAATTTTTCCGTGAGCTTAGAGATTTGGGCATTGCGGCAGTGATTGTTTCTGATCCCGCATTGATAGAAATCTGTGCAGAGGAAGCACCGGGATTGCCCATTCATCTTTCAACACAGGCTTCAGCAACCAATTATGAAACATTGGAATTCTGGAAGAATGAAGGTCTTGAGCGGGTCGTTCTTGCCCGTGAGGTTTCAATGGCGGAAGTTGCAGAAATCCGTAAAAATACAGACGTAGAGATTGAAGCATTCATTCATGGAGCGATGTGTATCTCCTATTCAGGACGCTGTACATTGTCTAATCATATGTCAATGCGTGATGCTAACCGGGGAGGCTGTTCTCAATCCTGCCGCTGGAAATATGATTTGTATGATATGCCGTTTGGAACAGAAAAACGCAGCCTGACTGCAAAGGGTACTGTTGAAGAAGAGTTTTCCATGAGTGCTGTTGATATGTCAATGATTGAACATATTCCTGAGTTAATTGAAAATGGTGTGGATAGCTTCAAAATTGAAGGCCGGATGAAATCCATTCATTATGTTTCGACGGTTGCTAATGTATACAAAAAAGCAGTAGATTCCTATATGGAAGATCCGGAGAACTATGAATGTAAACAGGAATGGGTGGACGAGCTGTGGAAAGTAGCACAGCGGGAGCTTGCTACAGGGTTTTATTATAATACGCCTTCTGAAGAGGAGCAGTTATTTGGTCCGCGCCGGAAAATTCCTGAATATAAATTTATTGGTGAGGTAATGGGGTACGATCCAGCAACTCAAACAGCGACTATTCGCCAGCGTAATCATTTCAGTGTAGAGGATGAAATTGAATTTTATGGTCCTGGGTTCAATCATTTCTATCAAACAGTAGAAGTGATGTACAATGAAGATGGCGAGTCGATTGATCGGGCACCTAATCCAATGATGATTTTGACGATGCCGGTGGCTCAGCCTGTTTCTGTCGGAGATATGATTCGCAAAAAGAAATAGATGATAGAGCTGAAAGAACGATTTTCAGCTTTTAGGCTGATACAGGATCAAGAACTGTTATCAGCCTTTTTCAATTGAGTATTGGAGGAGGAGAAAGATGGTTAAGACATATGATTATATTGTAATAGGAGGAGGCAGCGGCGGCATTGCTTCTGCTAATCGTGCAGGGATGCATGGCGCTAAGGTGCTGCTTCTTGAAGGCGGAGCGATTGGCGGCACCTGTGTGAATGTCGGCTGTGTCCCTAAAAAGGTAATGTGGCAGGCTAGTACGATGAGAGAAATGCTGGAACGGGATATGGCTGGCTACGGCTTCGATGCAGCTATCCGCTCATTTGATTTTCGCAAGCTTGTTCAAAATCGTGAAGAGTATATTGAATTCTTACATACAGCTTATCAAAGAGGTTTGGATTCAAACCATGTTGAGCGGGTAAATCAGTATGCTCAGTTTATTGATGAACAGACAATCAAGGCAGGTGAGGAAACATATACGGCTCCTAATATACTGATTGCAGTAGGCGGCCGTCCTAAAAAATTGGGGATACCCGGTGAAGAGTATGCAATTGATTCCAATGGCTTCTTTGCATTAGAAGAACTGCCAAAGCGTGTTGTTGTTATAGGGGCAGGGTATGTTGCTGCTGAACTTGCTGGAACAGTGTTAGGTCTGGGCAGTGAAACACACTGGGCGTTTCGCAAGGATCATCCGCTGCGCAGCTTCGATGAAATGCTCTCTAGTAAAGCAGTTGAGCATTACCAAAAATCCGGTATGATGGTTCATCCAAATGCTGTGCCAAAATTTATAGAGAAAAAAGAATCCGGTGAGCTGTTGATTTGCTTTGAAAACGGGATGGATATTACAGCGGATTGTATTATTTTTGGAACTGGCCGTGAACCCAATACGGATCGTTTAGGTTTAGAAAATACCGCAGTACAGCTGGATGAAAAAGGCTATGTGAAAGTCGACAAGTATCAAAATACAACTCAAAAAGGAATCTATGCAGTGGGTGATGTGATTGGGAAAATCGATTTAACACCTGTAGCGATTGCTGCGGGAAGACGTCTTTCTGAACGATTGTTCAATGGTAAAACAGAGGAATATTTGGATTATGAAACGATTCCAACCGTTATATTCACACATCCGCCAATTGGAACAGTGGGACTAACTGAAAAAGAAGCGATAGCGAAGTATGGAAAAGAACAAATCAAACTTTATCGTTCGACTTTTACACCCATGTATTTTGCTTTGGGGGAATATCGTCAAAAATGTGATATAAAAATGGTTTGTGTGGGTCAAGAGGAGAAAATCGTCGGACTTCATGCAATTGGACTAGGTGTGGATGAGATGCTTCAGGGCTTTGCAGTTGCAGTGAAAATGGGTGCTACGAAAAAAGATTTTGATAATACGGTAGCTATTCATCCGACTGGTGCAGAAGAGTTTGTAACCATGAGATAAGGACACTGGAAAACGCAGTAGAGTTCAGATTGGGTGGATAAAGGTATTTTTAAGAGTGTGTTTGACTGTTGAAAAGCATCTTGGCTGACCAGTAAGAGCTGTACTGTTTTTTTTTGATAGTTCGGGATGCTGGTTTTTGCTACAATAGAGAGAGGATACAAAGGGGAGTAGTGTATGGATAATAAAAGCAAGCAGGCCATTTTACTCATACATGGATTTGGCGGAGATGAACGTGAGCTGCTGCATCTGTATGAGTCTCTGCAGGAAAGATCCGCGGCGGTTTTTACAGTGCGTCTTGCTGGTCACGGCGGCAGCCGCAAAGAGTTTTCTCAATCAGTATATCAGGAGTGGCTTAAAAGTGTAGAGATGAAACTGGATGAACTGGAGACTAATTATCAGCAGATTACACTGGTGGGCTTTTCGATGGGAGGACTCTTGGCTATTCAGCATTCAGAAAGGCAATCAATCCAGCAAATTATCTTCTGTAATACACCGATGCACTTGTATAACTTTTCGGTGATGACAAGTGATATTTTGAAAGGACTTCTGTTTAAAAGCGAGCGCCATCGTCTGTTGTATTATTTTTCTTCTGCAGGAAACGTCTCCCTCCGAGCTTGTCTGGAATTTTTAAAGCTTTGGAATTTAACGAAGAAAAAGCTGCGCAGCAGTTTTCCAGAGGAAATGAAACAGAAAATACTGATTTTGCAGAATAGACGTGATGAAACGACACATTATAAAAGTGCGGATTATATTTTGAAATGTCTTGATCAAAAAGCAAGCATCAAGTTATATGACGGCGGTACTCATCAGATGTTTGAAAGTGAAAATAAGGATCAGGCCGTTCAGGATATTTTGACATTCTTAAATGTCTGATTTAATCAAAAAAACAACTGCTAAAAGTTGGATGAACTTTTAGCAGTTGTTTTTTAAGTCGTTCTTTTCAATATTTTTTCAGTAATCTCTAAAAGAGTTTCTCTAGTTTGTTCTTCTGTATCAGGAAGCTTCTTAATGGCCTTTAGGGCTTTCTGAGTATACTCGGTTGCTAATTTCTGAGCTTTATCCACACCGCCGGCTTTTTGAACAAGCTGATAAACATGTTGTGTATCTTCTGTGGATAAGTTTTCTTTCTTTTCCAAATAGCCCAGCAGTTCCTTGTTCTCTTTTAGTGCATAAAGTAAGGGCAGCGAGTAAACGCCTTGCTTGACGTCCTCTAATACAGGTTTGCCAATATGTTCAGAGGTCTGAGTATAATCGAGAATGTCATCGATTATTTGAAAGGCAATCCCAATATTTTCACCAATTTCTTTACATTTGCTGGAAAACTTTGCAGAACAGCCGCTTTCATAAGCTCCTGTAAAGCTGCTTAATGCGAAAAGCTCAGCAGTTTTTCCAGAAATATTTTCGATATACTGCTCAATTGTCATAGAACTATTGTAACGAGTGTCCATTTGCCCAAGCTCTCCAGAAAGGATTTTATCCATACTATGAGAATTAAGCTGAATGCTTTTTAATGAGGAAGAATACTCAGATAAAAGCTTAAAACAGCAGACGAATAAATAGTCGCCCGCATAAACAGCTGTCTGATTACCAAAGGTTGACCGGATAGTTGGCAGGCTTCTTCGACTGTCTGCCTCATCAACTATATCATCGTGAATCAGAGTAGCAGTATGGAGCATTTCAATTGAGGCAGCTAGTGCGACAGCCTTTTCCCGGTCTCTTTGAGGACCAAACTGGGAAAACAATAGCTGATAGGCTGGGCGCAGCAGTTTGCCGCCGGAATGAATCATTTTTAAAATAGCCTGCTCTACATCTTTATTTTTGATTTGGATGCCCTTTTCCATTGCCCGAAGAGTTAATTCAAGTTCGTTGGCTAATTGGGGATAAGGCTTCCACATTTGATGGATATTCATAGGATAAACTCCTTTAGTTCTTTTTAAAAAATCTCCCATTTTTGTTTCGAGTGTTGTTCATAATCCAGCTGAAACTTTCTAAGTGTCTGAACATGTTTCAATAAATAGTTGGCAGCAATTCCAATCGCAATTCCAGACAATAGCCCGAAAAAAGATAGGAACGGCAGATAGAGCATTGGTGCCCAGGACTGTGCAAAAAATGAAGTAGTCAAGAGCTGTCCGATATTATGCAGAAAACCGCCGGCAGCGCTGATACCAATGATACTCACACGTTTGGGTCCCAGCTGCTTTACTAAGAGCATACCAAGATAACTGAGAATTGCGCCGCTGGCACTATAGAAGAAAGTGGAGAGCGTACCGCCCAGCAGAGTTGCCAGTATCAGCCGTAAGCAAATCAGAAAAAAAGCCTGGTTTCTTTTCATTGTAAAAATAGCAATAATCGTAATTAAATTAGCTAATCCCAGCTTTGCTCCTGGAGCAAAAGCAAATGGGTAAGGAATCATATTTTCCAGCAAAGAGATGATTACGGCCTGGGCAACCAGCATAGAGATATAAATATTTCGTTGTAGTTTCGTCATTATGCACTATAGGCGCCCTAGTAAATCAGGCTGCCGTCCTCACTTCCATCTGAAGCCTCTACGGTGATAAATAAATTATGCGGCAGACAAGCAATGGGTGTCTCGCCGGGACGAGATATCCAGCCGCGGCGTACGCAGGCCAAATCGCCGCAATTTGCTTCAGTGATTCGAATACGGTTGCCATCCACCTCAATTAAATTGTAATCACCATCTGAATCTTCATATTTATATGTATAGACTGGAGTCCCTTCCTTTAAATCAAAGGTTTTAATCGTCTTTCCATCTACTTTTAAAACAGCCTGTAGGGTTGCTGTATCATCACTCTGCATGCCTAAAACAACAAGGGGCAAAAAAGAACCGACTGCCAAGAGCAGGATAATAATAATATCCCATGGACGGAGATGGCTATTTTTGATAAACGTTTTTATGTTCATTTTCTTTCCTCTCCTTTGCAGTTCTTAATTTTAGCACATTCAGGGAGAATGCTGAACAAAACAAGTTCAAAAGACAGCATTTTTTTTGATGAAAGATTTAAGAATAGAGAAAGCAGATTATTGAAGGTATCTAATGAGTGATTCTCTATGTGCTAATAAACTGTAAAAAAACGGCAGAACAGAAGCGATTTTCTCGGAAATAAGTGAGACAGACGGGAAATCTGCGGAGCAGTTTTCCGTCGCCTCTCATTACTTCACGAAGCTAATCACTTCTGTCCTGATTTTTTACAGCCGATTTAAAATCGAATAGACAGCGGACCTGGATTATAAATAAAATCCTAGACAGTCATTCTGTCTTAATACGAATAGACGGTAGAATATTGAAAGCTTTAATCCAGCCTCAAATGAAATACTTTGAAGTTATTTGGCTCCGTACCTCGATTTCGGTGTTCCATACCACCATTTGCCGAGTTTACGCTGTAGCCAAGGAATTACCCAGCGATCCAGACCCACTGCACGTCCAGAACCGTTCATTAAGGCAATTGCTACGAAGATAAACCAGATGTTTACCCAGTAGAACATCCCAGACAAACAGAAAGCAGCAACTAGACCAATTGTAGTTGCGCTGCACAGCCATGTGAATAGACCAGCAATCAAAGCTAAAGCAATCAGTACTTCGACAATTGTCATGAATTTCTGGAAGAATAGTGCAACTTCCTGATTTGGCATCATGAACTTCATTACACTTTCAAACCATTTAGGCATATGATCAAAGACCATCATTGGTTCTTCGCCATATGCATAGCTCAGTCCGAAATGAGCTGCTTGAGCAGCAGTATCGGCAGCAGCATCCGTTGCACCGCTGGCAGCTGTCGTTGCCTCAGCTGCGGCAGAAGCGCCAGTTGTTACTTGTTCCTGAAGCCATGGGAATGGGAATACCACCTTGTCTGTAAACCAAGAGCCTTCGCCAAACCAAGTGCCGGGTTTCAGGTAATCTCCAGTACCGACAATTTTTTTCATGGATTCTACCAGCCACATCATTCCGTAGAATACTCGCAGCGGTACGCTCCATAAAACATTGCCATAACGGGAAGAGTGTCCTCTAGCAACATTACGGTCATCTTTAATATGGAAGAACTCGTGCATCATATATTGGAACATATAATAACCAGAACGAATATCAAAGAAATACTTCAAATTGACAATATGCTTCATAATAATTGCTAAGAAGCCGCTTAAATGAATTTTATCAAAGAGATTGGCTACGCCCCATTTAGCGCCGATTGAAACCATAAAGCCTTGATAGTTTCCTTTAAACTTATGTTTTTCGCCGCCTTTGATATCTGCTACGATATTTGCAGCAGCTGTATGTCCAGTTTGCTCAGCAGCCTGAACAATTTGAGGTGTTGGTGTATCAGGAAATTCTTCATAATAAACCAAATCACCAATGATATAAATATTCTTGTCTTCATAACCTTTTGCCTGCATGAACTCATTAGCAATTAGTCGATTTCCGCGCGCTGCTTCTAAACCGAAGTCTGCTGCATCAGAGGTTGCCTTTACACCAGCAGTCCAAATCAGAGTATGCGTTGGAATTTCCGTACCGTCTTTCAGCTTAATGTGATCAGCTGCAACTTCAACAATAGGAGAATTTTTTAATAATTTAACTTGTTTCTTCTCCATATAACGCTCTGCTTTTGCTGCATCGTTGCGTGTCAACATATTCAGAATTGTCGGCATAGCTTCAACAACCATCAAGGTAAATTCGCTTGGATCAAGTTTTGTATCTTTTGCCAAACGATCTTTCCAGTCAATTAGCTCACCAATCATTTCGATTCCTGTAAATCCGGAACCGCAGACAACGAATGTCAGCATTGCTTTCCGAACTTCAGCATCCGGCTCCATTGCTGCCTTTTCAACTGTTGCTTCAATATGTTCACGAATCTTCAATGAGTCTTCAAACGACCATAGTGTAAAGCCGTTTTCCTTTACTCCCGGAGTTCCGAAATCATTCGGTTCTCCACCCATACCAATAACCAATTGATCAAACGGGTAAGAACCCAGTTTTGTTTTGACGATTTTTTTGTCTTTATCAATCCCTGTTACTGTGTCTGTGACAAGCTGAACATTCTTTTTGCGTGAAAACAGCCGTTGCAAATCATATTGAATGGCGGTCGGCTCTACACGTCCTCCTGCTACTTCGTGCAACTCTGTCATCATAGTGTGATAAGAATGGCGGTCGATCAAAGTGATCTCTACGTCATCTTTTTTTAGCTTTTTGGCTAAAAATTTGGTCGCTGATACCCCAGCGTAACCCGCACCTACAACGACAATTTTTTGCTTTGTCATTGATAATCCGCTCCTTAAAAAATAAAAATATAAAATTGATCATAATTTCGCAATCGAGTACATTATATAGTGTGTGAATGAATTTGTCTAATAGCAATTATTGATTTAAAAAAATAACCGACCTCACATTAAAAATTTGTGAAAAACTGGTAAATTTTTAATTTTCTTACAGTGCTGTATTGACATAAGTATGGAATTGGTTAGAATGTTAATTGAATCACAAAGTACCTTTGTGACAAGTCTCAAGTATTATATAATGAAAAAGGTGGTTAATAAAAATGAAAGCAAACAAATTTGTGAAAAGTTTTGCAGCAATTGCACTAACAACAATGGTGCTGGCTGCATGTGGGTCAGACAATAAAGATACAGCGAGCTCTTCAAGTGCTGCCTCATCAACAGAAGCTTCATCTTCAACAGCAGAATCTTCTGCAGCAGAAGCAGTAAAAGAAGCAGGGGCTGATTTACAAGACGGTACGTATAAATTGGAAGAAAAAAATTATTCAAACGACTACCGTGTATCTTTTGAAATTACTGTAAAAGACGGTAAAATCACAGAGTCTAAATATGACAACATCAATAAAGACGGCGAATCAAAAGCTGACAATGCAGACTACAATAAAAACATGAAGGATAAAGCCGGTACGAATCCAGAAGAATTTATTCCTAAATTTAACGAAGAGTTGGTTGCTAAACAATCACCATCTGATATCGATGTAGTTTCAGGAGCGACACATTCATTTGATTCATTCCAAAACTATGCGCAACAACTAATCCAAGCTGCTCAAGCTGGTAATACTGAAACAATCGAAATCGATAATGGTGCTGAACTGAAAGACGGTTCATACACATTGAAAGAGCAAAATAACTCAAACGGCTACCACACTGAATTTACAATGGTTGTAAAAGACGGTAAAGTAACTGAATCTAAATACGACAATGTAAATGATGAAGGTAAATCTAAACAAGAAGATACTGAATACAATGAAATGATGAAAGATAAAGCAGGTACTGACCCAGCAGAATTTATCCCAACATTTAACGAAGAGTTTGTTAAAGCAATGGGCGAAGAAGACGGCTCTCCTGCTGAAATGGATGTTGTAACTGGAGCAACTCACAGCTTCCATTCATTCGTAATCTATGCACAACAATTAATCAATGCTGCTGAAAAAGGCGATACTGCTGAAATCCTCGTTGATAACATCGTTATGAAAAAATAGTTCTTAATTAAAGAACCATCCGGCGACCAGAGAGAATCTATTTCTCTTTGGTTGTCTTTGTTTTAGTTTCTTTCGTTGATTTTAAGGCTATCAAAACTGCTTCTATACATAGTATTGTGATATAAGGGTGATTTTACTAGTTAAATTTTCTGCGCTGGATTATACTTGAAGGTGCTTTTTAGAGATTAGGGTAGAAAAACGTTTAATTGAAAAGAGGGATACGGATGAAAAAACGCACGTGGTGGCTGACAGCTGTATTAGTATTTATGACAGCAGTTTTGATTAGCGGATGCGGCAATGAAAAAAAGGATGAGGTAAAGGTGAACAAAGAGCCTTATTCAAAGCAGGAGCTGCTTCTTGGAACCTACGTCCAAATTAGAATTTACGATGACGGTAAAGAGAGTATATTAGATAAAGCTTTTGAACGAGTGAAAGATTTGGGTGACAGAATAACGGTGAATGAACCAGGCTCTGAAATCGATAAGATTAATGAAAGTGCTGGAATTAAACCAGTTGAAGTATCCGATGATATCTATAGTCTAGTGAAAAAAGCCTACACATATAGTGAAGATTCAAGCGGCGGTTTTGATATGGCCATTGGACCGATTACGCAACTATGGCACATTGGCTTTGACGATGCCCGCAAGCCGGCGCAGGAAGAAATTGATCAAGCGCTCAAGCTGGTGGATTATCATAAAGTTGTTCTAGATGATAAAGAAAAAACAGTATTTCTGGAAGAACCGGAAATGGCATTGGACCTTGGAGCTATTGCAAAAGGCTATATTACAGATGAAGTAGTAAAGGTATTGA
Source organism: Enterococcus sp. LJL51 (assembly GCF_049894025.1). Classification (GTDB taxonomy): domain Bacteria; phylum Bacillota; class Bacilli; order Lactobacillales; family Enterococcaceae; genus Enterococcus_L. Next base: position 20,749 of record NZ_JBNEQE010000027.1, read on the forward strand.
AAGACAATGGTGTGACTACGGCAATTATCGATTTAGGTGGAAATGTCTATGTTATGGGGCATAGTCCACGAGGCGAAAAGGAAGACTGGAACGTTGGAATTCAGGATCCGAATAAAGCGCGTAATACAGTGATTGGTACTGTCAAAGAAAGTAATAAAACACTGGTTACTTCAGGCATCTATGAGCGCTATTTGAAAGTGAATGGGGAAACCTACCACCACCTATTTGATCCTAAAACAGGGTATCCGTTTGACAACGATATTGCTGGAGTGACCATCATCACGAATAAATCAATAGATGGCGATGGTCTTTCTACAGCAGTATTTGCTATGGGCGTGAAACAAGGTCTGGAGTATGTAGAAGGTCTGGATGATGTGGATGTAATTTTTGTAACAAAAGAAGATAAAGTATATGTCAGCAAAGATATTGAAAAAACATTTGAACTTGGCGAAGACTCTGGTTATACAATGGGGGACCGTTCAGAATTGAAATAAGGGGTAAATAATTTATGTCACTAAACGTGTTCTTAGAGATTGTAGAAATCCGTACCAAGCTGGCTAGTCTGTTTCCGTTTGCAGTAGGCGTTTTGTTCTCGATTGCCTATTTCCAGCAGGTATCCTGGCTGCATACACTATTATTTTTTATTGGGATGGTTGTTTTTGATATGGCAACCACAGCAATCAATAATTATATGGACTACCAAAAAGCAAAATCAGAAGTATACAAGCATGAAGAAAATATCATCGGCTCCTCAGGAGTTTCACCTGTCTTGGTAAGAAACATGATTTTTGGGATGATTGCCTTCACAGCAGTAATCGGTGTATTCTTAGCTGTTCAGACAGGCTGGCTGCTGCTGGTCATGGGTGGAGTGTGCTGTCTGATTGGGATTTTCTACACATTTGGACCAATACCGCTATCACGAATGCCTTTAGGAGAAGTTTTCAGCGGAGTTACAATGGGATTAGGCATTTTTGCTATGGTTGTCTACTTAAATGTAGTCAAAAATCCGCCGTTCTATCTAAAGCTGGATTTTAGCCAAGGGGCATTTGCACTGACTGGAAATTTATGGCAGTTATTGGCTGTTATTTGGGCCTCTCTACCGCTGGTTTTGACAATTGCAGATATCATGTTGGCAAATAATCTAAGGGATTTGGATACAGACATTGAAAATCATCGCTATACGCTAGTATATTATATTGGGCGAAAAAAAGGGACGCTGCTTTTTCAGCTGCTGATGTTGTTTTGCTACGGTATCATATTACTAGGCCTGCTTTTTGGTGTTTTCAAGTGGCCGATTCTATTGGTGCTGGTATCCTTTCCCAAGATTCGTAAAAATCTTCAGCAATTTAGAAAAGAATTGCCGCAGCCTAAAAGCTTCAGGTTTTCCATCAGCAATTTAGTGCTGTTCAACGGAAGCTACCTAGCAGGGTTGCTGGCTACAATAATACTTGAAAAAATACAGGGATGACTGCAGTCATCCCTGTATTTTTTTCAGGCTGATTTCCCCAGAAGATAAAGCTTTCTCATCGCCGTTTGGTAATTGGACGATTAATTCTCCTAGATTATTAATTTGTTTTGCAATCCCCTGATATTCTACTTGTTTCTGAATAAAAGTAACTTCTTTACCGAGAACAAAGGATTTTTTTCGATAGATATCTAAATAAGCAGTGTCTTTTTCGTTTAGAATTTTGTAGAAACGATTCCAGATTAGTGCAATCAATTCATTTTTTGTTATTGTCGGCTGACCGTCACTATATAAGGAGGTTGCTTTATCACGAATGTCCTCTGGAAACTCATCCTGTCTGATAGCAAAATTGATGCCCATGCCGATAACGATATTTGTGATTTGTCCTGATTCCACGTCGCTCATTGCTTCGGAAAGAATACCACAGACCTTGCGTCCATTAATATAGATATCATTCACCCATTTGATTTCAGAAACAATTCCAGCAGCTTTATCTAGTGCCTCGGCGATTGCAACAGCCATAATTAATGTATACTGAGCCATCTCCTCAAACCGCTGATTTGGACGCAAAAGAATACTCATATAAATGCCGCCGCCTTTTTTAGCAAAAAAAGGTCTGCCGAAACGACCTTTCGGCGCTTCCTGCATATCAGCAACGACAAGGGTGTTCTCAGGCTCGCCATTGACCGCCGCAAGCTTTGCATCCCGCATTGTAGAAGTGGAGGAGTCCAAAATTTTTATAGACAGGTCAGGCGTTTTCTCTGAAAGATACAAGCGGATTCCTTCAGCAGAGAGTATATCAGAGGGCAGGTATTGGTAGCCCTTATTTGTACTGCTGTTAATGAGATAACCTTCTTTTTTTAGCTCCTTAATTGCCTTCCAAATAGCAGTCCGAGAGACTTCAAGCTTCTGTGCCATTTCCTCACCGGAAATAAATTCAGGTGCTTGAGTCATTAGTAGTGTCAGCACGTTTTCTTTAGTTGTCATAAGTTCACGTCCTTATTTTTTCAGTGGTTTTCTTATCTACATAATTTCTATTAAAGATTTCTCTTACTAAAAGCGCCAGTTATTCCTAGTGAAGGAGTATCTGAAAAAATCAGATGCGTGCAAAATAATTGAATGCAGGGTGGAACATTCTCCCCTATCTTTTTCTTGAAGGGATATCTATAACTTTACCACATCTTAGAGAGAAAAATACGTCTTAACGTTGAGTTAAAATTCATCCTTTGGATGTATGTGAGAAGTGTAGATTTTTGATATAATTTTATCAATGATACAAGAAAAGAGGAAGAAAAAAATGGATAAGAAACAATTTGTTTGTGAGAAGTGTGGCAACATGCATTATGTGTCGGATCAGTTTCAAGCTACTGGGGGCAACTTTGCTAAGATTTTCGATGTGCAAAACAAGAAATTTATTACAATTAGCTGTACTCAGTGCGGCTTTACTGAGCTGTATCGCGGAACTACTTCAGACGGCTGGAACATTCTTGACTTCTTAATAGGTGGATAAATACCTCAGCTGGTAGCTGTTGAAATAGCAGAGAGCGGACAGAGCAAATTCTGTCCGGCTCTTTTTATGCTGCAGGAGCTCAGTTCTGGCTGTAAAAGATACTAAAGAGGGTAGACTCATCAACAGATGGGTCTACCCTCTCTTTTTTCTAGTTCGCTTTTGCTTTTTTTAAATCTGAGCGAATAAGGATTGATAAGGTTAATGCGATTAAGCAGAAAGCAATAAAAATCAGTAAAGTTGTATTGTAGTTTTTAAACGTTTCGTGAACAAAGGAAAGCAGTAATGGACCGACCATTCCAGCAGCAGCCCAAGCCGTTAAGATATAACCATGAATGGCGCCCAGCTCCTTTGTACCAAAGACATCGCCAATATAGGCAGGAATCACAGAGAAGCCTGCGCCGTAGCAAGTCATGATGATACAGATTAAAACAGCAAATAAAATTGGTGAACTGAAGAAATATAATGCAGTTAAAGCAATAACGTCGATAATAAAAATAGCTGTAAACACGTTGGGACGCCCGATGTAATCTGAAAGAGTGGCCCAAAACAATCGGCCGCCTCCGTTGAACAAGCCCATAATTCCCACCATGGCAGCAGCCATAGCGGCAGACATGCCTGTGATTTCCTGAGCCATAGGTGAAGCAGCTGAAACCAACGCAATACCGCAGGTGATATTGATAAACAGCATGAACCATAGCAGCCAAAAGCGTTTTGTTTTTATGGCTTCATTCGCAGCCAGCTGTGAATAATCTTCCTTTAATTTAACATGATTTTTCGTTTGTTTTTCATTGCTTTCTTCATAGCCGGCCGGTCGCCAGTCAACAGGTGGTTTTTCCAGGTATTGAGAAGCGATGAACATCACTGCAAAATAACAGGCACCTAAAATATAAAATGTTTTTGGAATGCCGACAGCAAGCATTAATTTCTGAGCAATCGGACCTGTAATCAAGGATGCGAAGCCGAAGCCCATGATGGCCATACCAGTTGCCAGTCCTCGTCGATCCGGGAACCATCGAATCATTGTCGAAACAGGTGTGACATAGCCAGCCCCCAAGCCTATTCCGCCGATAATCCCATAGGCTAGATACAGCAGCGGTAATGATTGGATATTAACAGCAACGCCTGTCAATATAATGCCGCTTCCGAACATAATGGATGCTACTGTTCCGGTTTTTCTTGGACCAAATTTTTCAACAAATTTCCCCATAAATGCAGCTGAAACCCCTAAACAGAAAATTGCAATACTAAAAGCAAAGGATATAGGTCCCTGCTCCCAGCCAGTCAGCTCAGCAATTGGTTTTGTATAGATACTCCATGCATAAGCTGAGCCAATTGATAAATGTACAGCGATTCCTGATGCGGCAATCAGCCATCTGTTTTTCACTTGTTTCATTTGTCTCACTCTCACTCTTTTCATTTTCACAAACCCTTGTATGTTATCGAGATATACATAACGTTTGCTCAACATTGAGCATTGTGAATAACTACTATGATACCACAATAGAAAATGCTTTCAACTGGTCTTTTCACTTTTCTTGAAGAGAGAGTGTCAATAACAATTATTGAAAGAAATTTTTTTGCTGAAATACTGATTAGACAAGCAACAGTTGGTCATCCTTTAGCTCGGTTCCGCTATTTTTATGGAAGAGCTCCATCAGTTCATTAACAGTTAAATTTTGTTTCTTTTCAGCATCGATATCTACAACGATATTTCCTTGATGAAGCATAATCAGACGATTGCCGTAGCGAATAGCATCCTCCATGTTGTGGGTGACCATAAAGGCGGTCAACTGCTGTTCTTTTATCAGTTTGTCTGTTAACTCCATAACGGTAATTGAGGTTTTAGGGTCCAACGCTGCTGTGTGTTCGTCCAGAAGAATCAACTCAGGACGAATTAATGTCGCCATCAATAGAGTGATTGCCTGCCGTTGCCCGCCTGAAAGCAGACCGATTTCAGCGGATAGCCGATTTTCCAAATTTAGATTCAGCTTTGCCAGCTGTTCTTTGAAAAACTGACGGTCATTTTTTCGAACACCGTTGCCCAGCCCGCGTTTTTGCCCGCGTTTCATTGCCAAAGCCATGTTTTCTTCTACAGTCAGCCGAACGGCAGTCCCCATTTTAGGATCTTGAAAAACGCGGCTGATTTGTTTCGAACGGGCGGCGACTTTTTGCTTTGTGATGTCTTTTTTATTCAGCAGCAGACGGCCTTCTTCAATGGGCAGCGTACCGGCAATACTATTCAAGAGAGTTGATTTTCCTGCTCCGTTTCCGCCGATGATAGTAATAAAATCTCCCTTACTGATGGTTAGATTGATGCCCTTCAATACGTGGTTTTCATTAATCGTTCCTCGTTCAAAATATTGATGGAGGTTTTCTATAGTCAATACAGGTTCCATTAACGGGTTCCTCCTTTTTTAGACAGTTTTAGCTTTTTCTGAACAAGCGGTGAAGACAAGCAAATAACTAAGATGAAGGCAGAAAACAGCTTAAGATCGGTAGGGTCTACATTAAGCTCGAGAACACAAGCTAGAATGAAACGATATAAGACAGCGCCAATAACAATCGTTCCAATGCCGGAATTCAAATCGGCAAAGTTATTATTTTGAACGAGCAGAGCGCCTGCTAGAGCAATACAGCCGTTAGACAGCATATAGCCAATCATTTTCATTCCGTCAGTATTAATACCGTTCGCCTGACTCATTTCAATGTTGTCGCCGGTCGCCCGAGTTGCCAGCCCCGCTTCCGTTTTAAAGAATAGGGTAAGCAGTCCAATCACAACAGCAACTACCAGAACACCAACTACAATCACACTAATCGTTTTCTCCAGCCCCCAGTTTTGAGCCTGCGTGAAGATTGTTTCTGTCCCTAGCAGAGAGATATTTGGTGCACCCATAACACGGGCATTAATACTGTAAAGACCCGTCATCGTGATGATGCCGGCAAGCAGTGCAGGGATTTTTAATTTCGTATGAAGAAATCCTGATGTTAAACCGGCTAATGCGCCGGCGATAAATGCAAAAATAAGTGCAAAGACAGAAGGGGCGGCTGGATGAATATCTAAAATCGGCACAAGCACCTTTTGGAGCTTGTAGAGTAATGTATCAGTTTCAAAGCCTTCGCGAATGCGCACCATGGTGAATGCAGCAACAGCTCCTCCTAATGGAAAGCTGCCTTCTGTTGTTAAATCAGCAATGTCAAGGATTCGATAGGTTAGAAAAACACCAATAGCCAGCAAGGACCATAATAATCCTTGAGATGTGGAGGAAAGGAAAATATTCAGCAAAAAAATCAACTTCTTTCAAATGAGTTTTGACAAGAACTAGCTGGAAGCGGCGGCTGGTTTTCCGCTTCCGTCTGTTCTTATTTGTAGTAACACCGCTATTTAGGTGTTTGAATACTATCTGGATCAATTCCCAGCGCTTCAGCCATTTCTTTGTTGACAACTAATTCTAGGTCATCTGCACTTTCTACAGGCATAGAAGCCGGTTCTGCTTCACCTTTGAGAATTTTAGCAGCCATTACCCCTGTCTGTTTACCAAGGGAATGATAGTCGATACCAATTGTTGCCAATCCGCCTTCAGTAACCTGATCGATGGAGGCAGGAACGATTGGAACTTTCAATTCTTTAGCAACCTCGCCGATAACTGCTGAGGCAGAAGCAAAGGTATTGTCAGTTGGAATATAAATACCGTCCACGTCTTTTGCTAAGCTGGTTGTTACCTGCTGCACATCATTAGTAGAGTTGGCTGTCAGGACTTTCGTTGCGACGCCGGCTTTTTTTAATGCAGCCTCAGCTAAATCAGCTTGAATTTTTGAGTTAGGCTCACCAGCGTTATACATAATGCCGATTGTTTTTGCGTCAGGAACAATACTCAACAGCAGTTCAATTTGCTTGTCGATTGATACCATATCTGTAGTACCAGTGATGTTGCCGCCAGGTTTATCATCAGAAGCGACTAGTTTGGCACTGACTAAGTCGGTAACTGCAGTAACTGTAATAGGAATATCGGTTGTTTCACTGGCAAGAGATTGGGCAGCTGGAGTTCCAATTCCCAGCAGTAAGTCCGGTTTTCCTTTTATTAGCTTTTCGCTCATGCTTTTCAGCTGTGCTTGATCGTTTTGAGCATTGCTGTAATCAAGGGTGAGGTTTTCACCTTCTTTAAAGCCGTTTTCTGCCAAGCCTTCTTTGAAGCCTTCATACGCTGCATCCAGAGAACCATGCTCCACAGGCTGCAGCACACCCACTGTTACACTGTCTTTGCTGCTCGAGGCGCCGCTGTCTTTTTTACTGCCTCCGCAAGCGCTAAGAGTTAGTAATGCTGCTGTCAGAATACTTAAACGAATCCATCTTTTTTTCATTGTATAGTCCCCCAATTTTCTTTTGTGTATTGATTTAGTGTTAAAGTGATAAAACAAAAACATCCATTTAGACAATATGTCTAAATGGATGTCGAGAATCATAAGAAATATACGCTTCTATTCATTAGCCACTTAGATTTATTGTCTACGCGGCTGTTTGCTCATCGCAAAGTTCTCTAGCCATCATAGATACAAAAACGAATTTGCCGTCTGTACCCATGAAGTATGAATACAAACCTATCTAAAATAGCTAAAGTAGTAACTATTCAATTGTGCGTGATTTGATATATTCGTCATAGGAATTCTCCTCCGCTTGATTGAATTGTTCTTAGTATATACAGCGAAAGAAAAAAAGTCAACAGATTTTTAGAATTTTCTGACGATTCTACCGGTTTAAATATGCTAAAATAGAAGGATGAGAAGCATCACTTAATGATGAGGAGGAAAATTATGAAACAACACTATCACGGCAGCTGTCAATGTGGAAAAATCAAGCTTACAGCAGCTGTCCAGTCTCTTGAAATGGGTCTTTGTCATTGCCGAAGCTGTCGAAAAATGAATGCGGGTCCAGTGTTCATTTTAGATGCTGGATTTGGAAAAGACATTCTATTCGAAGGGCTAGAACATATTACTGTGTATTCATCCTCGGAAAGAATGGAGAGAGGCTTCTGTAGTCATTGTGGAACCACGGTGTATTCAAGATTGGTTCAGCCGGACTTCTATGAAATTCCAGTAGATATATTTGATAATTTGCCGGAAAACGAACTGACAATAAGCAAGGAATTTTTTTGCAGCAGTCAGCCGGAATACTATCATTTTGTAGAAAAGGGTCAGAGGTTTGAGACATTTCCTCAATAACAGTTGAGATTTGAATTATCAGCGGGAAAATTTTTAATTCCATCTTTCTGTTTGGGGCAAATATGATATACTAATTTAGAAAAAACAAAAACATAAAGGGAGATTGTATTAGCATGAAAAGAAAAGTGTGGTTAGTTACGGGGTTATTATTTGTTTCTGTAGGTTTGATGGGTTGCGGCAGTAATGGGGATAAGGCAGAAACATCAAAAAGCAGTACTGAAAAAACAAGTGAAGTAAGTTCAGAAGAATCATCTACTGAAGAAACAACAGACGAAGTAAAAGAGTCTTCATCAGAAGAAGCGGATGCCTCAAATGAAATAGATGTGAAGAGCTATACTGCTGATAACGGAGAGGCTTTTGAATACGGATTGCTGGACCGCTGGCAGGAATTCGATGATATCCAATCTGTGAATCCGGCAGCTAGTTTTGCTTTTACAAATGGAAGCAGCGCAGTTGCAGCGATTTTCAATGACAAGGGTGATGTGGCAGACTATGCGACTTTCAAAAACCTGGTAGTTGAACAAATGCAGCAGACAACAGGTGTGACTATTACTTTTGAACCTACAACAATGAATGATATGGCTGGTGATAGAGCTAGTTTTGATGCAGAGATTCAAGGGATTAAACTGCATTATGTGATTTATCTGCTGGAATCTGATCAGAATTATATTCAGCTGTTAACATGGTCTATGCAAAGCAAGTTTGCTTCAGAAGAAAAAGTGTTGGAAGAAGCAGCGCATACCTTCAAAATGGTTAAATAAAACTAAAAATCAAGCCGGAGCAGCTAATTCTCAGCTGCTCCGGTTTTTATGGTGTATCGATGCTGAAACCCCTTGACTTTTACTATAGAAAGAAGTAGAATATGTAGATGCAAAAACTATCTAAAAAATGATAAAGCAGAAACGAAATATTGTCCGTTTCGGTTTTAAATAGGGAAACAAAAGTAGAAACACTTGATTTTTTTGATCATGGCGACATTCTATTTTTGGTTTTTTTTTGCCTAAAAACCGCAAAAAATGCTTTCTGTTACATATATTTAATATTTGTAACTTAAATGAAATTTTAAAAGGTAGAGTTTTGACAGACTTATATCTAGAGGGGTGAAGAGCTTGGCTGGACACGTAGTAAAATACGGAAAGCATCGCGAACGTAGAAGTTTCGCACGTATCAGTGAAGTGTTGGAATTACCAAATTTAATTGAGATCCAAACAGACTCTTATCAATGGTTTTTAGATGAAGGGTTACGTGAAATGTTTGAGGACATTCTGCCGATTGAAGATTTTCAGGGAAACCTGTCCTTAGAGTTTGTAGACTATGAATTAAAAGAACCTAAGTATACTGTAGAAGAAGCGCGTGCACATGATGCCAATTATTCAGCGCCGCTGCATGTTACGTTGCGTTTAACAAACCGTGAAACTGGAGAAATCAAATCTCAGGAAGTATTCTTTGGTGATTTTCCTCTGATGACTGAGATGGGTACCTTCATCATCAATGGTGCTGAGCGTGTTATTGTTTCTCAGCTAGTCCGTTCTCCTGGTGTTTACTTCCATGGAAAAGTGGATAAAAACGGTAAAGAAGGTTTTGGCTCTACAGTAATCCCTAACCGCGGTGCGTGGTTGGAAATGGAAACTGATGCAAAGGATATTTCCTATGTACGTATTGACCGTACACGTAAAATTCCATTGACTGTTTTAGTCCGTGCGTTAGGTTTCGGCTCGGATGATACTATTTTTGAAATCTTCGGCGAAAGCGAAGGCTTAAGAAATACAATCGAAAAAGATTTGCATAAAAATGCGAGTGATTCCCGTACAGAAGAAGGCTTAAAGGATATCTACGAGCGTCTTCGACCTGGTGAGCCAAAGACAGCTGACAGCTCGCGTAATCTGTTGACAGCCCGTTTCTTTGATCCAAAACGTTACGATCTGGCAAATGTAGGTCGTTATAAAGTAAACAAAAAATTAGACTTGAAAACACGCCTGTTGAACCTGACTCTTGGCGAGACATTGATTGATGCTGAAACCGGTGAAATTCTGGTTGAAAAAGGCACAGTTCTAACTCATCAGGTAATGGAAACGCTTGGCGAACATATCGATAACGGCTTGAACAGTGTAACTTTCTATCCAAGTGAGGATGGAGTTGTTACTGAACCAATGACCGTTCAAGTGATTAAAGTAGAGTCGCCAAAAGATCCAGAACGTATTGTCAATGTAATTGGCAACGGCTATCCAGATACAAGCGTGAAAACCGTTCGTCCAGCTGATATTGTTGCATCTATGAGTTATTTCTTTAACTTGATGGAAGATATCGGTAATGTGGATGACATTGATCACTTAGGAAATCGTCGTATTCGTTCTGTTGGCGAGCTTTTACAAAATCAGTTCCGTATTGGTTTGGCTCGGATGGAACGTGTGGTTCGTGAAAGAATGTCGATTCAGGATACTGAAACACTGACACCACAGCAGCTGATTAATATTCGCCCAGTTGTGGCAAGTATCAAAGAATTCTTTGGTTCTTCACAGCTGTCACAGTTTATGGATCAGACAAATCCGCTTGGAGAATTAACGCATAAACGTCGTTTATCTGCCTTAGGACCTGGTGGTTTGACTCGTGACCGTGCTGGTTATGAAGTGCGGGACGTTCACTATTCTCACTATGGCCGTATGTGTCCGATTGAAACGCCGGAAGGTCCGAATATCGGTCTGATTAATAGTCTGTCAAGCTATGCGAAAGTAAATAAATTTGGTTTTATTGAAACACCGTATCGCCGTGTAGACCGTGCAACTGGTCAGGTAACTGATCAAGTTGATTATCTAACTGCTGATACAGAGGATCACTACATTGTTGCACAGGCCAATTCATTGTTAAATGAAGATGGTACTTTTGTAGAAGATTTAGTAATGGCTCGCCTGCAAAGTGAAAACTTGGAAGTAACTGTAGATAAAGTCGATTACATGGATGTATCACCGAAACAGGTAGTTGCAGTAGCGACTGCATGTATTCCTTTCTTAGAAAACGATGACTCCAACCGTGCTCTAATGGGAGCGAACATGCAGCGTCAGGCAGTACCTTTGATTCAGCCTCGTTCACCATTTGTGGGAACAGGGATGGAATATAAAGCAGCCCATGACTCTGGAGCAGCTTTGCTTTGTAAGCATGATGGAGTAGTTGAATTTGTTGATGCTTCTGAAATTCGTGTCCGCAGAGACAATGGTGCTTTAGACAAATATATGGTAACAAAATTCCGCCGTTCTAATTCTGGAACGAGCTACAATCAGCGTCCAATCGTTCTTTTTGGCGAAAAAGTTGAAAAAGGCGATACGCTGGCTGATGGACCATCCATGGAAGAAGGAGAAATGGCTTTAGGACAAAACGTTCTAGTCGGCTTCATGACATGGGAAGGGTACAACTATGAAGATGCGATTATCATGAGTCAGCGTCTGGTTAAAGACGATGTTTATACATCTATTCATATTGAAGAATATGAATCAGAAGCTCGTGATACAAAATTAGGACCTGAAGAAATTACTCGTGAGATTCCAAACGTTGGTGAAGACGCGTTGAAAGATCTTGATGAGATGGGGATTATCCGTATTGGTGCAGAAGTTAAAGATGGTGATTTACTGGTGGGTAAAGTGACGCCGAAGGGTGTGACTGAACTTTCAGCCGAAGAACGTCTGCTGCATGCAATTTTTGGTGAAAAAGCCCGCGAAGTTCGTGATACTTCTCTGCGCGTGCCTCATGGCGGCGGCGGAATTGTGCATGATGTGAAAATCTTTACCCGCGAGGGCGGCGATGAGCTTTCTCCAGGTGTGAATATGCTGGTGCGTGTCTATATCGTTCAGAAGCGTAAGATTCACGAAGGAGATAAAATGGCCGGACGTCACGGGAATAAAGGGGTTGTTTCCCGTATCATGCCGGAAGAGGATATGCCTTTCCTACCAGACGGTACACCGATTGATATCATGCTGAACCCTCTAGGGGTACCATCTCGTATGAATATCGGGCAGGTATTAGAGCTTCACTTAGGGATGGCAGCCCGTCAATTAGGTATCCATGTAGCAACACCTGTATTTGATGGTGCAAATGATGATGATGTTTGGGAAACAGTTCGTGAAGCCGGTATGGCAAGCGACGCAAAAACTGTTCTTTATGACGGACGTACAGGTGAACCATTTGATAACCGTATTTCTGTCGGTGTTATGTATATGATCAAGCTGGCCCACATGGTCGATGATAAACTGCATGCCCGCTCTATTGGACCATATTCTCTTGTTACGCAGCAGCCTCTGGGTGGTAAAGCTCAGTTTGGTGGACAGCGTTTCGGTGAGATGGAGGTTTGGGCGTTGGAGGCTTACGGAGCAGCGTATACCCTTCAGGAAATCTTGACTTACAAGTCTGATGATGTAGTTGGACGTGTGAAAACGTATGAAGCAATCGTTAAGGGCGAACCAATTCCAAAACCAGGTGTACCGGAATCATTCCGTGTACTGGTAAAAGAACTGCAGTCCTTAGGGTTGGATATGCGCGTTTTAGATATTGAGGAGCAAGAGATTGAGCTGCGTGATATGGATGACGACGATGATGATTTGATTACTGTTGATGCGCTGACAAAATTTGCTGAGCAGCAATCTGCCAAGCAATTAGAGAAAGAAGCAGCTGCAGCTAAAAAAGAAGCAGAGGCTGATGTTGTTCAAAGTATTGAAACAGCAGAAGACAGAATCGATTAGTCGTTAGGTCGACTGAATAAGCGTAAGAAAGCATCAGCTGGTGTTCGAACGAACAACCAGCTGATGAAAAGATAAATTTATCATCTGGCTTTATGAGCTGATGTTATTGAGTGGCATCTTATTGTTTTTCTTGATTACTCAGCTTTTCTTAACTAAGAAATGGAGGGAACCCCTTTTGATCGATGTAAATAAATTCGAGAGTATGCAGATCGGTTTAGCTTCACCTGAGAAGATCAGAAGCTGGTCTTATGGGGAAGTAAAGAAACCCGAAACGATCAACTATCGTACTTTAAAGCCTGAACGTGAAGGCTTGTTCTGTGAACGTATTTTCGGTCCTACTAAAGACTGGGAATGTGCTTGCGGGAAATATAAACGTATCCGTTATAAAGGCATCGTCTGTGACCGATGCGGCGTAGAGGTTACTCGTTCTAAAGTGCGCCGTGAACGTATGGGTCATATTGAATTGGCGGCACCAGTATCACATATCTGGTATTTCAAAGGTATTCCTTCTCGTATGGGACTTGTTTTAGACATGAGTCCGCGTGCTTTAGAGGAAATTATCTATTTTGCATCTTACGTAGTAATTGATGCTGGAGATACCGGTTTAGAAAAGAAACAATTGCTGACAGAACGTGAATACCGTGAAAAACGCGATCAGTACGGACAAGGCTTCTCTGCTGCAATGGGTGCTGAAGCAATCAAACAATTGCTGGACAATGTTGATTTGGACGGCGAAGTTGCAAGTCTGAAAGAAGACTTAAAAACAGCGCAGGGACAAAAGAGAACACGGGCTATTCGTCGTTTAGATATTATGGAAGCTTTTCGTTCATCTGGTAATCAGCCGAGCTGGATGGTTATGGATGTTATTCCAGTTATTCCACCGGATTTGCGTCCAATGGTTCAATTGGAGGGCGGTCGTTTTGCAACGAGTGACTTAAACGATTTGTATCGTCGTGTTATTAACCGTAACAATCGTTTGAAACGTCTGCTTGATTTAAATGCGCCAAATATCATTGTTCAAAATGAAAAACGTATGCTGCAGGAAGCTGTTGATGCATTAATCGACAACGGACGCCGCGGCAGACCAGTAACTGGACCAGGTAACCGTCCGCTGAAATCTCTTTCTCATATGCTGAAAGGGAAACAAGGTCGTTTCCGTCAGAACTTACTGGGTAAACGTGTTGACTATTCCGGTCGTTCCGTTATCGTTGTTGGACCAAACTTGAAAATGTATCAGTGTGGTCTGCCGAAGGAAATGGCGATTGAGCTGTTTAAACCGTTTGTTATGCGTGTTCTGGTTCAACGGGAAATCGCAACAAACATTAAAAATGCAAAACGTAAAATTGAGCGCGGTGAAGATGAAGTTTGGGATATTCTGGAAGAGGTTATCCAAGAACACCCAGTTTTACTTAACCGGGCACCTACACTGCACAGATTAGGTATCCAAGCCTTTGAACCGGTTCTTGTTGAAGGTCGTGCTATTCGTCTTCACCCGCTAGTTTGTGAAGCCTATAATGCCGATTTCGATGGAGACCAAATGGCGGTTCACGTACCGTTGAATGAAGAAGCACAGGCTGAAGCGCGTATGCTGATGCTTGCGGCACAAAACATTTTGAACCCGAAAGATGGAAAACCAGTTGTAACGCCATCTCAGGATATGGTCCTTGGTAACTATTACCTGACAATGGAAGAAGAAAACCGTGAAGGGGAAGGTATGGTCTTCCGCGACATGAACGAAGCTGTTCTTGCATGGCGCAATGGCTATGTCCATCTACATTCGCGGATTGGCGTTCAAACAACACTGCTTGGCGACAAACCATTCACTGACTGGCAAAAAGAACGCTTGTTGATTACCACTGTTGGTAAGATTATCTTCAATGAAATCATGCCGATAGAGTTCCCTTATCTGAATGAACCGACAGATTATAACCTGACTGTTCAAACGCCGGATAAATACTTTGTAGAAGCTGGAACAGATATTCCGGCATATATTAAAGAGCAGGAACTGATTTTGCCGTTTAAGAAGAAAAATCTTGGAAATATCATTGCAGAAGTATTCAAGAGATTCCATATTACTGAAACCTCTAAAATGCTTGACCGTATGAAAGACTTGGGTTATAAACATTCAACACATGCCGGAATTACAGTAGGAATTGCCGATATCATGGTTCTCCATGAAAAGCATGACATTATCGATGCTGCCCATAAACAGGTAGAAACGATTACGAAACAATTCCGTCGTGGTTTGATTACAGATGATGAGCGTTATGAACGTGTAATTGCAGTCTGGAACGGTGCTAAGGATGATATCCAGCTGAAACTGATGGAAAGTTTGGATGCGAAAAATCCAATTTTCATGATGTCGGATTCAGGAGCCCGTGGTAACATCTCCAACTTTACTCAGCTTGCTGGGATGCGTGGATTGATGGCTGCGCCAAACGGACGTATCATGGAATTACCGATTATCTCTAACTTCCGTGAAGGCTTATCTGTCTTGGAAATGTTTATCTCTACTCACGGAGCCCGTAAAGGGATGACCGATACAGCACTGAAAACGGCCGATTCAGGTTATCTGACTCGTCGTTTAGTAGATGTTGCGCAGGACGTAATTATCCGTGAAGATGACTGTGGTACCGATCGTGGTCTGCAGATTGCTGCAATCAAAGAGGGCAATGAGATTATTGAAGCGTTGGAAGAACGTTTACTAGGACGTTACACACGTAAATCTGTATTCCATCCAGAAACGGGTGAGTTGATTATTGGTGAAGATCAATTAATCTCTGAAGATACTGCTAGAGAAATTGTTGATGCTGGTATTGAAACAGTAACTATCCGTTCTGTCTTTACATGTAATACCAAGCATGGTGTATGTAAGCATTGTTACGGACGTAACCTTGCTACTGGCTCAGATGTTGAAGTTGGGGAAGCAGTCGGAACGATTGCTGCTCAATCTATCGGTGAACCAGGTACACAGCTTACAATGCGTACCTTCCACACGGGCGGGGTTGCCGGTGACGATATCACGCAAGGTCTGCCTCGTGTTCAGGAAATCTTTGAAGCCCGTAATCCGAAAGGTCAGGCTGTAATCACAGAGGTTACTGGAGATGTTATCGATATCTCTGAAGATCCTGCAACACGTCAAAAAGAAGTAACAATTAAAGGGAAAACAGATACGCGTACGTATACTGTTCCATATACTGCCCGTATGAAAGTGGCAGAAGGCGATATGATTCATCGTGGAGAACCGTTGACAGAAGGTTCTATTGATCCCAAACAATTACTGCAGGTGCGCGATGTACTTTCAGTAGAAAACTACTTGCTGCGTGAAGTACAGCGTGTTTACCGTATGCAAGGGGTGGAAATCGGCGATAAGCATATTGAAGTAATGGTTCGTCAAATGCTGCGTAAAGTTCGAGTAATGGATCCGGGTGATACAGATATCCTTCCGGGTACCCTGCTGGACATCGCTGAATTCAAGGATCGTAACTATGACACCTTAGTGGCCGGCGGCGTTCCTGCAACAAGCCGTCCAGTACTGCTTGGTATCACGAAAGCCTCTCTGGAAACAAACAGCTTCTTGTCTGCTGCGTCCTTCCAGGAAACAACTCGTGTATTAACAGATGCTGCGATTCGTGGTAAGAAAGATCCTCTGCTTGGTCTGAAGGAAAATGTTATTATTGGTAAGATCATTCCTGCTGGTACAGGGATGGCTCGTTACCGCAACATGGAGCCTAAAGAAGTCAAAGTGGCTAGTGAGAATGTTTACAGTATCTCTGATATTGAAGCACAAATGGCTGCAGAAGATGCATTGAATGACTTAAATAAATAATTAAAAAAGGGAGTGGGACAATAGTCAGAAGAAAATCTGATTATTTTCTCACTTTTTTAATTTTAGGGTACACAAAAAGCACGCAACCGTGTAAGATTAAAGTGACTAAACCAAATCAAAAGGAGCGTGCTTTTATGTTTAAAGATTATACCATTAATCAAACGATTTTACCATTAGAGTTGGAACAGTTTATTCCTGAAACGGATGTCGCTTTTGCGGTTAATGCCTTAGTCGAAGCCATGCCGCAAACACTCTTTAATAAATTAGAAGAACAATTAGGCCGACCGGCCTACCACCCGAAGATGCTATTAAAAATTATTCTGTATGCGTATACTCAGCGTGTCTTTT
>NZ_JBNEQE010000028.1:0-32194 GCF_049894025.1 Enterococcus sp. LJL51
TTGTAGTGAAGGGTTTCCCTTTGTGAGAGTAGGACGCCGCCGCGCGATTATTCCGGCATAGCTCAGTTGGTAGTAGCGCATGACTGTTAATCATGATGTCGTAGGTTCGAGTCCTACTGCCGGAGTTTTAGCGAAAACCACAGGGTTTTCGCTTTTTTTTTGTCATTAATCTTATATGTGATAGAATCATACTAGTGATAAATATAAGACTTAAATAAATTTGCTTGGTTATCTAACAATTTTGTCATGTTAATTGATAATTTTGGCTTGAAACCTTTGTATTATAAGGTTTTACTCTTTTATCTTATTCAAAAATATGAAACTAAGACTTAAGTTTGACTAAACTTTTTTTGACTTGTGATATAATGTGTTTATTGCAATGACCAGTTTTAGGAGGGAATAACGTTGAAAATATTATTATATTTTGAAGGTGAAAAAATACTAGCTAAATCTGGTATAGGTCGTGCATTGGATCATCAGAAACGTGCACTTTCTGAAGTTGGGATTGAGTATACGTTGGATCCTAATTGTACGGATTATGACATCTTGCACATTAATACGTATGGTATACATAGTCATGGAATGATTAGTAAAGCTCGAAAACTTGGGAAGAAAGTAATCTATCATGCACATTCGACCGAAGAAGATTTTAGAAATTCTTTTGTCGGTTCCAATACTATTTCTCCATTAGTAAAAAAATACTTAGTGAGTTTATATAAAAAGGCTGACTATATTATTACGCCAACCCAATATTCAAAGGAATTACTTCAAGGATATGGTATTACTGTACCGATTTCGGCTATTTCTAATGGAATTGATTTGGAACGCTTTAAGCATTCTGAACAGAAAGAAGAAGCTTTTAGAGCACATTTTAATATAAAAGAAAATGAAAAAGTAATCATTTGTGTTGGTTTATATTTTGAACGTAAAGGAATTATTGATTTTGTTGAAATAGCGAAGCGATTGCCAGAGTACCGTTTCATCTGGTTTGGCTATACACCTATGTATTCCATACCTAAAAATGTCCGGGATATAGTCAAGGGTGAGCATCCTGAAAATGTGGAGTTTCCAGGATACATTAAAGGTGATATTATTGAAGGAGCGTATTCAGCAGCTGATTTGTTTTTCTTTCCATCTCATGAGGAGACTGAAGGGATTGTTATTTTAGAAGCTTTAGCAAGTAAGCAGCAGATATTAGTTCGGGATATCCCAGTATATGCTGGCTGGCTTAAGAAAAATATTAATTGCTATATGGGAAAAACACAAGATGAATTTACTCTTCTCATTCAACAGATTATTAACCATGAACTACCGTCAACTGAAGAAGCCGGCTACGCAACGGCTAAAGAAAAAAGTATTGAAGAAATCGGTCAGGAATTAAAAGAGATTTATAGAAAAGTTGCTGATGTCAACAACAAGAGTGAATCAGTTGTTCATCAAGGCAATAGCTATTAAGTGGAGGGAGAAAAAGTGAAAGTTGGATTTTTTACAGATACTTATTTCCCCCAAATAAGTGGGGTAGCAACATCGATTTATACCTTGAAAGAGGAATTGGAAAGAAATGGGCATGAGGTTTACATTTTTACTACAACAGATCCTAATGCACCAGAATTTGAAGAGGATGTTATTCGGATGCCAAGTGTGCCCTTGGTGTCTTTCAAGGAAAGAAGGCTCGTTGTTCGAGGAATGTGGTATGCTTATCTGATAGCCAAAGAATTAGAGTTGGATTTGATTCATACACATACAGAGTTTGGTTCTGGAATTTTAGGAAAAATGGTTGGGAAAAAGCTAAAGATTCCGGTTATCCATACGTACCATACAATGTATGAGGAATATCTGCATTACATTGCAAAGGGAAAGGTTTTACGCCCAACGCATGTGAAGTATCTTTCTAAAGCCTTTACTAATCATACAACGGGTGTGGTATGCCCAAGTAAACGAGTAATAAATAAACTGCAGGAATATGGAGTCAAATCTCCGATGCGGATTATACCAACAGGAATTGACATTAAAAAATTTGAACGTCCGGATATTACCCGGCAGATGGTTAAGGAACTAAGAGAGGAAATTGGTTTAACTGATGAAAACTTAACCCTTCTTTCTCTTAGCAGAATATCTTATGAAAAAAATATACAAGCAATTTTGACCGGAATGAGCCGGATTATTGAAGAATTTCCTCAAGTTCGTCTGCTTATAGTAGGAAACGGACCTTATTTAGAGTCGTTGAAAACAATGGCCGTAGATTTGGGTATAAAAGAGTATGTTATCTTTATTGGAGAAGTACCAAATGATCAAGTGGCAATTTATTACAAGGCAGCTGACTTTTTTGTCAGTGCTTCAACTTCAGAAACCCAAGGCCTAACTTATACTGAGGCGATAGCTGCTGGTGTACCTTGCATTGTTGAAGGGAATGACTATTTGAATGAACTATTGGATCATCGTTCTTTAGGGATTACTTTTGAGAAGGATGAAGATTTTGCACAAGCTGTAATTGATTATATCTATGAAGATGTGCCTTCTGACCAAGCAATTATTGATAAAAAAATGCACGAAATTTCTGCAGAGTATTTTGGTGAGAAAATGATTGAGTTTTATACAGATACGATTAATTACTATCAAGAGGTTTCGCAAGATAAAAAGGATAGTTTTGTATCGATGGAAAAAATTAAGGTAAAATTTATTTCGTTTAGAAGATAAGAAAAATGTAAAAACCGCTGCATGTAGTATATACTTACATACAGAGGTTTTTATTTTTGTATGAAAGGAATGGAAATATGGGAAAAATTGGATTTATCGGCATAGGAGTTATGGGGCATGCAATAGTTATGAATATGATGAATCATGGGTTAGAGGTAAACGTTTACAATCGTACCAAGAGTAAAGCAGATGATTTGATTACAAATGGGGCACACTGGCAGGAAACTCCAGCGAAGATTGCCGAGAACAGTGAGATTATTTTTACAATGGTGGGCTTTCCAGCAGATGTTGAAGGAGTTTATTTTGGCGAAAATGGTATTTTTCAAGCTGATATTACTGGGAAAATAGTAGTAGATCTTACAACCAGTACTCCTTCTCTAGCTGAGAAAATCGCTAAAGAAGCAAGCAAACTTGGCGGACAAGCATTGGATGCTCCAGTATCTGGTGGAGATTTGGGTGCGAAGAATGGTACGCTGACAATCATGGTAGGAGGAGAGCAATCAGCTTACGACAAGGTAGTCCCTGTATTTGAAGCCTTTGGAAAAACTTATAAGCTGCACGGTGGTGCAGGAAAGGGGCAGCATACAAAGATGGCAAACCAAATTATGATTGCCGGAACAATGACTGGAATGACAGAAATGCTGGTTTATGCGGACAAAGCCGGGCTTAATCTTGAGAAGGTAATCGAGACTCTTGGAGGCGGCAGCGCCTCTAACTGGTCCATGAACAATTATGGTCCTAGAATACTGAGAGCAGATTACTCCCCAGGTTTTTTTGTAAAGCATTTTATAAAGGATTTGAAAATAGCGCTGGATGAAGCAGATAAATTAGGATTGACATTACCCTCTACCAAGCTGGCAGAGGAATTGTATAGCCGTTTAGCAGACGAAGGGTTCGAAAATGATGGAACACAGGCTTTGATTAAACTCTGGTGGAAAAGCAACTAATAACGAAATACTATTTTATTAAGGAACAGCAAAAAAATTGAAAAAATTGACGAAAAATCATGCACGACGGACAATGTTTTGTTACAATGGTACAGGAATGAAACTTAGTTCGCCGAGGGAGGTCAAGTTATGAAGCAATCACAGTTAGTAGCGATCATCAAAAGACTTGAAGCAATGACAGAAGCAAATGACAATGAAATACAAGTTCGTCGTTTTGAACGGGAAGGCGTTGAAAAATGTCTTGTGAACTATGATAAGACGACTGATACTTTTGAACTGACAGAAGCGGATAGTCAGCAAAGCTATCAATTTGACAATATCGATATTGTAGCGATGGAGATTTATGATTTGATCCAATAAGTTATGGTTGAGGATGCATCGTTACCCGTGACTTAATTTAAAGAAAAAAGCCTTGTTGATGTACAATCAAGGCTTTTTTTATTATTCCAAAAGATTCTATATAATTACATGTATAGAATCATCTGCCAGAATGGTGTGCATATTAGAGTACTAATGATTGCAGATGTACTGATTTCACTAAAGTTAGCTGTCAAAAATATTAGTAGTACTAATAGCATTATCTGTTCTTTTACAGTATTTCCCTGACTAAGCCTGTGTAAGCTCAGCAAAAATCTTCCCAACGGTTGTTTGCTCAGTTATTTTATAAGCGTTTGCTCCAGCAAATACTAGGGCATTGTTAGGATCTTTGGTCACTGCATTTAAAAGTGTTTCTGAAATACAGTAGGGAATGGTTTCGCGATCACAATGCTTATAAGACAAACAGCTGCGGCATTTTTCAATAGGAATTTGCTCATGTTTAATTCGTTCTGTGAACTGGTTTTTAATTGCCCGGCCCGGCATTCCGACAGGGCTTTTTATAATCGCAATATCCTCTTTTTTTGCATCGATATAAGCCTGTTTAAATGCATCTGGAGCATCACATTCTTCTGTTGCTACAAAGCGAGTAGCCATCTGTACACCTGCACAGCCTAAATTCATATAATGATCAATATCAGAACGGTTATAGACACCGCCAGCAAAAATAACAGGAATTTTACGGTTGAAATCTTCCCCAAATTGGTTGACAGTCGCAATAATTTGTTGAAGCTCTTCGTCCATGTTATCAATACTTTCTTTGATAGACTCAGCTTTAAAACCTAAATGACCACCAGCTTTTGGTCCTTCCACTACCACGAAATCTGCAGTTTTATTATAACGCTTTTTCCACATGCCCAGCAGTACCTTGGCAGCCTTGTTCGATGAAACAATCGGCGCAATTTTAGTTTTGCTTCCTTCGACAAGTTCGGGAAGATTAATTGGCAGTCCGGCGCCGGAAATAATGACATCCGCCCCGACCTCGACACAGCGTTTTACATAGCGGTCGTATTGAAAACTGGCGGCCATAATATTAAAGCCAACTATTCCGCCTTTAGCAATTTCCTTGGCTTTATCAAATTGTTTTTTTATCGCTGCCATGTTTGCCCGCATTGGTGACTTTTCAAAAACTTCTTCCTGATAGCCAATTTGGGCAGTAGAGAGGATTCCAATTCCGCCTTCTTTGGCAACGGCTCCGGCTAGATTCGCAAGACTTACGCCGATGCCCATCCCGCCTTGTATAACAGGGATTTTCGCGACAAGTTTATCTATCACTAGTGGTTTTAATGTCATGTTGAAGCTCCTTATGCTTATGATTTAAATGGTAAATAGTTTGAACATCAAACTAAAGCTACTATAGACAGTTCTGAAAGAATTGTCAAACCTTTTATTTTTTTAAGCGTATGGATCAATAAAGTTATTTTAAGTTTTATCCTTGATATTGCTAAGTTTCCCTAAAGAAAAAACTAAGAAAATAAAAAAAGGCTTGCAAAAATTTTAAGAATGATATATAGTTTGACTGTCAAATGTTTTGATAATCAAAGTAATTACGGATGGTGTGCAGGATGGAACCAGATTTAGAAACAATAAACGATTATCTAGTGAGTGTCTTCAACGATATTCTGACAATCGAAGAGTCTGAATTGAAAAAATCAAAATTTAATGATTTATCTATTACAGAGATGCATACGATTGAAGCAATCGGAATGTATAAGCGAAAGACTTCTTCTGAGGTTGCCAAAGAGCTGTCTATTACAGTAGGAACTCTAACAGTTGCAATCAATAATTTAGTGAAGAAAGGCTATGTTGAACGTATTCGAAGTGAAGATGATCGCCGCGTTGTAAAGCTTGGCCTAACAAAAAAAGGAAAACTTCTTTATCGTGTTCATCAGCATTTTCACCGGGAAATGGTTAAAAATATTTTGGATGGTATGGATCAAGAAGAAGAACAGGCTTTATTGAAAGCATTGAAGAACCTCCATGATTTTTTACAAGAATACAAGTAAAAACGGAGGGAAAAAATGAGTCAATATGGAAAAATAACTTGTACCGGTAGTTATCTTCCGGCAAAGCAAGTAACAAATGACGAGTTAAGTAAGTTTATGGATACTTCTGATGAATGGATTAGAAGCAGGACAGGGATTCAGTCCCGTCATGTAGTAACAGATGAAAATACTTCGGATCTTTGTACTAAAGCGGCTCAGAATATTTTAAAAAAATCTGGTTATACTGGTGATTCTCTGGATTTTATTATTGTAGCAACCATTACTCCAGATTACCAAATGCCTTCAGTTGCTTGTCAGGTACAGGCTGGAATTAAAGCAGACAATGCTTTTGCCTTTGATATTAGTGCTGCTTGCTCGGGCTTTGTTTACGGATTAAGTCTGGGTGAAAAGATGATTCGAAGCGGCTACAAACGAGGTATTGTTTTAGGCGGCGAAACCTTATCCAAGGTTTTGGACTGGAAGGACCGCAGCAGCGCAGTTTTATTTGGAGACGGTGCTGGGGGCGTGCTGCTCGAAGCTGATGAGAGTCCGCACTTTTTAGCTGAAAAACTTCAATCAGATGGTACACGAGGCGGTTCACTAACTTCTGGTTTCCGTGAAAATAAAAGTCCGTTCTATGATGAATCAACAGAAGAGACAGCCTGGCTAAAAATGAATGGTAGAGCAATCTTTGATTTTACAATGAGTGATGTAGCAAAGAACATTCGTCAAGTGCTGGATGAAAATTCAGTACAGGCTGATTATTTCTTACTCCATCAGGCAAATGTACGAATTATTGATAAGCTAGCCAGAAAGCTAAAAATTCCCAGAGAAAAATTTCTAACGAATATGGATAAGTATGGCAACACTTCTGGAGCCAGTATTCCTATTTTACTGGATGAGGCAGTTACAAATGGAACATTGAAATTGGATTCAACACAAAATGTGGTGTTAACAGGTTTTGGCGGAGGGCTAACATGGGGGACGTTACTCCTAACTTTGTAAAAAACTGTTTACATATATATGAATTCTATTAAAGAGAATGGAACTCAGTATTGATTTTCTTGCTGTTCTTGCAGGTGAGAGCTGTTTTTCATGCATAGAATCTTTAACAGGATTTATGAAAATCAAAAAAACAAAACTTTTGGAGGAATATACACATGGTATTTGAGAAAATTCAAGCAATTATTGTAGAAGAATTAGGAAAAGAGCCTGAAGAAGTAAAAATGGAAACAAACATTCAGGAAGAACTGGATGCTGACAGCTTGGATCTATTCCAAATTATCAATGAGATTGAAGATGCGTTCGATGTAAAGATTGAATCTGAAGAAGGCATTGTAACTGTAAAAGATTTAGTAACATACGTAGAAAAACAACAAAACAGCTAATTTTTAATTGGCTGACTAACAAGTTAAACATAGTTGTGCCAGAAGTGACAAGCTTCAAAAGTTGAGAAGAATATATGAGAATTGTTTTCCAGATCATTGTTGAGTGGACAGATACTTTAATGTCTGCTTACCAGTGAGATTGGCAAACCTCAAGGATTTCTACTTAATTTTGAAGATAGTGCTTCTGGCACGCTGTTTATTTGGATTTTAGAGAAATATGAGGTTGGGTATGGAGCTATATGCCAAACCCACTCGTTACTCGTTTACTGCAATCATTTTTAGATTATGAAGGATGTATTATATGCAATCAAAAATTTGTGAATTATTTGGAATTAAATACCCTATTTTTCAAGGTGGAATGGCTTGGATCGCGGATGCTGAGTTAGCAGCAGCAGTTTCTGAAGCTGGCGGTTTGGGAATCATTGCTGGTGGAAATGCCCCAAAAGAAGTAGTACAAGAAGAAATAAGAAAAATTAAGGCTCTTACGAGTAAGCCTTTTGCTGTAAATATTATGTTATTGTCGCCGTTTGCTGAAGATATCATTGATTTAGTTTGTGAAGAGCAGGTTCCTGTAGTTACAACCGGCGCAGGCAATCCCGGAAAGTACATGGAACGCTTCAAATCACTGGGGATTAAAGTCGTTCCAGTAGTCCCTTCTGTTGCACTAGGAATAAGGATGGAAAAAATCGGAGCAGATGCGGTGATTGTCGAAGGAATGGAAGCTGGCGGGCATATTGGCAAGCTGACAACAATTAGTTTGGTTCCCCAAGTAACCGATGCACTGTCTGTGCCGGTTATTGCAGCTGGCGGGATTGGTGATGGCCGCGGAATGGCTGCAGCTTTCATGCTTGGTGCCGAAGGAATTCAAGTGGGCACACGTTTTCTTGTAGCAAAAGAATGCACCGTTCACGAGAATTACAAACAAAAAATTATCAAAGCAAGAGATATCGATACAGTGGTTACTTGTCAGCATTTTGGTCATCCAGTTAGAGCATTGAAAAATAAATTAACTAGAGAATATGATCAGCTGGAAAAAGAAGAGCTTAAAAATGAGACACCTGATACGCAGAAGTTTGATGAGTTGGGGCAAGGGGCCCTGCGTAAAGCAGTTGTTGATGGTGATGTTGACAACGGTTCTATCATGGCCGGACAAATCGCCGGATTAATAAAAAAAGAAGAAACGGCTAAAGAAATTATTGATTCTTTTGTAAAGGAAGCCAAAGAAGCTTTTAAAATACAGTATCAGCGTTTTAGTTAAGAGTACGCTTGAGAAGGAGAAAGAGAATGAAGACAGCATTTGTATTTAGTGGGCAGGGTGCTCAATATACAGGAATGGGTAAGGAACTTTACGATCAGGAGCCGCTTGTTCGGGACACCTTTACTGAGGCCAGTGAGGTTCTTGGCTACGATATGGCTGAGCTTTGTTTTTCTGATGACGGGCGGCTGAATGAAACGACCTATACCCAGGCAGCTATTCTAACCGTTAGTACGGCGTTCAATAGAGTTCTAGCTGCCAACGGAGCTGTACCAGATGTGGTGGCAGGACTTAGCCTAGGTGAATATAGTGCTCTTGTTGCAAGCGGAGCAATAACGTTTAAGGCAGCAGTTGCTTTGGTTGCCAAGCGCGGGAAGTTTATGACGGAGGCTGCACCGACAGGAACAGGGAAAATGGTTGCTGTAATGAATGCTGACCGTGACCTTATTGAAGACTGCTGCAGACAAGCCTCAACCGTTGGAATTGTTTCCCCGGCTAACTATAATACACCCCAACAGATTGTTATTGGCGGTGAAGTAGAAGCAGTAGATAAAGCCGTTGCCTTGCTGACTGAGCAGGGGGTTAAGCGAACGATTCCTTTGAATGTAAGTGGTCCTTTTCATACGGCTTTGCTGAAGCCGGCATCTGAGAAGCTGGCAAAGGAATTGGAAAAAGTTCCATTTAGCACACCGAAAATTCAAGTAATCAGCAATACGACAGCTGAGGTTATGGCAGCGGATCAGATTAAGCCGCTGCTAACGCAGCAGGTGATGAAGGCGGTTCGTTTTGCTGACAGTATTGAAACAATGAAAAAAATGGGTGTTGTCAGAATTATTGAGGTTGGTCCAGGAAAAACACTGACTGGTTTCATTAGAAAAATTGATAAATCAATCGTAACTGGCCGCGTTGAGGATCAAGCGACATTAACAGAAACTTTAGCACTTTTAAGTGAGGGATAATGGATGGATTTGAAGGGTAAAAATGTATTTGTGACTGGCAGCAGCCGCGGTATCGGGAAAGCAATTGCGCTGACCTTTGCACAGGCAGGTGCTAATATTGTATTGAACGGCAGAGGAGAGATTCCGAAAGAGCTGATTAATGAAATTAAAGCGAACGATGTTGACTGTGTAGGTGTCTGCGGCGACATTTCAGATTATGAAGCGGCTGGTGAAATGATCAATAAAGCTGTTGAAGCATTAGGCTCAATCGACATATTAATTAATAATGCTGGAATCACCAATGACAAGCTGTTGTTGAGAATGTCAGAAGAAGATTTTTCAAAATGTATTGATATTAATTTAGTAGGAACCTTTAATATGACGCAGCATACAGTGAAACGGATGATGAAACAGCGGAGCGGTCGAATCATTAACATGACAAGTGTGGTGGGCTTGATGGGAAATATCGGTCAGGCAAATTACTCAGCCAGTAAAGCTGGAGTTGTGGGTTTTACTAAATCAGTAGCCAGGGAAGTAGCAGCTAGAGGGATTACCTGTAATGCTATTGCACCGGGATTTATCGATACAGAGATGACAGCTGTACTTTCAGATGAAGTTAAGAAAAAAATGAATGAACAAATTCCTTTAAGAAAATACGGTCAGGTCGAAGATGTTGCCAAAGCAGCTGTATTTTTAGCAGAAAGTCCTTATATTACCGGACAAGTGCTAAATATCGACGGCGGTTTAGTAATGCACGGATAAACCAGTTAGGAGGAAGGAAATATGAATCGAGTAGTAATTACTGGGTATGGCGTGGCGTCTCCAATCGGAAATGATGCGTCCACCTTTTTGGAAAGCTTGAAAGAAGGAAGAAACGGGATTGGTCCCATCACTAAGTTTGATGCAGCCGAAACAGGGATTACCTTAGCTGCTGAAGTGAAGGACTTTCCTTTTGATAAATATTTTGTGAAAAAAGACGCGAAACGAATGGATTTATTTTCTCTATATGGAATCTATGCTGCATTGGAAGCAATGGAAATGAGCGGACTGGAAATAGATAACATTGACACAGATCGTTTCGGCGTAATGGTTGGTTCTGGAATTGGCGGTCTTCAAACGATTCAGGATCAGGTTGTGCGAATGCACGATAAAGGTCCGCAGCGTGTAAGTCCTCTGTTTATTCCAATGTCGATTGCTAACATGGCTGCTGGTAATATTGCATTGCGCGTGGGAGCAAAAGGTATCTGTACAGCAGTGGTTACGGCCTGTGCCAGTGCAACGCATTCGATTGGCGAAGCCTTCCGAAATATTAAACATGGTTATTCTGATGTAATTTTAGCTGGTGGAACAGAAGCATCCATCACGGAAATTGGGATTGCTGGTTTTGCTTCACTAACAGCCTTATCGAATGAAACAGATAAGGACAAGGCGTCGATTCCCTTTGATAAAAATCGTAACGGATTTGTCATGGGGGAGGGAGCCGGTGTGTTCATGGTTGAATCGCTGGAGCATGCCCAAAAGCGCGGTGCAGTAATCTTAGGTGAAATT
Organism: Enterococcus sp. LJL51; assembly: GCF_049894025.1. GTDB lineage: Bacteria > Bacillota > Bacilli > Lactobacillales > Enterococcaceae > Enterococcus_L. The sequence continues at coordinate 11,134 of NZ_JBNEQE010000028.1, forward strand.
GTTGGTTACGGTGCAAATTGTGATGCGTATCATATGACATCACCAACACCAGACGGCAGCGGAGCAGCAAAAGCAATGAAGCTGGCAATGGCAGAGGCAGGGATTACACCTGAACAAGTTGGTTATATTAACGCACACGGAACGAGTACGCCGCCGAATGACAGTGCAGAATCCAAGGCTATTGAATTGGCGATGGGATCAGCAGCGAAAGATATTCCTGTGAGCAGTACCAAGAGTATGACTGGACATTTACTGGGAGCAGCTGGAGGAATTGAAGGAATTGCTACCTTGAATGCGCTGCAGCATCAGTTTATTCCACCAACCATTGGCTTAACTGAACTGGATGAAGAAGTCACAGTAAACATTGTGGGAAATACAAGTCAGCCTCATAGTTTTGACTATGGTCTAAGTAATTCCTTAGGCTTTGGCGGCCATAATGCAGTTATCTGTTTGAAACGCTGGGAGGATTAGTAATAATGGATATTAACGAAGTAAAGGACCTTTTGGTACAGTTTGACCAATCCAGTTTAACAGAATTTGATTTAAAAGAAGGTTCTTTTGAGCTTTACATGAATAAAAACCAGACATCTTTGAAAGATGTTCGAACATCGGAACAGGGAGTCCAGTCTTCACCAGTACAGCCTCCTGAACAGGTTACAGAAACTCTTGTGCCGGTGCAGGCTAGTGTTCCAGTGGCTGAAAAAACAACAGCTCCTGATTCTGTGGAAGAAATTTTATCTCCATTAGTAGGCGTTGTGTATTTACAGCCAGCACCAGATAAACCAATCTTTAAACAGGTTGGGGACAAGGTGAAGAAGGGCGAGGTTGTATGTATTATTGAGGCTATGAAGCTGATGAACGAAATCACGGCAGCCGTAGACGGAACGATTACAGAGGTTTTGGTTGAAAATGAAGACGTTGTGGAATATAATCAGCCAATATTCAGAATAGCTAAAGGAGAGTAACCAATGAATATACAGGAAATCATGGAAATTATCCCTCATCGGTATCCGTTTTTACTTTTAGACAGGGTGGATGAAATTACTGTTGGTGAACGAGTTGTAGCTGTTAAGAATGTAACAATTAACGAACCCTTTTTCCAAGGGCATTTCCCAACTGAACCGGTTATGCCGGGTGTGCTGATTTTGGAAGCTTTTGGTCAGGCTGGCGCTGTTGCATTGTTGTCAAAGCCTGAATTTAAAGGGAAAACAGCTTACTTTGGTGCCATGGACAAGATTCGCTTCAGGAAAAAAGTGGTTCCTGGTGATACATTAATATTAGAAGTAGAGATCTTGAAAATGAGAGCAACAGCTGGTACAGGTAAAGGAATTGCAAAGGTAAACGGTAAAAAAGTTGCAGAAGCCGAACTAACTTTTATGATTGGATAGATGTCGATGTTTTCAAAAATTTTAATTGCGAACCGTGGAGAAATTGCTGTCCGTATTATTAGAGCCTGCAGAGAACTGGGAATCCGCACAGTTGCGGTTTATTCAGAAGCAGATCAGGATGCAATGCATACACAGCTAGCAGATGAAGCAATTTGTATTGGACCGGCTAAAGCTGCCGATTCTTATCTGAATGTTCAACGGGTTTTAAGTGCAGCTATCGTAACAAATGCAGAAGCAATTCATCCAGGGTTTGGTTTCTTATCAGAGAATAGCCAATTTGCCGCAATGTGTGAAGAATGTAATATCACATTCATCGGACCAAAAGCAGAAACGATAGATGCGATGGGAAATAAAATTAATGCAAGAAAATTGATGATTGAAGCCGATGTTCCTGTAATTCCTGGTAGTGAAGGCGTGATTGCTACTGTAGAGGAAGCATTAACAATTGCTGAGAAAATCGGTTATCCAGTGATGCTCAAAGCTGCTGCTGGCGGAGGAGGCAAAGGGATTCGTAAGGTTCTCAAAAAAGAGGAGCTTCCGGCCCAATTCACTTCCGCTCAGCAAGAAGCAAAAGCAGCTTTTAGTAATGGCGACATGTATATTGAAAAAATTATTTATCCGGCTAGACATATTGAAGTGCAAGTATTAGGGGATAACTACGGTCATGTGATTCATCTGGGAGAAAGAGATTGCTCCCTTCAAAGAAATAATCAAAAAGTGATGGAAGAATCGCCTTCTGTGGTTATTTCAGATGAAAAACGTAAACTGCTGGGAGAGACTGCTGTTCGAGCAGGAAAAGCAGTTGCTTACCAAAATGCAGGGACAATTGAATTTCTGATGGATGATTCTGGTGCATTCTATTTTATGGAAATGAATACACGCATTCAGGTGGAGCATCCAGTAACTGAAATGGTCACCGGCATTGACTTAGTGAAAGCACAATTGAAAATTGCTGCGGGTGAGGAATTAACCATCAAGCAAGAAGATGTACAACTGACGGGTCATGCCATTGAATGCCGAATTAATGCTGAGGACCCAGCATTCAATTTTGCTCCTGCACCCGGAACAATTAATAATCTGCTCCTGCCAAGCGGCGGCATGGGATTGAGAGTAGATAGCGCAATGTATACAGGTTATAAGATTCCGCCGTATTATGATTCAATGATTGCTAAAATTATCGTCCACGGTGAAAATCGCTTTGATGCATTTATGAAAATGCAGCGGGCACTGAACGAATTGGTTACAGACGGATTGACAACTAATGCAGAATTTCAGTTGGATTTGATTACCCATGGAAGTGTTCTTGCAGGAGACTATGACACCAGCTTTTTACAGGAAACCTTTCTACCATCTTGGGAGCCTGAATCTGATTAGTAAAATAGAATCTGGAAGTAGAGGACAATAACCCTCCAAAATGAAGAGCCTGGACAGGTTCGTCGAAAGGATAAAGGAGTAGAGAGATGGCTTTATTCAAAAAGAAAAACTACATTCGCATCAATCCTAATCGTGGTATTGATGCTGATAATAAAAAGCCTGCTGTTCCGGATAACATGTGGGCCAAGTGTCCATGCTGTAAACAGACACTTTACACAAAAGATATGGGCCCCGAGAAGGTCTGTCCTTATTGTGGATACAGCTTTAGAATCAATGCGTGGGAACGGCTGCTGCTTACAGTAGACGAAAAAAGCTTCAGTGAATGGGATACAGACATTGAGACTGACGACCCGCTAAATTTTCCCGGATACAAAGAAAAGGTTGCAGCGATGCAGGAGAAAACTAATCTCCATGAGGCAGTCTTGACTGGCAAGGCTGAAATAGAAGGCTTTACAACAGCAATTGCTGTGATGGATGCCAATTTTATCATGGGAAGCATGGGAACTGTTGTTGGTGAGAAAATTACTCGGCTGTTTGAACGGGCAACAGCTGAAAAACTGCCAGTAGTCATTTTTACAGCTTCAGGTGGAGCACGCATGCAGGAAGGCATCATGTCTTTAATGCAGATGGCAAAAATTTCTGCAGCGCTGAAACGTCATAGTAATGCCGGACTATTGTATATTACAGTCTTGACTGATCCAACAACCGGCGGGGTTACAGCCAGCTTTGCAATGGATGGAGATATTATTCTGGCAGAGCCTCAAAGTTTGATTGGTTTTGCTGGACGTAGAGTTATTGAACAAACGATTCGTCAAGAGCTGCCTGAAGATTTTCAAAAAGCAGAATTCTTATTAAGCCATGGCTTCGTTGATAGAATTGTGCCGAGAAATCAACTGAAGGAAGTACTAAAATCATTGTTGATGATACATGCAGCAGAGGGGTGGACGTAGAAGTGGAAAGAACAGCTAATGAAATTGTGACGCTGGCCAGATCTCAAGAGCGCTTCACCTCGTTGGAATATATTGATGCAGTTTTTGACCAGTTTATTGAATTTCATGGGGACCGCTATTTTGGTGATGATTTAGCAGTTGTCGGCGGAATTGCGTTGCTTGGAGGAAAACCGGTTACGGTAATCGGTATTCAGAAAGGCAGAAATCTTCCAGAGAACATTGACCGAAATTTTGGCGCTCCTCATCCAGAAGGGTATCGAAAAGCTCTACGTCTAATGAAACAGGCTGAAAAATTCAATCGCCCAGTAATAACCTTTATTAATACTGCAGGTGCTTATTGCGGTATTGGCGCAGAAGAACGTGGCGAAGGTGAAGCAATCGCAAGAAATCTACTGGACATGTCCGATTTGAATGTTCCAATAATCTCTATCATCATTGGCGAAGGTGGCAGCGGTGGTGCGTTGGCTTTAGCAGTCGCCGATGAAGTCTGGATGCTGGAGCATACGATTTATGCTATTTTATCTCCAGAAGGCTTTGCTTCTATTTTATGGAAAGACGGCAGCCGGGCGAAGGAAGCAGCGGAGTTAATGAAAATTACAGCTAAGGAACTAAAGGAACTGACAGTAATTGACAAAATCATACCGGAAGAGATGAATGGAGAACTGCTGGAGCAGCCAAAAATTAACCGAATGATTGAAAAAGCTCTTATTAGTAAGCTTGCAGAGCTGTCGCGGCTCTCCAAAGAAGAACTGATTGAACAGAGATATCAGAGGTTCCGCAAATTTTAGAAGACAGAAATGAATACGTTAGAGATTGTCGTGAGACTCATAGAGTTTTACCGCAATCTTTTTTGCTGTCTGAAGATTTTCTGAAAAACAATGTCTAGTAAAAAAATGGTAATATTCATAAATTGTGTATAAAAATTGTTGATATAAGCGTATTTTTATTTAAATATGAATAAATTATCAAAAATATGATTAAAATGGATGATTTTTCATTTTCAATATGGTATGATGTTTTCAATCAATCTTTAAAAAATGAAGGAGTGCTAATTATGAAAAAAATGAAAACAGCGATAATTGCAGTAATTGCTGCTGGAGTATTAACAGCCTGTGGTAGTAATAATGAAGGAACAAAGGATTCTGGAAGCGGAAAAACAGAAAATGCTTTAGAGAAAATTCAGGAAAAGGGAACGCTGATGGTGGGAACATCCGCAGATTTTGCTCCTTTCGAATTTAAGACACTGGTGGATGGAAAAGATACAATTGTGGGATCAGATATAGAAATGGTTAAGGCAATTGGAGATAAGCTGGGTGTGAAGGTAGAATTTATGGATATGCAGTTTGATGCAGTACTGGTTGCTTTGCAGCAAAATAAAGTAGACATTGCAGTATCGGGAATTTCTGCAACAGCTGAGCGTAAAGAATCGTTTGACTTTTCTACCCCATATTATAATCCGCCGCAAAAAATAGTTATTAATAAGAAAAATCAAGCGACCTATACATCTATTGAATCGCTAAACGGGAAAAAGGTTGGTGCTCAGAAAGGGTCCATCCAAGAAGGAGTTGTAGAGACACAGCTGCCTGATGCACAAAAAGTTTCTATTCCTCGAGTACCTAATTTGATTGTTGAGCTGAATCAGGGATCGATTGATGCATTAGTACTGGAAGAAACAATTGCAGAATCATATATTAATCAAAATCCCGATTTAATGTTCGCAGATATCGAGCTTACGTCAAATGAAGATGAAGCATTTGCTATTGCTTTGCCAAAAGGCGAGGATGAACTAAAAGAAGAAATTGACAAGATCATCGCTGAAATGACAAAAGACGGTTCTATTGATAAATATGTGAAGGAAGCTATGGAGCTGGCTGATAAAAATACAGAAGAATAAAATGGAGGACAGAAAATGAATTTTTCTTTTCTGGGAACATACGGACAATACTTTATTTCCGGAGCTGGTGTAACAATTATTATCTCTCTAGTTACGGTATTTTTTGGCACACTACTGGGAGTGGGCGTCGCCCTGCTAAAGCTGTCAAAAATACCGCCCCTGCGCTGGCTGGCTAATATTTATATCGAAATATTAAGAGGAACCCCAATGCTGATTCAAGTGTTAATCGGCTTTGGCTTACTGCAGAATTTATTTCCATCTGTTAATATCCCTATCGGAATATTGACCATTGATTTTGGACGGCTGGCACCGGGGATGATTGTTTTATCATTGAACTCAGGTGCTTATGTGGCTGAAATTGTTCGGGCTGGGATAACGGCGGTTAATATTGGTCAAACAGAAGCAGCACATTCATTAGGATTGCCACCCCTTCAAACTATGCGGTACGTGATTCTGCCTCAAGCCCTACGGAATATTCTGCCAGCTCTGGGCAATGAGTTTATCATTTTAATCAAAGATTCCTCACTACTGTCAATTATTGGAATTAATGAATTGCTGAGCAGCGCACAGACCGTTATTTCCAGTACGTATATTCCTTTAGAGCCATACTATGTAGCAGCGGCAATCTATTTTGTTATGACATTTCTCACATCGAGAGGGCTGGCAGCATTTGAGAAAAGATTAGGAAAAGGCTATCAGCGCTAGGAGGAGTAGGGAATGACTGGAAAATTACTGGAAGTAACAGATTTGCATAAATCATTTGGCAAAAATGAAGTTTTAAAAGGTGTTTCAACAGATGTAAAAAAAGGGGAAGTACTGGTTATTATTGGTCCTTCCGGCTCAGGAAAAAGTACCTTCCTGCGCTGTTTAAATTTACTGGAAAGACCTACAGAAGGACGGATTACGTTCGAGGGTGTTGATATTACAGATAAAAAAATTAATATTTTCGAGATGCGGGAAAAAATGGGTATGGTTTTCCAGCAGTTCAATTTATTTCCTAATATGACTGTGATGAAAAATATAACTCTGTCGCCTTTAAAAGTTAAGAAGATGTCTGAAGCAGCAGCAGAGCAGACAGCAATGGATCTGCTGGAAAAGGTAGGGCTGAAGGATAAGGCCACTGCGTACCCCCAATCCTTATCAGGAGGCCAGCAGCAGCGGATTGCCATCGCCAGAGCATTAGCAATGCAGCCGGATGTCATGCTCTTTGATGAGCCGACCTCAGCGCTTGATCCGGAAATGGTTGGAGAGGTCTTGAGCGTCATGCAGCAGTTGGCCAAAGATGGAATGACGATGGTTATTGTTACCCATGAAATGGGGTTTGCCAAAGAAGTAGGAGATCGAGTGATTTTTATGGATGAAGGAATTATTATGGAAGAAAATACTCCAGCTGAGCTTTTTGGAAATCCGCAGCATCCACGGACAATTGATTTTCTTTCTAAAATACTTTAAAAATAAAGGAATAACAGACAGATTCTAGCTGCTGTTCCTTAATTGGAATAAGAAGTTCGTTACTGAACAAGCCCGTTCAGTAACGTTTTTTTGTAGTTTCCTGTTCTTCGAAATCAATCATTAAGTATTGGCAGCTTAGAGGATCAACGGAAAAGAAAACGGATAGGAAGCTGCAAAGAAAGCTTCCTATCACACTGTTGGAAGTGAAGCTGATTCTAAACAAGAGAGAATTGTCAGGACGTGAGCTACTTTTAAATGCCTTGTTGTTTGAAAGAGTTGTACAAAGAGCTGTATACGTATGATAGAAGTTTTCTGATAGTATTTTGGAAATACTGGTTTTTTTACTTGAAATACGCTATAATATTGGGTTGAGTGGTGGGACAACGGATGGAAAAGTTTGTCCTGCCTTTTCAATCATCATTTATAAATAAGAATCTAATAATCGATACTGTTTGAGTGTTTAAAAATAGGCTCTTATCAGCTTGAGACGCAGGGGAATCGAATGACAGAAAGAAAGTACCGCTGTATGATTTTTGCGTTCAGTGATTATGATTAAAAGGAGAATGTATGTTTTCAAAGTTTAAGCCAACATGGATGGTGGATGCAATTTATAAAGTAACGCCGGCTCAGTTAAAGGAACTGGGATTTAAGGCTGTATTGACGGATTTAGATAATACACTGATAGCCTGGAATAATCCGGATGGAACAGAAGAACTGCTGGAATGGATTGAAGAAATGAAACAAGCTGGTCTGCCAGTCGTGGTCATTTCTAATAATAAAGACAGCCGTATCAAAAGAGCTGTTGAGAAATTTGAGCTGGAATATGTTGCACGGGCACTGAAGCCTCTGACAAAAGGGTTTAAAGAAGCTCAGGACAAACTGGGAATGAAGCCGGAAGAACTAGTAATGGTTGGTGACCAGATTATGACCGATATCCGGGGTGCAAACGCTGCAGGTATTCGCAACATTTTAGTTCGGCCTATTGTGGATACGGATGGTTGGAATACACGAATTAATCGTTTCTTTGAAAGAAAAATAATGAAGCATTTAGAGAAAAAACATCCTGATATGGTATGGAAGGGCGGATTAGAATGAGCGAAGCAGTTCATTGTATTGGCTGCGGGGCTGTAATTCAGACCGAACACCCGGAAGAACTGGGTTACACGCCAAAAGCGGCATTTGAAAAAGGATTGGAAACTGGCGAAGTATACTGTCAGCGTTGTTTCCGTTTGAGGCATTATAATGATATTCAGGACGTTAAACTGACAGACGATGACTTTCTGCGTTTGCTGAATGAATTGGGACGTGAGGATGCACTGATTGTTAATGTCGTGGATATTTTTGATTTCAACGGTTCATTAATTCCGGGACTGCATCGATTTATCGGTGACAATCCTGTATTACTAGTTGGAAATAAAAAAGATATTTTACCCAAGTCTTTGAAAAAAGGCAAATTGATTCAATGGATGAAGGAGCGGGCTCACGAACAAGGGCTTCGACCAACAGAGGTTCTACTGACCAGCGCTAAAAAGGCACATGAAATGGATGAGCTGCTTGAAACAATTGAAAAGCATCGTGACGGCCGGGATGTTTACGTGGTTGGCGTGACGAATGTTGGGAAATCAACCTTGATTAATCAGATTATTAAGCAAACGGCTGGAGTAAAGGATGTCATTACGACTTCACAGTTTCCGGGAACGACACTGGATAAGATTGAGATTCCTTTGGACGACGGGCATTTTCTAATTGATACACCGGGAATTATTCATCGTCACCAAATGGCCCATTATCTTGGAAAAAAGGACTTAAAGCTGATTGCCCCTCAAAAAGAAATCAAGCCTAAAATTTATCAGTTGAATTCAGAGCAGACGTTGTTCTTAGGTGGATTAGCCCGTTTTGATTTTATCCAAGGAGAACGAAGTTCGTTTGTTGTTTATGCCTCGAACGATTTGATGATCCATCGGACGAAGCTTGCGACAGCAGATCAATTTTATGAAAAGCATGTGGGCGGGCTGCTGCAGCCCCCAAGACCAGATGAAGCAGACGAATTTCCAGAACTGGTGCGGTTTGAATTTTCTATTAAAGAAAAGACGGACATTGTTTTTGCCGGGTTAGGCTGGATTACTGTTCAGTCGTCAGGAGTAGTTGCCGGCTGGGCACCTAAAGGCGTAGAAGTGCTGCGGAGAAAAGCGTTGATATAGTTCCAGCTAGAAATAGCGGAGAAAGAAGGATACTAGTGAAATTAAGAGGAAAACAAAAGCGTTATTTAAGAAGTCAGGCCCATCATCTACAGCCCATTTTTCAAATTGGAAAAGGCGGATTAAATGAAGAGATGGTGATTCAAATCAATGAAGCACTTGAAAAGCGCGAGCTGATTAAAATCAGTCTACTTCAAAATACAGATGAAGTTGCTGAAGAGGTAGCTAACGTATTAGAAGATAAAATTCAATGTGACGTTGTACAGATTATTGGACGGGTGCTGGTTGTATTCAAGCCGTCTACAAAAGAGAAATATCAAAACTATTCTAAAGAGGTCAAATCAATTTAGCAGAGTATTGGAGGAGTTATTCGATGAAGGCAGCTGCAGGTGCATTAAGAGGAACTCAAACAATTGTGAAGGAACAGCTACAGCTTTTTGAAAAGCGCAAGCAAGTTGGCATACTGGGCGGTAATTTCAACCCTGTCCATATTGCGCATTTGATGATGGCAGAACAGGTCTATCAGCAGTTGGGACTGGATAAAGTTTGTCTAATGCCGTCATATCTGCCACCTCATATAGATGAAAAGAAAACCATTGACAGCAAACATCGTCTGGCTATGCTGGAGCTTGCTGTAGAAAACAATAAACATCTTGAAATAGAACCAATCGAGCTTGTACGTAAGGGGAAAAGCTACACGTACGAGACGATGAAGGCGCTGATTCAGAATAATCCTGATACTGATTACTATTTTATTATTGGCGGAGACATGGTTAACTACCTGCCAAAATGGTACAAAATCGAAGAATTACTGTTGATGACCAATTTTGTAGGAACCCGCCGGCCCCATTATGGTATAGAGACACCCTACCCGATTATCTGGGTCGATACGCCGCAAATGGATATCAGCTCCAGCATGATTCGGGAAAAAGTCCAAAGCGGCTGTTCTGTACGCTACCTTCTCCCGGATAATGTGATAAACTATATCTACGAGAAGGGACTGTATATGGATGGAATTTAGCGGACAATATACGCCATGGGCACGTGAAGAGCTGATGCAGAAGGTTCAAATGCAGATGAGCGAGCGGCGGTTTCAGCATGTTCTTGGTGTAGAGGAAACGGCAGTAGCTCTTGCGGTGAAATATGGAGCTTCTCAGGAAAAAGCGAGTATTGCCGCATTGACCCATGATTATGCAAAAGAGAGACCGGATGATGAGTTTCAGCTGCTGATTGAACGGGACGGCTACAATCCTGAGCTGTTGGAATATGGAAATGCTATCTGGCATGGGTTGATAGGTGCCGATATGGTTAGAAGAGAACTGGGAATTGAAGATGAAGAAATCCTTCATTCAATTCGCTGTCATACTACAGGGGCAGCTGAAATGACGTTGTTGGATAAAATCATTTATGTAGCCGACTATATCGAACCTGGCCGGAAGTTTCCTGGAGTAGCAGAAGCTAGAGAAATCGCATTAGTAGATTTAGATCAGGCTGTTGCCTATGAAACGAAGCATACATTGCTTCATCTCATTCAGCAAGAGCAAAAGATTTATCCAAAGACAATTGAGACATATAATTATTGGGTAGTGAATAGATAAAACAAAAATTAGGAGGGAACAATCATAGATAGTCAAAAGATTTTAGAAATTGCGGTAAAGGCAGCAGATGCAAAAAGAGCAGAGGATATCGTTGCATTGGAAGTAAAGGAGATTTCTCTTTTAGCAGATTATTTTATGATTTGTCAGGCAAATAGTGAGAGACAAATCAATGCCATCGTAGAGGAAATTATTGAAAAAGAAGAAGAGGCTGATGTAGAAATCAAACGCATTGAAGGAAAAGACGGTGGAAAATGGGTGTTGATTGACCTCAATGATGTGATTATTCATGTATTCCAAGCTTCAGAGCGAACTTTCTATAATTTGGAAAAACTATGGTCGGATGCACCATTAGCAGACATCGCCGAATGGGTAAGCTAAAATGACTTACAAAACCTTTGCTTTTGTCTATGATGAGGTTATGGATGAAACATTGTATGAGCAGTGGCTGGCATTTTCTGAACGCCACTTGCCGAAAGAGTCCAGCCGAATATTGGAATTAGCCTGTGGAACAGGCAGATTGGCGGTTGATTTTGCTAAAGCCGGGTTTCAAGTTACCGCATTGGATTTATCCGAAGAAATGCTGGCGATTGCAAGTGAGCGGGCTCATGAAGAAGAAGTCGATATTCAGTTTGTTCAAGGAAATATGATGGAGCTTTCAGAAGTAGGACAGTATGAAGCAATTACCTGCTTTTCTGATTCATTGTGTTACATGGAAAATCGTCAGGCTGTTCAGCAGGTTTTCGATGAAGTTTATCAGGCACTAGAAGAAGAAGGGACATTCATTTTCGACGTCCACTCAGTTTATCAAGTGGATCAGGTGTTTCCAGAATACAGCTACCATTATCAAACGGAGGAATTTGCTTTTCTTTGGGATAGTTATCAGGGAGAGAAGGAACATAGTATTGAGCATTTTCTAACCTTCTTTGTTCAGCAGGGTTCTGATGGGGAGACTTTTATCCGTAAGGATGAGCTTCATAAAGAGCGGACTTATGCAATGGATGACTATTTGATGATGTTGGAAAGCAGCGGCTTTGCTTGTGTAGATGTATACGGAGATTTTACGGATGAGCAGCCTAAAGAAGAAAGTACCCGCTGGTTCTTTGTTTGTCAAAAAGCGGATAACTGAGTAAAGGAATGAAAGAACGCTGGGAGCCGTGTGATAGGAACGGTTCTCAGCTTTTTATATTGTATGGAGTGGAGTCTAAACGATTGGAAATCAATTCTTTGAAAGTGAGGGAAGTAGATGAAGGCTTGTGGTATTATTGTTGAGTATAATCCCTTTCATAACGGGCATATCTATCATATTCAAAAAGCTCAAGAGGCTTCTCAGGCAGAAGTTGTAGTTGCTGTGATGAGCGGGAACTTTTTGCAGCGGGGAGAACCAGCAATTATAGATAAATGGAAACGGGCAGAGGAAGCACTGAGCAATGGCGTTGATTTAGTTATTGAACTGCCAGCTGAATGGGCGGTTCAATCTGCGGATTATTTTGCAAGAGGGGGAGTCAAACTACTTCATGCCTTGAAATGTCAGTATCTGTGTTTTGGAACAGACAGCTCAGGAGAGGTAGATTATCAAGCCTTTGGTCAATTTTCAGCGAATAATCAGCAGCTAATTGAAGAGAAATATAAAGAACTGGCGGATAAAAGACTAAGCTATCCTCAGCAAATGACAGCAGTTTATCAAGCATTATATCCAGAGCTGCCTCTTGATTTTTCCTCTCCTAATCATATATTGGGATTAAGCTATGCTAAAGAAAATGCGCTATATAAGGAACCAATGAAACTGCTGCCTATCAATAGAAAAGGTGCGCATTATAATGAAGTAAATCTGCAGCCGAGGTTTTCCAGCGCAACTGCTATTCGAAAAGCTGTTTTAACTAAACATTTTTCTGAGATTGAAACTACAGTACCCAAACAAACCTCGAATGACCTAGCACAAGGTCCTTTGGTTTCGTGGGAGAATTATTGGCCGCTGCTTCAGTACAAACTTATTAGTACGTCTATTGAAGAGCTGCAGTTGGTTTATCAGATGAATGAAGGGTTGGAATATCGGTTAAAGGAGATGGCTGTGAGAGCAGAGAATTTTCAGCAATTCATTGAACTGGTAAAAACAAAACGCTATACGTGGACTCGATTACAGCGTTTAGCTGTCTATACCCTGTTAAACAGTTCGAATGAAGCGGTTCAACAGGGCTGGGATAATAGTTATCTAAGAGTGCTAGGAATGACTGAAGCAGGACAAAAGTATTTAAGTGTTCACAAAAAAGATTTTGAGCTGCCCCTACTGACCAGACAGGCAAAAAGTATGGAACAACTGTTTGCTGCCGGACTGACAAATGACCGGATTTATCAATTAGGGCATGCCGAAATTTCTGAACAGAGTCAAGGTCGTTTTCCGATTCGGATAAAAAAGGCTTAACAAAAACTGTTGATACAAGTATAATGAAAAAGGTTATCCTACAAAAAAGAAAGCGAAGTGAGAATATGGGCCGTAAATGGGCAAATATTAAAGAGAAAAAAGCTGCCAAAGATGCAAACAACAGTCGAGTTTATGCAAAATTTGGTATTGAAATCTATGTTGCAGCGAAATCAGGTGATCCTGATCCCCATGCAAACCAGAAGCTGCGGTTTGTTATCGAGCGAGCTAAAACATATAATGTTCCAAAACATATTATTGACCGTGCGATTGAAAAAGCCAAAGGTTCCGGCGATGAACAGTATTCAGAGCTGCGTTATGAAGGTTTTGGTCCGAATGGTTCCATGGTCATCGTTGACGCATTGACGAATAATGTCAATCGTACAGCAGCAGATGTACGTGCAGCATTCGGGAAAAATGGCGGCAATATGGGAGTCAGCGGAGCTGTAGCCTATATGTTTGATAATACAGCAATCATCGGATTTCCAGGAGAAGATGCGGATGATATTTTAGAGTATCTAATGGAAAAAGAAATCGATGTTCGTGATGTGGTGCAAGAAGAGAATCAAGTCATTGTCTATGGTGAGCCTGAAGATCTTCATATCATCCAAGAAGCCTTGAAAGAAAAGGGAATTGAAGAATTTTCTGTTACCGAGTTGGAAATGGTTCCTCAAAATGAAGTAACGTTGACTGGTGAGGATTTAGAGAAGTTTGAGAAAATGATTGATGTTCTGGAAGATTTGGAAGATGTTCAGAAGGTTTATCACAATGTGGATTTAGGTGAATAAGTAAATATAGAAATAGGTTGTGACAGAAGTGTTCAGCTTCAAGCACTAAGGCGGAAATTCCGAAAATTGTTCCACAAATTTTTGCGAATTTCCGCCTTATTGTTGAAGAAGTTACTTCTGAAACACCGTTTTTCCAGCTTTAAGGGACTGAGGCATACTAATGTCACAGCCCTTTTTTATTATATAGAGAAACAAAGCAAGCTGTTTTCAGACAATAAAAAACCCCTCATACCACACACTAATATGAAGGGAAAACACAATATGAAATCTAAGATTAAATATATAATAGCATGAAAAAAAGTTTTTCTCAATAATTTTGCTCTTTCTGTAAAAAAATGAGAAAACTGTAAATTTAATCTAACTGAACTGAGCGGTTTACTTTAATATTCAGAATAAATCGAGAGTTCTTAAAATCAACTATTAAGAAATATGAAAAGGATAATAAGAAAAACGTAAAAAAAAGCGATATAAAAGGGATGGAATTGATATTTTTAATCAATAATTAAATGGAATAAATAATGACAGTTTCTAAGAAAAAAATTATTTAATGAAAGGTCTTTAATAGGTATAAACTTAGTTTTTTTCAAAAAATTAGAAAAAGCAATAAAAATATGATAAATAAATAACGTTCTTATGATGTATAATTACTGTTATGAATTTATGTCCTTCTTTAAGAATGGTATTTGATTACATATATTAAAGATAATTTATTTATAACGATTGTTATTTTTCGAAGGATATACATTTTAAAAACATTTTAACAATTAGTAAAAAATATCATTTTTATTAATTGGACTTAGGGAGGTGTCCTATGGAGAAAAAAAATAAATTAAATCGAATGTTGCTTGTAGCTTCAACTGTGTTTGCAGTGTTAATGATGGCTTCTTGTAAAAATGAGACGAAACAGACGGACTCATCTTCGGAGACAACAACGGAATCCACTTCTACTATTAAAGAAAAAGAGGTAGAAGCAAAATCCAATGCAGCAACAATTATTGTGGACGATTCATCTCAATAGAGAACAGTACTATTTAAACTAAGGGGGTAACAAAAAAAGTGGATCTGGAAAAAAATAAAAAATGGCTATACAAGTCAATGAACTGGCTGATGCTTTTGACACTATTGTTCAATGTTGTTGTCACAAGTCTGTCTGGCGTCTCCGCACAGGCAGAAACTAGTTCACAGGATTTGACATTTTTAAATGATCAAGGAAATCCAACGAATAGTTTGGAAATGGAAGCTGGGGAAACCCGGGCAGTCGGTATACGTTCTGTTCATCCGGAAAACGGCTCTGTTCAGGTTAATTTAGCCGGATTGTCGTTAGAGCAAGCACTGACAAACGAAAACAATATTGGTAATCCAGTGACAATTGGTTACAGCGAGGAAGCCTCAAGTGTCATATTGAGCTGGCCGGAAGCACAGAAAGTGCAGCAGCCGGCAGAGGCAAGTGAAGAAGGAGAAACTGTACCAGAAGCTGTTGATGCGGGACTTCTTGAACCAGTTAATAACTATGCTTGGCTAATTGTTAAAGCAGAAACAGCTGGTACCTATCAGCTGTCAGCAGTTTCTTCAAGAGGCTCTGCTGCACAACTAAGTGTCTTGGTGAATGAAAAGCCGAATATAATAGAAGAAAGCACAACTGTAGAAACAAGTGAAAGCACGCAGGAGTCTTCTGTAGAAGAGAATCAGAAGCTTGATAAGCAGTCGCTGACACGAGCAGCGGCACCAATTTTTGAGGTTTGGAATACTGAGACGAATAGCTGGGCTTCGACAGGGAGCATCACTGACCCAAGTCAATATGCAAATGGGATCAAGTACAGAGTAATATGGGAATGCGATGCAGACGCAAGTTATGCAGATTTGTTTGTAGGAACTGTTGACTGGGGGACGTTAGATTTATCAAGTGTGACAGTAACAGATCAGCTTGGGAACTCTGTTACAAATTTTCCTACTGCTAGGTCAATTGAAATAGACGCACCTGAAGCTGGTAAAACCTATACAGCTGAATTCACAATGAAGTTTCGTGAAGGTTTAAATGAGGGAGCATTTGAAAGCAGTTATCAAGCTGGGAACGGAGCTCATAATCTATTTAAATTAACATTAGAGATAGATGTTGAGGGAACGGTTGTTTACGGTGAAACTAGAGAAACGCAAGCGGTTTTTCCTACGCGATTGCCAATATTCTTTTATTCCAGTTACGGAAATCCAAACCAGCCAATAATGTCTGACATTACTTTCACGGTTACTTCTAGTAATGGAGTTGAAAAAACGTATACAGCTTCTGATAGAGATACTAATGGTTATTTCCATTTAGATCTTGGGAAGACTGGTGAAACTTACACAATTAAAATTGTTAAGGCTCCAGGCTACTTGGAAAATGTCACATTTACGGTGAATGGTATAGGAAATTATTATTATCCAAGCCTAGCATCTTCAGTCCATCAGTCTTTTCCTTTGGATGAAGTAAGACCTGAAATTCAAACATCAGTTTATTTTATTGATACTAAGGGAAATAAAATCGATCAAACATATTTTTATGATACGATTACTTCTGTCCAAGAAGTCGAATATAGCAAAGGCAGTAATCCTCAGGTTATACAATTTACCACAGATGGTGTGAAAACAGCACCTGGATTAGAAGTAACAGGAAATGTAAAAATTTATAAGTTAGTCAATGGTGTGAAAACTCTTTTAAAAACAGTGGCTGCTAATTCTGTTTGGACTGGACAGCACAAAGATGGTTATGAACAATTTTATGAGTATGATCTAGGAACGCCATTGCTAGCAAATGAAAAATTGATTATGGAAACGGAATGGATACCACAAGAGCTTAAAGCTGGGAACGGGGAAGGTTCTCGATATTACCGTTTAGATGTTGGTGCGAAAGGGATTGACTCTGGAAATAATGGCTCCAATGTAGTTCCCTCAAGAGCACCTATTCAAGCAGTTCCTCATAAAGTAATTGATTCTGAAGTAACTAAAGATGTTTATAATTCAAGCGGTAAAAATATAAATGATGAAGAAGTTAAAGTAGGAGATACATTAACTTATAAGATTATTTTAGATGCAACAACAGGTGAAAAAACAGCTCAAATGAGAGTTAAAGAGTTTGTAGATCAATTACCTAAAGGTCTAAGCTCAAATAGAGTAAGGGTAACGACTGCGGCAGATGGAACAATCACTTTGCGTAAAAATCGGGAGTATACGGTGACAGGTGACTATCTGACAGGAGAAACAATAACTATCAATTTCCCAGATTCATTTTTTACACCGGATAACATGTTATATATTTCTCCAGATAACCCTGCTGCTAGCAAACTTATTATAGAGGTAACTGCTACAGTTAAAGAAAACACTAGTGGTATCTTAAAAAATGAGGCTTCCTATACTTCACAAACAAGAACTGATGATTTTGTTTTAAATAGTTGGGGAAATGATAAAATTCAGTCTGATAGTGTAGAGAACTATGTCAAACCAGAAGTACAGCTAAGTAAATCAGTTTACGATACAGATCCTAGAAGCAGCAGACCGGCACAAAATATTGACAAAGTATTTTCTGGCGACACATTCTATTATGCGATTGATGGTTCGCTGAATGCTGGATCAGGTGCTATGTACAATGGTGTAGTAACGGATACACTGCCTAAAGGGCTGAAGGTAGATGAAAGTTCTACTTATATTGATATTTTTGATAAAAGCGGAACATTAATTAGCTCTCAGCATCTATCAAATGTCTGGACAAACAAAGCAGGCTCAGCTGCGGATTTAGCAGAGTATGAACTTGCAGTTGATTTAACAAACGTTACAGAGTTAAATCCAATGTTGAATGATGTAACCTTTACGATTAGTTTTGGTGTAATAGCCGATGAGCGACTGCCTGAAACAGATTCGAGTACAACGCCTAAACAAAATTTAATTACGAATACAGCAGAAATTGCTGGTACAGATAAAGATGGAAATAATCCTACAACAGATACTGGAGTAGTTGATGTAGAATTAAAACATCGTAAACCAGAAGTGCTGTTAGAAAAACATGTCTACGATGTAGCTCCTCAAAATTCAGGAAGTCTAATCGATAACGGTAAATGGTTTGTAAATGAAGAATTCTTCTATACACTAGATGTCAGCTTAGCAGCGGATTCTGGTCCAATGTACAATGGGCTACTAACGGATACATTACCGGATGATGTTGAAATTTCCGCTGGCAATCAATACGTGATTCTAGTCAATGGAACAGAGATTACAGTTCCTTCGGATGCAATAGCTGTTTCCGGAAAAAAACTAATAATTG
Organism: Enterococcus sp. LJL51; assembly: GCF_049894025.1. Lineage (GTDB taxonomy): Bacteria > Bacillota > Bacilli > Lactobacillales > Enterococcaceae > Enterococcus_L. Next base: position 29,483 of record NZ_JBNEQE010000028.1, read on the forward strand.
ATTTTTCTAAAATTACCGAGTTGAGTCCGATGACATCGGATCAGGTCGTTCAAATTATTTTTGCAGTAAAAGCAGATACAGATGTGTTTAAGGATCCAACAGGTACGTTAAGAACAAACCAGGCTGTAATAACAGGTACCGATAAAAGCGGGGTTCATTCTACTGAAGCTGAAGCGGATGTAGCTGTGGAATTTGTTCATCAGCCAGGTGAGTTAGAGATTCTTAAAGAAGTTAGTCAAGCTACGGTACAGGTAGACGATACGATTACGTATACCATTATTGTGAAAAATAGCAAACCAGCAGATTCTGGTTCTCTTGTCAGCAATGTTGTTGTAGAAGACGTTGTGCCGGATGGGCTGACTATCCTTCAAGGTACAGTGAAGGTGGATGGAACTGCTATTCATCCAATTGATGGTTTAGAAATTAACGGACAGCAAATCAAAGTTCCAGTGAAGGATTTAGCTGATCAGGATGAAGTAAAAATCACTTTTGATGTTAAAGTATCTGCTTCAGCTAGCGGGTCTTTGAAAAATGTTGCCACAGCTAAAGGAACAGTGAATGAAAAGCCTGAGCAGCCCAAAGACGTCGAAGCTGAAGACGATAGTAAAACCAGAATCGAACCAGAACCATCTCTTGAAAAATATGTAATGGCAGAAGGTCAGAAACATGAAAATGTAGTAAAAGGTCAGATTGTACCTTATATTTTAATTGTCAAAAATGATAAAGGTGCACCAATTATTAATGGAAAAATTACCGATCTTTTACCTAGTGGACTAACGTATGTTCAAAATTCAATGACTGTTACTAAAAATACAGGTGCAGTTAGTAATCCGGCAATTACCTGGAATGGTCAGTCATTTACGTATAGCGGATTTGATTTAAAAGCCGGGGAAACATTGCGTATTGTTTATAATGTGGAAGTAACCGGAGATACTGTTGATGTAGCTTTAAAAAACACAGTTAGCTTGAATGGTGAGTTTGAAGATGTGGATGCGAACAATGCAACTTTGACTACGCCGATCAATGAACTGACTGATGATGCGTCAGTAACGCCAGTTCGTAATAAAGGAATATTGTCACTTGAAAAAAATGTCTATTCAAATGGAACAGATTGGGAGAACAAGGTAGTAGCTGTTGGGACTGAGCTTGAATATGAGCTTGTAGTGAAAAATACCAATAGTGATCCATCTTTAATCGTAGATGTAGTTCTGACAGATAAAATTCCTGATGGATTGACCTATGTATCAAACTCTCTAGTTATGGACACAGGCTTGACTGGTAAAGTCGAAAATGGAGAAGTAACAGTTAATGTAGGAATACTTAAGGAAAATGAAAGTAAGACAATCAAGTTCAAAGTGATTGTTGAAGAAAGTGCTCTAAAAGATATTCTCAATACAGGGAAAGCAAACGGAAAAGTCCCTGTTGATCCAAATGATTCAACGAAAACAGAAAGTCTGGACGAAATTGAAGATTCAGTAGTAAATTACAAGGCGCCAGAACCAGCAATTACCAAAGATGTACTAAGTGCTACGGGCTTAGTTGTTAATGGCACCGAAAAAGTAACAAGCGGCAACCGCTTCAAGTATCAACTAGTTATCACAAATGGCCAAGCTGATACAACAGGTAGCCTGTACAACGGTACAGTAACAGATACGTTGCCAACGGGTATCAAGTATGTGCCGGAATCAACTGTTGTAGATGGAAATCCTGCTGCAGATGCAGTAGTGGGATGGAACGGGAATGCGTTGACGTACGCTTTGCCGGCAGAATTTAAAGGCGGCGAGACCATAACGCTAGTCTTTGAAGTCGAAGTAGAAGCTAGTGCAGCGTTAGGGCTTATCCCGAATACAGCGAAGGTTTCAGGAGAAGATAAATCGGGGACACCTGATTATAAAGATGAAGACACTGTAGAGGTTGAAATCGTTCGTGGACCGGGTGTTCTAGCTGTTGAAAAGAAGGTGCTGGATCAAGCAGGCTCCACAGATTTACATGATACGGTAGTACAAGTAGGCGAAACGATTCGTTACTCGATTATTGTTAAAAACACAGAGACAGCGCCATCAGAAGTAAAAGATATCATTGTGACTGACCAATTACCGGAAGGCTTAAGCTTTGTCTTTAATTCAGCCACGGTAAATAGTATTCCAGTAGCTGCCAGCACGGATAGTGCAAATAAACTGACAGTAACGACTGGGCTGACATTACGGGAAGATGAAAGTTTAATAGTGAGCTTCCTTGTAACTGTAACTGAGGTATCCGCTGTTCGTAGTGTGAACAAAGGGGTTGCATCGGGAGAAATAACACCAGATCCACGAGAACCAAATCAGCCGATTGAAGAAACATCAAATGAAGTGGTTACGCATAAAGCACCAGCACCAACGATTGAAAAATCAGTGGTTAGTCCTGCCAGCGGTGAAGTGAGAAAAGGCGATAAGGTAACGTATCGCTTAGTAGTCACCAATGGTGACGCCAAAACAGGGACACTGACAGTTGGAACAGTAACGGATAGCTTACCAGCAGGTCTTGTTCATGTGGCAAATACAACCACGATAGATGGCAAGGTAGTAGCAGAAAGCAGCTGGAATGGGGAACGTCTAACTGTGACTCTGCCAGATCCAATGCTAGGTGGTGCAACAGCGACGATAGAGTTCCAAGTAACAGTGGAAACAGATTTCATTGGTGTGATTCCAAATACAGCAGTCGTTGCCGGAA
>NZ_JBNEQE010000029.1:0-23903 GCF_049894025.1 Enterococcus sp. LJL51
TCTTGATTCCTCCTTTTGGATTGGTTCGCCAAATTAATTCTAAAGGATTTCAAGGTGTCTTTTCTATTGTTTTGGAAAATAAAAAAGATATTGGTGGAATTCCACCAACATCAAAAAGTATAGAGCCGTTATTTCCTGCTTTTTGTTCCAGGTTCTTTTTTGAGAAAAAAACTTCGCAAACCAGCCTAGCGGATAAGCTTAGTTTTGCTTCTATAAATGGTAGAGTCAGTTTTTTTCATAGGTCCTATGATTCCAAAGAAAAATCCGCCTAAAACAATCCATATCTTCTTGCGGAAGAATAGAACTTATGCTACACTTCCGTTAGAAACTTTCGAAAGTAAGTTTCGTAAGAAAGGGATGAAGCAATGAAGGGTGTAAAGCCACAAAATATGAAATCCTATAATGAGCGTAGGATTATTGAATTTCTTTTAAGGGTCAAGAGTGCGACAAAGCCTGAGATAGCGGAAGCTGCTGGTATCAGCGTAACAACTGTCAGAAATCAGCTGATTGATTTGATTCAGGAAAAATCAGTAGAATCTTTTGGCGACCCTGAATCTATTGGGGGAAGACCAGCAGAAAAATATTGCTTATCCAGTCGCTTTGCCCCGTTTCTTTATATCGAATTTGGGTTTCAAAATTGCCGCTGTATACTTTTCTCATTGACAGGCAAGCAGCTGTTGACGAGAACAATTGAGCCAAACCAATTAGAAACAACTCTTATGGAAATATTGAAAAAGGAGCAGCAAATTGACTATATTGTACTGACAGTTCCTGGTATTCCTGTAGCTAACGGATTTATTTATGGCGAAAATCTGGAGCAGCGTCAACAATATACCTTTGACTTTTTAAGTAAATTTCCTTCCAAGATAAACGTGGAGATTCTCAATGATTTGAATCTTTCTGCATTTGGACAAGCTGCTAGCAACAACCTGATTAAGAACCTGGTTTATCTTTCTTTCAACAGCTGTGTGGGAACCGGAATCGTGATTGATGGAAAAGTTTATAAAGGGTATCAGCAGTTTGCTGGTGAAATTGGCATGCTAAGTAATGGAGAAAAGAATATTGATGAGTGTTTGGCGAGTGCAGATATCATTGAAAGAAAAAAAATAATTAATTACTTGTTGGAGCTGGTCGCCTTGTTAATTAGTCCGGAAATGATTGTTATTAATGATGAAGTGATACAGGAAAAAGAACTGATTGCCGGGATTAAAGAAGTCCAGAAAAAATTATGGACAAAGCCCATGATTTTGTTAAATCCTCCAATTGAGGAAAGCAATTATGCTGGGGCCATTCAACTAGCAATCGATAACTTTTTAGCAAAGGGGTGGGCCACATGACAAAAAATAAGCGAATGATTCTATTTTTAGGAGTTATTTATCTGACCTTTATCAGCTTGGGACTGCCGGATTCAGTAATAGGAGTAGCATGGCCGGTTATTCATAAAGATATTCACAGCAATTTAAGTGCAGCAGGTCTGATTGCTATGGCTATATCTATATGTACAGTAATCTCTAGTCTGCAAACTGCCCGCTTAATTAGAAAATTCGGTACAGCAAAGTTAGTAATTTTTAGTGTTTTGCTAACAGCAGCTGGTTTGATTGGTTTTAGTTTTACAAGCAGTTATTTGTTCTTTATTGTTTTTGCCTTCCCGCTGGGACTTGGAGCAGGTGCAATCGATACAGCGCTTAACGATTATGTAGCCCTAAACTTTAAAGCACACCACATGAATTGGCTTCATGGTTTTTGGGGAATTGGAGCTACTTTAGGTCCTATGATTATGGGAGCTGTTCTACTGAAGGGGGCAAGCTGGCGTACAGGTTATTTGCTTTTAAGCGGTATTCAGTTCTTTTTAGCAGTTGTTTTATGCTTTAGCCTGCCTCTTTGGTCCAAAGAAGACAAGACACCTGCGCCTCTAGCATCGAAAAAAGGTGCAGCAGATGAAAAAGCGGAACGTCCGCTGAAGCTCAGAGAGGTACTGAATATCCCAGGAGTAAAATTCTCTGTCCTTTCCTTCATTTTTTATGTGGGAATTGAAGCAAGTATGGGTTTGTGGGGCAGCAGTTATTTAATTGCTGTGAAAGGAATTGAAGTGGGTCAAGCAAGTTTTATTGTTTCAGCTTTTTATGCAAGTCTGACTGTAGGACGCATGCTTACAGGCTTTATTACCTTCTGGTTGTCGAACCAGCGAATTTTATTTTTAAGCGAGCTATTCATTTTATTAGGCGTGGGAATTGTTTTTATAAGCCCCGGTTATTTTACAGCAATGCTGGGATTTATCATAACTGGTTTAGGCTGTGCCGCGATTTTTCCAACCATGCTGCACGAAACACCATCTCGTTTTGGCAGTCAGAATTCTGGAGCCGTCATGGGCGTTCAGATCGGCTTGGCTTACGTAGGAACAGCAGGTCTTCCTTTTCTTTTAGGTATGTTGAGCAATGTATTTAATTTATCCATTTTGACCGCAGCATTATTTCTATTTGGTCTTATTTTGCTGTTTTCAACTATTCAGGTGGAAAAGACTGCTAAAGAGAGGAGAGCAACAAATGATTATAATGAAGAATCGGACATTTAACTGGCTGGATGAAACGGGAAGCGTAATTAAATCAGGTAATTTAACGATGGAAGCTACTCCACAGTCTGATTATTTTATTGATCCTGCCGATGGAAAAGAAGGGCTGAATGCGCCATTTCTCTATACAGAGCTCACAGGTGATTTTATTTTGAGTGCTAAAGTAACAGCAGATTTTGATGAAACTTACGACGGTTGTGGCTTGATGTTTCTAGAAAACACCCATTTATGGGGAAAGCTGTGCTTTGAACTCACCGATTTAGGAACAAAATCAGTTGTTAGTGTTGTGACAAACCAGGTTTCAGATGATGCGAATGGTGTAGAACTATCTAAAAAACAGGTCTGGCTTCAAGTCTCAAGAAAAGGACAGCTTTTTGCTATGCATTACTCCTTGGATGGCAGCGAATACCGCATGGTTCGGTATTTTTCGTTGCCCTGCAGTCAGCTATTGAAGGTAGGATTTGTTGCACAGGCTCCAATTGGTAATGGCAGACAAGCTTCATTTGAAGATATTCGCATCGAAGAATATGCACTTGAAAATATGCGGAAAGGGAAGTAGCCACTGTTTCTGTTTCAAAAAAACAAATCCGAAACATAACCAAAATACAGATTTTTAGTATGCCTAAAACTGAAAAACAGTGAGATATAGAGAAATTCTATAAAAAAAGAGTAAGTGGGACATAGCTTATTGAGCTATGTCCCACTTACGTGGAATCTGGATAAACGGTGGGAGCAGTAGCACATACCTTACTATCATCTGCGACGAGTAACCGCAGGAGCAAGACCTTCGGAAATAAGCCGAAATTCACAAAAATTTGAAGAACACCAGGTAGGAATCAGTCAACATCGACTGACTCACATTCGTGTTTTCTGTCATTTCCGTGAATCTCTTCTTGTTTCTCGGGACTAAACACTTCTGTCCTATCCTCTAATCTAAGTTTGCTTTTATATTAATTCCAATTGAACGTCAATATTTCCCTTAGTCGCTTTAGAATACGGGCAGAATTCATGTGCCTTTTCAAGGTAATCATGTGCAGTTGCTTTATCCAATCCCTCCATATGAACTTCCATGACAACACCAATTTGATACCCGCCGTCATCTGTTGTATATAAAGATACTCTAGCTTTAACTGTTGTATCTGATTCTACATTTCCTTCTTTTAAAACATGCTGTAAAGCTCCATTAAAACATGATGCATAACCGGCAGCAAATAATTGTTCCGGGTTGGTTCCTTCAGCGTGTACGCCAGGAGGCGTGATTTCCATATGCATGCTTCCGTTTGGTGCTTCCACATACCCTTGTCTGCCGCCATGATTTGTCATCGCTGTTTCATACATTTTTTTCATTACATTTTCCTCCGTTCATATCTATATCTTTATTGTATCGGCTAATAAGGATTCATTCAATTAATACGGCTCAATGCTTACTTTGAAGATAGGTATAAGATACAGCAGAAAAGAGAGAGGCAATGAATGTTGTAGCTTTTAAAGGTAGGAGAAGACTACCATCAGTACGTATCAGCACATTCCTCCAAAGCTTCATTTTACACATATGACTTAGTTAGTTGGTTTTACTCTGAAATGACAGAAATGCGTTGTTGGTAATGGCTTCCGCTAAGAGCTTCATCAATTACAGCGAGTGCGTAATCAGCATAGCTGATATAGCTTTTTCCATCTGCGGTTGTCTTGAATTCCTCGCCGCCTAGAGTGTAGCTCCCAGTTCGTCTGCCGTCTGCTTGGAAATCTGCCGCTGGGCTGATGTATGTCCAGTTGAAGTCGTTTCTTTTTTTCAGTTCATCTAAAGCTGCACCCATATTTTCAGCTAAGGGTTTAAATAAATCTGGAAAATCAGACTGGTCCATTAAGCGATTCTTGTGTTCCTTATCAAGATATAGACTACCGGCTCCGCCTACTACCAGTAGACGATTTTTATGTCCGCTAAGAATATCAGCAAGATGCTTGAGAGAAGAGCTATGAAGATGGAGCTGTTCAGGTGCCCAAACGCCGAAAGCATCAACAATAACATCGAAGTCTTTTAAATCTGAATAAGTCAGATCAAATAAATCCTTCGTTAAGACTTTATCTGCTTCAGACTTATTTACTTGTCTGACAATAGCTGTCACGTCAACCCCTTTTGCTAGAGCCTCCTTCACAATTAGTTGACCTGCTTTTCCGTTTGCGCCAATTACTGCAAGTTTCATTATTAATCCATTCCTTTCAAGAGTTATTTTTTAATTGATTTTCTAATTCTATATACTTATAATAAACACATAACAATCTTTTGTGAAGTAAGCACTTAAAAGTGCTATAGCATCCATTTGGATACTAATGGAAAAGGAAGGGATTATAATGAATAAATTGCCGGATTGTCCTGTAGAAACGACGCTTTTATTTTTCAATAATCGCTGGAGAGTTCTAATTATAAGAGAGCTAATGACTGGAACAAAACGCTTTGGCGAGCTAAAACGCGGGATAGGCCAAATATCTCAGAAGGTATTAACCAGTAATCTTAGAGCGATGGAAGAGCTGGGATTGCTTACTAGAAAAATATATGCGGAGGTTCCTCCCAGAGTGGAATACACCCTAACTGATACTGGAGTGAGTCTGGAAAGTGTTCTAAATGTGATGGACGATTGGGGAACGGCATATAAGGCTAAAATAAATTCATAAGAAATGAAGGTGTTGCAATGACACATCGATTGATTGCACATGTACTGCTTAAACAAGGAGAAAAATGGCTAGTTATCAAGCGTAGCACTACTAAACGCGGAGAAGCTAATGTTTACGCAGGCTACTGGGATCTTCCCGGCGGCAGGGTGGAGCCAAAGGAACTGCCTTGTGAAGCGGCTTTAAGAGAAACGATGGAAGAAACTGGGCTGACTGTTAGGCTAAAGAACATTCTTTCAGAAGACAGCACCTTTGATCCGATAAAAGAGCAAGTCTTTACTCGATTGATTTATGCAGGGGAAATGATTGACACTACACAGGAAATAGTGCTGGATAACGAAGAGCATACAGCATTTCGCTGGATTGGGGACTTAGATGAGCTGGCTGAAGAAAAAACACTATTTTATCTTGACAATCTAATTCCTAAAATCTCTATTTAAAAAATTAGCTTTTCAACTCTAAAATGAACTAAATTTAAAAGAACCAAGGAAGCCTATAATATCGAGGTCTCCTAGGGTTCTTTTTTCTATTAATTGGTAAAACTCTTTGATATCAGCAAAAACTAAGGGTATAATTAATGAACTCTAAGTTCGGAAAGGATTGAAATAATGGACAAAAAAACTGCCCTCGAACAATTCCACAAAAACCAGCTGTTGCTGACCGCAGAAGTACTTTTTTTAAAACAAGGAGTTGAAGCAACCACACTAGATCAAATAGCTAAGGAGGCTGGCTATAGCAAAACTACGCTTTATACATACTTTAAAAGCAAACAAGCTCTTTTTTATGGGACGGCCTACGAAAACATAATAAGACTTAAACAAACACTCGCTGAAATTGTTCAGTTGGAAGCAGATTTTTTTGATAGCTATTTTTCTTTTTGTCAGACACTCGCGGCCTACCAAGAAAATTATCCTATTTATTTTTCTGCTTTGCTACATCCTGAAGTAGAGGCTACAGAAACTTCTCAGCTTAATAATTTTTTAGTGGTTGTTGAGGAGCTTAGCGACCTACTCGAAGCTTTACTGAAAAAAGGAGTAGCAGAGGGAAGGCTTTCCGACTCTGTGAAGTTTCCAGAAATCGTTTATATCCTTTGGTCTGCCATTACCAGCATTATTTCAACAGCTGATCAAAAAGCGGCTTGCTTATCTGAGCAAACTAGCACTGATAAATCTACATTCAGATATTATGGATTTAAGATGCTTCTGCAAGGGGTTATTTAGCAATAGGAAAGAAATTGAATAAGATAAAACAAAAAGTTTATTTTTAATTCCTTTTGAAAATGATTGGAAAAATCCAAAAATCCTTAAATAGTGATAATAGAAGCATTGCAATCTTATGAAATAAAAGCTATTCTTTACTATAAGAGTATTTATAGAAATTACTTTTGGAGGAAAAGAAAATGGGGTTTTATACAGATGTACAGCTGGTATCTGGTATAGAAGAAACTGGGGAGGGGCGTTGCCATTTTGAGGTAACGTTCACCACTGATACAGATAATGATAAAAAAATAGAACAGATAATTTCCAAAGGATTGAATCTTTTTCAAAAAAGGAATAAAGCAATTAAGATTGAAGACGGCTATATAGAATTTTTTGAAAATCAAACAGTAGTATTAAAAATAGAATGTTCAAGTAAAGCCGGACTAACTTCATTTGACCAGCGCCATCTTCAACAAGAGCTGAAGACTGTTTTTGACTTGTTGAAGTCTGGTACGCAACTATCTCCTCAACAGAAGACAAGTGCTGGAAATCAGATGAACGAAGAGCAGAACCAGCAATGGGACCGCTGGAAAAAGGGGCTGGAGGAAAACATGTCTGCCCTGATGACTGAAACGCTTCAAGATTATCAACAAACGATGAAGCAGGAAATTACTGTGCAGCTGGAAAACATTCAGGCTGAAATGAAGGAAGAAATCATAGGCTCTCTTGCAGAGCTTAAAGAAGACTTTGAACAAAATTATACAATTGCAAACAGGGAGCTACTGGCTTCTCAGGCGATTAAAACAGAAACGCTACAAAACGAATTAAAAGAACTACGACACAGAAATAAAACCGGCATTAGTAAAATGAAAAAACAGTTGGAATCTTTTACTGCTAGTCAAAAAGAACAGAATAACACATTGAAATCTTCACTGATAGAGGCTTATCAAACAATAGCAGCTGACCATGAAGAAAAAGCTGACTTTCAAAAAGATAAATTGTATGGTGAGCTGGAAGAGAATATGATTGTTTTAACTGAAGAGATTCATCAAGTAACAGCTGGTGTGAAAAAGCAGTTGGGAGCTGAAACTCAGAAAATCAATTCAGACATTCGACAGCTTCAGAATACTATGGCTGAACTAAAAAAACAGGCGGAACAGCCAGCAGCTTCTGAAAAACGTTTGGAAGAGATTACACAGGAATTAAGTGCTCAAAAACAGCTGTTAACAGCTGCAGTTGAAGAGATAACTAACAGTCATAAGAATCTTTCCGAGCAGGTTGAAAAAGCCGCAGACGTTTCGACAGAGCGGATGGAAGGTGTTGCAGCTAGTCTTAGCAGTGTTGAAGAACAGCTGAACAGCAGCAAGACAGAAACTGCAGAGCAATTAGAACAGCTGAAGCATTTGGAGAAACTGTTGGAGGCACAAAAGACTAACTCCAGCTTTACCTACTTTACTAAAACATTGAACAATCAAGAAAAGCAGCTCCATACTTTAATTAGCGGTCTTGAAAAGAAAGAACAGCAGATCGCTGAGCGGATGGATGCTCTTGAAGGTACTTTGAGTAAAATCACTGAAAAATTAGCTGCTGTAGATACTCAGCTTTGCAGTCAGAGTGAGGAAAGTACTCAACTGCTGGAAAACGTTAAACAGTTCATTGAAGCTCCTCCACAAGAAGATCAGCAACTTGTTCAGCTAACTGAATTACTGAAGAGTGAAGAATCAGGATTTCCAGCATTATCTACTACTTTAGCTGAAAATAATAAGCTTTTTTACCAGCGGATGAGTGATGTTGAAGACCGGATTAAACAAACCCATGAGCGGATTGACACAATGGATCAATCTATCCTGTCTCACTTGGAGAACAGTAGTAAACCAGTGCTTGATTTTGATAAACTTTTAAATACGCAAAATGAAGAAGTGAAACAAAAGGTTCTACAGGATTTGATTAATAATCAGCAGGCGCAACTAACACCTATGGTTCAAACGCTTGAGAAAAATAACCTTAAACTGAATCAAAAGCTTTCAGATGTTGAGAAAAACATTGATCGTATTTCTGAAACAATCGCGAACATCGATAAGCGTGTTGCTGAAAAAACACAGGAACAGACAGAGCCGACAACAGTGATTGAAGAGCTGTTTGTGAAAAAGTCAGAGGATATTCAAAAAAATACAGCTGATGCTCAGAAGAAGCAATGGGAGCCTATCCTGCAATCACTAAAAGAAAGCAACATTTTATTTAAACAGAAGCTGCAGGCCTTTGAAAAAGAAATTGAGAGTATAACTGGTAAAGTTGATGGCATTGAATATTCAATTACTGACTTTATTGAAGAAAATGGAAAAACAACCACTGACATGAGCAGAATGCTTATTGAACAGAAGGAAGAGCTCCAACGCTTATCTGGGGGAAAAGTCACTACAGCAGTGCCGCTGTCAACACAAGCATTAGTCAAAAATGAACCTGTAGCTAAAGAAAAGGCCTTAAAGGTTGAACGTCTTTCAAAAGAAATATCTACAGAGAAAACGAAGCCAATCAATGAAGCTAATTTGTCCAAGTCAGAAAAGGACGAGACAAAAAAAGCAGCTGTTTCTGAAGATACGTCCGCTGTTACAGAAAAACCAGCGCCAGTAGAAAAGGATTATAAAGAGTCGACAGCAATGGAGAAGAAGAAGCCGTCACTTGTGGAACTTGTTGATAAAAAAGCAACGGATAAAACTGACAGCAAGCAGCACAAAGATATGACGGAAGAGGAAGCTACTCCAACAAGAAAACTGTTCACTGGAAATCGTTTCTTAGCAGATTACGAAAAAGTCAAAAAATTATTTGAGGAATCGGATACAGCCGGTGCTTCACGGAAAATGGTTCGACTCAATAGAAGCGAGTATAGAAAAGCGATTGTTTCTGTTAATTATATTGAATATCGCTGGGAAGTTGTTTCTGCTCATAAAGAGCTTTTTGATGGGTACAATTTGAAAGAATTCAAAGAAAAAGCTGAGCATGTAGACGAATTCCTGGATTCAATTGACTCTACTAATCGTAAAGAATCGCTATTCAACCAAAATGCTCTACGGATAAAAAATTCCATCTGGAAAACAGCACAAGCCTATCACTGGCTAAGCATCTATCTAGAGGAAATCATTTCTAAAGAATTGTTAGAATAAGCTATAGCTTTAAAAAGGGTTATACACCCGTTTGTATTGATAGGTTAAAAAAGAAAACAAACATAGAACTTGGAACAAAAAGCAGGGGATTGATGCTTTTGTTTCAAGTTCTTTTTTTGAAAAAGGAAAATAATGCGAATGATTTGGTAGTTGGCCGGAAGCCCCTTGGCAAAAAGCGCCATTCCAGTGCCGTCTACGGTTACTTGATGCAGTTTGAGTCATACAAGTCCTAAATCGAGTCAAAACAACAGACTCCGTTTATTAATTAGCTAGTTATCCAAAAGGCATGCAGTGTTTTCTGATTTGAAATACTGGCTTAATCATAGAAAGTATGCTATATTTTTCAGTTGCACTACTTTAGCGAATAAGAGGGGGATGCTTTATGAGTAAAGAGGAATTGCAGAAAGAAAAAGCATATTTAGCTGTGGTATATGGTGAGCTGCTCGAAACAAAAAGCAGATTGACAGAATTACTAAAACAAGCGAAAGAGGAAGGAACTGCTGCATTAAGTACTATCACAGAAGATATTCGCTTAAATTTTGACAGCTATTCAGATAATCTGGATACTTTTTCAATGATTGAGCTGAAAAACAGAGAAATCGATCAAATGAATATTCGTCTGCAAAGTGCCGAAAATGAATTGAAGCGAGTCGAGGCGCTATTGAAGTCTCCTTACTTCGGAAAAATTTCTGTTGATTATCTGGATGAAGAGCCTTTAGAAAACTTCTATATTGGCATCAGCGGATTCACTAATGATGCTGAAGAAAGTAGAATCTATGATTGGCGTTCTCCTATATCAGAACTCTTTTATAATAACGAGTTGGGAGATTCCAGTTATTCAGTCAATGAACGGACAATACCTGTAGCAATAAAAGGGCGCAGACAATTTATCATTGATAGAGACCAGCTCATCAAATATTTTGATACCTCCATTGCTATTCAGGATGATGTTTTATTAGAAGCATTAGAAAATAATTCAGAAGGCTATATGGCGGATATCACAGCAACTATTCAAAAAGAACAAAATGCAATCATCCGTGATACGACTAGTCCAGTAATCTTAGTCAACGGCATAGCCGGTAGTGGAAAAACTTCAACCATTATGCAGAGAGTTGCTTATCTGCTTTATCAGCTGCGTCAGAAAATTACTTCTGATAATATTCTGATTTTATCTCCCAACAATCAGTTTATCGACTATGTTTCCAAGGTTCTTCCTGCATTAGGAGAAAAAAATCCACTTAATTTGACGATGCTTCAATTTGTTCAAAACTATGCAGCTGCTGAGCTTGAAAATGAGGAGGAGCTTTTTGACAGGATCAGCAGCCATCCTGTTGATGCGCAGACAAAACAGCTGCGTAGTCAAGCATTTACAAACTTTGTTAAAAACGCTGATTCACTACTGCTCGCTCAACCTGATTTCTTTACTGAGCTTAGCTATCGCGGCAAGGCAGTAATTTCAAAAGAAAAGCTCACTGAGTTATATAACGAAACACCAAGCTATAGTAAACTTATTGATAAACTCCAATCAGTAAAAAAAAGCTTAAGCAGCTACTGGGAACGGCGCTTGATAAAGCAGGCACGAAGTCCTAAAATCCAGAATCAAATTCTTTCTTTGAGTGAAGAATTGCAGAAAAAATACTTTGGTGAACTGATTTCAGATGATTCTGAAGATAGTATTTTTCGTTATGGAAAGAAGCTGCTGCAGAAAAAATATGCAGCAATAGGAAGAGCAATTCGGCAGAATCGGTGGATCAATAAGGAACAAATTTTCCAAACAGTCTATACCAGCTACAGCAGCGAGAAATTTCTTCCTCAGCATTCTGGGCGATTAACTTTAGATGAAGGAACGGCATTCTTATTGGTTGAACACCTGCTGATTGAAAAAATTGACGTGCCCCAAATGCAGTTTCTACTAATCGATGAAGTACAGGACTACACTCAAGTCCAACTAGACTTGCTCATAGAGCTGTTTCCTAAAACAGAATTTACTATGGTAGGTGACGAGAATCAGGCAATTTTTAACTCAACTACACCATTTGAGCAAATTCAAGAATTATTTAACGCAGAAAATAAGGCCGTACAACGTTATGATTTGCTTAGCAGCTATCGTTCCAGTGGTGCAATTACAAAAACATTCGGTCAGTTCGCTTCAGAGGATACAAAAATGACGATTGTCCCTGTGCGTAAAGATGGACAGGCGCCTCAGCTTCATTCTTTCAAAAATCAGGAAGAATTTTTAAAATTATGTAAAAAGCTTCTTGAAGAAACTAATGGTGAGGATTTAACCATTATTACAAAAACAGAACAGGAAACAGAATCGCTTAAGGCGGATTTTGAAAATAATTCCGTGGATAATGATACTGAAAGGATAACAATCGTACCAATCAGCCTCTCAAAGGGATTGGAATTTGATCATGTACTAATTTATGATATCTCTGAAGAAAAATATCACTCTGAAAGAGATAAAAAAATTCTCTATACAGCAATTTCCAGAGCCATGCAAAGCGTCTATTTGACTTATTCAGGTAATCTGAGTAAGCTGCTTGCGTTTATGCAGTAAGCAAAGCTAACCGAATGAGCTCACAAGAATTTAAATATCGTTCATAGTAAACAGAGGGTCTGGGACATAAATAAATTCCCAGACCTTTAGCTGTGCCTAAATCCGATAAAACGGTGAGGCAGAAACTACTCCTTCGATAATGAGCTGAAATTTAGCAAAAAATTTATGGAGCATCAGATAGGAATCAGTCAACATCAATGATTTACATTCGTATTTCCTGCCATTTTCACAAATCCCTTTTTATTGCTTAGAATCACTGAGGTCGAGACAAAAGTGTTTAGCTTCGAGAACCAAGTAGGTACTGTTCAACATCAGCTCATCCCTCGCTGTGTTTCACAGCAATAAGACGAATTATCCGAAAATTGTCAAGAAACACTACAAGGGAACCGAGTAGATGTTGATTGATACCTACCTGGAGCTTTTCATATTTTTGAGATAGTTCGGCTTATTTCCGAGAACTTCAACTCTTAGTGCTTTTAGCACTTAGAGGTTGATGCTATCGGAACGAAGTGTAGTGAGCTACTTTTGGAACGCCGTTTATTCGGATTTTAGAGAAAGAAGAGTTTGGGCATTTACTTATGTCACAAACTCAGATGCTGAAAAGTACCTGATTAGTGCTTGAAGCTAACCATTTCTATCTCAACCTCTTTGTTGTTGTTTTTAGAAGTTGAAACGTTTAAAATAAGAGAAGAAGGGGAACGTATTTTCTGTTTTTAATAGAAACAGCAACGATTCCCATACTATTCACTCATACAAGTATGGGATAGTAAAACATTTTAATTGGTCCTTCACAAGAATATATCAGGGAATGAGAAAGGATGTACGAGAAATGAATCGAATTAATTTAATTTGTTTAGGTGTAAGAGATTTACCAAAGTCTTTAAAATTCTACAAAGGCATTGGCTTTAAAACTTATGAAAAAGAGGAGCAGCCGGCAATTGTCTTTTTTGATAATCAGGGAACCAAACTCGAGCTCTATCCTCTTAAAAACCTTGCTGAGGATATTAATCAAGCAGCCCCGCCAGAAACAACTGATAGCTTCGGGGGCATTACTTTGGCGATTAATTTAAAATCCGAACAAGAGGTGGACAATCTGATGGAGGCTGTTCTTGCTAATGGAGGTACCATTGCCAAGCAGCCTCAAAAAGCGCTCTACTGGGAAGGTTACTCTGGTTATTTCCGTGATCCTGATGGGTATTATTGGGAAGTAGCTTACGGTCGAAACTGGCGTTTTGATGAAAACGAGATGTTAATAATCGATTGAAGATTTATCGACTTAATTCAGGTAGAAATCAAAACTGCTTTGGATATTTTAGAAAAAATATTAGGAGAAAGAACATGGTATTTAAAATAGAAAGAATGGAGCAAAAAACTGCGGTACAGATTGCAGATGAATGGAAATACCCTGGCGTGTATGCTTTTTATGATATGACTGCTGATCCAGAGGACTACGAGGAGCTGATTCATCCTGACCAGCGTGGAGATCACTATTTTCAAGTTTTCATGCAATGAAGAGCTGTTTGGTTTTTTCTGTGTATTTCAGGAAAATCATTCCGAAACGATTGAATTTGGTATGGGAATCAAGCCTGAGCATACTGGACAGGGATTAGGACAAAAATATCTGGAAGCTGTTCTCGTTTATTTAATAGAAAATTATTGCTTTACAAGCATTCGTTTAGCTGTTGCCGAATTTAATCAGCGGGCTATTACTCTTTATAAGCGTTTAAGCTTTGAACCCGTTAAGACTTATCAACAACAGACCAATGGCAGCAGTTATCTATTTCTTATCATGGAAAAAAATCAAAAAAGTAAGGAAGCAAAACAAAGATTAGAAAAACCATTTACGATTATAGAGTTTGAAGAAAAAACGCTTGTTGGAATTTCTACCTTGTCAGAAGATGAAACTCCAGACATGTCTTTGTGGGGCAGATTTTATAAAGACTGCTACCCTGTTATTCTTGATAAGTGCAGCGAGCAGGTTTATGAGCTGTATACAGATTTATCTAAAAGCTCAAGGGATTGTCAAATTTCTATTACCTGTGAAGCAGGAGAAGAAGCAGCTCTCCCAGCCCATATTGAGACCCATAAAATTCCTAAAGGAAAATACACATGTTTTGTTGTTCGAGGTGAGGTCTATAAAGCAGTACCTGAATTCTGGGAGAGTTTTCATTCGAGTATCCTGCCATTTAAACGCACCTATCTATGTGATTTTGAAGAATACCCAAATAGCGAGACAAAGGATGTTGAGCTGAAAATTTATATAGGAATCCACTAAATTGTTGACTGAACTATCTCAAAGAAAAGTGTTACAGAAAATAGGATTACACCCGGTTTCCAGAAGATGTGGGTTAGGTATATTGGCTTTGGATCTTACCACTATAATTGAATGATTGGAAACTCCTTGTGCTTAGGGGATAAGTCGAAGCCTAATCGTGAGAGATAAAAAATCGTTACAAAAATACTGTTTATGCAAGCCACAATACTGGAGTACTCATCAAATTGACCGTACTCCAGTATTGCGGCTTTAATCTGAAAATAAACCTGTTTGGTATAAATGCTGAACAGTCTGCAGTTTTTCGATGTTGCTTCGATAATGCTTCATGTAGAGAACTGAAAAAATAGTATTTAATAGATAATCGAAAGCCGTTTGGGAAGCAAAAGTGGCTATTTTGGCAAAGTCATACTCAACCTGTGGGATGACAATGCGAATTGAGGTCAAATCAAGTAGGGGAGAGTTCTTATTTCCAGTCATCAGTATACTGGGAATAGCGTTCTTCGAAAAATGAGTGAGTATATTGCTATGCTTGCTATTATTGCCACCGTATGACAGAAAAAGAGCACAATCCTTTGCTGTCAGATTTGCAGCAGTCCATTCCTCATCACCGTACTCTTCAGCCAAAATCGGAAACAGGTTGATTTTCATTAGCTTGTTTTGAAAGCTTCTTGCTGTCAATTGAGAATCGCCTCGAGCAAACAGAAAGATACGCTCTGCCTGTAAAAGCATTTCTACGGTTTCATCAATAACTTTTCCATTAATTTGAGATACTGCTTGTTGAATGGATACGGACATCAGCTCGCCCATTTTTTGAGCAATTTGTTCTGAGCTATCTTGTATATCAAAAGGGAAATTAGGATTTATAGTATCCAGAGAGCGGGAATAGCTTGGAATGATTTCAACAATAGCGGCTTTAAACTCCTTATATCCTGAGAGACCAAGCTTTTGACACAGACGGATTACCGCCGAACGGGAAGCAAAGGCTTGCTCAGCAAGTTCATTAATACTTAGACGAGGAATAGCGGAAAGGTGTTCGAGAATATATCCTGCTATTCTTTTTTCTGTAAAAGTGAAGGTTTGCTGATTTTTTAGATCATCTATTAAAAACATACTGCACCAGTCCTTTCAATGTAATAAACAGTTGTTACTCTCATTTTATTCACATAATTGGACATAAGTTTCAGCTAAAACATAGACTCCATCAATAAACTGGAACTTATTTCCAATATTGTGCGAATTGGTTTTTAATTTTTTAGAATTACTTATAATCATAAGTATAACAGAACTGGAGGTTAGACTATGCTGACGATTGCTTATATTGGCAATGGCAAAAGTACAAATCGCTACCATTTACCATTTGTCGCAAAACTAAATGATAAAATTAGAGTAAAGACCATCTTTTCACCATCAGGAAAGGTTACATGGGATATGCTGCCGGAAACAATGTATACGACAGAAATCAATGATATCCTTAATGATCCTGAAATTCAGCTAGTGGTTGTTACCACCCCGGGGAGTCTTCATTACCACTACGGCAAGTTGCTTTTAGAAAATGGTAAAAATGCTCTAATAGAAAAACCATTCACGGAAACAGCAGCTGAGGCCAAAGAACTTTTTCAACTGGCTGAGGAAAAAAATCTGTTTATTCAATGCTACCAGAACCGCAGATTTGATTCAGATTTTTTGACTGTTCAAAAGGTTATCGAAAGCGGCAAACTAGGAGATATTTTAGAGGTGGAGATGCATTATGACTATTTCCGTCCAGAAATCCCCGAAGAAGCAAACTATTCACAAATAAACAGTTATCTATATGGGCATGGCTGCCATACCATTGATCAGGTTCTGTCTTATTTTGGCGAACCAGATGCCATTCATTATGATGTTCGACAGCTTTTAGGTGAAGGGCGGATGAATGACTACTTTGATTTGGATTTTTACTATAATCGAACAAAAGTATCTGTGAAATCCAGTTATTTCCGTTTGAAGGAACGTCCTAGTTTTGTTGTTTATGGGAAGAAGGGCTCCTTTGTGAAACAGACTAAGGATCGCCAGGAAGAGCATTTGAAGCTGTTCTATCTGCCTAATCATCCGGATTTTGGTATTGATTTGCCTGAACATTACGGCGTCTTAACTTATATGGATCATGATGGCGTTTATCATGAGGAGAAAGTAATTTCAGAGGTTGGTGACTACAGCCGAGTCTATGAAGGGGTGTATCAATCAATCATCCATGGAAAAGAGAAGATAATTAAGGATAAAGAAACCCTTTTACAAATGAAAATTTTAGAAGAAGGAAGCAGCGGACTTAAATAGTATCTGCTGCAATAATTTATCAGAATAGTTAGTGGCGTGCTTTTGCACTCTGTTAACTATTCTTTTATTTTCCAGTACTATTTTTTTCAAACAAATGAAAAAAATCACAAATTATAGTTTATAATAAAGTGGGCATGATGGAGTTGCATTACGAATGGAGTTAAAGGGAGTTTCTGAATAATTGACAGAAAATTCTATCAAGTTCAAAAAATGGATTCTAACAATCTCACGTGTTCATGTTATTAGATTTACAAAGTATATGTGTAAGCAGGGGGAGTTTATGAGTAAAAAAATGTTTCTTAAGATACCCGAGTGGTGGAGAAAAGTCATTCAAATTTTGATTTTTGTCACACTAATGCGGATTGGTCACCGAGTTATTATACAGCCGATTCTTGATTTTATTTTTCAAATAGGACTACAGACAACAGGCTTTGGTGTACTGTTCAATAATAATATGCTGAGCTTTTTTATGACGCCAATCGGCTTTTTGTCTGGTCTCGTGATGATTCTTCTTTTAGCCGCTATCAGCTATTTTGAATTTTCTATAATTTTAACTTTTATTGCTGATAGAAAAGAGAATCCTAAACCATCATTAATCAATATAATCAGCAATTTTTCAGTGTTTAAAAATAGTGTAAAGCCAATTAGCATGATTAGTTTTTTTATTTACACCTTTTTATTCCTGCCGATAACCGGCTTAGGTTATTCCAGTCTTGTTTTTCCTTATTTTCGCATACCTAATTTCATAACTGGCGAGCTTGGAAAAAGCAGTATGGGAGCGATTTTAATTGGTTTATTTTTCGCGTCCTTATTTTGTCTTTTCTTCCTCACAATTTTTACCTTACCAATAATGATTATTGAAGGGGGATCTTTTTTAAGTGCTGCGAAAAGGAGTATTCTTCTTGTAAAAAAAGAGCCGCTGGCCGTAGTCAAGCTGATTGGTTTTTATCTGATTGTTTTTGGTCTTTTTAAACTATTGCCTGAGTATTTAGTTACAGTAGGCTATATTCCAGCTACACTTAGCGAGCTGTTTAATAACTCGAGTTTACTTCCATCATTGAACAGTTTTTTAGCTTGGACAGGTTTCTTAGTGTATTCGGCAAGTCAGCTGTTTGTAAGTCCTGTATTGATTATCCTTGTCTCTGAATGGTACCTCAATTTGTATAATCAGAAAAATCAGGGAGCAGGCGAAAGCTATTCATTTAAACGAATAAAAAATATATTCTCAAAAGCCGCTGGCAATCGTCGGTTTCGAAATGTGTTCATCTTATTCACTGTCTGTTCCACTTTTTTATTTCTTTGGCGTTCTTCCGAGGAGGGAGAAGGACTTCACCAGCCGATTGTTATCGGGCACCGAGGGAGCAGCTCCGGTGTAGAAAACAGTCTTGAAGCTATTCAAGGAGCTATCGATGCTGGGGCAGAATACGCGGAAATCGACATTCTACTTTCTAAGGATAGTGTACCGATGGTCATTCATGATGATTCCCTGCAGCGGTTAGCTGGTCAAAATCTGTATGTGTATGATTTAACAGCAGCAGAGCTGCAAGACATCAAGCTACAGCAAAATGGATTTCAGGCAACAATCCCCACACTTGAAGAAGTGTTGAACTATACCAAAGGAAAAATCAATCTTGCAGTCGAGCTTAAAAGGCATAATAAAGAAAAAGAAAATCTTGTAGATGTAGTAGCCAAAACCATGAAAAAACATGGAGCATTGGAGTCTGCGATTTTCTTGTCTCTGGAATATAAATTAATAAGCGAAATGAACCGTAAGTTTCCTGAAACAATCAGTGGTTATTGTATTTTCGGCGGGTTAGGCTACTTAAGTCCGGATATCATTCGTACAATGAATATTGATTTTGTTTTTATTGAAGAATGGATGGCAAGTAGAGAAAACTTGATGGAGTTTCGCAGAGCTTGGCTGCCAGTCTATATTTGGACTGTTAATGACCCAAATAATATGACTACCTATTTAGAGGCAGGTGCTTCTGGTCTGGTAACGGATTATCCCATGCAGGGAAAAGAAAAGGTGGCAGACTTTAATGAGACTGATGAGCGTGTTTATTTAGATGAATACTAAAAATTGCAGCCACTAGATATTCAAAAGATTTCAGCTATCTATTTTTCTGGTAGTAAAAAGACGAATGATGATTAGGGGAAGAACGATGGACATAATTAAGCTAAATCAAGCATTAGCTGCTCAGGTTTTGACACTCACTATGGAAACAATCAAGGAATGTTATCCAAAGTATTATCCAGTTGGAGCGGTGGATTTTTTTCTAAAGCATCATGAATTATCTACTATAATTAAAGACATTGACGAAGAAAGAGTCTATGGAGTAATGAATGAAGGGCAGCTACTCGGAACAATTAGTATTCATCAAAATGAAATTTATCGTCTATTTGTTCTACCTAGCTATCAAGGTCAGGGAATAGGTCATTTGCTGATGAACTTTGGAGAAGGGGTAATCGCCAAATCTTTTTCTGTTGGAACAGTTGATTCTTCACTTCCAGGAAAAACCTTCTACCTAAAAAGAGGGTACCGAGAAATGAGCTATCACACAATTTTAACTGAGAATGGGGATTTTTTATGCTACGATGTAATGGAAAAGAGGTTCTAACAGTCCCCATTTTGAAACCGTCTTTAATACCTGTGCTCTTTACTTAAAGCAAAGAAGCACTAATCAAAATAAAGTCATCTAATGTTTATGTTTTTGTAGCTTCATATTTGATGGTTCATTCATTGAAGGAGGAATAATATGGTTCGAAAACGAGGTATCTCCTTGATACAGTTGATTTGACAGGCATTGTATCAAGGGAAAAAGTATCTATCCTGTCAAGCCGGCTGTATCATCCTTAAAATATGACCATTTAATACTAAGGAGATGCAGAAAATGACTGATATAAATTTAATAGAATCTTGGCTACAAAGTGAGCAAAACCAAAAAAACTTTTCAGGGTGGGATTTTTCTTATTTAAAGCAAAAATATACCCAGCAGGAACTCCCCTGGTGTTATAGGAAATTAGTTTCAGATTATTTAAGACCTGATTTAAAGCTGTTGGATATAGGAACTGGCGGGGGAGAACTACTGAGCTCATTTAACCACCCTTTTGAAAACACCTCTGTTACTGAAAGCTGGCTGCCTAATTACCAATTGCTGCTTGAAAGGCTAAAACCTAAAGGAGCTGTTGTTAAATTCGTTGAGTCAGATGAATCTTTGGATTTCCCTGATAATTCATTTGATTTAGTACTAAATTCTCAAGCATCTTTTTCATTTTCAGAGGTAAGAAGAGTATTAAAAAATCAGGGACTTTTTATTTCTCAACAGGTAGGGGATTTAAATGGGCTGGTTTTATCTTCTCAACTGATTCCAGGATTTAATAAACCATCCTTTGATTGGCATCTATTTCCTGTGCTGGAAAAATTAAAGCAAAACAACTTTGAAATCCTATATAAAAATGAAGCTTATCCTTTTCAAAAGTTTTATGATATGGATGGTTTGATTTATTATGTAAAAACAATTCCATGGGAATATTCCGGTTTTTCAGTAGAAAAAAATCTAAATGAGTTACTTTATCTTAATGATCAATTACAGCAAAATGGGTTTATCCAGAATCAGCAACATCGCTTTGTGTGGGTTGCCCGGCTGCAAAAAGAAACGGGCAGGGAGACTTCAGAAAAATAGCAGATAATTAATAAAAAAATTATTTATGAGGTGAGAATATGGAAAAATGGTTGTATGTTATGTTTATAGAAAAAAGCAAGACCTATAACAGAATAACAAAGGCAATTGTGGAGGAGCATGTCGAAAATTTAAGAAGGCTGGATGATGCTGGCTATTTGGAATCCTGCGGTGTATTTAAAGGATACAAAGGAGTGGCAGGAATGGTCATCTTAAAAACTGAAAGCTATGAAGCAGCGGATGAGCTGTGTAAGCAAGAGCCGCTTGTTGTTGGAGGCTATGCGACATATTCACTTAAGACAATGCAGGTAGCAGACAGAGAAAATAACTATTTGCTGTAATACTCTATTGATGATAAGTACAGCATAAATTAAAAAGAAACTGTGATAGAACGGGACTGGCTAAATGAATAAGACGGAACAGGCGAAAATAACTCCTATTTTCATTCTGTTCCGTCTTTATTTGATTTTAGGGGAAGGGGAGATATCACTATTATGCCATACATCCTTATACCCTCTAACTGTCCATTCTTGGAAGGAGGGATTTCATAATACGAAATTGACTGGCTATTTGTTCTTCTGTAATTCCGCCAGTTAACGCCAGAATTCCCAAACCTTCAATAACAAACATATAATTTTCAGCAATTTTATCAAGAGCCTTATCCTTTAGAATATTTTGTCGAACTCCTAAATAAAGAATTTCCTGAATCGTTTGTGTTGTCGTTTCCAGTTGAGACTGCTGAAACTGATAGGCCTGTTCGGACTTGTGTGTAAAATAATACTCATACATCGGACGCAGAAGACTGCTGTCAATGTGGTTTAATAAACGATCCTTGTGGCTGGCTAAATAAGTATCCAGTAATTCCTCAAAAGGAACATTTTCCTGAACGGCTGAGCGGATACCGTCAAATTTTCGCGTAGTACGCTGCTTTAGGGTTTCAATGAAGATTTCATCCACTGAGTCAAAGTAAAGATAAATCCCGCCGCGGCTAATTCCGCATTCCTCAATAATATCCTTCATTGTAACATCAATCAGACCTTTTTCACTAAATACTTTTCGGGCACTTTCCAGAATGGCTTCCCGTTTCATCTTTCGACGTTCTTTATTTGATTGTTTTACCATAAAATCACCTCTAATTAATGACACGCGTGTCATTATATTGTATAATCCTATTATGACACACGTGTCATTGAAATTGCAAAGTTATGTTCCAAAGGAGGAAAAGAAATGAATACAAAAACTAAAGCTTACCGTATAACAATCAGAGCTGTACTGACTGCCCTTATTATTTTACAGACAATGGTTCCATTTTTAGGCTATATACCTTTAGGAATCACTAGTCTAACGATTATTCATATTACAGTGATTGTTGCTGCAATAGTTTTGGGAACAAAAGACGGCATGTTTATTGGTTTAATGTGGGGGATTTTTACAATTATCAGAGCCTTTACCTCTCCCACAACACCTCTCGATACACTAATTTTTACCAATCCGATTATCTCTGTACTACCTAGAGTGCTGGTTGGATTAGTCGCTGGATTTTTGTTTCATTGGCTTTATAGCAAAAATAAAAAAATTCTACCTGCTACAATTACTGCTGCCGTATTTGGAACATTAACAAATACTATACTTGTTCTGCTCTTTATGGGTTTATTATACACTACTCCTTTAGCAGCTGCCTATAGCGTTGACCCTTCTGGTCTAATAGCAGTACTTGGGGGAATTGTTGTAACTAATGGGGTTTCCGAGGTAATCGGAGCTGTGATTATTACACCAATTATTGTACAAGCACTTTTTAAAGCGACTAGCTTACGTCCAGAAAGTTAATTTATTTGTTTAAAACAGACCAATCAAACCTAAAATGATTCGTCTGTTTTTTTGCATCTCATCAGAAATAAAAAGCGGTTAAGTTAATTCGATTATTTTCTTAAACCTATCGACTTTTACTCTATTTAATGAAATAATTTAGCTATATAAAATAAAGAATTACTAATTTATCCAGCGAAATGAGTAGTAGAATGCACGAGAGGAAGCAGACGTGGAAAAATCCGGAGTAAGAAGCCGCATATCTGTGGAAACTAACGTTTTTTAAGTGCTCCAGGATTGAATCTTCTACAAGAAGGTTGCTAAAATCGTCGGGCAGAACATTTGAACAATTATCGCCTAGCGATGAAAAGAAGAAGCCCGTAGTATTCAGACTAGTAGAGCTAAGAACTACATTTTTTGAATAAACAGTATGGGAGGAAACATATGAAAAATAGTCAAACATTTTTTGAACAATTAATAGCTGAATTTGCTACAGTGGGGAAACAAAGGAAAGATATTAAAGCTGCTTATATTATAGGATCTAGAGCTAGAAAGAAGTGCCCGGCTGATCAATGGTCGGATCTAGATATCTTAATATATACAGATGAACCCCATTACTATCTAGAATCTTCAGAATTTATTGCTCAGTTCGGAAATATCTGGAGCTCCTTTCCCACAAAAACCTTAGGAAATGATCCTGAGCGGTTAACCTTGTTCGAAGGAGGGCACCAAGTAGATCTTGTAGTGAAAACAGGGGAAGAATATCAGAAACAACTGGCTTCAGGGGAAACTCCCTGGTTATTTAAACGCGGTGTTCAGCTGATTCTTGATAATCAAGGACAAGCTGCAGAACTTTTACCGAAGAAAACAGTTATACCTGAAAAAATGCCCTTAAATGAACCAGCTTTTACGCAAGTCAATCAGATGTTTTGGTTTGTGACCATGTATATCAGCAAACAACTTCTTCGAGAAGATTTGTGGTCAGCCAAGGCTAGAGAAATGGACTACAAGAATATCCTGCTCCAGATGATTGAATGGTATGAGCAGTCTCTTCATGGCATTGAATATGATACATGGCACGGCGGCCGCTTTATTAGCGAGTGGGCCGAGCCAGAAGTATATGAAGCATTGTTTGATATTTTTGGCGGCTTTGATTTAGAAAGCAGCTGGCAAGCACTGATTCATTCAGTAGACCTTTTTGCCCAGCTAGCTGAAAAAACAGCTGAACTCAATCATTTTACCTATGATAAAGCCTTACAGGAAAATATTAAACTATGGCTTAGCGAGCATCAGCCTGTATAGAGTTAGTTTAAAGATACTAGAAGATGGGACAGTTAGTTATGTTTCAAACCTATCTATTGCTAAAAAAGGGAGTGGGACATAATCCACTCTCAAAAAGAAAATAAGCTCGATTTTGATGATGAATGTCAAAATCGGGCTTGTTTTTTTTTCTTCCCTTCTCTTTCTCTCCATATATTTTCCTAATTTTCTTAGATTTAGTGCCATGAGAGCCAAACCAACATCAATCTTCGCTCCTTGTTTTCCACGTAAATGGAAACGATGGAACGCCAAATGAGCCTTTAGATGCCCAAACACTGGTTCTACATCGATTTTCCGTTGTCGATAAATCGAACCTGTTTTTTCATCTGAAAGCTTCTTCTTGCATTCTG
>NZ_JBNEQE010000030.1:0-23329 GCF_049894025.1 Enterococcus sp. LJL51
CAGAATGCAAGAAGAAGCTTTCAGATGAAAAAACAGGTTCGATTTATCGACAACGGAAAATCGATGTAGAACCAGTGTTTGGGCATCTAAAGGCTCATTTGGCGTTCCATCGTTTCCATTTACGTGGAAAACAAGGAGCGAAGATTGATGTTGGTTTGGCTCTCATGGCACTAAATCTAAGAAAATTAGGAAAATATATGGAGAGAAAGAGAAGGGAAGAAGAAAAAACAAGCCCGATTTTGACATTCATCATCAAAATCGAGCTTGTTTTCTTTTTGAGAGTGGATTATGTCCCAGTCTCTTTTTTATTCTTGGGCTATCGCGATACGATATAACGGAAGCAGCTGCTGATAGGTTTCGAGCATATAGCTTTTCGCTTCTTCCGGCTCATCCCATATTGGATTATCTTTTTTTAAAATTCGGCCAATTTGAAATTCGCCTTTTTTCACATCTCTAAATCGCATTAGTCCTTTTTCGTAGGCTCCTTCCGAAAGAAGCTCAACTCCAGGTATAGTATGGTCTAAGGAGAAGTACGTATCTTCTGGAAGTTGACTAAATAATTGCAGATTATCTAAAAATGCTTGAGCGATTGCCTGTTCATTCTTCGGGTTATCAATCAAGGACAACCACATGAACACATAGTCCGGCCAAATTCCCAGCTGGAAATGCGGCTCCATTTTATACCCTCGCTTCTTCCTACTCAAAGCAGACCAAGTATTTTCTGGCGGGTATGTCGTTCGGCGCCGATGCTGAGCGATATGAACGAAGAACTCAATACCTAGCTCTTCCCCTAGCGCCCCCGCAAAATATTCATCTAACGTTTGAAACTTCGGCTGAATCCGGCTACGGATAGCTTCCATTCTTGGTTCCAAACCAGCCACTTCAAATACTTCAAAATCTTTTGCTACAAACATAGCTGCTACACTCCGTTTCTGTCACTAAACTTACTGGAATCATTATCCAAGAAGTATAATCATTAGAATAACGTTTATCTATCATCAAATAATTAATCATTTGATTTCACTAACCAGCTAAAATTATAGCATAGTTCTACCAACTTTCTATATCAGAAAAAAGAAAAGAGCTTGAGGCGTAAATAAGCACCCAAACTCTCCCTTAACTAAAGCGTATAAATTCTCCAGTAAAAATCAGTCAGCATCAAAACCGCTCATCACTGCGGTCACTGGCCTTTTAAGAGCATCCCGCTTACTCCTGAGATACACTACCATGAGCAAGATGAACATCACTTCATACCTACTTGGTTCTCAGCGCCTATCTTTCTGTCTCATCCCCCCCTTTATCATCAGTTATATTCTTTTGTACTCTGATAAAATTTTAGTCATCCTGCCTTTGTCGATTTTTATAATCCCGAAAAAAGCAAACAGGCCTGTCAGTAGTAGCTCTACCAAATTTTGAATCAGAAATGTACTTAATTGGACGGTCTCACCTGCTGTATAAATAGCTGCCCATTCACAACCAAAGCTCAGCAATAACGCAAAAACCAGCAGCTGCCAGAAATTAATCGAAGTCAGCGTCCATAACAGCAGTACAGCCCAGTAATAGCCTGTCCAGATTCCGGTTACCATCAATAGCTGAGATAGTTCCAAATAAGGAGCTTGCCATTGAATAACTATCATTAATGGAACGAGCAGCAGGCTTACTGCGGCACTGGCCTTAACCAGCTTCATTGTTTCACAGTAACGGAAAACAGCTATAGCCGCTCCAGCGATTAAACAACCTATCATAACGATAAGGGACCATGTTAAGCTTCTGGAATAAATAAAGTCAATGCTCATGCAAAGCAGGATACTGACTGCCAACATGCCGTTAAACACCATATATAATACTTCCAATAAATTCTTTCTCTTTAAACTAATAATCATTTTTTGATCTCCCTTCAATAATACATCTAAAGAGACGGAAAATATTTCACTCAGCTGAATCAGACTCTCTATATCCGGATAACTTCTACTCACCTCCCAGTTTGAAATGGTCTGTCTGGATACATGTAATTTATCTGCCAAATCCTGTTGTGTAAAATTAAATTCTTGCCTCTTTACTTTAAGTTTCTCTCCTAGTTCCATCTTTTTCTCCTTCTGTTTTCACTATAGGAAAAGCATACCATTTCTACAAGAAAAGAAAATAAGCATTTCTAAAAACACGCTGCAAAGAATCTTAGCATACTGATAGAATAAGGTTTTCAGCTAGTTGAAAAGAACAAAACAACATTAACTTATATTTTTTCATATCCACTTTTTCTGGTTATTTCCTGAAAAAAATCATATCGAAATTTCAAAACATCTGCTTTTTTATTCATTCTTTATACAAATTATTCATTTAGAAAGCCAGTATCCTTACATAATCCTTAGCCGAAAATGCATATTTTACTATTAAACTATAATTATTTGCATATTTATTTAAGAAAAGTATTGATTTTTGTATTTTCAGGTGCTATGATAGATTCAATTCAAATTAGAAACCGAATTGGAATCTGTAAAGGAGTTTGCATATGTCAAAAGAAAAAGTAATTTTAGCCTATTCCGGAGGGTTAGATACCTCTGTTGCCGTAAAATGGCTGGTGGATGAAGGATACGATGTCATCGCCTGCTGTCTGGATGTTGGAGAAAGAAAAAATTTAGAATTTATAAAAAACAAGGCACTTCAGCTCGGTGCTTCAGCTTCTTACACGATTGATGCAAAAGAAGAATTCGCTCAGGAGTTTGCCTTGATTGCACTGCAAGGACACACATTTTACGAACAATCTTATCCACTGGTCTCCGCACTATCTAGACCGCTGATTGCTAAGAAACTAGTTGAACTGGCAAAAGAAACTGGAGCAACCACTATTGCTCACGGCTGTACCGGCAAAGGAAACGATCAAGTTCGTTTTGAGGTAGCTATCAATTCATTGGCGCCAGCTATTAAGGTTATTGCTCCTGTTCGTGAATGGAAATGGTCACGTGAAGAAGAAATTAACTACGCAACGAAAAAAGGTGTACCCATTCCAGCTGATTTGGATAATCCATATTCTGTCGATCAAAACCTTTGGGGACGGGCAAATGAATGCGGCATATTAGAAGATCCGTGGGCGGCACCACCAGAAGGCGCCTATGATTTAACTGCCAGCTTAGAAGATGCACCAGACCAGGCCGATATTATTGAAATTACCTTCAGCCAAGGTGTTCCAACTGCTATTGATGGAAACCAAATGCTGCTTTCTGAATTAATCCTTTATTTAAATGATTTAGCAGGCAAGCACGGCATCGGACGGATTGACCATGTGGAAAACCGGTTAGTTGGGATTAAATCCCGGGAAGTTTATGAATGTCCGGCAGCTATTACTCTAATGACAGCTCACAAAGAATTGGAAGATTTGACTTTTGTTCGGGAAATAGCGCATTTTAAACCGATTATCGAAAATCAATTATCTCTGGCGATTTACAACGGTCTGTGGTTTAACCCGCTAACAGATGCTCTAATTGCCTTTTTGAAATCAACGCAGAAATACGTAAATGGGGTTGTTCGGGTTAAATTGTTTAAAGGACATGCCATCGTTGAAGGAAGAAAATCCGATAATAGCCTGTATAACGAAGAGTTGGCGACCTACACATCAGCCGATACCTTTGATCAGGATGCAGCGATTGGTTTTATCAAGCTATGGGGGCTTCCAACAAAAGTAAATGCTGAGGTTCAAGCCCAACTGTAAAACAAAGAATAAGAAGGCTTATCTGCGAGATGACGTTTACCAGCAGGTAAATAATGCCATCCATGCCGTCTTTTCGATACTTGCCTTTAGAGAAGCTCCTTTTATTCTGCGGAATGAAATAATGAGTTCAGCAAGGCACTTTTCATCATGCATCCTAATGAACAAGTTAAATCAGCACATGCAATATGACGGTTTATCCATATAAATCCTGTAAAGATTTCGGGCTAAAGAGCATTCCTTGCCTGCATTGCAGACAAAACGACTCCTAGCGCAGCTCGCTTCTTTCACAGGATTTATAGACACAACAGGACTGGATAAACCGTTTTTTCTGTTTCTAAAAAAGTACATACTTATTGAGGTGAATATCATGAAAAAACTTTGGGGTGGACGATTTGAAGGAAAGAATGAAGGCTGGATTGATGAATTCGGCGCATCTATCTCCTTCGATCAAAAATTGGCAGCACAGGATATTAAAGGCAGTTTGGCACATGTAAAAATGCTGGGTAAAACAGGGATAATCAAGCAGGAAGAGGCGGACACCATTGTTCAAGGGCTGTTGACTGTACAAAAGAAGATAGAGGCTGGTGAATTAGCATTTACAGTTGCAAACGAAGATGTCCATTTGAATATCGAAACCTTCCTTCATGAAGAAATTGGCGCCGTTGCCGGAAAATTGCACACAGCACGCAGCCGAAATGATCAAGTTGCTACAGATATGCATTTGTATTTAAAAGATGTTGTCTTGGAAACAATCAATTCTCTGCATACACTGCGGCAGGTACTGGTTAATAAAGCGGACAAGCATGTTGAAACGCTGATGCCTGGATACACACATCTTCAGCATGCACAGCCGATATCCTTTGCCCATCATTTGATGGCCTATTACGGCATGCTCACAAGAGATCAGGAACGTTTTACTGAAAGCTTAAAAAGAATTGATATTTCACCCTTAGGCAGTGCCGCACTTGCAGGAACCACCTTCCCAATAGATCGAAACTTGACAGCACAAGAGCTTGGCTTTACTTCTATTTACGAAAACAGCTTAGACGGTGTTAGCGACCGGGACTTTATTTTAGAATTTTTAAGCAATAGTTCTCTGCTAATGATGCATCTTTCCCGTTTTTGCGAGGAAATCATTCTTTGGTGCAGTCATGAATTTCAGTTTATTGAACTGACTGATACTTTTTCAACAGGCAGCTCTATTATGCCTCAAAAAAAGAATCCGGATATGGCAGAATTGATTCGCGGAAAATCTGGTCGAGTCTTCGGCAACTTATTTGGCTTACTCACTGTCCTGAAGGGACTTCCACTAGCTTATAATAAGGATTTACAGGAAGATAAGGAAGGCATGTTTGATACAGCTCATACTATTTTGACTAGCTTAGATATCATGGCTGGCATGATTGAAACAATGAAGGTAAACGAAGCGGTTATGGCTCAGTCTACAGAAAAAGACTTTTCCAATGCCACTGAACTGGCAGACTATCTAGCAAGTAAAGGCATGCCTTTCCGCCAGGCCCATGAAGTTGTCGGGAAATTAGTACTGGCGTGTACAAAAAAAGGCATCTATCTACAGGATATTCCTCTTGACGAATATCAGGAAGTTACACCGTTGATTCAAGAGGATATCTATGACACGCTTGCATCAAAAACTGCTGTAAAACGCCGTAACTCTCAAGGTGGAACAGGCTTTGAACAGGTGAAATCAGCGATTGAAAAAGCAATAATACAGTTAAAAAAAGAATAGGGGTACCTAAATTTTGTTCACTCAGAAAAGCATATACCAAGCTTTTTAGCCACTTCTCAGGATATTCTGATAAACTGCTTGTTTATCCCATGCATTTAATCCTTTAGGTAGATAGAGTAGGATAATAATCGGATTTTCTCCGGATCATTGTCCTACTCTGTCTAGTTCTTAGCTATTTCACTTAGATAGTCATCAAATCGATCTATTTCCGTTCCTTTTTCTGGTGTCCAACTCACTTGAGATATAAGCTTGCCTTTTTCAAAGGTTGCTATCGTTGGCGTATATTGAATCGCGTAAGTCTCTTTAAAATTTCCCCAGGCAGTCTCATCTTTTCGTAATTGAGCAACATTCAGATACTCCAGCTTTGAATGCAGTTCATACTTTTCCAGCATAAGAATAAGTGCTGGTTCAAAATCACTACAGTCCAAACAGGTTGGTCTTCCGACATACACGACAAAATCTTCCTGATTGGAAACCTTTTCTTCAAAGCTTTCCACTGTTATTGAATTTAATGTATCATAAATCTCTGGATACTGTGTCTTTTCTTCTGCGAGCTGCTGCTGATAGGCTAAAACTTCTTTTTGCTGTCTATTATACCAAATCGCACCAAGGACAAGCACGAACACACTACCAATGATAATCCCTGCTTTTTTCATTTTTCTCTCCTCCTATAAAAGCCAATCCGTCAGCAGCTGCTTCAGCTCTTTTTTTTCAACTGCACCTTCTTGTCGAATTACCTCGCCATCTTTAAATAAAAGTATCGTTGGTGTAGCTGTCAAATTATACTTTTTAATAAAGTCCATATTCTCCAAATTTTTCGCATCTACTTGATTAATCGTTATTCCCAGCTCAGTCGTTACTTCTTTCAATTCAGGGCTAAACACCTGACAAGGGAGACAGTCTTCAGCATAATAATAAACCAATAAAGGCTCAGCCTTTGCTATTTTCTCATTTAACTCAGTGATTTCCATTTTCTCAAAGGCGGCTGCACTAGTTTCAAGTGTGATGTTCCTATAAATAAGGACTGTAAGCAGTAGTAACAATAAAGCCAGACTCAAAATTCTTTTAGAAATGTGCTTCATTCGCTTTCTCCTCCATTCAACTGATAAACTACATCAGAAGCTTTAACGATTTCCTCTGTATGGGTAACAATAAGCACTAGCTTGTCCTTTTTCTTTGTCAGCTCATGGATAGTAGCAATAAACTCTTCCCGAGTCTCAACATCAAGATTACCTGTCGGCTCATCAAATATATAGATATCAGCTTCTTTGTTTAAGGTTCTAAGTAATAGTAGTTTCTGTTTTTGGCCTTGGGAAATGTTTCGACCTGAAGAGCTGACTAAATCATCCATTTGATGATCTTTAGCTACTGAAGTAAATGAATAATGATTTGCGCTCAATGCAGCTTTGTCCTCATCAAAAACAGAATACGTGATGTTACTTTCTACTGATTGATTGTACACCTCCATTTCAGTTGAATAGTAGGCAATATAATCAAAAATATTGGTATTCTTCATTGTTTTCATCGTTTTATGACTATTGATTCTAAATGAGCCTTCCTGATTGTCCAACAGTCCGCTTAATAGTTTTATCAGCGTTGATTTTCCGACACCGTTTTTCCCAACTATAGAATAGATATTCCCTGATTCAAACGTGTATTTTCCTTTACGCAAAATCTGTTGCTCTTCATAAGAAAACGAGACATCCTCAAGCTCAATTTTTTTAATTGCGGCTTCCTCAATATTAATTGTTTCAGGTGCCATTTCTTTATCAAAATCATTCTTAGCTTCAATATATTCAATCGCTTCTCTACTCTTTATATAGGAGAAATAGCTCCCAAACAGCCCACTCAAACCAGAGGTAGCGATATATAAAACATAAACACCACTAACTACCCCAGCTAAAAGATTTAAATGTCCCGTTTTGAATAAAAATGAAAATAAAATGAAATGTGTTAAAATCATCATTGTTCTTGTACCATCTATTAAAGCTGAAATGATTGTATCCGTATCATTCATCTCCAATTTTGTATTAAAGTACTCCTTCAGCTTATTTTGGAAGTTCTGCATGGCAGCTTTATCTTTTGAAAAAGCCTGTATATCAAGAGTAGTACGAATTGATTCTTCAAACGTGCCTGAAAGGCGGTTAGAATTGGCTATAAAGGCTTTGTAGTTCAGGCAGGATTTCTTTATATATAAGCGAGAACACAAATAGAAAATAAAGGACCATAAACACAGATTCATAGCTAATAGCCAGCTGTATTTCGCTAATGCCAAAACTAAAAGAACAGAAAAGAATAAATGGACAATTAAGTAGAAGCGTTCCAGCAGCCCTTGACTAGCGGTAATACAATTCCAAAAATAACCAGATAAGTTATCAAGACCTACTTTAGCATCCATATCACCTAAGTATTTATCGAAAAGCTTCGTCAGTACTTTTTGCTCTACTACATTCGACAAATCCGTTTTAAACCTTGCATTGTAACGCATCAGATTCATACATAATATGATTAAAACGGCTACAAAACAAGCCACTAAGGCAATTGTACCGGTTTGCATAGAATCTACATATCTTCCAGATAAATATTCCAAGCCGTACGTTGCTATTAAAGGAAGAAACATCGCAGCCAGAATTGCAGCCATTGAAAATAATTTTTTCCCATTTGGAATTTCTTTCAATGCTGTTTCAATAACCTGCTCTGGATAGCTCTTATTAATGGTAAAGCTCGGTGTTTTTTCTTCTACTTCGTCAATACAAATAGCATACCCCATGAACTCTTTTTGAAAAGCACCAACCTCTTTTTTAAAAACGTTAAGCTCAGAGGGATCTGAAATCCACACAGAACCCTCATTGAATTCATGAATAACACAATAATGAGGCAGCCCATCTTTTTTAACCGTAACGATTTGCGGAAAGCGCTGAGATCTCAATTCTTCAAAATCCGCGACTTCATAACAATCAGCTTCTACACCATACTCTCCTAATACTTCCTGAAGATCATATAGTGACAATCCTTTTTCACTATACTTTTTATATTTTAAAATCTCTTCAAGATTTCGTGCTAAGTTCGTATTTTTAAATTTTAGCTGACTTAACACTGTTTGAATAGCTGCAACACCGCAGTCATTCGTTTCATTTTGGATACTATGCGCGTATTTCATCATTTTCCTCCTTATTCTTTTCACATACAAACCCTTATCTTACCAGCTCTACAACATCCTTTTCTGTTGCCGATTTAGACGGATAATAACTGAAAATCAACCCCACAGTAACAGATAATAGAACAGCAATAAATGCTGTAAAGAAATCCGGTATAAAGTTGAAGTTCAAAATCATGCTGATAAATTTTGCAATAAACAAGCCCGCGACATAACCAATTCCTCCAGCTACAAGGGTAATCGTCAGTCCTTCAAACAAGAATTGTAATTGTATCGAACGCTCTGTAGCTCCCAGAGCTCTGCGAATCCCAATTTCTTTTGTCCGTTCAGAAATGGACGTATAAATCATATTCATCACACCTACACCTGAAACAAACAATGAAATTGCTCCAACAAAAGTAAACATCGCTGTCATTGATGAAAATAATTCCCCTAAAGTATCAACCATTCCACCATCTGAAACTGGCTGGTATTTTCCAAAGTCCTTATTACTACCTTTGGAATTCATCGTTCTTGTTAAGGTATCAAGCATTTTGACAGAAGAGATTTCATTGGTAAACGTAACATCCATATTTGTTACCTCTTCCCCAGGAAAATATTTAGCATATGTCTGTGCCGGCATTTGAATTTTTAAAGAAGAATAGGAGGTTGAGGGAAATACTCCCACAACTAAGAAATCTTCATCCTGTATTTTAATTACTTCTCCAATCAGCGATTGCTGATTGTTTTCGGAAGCTTCTGCTAAAATTTGAGAGGAAACGTAGACGACTTTATTCTGATTAATTAAATCACTGTCATTAAATGTTCTCGAATGCTTAAGAGAAGCAAGTGATTGCTTCTGCTTTAAAGAATGAATAAGCTGAATCTGCATCGTTTCATCTGTCCCCCGAAAAGATACCTCTTTTTTACGATAGCTCTTCTCCGGATTTTCTTTTGATCGAACAACGTGCTTCACACCATACACACTTTCCAGCAGCTGCATATCCTCCTGACTAAAATTGATAAAATTGGTATCTTTAAAGCTGCTTTCCTCAGGAGTAAATTTTAGTGTCACCTGTGTTGTCTGATCATCACTAGTAGGCAGAAGCTCTCTCATCTGCGCCTGCTTATAGCCTCGTCCCACAGAAACAATGGTAATGACTGAGGCGATGCCAATAATCAATCCCAGCATAGTCAAAAGACTTCTCCTTCGATTTTTGCGTACTGCTTTTATTGCTGACTCCCAAATAATATTTATCTTCATGGATTTCCCTCCTTAGCCAATCACCAGACCATCCCTCACTTCAATCACACGGCTGCAATATTCAGCCGCTTCTGGATCATGGGTAACCATTAAAATAGTCACATCATTTTCTTCATTTAGTGTTTTAAACAAGCTAAGAATCTCGTCTGAAGTTTTTGTATCCAATGCACCCGTTGGCTCATCTGCGACAATAAACTCTGGTGAATTAATCAACGCTCTTGCAATGGCTACTCTCTGTTGCTGGCCGCCTGACAGCTGTTTGGGCAAGCGCTCTCCCTTCCCTTCAAGTCCGACCTTTTTCAGCATATCATTGACTTGCTTTTGAATTTCCTTATGAGAGTAACCAGCGTATAGAAGCGGCAGCTCTATATTTTCAAAGGCTGTGTAATTTTCTATCAAATTAAATGACTGAAAAACAAAGCCTACTTTATCATTACGGATAGCAGACAGCTGCTGATCACTGTACTGATATACTTTTTCGTTGTTGAAAAAGTATTCTCCAGAAAAATCACCGTCTAAAAAACTAATTGTATTCATCAAAGAGGACTTCCCTGAACCGGAGGGTCCCATAATAGCTGTAAACTCACCTTCTTGGATATCTAAACTGATATCATTCAAAACCCATAGTTTATTCTCCTCATCACCATAATACTTTTTAATATTTCTTAGTTTAATCATCCACAGTCACTTCCATCTTATCTTTTAAATCTTTCGATTTTCTGATAATACTTTCCTTTTCCTTTAGTCCTTCTTTTAACAGAAACGTTTCTCCATCAATAACTTCTGCGACAATTTTCTGTTTGTTCGCCTTGCCATTCTTATAGATATAGACAAACTGTTCCTTTCCCTCTGTGACAACTGCATCTGCCGGAATTTTAATTTCATTTTGCTGAATCCCAATTTTTACTGAATAACCTAAGGGAACCTTTTCATCCATCGATACTTCACTTGTATACACCGCAGCACTCCCACTATCTACCTTCGGCACTTCTGATTTATAGGAAATTTTCCCGCTAATTGTTTTGTCTTGGTTTTTGTACATTATCTTAACTTCCTGATTTAAAGCGATTTTCTCTACATCAAATTCTGTTACCGTAAACTCAGCAACTCTATCACTGGAATATACTGTTACTACTGGCTTGGCAGCATCTCTTTTAGCGGTTTCATCAACAACAGCTTTACCATCAAACTCAGCAACCACAGAAGACTCCTTTTTACTATTTAATGAAGCAATTTGTGCATCCACATCTGTCAATAAATCCTGATATTGAGTAATCGACGCTTGAATGGAATTCATATTAGTTTCTGCAGCCTGCTTCTTAGCTTCATCATTTGCATAATTCGCTTGATTATATTTGTACTGCTCTTCCTGAAGCTCTCGATTCAAATTTCCAATATTGGTTTCATAATTAGTCTTCATCGATGTTTTTTCATTTAATGCCAGCTGATTTTCTTTACTGAAATAACTAATCAGGATATCACCTGCCTTTACATCTGCGCCATTTTGAACAGTAATAGAAGCAATTTCGCCAGAGACAGAATCATAGGCAACAGACTGAATCTTTTGGGCTTTGATTGTACCAGAGAAATTTAAATCTTCAGCTGACATTACTTTGTAGCTTGTATACTTCTGTTCCACCTTCTTCTTACTGGAAAATGCTGTTAACGAAACAACACTCACCAGCAACATGCCAATAATTCCTGCTATGATTAAAAGTTTTTTTCTTTTCATTCCTGCTTCCTCCTTTATACTGCCCGATCGACGCTCTCGCCATTAAATAACGAAGCAATTTCTTCTGAAGTAAATGTCGGACCCCAAATTCGTTTTGGATTTCCTTTTTCAAAATAAACACCTAAATTTTCATATTTACCATTTTCCAATGCCATATCAAACATATATTGGGTATATAATTGACCGCCTTTTTCTTTCGACTCATCCATAAAATAAATTTTTTCAGCTACATCTGTCGACAGCTCCTTTATTGCTGCTTGATAATGCTGATATTCCTTTGAACTTTGCTTACCAAAAAAGATAAATAAAGATTCCTTACTGCTCAACATCTTTGTTACATCTGCTGAAGAAACTTCTTTGATTGGTGTTCCGACTTCCGCCACATCCGTCTCTTCCAATGAAGCACTACTGTCGTCAATTAGAGCTGCCCTGCTATTTTGAGAAACTGTTTCTGATGAAAAAGTATTATTTTCTGCTTTATTTCCAGTATGGGAACATCCTGTTAAAAAAACTATTCCTCCAATGATCATTGTTTTTGCAAGTGCATCCAACCATTTTTTATTTTTTTCCATGCCATATCCGCCTTTCATCACTTTAATTTTGTACGCTTACTATAACATTTGCTTCCCCATTGTTTTATTTATTTACCTATTCTGTAAAAATCTATACGCAACAAAAAAGAATGACCATTCGCGTTACACAAATGGTCATTCCTCAAGAAGAGAGTTCTTTCAATTTTAGCAGCTGCTTTAAGTTCAACCTGGATACCAGCGCAGTTTCTCCATTCGGAAAATGGACAATTCTATTCTTTTGATCGATTTTTGTTATATGGTGAAGATTAATTAAAAAGGACTTGTTACTTCTAAAGAAACGCTTGTCTACCCTTTTTTCAATGTCTTTCAATGTGCCATAAAAGTCTGTACGGAGACATTTCCCTTCCAGTAGTATTCTATGGTTGTCTGTTACCTCAAAGAAGTAAATTTCTTCATAAGCAATATAGGATAAATCATCCCCGTCATTCACAGCAAAATACTCACTCTTTACATTGCCTTTAGCTCTTAAACGCTGCGTGATTGTATCAATACATTCGTTGATTTTAGGCTCCATCAATTGAATTTTATCTTTGATGATAAAATCTAACGCACCAACCTTATAATGAAAGGTCAAAAAGCTCATTTCTGAATGGGTCGTTACAAAGATAATATAGCCGTCTGGATCATATTCTCTAATTTTTTGCGCTAAAACCAAACCGTTCATCTGACTTCCTTCAATTTCAATATCCAGAAAATAAATAGCTGTGCCTAGATTGTCTCGAACCGTTTCCAACAACTTCTCCGGCTGATTCGTATTCAGAACTATATCCATTCCCAAATCATCAGTTATCAGCTTCTTATTCAACAAATACGCCAAACCTTCTGACTGAACTGAATCATCCTCACATATATAGATTGGTATCATCTGCTTCACACCTTCTCATAAAAATAGATTTCTTGAATAAAATAATCTGTTTGTATTTTTGTCTTTAACTGCACATTTTTATAACGTCCAATAATCTGTTGAATATTCTTCAAGCCAAAACCATGACGGTAGTTATCTTTTGAAACCTTCCTATCAATCCCGTATTCCTTGTCGTTATAAGTATTTTGAATCACAAAAATTACACTATTATGCTTTTTAACAAAAGCAAGATTGATTTCCTTTTCCTCACTTTTTTCTGCTGCTTCAATAGCATTATCCAACAATATACCCACGCATCTTGTAAGATCCGTATTACTCATTTCAATTGTCTCAATTGGCTCCTTTGCTTCAAAATGAATTTTAATATCCTTTTGATTCGCCTGTAGAATTTTAGGTGCCAGTATCCCTTTTAGCTCAGGTATATTAATATTTTTTAAGTTTAACAGCTTAATAATTCTAATTCCTTTATTTCTCAATATTTGTTCAGAGCTGTTTTCATAGTAGCTTTTCAATGCAGCTAAGCTGAATTCATCATCATAAATCACTCCAGACAAGCCGATAAAAATATTATCGTAATCATGTTGATAGCTTAGAATTTCATCCCTAATCAGTTCAATACTCTGGATGTAGTTTTCCAATTCTGCTGACCGTTCAATCTGAAACTGCAACTTTTGATTCTTTTCATTATTATTGATGATTATAAAAATTGCACTGACCATAATTAATATAAATAAGAATAGATAGAAGCTTCCATCCAACAAGGTTCCTTCGGAAAAATTCTCACTTGTCTGGTTTTGTTCGTCCATCGCAACCTCAACTATCTGTTGATCCTTAGCAGGAATCTCTTTAGTAGATTGCTGTACTGATGCTACATTTAAAACCAGAACCATTATTGCAGGTAGCCAAATAATTTTCTTGAAAATACCTTCAACCTGCACTCTTTTTAGAAAACGGATAATCCCTCGATTGATAGAATAATAGAGCATTACAGAAAAAATACTAACTAAAATCAGATATTGAAGCATGTCTACATTAGAGAGTAGCGCCATCATTAATAAAGGCACAATATTCCTTACTGCATAAACCAACAAATAAATTAATGATAGATTACCAATAGCTTCCCTGTATGAAACACCCTTAAATAATAGTAGAACCAAAACCAGCAGACTTAAAAGAGTCCCCAATATTAACTCATTAGGAACACCCGTATACGCCACCTCAGTGCCTGATGAATTTGATAAAATATATTTGAACTTAACAAAATCAATACACACAAATAAACCAATAATTCCTATCCAGTTTGCAGTAGTAATTGCCTTACGAAATTTTAGCTGCACACACAAAATAATTGGAATCACAATCGTTAAATATAAAAAATAAAAATTTTCCCAAAACATAAAAAAATCCTTCAGCATCCTTTTTCTCCTTTTTGTACGAATTACTTTAATTATAGCATAGGAAGGTCTTATATACTTATCGAGAAAATAAATAATAACAAAAAGGCTATTATAGATAAACAAATCTCTTTCTATTCTAGCCTTTTTTATCTTTTTTATTCCAATGCATCTTTGATTTCATTTGGTAAATCATCAAAATCTTCATCGTCATCAAGGTAAATATTATTTACCCCTTCTTTTAACCCTTCCTGCTGAAATTCCTCTAAGCCGTTAAAGTTATGTGTATTCATTCTAGAGTAAATAAAATATCCTGCTCCTCCAATTAAACTAGTTGTGACACATACCAAAATAACTTTTTTTATAATTGATAATTTTTGTTTTTCTTTCATATGTACTCTTCCTTTCAATGAAAATATTCTATAGTTTACACCTACTTCAATACAATTAAATAACAGCTTGCAAGCCTTTGGACACATTAACGTAACCTTTTTCAGCCTGTGTATATGAGTAGTCTTTGAAATCATTTGCTGTCCATTTTCGAAAACACAAAATTTATCTGCTAATCGTTTCAGGACTCAAGGTATAGGGAATCGCTGAATTACCAATCCCCCATACTCTTTTTTCCTGCATTTTTCGGAAAGTGCTTCAAACAGTCATTAAGTAAACAAACTTTATTTTATAAAAGAAGCAATAGTCCTACGATTTCATTACTAATACTTAGTTGCTTTTGTACGACTACACCCATTTCCAGGAGCCACAGCTTATAAGAACTCCATTACTATAGATACAGACTCTTGTCCATGCACCTGCTAAAATATTTTGTGCTTCTCTTTTTGCTAATTTTTTCATGTCATTTCCCCCTAAAATGAATTGCTACTTTTATTTCATAAAGAATAGTTTATACCTAATTTGTCTGAGCTACCTTATCCAAGTGTTGTTGTTTTATACCCAACGCCATGGTGTACAACCAACTAAGCGCCCATTTTTATATACACACACACGTACCCAAATACCTGCCAAAATGCCCTGTGCTTCTTTTCTCATCAATTTTCTCATTTTTGTTTCCTCCTAATAATAAGTTTTTTTGTAGTTTCTCCTGCAAATCATTTCCAAATGCAACAAATAATTATGCCCTTACGATAATAACAAACTCTATAACTTGCTTGAACTGCGTCAGCCTTTTTCCGTAGAAAGCTTTTTCATCTCTGCTCCCCCAATCCCACTTATTTTGTTGATAGACCTGTCTACATCCGAATCATAGCATTTCTACTTTGTATTTTAGGTTTTTTACTGATTTTGACGAATTTACCACGTATAATGCTGCTGAAAACCATTTGCGTTACATCAACTGTTATTTTGAAATAGTATCTCTTATGATTAAAGAACTCTCTCCTACAAGCAAATTTAAAGCATACAAAAAAGGGCTGTGACATTAGTGTGCCTCAGTCCTTAAACTTGGATAAACTGTGTTTTAGAAGTAACTACTAGCAGCGAGCTGCATCGATGTCCGCTCAACATCAGTGGTAAATCACCG
Organism: Enterococcus sp. LJL51; assembly: GCF_049894025.1. Taxonomy (GTDB): domain Bacteria; phylum Bacillota; class Bacilli; order Lactobacillales; family Enterococcaceae; genus Enterococcus_L. The sequence continues at coordinate 15,975 of NZ_JBNEQE010000030.1, forward strand.
TGTTTCAAGGCTCTTCGACAATAAGGCGAAAATTCGCAAAAATCTGTGGAACACCAGGTAGGAATCAGTCAACATCGAACGGTTTACCTTCATGTTTCCTGTCATTTTCGGAATTTCCGCCTTATTGCTTAGAATTACTGTAATTGCTCTTTTAAGCTGAACAGATGATGAAAAGTACCTACTTGGTGCTTGAAGCTGACCACTTCTGTCACAACCTCGTAGTCTCAACATACTTAAACCTGATTCTAAAAGGATAGAGAAGGAGCTCGGTTTATATTTCGGACTCGTGGTCCTCGAGGTTTTGTTCGAGCTTCCTTTCACCCTCACTATACGCTATAAATAGAAAATAGAGGTCGAGACAAAAGTGTTTAGCTTCGAGAAATAAGACGAATTATCCGAAAATAGCTTTTCATATTTTTGAGATAGTTCGGCTTATTTCCGAGAGAGCTACTTTTGGAACGCCGTTTATTCGGATTTTAGACAAAGAAGAGTTCGGGCATTTACTTATGTCCCAAACTCTAATCTTAGTATGTTTGCTTAGATTTTTTTATAGTTATCTTGCTTTTGTTCGAGTATCTGCATCAACACCAGGAGCTTTGCCTAATTTAGCCTGCAGCATCCAGATTTTCTTTTCGATATCTGTTTTATTAGCAATAAAGATATCTTGAGTAGAATCGTCGCCTTCCTCACCAGAAACATCAATACCTTTTTGATATAGGTCAGCTAAATAACGATAACCTTCTACTAATTTTTCCATACGTTCAGGAATTGTACGGTCCCAATTGCCTACTTCATCTTCGATGCCAGTGTTATCCGCAAATTCTCTTAAGGTTGAGTATGGAGAACCATCCAGCGTAATCAGACGTTCAGAAACAACATCAAGCTGATCGTTAATTTCATCCATATAATCGTCCATTAACGGATGCAGTGTTAGGAACTCAGGTCCGCGCATATACCAGTGTGTTTGGTGGATAACCACTGAAAATTGGCTTAAGTCTGCTACTAATTGATTTAGTACTTCTTTTGTTTGTTCAAATTTCATTATTATTCATCCTCCTAAATTTTGTCTACATTACTAGTTTAGTATGAAACAGAGGAAAAGTACAACAAAATCTCTCAAGAATGGAATATTTATTTTTTAATAGTTATTATAATCTAATCTGATTCCGTTGTGGCTGATTCTTCTGTAGAACCCTGGGTTTCTTTTAATAAATCATCAATTGCCTGCTGAAGCTCTTCATCTGTTGTCTCTTCATCTAAAGCCGGCTGGCTGTATAAGGAATCCAACATCTCATTCATCACTTCATCTACCGCTTCGTTTAATCCGTCATTCAGTTCTTCATCATCTTCTGTACCCGATATAAAAGCCATAAATATACGAGAAACGGTTTCCTCCTGAGCCGCCGGAATATACCATTTGCCGCCTTCTTTTTCCAGCTTTAAGCTAATTTCAATATCATCATTTTCTATTTTAATAACTTTTATGCGTTCCGTTAAAATGGAAATTGTCGATTCAAGGATTTCTTGATCTGTTTCTGCGCCGTCAGCCTTTTCAACAGCTTCCCGAACTAATGTCCTAGTCATTTCCTTCATCGCATTGACCAAATCCAGGCCAGTAATGAAGTAAGTGATTTCGGCACCTTTTTTATTCTCTTTTATTTCAACAATTCGATAGCTTGTTTTTGCTTTGGTCTGCTTCAGCAATTCCTGTGTCAGCTTCTCCGCCTCTTCTTTAGGTACTTTTGTCCCAGTTGACTCTAGACCAGAAATAAAGTTTTCCTCAAAGTCTAAACTATTATCATCCAGCTTCTTTCCAGTGGCCTCTCCATCTCTAAAGCCTGCTTCAAACTCATTCTTCTTTTCTTGGTAAATCAAGCGGTCAATAAGCAATTCACCCGCTTCATCAGCCGGAATAGCTCTGTTGCAGCCCGTCAGCAGAATGCTGACAAACGCAATGATCATTACTGCTGCTTTTTTCATATGTACCCTCCATTAGTGTTCATTCACTTGCTATATGTTTGTTGCTACTATCTATTATTCCTAAAATATAGAGAAAAGTCCACATAAATTCAGCAAAATTTTCGCTGTATAAGGAACCTCTAACAGAATGGTAGGCGGTGGAATAGTAACTGGATAAAATCTATTGAATGTGTCAGTATTCAGATTTACAGCACAAGTTGGCTGATTTAAAAGAATCCCTTTTACCAACAGCAAAAGCAGAGAGAGGGCTGATTATTAAAAATAATTAAATGAGTTTTATAAACTTTGCGTATCTTGTTTTGAAGGGAGGAGTACAATGACTAATCTGTTGTTGTTTATTTTCGGCGCTTGCTTAGGTTCATTTTATTGTTTAACAGCTGAACGAATACCTAAAGGAGGCTCGATCCTGTCACCAGCCTCTCACTGCCCCCACTGTTCCCAAAAACTGCAGTTTTATGAGCTGATTCCGTTATTTTCTGTTATTCTACAACGGTTTCGCTGTAACTACTGTGCTAAAAAAATTCCTTTTATCTATTTTTTCAGCGAGCTGTCTGGCGGATCATTAGGTGTTCTTTGTTTTTCACAAGAAATTAACCTATCCTCCCTTCATACCTTTTTACTATTGTCTATGGGATTAGTACTCTCTTTGACAGACATTTTCTATATGATTGTAGAGCCCAGAATTTTTTATCCCTGCACCTTTATTTTGATTTTCTGCCACAGCGGGTTGGGACACCCCCTATATTTCCAAACCTGTCTGATTGTATTCAGCAGTCTTTGCTTGCTGAATAAACTAATTGAACAATCGATTGGCTACGGGGATGTTTTACTATTATCATTCTGGGGGCTGCTTTTAGATGGAAAAGGCATCTTGTTTATCTTATTTTTTTCTAGTGGAAGTGCCTTACTATATGCACTATTCCAACGTATCTTTTTTCGTAGAAGGGTCGGACAAATTCCGTTCGTCCCTTTCTTATTATTAGGATTGATTCTCTTTGTATTTTCATCTGATTATCCACTTATAATTTTTAGTCAAAATACACTATTGGCTTTATTAGAATACCTTTGATTGAACAACCTTTCTATTCATACTATTGATTAAAAAATATAAAAATCTCAAAGAACAGTTGGATTTCTCTGTTCTTTGAGATTTTTATATTTGGAACAATTCATTCAGCAAAGCTCCGCTGTTTCTTATTTAGCTTTCCAGTGGTCTTCTATGAATTTTGCTCGTCCGGAGCCTTTTCTATAAAGATTATAGTGCAGACGATTCTTTTTGTAATAATCCTGATGGTATTCTTCAGCCGGATAAAACGGCTGAGCAGGCTCAATTTTAGTAACAATTGGTTTTTTAAAGCGTCCGCTGTTCTCCAGCGCTGTTTTAGAAGCTTCTGCCGTTTTCTTCTGCTCCTCATTCTCGTAAAAGATAACTGGACGATAAGAATCCCCTCTATCTGCAAACTGACCTAAAGCATCTGTTGGATCTGTCTGTTGCCAATAGATATTAACCAGTTCCTTATACGGCAGAATAGTTGGATTGAAAGTAATTTCAACCGCCTCAGTATGCCCCGTTGTTCCCGTTGTCACCTGTTGATAGGTTGGATTCTCTACGTGACCGCCAGTGTAACCAGAGACCACAGAAATAACCCCAGGATGCTCATCAAAAGGATGCACCATACACCAGAAGCAGCCGCCAGCAAAAATTGCTTTTTCAAAATCAGCCATATTATCCCTCCTCATATAGCAATAATACGCCCCTTAGATTAATAAGCACAATTATCTGCTTTTCTAAGAATTAGAATTCTAACTAATCCAGCTGCTTGTTCATGATTGAACGGGCTACTTTTTCTCTCATTTGCAATTCATTGATACCATATGTTTTTTCGTAGTAAGTGATTAACAAATCAATAGCAAAAATTTGAGACACTTTTCCCGTCAATGAACCGCCATTCAGCAAATACTCTTCTATTGCGGTTTGTAAAACAACATCGCCAATCTGAGCAATCGGAGACAGAACATAGTTTGAAATCACAATGATTTTTGCTTGATTCTTTTTTGCAATCGATAAGGCATCGTAGATATCCGTTGTCTTCCCAGTAAGACTTAACGCAATTACGACATCTTCTTTTGAAAATAGCGAGGCATTCATTGCCTGATAATGAGAATCTGTAATAGCCTTTGCCTGGACTCCTCCCCTTAAGAAGCGCGACTCCATGTCTCGAGCAGTGATGCCGCTGGAGCCAACTCCGAAAATATAGATATTTTTAGCATTATAAATGTATGTCACAGCAGTTTTCAGCTTTTGCTCATCAGCCAGTACACAGGTTTCTTGGATTGCTTTGATTAATCGGTCTTCAATTGTTTTTATAAAGTTTTTTTCAGTCAAAGAAGAATGACTCGGCACACCTGCTGGAAATCCTTCTTTGGCAATATCGATTTTTAAATCAGAAAACCCATTATATCCAACTTTCTGGCAGAAACGAACAATCGTTGCATCCCCAACCATTGTTGCTTTCTTAATATCCACCATTGTCTGATGCAGGACTTTTTCACCAGATGAAACGACATAATCAGCCACTTTCTTTTCTGATTTTGTTAAATAAGTATAGTTTGCATGTATATTTTCTAAATAACTCATCATCATTCTCCAACCTTCATTTATTAGTACCATTTTCCATTTTTTTTCGCTTTTTGTCAAATTTTCTTCCTCCTCCATATTTACATTTTCGGAGGAGTGTAGTATATTGTTTTTGGAGACAAACTCCAAATTTTATATTATGGAGGTAAAAATGGAGAAAAGAGACTTTTCAAAAAAAATAAATGGCGGTGTTATTGTATCCTGCCAAGCACTTCCTGGAGAGCCTTTATATTCAGAAACCGGAGGAATCATGCCTCTAATGGCCAAAGCCGCTGAACAAGCAGGTGCTGTAGGGATTCGGGCAAACTCGATTCGGGATATTAAGGAAATTAAAGCTGTTACCCAGCTGCCCATTATTGGGATTATTAAGCGGGAATACCCTCCACAACAACCGTTTATTACAGCTACAATGCAGGAAGTTGATGCACTTGCGGAGGAAGGCGTTGCAGTTATCGCACTTGATTGTACAAACAGGGAACGTTATGACGGAAAAACAGTTACTCAAAATATCCAAGCGATTAAGCAAAAATATCCGAATATGCTTTTAATGGCAGATATTGCCACTTTGGCAGAGGGTGAATTGGCTTGGAAGGCTGGTGTAGACTTTGTCGGAACTACATTGGCTGGTTACACCAGTGAAAGCCGGAAAGATGACGGACCTGCGATAGAGCTAATTCAGCAATTAGTCGCACAGGGCATTGATGTAATTGCCGAAGGGAAAATTCAGACGCCTGAACAGGCAGCCGAAATCAGCCAGCTTGGCGTCGCCGGAATTGTTGTTGGCGGAGCGATTACCCGCCCTATGGAAATTGCTGCACGTTTCATTTCAGCTGTAGAAGCTGTGAAAAAATAATTTGGGTATTTATTAAAGGAGGAGTTATATGTTTAAGAAATTTTCTCAACTAGGACGAGCATTTATGCTGCCTATAGCTATTCTGCCAGCAGCTGGTTTGCTGCTTGGAATCGGAGGAGCGTTATCTAATGCCAGTGCTATTCAAGCTTATCCTTGGCTGAATCAGCAATGGCTGCAAACAATCTTAACTGTTATGAGCAATGCCGGAAATGCAGTTTTTAGCAATTTAGCTCTTATTTTCGCAATCGGTTTAGCTGTTGGTCTGGCAAACGGTGATAAAGGAACTGCAGGATTAGCAGGCGGAGTCTCATTTCTTGTTTATACGACCACTATCAGCGGATTACTTCAGCTTTTCTCACCGGATAATACTATAGACACTGGTGTAATCGGTTCCATCGCGATTGGCGGAACGGTATCCTTTCTTCATAATCGCTATCGGAAAATTGAACTGCCCCGCTTTTTAGGCTTCTTTGGCGGCTCCCGATTCATTCCAATTGTTTCTTCACTTGCTGCAATTATTATAGGTGTCATTTTCTTTTTAATCTGGCCGCCTATTCAACAAGTAATGGTCTCTGTAGGTGAAGGGGTTGCTGGTATGGGCAGTATCGGTACATTTCTATACGGATTTCTGCTTAGATTAACTGGGGCTGTCGGTCTTCATCATACTATTTATCCAATGTTCTGGTACACCTCTTTGGGCGGAGTAGAAACTGTTGCGGGGGAACAAATTGCCGGAGCTCAGAATATTTTCTTTGCTCAACTGGCTGATCCAAACCATACTGGTTTGTTTACTTACGGAACTCGTTTTTTTGCCGGACGATTCGCTACTATGATGTTCGGTTTGCCTGCAGCCTGTTATGCAATGTATCGGGCAATACCGAAAGAGAATCGAAAAAAGACTGGTGGTCTTTATGCCAGTGGTGCGCTTACTTCTTTCTTAACAGGTATCACCGAACCCATTGAATATATGTTTTTGTTCAGTGCTCCGTGGCTGTACGTCATTCACGCTTTTCTTGATGGCTGTTCCTTTTTCGTTGCAGACTTGCTCAGTATCCGTATTGGAAATTCATTTTCCGGCGGTTTAATTGACTTCCTGTTATTTGGGGTTTTCCAGGGAGAAAGCCGAACCCATTGGCTCTATATTATTCCACTAGGTTTACTTTGGGCCGCTGTCTATTACTTTGTTTTTTCCTTCTGTATTAGAAGATTTAAAGTAGCTATTCCCGGAATGGAAATCACTGATGATGAAGGAGATAAATTAACAGAAACAGTCAAATCAGGTTCGTTATATGATGATTCTCTAGTGATTATCGAAGCACTTGGCGGTGAAGAAAATATTATCTCAGTAGCAGCCTGTGCGACACGCTTACGTGTTGCTGTCAAGGCAAGCAATATCGTCGAAAAGGAGCACATCAAACAGCTGGGAGCAATCGCTGTGCTGGAAATAGATGGCGGCATTCAAGCTGTCTTTGGCGGCAAAGCAGATTTATTTAGTCAGGAGATTAATCAAATACTGGGTACAGAATAATGTTCCACGAAGTTTGATTTTCACTTAATTAGCAGTTTCAACTGAATATAAAAAAGGGAGTGGGACATAATCCACTCTCAAAAAGAAAATAAGCTCGATTTTGATGATGAATGTCAAAATCGGGCTTGTTTTTTTTTCTTCCCTTCTCTTTCTCTCCATATATTTTCCTAATTTTCTTAGATTTAGTGCCATGAGAGCCAAACCAACATCAATCTTCGCTCCTTGTTTTCCACGTAAATGGAAACGATGGAACGCCAAATGAGCCTTTAGATGCCCAAACACTGGTTCTACATCGATTTTCCGTTGTCGATAAATCGAACCTGTTTTTTCATCTGAAAGCTTCTTCTTGCATTCTG
>NZ_JBNEQE010000031.1:0-15201 GCF_049894025.1 Enterococcus sp. LJL51
TAAAAGCACGCTCCTTTTGATTTGGTTTAGTCACTTTAATCTTACACGGTTGCGTGCTTTTTGTGTACCCTAAAATCAAAAAAGTAGGACAATAATCAGATTTTCTTCTGACTATTGTCCCACTCCCTTTTTTTCGTTTTTAAGAATTTCAAAAGTACATCTCGTGACGTTATCGACTTTTGAAATATAAAAAAATATAGGTTACCAAATTTTTTCAAATTCTACTTAGAGTGAGACATTAGACATCAAGTTTTTCTTTTAGTGCTTCAGTAAGAGTTTGTGAGAAGTTGATATTCTCTTTTTGTGCCATTTCTTTCAACCACTCTGGAATAGTTACATTTGTTTTGGCTCCTTTTGAATGATATTTTCTTCTGTGAGCAGCCATATCTACACCTATTAAAGCAACTTGCTTGTTTGGAAATTGCTCTTGAATTTCTTTTACAGTAGAAGCTTTAGGCGCCTTTTTCTCATCTTCTAATGATAAACCAAGAACTTCTTCCGCCATCTCATATGCTTGCTCAATAGAATCTCCTTGAGTGATTGCGATAGGAACATCAGGGAATTGAACTAAAATGTAATCACCGTCTTGTTCGAATGTGGCTGGATAAACTAACTTTGTTGCCATATTATCAAACCTTTCTTTATAGTTGAGAGTATACCACAGCTTCAAGCGTGCGGGCTATTTTAAGCCCGCTTGCTTGAGAATGCTTTGTTCCAATCCTTTTCCTAAATCCTTATTGTGCATGGGGACTATAGTAGTAAGTTTTGTTTTCGGATTGTACATTTTACGGTGGCTTCCTACTTGCTTTACTGCTTGAAAGCCATTTTGTTCTAGCAGTTTTATCATCTGCTTTGCTGTCATTGGCATACTCTCAACGCCTTATCTATATTTATGTTATACGTATATTATGCGTATAAGTCAATGGGTTTATTAAAGAAATATCAGCATTTTCAATTATTCTTATAGTATAATCATCTGGATTGGAGTGATAAAAGGTGATTAATTAATATGATGAACTATTAGAGCAACTTAAAAATGGTGAGATAAGCGAGTTTGATGTGCAAAACAATGACTTCTTTCTATTTAGAGAAGCATGGTTAAAAAGAGAAGACAGAATAAACTTTGTAGGGGAAGCACACCACGGCGGACATGTAACTTATAGATATGAAAAAGACTAACAATTAAGTTAGTCTTTTTTTAAAAGCTCTTTTATATCCTCGTTTTGCTCCATAATAAACCAGTTTTGTTCAATAAGTATTTTTTGATATTCTAGTTGTTTTTTTTCTGGGTCTCTGCTTACAGTTTGGAAATCATGCATTATTTTTTCAAGTTTTTCTTGATTCAGTTCACTTCCAAGCAAACCGTACTCTTTTAACGCTGATTGTGAACTATTCAATGAAGGTTCCTTCTTTTTAGCCTCTACAGTGTTAACACCAATCAGCAAAATATTAATAAAACAACTTAAAACCAATGCCCCAATAAGTAACTTCTTTTTCATTTTCTTCCTCCTAAATTTTTCTTTTACTTGTTATTCTAACATACTTGAGCAAGAGGTTTCATTACAAACTCACGAATAAACGAATTAGGATTTTTAACCGTGAATTTTTCAATGATTAATTGATTTCTGCTGTTATAGTGTCCGAAGACTGACAACTCAAAAATACCATCATCTAAGAACATAATTAAATTTGCGAGATCACGCCGAGCAACAAAACAATTAATATCTTCATTTTTTGTATGCAAGGTAAAACGAACAAGAATTTTAGGGAAAGCAGAAACTAATCTGATTTTATCTGCAATACCCGTTACAGCTCTTTTATTCATTATTAGAATTCTCCTTTAATTTGATTAGCTCTGTTAATGTAGTATCACGCCTTATTCCCTTTGTTGAAAAATCAGATAACTTATTCACTTTCTTAAAGAAATATTTCGTTACTTTTTCTTCAAGTGTTAACTCGAAAATGTGGAAGTGGTCAGCTTGTTCAATAGGGAATGCAGCGATGTAATCCCGTGTACCTCTAGAATTAAACGTCCAGATGTTATAAACAACATCATCAATAAAAACTGGATTAGCCGATAATTTCCGCAAGGGTTTTACATTCTTCTTGTAAAAATACTGATAAGCAGAAGTTACTTCTTTTAAATGAACTGTTTTTACATATCTCATAACTATCACCTTGAAATCATTACACGAACGTTTGTTTTGTTTGTCTAGCATGAGATATTTCACGAAATGAAAATAAAAATTGTTTAATCTCGCAGCGCCAGTTTTTGACCTAGAATTTAATGTAACAGAATGATATAGAATGAAATGGGGAAACTCTATAAAACCTTATATGACAGTGTTTTTTACGCAAAAGAGAACAGATTAATACATCATAGCAAAAACTTAATATTTTCTACATAATTTCAAAAGAAAATCATGGTAAAATAGCTAAAACCCTGCCTCTGTATGTAGTAAAATCATGCGTAGGACGTATAGAACATAGGGTAATATATGTTAGAATAAGTGAAAACAAGGAAGAGGAGCACTTATGGATTTCAAAGAAATTATGAAAAAAGCTGGTTCGGGCATCAAGCGTTTCTGGAATTGGCTAAAACCATATTTAGTACGTTTTCATAAATGGAGAAAACGGATTTGGAAAAAATACCAAATTAATAAAATTATTTTGCTTCTAGGCATGGTAGCGGTATTAATAACCAGCATCTATTTATTTACGCTTGCGAAGGCAGCCAATGTTGGCACGCTGGAAGATGGGTTGAAGGCTCAGGCAACAACTATTTACGATGAAAAGAATGAAGAAGCTGGAAAGCTTTTTGGACAGAAGGGGAATTTTGTTGAATTAAGCCAGATTTCTCCTTATATTCAAGATGCAGTAATTTCCACAGAGGATAAAAACTTTTACTCTCACGGCGGTTATGACATTAAAGGGATTTTAAGAGCGCTGGTGGGACGAATCACTATGGGAAGAGTTGTTGGAGGCGGAAGTACAATTACGCAGCAGCTGGCTAAAAATGCCTATTTAACGCAGGAACAAACATTTGACCGAAAGGCAAAGGAGCTGTTTCTGGCAATCGAAATTGAAAAGAAATATTCAAAAGAGCAGATACTGGCTATGTACCTTAACAACTCTTATTTTGGAAATGGTGTCTGGGGAGTCGAGGACGCTGCGAAAAAATATTTTGGCGTTAGTGCAGCAGAAGTTAGTATTGGCGAGGCGGCTACATTAGTTGGTATGCTGAAAGGTCCAGGTATTTATAATCCGATTGACAATCTGGAAAATTCAGTGAACCGACGTGATACAGTTCTCCAGCTGATGGTTGAAAACGGGAAGCTGGATCAGGCAACAGCAGACAGTGAAGCGGCTGTAGACATGGCCAGCATTCTTTATGATGGTTATGCAGGCTCAGAAACAGACTATCGCTATCCTTATTATTTCGATGCGGTGATTGATGAAGCAGTGGACCGTTATAATATCAAAGAAGAAGATTTACTGAATAAGGGTTATAAAATATACACTGCATTGAATACCAGCTATCAGGAAGCGATGAACCAGACCTATCTTAATACAGCGCTGTTTCCTCCAAACGCAGAAGATGGCGAACTAGTGGAAAGCGGCTCGGTCGCATTAGATCCTAAAACAGGAGGGGTTCAGGCAATTATTGGTGGTAGAAAAGAACATGTATATCGCGGGTTTAACTTTGCGACACAGACCAAACGTTCACCTGGTTCTTCTCTAAAACCGATTTCTGTATATACCCCAGCTTTAGAGGCAGGCTATGATCCTAGCAGTATTCTTGTAGATCAGCTGCAGGACTACTATCCAGCTGAAAACTACAGCCGAACATTCAGCGGTGAAGTGCCGATGTATCAAGCGCTGGGAGAAAGCTTGAACGCACCGGCAATTTGGCTGCTGAACCAGATTGGTCTGGATAAAGGCTTTGAGAAGACGAAGAAATTCGGGATTCCTCTCAACGAGTCGGACAAACGCTACCCTCTTGCTCTGGGCAGTATTGAAACAGGTGTTTCACCGTTGGATATGGCTCAGGCATACACAGCTTTTGCCAATGGCGGTCAGCTGTCAGAGGCGCATCTAATTACAAAAATTGTTGATTCTACAGGGGCTGTTCTCGTTGATAAGACAAATACAAAAACCAAACAGATTATTTCAAAGGAAACTGCTGATGAAATGACAAGTATGCTTCTGGGTGTGTTTAGCTCAGGAAGCGGCGTCAATGCAGACCCTTACGGATATGTTATGGCAGGGAAAACCGGAACAACAGAAACCAGCTTTGACAGTACAAAAACAAACGATCAATGGGTTGTCGGCTATACCTCCGACGTCGTAATTGCTACTTGGATGGGCTATGAGCATACGGATGAGACACATTACTTAGAGGGAACAAGTGCAACCTATGCCTCTAGCGTTTTCAATAGTCAGGCCAGTGGGATTCTTCCTTATACAGCACAAACACCGTTTACCATCGCAGATGCTTACACAACAGGTGGACAAGTAGTTGCTGCTGAAGATCAGCAAAGCACGAACCAATGGCAGGATAGTGTGAAGGAAATCGGCGGACAAGTTCAGGAAGGCGCCAAGAATATCGGTGATCAGATTAAAGAAGGCTGGGAAAATGCTAAAGACGGCATCAAAGACTTTTTCGGCGGTCTGATTGGTGAATAAGTTTTTTGAAAAGCAGCAAAAAGGTGTTACAATAAAAGAAACCATTAAGAAAAGAGGACATTTACGTGACAAATATTTATGATACTGCAAATCAGCTTGAACGGGAACTACGCGAACTGAATGAATTTAAAGCACTGGAAGAAGCCTATGGCGCAGTAAAGGCTGATGAAACAGCATTTAATTTATTTAAAGAATTCCAAGGGTTCCAACAGGAATTACAGGAAAAGCAAATGCGTGGAGAAGAATTTTCAGAAGAAGACGCAGAAAAAGCTCAAAAAATGGCAACTGAGGTTCAAACAACAGAGCTGATTAATAAAATGATGGAAAAAGAGCAAGCCTTTAGTACAATCGTTAATGACTTGAATCGCATTATTATGACGCCGATTCGCGACTTGTATAATAACTAAAAACGGCAGCAGTCAGATACAGAATAACTGTTCCATTTAGAAAGAGCAGCGGAATACCTGAAAAGGATATTTCCGCTGTTCTTTTGCTTATATAAAAAGCATGAGGGAGATTGGGAAAAATAAAAAGCGAACGAATTTTCGTATGTTTTTACTGACCTATTTTCTATAAAATGATATGATAAAAGAAATGTCTGAGAAAGGAAGATCTTGGTACGATGAAACTATTACATACAGCAGATTTGCATATGGATCGTTCATTTGAAGGCTTAAACGTTCTTCCAGCTCAATTAGCTGAGCAGCTCCGCTCCGCTAATAAAAAAGTACTGAATAGACTTGTTGATGTCGCGATAAAAAAACAGGTGGATGCAGTAATCTTTGCTGGAGACACGTTTCATCAAAGTAAAACCTCTATTCAGACCCAAACTTATTTAATGGAGGCTCTTCAGCGGCTAAACAGAGAGAATATTCATGTGGTTATCAGCTTTGGAAATCACGACTACTATGACTCAGACCGATATTGGTTTGATTTTCCCGAAAATGTCTATTTATTTGAAAAAGAAGAGGTGGAGACACATTATTTTGTAACAAATAACAATGAGCGGATAGCTGTATCCGGGTTTAGCTATAGGGGGCAGCATCTTGAACAAAGCAAACTGGGAGAGTTTCCACAGAAGGCTTCTGATGCGGATATCCATATTGGGATTTATCATGGCGAACCGGCAGCGGAAGCAGAGTCAAACTATGCACCTTTTTCTTTAAGCGAGATGAAACTGTTAGGTTACGATTATTGGGCGCTGGGGCATATCCATCAGCCGCAGATTCTTAGCGCAGAACCGTTGATTGTTTACCCCGGTACTCCTCAGGGACATACGAAGAAGGAAAGAGACCTTCAAGGAGCGGCAATTGTAACTATCCAGGGCAGTAACGGGACTGTTCATTTTGAACCGGTGGCAGAAGTCAGTTGGGAACGAACCTCTTATGTATTAACGGAATGTAAAACAAAGAAGGCAGCGCTGGCATTTCTGGAAAAAGAGCTTTTGAAGGAAGCCTCTGGGAGGAGCCGGTTGTGTTTGAAGGAGATTCAGCTTGAAGACATGAACCATCTGGGACAGGAGTTTTCTATTTCTTGTGAAAATGGCGAGCTTCTAGGGTACCTACAGACTAAGCTGCCGAAAGAACGACTCTTTGTTTTTAATGTATCAGCGAAGAACTATCCGAGATACCATAAGCTGTTGGTCAAGGCAGATCCGATGCTGCTGGAGCAATTGGAGAATAATTATTTACAGCCGGAGATATTTTCTGAAGAAATGAAGGAGCTTCTAGCGAATCCGACTGTCTCAAATTTGATGCTGAATGGCGAAAAAGGTGTATAGAGCTGGCGGACCAGCGTATTCATGAACAATTTGAGCTAGAGGAGGGCAGCTTATGAAAATCCTCGCTATAGATATCGCAGGCTTTGGTAAATGGCAAAATAAGAAAATTGATTTTTCAGAAAAAAATCAATTGATTTACGGTAAAAATGAAGCTGGGAAATCCACGATCTATCAGTTTATCCAAGCTATTTTGTTTGGATTTCCCACTAAGGGTAAGAAAAGAAAAAGCTATGTACCTAAAAACGGCGGCAGCTATGGCGGCCGTTTATGGCTGGAGCATGCTGTATATGGCAAAGTTCAAATTGAACGCTTCAGAGAACTAAATAAAGGCCAGGCGAAAGTATATGTAGAAGAACAAGTTGGCGATGAACGGCTGCTTGCAAAAATTCTTCATCCGTTGACAAAGGAATTATTTCAGTCTGTATTTACCTTTCAGCAGGAGCAGCTGACGCAGTTGGAACGGCTGGAGGAAGAGAATTTGCAGACGGCTTTACTAGCATTGGGAATTTCGGGCAGTGATCAGCTGCTTAAAACCCGGGAGGAATATTTTAAAGCTGCTCAGGATATCTACAAGCTGAAAGGAAGTAGACCCCAGCTGAATGAACGTTTAAAAGCATATCAGGAGCTGTCTGAGAAAATTAGAGCCAAAGAGAACGAGGAAGAACAGTTTACTGCAGTTCTTACTGATTTAGCAGCGAGAAAGGAACAAATTGAAAATAAACGCCTGACACTTGGAAAACAAAAAGAAGCGCTGGCTCTTGCTGAAAAGCAGCTACTGAACTATCCGCTATTTGAAGAATGGCTACAGCTGCAGCAAAAGTCTGGAGATACCAGCATGTTTATTGACGAAAATGAACAGCAGCAGCTGCTGTCGCTTTATCAAGAGCATAAATTCCTTCAAGAAGAGCTGGAACGGCTTAACCGGAGTGGTTGGGAATCTGTGGGCGATGAACGATCTGATGAGTATCTTTTCTATCTCAATGAAGAAGAAAATATCAGATATTTCTTAAGTCAGCGTTATACAATGAATAAGCTGTTAGCTGAAATTGACTGGATGAAGCAGTCTGTGCAGCAAAATAGACAAGAAATGATAGGGTTGGAAAACAAATGGGGCTGGTCAGAAACCCAGCCGCCGCGTTTGTTTTTTGAAGACCATCAATTGCTGGAGCTGAGAGAGCAGATTATCGAGCGTAAAGTACAGCTGCAGACAGCTCAAGAGAATCATCGTTCCTTAGAAGAAAGTATTGTTAGACAAGAAAAAAATCTAGAGACCTTTGAAGCGGCGAATCAAGAGCTATTTCAGCGGAAACAGCCCAAGCGACAGCGTTCAACATCTGCTTTACTGCTGCTATCTGTAGTTATTGGAATCGCAGGAGTTCTTGGCGGATTGCTTCTAACAGGACCCCTTAGCTGGGGCAGCTGGCTGCTGGTACTCGTTTGTCTGTGTTTTTTCGGTTGGCAGCTGCTGCGGCCTAAAAACGATCCAAATGACCGAATGAAACAGCAATGGCAGCAAAAGCTGACAGATTTAGATCAGCTGACAGAACGTTTTCATCAAGTGAGTGAATCAATTGATAGACTTCAAGAAGATGAACTGCAGCTTGAGTCATATATTTCACAACAGACAAAAGAAAATCATCTAGGCAGAATGAACCGGCTGGAATATTGGATGAATCATAAAGAGGAGATTAAACGCTATCTTTTACTGCTTCAGACGAATCAGGAGCTACGGCGGCAGCTAGCAGATAATCAAGAGG
Source organism: Enterococcus sp. LJL51 (assembly GCF_049894025.1). Classification (GTDB taxonomy): domain Bacteria; phylum Bacillota; class Bacilli; order Lactobacillales; family Enterococcaceae; genus Enterococcus_L. Next base: position 8,224 of record NZ_JBNEQE010000031.1, read on the forward strand.
AATCTGATCAATGGTTGAAGCAGACAGAGCGCTATGTCAACTGGCTGCCGATTGTTGGGAAAGATTTAGGTACGCGAGTTGCTATCCTTAGTGATTTCTCCGACGAAATGGAACAGCTGAGACTGAGACAGGGAAACCAGGAAGATATTTATCGAAAACAAGCGCTTAAGGAAATTAAAAGTAAGCAGCAGGATGTTCTTGAGACGGCAAGACCCTTGCTTTATCAATACCAGATTCTGGGGATAGAAGACGTACCGGAAAAGCTGCGTTATTATCAGCAGAATGAAACTGTTGAAAGCAGAAAAGCTGAACTACAGAGAATTCTGGCTGGTTTGTATCCGGAGCAGGTTGCTAAAGAGCAGTTGCTGACGAAAAAATATCAACTGACAGCTGAGCTTTCTCAATTAGAGGATGACATTTTTAAGCTGCAGAAGGATGAACAGCGGCTGGAATACAAGAAGAAGCAAATGGCTGAAGACGGTAGTCTAGATAATTTTTATCAAGAGCAGGCAGTGATAAGGGCAGAGATAGAGGATTTGGCTGCTGAGTGGAGCAGCTATCGGCTGGCAGGACAGCTGCTGATTGATTTATTGACCGAGCTTTCTGAGCAGCAGCTCCCTGCGTTGTTGAAAAAAACAGCACATTATTTTTCTATTTTGACAGATCATGCATATACAGTTGTTCGCCTTGAAGAGGAGGAGCTTCAGGTTAGGAACAGTTCAGGACAGGACTTTGCAGTTTATGATCTTTCAACAGGAACAAAGGACCAGCTGATAATGTCTGTACGTTTTGCTTTTCTTTCTCTTCAAGGAGAAACGAATCCCTGCCCAGTCTTGATTGATGACGGCTGGCTTCATTACGACAGTCAAAGAAAAACGCAATTAGCAAAATTATTTCAGCATTTTGGTGAAGTACAGCAAATCATTTGTTTTTCTTCTGACCAAGAAATGGTAAGCTATTACCATGAGAATAAACAACCTGTTATCCAATTGGAGGTAGAAAAAAGATGAAAAAAATTCGCGAATTAGTACTAGATGAAGTATTTGAACTATTTCTATTGATAAAAAATGCCGATGTTCGTGTCGCAAAGAATGGGAAGAAGTTTATTGCTTTTACTTTTCAAGATACATCAGGAACGATTGATGGGAAATACTGGGATGCTTCTGAAGAGGAGATTCAGCGATTCGAGGCTGGAAAAGTTGTTCTGCTGAATGGGAAGCGGGAAGTCTATCAAGGGAACCCTCAAGTGAAAATCATTCACTTGCGTCTGGCTCGAGCGGATGAACCGGATCAGCCCGCATTATACATGGAACGGGCTCCTATTAAGCGGGAAGATATGGTGGAAGAAATCAATCAAACTGTTTTTGAAATCACCAATGCCCATTGGCAGCGAATCGTCAGACACTTGTTGACGAAATACCAGAAAGAATTTTTTGATTTTCCTGCGGCTAAAAGAAATCATCATGCTTTTGCCCATGGCCTAGCTTACCATACACTGACGATGCTGCGTTTAGGGAAATCAATCTGTCGAGAGTATGAGGAAATCAATGCTCCGCTGCTTTATGCGGGAATTATTCTTCATGATTTAGGGAAAGTTAAAGAGCTTTCTGGAGCAATGAGCACAGAATATACACTGGTCGGCAACCTGGTTGGTCATCTGGTGCTGGTGGATGAGGAAATTACCAAGGCCTGTGAAGCGCTGAAGATAGATGAAAACGAAGAAGATGTCATTATCCTGCGCCATATGGTACTGGCTCATCATGGACTGCTGGAATATGGGTCGCCAGTGAGACCGAGAATTATGGAGGCTGAGATTCTTCATCAAATTGACAACATGGATGCCTCTATTCAGATGATGCTGACGTCTATTAGACAAACTGATCCAGGAGAATATACGGATCGTATATTTGGAATGGATAACCGTAGTTTTTATGTACCTAAAAATAAGTGAACGGAGAAGAACATGAATCATTCTGCTGAAATACTTTGGCAAGATTTTTCTGAAAAGCAAGCCGTAGATATTAATTCTTATCATACTGCTTGGGCTTTTGGCAGCAGTAAAGAAATGGCTGATAAGCTACTGCAGCTTGTCCTTTCTGGAGAAAAGAGAGGAACCGCAGCTATTAAGCGGTCCTATGAATTAGAGAACGAAAAAGTACCGGAAGCAGGAGACTATAGTATCCTGCTAGATGGAAACGGAGAAGCACAAGCGATTATTCAAGCGAAGCTGATTGATATTCTTCCCTACAATCAAGTAACTGAGCTGCATGCGTATCTAGAGGGCGAGGGTGACAGAAATTTGGTTTATTGGCGTGAAGGCCATCGAGCTTTTTTTGAAGCAGAGCTTCAGGAAGCGAATGAAAAATTTTCAGAAGATCAGTTAGTAGTTTATGAGTTATTTGAAGTTGTTTATCGAAATGATGTTCAATAGTATGGAAATTTATTCATGTTAATATTTTTATGCAAAAAGAATGGTATTGGAAATAATCTGAAAGAGTACTGACGTACTTTTTCAGATTTTTTTATGGTCAAAATTTCTGTTTTTTTAATAGTTTGATTTTTTGTATATTTACACAAGAAATATTTACTAAATATTCATTTGTGAAAAAAAGAGTAATTACTGTAACTGAAAAAGTATATGTTATATTAAGAAACTCTTTTTTGTTTTTAATTTAATTAAATTATTTTTTTGTAAGCATTATATTCGCATTAAAAAAAAACTCAAAATATAATCATCTCAGAAATACCAGTGCTAAGAAAACAAATTGAAAGGAAGAGATGAATGTGCGTGTTGAGGGAGGGAAAAGCAGAAAGAAATTGAAGCGTTTTCTTAGTGGCAAACTCTTTTTTATTGGCTGTCTCATTGTTAACTTGTCTGTTGCAGGGTCATTAGCAGGAATCTTTGGTTATCTTTTTCATAGTGAGGAAGCATCCGCGACTGTATTAGATATCGAGATATTGTCAAACATGCAGACAACAAATAACAGTCAGACTACACCGACTTCCAGGTGGTTGCCTACAATTAGCAATCAGCCGGTGAATTTTACCATTTCGGGGGAAGGTTTGGCGAATGCATCGGTTAATCTAACTGGTAATAAGTATGGTGTACTGGTTATTCCGTCTCAGTTATCCGGTAAGGTTAAACCAAACGGAAATGCTCAAGTGGATACAAATGTTACGGTAGATTTAGACAAGGTTGCTCTTTTGAAACCAACATTTGATGCATTGTCTCGTTTGATATCACTAATCAATGATATCAAGGGTGGTGCACTAAGCTTAGTTGGCGTTGACTTTGATTTAACCGCAGTCAACAAACAGTTGGATCTGTTGAATAGTCTGGAAAATTTTGGACATACGACATATTCAGCTACAACAGTTGGCAACGACAGATTGATCTATTTAAATATGGATGAAGGGTTGGGCACAATTCTTGCAAAAGATCTTAGTCAAATCCTAGTCAATCTGAATACTGCTGTTCAAAATTTAAAAGTTACAGTAACAAATCCGCTGTTGGGTACAGCTACTGCTTTAACAATCAATACAGTTTTAAATCTAGTTAAGCCGGCTTTAAATACTGCCATCACAGCACTCTTACCGGCACTAGGGCTTGGCGGAGCTGCAGTTCAGCAGCTGGCGGATGCATCAGTTTTAGGGCAAACGACCATTAATTTGCCTACGTTTGTTTCAGGTCCGGGGAGTATAACTGGTAATTTGGATGCTAAATTTGTCGGAACGGTCATCAAATCAACGTTGCTTAATATCGATTTGCTAAGTACGGCTAATGCAGTTTCCTATATTTATTTTGCTGGCGAAACCTTTCTGCTGGAAAACACTTTGCTGCCGAGTTCACTAAATTTCGGGGCGCACCCTATTCAGACCAAACTGGACGAAACCTTCACTGCTACTCAGGGCGGGGTATCCACTGGACCGAATACAACAGGAACGGTCAGGATAATGGATACACGAAGTACTGCCAAAAACTGGCAGGTTAAGGTTTCTCAAATTCAGGAATGGATGAATAGTAGCTCCTCCATAAATAGCTCGGTGCTGAAGATTTATGGAGGAGCGTTAACGACAGATTATTCTGCCGGTAATGTCCGAAGCATTAGTGGTTCAATGATTGAACTGCAAAACGGAACGCAGCAGGAAGTGTTGGCTGTATCAGGAACGACAGCCAGCGGAACGACAAATCTTGATTTATCAAAATTTGATTTATTTGTTCCTAAAAATACCAAAAAGCAATCCGGTGCCTATCAGACAAAACTTGTCTGGACGATAACGGAGAGTCCGTAAGGAGGGAGAGTAGTGAGAATGTCGAAACAAATGAAGTGTTTCTTAATGATTTTTGGAAGCATGGTGCTGGCTTTTCTTTATTCCTCCCCAACGGCTCAGGCAACTGTTACGAATGGAAATATTCATTACTATGAGGGGAGTAGTACAGAAAGCTCCGAAGCGTCTAGTTCTTCTGAAAGCGAGAGCAGCTCAACAAAGGAAAGCAGTTCTGTTGTACAACAGAACACGCCGACTCAAGCTGCTCCAACGATTAAAGGGGGAACAGAAGGAAGTTTTTTAAAGACGAATGATACAGTTAACTATCTTTTTGTAATCGTAGGAGTCATCTTTGTTTTAATCGCTGTATATCATTTAAAGAAAACATAAGGGGGAGACAAAAATGAAACATCACACAAAAATTTTATTATCTGCGATTTTACTCGGAGCGGGCTTAGGCTTCGGAAGTACAGGCTTTGCCGAAGATAAAACGACAGACGCTGTAGTAGACTACACAACTGGGGGAATCACCTTTGACCCGCAGACTGGAGATCCTAAAGCATCATTGCCAGCTGACTTGAATTTTGGTTCTCATGAAATTCAATCTAAAGCGGACGAAACCTGGGTGGCTACCAGTGATGGTGTACAAGCATCACCTGTAACTACAGGTAGCATTGCTGTCAGTGATAACCGCGGGGGAACAGATACTGGCTGGACAGTGAAATTGCTGCAGGCAGATCAGTTCAGCGCAGGAAGCAACGAGCTATCAGGGGCAGCATTATCTATCCAAGCTGGTGCCGTAACCAATAATGTTGGCTCTGCACCGACTGGAGCAAGCATTGCCAATACTACATTGGACCTTGAACTGGGGACTACTGCTGATGTATTGACAGCCCAAGCAAATGAAGGGGCCGGAGAAACTTCACTAGCGCTGAACAAATTTGAACTGTTCGTACCAAAAAATACGAATAAAAAACAAGCAAATTATCAAACCACGCTTAACTGGACATTCTCAGCTACACCATAGAATATAAATAAATCGAACTAGGTTATAAAAGAAGTATGTTGTCTCGAGAGATAAGGCGACGATAACTGAAAATATGAAAAGTTATTTTCAGTATTCTCCATCTTATTTCTCAAGACAGCTTCTATGTTTATGGTACTTACTTTGCTCCGAACCTAGAAGCATGGCAGAGCTTTGGAACACCGCTTATTCGATTTTAGAGGATAGGGCATGCCAATGTCACATCTCAGTTTAACAACTGGCAGTATTTAGCTTGGAGGGAGAAAGCAATGAAGAATAAATACCAGAAAATTGCATCAGCCGGACTTATTTCATTCATATTATTTTTAGGATTAGGTATTTTTTCACTACCAGTTCAGGCGGAGTCTTTGGACAGCTTTGATGCATTACCTCATTTTACAGAGAGTCAGACAAACAAAGAATTGTCCTATTTCGATGTCAAGCTGGAGCCAGAGCAAAAGGAGCTGTTAGTGGTCACGCTGGTCAACAAAAGTGACAAACCGCTTACGCTCAAAGCTTCATTCAACCGAGCAGTTACAAATAGTGCCGGGGTAATCGAATATTCAGGAATCAATAAAGATACTTCCACATCTGCACCTTACGACATTGAAAAGCTAGTCAAGCTAAGTACAGAGGAAATCACACTGGAGCCCCAGCAAACAAAAGATATCACCTTAGATATCACTATGCCAAAGGAAAAATTTGCTGGTGTTTTGGCAGGTGGAATTTATTTAGAAGCTCTTTCAGATGAAAAAGTCGAAGGTAATGTTAAAAATGTCTTTTCAAGAGAAATAGCAGTACTGATTCGCTCTGACGGAACAGAAACAGAGCCGGATTTGTCGATTGAAACGGCTAAAGCCGATCAGGTCAATTACCGAAATGTTATCGAAGTCGGCATTGAAAACAAAGCAGCTGTTTATATTAAAAATGTTGCGATTGAATACAGTGTTTTACTAGATGGAAAAGAAGTTCTGCAAGGGAAAAAAGAAAAACTGAGCATCGCTCCCAATACCTTGTTTCCATTCCGTATTCCTTTTTCAGGAGAAGAATTTGGAGCCGGAGAATACACAGTAAACATCAGTGTAGCCACGGATAAAAAGCAGTGGAAGGGCAGTCCGACGTTTACAATCGATGGGAAAGAGGCAGCTGATTTTAATGATAAGGATGTAACGGTAAAAAAATCAGGTTTTGATATCCCGTGGTCAACCGTTTCCTTGGCAGCTGTTTTACTGATTCTGGCTGTTGTAACTGCCTTAGTAATCAACAAAAATAAAAAGCTGAAAAAGGAATTAGCCAGAAAACGCCGCAAGAAAAAGAGACCGGTGCAGTCTAAAAAACAGAGCTTGGAAAATAAAGATAGAAAAAATTAGAATAAATAAAAAATGAGACTGGGACATAATCCACTCTCAAAAAGAAAACAAGCTCGATTTTGATGATGAATGTCAAAATCGGGCTTGTTTTTTCTTCTTCCCTTCTCTTTCTCTCCATATATTTTCCTAATTTTCTTAGATTTAGTGCCATGAGAGCCAAACCAACATCAATCTTCGCTCCTTGTTTTCCACGTAAATGGAAACGATGGAACGCCAAATGAGCCTTTAGATGCCCAAACACTGGTTCTACATCGATTTTCCGTTGTCGATAAATCGAACCTGTTTTTTCATCTGAAAGCTTCTTCTTGCATTCTG
>NZ_JBNEQE010000032.1:0-12442 GCF_049894025.1 Enterococcus sp. LJL51
CAGACCCAGTGACACGTCTTAGCTCAACACATGAATTTACGATTAAGGATGACCATGGGAATACTACCGATACGGCAACCAAAATCAATTTAAATGAAACAATAAAAGCACGTATTGATTATACTTTTGATAATGATGTTTTTGAAATTTCAGAGGCGGAGAAGCTGCGTACAGTTGTGATAGTATCGCCTAATAAGAATATTAGCGGCTCTTATCCAATGGTGAACGGAATAGAAAAAAGTGTTCAATTTACGTTCTTTGAAAATGAAGGACTGCATTATTCTGTTGTGAATAGTATCAAAAATAATAAATATGAGTTAATGGACAAAGCTCGCTTTATGATTAACTACAATATTTTAAACCGGCAGCTTGGTGAATACGAGTTTACAACATACTCTTTGACAGAAGAACAGATGAGGTATCCTGAAGTAAACGATATTCCTAATTTATCTGCAGGAGAAACCATTGATTTGACTGAGTATGTCAAAGTATTCAATGGATTTGTAGCCACTCCAAGATATTTTGTTTCAGGAAATATTTCCGGAAATGCGGAAGTTTCAGCAGATGGCATACTAACTGCTAAAAAAAGCGGAAGCTCAGTTACCTTAACAGTTACAGATCCAATCACTCGATTAGCAACGGTTAAAACATTTAGAATTCTATAAAAATGAAATAAAAAAACCAGTATTGAGCGTTTTACATCCTCAATACTGGTTTTTTTTAGAAGATTACAGCCTTAAGGCATTTTTCCTTCACTATCTTTTTTTTCCTGAATTCTTTTTCGTAGCTCTTCCAGTTCTTTTTCTTTTTTCTCCAGCTCTGCCAGATCCTCTTCAATTTGCCGTTCTTTTTCAACGGGTTTGGCTCGAATCAGAAAATTGATGGAGATGGCAACAAAGGTTCCAATAAATGTATCCAATACCCGCTCAAAGGCATAGTACATAGACTCACCCTGAGGTACACTTAATGCAATCATGAGCATAGTAGCAATGGCGGAAATAATCCCCGAATTGTTGCCCATACCGTCGGATAAAACAATCACAAGAATGACTAAAAAAGGTAAAAAGAACAGTTCTACGAGAAAATCATTTGAAAAATGCTGCTGCACAACGAAATATAGTAAAGCTAGTCCGCCGCCCAAAGAATTTCCAATCACTCGGGATTTACCAAAAGAAAGACTAGTAGTTAAATCCTGACGTAGTGAAAAAACGGCCGCCAGCGCTGCAATCATCGGGGCACCCCGGTCAAATAGTTTGAATAATAAAATACAGACCATAACGGCCAAAGCACTTTTTAATGTCCGCATACCTAAACGGAATGGACCAATTACCATGTTTTTTCTCTCCTAAAAAAGATTTTACTATTTCATCATAACCGAAATAGAGGTAAAATTACTAGTATTGAAGCAAAGATTATCAATTTTATAAGGAGATTGAGTATGAAGATAGGATTACGAACGATAAAAACTGCATTAAGTGCAGCGCTCTCCATGATTTTGGCTTCAGCTCTTGGTTTATTAAATCCAGCATCCGCCGGTATTATTTCAGTGTTAAGTGTAACGCCAACGAAAAAAACATCTTTATTAACAGGAATTTACCGGCTGTTTTCATTAGCACTGGCAACGGCTGTCGCGTTTATCTGTTTTCAGATTTTGGGCTTTACACCATGGGGCTTTGGTGTCTACCTACTGTTGTTTATCCCAGTGGCAGTTGCCTTAAAGCTTTCTGACGGTATTGTTGTCAGCTCTGTGTTAGTGACTCATTATCTGATTGAAAAGCAAATGTCCTGGGAATTGATTGGCAATGAATTTATGCTGATGATCATTGGTGTTGGAATGGCACTGCTTTTGAATATGTATATGCCGGATGTGGAGAAACGTTTAAAGGAAGACCAGGAAATTATTGAAGCAGTTTTTAGAAAGATTCTACAGGATATGGCTTTTTACCTTAACGAAACGAAAAAAGAACGCTCTTTGTTTGATCGCTGTAATCAGTTAAAGTCATTGATTAAAGAGGGACAGGATTGGGCGAAGAATCATGCAGAAAATCAATTACTGTCTAAGGATAATTACTATTTGGACTACTTCACGATGAGAAAGATGCAAAGTGTAATTTTGAAGGATATGCTCAAGCTATTGGAAAAAGTCAAAGTAGAAGCAGAGCAAGTGAAGAGTATTAAAGAACTGCTGGCATATACTTCGCTGACTTTTGCTGAGGATAATGATGGTCGTCAGATTCTGGATCAAATTGCAGGAGTCTATGAGACTTATCGGGAAAAGCCTCTACCTAAAACGAGGGAAGAGTTTGAAAATCGGGCACAGCTTTTTCAATTTCTTCAGCTTTTTCAGTCATTTATTGAAATTAAAGAAGAATTTGTCAAAGAACATCTAAGACAGGGGCAAGAGGAGGGATAGAATGCAGGAGCTAAAACGGCCAGTTCTTACTGGCGACTTGATGAGAGATGTTACTGCATATCTCGGAGAGACGTTCAAAGATACTGCCCGGCATTCAATAGAAGTGGCTGCTTGCGCACGTGAGCTAGCAGCAAGATTCAAAGAAGATCCTGCAGCAGCTGAAGCTGCTGGACTGCTTCATGATATCAGTGTAGTCATACCCAACAAGGAAAAGCTGATGCGTGCGGAGGAATGGGGCATCGATATCTGCAAAGAGGAGGAGCTGCTGCCTATGATCAGTCATCAAAAGCTGTCACGCTATATGGCGGCTGAGTTTTTTGGAGTTAAGGATGAAAATGTCTTATCGGCTATTGAATGCCATACAACACTTAAAAATCATGCGAATAAAATGGATCAGGTAGTTTTTGTTGCAGATAAGATAAAATGGGATCAGGCTGGAGAACCGCCATATCTTGACAGCTTGCAGGAATCACTGGAAGAGTCGCTGGAGGCAGCTTCTTTAACCTATATAAACTACCTCATGGTACACGATATTATTGTTGTTCATCCATGGCTGAAAGCGGCGCAAGAGTGGCTTGAATATAGCAGATAGATCACAGCTGTGGCAATAATCTGATAGTTGGTATGATCAATTAAGGAGGAACAGTTTTATTATGGCAGAATATGAAAAGGATTTCATGTTGCGGCAGGCAAGACAATTCGCGGATTTATTGGGGAGCTTTATGGACAAAGAAGCAGTAGATGGTACCGTTAGGCTGGACGAAGAACAGGTGAAAAAGCTTCAGGATGAGTATCAGAAAAAACTATCCAATAGTGAACAATCAGAAAGATAAATGAATAATTTCTAGAATGAGTGGGACGAAGAGTATATCCTACTCATTTTTTCTTTGAAATATTTTGATTAGATATGTATGCATTTTAAGATTAATTAATCATTTCTTTACATATTTAAAGTTAAAAACACCAAAAAAACTATATAACTTTTTTGGTGTTTTAAAAAGCAATTCAATGTTTTTATAAAATAGGAAAGAATTATTGACAGGTTCGTTAGGTTTGTTGGTACCTGGGACAATTGGGTTAAAGGGCGCAGGATATTTAGAGATTCCTGTTCATGAATATTATGAAGATGAGAATGGATGATGTCTCAAGCTCATTTAGGTCTTTCTTATTCAGTTCGCCATTGCTGCTGCATCTGGTCTAGTATATCAATTACATCTATAGTCAGGAATAAAGAACGGTTGGGCAGTTTGCCTTCAATTATTTTAATCATATTATCTGCTTCATAGTTTAGCGCCTGAAGACTGTCTCCTGAAACAATAGACTCCTTTGTTCCATCATTGAAATGAATTTGTGCTTGATCAGCGCGAGGATATTCTTCCACTGTGATGTAGGCATTTTCGAAGGAAACGATTCCTGTTTTGGGCGCTTTTGATTGAAAGCTTAATGTCACAGCGGCCATCTCCTGTTTGTCATTTTGTAAAATCGTGACAGATTGCTCATCTACTCCTGTTGAGAAAGGAATCATTGATGAAGCTGCCACCTTCGGCTGTTCAGTAAAAAACCAACGGGCAAAGGAAACTGCGTAGGTTCCTATATCTAATAAAGCTCCCCCAGCTAATTCAGGGTTAAAGAAGCGATTATTAGGATTCGGATCTTTATAGCTGCCAAAAGGTGCTTGTATCATTTTGAGCTTTCCTAAGCGCCCGGTATCAGCGATTCGTTTTAGTTCAGTGTATAAAGGCATGTTGAAAATAGTCATTGCTTCAGCTAGAATTAATTGCTTTTCTTCAGCTAATTTTAAGGCAGCTTTTAATTCCTCGCTATTCATGGTGATTGCTTTTTCACAAAGCACGTGTTTGCCGGCTTCCAAGGCTTGCAGAATATGCTGAATATGCTGTTTGTTTGGCACAGCGATATAAATAATATCAATGGTATTATCAGCAAGCAACTCTTCATAGGAGCCATAATGAGCGGGTATATTGTATTTTTGAGCAAATTCTTCAGCTTTATTTATTGTACGGGAAGCTACAGCAGCTAATTGGCTGTTTTTTTGTTGGAACCCCGCTGCAAACTGATGGGCGATTTCTCCCAGTCCGATAATTCCCCAGTTGTAGTTTGTCAAATCTGTATCCTCCTAAAGGTTCTTTTCAGTTTATTATACTAAAAAAAGTAATAAAAAGAGAAAAAAACAACTTAAAATGAAGAAAGTCACGTCTTTTTAAACAGAAATGAGTGCTTTTTTTGGTTATTTTAAGTAGAATAGAAAGAGGAGGCGATTGGTATGCACCAAGTATATATAGATATTATTGTCAGTGCAGTAATGGAACAATATTCTTCAGAGGAGCAATTCTATTCTGAACAGCTTAATATTGATCAAGAACAATGGGAAAGCTGGAAAAATGGCAGAGGAAATCTGCCGAGTGAAGATATGCAGAAAGTAAAGAACTTGTTTACAGATTATGAATGGATGCTGACGCAAAAAATTATGCGGCAGACAGTCCTATTTCCGGAAAAGAGAAATATCGCAGTGGCTGAGTACAAGCGGATGAAAACCTCTATTGCCAGAAAATGGCTGAAAAGCGAGGTTGGCAGAGCCGAACTTTTACCGTTAACAGGAACCGTACAAGAAGATGAAGGCTTTATCAACTTGAAGGTATCCATTTCTTATGGAGAGTGGGGGTTTGATGATATCGTTACCTTCCGACTTCCAGCAAAACTGCAGCCTCAGCTGGAAGGCTCAAAGGTTGAGCTGCTGGACTGGATGGATGAAAACCTGGTTGAAACTTATGTTACAGAGTAAGCTGGATTTGATTCTGTATTGGTAATTTGTTATAATGTGCTGATTTCCATGTGGTAGTGATGGGTTGATTTTCAAAAAAATTAACCAAAAGACAAAGTAAATTAAAAGTAGGGATTTTATGAAAGTAAAAAGGCGTAAGAATAAAAGGTTTCCCGTGTTATTGTTAGGGTTGCTGTTGATTGCCGGATTTTTCTCGTTTCGTTTTTTAACAGGAAATACGGTTAAAGAAGCGGTAAAAACACAGGATAACAAAGCTGTGTCTCAGGAAGATTTTATTGAAAGAATTCGGCCTCATGCAGAGGAGCTTCAGGCTGCTTATGGCGTACTGCCAAGTATAATTATTGGTCAGGGAATTTTGGAGTCGAACTGGGGACAGAGTACTCTTGCTTCTGAATATAACAATCTTTTCGGAATCAAGGCTTACGGCGACCAGAAAAAAGTGAATTTGGAAACAAAAGAGTACATAAACGAATTATGGGTTACGATTCAAGGTGATTTCAGAGTATACGATACTTGGGAGGAATCAATGGATGATCATACACGTCTTTTTGTGGATGGTGTAACGTGGGATCCAAGATTATATGAAAATGTTCTTTTAGCTAATGATTATAAGGAAGCAGCTAATGCTCTTCAAGCAGCGGGCTATGCGACAGATCCGGACTATGCTGAAAAAGTTATCCATGTAATCGAGACTTATAAGCTTTACAAATATGACCACTAATCGGTGAAGGGGAGAGAGTATGGACCAGGAATGGATACCGGAAATTACGACATTATTAAAACAGGATATTATTAAAGTGCCGGAAATTATCAATCAAGCAAGCGGCATTAAAATATTTGGTAAAAGAATTCGCTCGATTATTTTTACAACAGATATAGCAATTATTCGGAATACTAATGCAGATGCGGTTATTGCAGTATACCCGTTCACTCCACATCCGGCAATCACTAAAAGTATTATTGAGGCTGCTGATATTCCTGTGTTTTCTGGTGTTGGCGGCGGTCTGACTCAAGGGGCTCGTTCAGTGTATATGAGTTTGTTTGCAGAGGCACAAGGTTCAATTGGGGTAGTTCTGAATGGACCAACACCAATTGAAACCATTGAAAGTGTATGCGGCGTAGTTGATATTCCCGTTGTAAGTACGGTGACCTCCCGTTATACACCAATGGATGATAAGCTGGAGGCTGGTGTATCCCTGATTAATATCAGTGCTGGTAAAGAGACAGCTGAAACAGTCCGCTATTTCCGAAAGAAATATCCAGAACTGGGAATCATTGCTACCGGTGGCCCGACGGAAGAATCAATTCAGGAAACAATCGAAGCTGGAGCCAATGCAATTACCTATACCCCGCCATCCAATGGTGAGCTGTTCAGTAAGAAAATGGCAAAGTATCGAAAGCAGGAACAGGAAGCAGATAACAATTAATTGATTTATGAAATACCGTTTATTTGGTTTTAAGGGCTGGAGATACAATATTGTTCCAGCTTTTTTTGTTGAAAGATAATACAAAATGACAGATAGATGAGGGACTTTTATCATTTTAAGTAAATTGATTTTTACCGAGAAGTATTAGCATTTGGTATCCGTACCATTGACAATGCCCTGAATCGTTATTTTATGAGAAAATTCTAAGCTTAGTTTTGGTTATAGTTTCTTGCTTTTTAAAGGATTTAGTGGATAATAGAAATTATCATATTTTGAACTTATATATGGTCATGATAAGGATGACCGTCTCTACCTGGCACCGTAAATGCCGGACTATAGGTGAAAAAGCGTGTTCGATTTGAACCTCTTTTTTGCTTTGCAAAAAGGAGGTTTTTTAGTATTGGGGAGGAGAACGACACAATGAAAGAATTAGTAGAAAGAATAAAAAAAGACGGTCAAGTACTAGGTGATGGTGTATTAAAGGTTGACAGCTTTGTTACCCATCAGGTTGATCCGGATTTAATGGAGCAAATAGGTAAACGTTTTGCGGAGGTTTTTGCCGAACAGGGAATTACAAAAGTTGTGACAATTGAAGCGTCAGGAATCGCACCGGCTCTTTATGCGGCACAAGCGCTAAAGGTTCCGATGATTTTTGCCCGTAAAGCAAAGAGCTTAACTATGGATGAAGAATTACTCACTGCATCAGTCTATTCCTTTACCAAACAAGTAACCAGTCAGGTTTCTATTTCTAAAAAGTTCTTAAAGGAAGGCGATAAGGTTCTAATTATTGATGATTTTCTGGCAAATGGTCAGGCTGCTAAAGGATTGGTAGAACTATGCCGGCAAGCTGGAGCTGAGGTATTAGGAATTGGAATTATTATTGAAAAGTCTTTTCAGGATGGTCGAACTCTTTTAGAGGATATGGGGCTAAAAGTCGTTTCTCTAGCTCGTATTGCGTCATTAAAAAATCAAACAGTTGAATTTCTTCAGGAGGATGCCTAAGAATGAAAGAACAGAATATGACGAGTGCAGAAGCTGCTCATGAAACGTCCACTGCGAAAAGTGCAGTGCTTGGTCTTCAGCATTTGCTGGCAATGTATGCGGGAGCAGTTGCAGTTCCTTTATTAATTGGTACTGGTTTGAACTTTAATGCGGAGCAGATGACCTATTTGATTTCTATCGATATTTTTATGTGCGGCATCGCTACACTGCTTCAGCTGACAGTAAATAAATTTTTTGGAATTGGTCTGCCAGTTGTTTTGGGCTGTGCGATTCAGGCCGTTGCTCCGCTGATTATGATTGGAACTGACAAAGGCGTTGGAGCAATGTATGGTTCGATTATTGCCGCAGGAATTTTTATTGTATTAATATCCGGCATCTTTTCAAAAATTAAAGTTCTGTTTCCTTCACTGGTAACTGGAACAGTAATAACTGTCATTGGATTGACCCTAATTCCTGTTGCGATAGAGAAAATGGGTGGAGGATTAGCAAGTGCTCCTACATTTGGTTCTGCCAACAATTTACTACTGGCTTTCGTAACCATTGGACTTATTATTATTATACAAGTGTGGGGTAGAGGGTTTATCCGGTCGATTTCAGTACTAGTAGGTTTAGCTGGTGGAACAGCTCTCGCAGCATTTTTAGGAATGGTAGATGTTGAGCCAATTGTTTCTGCAACCTGGTTTCATTTTCCGCAGCCGTTTTACTTTGGTACGCCGACGTTTGATCCTTCCTCTATTTTATTGATGATTATTATTTCCATTGTCAGTTTAGTAGAATCGACGGGTGTCTATTTTGCTTTAGGCGATATTACAGGAAAACCGGTGGGAGAAGAAGAATTGAAAAAGGGCTATCGAGCAGAAGGATTAGCTGTGATTTTAGGAGGGATTTTCAATACCTTTCCTTATACAGGGTTTTCCCAAAATGTTGGTTTAGTTCAGTTATCAGGAATTAAAAACCGCAAGCCTATTTATTTTTCGGCATTATTTTTGATTATTTTGGGATTACTTCCTAAAATTGGGGCAGCAGCTCAGATTATCCCAGAACCTGTTTTGGGCGGTGGAATGCTTGTAATGTTCGGGATGGTCGCTGTACAGGGAATGCGGATGTTATCCAAGGTTAATTTTGAAAACGATAAGAATTTATTGATTATTGCTGTATCTATCGGTTTTGGCTTGGGCTTTAATATGATGCCGGAGCTATTTGCTAAAATGCCTGAAACAATAAAGATGTTTACAGGAAATGGGATTGTCATGAGCAGTGTTACGGCTATTGTTCTAAATCTTCTATTTAATGGAGTGAAACCAGAGCTGTTAGATAAATAGAAATAGTAATCAATCAATGAGAGAAAGCAAGAGCCAGCAAAAATCTAACAAACGATTTTTGTTGGTTTTTATTTTTAAACAGCGGTTTTGTAGCTTGGAATCTTCAATTTTAGATATACAGAATAGAGTCGCTAAATAGTCTTGATTAAACACGAACAATATAGTTGTTTTTTTGTTTATTATTCGATATTCCTTTGACAGTAATTGTGGGTGTTGCTAAAATAGAAAAGAGAAAAGGTGAAGAAAGGAATATGTCATGTCAATAAAAGTTGCTGTAATTATGGGGAGTACCTCCGATTGGGAAACAATGAAGCTGGCTTGCGAGATACTTGAAGAATTTCAGATTTCTTATGAAAAAAAAGTTGTTTCTGCTCACCGCACGCCGGACTATATGTTTGAATTTGCAGAATCTGCCAGAGAACGGGGAATCAAAGTAATCATTGCCGGGGCTGGTGGTGCGGCGCACTTGCCTGGGATGGTGGCGGCTAAAACCACGCTGCCGGTAATTGGCGTTCCAGTTCAGTCACGAGCACTTAATGGACTGGACTCCCTTTTGTCCATTGTTCAAATGCCTGGAGGGATTCCGGTTGCGACAACAGCGATTGGAAAAGCTGGGGCAACTAACGCTGGACTACTTGCAGTTCAGATGCTTTCCATGTATGATTTAGAGATAGCGGAAAAATTAGAAAAACGACGCGAATCTCTTGCACAGATCGTGATGGAAAGTAGTGATGACCTTGAATAATCCTGTATTACCAGGACAGATGATCGGAATAGTCGGCGGTGGACAATTAGGGAAAATGATGGCTTTGAGTGCCAAAGAAATGGGCTTTCGTATCGCCGTACTTGATCCTAATGTAGACTGCCCGGCGGCCCAAGTAGCTGACTGGCATTTGCTGGCAGCCTATAATGATTTAGATGCATTAAATGAACTGGCCAATAGATCACAGGTTGTGACTTATGAATTTGAAAATGTAGATGTAGATAGTCTTGTCCAAATTCAGGATTTAGTGAGTATTCCTCAAGGAACAGATTTGTTGGCGATTACTCAGGACCGTTTACTGGAGAAAGGCTTTTTAGAGTCCAATAATATAGTGATTGCTCCTTATGCAACGATTGTCAGTCCTACTGATATTCAGGATGCTATTGACGGTATTGGTTATCCTTGCGTACTGAAGACCACTAGAGGAGGATACGATGGAAAGGGTCAATACGTGCTTTACAGCCCGTCTGATTTAGCTCCGTCCATGAATCTCCTGAAAGAAGGCACCTGTGTTTTGGAAGCATGGATTCCTTTTGAAAAAGAAATTTCTGTTCTGGTGTCAGGTAATGGAAAGGGAGATATTCAGACATTTCCTGTAGTAGAAAATATTCACAGGAATAATATTCTTCATGAAACAATTGCTCCAGCGCGTGTAGATGAGGAAATCATTGAAGAAGCACAACGAATAGCTCAGGTGATTGCTGAGGAAGTTAATCTGGCAGGAACCTTGGCTGTTGAAATGTTTGTAACAAATAATGGCGGAATTTATGTAAATGAACTAGCGCCAAGACCTCATAACTCTGGTCACTATACGATTGAGGCGTGTAATTTCAGTCAGTTTGACACTCATATTCGCGGTATTTGCGGCTGGTCTATTCCTGAGATTCATCTACTTTCAGAAGCTGTGATGGTTAATATTATTGGAGAAGAAATTTATGAAACAATGGATTTTATTACTGAAAAGCCAGACTGGCATTTCCATTACTATGGAAAAGATGAAGCTAAAGCAGGAAGAAAAATGGGACACATCACCGTATTAACAGAAGATACGTTTGAAACACTGGAAGATATATATCAAACCAGCATTTGGGATTAAGAAAGGATAAAACAATGATTGATCGTTATTCAAGACCAGAAATGAGAGCTATTTGGACAGATACAAACCGATATCAGGCGTGGTTGGAAGTGGAAATTTTAGCTGATGAAGCTTGGGCAGAGCTGGGAGAGATTCCAAAGGAAGATGTCAAACTGATTAGAGAAAATGCCTCTTTTGATGTCAACAGAATTTTGGAAATTGAAGAAATGACGAGACATGATGTAGTCGCGTTTACTAGAGCTGTGTCTGAAACATTAGGCGAAGAACGCAAGTGGGTTCATTATGGTTTGACTAGTACCGATGTAGTTGATACTGCTTATGGCTACTTGCTGAAGCAGGCAAATGATATTTTACGCAAGGATTTACAGAACTTTGCTGATATTATTGGCGAAAAAGCGAAAGAGCATAAATATACGGTCATGATGGGACGCACTCATGGTGTTCATGCAGAACCTACTACGTTCGGTTTGAAACTGGCATTGTGGTATTCTGAAATGAAACGAAACATTGAACGGTTTGAACATGCGGCTAAAGGTGTGGAAGCAGGAAAAATCAGTGGAGCAGTTGGTACTTTTGCTAACATTCCGCCTTTTGTTGAAAAATATGTTTGTGAGAAGCTGGGGATTCGTCCGCAGGAAATTTCCACACAAGTTCTGCCAAGAGATCTTCATGCTGAATATTTCTCTGCAATGGCTTTAATTGCGACAAGTATTGAAAAATTTGCCACTGAAATCCGTGGGCTGCAGAAGTCTGAAACCAGAGAAGTGGAAGAATTTTTTGCAAAGGGACAAAAAGGATCGTCTGCGATGCCTCATAAACGCAACCCAATCGGTTCAGAAAATATGAGTGGTCTGGCACGCGTTATTCGTGGTCATATGCTGACAGCTTACGAGAATGTTTCGTTGTGGCATGAACGGGATATTTCTCATTCATCTGCAGAACGAATTATTATCCCAGATACAACAATGCTTTTAAACTATATGCTGAACCGCTTTGGCAATATTGTCAAAAATCTAACTGTCTTTCCTGAGAATATGAAGCGAAATATGAATGCAACCTTCGGATTAATCTACAGCCAGCGGGTACTTTTAAAGCTGATTGATCATGGTATGACAAGAGAAGCAGCTTATGATTTAGTTCAGCCGAAGACAGCTTACGCCTGGGATAATCAAACGGACTTTCGTCCGCTTTTAGATCAGGATGAGCAAATCACTTCAGTACTGAGTAAAGAAGAGCTGGATGATGCCTTTGACTACAATTATCATTTAAAAAATGTAGACACGATATTTGAACGTGTTGGTTTATAAAATAGAAAACAGAGACTGGGACATAATCCACTCTCAAAAAGAAAACAAGCTCGATTTTGATGATGAATGTCAAAATCGGGCTTGTTTTTTCTTCTTCCCTTCTCTTTCTCTCCATATATTTTCCTAATTTTCTTAGATTTAGTGCCATGAGAGCCAAACCAACATCAATCTTCGCTCCTTGTTTTCCACGTAAATGGAAACGATGGAACGCCAAATGAGCCTTTAGATGCCCAAACACTGGTTCTACATCGATTTTCCGTTGTCGATAAATCGAACCTGTTTTTTCATCTGAAAGCTTCTTCTTGCATTCTG
>NZ_JBNEQE010000033.1:0-4683 GCF_049894025.1 Enterococcus sp. LJL51
TTAGCTTGCCAACTATCAGATCCGATTTTTACCCAAACGTGTCCATAGCCGCCACCACCATTTCTATTAACTGCAATGTTAAGCGTACCAGAACCGACGTTTGCAATTCCTTCTGAAACGTACGTAACTGGGATATCTTTTGCATTTCCACGCGCAGCATATGGATTTGGTGCGCCAACAAATTCAAGAATGTTCTTAATTAAGCTAACACATTGTCCATTTAATCCGGCATTAGATTTATCGACCGTTATTTGACCGATAAGACTATCAAGAAAACTTTTTACTTCTCCAATTGTTTTTGCCATAAGTTTTCCTTTCTTTACTTTTTTGTAAGATCTTACAACGTTAGTATAGCGAATATAAGTGTTTTCTAACTGTCAACTTACTGTCGCTTGTCTCCCTATGAAAATTGACCAGCTATTGATAAAGCTGCTGGCAAAATTTAGGAGTTTGTAGTTAATAATAATGATCTATTTCTACAAATTTTATAATCAAATTAGCCACCAAAGAAAATAAAAAAATATCCTAGTGAAAAATCGTGTATTATCGAGATCCCGACACCAATCAATAAAAAGATTTTTCAATACGACTGGTACACATTCTATTACAGAACACACAGAGAGAAAACACTTAACAGCCATTGAGCTGGGAAAAATGGTTCTATACTTTTTGATGCTGGTAGAATTCACCAACATCTTTCCTAAGATCCGTCAAGAGGAAAATAGAAAAATAATTTTGGTAGATCATCGTTCAACGAGAACTAATCCAATGAAGAGTAAACCAAATAAACCAGGTGAATCGCTGAAATTTTTACCTGAGCTTTGAGATAATTATGGTATAAGGATTCGTCCTTATTGGTCGCTGGAGGACATATACGCGTATTTTGTATGATTCTTAACCATGGAATGCATGCATTTCAGAAGCTTGTTCATACAGGCAACTGTGGCAACCTTTTCCTGCTGGTGCTGTTTTACTTCTCGTTGATTTTTTTGGTGTGTTTGAGCGAGTTTGTGTGCATCGATTTTATCGGTTTTCCAGCTACGTAGGGAACCTTCCTCCATCTGTTTTTTTGCTTCCAAAGGATTCAAGAGGCAGTAGGACAACTGATTGTCCTGACAGAATTTTTCTAAAGGACGAGAGTAGACACCCGTCGCTTCAAAAACAATTTCAGGTGTTTCGGACAGCGCATTGATTTCTTGAAGTAACTGTTGGAAACCAACTTGATTATGTTGGATTTTCCCTTCTGATAAACAATGAGTCCCATGATAGAGCACTTTGTAGTTTTCTCCTTTTGATACATCAAGAGCTAGAATAACTGTCATTGTTTTCTTCTCCTTTTCTTTTTTATTGAAAGACCTTCACTGATTCCTTCCGATTCTACTTTCCTTTACACGGACTCGAAGTCCCAACATACCTAAACCTGATTCTAAAAGGATAGTGAAGGAGCTCGGTTTATAGTTCGGACTCGTAGTCCTTGAGGTTTTGTTCGAGCTTCCTTTCACCCTCACTATACGCTATAAATAGAAAATAGTGGGTAAGATATTCCGTTGAATACCTTACCCACTAATCTTAGTATGTTTTATTGATAAAGGAATAAGTATCAATCAACTATTGGTCAGTGCTTTTTTTATTCGTTTAAGACCTTCTATGAGTGTCTCTTGAGGACAAGCTGCATTTAGCCGCATATGCTGACTTCCTTGGGGACCAAAGGATATGCCAGTATTGAGAATGACTTTACCTTCTTCAACTAACAATTTTTCCAACTGTTTGTCGGATAAACCATAAGCAGAGAAATCCAGCCAGACCAAATAGGTTCCTTCCGGTTTCATCATTGTTACCTTAGGCATTTCGGTAGTTAAAAATTTCTGAATCGTTTGGAAATTTTTCTGTAGATAAAGTAAAAGTTCTTCCAGCCAAGGCTCTCCATGACGATAAGCAGCCTCGGTACCAACTAACCCAATGGTGTTGATTTCACTTTGCTGGTTTAGCGTTTGAATGTCAGCAAATGTTTTTCGGAGTTTTGAATCATGAATAAAAATCATTGAGTTTTTAATTCCAGCCAAATTAAAGGTTTTTGTTGCGGCGGTTAAAATGATTGAAAAGTCTTTAAACGACTCATCTACGTTATTAAAAGTCGTAAACTCAGCAGGTGAAAAAATTAAATCTTGATGAATTTCGTCACTAATAACTAAAACACCATATTTTCTGCAAAGCTCACCGACCTGTTTTAATTCTTGTTTAGTCCAGACACGTCCGCCTGGATTATGGGGATTGCATAGAATGAAGACTTTAACATTCTGCTCTTTAAGTTGCTGCTCCATATCGTTAAAATCTATTCTAAAAATTCCATCTTTTTCATATAAAGAGCTGCGGACTACTTTTCTGCCATTCGCTTTGATAACTTGTGCAAATGGATGGTACACTGGATCGTTGATAAGAATGCCATCCTCTGGTTCAGTAAACGCTTGAATCGCTAATGCAACACTAGGAACAACGCCGCTATTAAATAAAATTGCTTCTTTTTCTACTATATAATGGTTTCTTTTTTGCTGCCATTGCTGAATGGATTCATATAGGCTATCTGGAGTTACTGTATAACCAAGGATTCCTTGTTCTATACAAGCACTCATAGCGTCCAAGATTGGCTGATGAACCCGGAAATCCATATCCGCGACCCATAAAGGCAAGAGATCTTCTTGGTGGTACATATTGTCGATAGCATCCCACTTCACAGAATTGGTTCCCTTACGGTTGTATACATGGTTAAAATCTGTCATATTCTTTTCCCCTCTATATATAGTTTAAATCAGACATTTATAATTGAAGTATAGAATAGAACAGGTAAAAGATAAATGAAAAAGAATAAAAATAGCAGGTAAAAATCTATTCAGAATTTAGGGAACATGATATTATTTAAGAGATAGTGACTGTGAAGAGCAGAAGAGAGGGATACGAATGCAATATAAAATAGGAATGGTTTTAAATGGGACAGTTACAGGATTGCAACCGTATGGGGCATTTGTTTCACTGGATGATGAAACCCAAGGGCTGATTCATGTTTCTGAAATCCAGGTAGGTTACACGAAGAATATTCATAGTGTACTGAATATAGGTGATGAGATTAATGTACAGGTAATAGACATTGATGAGTATTCAAAAAAAATAAGCTTATCACTAAGAACACAAAATGATAGTGTTCAACAGGCGCGTTACAGAAGAAAAAAATACTTTACTAATAAAAATAAGAAAATTGGATTTGCTACTTTAGAAAAGAAATTACCTCAGTGGATTGATGCTGCAATGGATGAACTTCTTACGAAATAATTCTGTTTTTTTTCTGAAAATGTGTTACAATTTTCCTATATTTATGAAAACAAAAATCAATTGAGGTGGAAGTTTTGTCTAACAAAAGAGTAGCCGGCACGATTATGTTGAATCTGCATGATGGAACAAAAAAGTTTCTCATTCATCCAACGAAAGATGAAGCAGAGTTTATCACAGCAGAAGTTTCCGAAGAGATGACAGGGCTGGCCAGTATTTTACAGCTTTTCAAGGATAGTATTCAGTTAGATGTGACTTCAATCAGTTTGGTTGAATTAACAAATGCACATAATGAGAAAGAAGATTTGCCTCTGTTTGTCTTTGAAATGGAGGAAGGAGAATCTGCGAAATTGGGAAGCGATACATACATGTGGGAAAGTCCCGCAAAGCTGAAGGATTTATTATCGGCTTATGACATGGCCGGTGTCCCGATGTTCTGATTTTTAAGTAATAGTATAGAAGTGAATGAAGGAAGCGGAAAACCGCTTCTTTTTTTAAACCTAAAAAATGGAGGTTAAGAATGGTAATGAATATTCGAAAAGCAGGTTTGCAAGATACAAAAACAGTGATGGAAATGCTAAAAGAGGCAGCAGTCTGGTTAAAAAGCAAAGGAAGTAGTCAATGGTCCGATGTTTTGGCAGGAACAGATAAGCATAATCTGACGGAAGCTGTAGAACGAGGGGACGTGTATCTGTTTAATCAAAATGATGAAGTTGTTGGGATGGCTGCTGTCTGGAATCTGCCAACAAAATGGGATTGTGAGTTATGGTCGAATATCGGCTTAAGTCAAGATGCATACTATATTCATCGTTTGATAGTTCATCCAAACTACAGAGGAAAAGCATACGGGAGTCAGATGCTGAAAGTTATCAAAGCGCATTTCCAAAATACAGCAGCAGAACTAAGGTTAGATTGTATTGCTTCAAATGATAAGCTTGTGCGTTTTTATCAAGAGCAGGGATTTAGAAATGCTGGAACGGTTCAGCTTGAAAATGACGGTAGTTTCGAGCTTTTTAGATGCTTTATTGGTGAGTGAAAAAGTATTATGAAAAAAAATAGAGAAAACAGTTGACCTGCGCAAGGAAACTTGATATATTATTACATGTCGCAAGACGAGACAATGACTTTCAGACAGTTGGATAGAATAACATCCAGAGAGAAGAAAAAACTTGTTGAATCAGTAAAAAAGTTATTGACAAATAACAAAGAAGCTGATAAACTGAAACAGTTGTTATGAAACACAACAACGGATTGCCGAGTTCCATCAACTTAAAACTTTTTCAAAAAAAGAGTTGACATCTTATCGGAGATTTGATAAGATATAAAAGTTGCTGCGAGGCAATGATGTAGACCTTTGAAAAC
>NZ_JBNEQE010000034.1:0-4148 GCF_049894025.1 Enterococcus sp. LJL51
CAGAATGCAAGAAGAAGCTTTCAGATGAAAAAACAGGTTCGATTTATCGACAACGGAAAATCGATGTAGAACCAGTGTTTGGGCATCTAAAGGCTCATTTGGCGTTCCATCGTTTCCATTTACGTGGAAAACAAGGAGCGAAGATTGATGTTGGTTTGGCTCTCATGGCACTAAATCTAAGAAAATTAGGAAAATATATGGAGAGAAAGAGAAGAGAAAAAGAAAAAACAAGCCCGATTTTGACATTCATCATCAAAATCAGGCTTATTTTCTTTTTGAGAGTGGATTATGTCCCACTCCCTCTTAAAAAGATGTATTATTTACTCAATTATTTTAAGACCGCCCATATAAGGAATCAGAACCTCAGGTACAGTGACTGTTCCATCCTCATTCTGATAATTTTCAAGAATGGCAGCCACAGTTCGCCCAACCGCTAAACCAGAGCCGTTTAAGGTGTGTAGATAGTTGACTTTTTCTTCGTCGTCACGGTAACGAATCATTGCTCTGCGCGCCTGGAAATCTTCGCAGTTTGAGCATGAGCTGATTTCCCGGTAGACATCCTGAGCAGGAATCCAAACTTCCAAGTCATAGGTTTTGGCAGCAGAGAAGCCCATATCACCAGTAGATAGAGCCATAACACGATACGGCAGATTCAATTTCTGTAAAATCTCTTCAGCATTTGCAGTCATTTTTTCTAATTCTTCATAAGAGGTTTCAGGCTTGCTGAATTTAACCATCTCAACTTTGTTGAATTGATGCAGACGAATCAAGCCGCGAGTATCACGACCAGCGCTTCCCGCTTCAGAACGGAAAGAAGGACTTAGTGCGGTAAAGTAAATCGGTAATTCCTTTCCATCTAGAATCTCATTGTTATAGTAGTTTGTTAAAGGGACTTCAGCAGTTGGAATCAGTGTAAAGTCAGTTCCTTCCAGTTGAAAACCGTCTTCTTTAAATTTGGGGAACTGACCTGTTCCAAACATAGAGTTACTGTTAACGATATATGGCGGAATAACTTCTGTGTAGCCATGATCATAGACATGCAAATCCAGCATGAAGTTATACAAAGCCCGTTCTAAACGTGCACCCAGTCCTTTATAGTAAACAAATCGGCTGCCAGTGACCTTTGCTCCCCGTTCAAAATCAAGAATTCCCAAGCGTTCGGCTACTTCCCAATGAGGCTTCGGTTCAAAATCGAAGCTGCGTGGTGTACTCCATTTTCGGATTTCAACATTCTCGTCTTCGCCTTCACCGATTGGAACAGAAGCATGGGGCAGGTTAGGTAAGGTAGAAGTAATAGCGTTCAGCTTTTCATCTATAGCAGCAATTTCTGTATCTAAGGCTTTGATTTTTCCGCCTACTTCTTTCATTTCACTGATTTTAGCAGCAGCGTCCTCTTTGTTTCTTTTCAAAAGAGCAATTTCTGCTGAAACATCATTTCGATATTTCTTTAACTCCTCGGTTTTTACCAAAAGCGCTCTGCGGCTTTCATCTAAACGCAAAAACTCAGTTAAAACCTCTTCCTTAACCCCGCGGGTTTTCAATTTTTGCTGTACTTCTGCAAAATTTTGACGAATCATTTTTACATCTAACATATAGTTCCCTCCAGTATTTAAGTAAATAGTAAACCAAAACAACTTCTAGCTGCCGCTGCTGCCAAACAAGTGCTTTCTGAAATCACATGCCAACAAAAAAAAGCCACTCCGTCCACAAAAAATATCTTGGGACGAAATGACTGAAATCTCGCGTTGCCACCCAAGTTCAGCCAGATGGCTGCACTTGATTAACAGATAACGGCTGCTGCCGGTCTGATTTATTTCACCAGACACATAAGTTAGAGACGGATTCTTTATAGATGAATACCTGCTTCCACCACTACAGGCTCTCTGAAATTCAGTGCTATAAATACTATTTCTCAACGTTTGCAATTAGCATACAAAATTTTATGCAAGATGTCAATGGTGGTCAGAAACTCGTTGATTAACAGGAGCTGCATTTCTTTGAATAGGCAGATGGATAATAAAGGAAGTCCAATCCGTATCTGACTTAGCATAGATGTATCCCCCGTGTAAGGCAACGATACTTTGAGCGATAGCCAATCCTAAACCAGTCCCACCTGTTTCTTGAGAGCGTGATTCCTCTACTCTGTAAAAACGGTCAAAAAGCTGATCTAACGATTTTTGCGGAATTTGAGAACCGTCGTTACGGACAGCCACAACCACCTCGGTTCCGACTTTTGTTGCTTCTATTAAAATGTGTTTGCCGCCTTTTCCATATTTCAAGGCATTAGATAGGAGGTTGTTGAATACCCTGACTAGTTTTTCTGTGTCGCCTTCCATAGGAATAGCTTCTGGAATAGCTTTAACAGAGATGTCCATGCCCCGTTTGTTTGCTTCCAGTTCGAAATCGACAGATAGCTGTTCCAAAAGCTGAGCCATATCGAAGGTGATGGCATTTAGAGGAACAGCAGGCTGTCTCACCTTAGTGTATTCAAATAAGTCATCTACTAAAAGCTTCATTTGCTTCGCTTTTACATAAGCAGTATGAGTATACTTGAGAATCTCTTCTTGGGAATGAAATTGACGATCCTCGATCAATCCCAAGTAGCCAATGATGGATGTCAAAGGTGTCCGTATGTCATGACTGACATTTGTGATTAATTCATCTTTAGAGTTTTCAATCCGCCGTTCATCCTCAATAGCAGCTACCGTACTATCAACTAGTCCGTTGATGCTGGAAATGACTTTCGCCAAATCACCACTTAATTCAAAGGGGATTCTATGATCATAATTTCCGTCCGCTATATAATGAAGCTCACTGATAATATGACGCAGCTGCATCTGACGATAGCGGCGAATTAACCGCCAGTATAAAACAGACCCGTCAATAATTAGAAAAATTGGAATAACAAATTTACTCCAGCTCCAAAAAACATCTGTATCCAGATAATCAGCTAGAACACCTTTTGTTCCGAATATCACATTTCTTAAAGTTGGGGAAGTCTGGATAAACTGATAAAGCAAAACAATTATCGCCACATTTAATAGTAGTAAAAGAATAACTGTTAAAATTCCTTCGGCCAGCAGCTCACTTACTTCTTTAGATGTTAAGCCGATCCGTTTCTGTTTTTCCACCTTCCGCTGATTGTTAACGGGCATCAATTTTGTACCCCACACCCCAAACTGTCTGAATCACTTTTTCTCCACCAGTTGCTTCTTCTATCTTATCGCGCAAATGGCTGACATGAACCATAACCGTTTTGGCGGAGACAACACTTTCCTGCTGCCAAACACGCTCAAAAATTTCGTCGGCATTAAATACTCGGTTTGGATGGCTGGCTAATAAATAGAGGATACCGAACTCCAGCGCAGTTAATTGTATTTCTTTGTCGTCAATTGTTTTAACCTCATGAGAATCTTTATTAATAATCAGTGAGCCAATTTCCAATACGTCAGGTTCGTTAAGCTTCACCTGCATCTGACTGCGCCGCAAAATTGATTTAACTCGTGCCATCACTTCTAATGGATTAAACGGTTTTGTAACATAATCATCCGCACCGGCAACTAAACCTTTAATTTTATCCATATCTGTTGTTTTTGCAGTCAGCATAATAATTGGTACTTGAGACTCCTTACGCAATTCTTTTACAACCTGCATGCCGTCCATAACGGGCATCATAATATCCAGCACCAGTAAATCAATATCAGGAATTGTTCTTATCTTAGATAAGGCTTCCTTTCCATCATATGCCTTGACTACCTCATATCCTTCGTTGTGAATGTAGATGCTTAGAAGCTCTACAATCTCCTTGTCGTCATCTGCTACTAAAATCTTCATATAGTTATACTCCTCCAAATCATTAATATCATCACTCATATTCTATCAAAAAAAAGCAGAAAGGGATAAAAACTCGTATATATTACAGAAATTTTAATTACATTACCAAAAATTAAGAAACACTAAATAGAAAACGGTGGCAAAGCGAACGATTAACAAGGTAATAGCAGTGAATGGTCGGTAATGAAAAAAAGTTGAAAAAAATGCAATATTTTGATTGACCTAAGCGTTGAAACTTGATATATTATTACATGTCGCAAGACGAGACAATGACTTTCAGACAGCTGGATAGAATAACATCCAGAGAGAAGAAA
>NZ_JBNEQE010000036.1:0-1880 GCF_049894025.1 Enterococcus sp. LJL51
AGAGTAAACCTCTCAAAACTGAACAAAGTAAGAACAAACCGTGTAGGTCTCCGTAATATTCCTTAGAAAGGAGGTGATCCAGCCGCACCTTCCGATACGGCTACCTTGTTACGACTTCACCCCAATCATCTATCCCACCTTAGGCGGCTGGCTCCAAAAGGTTACCTCACCGACTTCGGGTGTTACAAACTCTCGTGGTGTGACGGGCGGTGTGTACAAGGCCCGGGAACGTATTCACCGCGGCGTGCTGATCCGCGATTACTAGCGATTCCGGCTTCATGCAGGCGAGTTGCAGCCTGCAATCCGAACTGAGAGAAGCTTTAAGAGATTTGCATACCCTCGCGGGTTAGCGACTCGTTGTACTTCCCATTGTAGCACGTGTGTAGCCCAGGTCATAAGGGGCATGATGATTTGACGTCATCCCCACCTTCCTCCGGTTTGTCACCGGCAGTCTCGCTAGAGTGCCCAACTGAATGATGGCAACTAACAATAAGGGTTGCGCTCGTTGCGGGACTTAACCCAACATCTCACGACACGAGCTGACGACAACCATGCACCACCTGTCACTTTGTCCCCGAAGGGAAAGCTCTATCTCTAGAGTGGTCAAAGGATGTCAAGACCTGGTAAGGTTCTTCGCGTTGCTTCGAATTAAACCACATGCTCCACCGCTTGTGCGGGCCCCCGTCAATTCCTTTGAGTTTCAACCTTGCGGTCGTACTCCCCAGGCGGAGTGCTTAATGCGTTTGCTGCAGCACTGAAGGGCGGAAACCCTCCAACACTTAGCACTCATCGTTTACGGCGTGGACTACCAGGGTATCTAATCCTGTTTGCTCCCCACGCTTTCGAGCCTCAGCGTCAGTTACAGACCAGAGAGCCGCCTTCGCCACTGGTGTTCCTCCATATATCTACGCATTTCACCGCTACACATGGAATTCCACTCTCCTCTTCTGCACTCAAGTCTCCCAGTTTCCAATGACCCTCCCCGGTTGAGCCGGGGGCTTTCACATCAGACTTAAGAAACCGCCTGCGCTCGCTTTACGCCCAATAAATCCGGACAACGCTTGCCACCTACGTATTACCGCGGCTGCTGGCACGTAGTTAGCCGTGGCTTTCTGGTTAGATACCGTCAAGGCGGGAGCAGTTACTCTCCCACTTGTTCTTCTCTAACAACAGAGTTTTACGATCCGAAAACCTTCTTCACTCACGCGGCGTTGCTCGGTCAGACTTTCGTCCATTGCCGAAGATTCCCTACTGCTGCCTCCCGTAGGAGTCTGGGCCGTGTCTCAGTCCCAGTGTGGCCGATCACCCTCTCAGGTCGGCTATGCATCGTGGCCTTGGTGAGCCGTTACCTCACCAACTAGCTAATGCACCGCGGGTCCATCCATCAGTGACACCCGAAAGCGTCTTTCAAATAAGAACCATGCGGTTCCTATTGTTATACGGTATTAGCACCTGTTTCCAAGTGTTATCCCCTTCTGATGGGCAGGTTACCCACGTGTTACTCACCCGTCCGCCACTCCTCTTTTCAAGTGAGTGCAAGCACTCGGTAGAAAAGAAGCGTTCGACTTGCATGTATTAGGCACGCCGCCAGCGTTCGTCCTGAGCCAGGATCAAACTCTCATAATAAAAGTTAGAACAATCTCGCGATTGTTAAGCTCATTTGTTTGCTAGCATATTGCTTGCTTGTTAAAAATGTTTGTTGTTTTGAATTAATCAAAACGCCCTACACATTTGGTTTGTCTTACTTTGTTCAGTTTTCAAAGGTCTACATCATTGCCTCGCAGCAACTTTTATATCTTATCAAATCTCCGATAAGATGTCAACTCTTTTTTTGAAAAAGTTTTAAGTTGATGGAACTCGGCAATCCGTTGTTGTGTTTC
>NZ_JBNEQE010000037.1:0-1288 GCF_049894025.1 Enterococcus sp. LJL51
CCACGTAAATGGAAACGATGGAACGCCAAATGAGCCTTTAGATGCCCAAACACTGGTTCTACATCGATTTTCCGTTGTCGATAAATCGAACCTGTTTTTTCATCTGAAAGCTTCTTCTTGCATTCTGCTTTGAAGTAACGCCATGAATTGTTCACTTGAATCTGTCGATTCCGATTGCTTTTGGCTTTCGTACATTGACTCCGCACAGGACATGCCCGACAATCCTCACATTCATAGATTTTGAAGTCTCGGACAAACCCGCCACGGTCTTTTCTACGACTGTATTGTTTGAAAGGAACTGCCCGATGGGCAGGACAAATATAGGTATCTTCTTCTTCAAGATAGCGCCAGTTTTCAACGATAAAAGGATTGTCTTTGTTTTTCTTTTTGGTTTCTTTATGATAGCCACCATAGGTAATCAACGGTGTCTTGTCTAATATATCGTGGATATACATGTAATTTTCTTCACTACCATAACCGGCATCCGCCACAATATATTCGGGTAATTCCTTGTGTTGCTCTAAAAAGCTATCTAAGAACGGATTTAAGGTTTTTGTATCGGTTGGATTTGGGAATAAATCATACGCTAAGACGTACTGATTTTCTGTTGCGATTTGTAAATTGTAGCCTGGTTTTAACTGTCCGTTACGCATGTAATCGTCTTTCATTCGCATAAATGTGGCGTCGGTATCTGTTTTAGAAAAGCTATTTCGTTCTTGAAAAAGGCGGTTATACGCTTCATATTTTTGTTTTCTTGGCAGGTAGTCTGCTTGAACTTTTCGCAGATATTTTTTATAGGTTCTTCGTTTTCTCTTGAATTGGCTCTGTTTGTCTTTCTGTTTTTCATCCTGTAATTGTTCTTCTGTTTCCTGTAACTCCGCTTCTAAATGATGAGCGATTTCTTCCAGCTGATGGCTCGTCAATCCGTCGGATTGCTGTTCTTCTTTCAGACAAGGTAAGATTTCTTCTTGATAAAGGGCTTGATAAAAGGCGTTCGATTTTTCATCTAAAGCAGCTTCATAGCGATTCGTTGCTTTCCGCCAAACAAAGCTAAACTTGTTGGCATCTGCTTCGATTTTTGTGCCATCGATAAAAAGGGCTTCATTATCGATGACTTGATTCGTAATCAGCTGACGACGAAATAAAACAAAGGCTTCCTCTAACAGACCTGCCGTTGTCTCCTGACTTCTGAATCGATTAATGGTGCGATAGCTGACTTGTTCGTGGTTCGCTAACCAGCGCATACGATAGCTGTCATCCAACAGAAATTCCATTTTCCGACCAGAAA
>NZ_JBNEQE010000038.1:0-1251 GCF_049894025.1 Enterococcus sp. LJL51
GGCACTGACCCCCAAAAGTGAGAGGGCAAAAGAGAGGCGATTAAACGGTCTGTTTTCGATAGGCTATCGGTGATAGATAACCCAACTTCCGTTGAATTCTATGGGTATTATAATTCTTAATGTAATTTGTGACAATATCTATTACAGTAGTGGTAGAGTATTTTGGCTCTATGTTTAGGTAGAATGTTTCACACTTTAACGAGGAATGAAAACATTCTATCGGGGCATTATCTGCTGGCATTCCCTTTCGGGACATGCTGCGGATGATGCCTTTTTCTTTGCACAGTTGATAGTAGGCATAGGAAGTATAGATTGATCCTTGATCACTGTGAAGGAGAACACCTTTTGGGAGTTCTAGCTGTTCTAAGGTTTCCACAGCTAAAGAAACGGTTTGTTTGTCACTAATTTTAAATGCGACAATTTCTCCATTGTATAAATCCATGATAGAAGATAAATAAAGCATTTTTTCTCCGTAAGGTAGATAAGTAACGTCTGTTACTAGCTTTTGATAAGGCTTGTCCGATTGAAACTGTCTCGCTAAATGATTCTTTGTACGATAGTGAGCTGTTCCTGGGCGTTGTGCTTTCTTTATCCGTACGCGGCAGTTCCAACGATTGGCTTGCATAATCCGCTGAATCTTTTTAGAATTAACGATTTCTTCTCTACGAATTAAGGCTGTGATTTTTCTATATCCGTAAGTATAATGATTCTTTTTACATAATTCTCCTACTTTTTTTTCAATAGGATCTGAACAAACTGCTTTTGCTTTCCAGCGATAGTAAGTTGATGGTGCGACAGTTAAGACCTTGCAGATATCCTTGATTTTATAGATGCTTTTTAGTTCTTCTACTAACTGGATAACTACTGACGCAACCACTTCCTTTCCAATTCTCTGTATTTTTTTAGCACATGAATTTCTAGTTCTTTTTGACGTAGTTGCTCCTTCAATTGCTCAATTTCACTTTTCTCTTCTTTAACAGGTTTTCCCATCGGACGATGAAATCGATGAATTTCTCCCTTTCTATACCAACCCCACCAGTTATCGATTTGTGTTTTACTTTTAACCCCTGTCAGCTCTAGTATCTCTTTTGTTGTCTTTCCTTCAATTTTCAATTCAATTACTTTCTCTTTGACTTCAAGAGAATACGCCATTTTTTTCTTCATCAAAAGCACCTCCGCTAAATTTATTATATAAAATAAATTCAACGGAGGTGCCTCTTTTTTATATTCTCATTCTTGGGGGTCAGTGCC
>NZ_JBNEQE010000039.1:0-851 GCF_049894025.1 Enterococcus sp. LJL51
ACAGTAAGTTGACAGTTAGAAAACACTTATATTCGCTATACTAACGTTGTAAGATCTTACAAAAAAGTAAAGAAAGGAAAACTTATGGCAAAAACAATTGGAGAAGTAAAAAGTTTTCTTGATAGTCTTATCGGTCAAATAACGGTCGATAAATCTAATGCCGGATTAAATGGACAATGTGTTAGCTTAATTAAGAACATTCTTGAATTTGTTGGCGCACCAAATCCATATGCTGCGCGTGGAAATGCAAAAGATATCCCAGTTACGTACGTTTCAGAAGGAATTGCAAACGTCGGTTCTGGTACGCTTAACATTGCAGTTAATAGAAATGGTGGTGGCGGCTATGGACACGTTTGGGTAAAAATCGGATCTGATAGTTGGCAAGCTAACTGGGCGGGGTTTCCTGTGAAGAAGAATGTTGGAGAAGATCCTATTACGGATATTTTAAATCTGGATCAATGGATTTCAACCAGCGGCACGTCAACTCCTGAAGAGAAGGCCTCGACTTTAGGTGTTAAGGGTGAAACCCTAATCAAGAAATTCGAAGGATGCAGACTCACAGCTTATGATCTTAGTGATGGAATGATTACCATTGGTTGGGGACATGCGGAACGAAAGGGGCAAACGAGTTTAGTTCCTGGAGTTACAACATGGACGCAAGCACAAGCAGATGAGCAATTTAAGAGAGATATAGTGGCTTATGAAAACGCAGTAAGCAACTACTTTACTCGTTCGTTTAATCAAAATCAATTCGATGCGATGGTAAGTCTTGCCTATAATTGTGGTACTGGAATTTTTACAGTAGATAATTGGGATAGAAATGCTTCCGATAGTTACATTACGGAATCCTT